>JBAXKJ010000005.1:0-207922 GCA_037137375.1 Prolixibacteraceae bacterium
TGGTCTTCACAATAAATGGTTTTGATTTATCTTTTGCGACCTCAAAAAAAGCTTCTCCGAAAAGAAGAACTTCACGTTCACTTCCAGTAAATTCAGACGGATATATTAACCTGCTACCTGCATTCAGCCATACAACGGTATGATCGCTCAGTATCAATTTACCCCGACTCCCATAAGGAATCAAAAACTGATTGGTTAAAGCTTCAACTGTCTTAACTCCTTTTTTCACCTGGATGATACTGTCATTGTTCGCTACAATCTTATCCGATAAGGCATAGTCTACGATCGACTCGTTCTTATTTAGGTTAATCGTGGATCCGTCAGAAAGAATCAAAGTCGGCTTAGCCGACATTTCGGGAATTTCCTGATACCGGGCAAAATCTGCCTTAACCGGCCTATTTTCATAAAAATAATATTCCAAACCACCACCTAAACCAATAAACAGAAAAGACAATGCCGCATATCTAAGCATGATCCTCCCAATTTCAGAGACCCTGGTTCTTCTCTGCCTATCCTGAATTTTTCGGGAAATTTTTTCAGACAGTAACCTTTTCTTTTCTTCGGAAAGCGATTGTCCGGTAATACGAAACAATGCCAGCTCCCTTTTCAGATCTAATAGAAATTCCTTTTCCTCCGGATGTTTATCCAAATAAAAATCCCAATATTCATTGATATGCTCATCCGAGTCGTAAACCCATTTAATAAACAATGAATTATCAATGTATTTGCGAATGTCTTCCATCAATATTATGTGTGTTTATGATATAGTAAGGGCTTTTACAAAAAGTGGACAGAAAAAAGTCGACTTTTTTTCAAAAAATGGGATGCAATCAGAAATGAAGAGTTGGAAAAAGCCCGACTTATACTTCCGTCAAGAGAAATTAGCTTAATTCCGAACGTTTGAGGACCTCGAAAAAAGAAAGAACAATCCTATGATTTTGTTTTTAAGGATATCTCGGAATGAAGATATCGTTCTATATACCAATTTCTTAACAGAGGATGACTGTATTCCGACAATATCACCGATTTCGTCATAACTTAGTCCACTATGAAATTTTAAAAAGATGATTTCCTTCTTTCGAGGGTCCAGTTTCTCGAGCAATTCTTCGACTAATACCAATTTTCTTTCTTTTTCATCATCAAGAGAAAAAGATTCAGTATCAATTGAATAATCGAACGAAAAGAAATTATTGTCCTTGTCTTTTATCCATAGCTTCTCTTTCCTGATTTTTTCAAGCAGAATTCGTTTAAAGGCTTTCAACAAGTAATATCTTACAAAATCAGGGTTAGAAAGATTATCTCTTTTAGAAAGGAGGTAAAGAAACAAATCCTGGATAGCATCTTCGACCATTTCTGTATCCGCAGTCATCTTTGTACCATAACTATACAGAAAATCAATATGATCGCCATAAATCAATTCAAATGCTTTGATATCTCCGCTTTTAAATCTCATCCAGACATCTTTCCAGTATGAATCTACTTTATTTTTCTTGAGACGAAATGTATCTGGCATTCTGCAAAAGGATTAATACAGGTAAGTTTAACTTATCCCAATGACCTTTCAAGTTTAACAAATATATACCAACAATTCCCATCCTGACAGGTATCAACATCACAGATTTAACGCAATATATTGTTCAGTGACAATAATCATCATTTTGCCGATATCATTTAGAGACTGACCGTTTCTCATTAGGGTGGAGGCGTAACAATCTCTGGCCTTACCTAATTGAAAAGGGGTAGGAAGTTCCAATTTGGTTCGAATTTTGGCAAGATCCCGATTCATTATCTGTTTGATCTTGTGGTTCTTGTTTTCTAAGAACCTGTCGGTATATCCTTCGTGGAGGAGTCCCAGAATATATGGACTGGACTTATCCCCGATCTTTTCAATCAGTTCTTTGAGCTTATCTATCAGTGGAACGATGATGTCCTTTTTGTTGTTCTTGCGTGTGTTTTCGGTCTTCTTACGGGTGAAAACGATATAATCCCCGTCAATCTGATCCCATTTCATCATGAGGAGGTCAGCAAAATTGGCTCCGTTGCACAGGTAAAGTAGCAACCAAATGTCTTTTGCATATTCAATGTCTTTTGTCACAATATCCATCATTTCAATCACAGAACGTATTTCGTGCTCTTTTAAGACTTGTTTTTGTGGGAACCAACTTGAAATGGGAAATTTTCCCTTCCTGAATGGGTATTCATATTGTACTGGAATGATCTTTTCCACATCCCGGAATTAATTGATTACCAACCGGAGATTTCTCATATGGTGATCGATTGTTGCTTGAGAAATCCCATTACCCATATTCTTCTTTTCAAACCTTTTCAGGAAGTTGATTGTCATATCACCAACACTCATCCCCGGTTTGAAATCTTCCAGTCTGTTTTTAATGTATTTGATCGCATCCTTGGTTTTGGGCTTGAGATTTTCATCCTTTTCGATGTACGCATCAAATAGATCTGACAGGAGCAAGGAATGGTGAGGTTTTAGCCCTATTTTTGGCCAAATTGGTCGATTGTTTGTATGCGATTAACGACAACTACCAATTCAAAACAAGTCTGTTGCTATATTGGGGCGCATGGTTCAACGCCGCAACAGGGCCAATTTTCTGGGGTTCAAGAGATTTGATGACTTCGGGTTGCGTGCCCAAGCCCATCTTTACTTCTTATGAAATGCTTGCTTTGTTGGGCGAAGACCAATTGAAAATTACAGGTCAAAAAATAGGTGGGCCCATCGGACTGTTAGCCACAAAAGGAAAAAATGAGTGTCAACTTTCACTCTATAATTTTAACGAATTGGAAAACAATTTTAATCAAATTACGGACGTTCAACTGTCGGTCGACAATCTGGATTTCAGCGGAAAACAGGTAACTATTACCGAATATTGGTTATCGAAAACCCAGCACAACAGCTACCGCCAATGGGAACAGATGGGCAAACCAATGGCATCCCCCGAAGTAATTGAAAAATTGAAAAAACGGCAGAGCTATGCCCCAACAAACAATATACACAACCGCTTAACAATAATAAACTAGCACTTCAACTCGGTCTGATGCCCCATTCGATTTACTTAATTACTATTAAATATTAGGATTTTCCTGCAAGCTCGATTAAAAGGCACATATCCGTGCTTTCAAATTCATTTCCAATTACAATTTTCGTCTATAATAGAAAATTCTTTATTCTTTCCCGTTTTCCGCGTTGGGAAAGGAGAAAAGAAATAAGTATTGAATACGACCCCTAGGAATTTTGATCTTTTCAGTAGACGAGGTAAATACATGGATTTTTTGTTTGGATTCCAAGGGTTAAATCCTATATTTTGGGCTGTTTTCCAAATAAAAATCTATTTGATTCGAAGATCAAATTTCAGCTCAAGAACATGGCAACAGGAATGGCAGTGATATTTTCGCCTAATTGTTTGACGACCGGATCATTGGATAACACAAATGAGGCGATCAACGGTTTGTCAAGTATGAGGGACAATCCTGCTAAGTGGCGCGCATCATGGCTTCCTGTATTTACTGTCATTTTAATTTCAATGGCGTAATACCCCTTTTCTGTCTCTATCAACAGGTCAACTTCTTTTCCATCAAGGGTTTGCAAGTGGTAAAATGAGGTGGGAGTCTGAAGGTATTTTGCTTGTTTGTAGATCTCTGCCACAACCGCACTTTCAAATTCATTTCCGGTAAGTCCGCCGCGCTTTTGAAGAATTGCCTGTTGTACTCCAATATCGAGGTAATGAAGTTTGGGGGATTTTACCAAACGCTTGTGCTGATTTCTGAACCATGGCTGCAAAAGAATAATCTGGTAGCTGATTTCAAGATAGGTCAGAAACCTTTTGGCTGTTGCAGAAGTAACCCCAGCTTCCCGGGCCAGATTAGAATAATTCATTGTATGTCCGGTATGCAAGGCAGTCATCTGTTGAGTAAGTGCAAAGGGTTCGAGATTCCTGAAATCGGCCAGATCACGGATGTCCCTTTCAAGGTAGGTCCGGACATAACTTTTCAGCCAATCGTACCTTTCCTGATCTGTAAGGTCATCCCCAATAATAGCCGGATAGCCACCAAATTTAAGATAATGTTGAAACGCCTGATGACGCCTGGCATGATCGAAAAGCAATAAAAATGAGTGCCACAGACTTGCAACAGTGGTTTCGCCTGAAAGCAATTTTTGAAAAAAAGAGCTTGCAGGATCATCCTCCCAACCAGAAGTTAGCATCTCAGGCACCGTAAGCGGATAAAGTTCAACAATCTGGCAGCGACCGGCAAGACTTTCTTTTACTTTTTCAAGAAGTAAAAGCTGACTTGATCCGGAAAGGAGATATCTTGTATTTTCATATGTATCGTAAATTGCTTTGACAGTTTCAACCAGAGATGGGAGCTTTTGTATCTCGTCAAGAATAGCTAAAGGAAAGGTTTCCTTCCATTGTTGAGCAGTCATTGAAGCATATTGCATCCGGAGTACCGGATCATCCAGCAAGATCCAGGCATGATCCTTGAAACTATTCCTAAGCAAGGTTGTTTTCCCTGTCTGTCTGGCTCCTGTCACCACAAGAATACGTCCAATGCTGGAGGAATGGTTCCTGATCAATTGCTTTTTTAAGGTTCTATTCTTCATATGGGCGTAAATTTAGCAATTATATTTTAAATATTACGCCAATATTTAAAATATTTCTTTTGCTTTATTTTCGGAGTGCTGTAAACTGGAAGAAAAGAACATCCAATCTCCTGAAAATACTTATCCCTAGTAGCTATAGCTATTCTAGTCTAACGACTTTACTTTATCACCTCTTTGAAAGAGATAACATCCACGGTAGTGGCAGTAATATACAGGACTAACTCCAATGAATACAACCATATGACCCTCACTTTCTGTGTCTTAAATAATAATGGATTCAGAGTGTATAGTATTTTCTTAACCGGGCAATTACGGTTTACAAGTTTAATTTTATTTTCATAAAAAAATATTTATTCAAAGAAAAAAAAGTGTTGAGACAATTCGTATCTTACTAACATCTAAGTGTATATATTTTACTGAATATGAGAAAACTGGTTTGTTTACTTTTTTTTATTGCACTCTCTTGGCAAGTAGCCAACGCCCAGGTTAACTTTTCCGTCGATTATGCTAAAACAATCGGCAAAAATACAGGTTTCTGGAAAGCTTGTGGGTACGATTTTCTTTTTAAGATAGTTAATGAACCTGAAGGACAGACGTTTTTAGACAGGGCCCAGAAATTAAATACGGTCAAATACTTCCGGACCCACAATACTTTTAGCAACAGCTCTTCCGGCGACAAGAAAGCCGGAGGAAGTATTTGCGGCAAGGTGTTGACCATTGATGAAAAAGGCATTTATCACTATGATTTTTCTCTTGTCAACAAGACATTTCACGAATATGTAAAAAGAGGGATGAAACCCATCGTTGAGTTCGATTTTTACCCCGACGGATTTAGTGCCAAAAATTCCAGTAAAACCAACGATGAATCTTTTGAATCGCACGAGGGTCCTCCCGTGAGTTGGGTAAAATGGCAGGAATTACTCAATAAATTCATGAAAAATTTAGTGACTGAATTTGGTGAAAACGAATTGAAAACATGGTATTTCGAAGTCTGGAACGAACCCGATGGCTGGGACCGTAAGATCTTACCCGATTTTTATAAACTCTATGATGTGTTTGCCCATACAGTAAAATCTTTCAACAGTGATTTCAAAGTTGGCGGGCCAGGTTGTTTTAATTTATCGTTTTTAAAGGATTTTCTCAACCATGTAGTTTTAGACACCAACTACGTTACAAAAAAAATCGGTTCTCCAATAGATTTTATATCCTATCATATTTATGGCTTATCGGGTGGATGGCTTGCGAAGGCTCCGGAAATAGTTCCGTCAGTACAGAAATTCAGTACCGATATGCTTTGGTTGGAACGATTGATATCAAAATATCCTTCCCTAAAAAAGACTGAATTTCATATCAATGAATGGGGGTTGTGTTCTAATGGCGACTCAAAATTTGTAGACCAGTATCCTCAGTTGGAATACAGGAACAGTGAGGTTTCGGCCCTGTTTTTGGCCAAATTGGTCGATTGTTTGTATGCGATTAACGACAACTACCAATTCAAAACAAGTCTGTTGCTTTACTGGGGCGCATGGTTCAACGCGGCAACAGGGCCTATTTTCTGGGGTTCAAGAGACTTGATGACCTCGGGTTGTGTACCCAAGCCCGTCCTTACTTCTTACGAGATGCTTGCTTTGTTGGGCGAAGACCGATTGAAAATTACAGGCCCAAAAACAGGAGGGCCCATCGGACTGTTAGCCACAAAAGGAAAAAATGAGTGTCAACTTTTGCTCTATAATTTTAACGAATTGGAAAACAATTTTAATCAAATTACAGACGTTCAACTGTTGGTCGACAATCTGGATTTCAGCGGAAAACAGGTAACTATTACCGAATATTGGTTGTCGAAAACCCAGCACAACAGTTACCGCCAATGGGAACAAATGGGCAAACCGAAGGCATCCCCCGATGTAATTGAAAAACTGATAAAAACGGCAGAACTAAGCGCCGACAAACAATATACGCAACCGCTTAACAATCATAAACTTGCACTTCAGCTCGGACTGTTACCTCATTCGATGTGCTTAATAACTATAAAATACTAAGCTAACTACCAGTCAAGCTGAGAGGTAAAGCCTGCTATACCGGACTCTTGTTTTCAATGGCCATAAATCAAAGCAGACATTTATGGAGTACATGCAAATTATCCTTCAAGAACTACTTGTATCCGGGATTCGGATATGAATTTGGCTATTTGGTTGAAAATCTTATCTATCTTGAACTTCGCAGGGCTGGGTTAGAGTTATATACCGGCAACATCAAAAAAACAAAAGTGGATTTTCAAGATGTCCATCTATCACAAAATCAAACATTCTGCTGATAATGCCCTCCAATGGCAAAAGTATGGATAGATATTTCATCAAATTTATATACAAGTCTGTCATATTGTGAAAGCTTCCTGGACCAAAAACCGGTCAACTCATATTTCAACTGTTCGGGCTTTCCAATGCCTTTCCCGGGATTTTCCCTCTGCATTTCTTTTAAAATTCTGCAAAGGTTCCGATGAAGCAATTTGTCCTCTGACCGCAATTCTTCATAAACCTCCCATGTATTTCCTTCAAAAACGATTGATCTCATCCAATTCTGCCTGTGTTGGTTGATGGCCACTTTTATCCTCAAATGTTTTCATTGATTCCGCAACCTGGCTCATCAATGAACTATTCCTGAGTACATACAAGGTTTCTTGCTCACGCTCCCAGTCCTCGGCACTCATCACAATGAAGTCCTTACCAGCACGTCTGTTCACCCTGATTGCCTGATGATCTTCAATCACTTTATCGACATATTCTTTGATGTTTGCCCTGAATTTATTAACGGATAACTCAATCATACTATATTTGCATTATATTTCACAAATGTACTGTAATTTGGTACATATATTTCGAATTCCGTTGTATTTATTACATAAAAAAGACCCGGGTTGAAACGCATCTGTGATCCGTTCAATTTCCTATCCATCAAGATTTAGCAAAAACAACCCTTCCCTTCGGAAAATGCTTATCCCAATTCGTACAGATATTTTTTATCCAAAAAGTTGATGATCTTTTTATCCAACGTCCAAAGTATGGAATTCGTTTCGATCGTTGCGTAGATCAGGCAGGCATCGATCAAACCAATGCCTTTTAAAATAAGTTTGTTTGAGCAAGAATATTCACCGGCTCTTTCAAACAAGTCCCTCATTTCAATTTTTGGTACGTATCCAATATAGGTTTTGATAAAATTTAACTCCTTTTGATTGAGCGCCCCCTGCAAAATTTCACCGATTATTGGGTCTAATATCTTAACGCTTAAGGTATCCAAATGGCGCTGCACTTCCTGGTAATAAGGATCATTCCTTTTGAAGTATTCAAACCAAACTGAAGTGTCTACGATCAAATCCATTATTGTCGGTTTGTTTCCCTTATTTCTTGTGCCGTAAGCTTAAACTTCAAAGGGCTATGATTGATTGCTTCACCCATTGACTTTAGCTTTTGTAGCGCAATATAATTCTTTAAGGCAATGATCATTGCTTCGGTGATATTCCGGGCATTAGAAAGGTTTTGGGTTTCTCTGACAAGTTCATCAGGGATGATTGCTGTAACTTTCATTGCTAAGTATCTTTTTGTACTGGTAGAACAATCAATTTACAAACATACGATAAGCCATCGTATAATCAAAAATTATTCCGTGAAAATGGATTTTTTATATAAGGAATAGCTATTTTAGTCCAACAACATTACTTTATCTTATGAAAATATTATTGTCTTTTTTATTGGTGGTTTTGGCCTTGAATGCAACTTCAAAAGAATACAAAATCACCTCCCCCAATGGTCAGATTTCAGTAACATTATCAGTTGATAACCAGATCAAATGGTCGGCTGCAGTCGAGGGGAATCCCATTTTCACCAACAACACAATGAGCCTGGATTTGGGCTCTGGCGTTTTAGGTGCCAATGCCAAAGTGCTTTCGGCCAAAACAACCTCTGTGAAAGAGGTAGTTTCCACGGTAGTGGCAGTTAAATCTAAGACCATCCCTAATGAATACAATCAGCTGACCCTCGCTTTTAAGCCAGACTATAAGGTTTGTTTCCGTTTGTTTGACAATGGAATAGCCTATCGGTTCGAAACGAATCTCAAAAATGAGATTACTGTCAAAAATGAAGAAGTGGGATTGAATTTCGCCGGCGATTACGGTGTGCTGTTTCCGGAGGAGGAGACACTTTATTCCCACTATGAGCGGCTCTACCTCGATCAGAAGATAAGTTCCCTGAATGCAGGCAGGTTCTGCTCTCTCCCAACGTTGGTAAAAGCCGAAAATAACATCAAAATCGGAATTACCGAAGCCGATCTGTTTGATTATCCTTGCCTGTTCATGGAGGCAACCGGCAAGAATGCATTTAAAAGCAAATATCCTAAGGTGATCCTGAAATCGGATCCAAAGGGAGATCGGGGCATTCAGAATATTCAGGAAGCTGATTACATTGCCAAAACCAATGGAACCAGATCTTTTCCCTGGCGTGTTTTCATGGTAAGTAAAGAGGATGCCAGACTGGTCGAAAATCAGATGGTCTTTTTGCTTTCTCGGGAATCCAAACTGAAGGAAACCAGTTGGATTAAACCGGGACTGGTTGCCTGGGACTGGTGGAATGAAAATAATATTTACGGTGTGGATTTTAAGGCAGGGCTCGATACCCGGACTTACAAATATTACATCGATTTCGCCTCGAAATACAAGATCCCATACATTATTTTGGATGAGGGCTGGACGCTGACGACTTTAAATATCAAAGAGCCCAATAAGGATTTGAATCTTAAGGAGTTGATTGCTTACGGGAAATCCAAAAATGTGGATCTCATTCTGTGGTGTCTATGGAATGCGCTCGATGCAGATATTAATGGCACCCTGGATTTGTACTCTCAATGGGGAGTAAAAGGAATCAAAGTTGATTTTATGGCCCGTTCAGAGCAGTACATGGTCAACTTTTACGAACGGGCTGCCAAAGCATGCGCGGACCGAAAGCTGCTTATTGATTTTCACGGAGCTTTCAAACCATCCGGGATGGCCAGGGCTTATCCGAATATCATCAATCATGAAGGGGTAAAAGGCATGGAAAACTGTAAGTGGAGCAAGGATATCACTCCCGAACACGATGTTACACTGTGTTTTACCAGGATGCTGGCCGGGCCAATGGATTTCACACCCGGAGCCATGGTCAATAAGAATGCGAAAGACTTTTCCATCAGCTTTTCACACCCGATGAGCTTGGGTACCCGCTGCCACCAGCTGGCCATGTATGTTTGTTATGATGCCCCTCTTCAGATGCTGAATGATAGTCCTTCCAACTACTACAAAGAACCCGAGTGTACTACCTTTATCAGCCAGATGCCGACGGTCTGGGACAACACTAAAATTCTGGATGCCAAAGTAGGTGACTACATCCTGACGGCCCGGCAAAAAGATAGTAACTGGTATTTAGGGGCCATGACCGATTGGACTGCCCGTTCGCTGGATGTGGACTTCTCCTTTCTGGGTGAAGGAAACTACGAGTTGGAGATCATGCAGGATGGAGCCAATGCTGAAGTAAGCTGCAATGATTATAAGCGGATTGTTAAACAGGTGACAAAAGCCGATAAATTGAAAATCAACCTGGCAAAGGGTGGCGGATGGGCCGCCATTTGCAGAAAGTTATAGTTTCATTATTAGAGTCCGACCTGTCTTTCAGGGTGATATCGATAGATTAACAGGATCTATTTAGAGCTCCAAATGTGTCTGTATGAGATATTCCAAAAACAGGATTGGTGGCTTAGTTTGTTCTTACTTTTCATGGGACTGAATTCGAGTCAACGCTTCTATTTCTTTTCCTGGTTAGACTTCTGCATGGTGTTCAGTACTTTATCACTTCATTGATTGAGAAATTAAAAAATGAGCCCAAAATTTAAATTCCCACTTTTGCTTTCTGCTATTGTGTTAACAACCAATTGTTTGGCATTTCAAAATAGTCCGTCCGAATGCATTGTGACCTCGAATTTATATACTGACAATACAATTTTTTCCGTTAAAGAGTCGGATTTGTTATCTGCGAAACCATATCATGACAATAGCTTTGAAGGCAGGAATAACACATCGGTGGAAAGTCCCGTAAACAGCGATAGTACACTTTTGTCAACATCTGACCTTTATTTTCTGGAAGAAATGACCCGCGAGGTCATTGATGCGTCCCGTATCCTGCCCGGACAGAAAATTACGCCTGATTTCGGTGGGAATAATACTGGAGGTACTTTAATAAGACCGGGTGGAAGGGCATGCTATCCATCTTTTTGGATCCGGGATTATGCCATGTCTCTGGAATCAGGTTTTATTACGCTTGAAGAACAGTTACACATGTTGCAACTGACCGCCAGCAGGCAGTGCGACCAAACCTGGATCACGGATGCCGGGAGTATGGTGCCAGTTGGAGCAATTGCAGATCACATCCGGATTGACGACGGCAAACCGGTCTATTTTCCTGGAACATATAATTACAAAGGACAAGGCGGCAAAAAATGGGGATTGTTTCCACCATATTGTGATCAGTATTTCTTCGTGCACATGGCCTGGTATTACCTAAAACAATGGACTAAGCCGAAATTTCTGGCGGAAGAGATCAACGGTGTCCGTTGGATCGACCGGCTCGAAATGGCCTATAAAGTTCCGCCCACCAGGCAGGACGGAGTATTGGTTTCCACCATCGAAGAATATCGCGGCATTGACTTTGGATTCAGGGATGTCATTACCTTCACAGGAGATTTGTGTCTGCCTTCCTTGTTGAAATATCGCGCCTCACTCGAGATGGCTGAACTATTCAAACTATTACACAGAAATGATAAAGCACAGTTCTACCAAGATATCGCAAATCGCTTAAGCTATGAAATTCCGGACAGATTTTTGGATGCAAGAGGCATGCTTCTTGCTTCAACAGGAACAGGCAAACAGGCAGACGTCTGGAGTACAGTATTAGCCATTCATTTTGGAGTGATTAAAGGAACCCAGCGGCAAAAGAGTTCCAAATTTCTGGCAGATGCCTTTCAAAAAGGAACACTTTCGAAGAGAGGAAATATCCGACATGTACTTACCTGCGATGATTTTAGTGAAACTACAGCTTGGGAGCAGAGTCTGGCACGCAAAAACATGTACCAGAATGGCGCTCTTTGGGGTACCCCAACAGGTTGGGTCTGCCAGGCCATAGCCATAACAGATCTGAAGGCAGCCCGTCAGCTTGCGAAAGAATATGTAGACGATCTGCGTGCCGGAGACTTCAGGAAAGGTCCTGATTTTGGTGCTCCCTGGGAATGCTATAACGAAGATGCACCTCAAAATGCAGTCTACATGACTACCGTTTCGTGTCCCTATATTGTCTTTAAAAATTTGAATTTTCCTTATATTTATAGTTCAAAACCAGACGATAACGGGTCACGCCGCAATCACTTATCAACAAATAAGTTTAAATAATAGCCGACCATGAAAAACCCTTTCCCCTTAATCCTTCTAAGTTTACTATTTATCAGCAGCTTAAGCTCGGCAAAAGAGTTACATGTTGCCAAAAATGGCAATGATGCCGGTGAGGGATCCCAGTTAAAACCGTTCCTTTCTATTTCAAAGGCAGCCAAAATCGCCTTCCCAGGTGATACAATTACCGTTCATTCATGCGTATACAGGGAATGGATCAACCCTGCGCGCGGCGGTGAGAGTGACACAAAAAGAATTACTTACAGAGCTGCCAAAGGGGAGAAAGTAGAAATCAAAGGCTCTGAAATAGTCACCGGCTGGAAAAAGGAAAAAGACGGGGTATGGAAAGTGGTCATTCCCAATTCTTTTTTCGGGAACTACAATCCTTACCAGGATACCATCAGCGGCGATTGGTTCAACCGGCAAGGCCGGACGCATCACACAGGAGAATTATTTTTGAATGGCAAATCATTTTATGAGAAGGAAGCACTAGCGAAAGTTTTGAATCCGGTGATACCTCCAAATACTCTGGATTCAGTTGGTTGCATAAATACCTGGTACTGCGAAAGCAATGCCGAAACGACCACTATCTGGGCTAATTTTCACAAAGTCAACCCAAATAAGGAGCTGACAGAAATCAGCATGCGGCGAACCATATTTTATCCTGACAAACCAGGCGTTAACTATCTTACCATCAGCGGATTCTACTTTAGTCAGGCGGCCACACAATGGGCCGCTCCCACAGCCGAACAGGTTGGTATGATCTCTACCCACTGGAACAAAGGGTGGATCATCGAGAACAATGTGATCAGTGATTCCAAATGCAACGGAATCTCCCTGGGTAAAGAACGCGGATCGGGGCACAATGTCTGGACCCTCGACAAGGAAAATATCAAACGTGATGGCAGCATTCACTACATTGAGGTCCTGTTCAACGTACTGCGCAAAGGGTGGAACAAGGAGAATATTGGATCCCATATCGTGCGTAACAATACTATCTTCAACTGCGAGCAGACCGGAATTTGCGGCAGTATGGGAGCCGCCTTCAGCACCATCGAAAACAACCATATCTACAACATCTGGACAAAAAGACAATTCTCAGGAGCCGAAATCGGCGGAATAAAATTCCATGCTGCTGTTGATACCTACATTCTTAAAAACAGGATCCATAATTGTGGCAGAGGACTCTGGCTGGACTGGATGGCACAAGGCACAAGGGTATCCTGCAATCTCTTCTACAATAACAGTATGGAGGATCTGTTTCTGGAGGTAAACCATGGACCGTTTGTCGTCGACAACAATATATTTTTGTCTTCCATGGCCATCAGAACCCAGTCGGAAGGCGGGGCTTATCTGCATAACCTGATTGCCGGTGCATTCTATATGTGGCCGGAACCTAACCGCTTTACCCCCTATTTTCTGCCCCATTCTACCGATGTTGCTGCTTTAACCACGATTCTTTCGGGTGATGATCGCCTATACAACAATATCTTCGTCGGACCGGGTAATAAAACCTATAACAATAACAGATTTATTTTTGGATCTGAGGTTTATAACAATGCAAAGCTTCCGGTCTGGATCAGTGGAAATAGTTATTGCAACCGGGCAAAACCATCAGTTAAGGAGACCAATTTTTCCAATGACTCAACCTTTAACCCAGGCCTCTTACTAGAAGAAAAAGAACCAAATGTTTTCCTGCATTTTTCTTTTAATCCGACGTTAATCAACCAAAAGACACAATTAATCAACACCGCGATTTTGGGCAAGGCGAAAATGCCCAGGGCTCCTTTCGATAACCGGGATGGTAGTGTTTTGATCATTGACAGGGACTATTTTGGTAACAAACGAACTGAAGGAAACAACTCTGCCGGTCCGTTCGTCCAAGTGACAACCGAAAAAACTGTACTCAAAGTCTGGTAAGCCAAAATAATTCTAAATTGGAGGTCGCAAATTGCTTCCTCCAATTCGGATTAAATAGAATTAATATATGCACTAATGGTCAGGCAAAAGTCTTCTATTGCTGAGCTGCGATCAGAATTTCCATGATCTTCTTCCCTGCTGAAGCGACTGAGGTGCCCGGACCAAAAATCGCCACGACACCAGCATCATATAGAAACTGATAATCCTGTGAAGGAATTACACCTCCGGCAATGACCATGATATCCTCACGCCCCAGCTTCTTCATCTCACTGATAACAGCTGGAATGAGCGTCTTGTGACCTGCAGCAAGCGAAGAAATCCCCATCACGTGCACATCATTTTCGACTGCTTGCTTTGCCGCTTCTTCCGGCGTTTGGAACAAGGGCCCCATGTCGACGTCGAAGCCCAGATCCGCATAACCGGTTGCTACTACTTTTGCGCCCCGGTCGTGCCCGTCCTGGCCCATTTTGGCAATCATAATTCGTGGTTGACGACCTTCTTTTTCAGCAAATTGCTGTACGAGTGACTTCGCTCCCGTGAAGTCGCTGTCATTCTTAGCTTCTGATGAATACACGCCTGATATGGTTCTGATGGTTGCTTTATATCTTCCTGCAATTTTCTCACAGGCAAAGGAAATTTCGCCGAGTGTTGCACGCTTCTGAGCAGCGTCGATAGCCAGTTCGAGCAGATTTCCCTTGCCGGACTTTACTGATTCAGTGATCGCTTCAAGCGAAGCCTGAACTGCTGTTTCGTCGCGGTTGGCACGCAAATGATTGAGTCGATCAATCTGTGAAAGACGGACCGCAGAGTTGTCGATCTCCAGGATGTCGATCGGATCCTCCTTTTCCAAACGGTACTTATTAACACCGATAATGGCCTGGGATGCAGAGTCTATGCGTCCCTGCGTCCTGGCCGCAGCCTCTTCGATACGCATCTTAGGCACACCGGTCTCAATTGCCTTCGACATTCCGCCGAGGGCTTCAACCTCCTCAATCAGGGCCCAGGCTTTTTTCATGAGGTCATTCGTAAGCGACTCCACAAAATAGGAACCAGCCCATGGATCCAGTGATCTGCAGATTTCAGTCTCCTGCTGCAGATAAATTTGCGTATTTCTCGCAATCCTGGCCGAGAAATCCGTTGGCAAGGCAATGGCTTCATCCAGCGCATTGGTGTGCAGTGATTGTGTATGTCCCAAGGCTGCAGCGAGCGCTTCGATACAGGTTCGACCTACATTGTTATAAGGATCCTGCTCTGTCAGCGACCAGCCAGAGGTTTGTGAGTGTGTCCGTAACGCCATTGATTTGGCACTCTTCGGATTAAACTGTTTCACGATTTTGGCCCAAATCATTCGGGCAGCCCGCATCTTGGCAATCTCCATGAAATGGTTCATCCCGACTCCCCAGAAAAAGGAGAGTCTGGGGGCAAACGCATCGATATCCAGTCCTGCTTTGATACCAGTCCTGATATAATCCAATCCGTCCGCCAGTGTATAGGCCATCTCAATATCTGCGGTACCTCCCGCCTCCTGGATGTGGTATCCGGAGATGGAAATAGAATTGAATTTCGGCATCTTCCGAGAGGTGAATTCGAAGATGTCTGCGATGATTTTCATGGAGAACTCAGGCGGATAGATATAGGTATTCCTTACCATGAATTCCTTCAGAATATCATTCTGAATGGTTCCCGCCAATTCTTCCAGTTTTGCTCCCTGTTCGAGTGCGGTGACAATATAAAACGCCATGATTGGCAAAACAGCTCCATTCATCGTCATGGAGACAGACATCTTGTTGAGCGGAATCTGATCGAACAAAATCTTCATATCCAGGATGGAATCTATCGCGACGCCAGCTTTCCCAACATCACCTGTCACACGTGGATGATCCGAATCGTAACCCCTGTGTGTGGCAAGATCGAATGCGACAGACAATCCTTTTTGCCCGGCAGCAAGGTTTCTGCGATAGAAAGCGTTGGACTCCTCGGCAGTAGAAAATCCTGCATACTGGCGGATGGTCCATGGTTGCATCACATACATCGTAGAGTAAGGACCTCTGAGGAAAGGAGCTTTTCCAGCTGCGTAACCCAGATGTTCCATACCTTCAAGATCAGCTTTTGTGTATCCTCCTTTGACTGGGATCAGCTCCGGAGTCAACCAGACTGGCTCCTCACCAGCTTGTTTCTTTTTCGAAAAGGCACCAAAGGATTCCGTGCATCCCGTTATTTCTATCTCTTTAAAATTTGGAGTCATGCTCTATATTTTATTTTCAATTTTTCTTGTTTCCAAAATGCTCCGACGGATTTGCAATCCGCAGGTAAACTTTTGCCAACGGATTACAAATCCGTTGGAGCGAATTAGAAAATTATCCAATCCCAAGCATCCTGTTGTATTCCGTCAATGCCTCCAGTAAATTGGTCTTGACACTGATGAAATTTTGGATCCCCAGACTTTTCAGCTCTTCCATGCATGCCGGAGCCCCTGCGATTACGAGTATTGCCCTTCCCCTGAGCTGATGAAAAAATTCAGGCGCCAGTGTGGCGTACTCCTCGTCCGAACTACATAAAACAACCACTGAGGGATTGGCGGACATAATCGTGGCAAGACCTTCTTCAATCGTTTCAAAACCGTTATGGTCGATGACCTCATAACCAGCAGAAGCGAAAAAATTGCAGGAAAACTGAGCCCTGGCCTTCCTCATGGCGAGGCTTCCGATCGGTAGCATACAGACTTTGGGCCGGCTATTCACTGCTGAAAAGCAATCAGTGGCATAACGCAAGGCTTCCAGCTGCTGTGCTCCCCGAAACAACTTAAGCGTCTCCACCTCAGCATTTTCGGCAGTCTGATCCTCTACTTCGAAGAATGAAGAAGAAAGTCCGGGTTCCAGCTGTTCATTGATATTTGGAAACTGATTCACACCAAGAATATTCTCCCTTCTGGAGGCAATTCCCTTGCGGCGTTTCTCAGCCATTTCCTTGACCAGCGACTGCACAAATCCAGAGCGGAAAGCTGCCAGGAAACCACCTTTGTCCTGAATTTCCAGGAAGAGTTTCCACGATTGCTCCGCAATTTGCGAGGTTAGGGTTTCGATATAGTAGGATCCTGCAGCCGGATCGGCAATTTTATCCAGATGTACCTCCTCTTTCAACAGTGCCTGCTGGTTGCGGGCGATGCGTTCCGCGATGGCGGTAGGTTGTTCATAAACGGAATCAAAAGGTAGAACGGTCAGCGAATCAGCGCCACCAAGGATAGCCGACATGGCTTCCGTCTGAGTTCTGAGCAGGTTCACATAAGGATCGTAAACGGTCTTATTCCAGGTAGAAGTCTCGCAATGGGCGTACATTTTGGCAGCACACGGACAGAACTGTCCCTCTCCGGTCGATTCAGCACAATTGCAAACAGGATTATATGCCTTGATAATATTGGCCCATAACATTCTGCCAGCACGCAGCTTAGCTAACTCCATGAAATAATTGCCGCCCACCCCAAAATTGAACCTGATTTTTTTAGCCGCCAGTGCTGCATCAACACCCAGTTCAGTCAGACGCGACATGTATTCCACTCCGATGGCGAGTGAAAAACCGAGTTCCTGAACGATGGAGGCGCCGGCATTGTTGAAATAGATACCGTTAACGGCCAGCTGATGCAGATGAGGATATTTTGCTCCCTCCTCAATCATCGTCTTTAACTTATTGAAAGCCTCCTCCTCTCCGTGGCAAAATTTTCCACGAAGGGTAAACCGACCAATCGGATCGTGGTTTAGCGAAAGATGCAGGGTTGAAGGATCAACATCGAGCCCATCAAGGTATCCCCGAAGGGTACTGAAGAAATCCATGTATTTGCAGCAAAGATTGAAATTGATTTCAACTGCTTCAAGATGAATATTTTGTAGTAGTTTCAGCAGATCCTCAGCGCTCACCTTCCCGCACTCATTGAAGACAAATCCAAGCGAAGTAACCCCTTTATTCAGGACGTCCAATGCCTTAATATTGGCCGAAACCGGATCGTTCACGACAATATCCTGCCTCACAAGCCAATTGTTTCCTGAGGCGCTTTTCCCCCGAACATAGGGAAACTGACCCGGCAAACTATCGGGAAAATCCAACCCTTCAATGCTTTCAGCACGATAGTAGGGACGAACATTGAATCCCTCATTGGTTTTCCAGATCAGACTCTTTTCATAGTCCTTTCCTTTCAGGTCGAGGTTGATTTGTTCTTCCCAAACGGCCGTTGGAACAGGAGGAAATTCAGAGAGCAATTTTATATCTTTCTCATTCATAGGATACTAACTAATAATAAAAATCAGATTGCAAAGATAATCCTTTCAAACATAATAAGCCGAAAATGCATGTTTAATTAATATTAAATTACCGTCTGAGAAAATAAATTAATACTTTTGAACCTGGCCTTCTATAAATATTATTTTCCTGCCTTTGTATGGAATTTACCCCGCCTCTCAGAATTCTGGTCCGACAGTCCCTGAAACGCTATGCAACCCTTAGCCTGATCACTACCGGACTGGTTATCCTGGTAAGGATTTATGAAATATTATTCATCGCGGCGAAGGCAGGTTACCCTCCCGGAAGTACCCTGGATCTGATCTTTGGCATTCGTTTTGACCTGATGTTTTCACTCAGGTTATCGGTCTATCTTCTTTTGCCCTACCTCGTAACAGATCATTTTAGCCACAAGACGGCCAGGGTTTTTTATGCAATATTTTCAATTGCGGCGGTCTTAACAGATGTGGCATTACTTCACTATTTTTCCACTACCAGGATACCGCTCGGCTCGGATGTTTTCGGGTACTCATTCGATGAAATCAAACATACGGTCCAGGCTTCGGGCGAAATGAACCCTTATACGATTTTGCCATTTTTCTCTTTCATTGCGATTTCCATTTATACATTTTATAAATTGTCAGAAAAGAGGATATCTTCTTTTTTATCTATTCTAGTCATTGCCGCCCTCTTCTTCACCTTACTTCCTTTTAACACCATTAATCCTTATCCTACCGAATTCAAAAATGAATTCAGGAAGAATATCACCTCCAATAAATTCAACCTTTTCAGCGAAAGTCTGCAGGAATATTACCATGCGAAAAACATCCCGACTGACTTTGTTCTCAATGAAAATGTAAATGTAACGGAGGATATCATGCAGGATCAGGTTCAGTTAACCGAACTTTCACGTCCATTAATTGACACCACCCATCAGTTAAAAAATCAAGACAAACCTTTAATAGAAAGAGATAATCCGCTTTCGACCTCTGACAAAGTAGAGAAAGTCAAAGATCTGCCTTTATCCTCCCAACCTTCAGATCCGGGCAATCCGCACACTTACCTAAGCCGTGATTATCCATTTCTGCATCCCGAACGTACACCGGATGTTCTTGACCCTTTTTTCAAAGCCTGGGCTGAACCGCCATCAGTTGTCTTTATTATTGTAGAGAGTCTGGGCCGGGCATATTCGGGTAACGGAGCCTACCTCGGCAGTTTTACACCATTTCTGGACTCGCTGATGAGCAAGGGCCTTTATTGGGAAAACTGTCTTAGCACCTCCGGCAGAACGTTTAGCGTTTTACCTTCTTTACTGGCATCTTTACCCTTTGGGGAAAAAGGATTTAACAATCTGGGAATTAAAATGCCGGATCATCTTAGCCTGCTGAGCCTTTTAAAGAACCGTGCAGGTTACGCGACTTCCTTCTATTATGGTGGGGATCCGGAATTCGATCAAATGGGAAATTTCATGCTACATCAGGGTATTGGTAAGATCATTGGAGAGAAAGAGTTTGGTGCTGAATATCATAAACTTCCGGCTAGCAGTCAGGGCTTTTCCTGGGGTTATGGCGATCATGAAATTTTCCGGAAATACCTGGATGACCTGAAATCCAGGGAGTCTGGCCAAAGGGCAGATGTGATTCTTACGATCGCCACGCATAATCCGTTTCTAGTTCCGGATCAGCAATACTACAACGATCTTTTCGAGAAAAGAATGAATGACACCGGACTGACTGAAAGTCAAAAGAAGTTCAACCGTCAGTATCGCGCCCAGTTCGCCACTATCCTATATTTTGATGAATCACTCAGGTATTTTTTCAAGGAATTCAGCAAGCTCAAAAGCTTCGGGAACACGATTTTCGTGATCACCGGCGATCATCGAATGCCTGAGATCCCAATCAATACCCTACTTGACAGGTTTCATGTTCCCCTGGTTATTTACTCACCGCTCCTAAAACAAGGGCAGCGATTTTCTTCTATCGTGACACATTTTGATGTCACACCTTCGTTACTTGCTTTATTTAAGGAAAGGATGAATATCCAACTTCCTGCGGTAACCTCCTGGATCGGTCATGGTCTGGATACGAACACTGGATTTAGGAATTTGCACGCTTATCCTTTAAAAAGAAATACCGGCGAGCTGACAGATTATATCAATGGCACCCATTTCGTAGCAGGGACGACACTTTATAAAGTCTTTCCCGACTTGAACATTGAACCAGAACAAGATCCCGCACAACTCGACCAACTTCAAAGGAAATTCTTAAATTTCAAGTCCAGAAACCTCTTCGCCACCAAGGGGAACCACCTGATTCCGGACTCTTTAAAAAAATACCTTGTCCCCTGATTTCAGACAATTTTCGCCCTCCAATTTCCGTTTCTCAGGTACCAAAGAGAAAGTATTCCGGTTATCACGAAATAGACGTATTCCGCCATCCATACCCATTCAATGCTTAGTTTAAAGTAAACTGCTATCAGCCAGGTGAATCCCAGGTAGGCAGACAAGGTGAAAGTCTCGATGAATAAGGAGGTCTTGGTATTTGCAGTACCTAAAACCCCATTGAAGAATATACTATTGATTGAGAAAATCGCCAAAGCTCCCAGAATAATGTAATAGGAAGGTTTGGTTGCTTCGGCAAGGGCTGCATTATTGGTATAGACAGCAATAACCTGTGTTGGAAACAAGGAGGCAATCAAGATAATTCCGGAAAGCGCAAGAAAGCTGAACTTTACGATTTTGTAAATAATTGGCATGACATTTTCCGGCTTCTCTTCCCCCATCGCACTGCTAACCAGTGTGCTGGCAACCGAGCCGAGCGCCCATCCGGGGATCATCATGAAGATATAGATCGAACGGATGATGTTGGAAACGGCGAGCGATCGTTCACCCATTTTTTCGACGATCATAAAAAACACAAACCAGCTTCCAAAAGAAAGGATGAACTGAATCATCACGAAAATGGAAGTTTCAAGTGTTTTTCTGATAATTGTCAAATCGGGTTTAACCAGTCTGAATAGCTTATATTTCTTGAGACGGCTGTTTTCAAAGGTGATCAGGATAAAGAAAAGCAAGGCCGCAGCCTCTGAAATAGACGAGGCAATGGCAGCACCCTGAATGCCCATTTTGGGAAATCCGCCATGACCGAAAATCAGGAGATAATCCAGAAGAATATTCAGTACCGCCATGATGACAGAACTGATAGTCAAATATTTCGTAAAGGAAATTCCTGTGTAGAATGACCGAAACAGCAAGGCGGAAGACGCAAAAAAAAGTCCCAGAACCCTGTATTTTAAGAAGACCGAACTTGCCTGACAAATAGCGTCTGAGGTCAGGAAAAGTTTGAGAAACGAAGGACCGTAAATGAAAACAACCGCAGAAATGGTAATGGAGAATAGTCCGATGAAGTAAAAACTATTGTCAAAAATCCTTCCTATAGCGGTATAGTTTTTTTCTCCATGTCTCCTTGCTACAAGAATCTGGACCCCGGTTGCGAATCCGAAAGTAACCATGAATAGAATCAGGTAGAACACTCCGCCGATGGCAGATGCACCCAGTTCGATCTCGCCGACTCTCCCGAGAAATGCAGTATCTGTGACGCCAACAATGTTTTGCGCCAACAGGCTAAGCATGATCGGTCCGGCAATTTGCCAGATTTCCTTATAGCTTGGAGTCGACACTATTTAGCCAGGAAGTTGATCGGCTGAGATTTCACTGAATCGCACCACTGTGCTATTTTACCGATCTGTTCATCTGTAAGCGCTGCTGCAGGATGTGAATTGAGGAATCCTCTGGGCGGCATGCTCTTCTTATTTACTTCGGACTGAATCGAAGCTGCCAGCATTTTTTGTTCCGTTGGTGTGTATTTCACCCAGGCAGAGAAATTGACGGCATTTTTGGGTTTATCCCTTCCTGCGTCTGAATGACAGGGCATACAAGCAGGCTTCAGTAGCTGAAAAACAGCTAACGGTTTAACGAGGACCGTATCCTGCCTCAAGGAATCCGGTTTAAGAATGCCTGTTGTCCCCTGAGCAAATATCGAACCGGCAAAACCAAAACAACTCACTAAAACCACCAACCCCACTTTTCCTAATAACTTAATCTTCTTCATAATAATATAAATTTTATTGTTCTTTATCGTTTCTCGCTATTTCTTCCCTTTCACTTCCTCCAAAATCATCTGCGCCAAAGCATCATATCCACTATCAAAATGATGATTTCCTTCCAGAATCTCCGTGTTAACTCCAATCTGTTGAAATACCTGATGAGTACTTCCGCTTCCATCTCTGTCAAAAATGACCAGGTATTTTTTGACATCGTCCTGTTGAATCTCGTGCAGAATATCGTATTTGCCCTTAGACAGCCCCAGATTCAACATATCGGACAAATGTATTTCAAAATCTCCTTTTTTATCGGGTGATACTAAAATTATGGAAGCAAGGTTGTTTTTTATACTCAGGGGAAGGCGGGTTGCAACAAATGGCACGATATTGGCGCCGAAAGAGTAACCAGCCAGCACAAACCTTTCCCGTTTCCATAATTTTTGATAGGTCTCGATAACCTGGATCATATCGGTAGCAGTCTGATCCGGCGTCTTGATTTTCCAGAAATATTTCTGAGAATCAAGCGCCACTACCGGAATGCCATGCTGCGCCAAATTTGTGCACACAGATTGATTAAATGTGTTCCATCCCCCATCTCCGGATATGAAAACGAATACCGGAAGATTAGACGGCACAGCGGATTCTATCACATGTAAAGGTAAGTCTGCAATAGAATTTTCCTGGTAAGAAGGTATTGAATTCCCAATTTGCGAGGAGAAAAAGAACACAAAAAAAAGTACTGTTATTCTCATGGTTCGATCACTTTTGATAATGCCCTGGGTACTTGCATTAAATCATAATCGTGATCATAAATCAAATACTTGTTGTACCAGATCGTTGCAAATTTTTCCTTGTACTCCCTCATACCTTTGTAAGGCGCAAAATTTCTCATCTTCTCGTAAGCGAATTTCATAGATTTCTCCGAAAATTTTGTAGGGTCTTTTAATCCGGACATGGGTGCAAATCCAAGATTTACCGTCTGAAAGCCCTGCGATTTAAGGTAACTGAACATTTCTACCAAGATAAAATCCATCACCCCATTGGGCGCGTCCTTGGTTTTACGTAAAAGATCATAAGTAGATTCACCTTTGGCAAAGTCTGGAATAATATTCAGGAATGCAACGACTTTTTCTTCCGAATTTTCTACAGTGATGAGGGTTTGTTGTTTCAACTCTTCCCAATCAAACATCCCTTGAGAGAAAATGATCTCGCTTCTGTCAGTATCAAAAAGCCAGTCGTCCGAAACGGATTTCACCTTCTGCAGCTGACCGTCCTTGATTGGTGGAAAATGGAAGTGAATGGTATAGCCACGGTCCTTCACCTTTGAGATCGCATTGCGAATCGATTTCCTGGCCCCTCCTTCGAGGGAAAATATATTCAGATCAACGACACCCTCCTGACCCAGAAACATCGATCTCTTTTTCAGGCTTTTATAAACTACCAGTGATTCCTCAGGAACCCGGTAATAAAAACTCTTGAGTCCATTTTCATAACAGAAACGATCGAACAACTTAATGCATTGTTTCATGCTCTCTTGATTTTCTGCTACTGGATTCTCCAGGACGACTGCATAATTTCCAGCAATACGGTAGGACACAAAGGCTTCGAGCCCTTCCGGTTCAAAGACCATCTTATCCTGGTAAGTCTTGAAATAATCCAGACTGGAATGACCATAAAGTCTGATGAGTTCATTTGGGCGGGCTAATTCTTCCTTCGTAGGCGTATTCTTCAGGATGTAAGGGCGTATCAGGGTATAAAAAAGAAAAGCCAGGGAAAGGAATCCACTTACATTTATTGAAAGAATGAACCTGGAGGCAAATCGATCAATAGGAACCAGGTCACTGCTGCCTACCAGGAAGTAGTTTTGAAAAGCATAGCGAATCGATTGCCAGAGACTAAAATCAATATTGAAATGTTTCTTATCAAGATAATAGAATCCGATTACACTGTAAAGCATTACTGCAATGATACTTAGCACTGCAGTCTGTATGCCAACCGTCCTCAGCTTTGGATTATTTTTTACATAATAGTCCTTCCTGGTATATATTAAAACCCCAAGCACAAAGAGTGCGGCGAGTGCTTCTTCGTAGTCAACTGCCTTGAAAAGATTGCCAAAGCATGATACAACAGCAAGGAATACAGCAAGATACCAGGCAGAACGCAATCCCTTGAGCATGAAGGAGGCTGTAACCAGGAGGATTAATCCGAGGACGAGCACGAAATAATTGGATACCACGATGGCATCGACAGGAATGAAATCCTTGAGCCAATGTACTCGTTCGTGAATGGCCGGTGTCAGTACCGAAATGATGTTAACAATTCCAAGAGCAAATAGAAGTAATGCTGGAATAATCCTCATAATCAACTTATTGATCTTCAAAAGGAAAGTGACTGCACCGGCTAATAATGGCGTCCAAAATTCAAAGAATCGGTATAAAAAGGTAATGGCAATGGCCTCAACACCGGAGAAACCGTACCTGGCCAGCACGAAGGACATGGATACCTCGATGGCTCCCAATCCACGGAGGAAAGGCGAAATGATCAGGAAGATGACAGAAATAATGTAACCCAGGAAAGCCGCAAAAAGAGAGGGTTGCACGTGAAGTGCCATCATGGCTACATAGAGATGCGCGATCCCGATAAATTCAATAAAGACCGAGATGATCAGTGTTTTAAGCAGCTGAACTTTGTCCAGCCTCGCATCATCCAGTTCTGTGATCAGTTCTTCCAGTGATGGGAAAAATCTGATCAGCCATTTATAGACTGGTCCCATTTTCAGAAAGGAACGATAAGAAATGTAGAGTAACCCAAGCATAAGCATCAGGGTAAGGAGGCCCACCCATTCGCCTTGTCCGACACTGCCATCGGCAAGTGCGTAGATGAATGCGGGTATGGCAACTAGCACAACGGAAAGAATGCCAACAAAACCGTAGATGGTAGAGGCAAAATGAATGTGAGACTTGGTTATACCTCTTTTTTCGATATCGGCGGTAAAGAATGCCAGGGAAGAGACCCCGCCTGCGGGCAGGAAGACACTGATAAAATTCCTCTTGAGGAAGAGGTTGATGGCCAGACCTAGCGGAATTTTATGGCGAAATGTGGCGAAGGAGGCAACATACATATAACCCTGAATCACAATATATAAGGCTGTCAGGGCCAATCCCAGCAGTACGAGTTCCCATCCGGCGGAACGAAGAAGGAGATTGATCTCAACCAGTTCTGACTTTTCCTGATTGAAAAACCATATTCCGATACCAATGGAAAAGATGGTAAAAAGACCTTGTACAACCAGCTTGCTGTTGTCACCGATAAACGATAATGGTAGACTTCGCTCATGAAAAAATTTTGTGATCCTCCGCCAAAACGGGCTAAATATTCTTCCTAATTTTTTCATATTCAAATAACAAATTTCATATTACACCATTCCATTCCTGATCAAATTCCTGAAGAAATTTTACCATGAACTCGTGTCGTCTGATCGCGAGCGCCTTCCCGGTAGGGGTATTCATACGATCCTTTAAGAGCAGCAACTTTTCGTAAAAATGGTTGATTGTCGGAGCATCGCTCTTCTTGTATTCCTCTTTGGTCATATTCAGATCAGGTCTGATATCGGGATGATAGAGCAAGCGATTCTTGAATCCACCATAATGAAATGCCCTTGCGATACCGATAGCGCCCATAGCATCGAGCCTGTCTGCATCCTGAACGACCGCCAACTCGGGGGAATGAAATGTCGAAGGATGATTTCCCCCTTTAAAAGAAATATGTCGGATAATCTGAACAACGTGCTCAATTACGGACGGTTCTACGTTAACGGAAGATAGAAATTGTGACGCTTTCCCGGGGCCAACCTCTTCGTCTCCGGAATGGAATTTCGAATCTGCAATATCATGGAGCAGTGCGGCCAGTTCGACCACTAAAGGGTCAACGTTTTCGGTACGGGCAATCAGGATAGATGTTTGCCAAACCCTTTTGATGTGCCACCAGTCGTGACCCTTCTCCCCATCAGACAACTCTGATTTAACGTACCCGATGCATTTATTGATTAAGATTTGCTGATGGTTGTTCATAGCCATAAAAAAACTTTGGTCGCCCGGTTTAGGACAACCAAAGTTAATAAACAATCACCAAAATTCGTCAGGAATCCTTGTTCATGATCCCAAGTTTATCCAAAATCCAGAAAATCAGAGAGAGTACAATGCCAACAATTGCTGCAAAAGCCATTCCTTTCAATTGAACAGAGCCAATATTTATGGCGGCTCCGCCTACACCGATGACAAATGTAACGGCCCCGAGTACCATATTCCTGTTTTTGCTGAAATCCACTTTTTGTTCAACAAACATTCTAAACCCTTGAACTGCAATGACACCAAAGAGAAGAATAGTGATTCCCCCCATAACAGGAGTAGGAATTGTGGAAATAGCGGCAGAAATTTTGCCGATCACAGAAAATGCAATTGCCATCATCGCAGCACCTCTGATAACCCAGACTGAATAGACTCTTGTTATGGCCATGACACCAATATTCTCCCCATAAGTGGTATTCGGCGGTGATCCGGCCATGCCGGAAAGTACATTACTGATACCATCTCCGAGTAGGGATCGATGAAGACCGGGTGACTTCATCAGGTCCTTGCCAGTAATCTTTCCAGTAACAATAAGATGGCTGATATGCTCAGCTAGAACGACTAAACAGGCAGGAGCAATTACCAGGATAGCACTGAAATTAAATATTGGTGCATGAAATTTGGGAAAGGCAAACCAGGCTGCGTTGCTGATGGCGGCTGTATCCACCATTCCTTTAAATAAGGCTAAGCAATAACCGGCTACTACGGCAAACAATATTGGAATGACCTGCAGAAAACCCTTAAAAAGCACACTTCCTGCAATGCCGACAAACAGGGTAAAAAGCGATACCATCAGTACATTTGGATCGGCATGGAATGCCGGAACTACCTGCCCAACCGATGTTGGCCAGGGTGCAAGACCTGACTGTTGAGCGGCAACGGGAGCAAGTTCCAGTCCAATAATGGCAACAACGGCACCCATAACAGCTGGTGGCATGATAATATCGATCCATTTGATACCCCACTGTTTTACCACAAAAGAAATGGCAATAAAGAAGAGTCCGAAGAAGATATATCCTCCCTGAGCATTGCTAAAACCACCTAATGTTCCAATGATCAGTAAAGTAGGGGCAATGAATGCAAAGCTGGAGCCCAGGTAGGCAGGTATTCCCCCTTTGGTAACCCAGGAATAGATCAGGGTACCGATTCCATTCATCAGCAATGCGATGGCAGGATCTATTCCCAACAGGATTGGAACGAGAATCGTTGCTCCAAACATGGCAGTCAAGTGTTGAAAACTCAACGGCAGGCTTTCAAGAATTGGAAGTTTCTCCTTGATTCCGATAATTCGTCTGGTCATTTTTGTAAGATATTATATGCCTTCCAGCGATTATTCTTCCATCGTACTCAGATCTCCATCCGGAAGTCCGAGTGCCCGCGATTTTAGAAGCCTTCTCATGATCTTACCACTTCTGGTCTTTGGCAATGCATCAGCAAAAGTGATCGCCTCAGGACGTGCTATTTTACCAAGATGCTCTTCCATGTGAATCATCAGCTCATGCTCAAGTTCTTTGCCCGGCTGATAATTATTTCTAAGTACGGCAGTGATGTGAATCGCATTGCCTTTCAAATGATGCGGCAAAGCGATGGCTGCGGATTCCACGATAGCAGGGTGCCTGGCCATCACGCCTTCAATTTCGGCTGAGCCCAGCCTGTAACCACTTACTTTAATCACATCATCATTCCTGCCAATGATCCAGAAATATCCGTCCTGATCCTTTTTTGCTGAATCTCCGGTATGGTACCATCCTTGTTTCTGAAACTTAGCCCAATAAGTATCGATAAAACGCTGGGGATCGTTGAAAACAGATTTTGCCATTCCCGGCCAGGGCGTCTTGATGACGAGGGTCCCTTCTTCTCCAGCAGCTACTTCCTTGCCTGAATCATCCACCACCGCAAGATCGTTCCCGAAGAATGGCTTGGTTGCGGAACCAGGTTTCAAAGGGGTAATAGGCAGCGGTGCGATGACAAAACCACCTGTTTCAGTCTGCCACCAGGTATCCATGATCGGACACTTACCGCGTCCGACAACTTTGTGAAACCAGTTCCATGCCTCCGCGTTAATGGGTTCACCCACCGATCCAAGCAATCTTAACGAACTGATATCATTACGATTAGGCCACGAATCTCCGAATCGCATCAATCCGCGGATTGCCGTTGGCGAAGTATAAAGAATATTAATCCCGTATTTTTCCACCATTTTCCACCATCTGTCAGGGTAAGGATGGTTGGGAGCTCCTTCGTATAGCATGATGGTGGCCCCATTAATCAACGGACCGTAAACGATGTAACTGTGCCCTGTGATCCAGCCCGGATCTGCGGCGCACCAGTAACGGTCTTCCGGTTTGATGTCAAAAACCATTCGGTGAGTGGTGGAGGTATAGACACTGTAGCCGCCATGGGTGTGAACCAGCGCCTTGGGCCTTCCCGTCGAACCGGAAGTATAAAGCAGAAAGAGCATATCTGAGGCATCCATCTCCTCGGTTTCGCATTTATAAGAAGCAATCGGAAGGGCCTTAAGGTCGTGGTACCAGTAATCCCGGTCATTCTCCATATAGACATCGACTCCAGTGCGTTTGATAGTGATGCAAATTTCCATGGTTGGCGACAATTCCATCGCCTTGTTCACCACACTCTTCATTTCTACGACCTTGCCCCTGCGGTATCCGCCGTCTGCGGTAATAACTACCCGACTGTTGGCATCGTTGATACGATCGGCCAGCGCTTCGTGACTGAATCCACCATAAACGACGCTATGAGCCGCCCCTATCTTGGCACAGGCCAACATGGCAAAGAGCTGTTCCGGTATCTGTGGCATGTAGATCGTCACAACATCCCCCTTCTTTACACCCATGCTCTTCAGAATGTTCGCAAACTGACAGACCTCCCGGTTCAAGGCGTGGTAGGAAAAGGTCTTCGAGTCGCCAGGTTCTCCTTCCCATATCACAGCAAGCTTATTCCTTGTCGCCGAAGTTAGATGACGGTCGATGGCATTCAGAATGATGTTGGTCTTGGCTCCCTGAAACCAGTCAAAGAATGGCGGATTACTCTTATCAAGGACTTTGTCCCATTTTTTATACCAGGACAAGTAACCGGCTTGTTCAGCCCAAAAAGCTTCCGGCTGTTCAAGCGAATACTGATACAATTTATCGTATTCCTTTACATTAGCCTGATCCAAAACCTCTTGCGAAGGTGGAAAAATGGTTTTTTCATCGCTTTTTTCCATGGGAAATCGTAGTTTAGTGTGAGTATTCTATTTAAATGACTAAAGATTCTCAGTAAAAATATCAAACCTTTTTACTTAATAAATTAAAATAGGTTAATAATTTCATTTATGTTTTCCGACATGTTCCGTTTTTGGTTATCAATCCAATAATTTATTACTTTGTATCTACCGGAAGCACTCACCCATATTTTCGAAATATCGACTAACCATGATAGAATCAATTATTTGCCGAAACAACCCTGACAAGAAGTCTATTATTTCTGGCCAGGGAGACTTCACCTACAACCAGCTTTTGCAACATATTCAGCAATACGCCCTGCTTTTCGACACCAAAGGTTACACCAAAGTTGCCATCTATGCCGAGAACAGGGTGGAGTGGTTTTTTTCCTTTTATGCGACCCTTCAAAACAATTGCATCGTCGTACCTATAGATTTTACGGCATCCGCAGAGGATGTATCGTATATTTTGAACGATTGTGAGCCGGAGTTGATTTTTATCAGTGGAGCGATGGATGAGCCTTATTCCAAGGTGAAGCAAAAAATCAACTATCAGCCCGAAGTCATCATCTTTGAAAATCACCCTCCAGTCCACGACCAGAATCCTACAGCCTGGATAGGGCCAGAAGACAATGAAAATACCGCAGTAATTATCTACACATCCGGAACAACTGGGAGCCCAAAAGGGGTCATGCTTTCTTATACCAATATTATTGCCAACATGGTGGCGGTGGTGAATGCCAAAATTTTCCATAGCGAAAGTCAGGTGCTGGTTCTGCTCCCACTTCATCACATATTTCCACTGGTTGGCTCCATGATGGTCACTTTTTATTCCGGAGGAACGACCGTTGTATCTCCTTCCATGCAGTCCTCAGACCTAATGAAGACATTGGCCGACAATGCAGTAACCGTTTTTATCGGGGTACCCAGATTATACGAACTGATTTACCGCGGACTGATGGCGAAGATCAACAAGAGTTTCGTAGCCCGGATGTTCCTAAAACTGGTCTACCTGACTAAAAGCCGCAAAATGGGGAAAACACTTTTCAAAAAAGTACACATTGGCTTGGGCGGCCATCTGAAGTTCATGATTGCGGGCGGCGCTGCCTTAAACAAGGAGGTTGGCACTTTCTTTTATGCCCTCGGTTTTGATATCCTCGAAGGATTCGGCATGACAGAAGCCGCGCCAATGATCACTTTCCCCCGACCGGGAAGGGTGAAAATAGGTTCCACGGGTGAAGCCCTACCGGGGATGACCGTCGAAATCAGGGATGGTGAAATCGTGGCAAAGGGTCCAAACGTGATGAAAGGATATTACAATCGTCCGGAGGAAACGGCCGATGTGCTGAAGGACGGTTGGCTGTACACCGGTGACCTGGGAAAATTCGACAAGGATGGTTTTCTCTACATCACCGGAAGGAAAAAAGAGATTATCGTACTCCCTAATGGCAAGAATATCAATCCAGTAGAGATAGAACAGAAGTTGGAATTCTACTCCAGGGCGATCAAGGAGGCTGGCGTATTTATGCACAAGGAAATGCTTCATGCAGCAATTGTCCCGGACTACAAATTCCTGACAGATGAGGGCATCACGGATATCAACCAATATTTCCGGGATCAGGTGATCGCACCTTTCAACACGGAACTAAGTTCATATAAGCGGATTATGCAGTTCACCCTGGTGAAGACAGATCTTCCCAGGACGAGGCTTTCCAAATTGCAGCGGTTCAAACTTCCTGAATTGATTCAGGATACTGAAAGCAAAAAAAACAAGACTACCGATCCGGATAGCGCTGAATACATTGCAGTTAAGACCTTTATTGAGAGTCAGGTGGATCTGGATGTGTCTCCCGACGATCACCTGGTTTTCGATATTGCCATGGATTCGATGGGGAAAATGAGCATGATAGATTGGATAGAACAAACATTTGGGATAAAGATTGACGAGGATCAACTGCTTAAATTCCCTTCTATCGCCAAGATTGCCGAATATATTGGTGCGAACAAACTGTTTCACAAAGAAGAAAGCACTTCCTGGTCGGGCAATCTAAAAGAAAATGCTCCGGTTGTGTTGCCAAAATCCTCCTTCCTCCTGAAATTTATCGTTTCGTCGGTACGGCGTTTCTTTAGTTTATTTTTCAAATTCAAGGTCACAGGCCTCGAAAATATCCCGGTAGGGCCTTGTTTTATTGCTCCTAACCACCAGACGAAACTTGATGCATTTCTGGTTTTATCGTGCCTGGACAAGAAGACACTCGACGGTACTTTTTCTTATGCAAAGAAAGACCACGTAAAAAGCCGGATTCGTCAGTATCTTGCCCGACATACGAATATTATTGTCATGGATCTGAGCAAAGAGCTGAAAGAGTCGATCCACAAGATGGCTGAAGTCGTGAAACAGGGAAAGAAGATTCTTATTTTCCCTGAAGGAACAAGAACCAAGACCGGCAACCTGGGTGAATTCAAGAAGACTTACGCTATTATTAGTGCCGAGTTGAATATTCCTGTGGTACCGGTTGCGATTACGGGAGCCTACGAAGCGATGTCGTCGGGAAGGAAGAAAATCAAAAGCGGATCAAAAATTATCGTGAGCTTTTTGCCACCTGTCGATCCTGCAGGCAAGACTCCTGAAGAGCTCAATATTCTGATTAAGAGTCAGATTTCCGAGAATCTTGAGGAGAATTATCAATCATTTTAATCTAACCAATTGATGAAAATTTCACGGAACGTATACTCTTTAGCCTTACTTCTTTTGGCTACGGCGCTTTTATCGAACTGTAAATCAGATTTAAAAACCGAAGAGGTCCCGGTTGAAGTTCCAAAAGATAAGTATCTGGTCAGTTATAATGTGGTCAGATCCATGACAGCCTCTGATGTCAATACCCTTTATAGTCCGGTTCAATTTCTATATCCGGATGTTTCCGATATTCTGCCTTATATTAAAAGTGGGGCCAGGGTGTATTCGATTACCTACAACACCACCCTGGGAACAAAGAAGCTGGTCGCCTCAGGACTTGTTACCATCCCGGACGGTGGTGGCACTTATCCTATGCTCAGTTTCCAGAATGGCACGAATACTTTATATTCCAATGCACCCTCGCTCAGTGCTTACAACAGTACGATCCAATTGCTCAACGGTTTCGCGACGACAGGTTTTGTGGTTTTGATGCCTGACTACCTGGGATTCGGCTCCTCCACAGAAGTGTTCCATCCTTATCTGGTTATGGATGCCACGGTTAATCCGATTCTGGATATGTTCAGGGCGGTAAAAGAGATGACTGCCAAGACTGATCTGGCATTTAAACTATCCCCGGACCTCTACATCATGGGTTATTCTCAGGGGGGACTCTCTACACTTCAATTGCAAAAAAGCATTGAAACCAATTACAGCAGTGAATTCAACCTGAAAGCCGTGGGCTGTGGGGCAGGGCCATATAACCTCACCCAGATCACGGATGCCGTTGTCACTACAACAACCTATCTTCAACCCTATTACATTGCCTATATCATGAAGGGTTTTAAATCGGTCGGATCTTTTACCAACACCTATGCTGATATCTTCAACGAACCCTATGCTTCCCGTATCGACGGACTCTTCAACGGCCTCAACAGTGGAAGCGCCATTAATGCCCAGTTATCCACCAATATGGCGCAATTGTTTACTTCAGAATTCAGGACGACCTGGAAAACGAATACCAAATTCCAGGGAATTAAGGATGCACTGGCTGCCAGCAGTGTTCCAGCCTGGAAGATTAAAACCCCTTTGATTCTTGCACATGGTCAGGCAGATACAGATGTGACACCCCTGATGAGTTCGACACTTTACAACGATCTGATGAGTCTGGATAAGACCTTGCCTGTCACTTATATCCCGATGCCAGGATTGGATCATGGTGGAGCAAGTGCGCCGGCGCTGATCAATTTCGTAAAACGCTTTTTGGCGATTAAAGGGAAATAGAGATAAATCCAGGTTTGCAAAACTACAACGAAGGTCAACAGGATGGAAACAGATAACATTAGCATGGCGGTAATTATCAGGCGGGTTGGCCCTCTGGATATTGCCGGAATGACTGCAGCAAGAATCGACTATCTCACTGAATTACAAGGCGAGAGACCTTTAGATTACAAACTAGAATTGCAGCGGGAGCTTCAAGTGTTTTTTCAACAATCCATGCAGGAAGGTACCCTCTTCGCCTTTCTCGCGGAAAATGAAGGATGTGCCATTAGCTGGGGTGTAATGATCCTCAAGAAGATCCCGGGTGATTTCAATCGGTCTTCCTATCTGGAAGGTGATATTATGAATATGTACACATTACCTGACTTCCGTAGAAAAGGAATTTCTTCCAGAATACTCGAAGCACTTTTATCGGAAGCTAAAGTATTGGGTGTAAGTAAGGTGGCGCTGCATTGCTCGAAAGACGGTGAGCCCCTCTACCGCAAATATGGTTTCACAGATCCGCTCTATCCTTACCTCGAACTACCGCTTGATTAAATCCGTTTTGACCTGCTGATACCTTACGGGTGCTCTGCTGATGCAGATTTACAATCTGCATCCTACTTTCAGGGTGTCATTTCCGACAATTCCTTTGTCTTCCGGTTTTTCCCTTCCAGATACATCTTAAAATCGTCCGGCGCACCCGGCATTGCCATCTCGAACTTTATATTCATCAGTTTGTCTTCCATCTTTTCATAAGTCAACCTGAATCGTGGTGCTCCCTGATTAACCTCACTTACCAGGATGATCCTATTATCAGAATAGGTTATATCATAAGGAATTACATGATTTTCGTTGTCAAAATACAGCGCCTTTACTGGATTTCCATCTTTGTTTTTATAAATGATCATCACATCCTCATGGTGCACAGCAGGGCGACCATTCATGGCTGGAATATCGGTTACCCCTTTCCTTTCCAGAATACATGCTCCCAGTTTTGGTTTCAAGGTATAAGAACCACTGCCACTGCCAGGCTGTCCGCTCCCTTCGCCATTCCATGCGCCCATCATATATTGCCATTTCTCCCAACCAGTCATCGCATTTTGGGCATCTAATGACTGCGCCAACACCAACATCAGGACAATGGGAATAATTAATCTTCTCATAGCTCAATTTCGTCTTAGTATTAGGCAAATTAATAGAAAAATTTCCTAAAACATCTCATTGGCCACCACCAAATGTCATTTTACCTTTATTCTTATTCCGCAAAGTGAGATAATTGGCTTAACTTAGATGAAATACCCATAAGCAAATATTCAGACTTTCTTATTGCAGCAATTAAACTCTACCGAAATGGCAAGAACTAAAATTTTAAATGTTGATGGAAACAAGATTTCAATTGTTATAAATGCTAAGGAAGATTATATCTCTCTAACGGATATGGCAAGGTACAGAGATGCAAAAAGGACAAATTATATCATCCAAAACTGGTTACGTACAAGGAATGCTATTGAATTTTGTGGACTATGGGAACAATTGCACAACAAGACTTTTAAAGGCATCGAATTCGATGCCTTTAGAAATGAAGCCGGTTCAAACAGTTTTGCGTTGACCCCTCAAAAATGGATTGAAAATACCAATGCGATTGGAATTGTCTCCAAATCGGGAAGATATGGTGGTACTTTTGCACACCGTGATATTGCCTTTGAATTCGCATCCTGGATTAGTCCGGAATTCAAATTGTATTTAATTATAGAATTCCAACGTCTCAAAGACGATGAAAACAACAGGTTAAAACTGGACTGGAACCTCCAGCGCACGCTGGCAAAAGTAAACTATCACATTCATACAGATGCTATCAGAGAAAACTTGATAAATCTTATGCCTTGGCTTCAGCTATCCTATTCTTCTTGTCGATTACTTTGACAGTATAGCTCTGTCCATTCTCATGTTTCTTTACCTCAAATTTGTATGGAGTCTTGCTTGTTTGGGGCTTGAAAGGAATAGATGCAAGTTTCTTATCCTCCTGCCAGATTTCATACCGATCGATCGCCGCATCCGCTGCAATGGCAGTATGCCAGGTCACCAGGGCATTTTTCCCGTCAACTGAGACTTTAACTTCACGAGGTGGAGTCAAATCCTGGTAGGGCTTTTGGAAATAGTTGGTCTTGCCCTCTTTCGATTTTGAAGCCAACTGCTCAATATTTTTTCTTTCTGCTTCCGACATGCTCAGCGGTTTTACCTGTGCGTGCTTTAGATTATAGGATAGCTGACATTTGGATGGGTCCTCACTGATCTTTCCTGTTCCGATGATGGCGGTGTGAATGCCCGGAGTACTCAATGAATAACGTATTAATTCATTGGCTGGTAATTCATTGCTGCCAACTTCCTGAACAACATGAGCCGGGGTCCTGGACCACTCCGCCTTCTTGGTATACATCGCGCCATCCGCAAATACTTTCATCGCAATAATCCCCATGTTCTTAGCAGCAGCAACTGGTATCACGTTGTATTGCATATTCAGATAGAGTTTGTCATTGGCGTTGATCGCGACCAGCATTCCTTCGAGCAGGTCTTCGGTATCCCGCTGAATCATCTCCATCATGACAGAAGCATCATTGTGTCCGGAGAAACCAATGTGGCGGATTAACTTCTCATTGTTGGGATTGAGCCCAGTGCGATTGGTCCCGTCGCGAACATCCCTGAGTGCGGCAAGTGCACCAATTGCTGGCGCATTCGGATCCGGATTAGCATAACCTTCATAAAGGGCATCGACCTCTTCCATCTTTCCGAGGGCGTGAATTAAGACCATATCGAGGTAGGCATCCTTGGGATAACTGCCGTTGCCGTCACCAAATACCTGGGTGAGTGTACGTTTGACATCGTCCAGACACTTCGTTCCCTTAGGACCATTCGAATTACCAACTACCGTCGGACGGTCGTCCCCTCCCTTTCCAAACCTTAGCATCGTTTTGGAAGTCAGGAAGATTGCCCTTCTTTTTGAAGCATCATAATTGGTCAATCCGGGTACGAGACCCAACTGACGAAAGGCTTTCCCGTAATTCATCTGACTGGGTCCATAGACGTTGGAAGTATCGAAATAGTTGACGCCCAAGTTGTAGGCCTTCTCAATAATGGCAACCGGATCAATATTTTCGGGTGTCCATTGCAAGGACGACTGACCGCCCAATCCTAAAGTAGTAACCTGGAAACCCAGTTTGCCAAAATTTCTTTTAAGCAAGGGTGCTGCACTTTTTGATTCAGCCGCTCCCAGCAGAAAGGGAGTAAGTGTGGTGCCAACCGCTACCAACGCCGATGTTTTAATGAACTGACGCCTGGATTTACTTGTCTGATTGTTCGATCTCATAATTCCCGTTTTTAGATACTGGAATTTACGAAATTATTCAGTACTAGTTACATAATACGAACACCATTTGATGCCCGCAAAGCAATATGGAATTGATGAGCAAATTTTTTCCATACAAGAGGATAGTGAAATCGGTAATTTCGCAATCCAGTAGGTGGCGCTCACCATCTATTAATCCAATTTTATCTTAAATAAGTTGAACGATTTTGGGGCTAATTTAACTTCAAAAGTATTGCCGGAAAGGCTGATATCTTTTGTTACAGGTACGACAAGTTCGGGATGATCGAGTGTATTCTCAGCTTCCGGATTGTCTGAATGGAGAACTGTCACGCTTCCTTTCCGCTCTGACGGTTTCAACCCGTTAAAAGAATAATTAACAACCCTAACTGCATCGGAAGTATTGGCAATCTTGAGTATCAGCTCATTCTTATTTTTGTCGAGCGCCGAAGAAGCATAAAGACCATCCTGTCCGGTAAAAGGCAATTTATTTTCTGCTGTCAACAATACATGTGTCCCAACATTCATGCCATATAACTGTTGCACATAGTAATTCACAGACCTGACGCTGCGCAGGTTATCGAACCAGATCAGATCCGGCTTCCATTGCCATCCCTGCACATGGGCAAAAAGCGGGGCATAGGTGCACTGAAAGACCACATCGGCATTTCGTTCGAATCCGGTCATAAAAGCTGCCTCGCAAAGGGCTGATTCAAAATTATTCTTCCTGCTTTTAGCATGGCAGGCATATTCTCCGGCAAAGACCTTCGGGCCTTTTCGGTCATAACTGTCATAACGTCCGGCGTTAGCCAGAAACCAGGCAGGGTCTTTGTAATAATGCTCATCAACCAGATCGGCCTTAAGTCGTCTCATCTCACTCCATCCGTATTCGAAATCCTGGCCATTAGGACTAGGACCGGCTGTTCCGATGATTTTAATATAAGGGTATTTTGCGCGAATGGCCTTCATAAAAGGCTCAGCACGTTCAGTGTACAAAGTTCCCCACTGCTCGTTACCCACGGCAAGAAGTTTAAGGTTAAAAGAGGACGGATGCCCCATCTCTGCACGCAATTTTCCCCATTTCGTGGTAACGTCGCCATTGGCAAATTCTATCAGGTCGAGGGCATCCTGAATATAAGGCTCCAGATTTGAAACCGGCACATGTGCCTTATCCTCCTTGTTTTGAAATTGGCAGGCCAGTCCGCAGCTGATCACAGGAAGCGGCTCTGCACCAATATCTTCCGACAACTGAAACAACTCAAAGAAACCCATTCCATAGGTCTGGAAATAGTCAGGGAAGAGCCGGTTCGGGAAAGTATTTTCCCATCGGTTTTCATTTAACTTGCGGTTTTCAACCGGTCCGACGGAGTTCTTCCATTGGTATCGGGTACTCAGTTCAGTTCCTTCCACGATGCAACCTCCCGGGAATCGGAAAACACCCGGATGCAAATCGTAGAGCGCCTGGGCAAGATCTTTGCGCAACCCATTCTCACGACCCTTCCAGGTATCGACCGGGAAAAGGGACACATGATCAAGATCGACCGGATTCCCGGAGGTAAGGAAAATCCGGATGCGCCCCACTTGGGTGATAGGAGCCTTAAATACCACTTGGTATTTCTTCCATTCCTTCGAATCAATGGTCAGTTTCTGGCTGGAATAAATATTGCTATAAGGATCTATCAATTCAATCCGGATCCCGGATGGACCTTCCTTCGGTAGCCTGGCCCAGACCGAAAAGCGATATTCTGCATCCTTTTTGACCCAGATACCGAAGAACCCTTCATTGTCAAGGCCGGTCTGCTTTTCGGGATGCCCCGGATAGGAGAGTCGAACATAATGTGGATTATTTGGGAAAGCCGCACCATCCGTGCGTACCTCAACGTTACCGAAAGTCGTCCATCCCAACAAGTTTTGGGGGAAATCGAAGGACCGGTTTTTGATCATCTCCGCATACAATCCGCCATCGGCGCCATAATTGATGTCTTCGAAGAATATGCCGTACATAGTCTTCTGAATCGGGGCACCGGGCTTTTTCAGATCTACTGTAAGGTTATGTTGTGAAAAGGCAAACTGTAAGCCAATGCCAAGAAAAACAAAAAGTGCAGTGAAAAATCTTAATCTGTTCATGAGTCAATCCTTATTATTTTAAATCCCAATAAATTACATAACGCTCATCATTCAGCTGATAGTAGGGAATCATGGTAATATCCTTTTCTGACACTCCTGTTGTTTTGAAGGTCAGCGATTGACCTGCCACCGGTTTGAGCCAATCTGCAATTTTACCTCCATGGATATTCAGTGAACTGATCAGATCCGAAGGAATATTATAGTTATTAAACTCCCGCTGGCTGGTCTCTGCGTAGGGAGCAGGTGCCTTTAATCCGTCCTTCCCCATTTTACCCGCCAACAACACCGGACCATAGGCGATAGCAGCTTTTAAAGGATTGTCGTTGGACGGAACCAGTCTTAATTCCATCGGATAGCTGAGTTCAATCTTGTCACCCGTCTTCCATTTTCTCTCCACGACGATGTAACTTCCAGGCTTCGCTTTAACAGCGAAATTCTTCCCATTCACCTTAACTGTAGCCCCTTTCATCGCCCATGACGGGTAACGAAAATGAAGTGACACCTTAACTGGCTGATTTGCGGAGACGGTAAAACGCGTAGAAGCTTCTTCCGGGAATTTTGTCTCCTGCGTTATTTTGATTCCCTTATCTTTCCAGGAAAGTTCGGAAGGGATAAAAAGATTCACATAAAGGCTATTATCATCATGGTAATAGATTGACTCAGAATATTTTGCATTACTTTCAAATCCTGTTCCGACACAACACCAAAAGCAGTTCGTTGGGGTGCTAAACACCTTAAACAAACCAGGTTTGAAAGGCATAAAATAGGATGCCATGCCTGTCCTAGGATCCTGAGCAGCAAGAATATGGTTATAAAGTGCCTGTTCATAGTAATCAGCGTACTTTGCATCGGCGGTCCAGGAGAACAAGTGCCGCGTGAGCTTCAGCATGTTATAGGTATTGCAGGTCTCGGTGGTACAGGCTGAAAGATGTTCAGACAATTTATCAGGAGCAAAGAAGAACTCGAAATCACTGTTTCCGCCGTTGGCATAGGTATGATGGTCATGCACGGTCTGCCAGAAAAATTTCGCTAAAGTCTTTTGGCTTTCATTCCCGGTCAATTCATAGCCCCTTGCTTCTCCGATAATTTTGGGTATCTGAGTGTTGGCGTGCAGTTTGGCCAGGTTATCAGTTTCTTTAGCCAGTGGATCCAGCACTTTATGATCATAAAAGAATTCGCCCAATTCCCGGTCATGAGGATTGCCGGTAATGGCATAAAGGTTAAAGGCTGCATCGGTCATTCCGCCAAATTCATTTTTCAACATGACTGCCAGCTGCTCAGTTGACAGTGGTTTTAGTTTCTTCCATGCCCATCCGCTCATTTTTACTGCAACATCCAAAGCCTGTTTGTTGCCTGTCAGCAGGTACATATCCGTCAGTCCTGCCATGATTTTGTGCAGGGTATACCAGGGCGCCCATACACCTTCGCCTGCGATGCACCTGTTGACAAAATTCTGCGGGAAGGCGCTGATATATCCTTCCTGATTAAGGACTTTCTGGCATTCCGCCATGATTACCACGATACTGTCGCCTTTCTTTTTAAAGGCTTCATTGCCGGTTGATGCGTACATCAAAGCCAATCCGGAAAGCACATGACCTGCGGTATGACCTCTCAGTTCGCAGTCCAATGTTTCCCACCCACCAAGGGCTTTGGCCTTAGAAGCGATGCCTGCATTCACTTTCCAGCTATGCATTAATCTTTTCAGGTCCATTTCCAGCAGCCATTTTCCGTTGATCTCCATATTCTCCTTAAAACGGCTGTCTAATAATTTCACGTCTTTCAGATCAAAACTTAAGACGGCAGATTTTTGTCTGTCCGAAACGTTTAGTTTATCGTTGTTCTGACCCGGATATTGCGATTGGGCCCTGGCGCTGAACATCAGCCCGAAACATCCAATAACGCACAATAGTAATCTGGCTCGTTTCATCATTTCCATATAATATTTAGTTCAAAATTTTTGACAAATTCCTTTAAAACCCGATGTGTCAAATCGGGGAATATTCAATCTAAAACCAGGCTAAAAGTTATTTAGTAAAAGGAATGTTTGGTTTCAGGTATAAAAATAAGGGAAAAATCGATTTCTCCTGCCAACACAATGCGGGATATTTCTTACCAGTCCGCAATGAATGAAAAGGTGTCGTCTTTTGAGGTTTCTTTTCCGGTATGTGATGGTGCAACTTTCTTTACTTCCCATTCTACTACAAAATCGGATGTCTCAGACTTGCGCTCTCCCAAAAAATTCAGGTTGGACATTTTTGGAAAACTCAACTCGTTATGCAAAGGCTCCTTGAAATTTTTATGAGCGTGCGCATAGAGTTTGCTTTGATAGACTACGAACGATTCCCGCGGTTTCATGACGATGTTACTTTAAGAACAAATCACTTTTCACAAAGGGCACCCTAAGTTACAAAATAATTTTCCGAAAAGCAACTTATTTCAATACAATCTCACTGATTTTACCGGCAACTTCCAATCCTGTATTATAACCTGTATCATTTAAAATAATTTTTCCGGTTCTTCTGTTTGTCAATAAAATCTCCAGCCGGGAAGTCATGCTTTCTTCTATTCGTCCGTCCATCATCCCCTGGATGGGTGATGCCAGGCCTGTGGCGCTTTCCCGGTAGGCAATAATAGCCAATCTATACTCCGGATTCTCCAATATAGCTTCTACTATTAGTGGATCTATGTCCAGTTTCAGCAAAGAGGTTTTATTGTAGGTCGTAAATTGGATCAATCGGTCGTGCAGCCAGACACCGGCAATAAATCCGGTGAAAGAGTTTCTAACCCATGGAATCCTTGCAACTGATACTTTTACCGATATCCCCGGTAGGGAGAAATGGTTCGACTGCATCCAAACATAGGCGCTTGGAAAGGATCTTCCCCAATCTTTTTCTGTATAACCACGACCGTTTGTAAAATCCAAATTTCGGTCTTCAACCTTGAGGGTTCCTTCAACCGAATGATCCATGCTGAGGATGCCATGGTAGCATTCCATGAAGGGCACAAACGCGAAAGGCCCCATGATACCCGGTGAATACCAAGGCTTTGGCCATGAAGCCAGATTGGTAAACTCAAGGCGGCCCGATATTCCGGGAAGATCCAATTCTAAATGATTCGCAGAAAAAGAATTCTTACCGATGGAAATACTGAACGTTTTCTGAGAAGAAATAAAACTTTCAAAATCAAATTTATGGTAGTGAGCGGTCTGCTTTTTACCATCCAAAATCTGGATAAAAGCCTGTTTATGACCCTCCTCGTCCATTGCTACACCAGGGATAATGGCATAAGCAACGGATTGGTCGTCATTCACCACTTTGAAATACCAGCCTTCGAAATACCGTTTGGTCTTTCCTTCTCCCTGAAACTGATCAGGATTAAAAAGTGCACGCAAACGGGGTATGAGAAATGACATTTTTCTATTCTACCGTGACTGATTTTGCAAGGTTTCTGGGCTGATCCACATTACATCCCCGCATTACCGCAATATAGTAAGAAAATAGCTGCAACGGAATGATGGCCAGCAAAGGAGTGACCGCAGGATGCGATTCGGGAATTTCGAAGACATCATTCACCATCTCTTTGAGCACATCGTCTCCTTCGTTGACTACCGCGATGATATTTCCCTTCCTTGCCTTCACCTCCTGAATGTTGCTGACAATTTTTTCGTAATAATGATCCTTTGGCGAAACGACCACTACCGGGAGATTGTCGTCAACAAGTGCTATTGGACCATGCTTCATTTCTCCTGCCGCATACCCTTCCGCATGCATGTAGGAGATCTCCTTTAACTTGAGTGCACCTTCCAATGCGACAGGGAAAAGGGCTCCCCTGCCGAGATAGAGCGCGTTGGTCGCGTCTTTGTATTTTGCCGCGATCTCCTTAATCTTTAGATGACCGGCTAGTATGGTCCTGATCTTTCCAGGTATGTCGAGCAACTCTTTTATGACACTGAGGTAGAGTTCTGAGGTGATCTCTCCCCTGGCAAAGGCCAATTTCAGGGCAAAAAGATTGAGAACAGTTACCTGTGCGGTGAAAGCCTTGGTAGAGGCAACGCCGATCTCAATTCCTGCATGGGTATAAACACCTGCATCGGTTTCGCGGGCAATCGAAGAACCGACGACATTGCAGACACCCAGGATGATGGCGCCCTTTTCCTTGGCCATTCTCAGGGCTACCAGGGTATCAGAAGTTTCTCCACTTTGGCTGATAGCGATGACCACATCATCTTTTGAGAGGATGGGATTGCGGTACCTGAACTCTGAGGCATATTCAACCTCGACCGGAACCCTCGCATAGGTTTCGATCAGGTATTCCCCAACGAGTGCGGCATGCCAGGAAGTACCACAACCGATCAGGATGATTCTCTTTGCCTTTACAATCCTGGGGAAAATATCCAGCAGTCCGCCAAGTACAATGGCCGACTTATCAGGAGTGATCCGTCCTCTGAAAGTATCCTCAATTGTTTTAGGCTGCTCGAAAATTTCCTTGAGCATAAAATGAGCGAACTCACCCTTCTCAATCTCTCCTATCGACTGGTTGACCTGGGAAATTCTAAAAGTGGAAGGCTTATCCTCCAGCGTCTTTAATGTTAAGCCCTCTTTGGTGATGACTGCTATGTCATTATCATTTAGGTAGATTACATTATTGGTATGTCCAATGATTGGAGTGGCATCCGAGGCAACGAAATATTCTCCCTGTCCGATGCCGATGACCAGCGGGCTCCCTCTTCGGGCTACGATCAGTTGATCTTTTTCGTCCTTGCAGATGACCGCGATTCCGAAGGCCCCGACTACTTTTGAAAGTGCCAGACGGACAGCAATCTCGGCATTGATTTCCTTCCCTTCACTGTAGAAATATTCAATCAGATTTACCAGGACTTCCGTATCCGTTTCGGACTGGAAAGTGAACCCCTTATTCGCCAGATCGATCTTTAGCTCGGCATAATTTTCAATGATTCCATTGTGGACTAATGCGAAATGTTCCTTCATCGAAAGGTGGGGGTGAGCATTCCTGTCGTTGGGTTCGCCGTGGGTCGCCCATCGGGTGTGTGCAATGCCAACGGTCCCGCTTACATCTTTTTCTGAAATATGTTTCTCCAGGTCTGCGACCCTGCCCTTGCATTTGTGTACTGAAAGCGAACCGTTTAAGATTGCCAGCCCAGCAGAGTCATAACCGCGGTATTCAAGCCTTTTGAGTCCCTGGATCAGAAATGGATATACCTTATTTTCACCAACATAACCTACTATTCCACACATAATCTTAGTTGTTGATGGTTTGCAGAAGGAGAATCTTTTCCATATTGGCTATCACTTCATTACCCAGGGCCTCCTTCTTGGCCATGTGCTCCCGGATTGAACTCACCTCGGCATGGGTCTCGAACTCGCCTCGTACCTTGTCGAAATCCAGCTGCCTGACGGTTTTGTCCCCATCGATACCAAAACCCGTTTGTTTGATGAGTGAAAATTCCTTTTTTGCATCATTGTACAACAAATGATCTATCTCCAGCACGGCTTTTAACCATTTTTTAGTCACTTCCACAACATCCAGGGGGGTAAATTCAGTCACCGGAGTCGGGTAAAAATGAGCTAAAATATCTGCTGCCCAAGACCATTCATAGGTGTAATAATTTTCGTGTATCGACCTGATGGCAGACTGAACCTCCTCCAGCGAATTAATTCGTTTCTTCTCGATGGAGTCGAGTAGATGGTCCACTGCATCCGAAGGACAAATCATCCCCGTGATATCCAACCATTTAGACTTACTTCCCAGCGGGGTATCCTTCTTTAAAGCTTCCCTTAAATCTTCCGTTGATTCGACCTTCCGTCTTTGTATCCTGGAAATTATTGAGTTACCCAGAAATTTCCAGATAGCCTTCTCATACAAATCTATCCCCCTGACCAGGGCGCTATTTTTGATGACCATGCCATTGTAGGTATAATGGGGAGTCGTCTCGCCCGATGCATGGAGCAGCTGAAGCAATATCGCCCTTCCATTGATCATCTTCTGGATGGTATAAGGACTCAACAGGTTGAAATTAATGGAATCGAGCAGGTTCGGGTCTTTTCTTCGATCGCGTTTCGGCCATTTCTGAGAGTCGCGTATGGTACCGATGCTTTGGAGGTTGATTCCAGGTATGAGACGGCTCTCATCTTTTTCTTCAATGAGATAAGAGAAAGGAAAATCTGTCGTATCGGAGTGCCGGTAGTGACGTCCAAGGACAAGCGAAAAAGCCCCTATCCGGGAAGGCCAAAGGATGTAAGAGTCGCTGGTCGTTTTCGCCCCACGCTCAATAACTCCCTGATGAATAGGCCCTAACTTATAAAGATGGTTGCTCTGATTGGAACCGCTTCCGGCATTCATGAATGAAAATAATCCGGCAATCAGCAAGGAAGATTTATGGTGTGAAACGGTATAGGGTCCTGCAAAAATAGAGCAGGCTTCCCCGTGAAATCCCTGACAATTGGCAAAGAAAACCGATTCTACAGCTGAATAATGTTTATCGAGGATGCATCCCTGTCCAATAAAGCTGTTGGATACCAGGGTCGAATCGGTGATAATCGTCCCCGAACAGACAATAAAGTTCTCCATGATGGCACCTTGTCCAACCTTTATCGGATCCGCCACGGTGCTGTTGATACTTCCGTTTTCCAGTTTCGAGACTCCCTCTATAATAGCGTACGGACCAATCTTCACATTGCGGATCGTCCCGCAATTAATCATCTGGACACCATTGCTTACGGTTCCGATGGCTGAAGAGATGAATTTCACATAATTGGCAATAAGCCCTTCCAGGACATTCACTGCTTTCATCCGGTGACGGTATAGTGCCAGGATATAAGCGACCTGTGAGGATAGATGATCGTAAATAGGAATTTCCCGTCCGCCTGATTCGTTGATGACTTTTACCCGTATGCCATTCCCAAATGAAGTAATACCCTCAACTGCCAGTTGATCCAGGTTGTGGATGATGACCCGCTTCCCGATAACATAGTTGGCAATATAGCTTTTCACGCTACTGATCAGGGAATTATCACCTATTGTACAGTTGTGAATGTGGGCGTGAATGATACCGGTCCTCATCTTTACGCCCCCGTAAAGTGTTATTTCTTCATCGAAACGACCGAGTTTGTTGCTGCCAGAGAATTTCGTAAACCGAACATTGTCGGGTAGAAAATTTTGTACTACATCAATCAGGTTCCAGTCTTCACAGGAACAACCCTGCATGATCAGTTGACCAATTTCGTCGTTGGTCAGCTTACGGTAATCGACAAATTCCATTCCGTTAAGTTTTAAGTTAGAAAACAAAGAAAGTCTATTTGTTTCTAAGCCGTATGGAAAATCGCGAAATATAACCTAACATTTTTCCTTATAACCTATAATTATATTATATTATATTGATTTACTTATATTTATAACACATCATAAATAAAGTAAATTTCAACCTAACCTAACATTAAATGGTCTGCAGAAAGGCATTCAGGTTCTGGGTGCGAGCTAGCCCCAGTTTCTTCCGTAGCCGGATTCTTCCGATTTCAGCACTTTCTGGGGTAATATTTACCAGTCCTGCCAGTTCCTTGGTGGACAATCCAAGGTGGATATAGGCGCACAGCCGTTGGTCTTTGGCTGTTAGTCCCGGGAATTTACCCTTGAGACGGGTAAAGAACCCCTGGTGAACCTTCTCGAAATGGAACTTAAACTCCTCCCAATTAAACTGTTGCAAACGCTGATGTTCTTCGATTTTCACCAGCATGGCATTGACTTTGAGTTGCATTGGACCAGAAAGTGTTGTTCTGATCACCGAGAGGTTTTTCCTGATATAGGAAACAATTTCATTTTTTTGGGCAATTCTGATGAGTGAGGTCACCAGTTCCCGATCCTTGCCCGCAATTTCTTCGCGGTAGCGCTTCTTCGCTTTGTTCTCCCAAACCTGTTGTTCCGTGATTTCCCTGATATGACCCAATGCTGTTTTCAATCTTGTGATATCCCTAATGGAACAACGCTGACCGAGATAACTTCCCATGTGATCGAATACGGCTTTACTGTTGATCTCGCACCAGCGCAACTGTTTGGTCCGCGTAAGGATTCTGAATTCGAGGGTCTGTCCGATTTGCATGAAGCTAATCGATTCGTGGATGAAATGACGCATCTTTTGCTCATCTTCCTGATAGATCAGTTCGTAGAATAAACCCGGATTCTTGAAGAATTCGTTTGGCGTATACCCAGTTAAGTCGTTACAAGAAGGCGAAATCCAGATAAAGCCGGCTTTTGAATCTATCCAGAATTCCCAGTCTTGAGTGAAGTCGGAGATCAACTGGTATTTTTCCTTTTCCTTCCTGATTTCCACCACTTCATTTTCCAGGAAGTAATTCTTTTCTTTCAAGGCTGAAAGCTGTGTCTCAAGGAATCTTATACGTTCTTCGGCATCTGTTGGCAGTTTGGGTTCCATGGTCTTGATATTATCCTAACATCAAAGATATAAAAAACTAGTTGATAAATGATTAAGCTACAATATTAACCTATCCAATAGAACAAGAACCTTTTACAATAAATTTCAATCAGATTACTTGGGATTTCTAATTCATTTCTATCATCCTGTAGGACATACCTGAATTTGCTACGTGCAGAAGGAATATCTGTTGATTCGGATAATGCCGAATTCTGCAATTCTATCGAAAAAAGAGAACCCAATTCAATCCCGCTTTTCCTGATCTGAAAACTCCATCAGGAATGCCTTGATGAAGCCATCGATGTCGCCGTCCATCACCGCCTGAACGTTAGAACTCTCATAATCAGTACGGTTATCTTTCACCAATTTATAAGGTTGCATGACGTAGGACCGAATCTGAGAACCCCACTCAATTTTCTTCTTACCGGCTTCGATGATTGTCTGCGCCTCCAACCGCTTCCTCAACTCCATTTCATACAGCTGGGATTTCAATAAACGAATGGCATTTTCCTTATTTTGAAGCTGCGACCTGGACTCCGTATTTTCTATGATAATGCCGGAAGGCGCGTGTTTCAGCCGAACTCCGGTCTCCACCTTGTTCACATTCTGACCTCCTGCCCCACCCGACCTGAAAGTATCCCAGCTGATGTCACCAGGATTGACTTCGATCTCGATCGTATCATCAACTAATGGAGCCACAAAAACGGAAGTAAAGGAGGTCTGTCTTTTGCCCTGGGCGTTGAAAGGAGAGATTCTGACCAAACGATGCACCCCGTTTTCACTTTTTAGGTAACCATAAGCAAAGTCACCTTCAATTTCGAGCGTCACACTCTTGATACCGACATCCTCTCCCGGCACCATACTTGCTTCACGAACGGTGTATTTATGCTTTTCCGCCCAACGCAGATACATCCGCATCAGCATATCTGCCCAATCATTGGATTCTGTGCCACCCGCTCCGGCATTGATTTTAAGCAAGGCACCCAGCCTGTCTTCCTCACGCCTCAGCATATTCCTGGTTTCCAGGTCTTCAACCGCCTCACGGGCCTCAGTAAAGTGGGCTTCCACTTCTTGTTCAGTCGCTTCACCAGCCTCACTGAATTCATAGATGACCTGTAGTTCTTCAACCAGGTTATCTATTATACTGAAACTATCTGTCCACTGTTTGATGGCACGGATTTGCCGCATGTGAGCCTCGGCTGCCTTAGGATTATTCCAAAAATCGGGGTCCTGAGTCTTAAGTTCTTCTTCTTCTACTCTGATTAATTTGCTATCGATGTCAAAGATACCTCCTCAGCGCATCCCGGCGCTCAACGAGCTCTTTGAGTTGTTCTTTCAAAATCATTGCTGTTGCGGTTAAAAATTCCGTACAAAAGTAGAACTATATATGTAGAAATTTCACATTTCCACAATTCCCCAACTATTTAATTTGTTCTATAATCGAAAGTGCAATATCCACCTCAAAACCGTGACTTTGGGCGAAAGCCAGCAACTTGTTGCGCCGTGACCATGTGTTCGGATCCTTGATAGTTTTCGCCTTTGCAGATATTAGGTCCTTCAAAACGTTCAGATAAGCCTCCTCCGGGAGTCTGGCCAAGGCCTCTTTGATAGTTTCTTCCTCTAATTGTTTCTGTCTCAGGGCATAGGCCAGCTTAATCTTTCCCCACTTGTTGAACCTGAATTTATCGTTCACAAAACTGGTGGCATATCGTAGCTGATCCAAAAACTTCTCTTTCAAAAGGTGCTCAATTACATCCGCGGTTTCCTCCCGGGAAAGCTGCCATTCGCGGCATTTCAATACGATGTCGAATGTGCATTTTTCGGAGCGGCTACAGATTTCAGTTGCCTTAGAAATTGCTTCCTGGTAAGTTAATTGTGGTCTGCCAGATTCCATGGGCTTTGTTTTAATTCAAAATTAATCTTTTCCTACCGGGATATCGAATCTTGATATTTAAAATCACTAATTTTACTTGAATAATACCAAAAACCAAACTGATCATTCCAATGATAAACAAGGACAAAGAAGTCTTTATAACTGCTTATACCGGCACACTCTGGGAAGCAGAAATGGTAAAAAGCCTGTTATACGATGCCGGAATTGAATCCTTTTTTCAGCATTCGACCGGAAATTCCTATGCCTATGATCCAATCTTCTCACAAGCCGTGAAAGTGATTATCAATGAGAGCGATGTCCCGATAGCGAAAGAAATCGTTGAAGAGTATACCCGCAATTTGACACCAACTAAATCAGAATATTTTCCACCTCGTAGAAGCCTATAAATCAAATTTTAAGCACTCGAAATCCCCCCCCCCTAAAAAAATGAACCGATCCGAATTAACAGGCATCTTACTGGCAGGTGGCAGAAGCCGACGTATGGGTCGGGAGAAGGGCCTTGTGGAGTTTCATGGTAAACCATTAATCCAGTATGGGATTGATTTGCTCTCACAATTTACAGACCGGATTTTAATCAGCTCAGACAATTCCGACTACCTTGAATTTGGATGCGAATTGGTTCCTGACGAAATTATCGGTCAGGGCCCTGCCGCCGGACTTGCTGCATCACTAAAATGTTCCACAACTCTCTGGAGCCTGGTGATAGCTTGCGATCTGCCATTTCTTGAACCCGAACTAATTCTTAATTTATTTACCGATACTGAGAATTCCCTGGCCGTTATTCCCGTTCATGATGGCGAAGTTGAGCCTCTTGCAGCTCTTTACCATAAGGATCTCTCTCCAGTTTTCGAAGCATCGCTTTATTCAGGAAATCTGTCACTGCACAAGATACTGGCTAACTGTAAAGTGCAATACTTTGATGCAACGTTGCTGATGGAAAAATATCCACATTTGTTTACCAATTTCAATTCTTTAAAGGAGATAAATCAATTTCATTAAAAACCTTTAAAATGCACAGGTTTTATCTTTAATATTTTAACCATATCCAAGGGAATTTGATAAATTTGTTCCACCTAAATCAAAATATTATGAAGAAAATATTGCTGTTTTCGACGGTGTCAGTCCTGGCACTTCTTTTTTCATCCTGCGACAACAATGAGGTTAAAGACTTCTCAAAGGAGGGTGCCATTGAAACCGTGATGGCAGTGGATCACCTGGATGCCAAACACGATATCATCACTACCACGCATAATGTTTGGATTAACAATATGCTGTCGAAAAAAATCGTAAGAAAAGATACGATTCCCGCCTTGGGAATGTCCACTCAAATAGCGGAGAACAACGAGGGTGAAACCAAGAATGTTGTCCTTGCTAAGGAATATGAAATCTATATTACGGTTAAATAGTTACCATGAAAAAATCAGAATTTGTTAAACTGGTTTTGGTTGCTACTGTGCTTTCTTCCTGTAACAGCCAGAACAGCAGACCGGAAAAAAACGTCTATATGCGTTCCGATACGACCGCAAATTATTCACATGTCCACCCTGGTTCGCACGGCAGTTATATTCCATTTCTTGCTTATGGGCTATTAAATGGAAATCGCTATTCCAGAGCTGGATATTATTCTTCTTCGCTTCCTGTGACCTCAAATATCGGTTCAAATGCTTTTAAAGGGAATGTGGTAAGAGGTGGCTTTGGAACGAGCGCATTCCATGTATCTTCCTAATAATCAAAATCTTTATGAAACGAGCATAGGCAAAATCCACAAAAGGCGATGTAAATCAAACTGCGAGTTCCATGAGTACTTACAGATATTCAATAATTGAACTAATATAATTACGAGTGAAAAGACATCAGATAGAACCCCGTACCGACTGGCAACAAAAAGTGGAGAACATTGGTTTTGGATTTCACACGTTGGATACTACTTACTGGGACGAATCGGTTTATTATGAACTATCCATGAGTGAGGTGGATAAAATTGAAAAGGCTACCAACGACCTTTGGGAAATCTGCCTGACAGCTGTTCAGCACGTGATCGATGAAAAGCTTTACGACAAATTTTTCATCCCTGAATGGTTCATTCCTCAGATTGAAGATAGTTGGGAGAACGATGCACCAGCGATCTATGGCCGGTTCGATTTTACTTTCAAGAACGGCGTACCCAAACTGCTCGAATTTAATGCCGATACACCGACATCACTTTTCGAATCTTCTGTTGTTCAATGGTATTGGCTGCAGGATCAATTTCCCCGGAAGGACCAGTTTAATTCCATCCACGAGAAACTGGTCGCTTATTGGAAATTCCTGAAGGAATATTTGTACGATAACACCCTGCATTTCAGTTGCGTAAGGGATAACCTGGAAGATTTCACCACCACCGAATACATGCGGGATTGTGCCATCCAGGCGGGTCTGGACACCAAATTCATTTATGTGGAGGAAATTGGCTGGGATCTTCGCAACTCAGAATTTCTCGATCTGGAGAACAGTTCCATCAAAAACATCTTCAAGTTATATCCTTACGAATGGCTTGTCAATGAGGACTTTGGAAGAAATATGACGGTTGACAGAAACAAGGCATACTGGATCGAACCTCCCTGGAAAATGCTGCTTTCCAATAAGGCAATTCTTCCGATTTTATGGGAACTAAATCCGAATCATCCTAACCTACTGGAAACCTGGTTCGAATCTGACAATTTTAAACTCGGAATCAATTACGCAAAGAAACCCCTCCTTTCCAGGGAAGGTCAGAATATTGAGCTGGTCAGCTATGGATCTACCATCGCGAAAACCGATGGCGATTATGGTGAAGAGGGCTTCATTTACCAGGAATTGTGCACGCTGCCTGAATTTGACGGGAAATATCCACTCATCGGCAGCTGGGTTGTCGGACAGGAATCCGCCGGGATCGGCATCCGGGAGAGTGATACCTTGATAACCGATAACCTTAGCCGGTTTGTTCCTCACCTGATTTCATGAATCTTTGCTTCAGAAAAACCAATTTCCTCTAAATCATACAAAGGATATGGAAAAAATTAACGAGGTTGGAGAATACATTAAAGGATACCCCCCTGCACAACAGGAGCTTCTTGAGCTATTGCGTGAAACCATCATAAAAAATGCTCCCGAAGCAAAAGAAGTGATCAGCTACCAGATGCCAGCCTATCAACAAAACGGGATTTTGGCCTATTTTGCCGGTCATAAAAACCACATTGGATTTTATCCGGGAGTCGCTGCTATTGAGGCATTTAAACCAAGGTTGACAAAATACAAATTATCAAAAGGCACGGTACAGTTTCCGCTTGACCAACCTCTCCCGGTGGAATTGATCGCTGATATGGTGGCTTTCAAGGTACTGGAGAAATCACAAAAAGCCAGGAAACGATGATCGAAAAACCTAAATCCTATTGTGAGGCAGTAAGACACCTCGATGAGACCAATGTCCACAGGGTCTACCACGATAGTTTGTATGGATTTCCAATCGAAGACGACAATGAATTATTTGAAAGGCTGGTACTCGAAATCAACCAGGCCGGATTAAGCTGGAACACGATCCTGATGAAGCAGAAAAACTTCAGAAAAGCATTTCATCTATTTGATGTTAAAACAGTTGCCGCTTATGGCGAGGAAGACAGACAGAGGTTACTGAATGACGCGGGAATCATCAGAAACAGGTTGAAGATCGATGCAACGATTCACAACGCTGGTGTCATTATGCAATTGCAAAATGAATTCGGATCCTTCAGAAAATGGCTGGATCACCACCATCCACGGAGTAAACAAGAATGGGTAAAACTTTTCAAGAAGACATTTAAGTTTACAGGCGGAGAAATTGTGAATGAATTTATGATGAGTACGGGCTATTTTCCTGGGGCGCATATTGAAACCTGTTCCTATTACCAGGATATTCTCAAGGCAAAACCTGCCTGGTTAAATGTTTAGCCGGAAAATTATATTAACTTAATAATTTAAATCATGAAAGATCGAATGAAAGAAGGCGCTCCTTCAGGCGCATTTTACGGACTCGGATTCATTGGTGCGGCCATCTACTTTATTTCGCACGCGACTACTTTTTGGACAGGAGTCCTGGGTTTACTGAAGGCGATAGTCTGGCCTGTATTTTTTGTCTACGAAGCTTTTAGACATTTCGGCATATAGTTTCGTATAAATTTTAAAATTTATTCATCCTAAAAACGAAACCCATGGAAGTACAAGTAAATTTTCTCGCAGTAATTTTAGCAACAGTTGCAAGTTACGTCATTGCTTCTCTCTGGTATGGATTAATTTTCGCCAAACCATGGAAAAAGCTGACAGGTATTAAAGATATGAAACCGTTGCCACTGAACATTTTGCTGGTTCTGGTCGGATCGTTTATTATGAGTTTTGTTCTTTACCATTCAATTGCTTTTGGCAACGCTTTTCTGAAGACGGGCGGCATCAGCGGAGGCATGATGGGTGGGTTCTGGGACTGGCTCGGATACATCGCTCCGGTAACACTTTGCACCAAACTTTACGAGAATAAACCCTGGAAACTTTGGTTGCTGGACAATGGATTCTGGCTGATAGCTCTTCTCGTTATGGGTGGAATTATTGGGGGAATGATGTAAATTCTATAGCATTCATTTAATTCAACTTTAACTATTTCAACATGGAAAAATTAATTGCATGTTGCGGACTGGATTGCACCACTTGTGATGCTTACAAGGCCACTATGCTTGATGACAACGAATTGCGCGCAAAGACTGCAGCCAGCTGGAAGGAGCAGTTCAGCCCGGATATCACGGATGAGATGATTAACTGTACAGGTTGCAGGCAGGAAGGCGCAAAATTTGCACATTGCTTTCAGTGTGAGATCAGAAAATGTGTCGCCTCGAAAGGATTCGAAACCTGCGCCAATTGCAGCGAACTTGAAACATGCACGATTGTGGGGAATATCCATAAATACGTTCCCGAAGCGCTCACGAATCTAAAATCTTTGAACTGACGGATGGATAAGTTATCCAAACTCACTGATCCGTTCCAGTCTTTCTACATCTAACAGTTCGATCTTCTTGCAGCTCATCTCGATCAGTCCGTCATCCTTAAATTCCTTCATCATACGGATCACGCTTTCGGTCGACATGCCTGTCAGGTCGCCCATGTCCGCACGCGAAAGTGGCAATTCAAAAGATTTGCTTTTAAAAATCCTGTTCGACAGGCATAACAGAATATCCGCCAGTCTTCCATGTAATTGCTTCTGAGTCAGGGAGAAAAACCGACCATAAATCTGGGCTGTACTTTCATTCAACAGATTGATAATCCTGTAGGAGAAACTTGAATTTGTCTTGAGTAACTGCCTGAATATCTGGATATCTATCATCCTAATTCTTGACTCGGTATAAGTGGATATCGAATAGGGCATCTTATTATTTCCATCGAAAACAGCAGCCATTCCAAGCAGACTATTCTTGGTTGAAAGCATGAGAATGAGATTATTATTTTTTTCCTCCAGATATACCTTTACCAATCCTTCCTCCAGAAAGTAAATATGTGAAGCAAATGCGCCCAGTTTACAGACCGTTTCGCCCTTCTTAAAACTGATACTCACGGAATTCTCATCCAGCAGCAATTTTTCGGATTCAGTAAGCAGTTCATACCAACTTTTATCAAAATCGAAAGCCGAGCAGTGACTGATACTTTTCGCTTCAATTGTTCGCTCCATCATAAATATATTTCACGTAAAGATCATAAAATTAAATGCATTTGATCATCTAATTTCTAATTAAAATTAGCTTTTTACCAGACCAAAAGCAACAACCATCCCCCCTTACCAGGAAGGCGCCACACAAGCTTTCTTTCTTTTTGCTAAAGTCTGTCTGAAGTCATCCAATGCAGCCAGCATCACCTGAGATTTTCCTTCATGACAGGTCAAACAACTGCCCACCTCCAGGATCCGTTGCTGCTCCTGAACATTGAACGGCCGTAAATCCTCCCTTGTGGCAAACGGCTTCAAAGCCTCCTTCAGTAAACCCGTCCAGGCATCTTCTGGCTGTTTGTCATTCGGATTGAGCGCAAACATTGGCGCGAAACGCCAGATGCCTCTCCCTCCTGAAATTTCGTATCTCAACTCTCCCCTCCCGAAACCCAGCGCCAGCGGATCGTTGTGGCAAGACTTGCAACTCCTGGCCTCCCGCTGCGTGGTATGCCCTGAAGCCGGCGCATAAAGCCGGTAAAATTGTTTCTCAATGGTCATGATCATCCCGGGCATGGCCGTCACTACATGACCACCATTATTTTCGTTCACACCCAATACGGGAAGCTCCGCATAATTCTTTCCCGCATATTCAACCCAGGTGCCTTTAGTCGTCTTTCCGGTAAGCAAGTCGTACCCGGAAGTCTCTTTTTCGAAGGTGTTGTGACATCCGATGCACTGCGGAACCCAGGCGGTATGGCAGCTCTGACAGGTAAGTCGGTCGTGGCCCTTCCCTTTGCTGCAAACGGGCGATTGTGGTTTGGAGAGATGAAGCTGACCATTGAGTTTATCCGTCAAAAAAACCTGTCCCGTAGGAGAAACACTGGTGTTTAGCAAAGCCTGACGACCCGTGGCAGTTACCACGATCTTGCTTTTTGGATCATATTTCCGCAATCCGGCAATCATCTGCGATTCACGATCCTTCAGGTTTTCCAAACTAATAGTCGACGGTTTCCCGGTAGGATGGCAGTCCACACACTGGACACTCACCGCATCTTCCTTATGCCGATGACTTTTCCCGTCACCCATCAGCTCATAGGAAGTATGACAATCGATGCAGGCCATCCCCTTTTGATGGTGAATATCGGCTTGCACGAATTCCAATACCCGTTCGTCAGGCAGCACCTTATAATGAATAGTGTCTTTTGCGGTCTTTAACGAGGTCTCGTTCCAGCCTTCATAGCTGAGTGAGATCCGCCCCGACCGGCTATGACAGCTTTTGCACTGGTCGTTGGATACCCGGATATCAATGGCAGAATGGATCTGGCTGCCACCCGACTGCATCAATTTCATGCTGGCAGTGGCGCTTGCATCATACCTCAAATGACAGGCATTGCAGCATCCTCCACGTCCGAGCCATCCGGCGTTTCCGGTAGCAGACTTTTCCTTCCCCAGGTGGCATCCTGCGCAGAGATTTCGCAAATGCGTATCGGCGGCCGAATGACCCAGCGAAGCGACACGAAAAGTATCATTCAGTGATTTGGTCTCTCCGAAGACAAATTTGTCAACCCCAATGATTCCGCTCTGCGTGGCCATCAACGAATTCTGGATTCTGCGGGCAATCTCCGCGTGACAATCCTGGGTGCCGCAAGTCTGACGAACATTGGAGAAATCGCCTGGCACCCTGAACATATTCTTGTGTGACCTCTGTTTGTCAGGCGAAAAAGGATCCCCGCCATGACAGGCAAAACATCCGGTAGAGAGGGGATTATGAGAATCTGACAGACCCTTCATCCCACTGTGGCACAACAGACAACTCTCTGGTTTCTGATTCGCAGGTAGTGCTTTCAGGGTACTGTTAAAGGAAAAGTTCACCGGATCATAAATCAGCAAAGCGCCATCACTGGTTGTGTTTAATGAAAGAGGCTTCAACTCCCAGTTCTCACCCCTGAAAAGAAATACAAAAGCAGTGAGGAAAAGGTAGAAAACTCCGGCAAACAGTAAGCCTATTTTAACATAATCGCGAATCTTTTGTGGCAACTGGGTCAGGAAGAAAATCGAAAAAATCAATAGGATAAAGAGTGCCGTCACGTAACCGGGATGGCTCGTCTGGTGCAGCATTTCCTGGACCCCAACGAAAAACCAGGGTCCACGAAGCTGATTACTCTCCAGGAAACCAAGTGGCGCACGGAGAAAAAAACTAATAATCAAAAGTGCTAATAAGACAATAAATAAGGTCTTTAAACGGGGCCACAAGGTCCTGACATGCTCGTAGATTCCGATGAAGAGAAAGATTGTTCCGGTGGCAATGTGTTGAACATATACGATCAGCCAATGGTCCCCGCTGCCGGTAAATGCTGAGCTAAGCATTTTTCCTGCTATCGGAATGGATTCCAGCATAGAGGTAATGATCATTCTGGCCTGAACCGCAGAAGCATCACCCTTGAGCATGAAACCGGAAATCATCTCATAACCGGCGAAAATGATGACGAGGCTCAAGAAAAACCAGGTACCGTTGCTTCTAATATTTGTCTCAGTCGATTTACTGAAATGATCGTAAACGTGAAGTATAAAAGTGATGAAAAACAGCTGAGCGCTCCAGTAATGAAGGTTGCGAATAAAGGAACCCACCGGATTGAGCATCAACAGTTCGAAAACGGATTCATATGCTTTAAAGAAATCATAAGGAATTGCCAGTAAGACGCCGCTGATACAACACATTATCAATGCCGAAACCGCCATCCATCCGGCAGTATCAAATTGAAAGAACCTTTTTGTTCGGGAGAAGTTCATTTCAAATGCCAGTTGGAATCGTAGTTCAGCGAATCAAATAACCACATAATCATTTTCGGTTGGTAATAATATTTGCTAATGGCATCTCGTAACTGAATTATGAAGTTGATTTTGAGTCTGAAGATTGTAGCAATTTGACAACCCACTGATTGGAAGTCGCATCATACTGACAATCATGCTTCTGCAAGGATTTGATGGCTGGACCCCTCAAGGGTCTGCCAGTCGCAGCTTCAAACTGCGATCCGTGGCAACCGCATTGCAGCACAGCCGAATGGGTCTTTCCCAGCCTGCAACCTACATGCGTACAGGTAGTCGAGAAAGCGAGCACAGCTTCCCCGTCACGAAAAAGATAGTACTTCCCAAAATGGCTTACACCCTGTGCAATATCCCCCTGATGCCTGACTTCTGACTGATTATTTTCTTCGGTTCGGTCATCACTCAACCTATACCAAACCCATAGGAATGAGCCGGTTATCAATCCAACCATTATTTTTGAAAAAGTTTTTCGGGATATTTTAGCCTTTGTGTCCATTGAAGCATTCATTCCAATATTCAAAACTACTACAAATTAAATCAACTGAGAGATAGCACAATCTGTATTAACTGCTTTGCGTCATGTTTTTTTATGTCTGACATCATGTTTTGAAATGACATTTTTAATTATTGTTTATCTACTTGATTTACAGAACATTAAATACTTATCTCTAAATATCTAAATAATTATATTTTTAGGCATATCAATCTGATTATAAGCACTATATATTATTTTTAATTAATGTAGATTAAATAAATATTGTATATCTCTCTGAAATACTGCATATTACAAATATTTGAATATTTCCGTCCATTTGTCAATTGTCTAATAATCACGTACTTTTGGAAGAACAGGTGAGAAAAAAACCCAACTATGGCGCTCTGCCTGTATAAAACTCTAAATATCAGCATAATGCATACGCGGAGAAAATTTATCAAAATTGGTGCACTTGGCTTGGGAGCGACTGCCCTCACAAGTGTTACGGCGAATTGGGTGACCGGAGCCGGCATAAAAAATCCTTCCGACGCAACAAGACAGTCAGGGAGTAAAATTAAGCCCGGTTGGCGAAAAGTGCCGACCTACTGCGAGGTGTGTTTCTGGAAATGTGCAGGATGGACTTATGTCACACCGGAAGGCAAAATTCAAAAGATCACAGGCAACCTGGACGACCCGCAGTGCAACGGGCGGCTTTGTCCACGCGGAACTGGCGGCGTCGGCATGTATACAGATCCCGACCGGTTGAAAAAACCGCTCATCCGGGTCACGAAGAATGGCGAACAGACCTATCGGGAAACCAGTTGGGAAGAGGCACTGGATTTCGTGGCCACCAGAATGAAGGAAATTGCATCAAAGCACGGACCAGAAAGCATGGCGCTGTTCAATCACGGTAGTTCAGGCAAATATTTCACCCATCTGCTCAATGCCTTCGGATCCAACAATGTGGCAGCACCTTCTTTTGCCCAATGCCGCGGTCCACGGGATACAGGCTTCGAACTGACCTTCGGCGAATCTGTCAGCAGTCCGGAAGTCACCGATATCCGCGACACAAGATGCCTGGTATTGATTGGCTCTCATATCGGTGAAAACATGCACAACGGTCAGGTTCAGGAGATGTCTGATGCGATAGATAAAGGGGCCGTCATCATCACGGTAGATCCCCGCCTTTCAACTGCTGCAAGCAAATCGAAATTCTGGCTACCCATCAAACCCGCCACTGATCTGGCACTCCTGCTCGCCTGGATCCATATACTGATCTACGACGATTTATATAATAAGGAGTATGTCGCCAAATATGCCGAAGGCTTCAACGAACTGAAAGAGCATGTATTAAAATATACGCCGGAATGGGCTTACGGAATTACTACCATCAAGCCTGAACTCATCCGCCAGTCGGCCAGGGAAATGGCCAATGCCGCTCCGTCCGTCATCATACATCCTGGCAGGCACACTACCTGGTATGGAGATGATGTGCAGCGTTCGCGTGCCATCGCTATTCTAAACAGCCTGCTTGGCTCGTGGGGCAACAGGGGCGGAATCTTCTTCAAGGAAGGAATCAAAATTCCAGATTTTCCCCGCCCCGATTATCCAAAGCCAAAATGGTCATGGCAGGATACTCTCAACGGCAGATATCCGTTTGCAAAAGAAGCGATTACCAATACCATCATCGAAGCTTCCATTCCTGGTTCCGGCAATGAACATGTCATCAAAGGCTGGATTGTTTCAGGCACCAACCTGGTTGTGTCGGTCCCATTGAAAAAGCAATTGATGGAGGCCATGCAGGCACTCGATTTACTGGTAGTTGTAGACACCATGCCAATGGAAATCACGGGTTATGCGGATGTCGTCCTGCCCGAATGTACCTATCTGGAAAGATATGACGACCTGCGCGCCTCCCCTCACAGGGAACCGACGCTGGCCTTAAGAATGCCAGCGGTAGAACCTATGTATGAAACAAAACCAGCCTGGTGGATATCCAAACAGATCGGAGAGCGACTGGGATTGGGTGCCTATTATAATTACAAAGATTTAAAAGAAGTCCTCGAATGGCAATTGAAGCAGGTGGGTTCTTCCCTCAGTGAGATGGAACAGATTGGGTTAAAGAAATATCCGCGCAAGACCCCAGTTTATATTGAACCAGGCTCGGATCACCAATTCAAGACTGCCTCCGGCAAAATTCAGCTGAATTCCAATGAACTGAAGGAAGCAGGTTTCGATGCGATGCCCGTCTACACGCCTCATCCTCAACCGGAAGATGGTTTCTACCGGCTGATCTACGGGCGAGCTCCGATGCATACCTTCAGCAGAACAGCTAATAACAGGAACCTGGTTGCCTTGATGCCGGAAAACTCTGTCTGGGTGAATCCGCAGGTGGCAGAATTATGGGGATTAAGAAAAAATCAATATGTCTGGCTGAAGAATCAGGATGGTGTTGTCTCCAATTTCTCTGTCAAAGTCCGCATTACCGAACGCATCCGATGGGATTCCGTCTATATTGTCCATGGTTTTGGTCACCATCATAAACCCCTGACCTATGCTTTCGGGCGCGGAGTAAATGATACAGAACTCGTTACCAGAGTGGCAACCGATCCAATCATGGGTGGCACCGGAATGCGTGGAAACTTTGTCACTTTTCTAAAAACTGAACCAAAGAAGGAGGCTAAGATATGAGATATGCGATGGCCATTGATACCCGCAAATGCGTGGGATGCAGCGATTGCGTGGTTGCCTGTCAGACCGAAAATGATGTACCCGTGGGTTTTTGCCGCGACTGGGTCATTGAGGTCGTGGACGGAACCTACCCGAATGTCAGCATCGAACTGCGATCTGAACGCTGCAACCACTGTAAGAATTCACCGTGCGTAAGATGCTGTCCAACAGGAGCCAGCCACTTCGAAGAGGGTGGTATCGTTCTGGTTGAACATAATAAATGCATCGGCTGCGGCGCCTGCATCGAGTCGTGTCCTTACAATGCGAGATATTCACACCCCGAAGGTTATGTAGATAAATGTACCTTCTGCATTCATCGGGTCCGCGAGGGTTCAGACCCCGCCTGTGTAAGCGTCTGCCCCACTAAATGCATGTACTTTGGAGATGTTGACGATCCAAATTCGAAAATAGTCAACGTACTAAAGAACCGGAAATTCAAGTCTTTGGCTCCTGAAGCAGGAACCAATCCGCAAATATTTTATCTTCTTTAATCCGCATAACATCAAACTATATGAGAGAAGAATTATACGTGAGCGGGCGTAACATCCCGAACATTGATCCTTACCTGAATATCTGGCACTGGCAGATCCCTACTTATCTTTTCCTTGGCGGACTGGCGGCCGGAATACTCTTCTTCGCCGGTTATTTCACCATCATGGGCAAGGAGGAAAAGATGGCCACCACTGTAAAAAAAGCGCCGATGCTGGTGCCTTTCGCCCTCATTTTGGGTCTGTTTTTCCTGTTTCTGGACTTGAAACACAAACTATTTTTCTGGCAGCTTTATACGACCATCCGCCTCGAATCTCCGATGGGATGGGGAGCATGGGTGCTGATGATCATGACACCGATATCTTTCTTATGGGCAGCCAGTTATGTAAGGGAATTGTATCCGGGTTGGGACTGGAAATTCAAATTTCTTTATGACTTTGAGGCTTGGGTGATCAAAAACAGGATCCTCATTGCCTGGCCAATGACAATTTATGCCGTAATACTTGGAATTTATACCGGAATTCTGCTTTCGGCTTTCAACGCCAGACCTTTGTGGAATACCTCCATTTTGGGGCCGCTGTTTCTGGTTTCGGGCATGTCGACCGGTGCAGCAGTCATCCTTCTGATGAGCAAAGATCACAAGGAACGCAAAATCATGGGGCGCCTCGACATCCTTTTGATTATCATCGAACTCTTCTTTATTATTCATCTTTTTATGGGTTTCAAAGCTGGATCTGAAGCACAGATCAATGCCGCCAATCTCTTCCTCGGAGGCAGTTTTACCGCTCCTTTCTTTACTTTTGTGGTGCTGCTTGGTCTCATATTCCCTGCATTTCTGGAAGCGCTGGAATTAAGGGGATACAAGGTTCCGGTCATTATTCCTGCCACTCTGATTCTGCTCGGCGGACTGATATTCAGGTATCTTATTGTGGAAGCCGGACAGATCACTAAATATTTGTATTAAAAAATAGCCATATGAAGAAAAAATACGACGGATCAATCTATCTGAATCCCTATCTGGGCGGTGTCATTCTCGGTACCGTCTTGCTGCTTTCCTTCTACCTCTCGGGGCGCGGTCTCGGTGCCAGTGGTGCTGTTAAGAATACGGTCGCAGCTACCGTGAATGTCATAGCCCCCCAACACGTAGAAAAATCTGCCTACTATTCCCAGTTTGCCGGAGGGGATAAAAAACCTATGAACAACTGGCTCGTTTATGAAGTTATCGGCGCACTGGTTGGTGCTTTTTTATCAGGACTATTCTTCAACCGCCTGAAGCTGAAAGTGGAGCATTCACCCAAGATAACTTCCCGGCGCAGGCTGATCTTCGCCCTTTCCGGCGGACTCATATTCGGCTTTGGATCCCAGCTTGCCAAAGGTTGTACCAGTGGTGCGGCCCTCAGCGGCATGGCTGTCCTTTCATTAGGGGGTTACATTACCATGATAGCCATATTTGGAACGGCCTTCATCGCAGCCTGGGCTTTCCGTAAAAACTGGATTTAATACTTTAAAAATAAGATATTATGATCGGTCCTATTATATCTTCCGGATTAGTTTCTCCCGCCTGGGACAATGTCTTTGCTGTCCTGCTTGGCATGGGATTCGGTTTTGCCTTGGAGTCCTCCGGATTTTCCTCCTCCCGCAAGATCATCGGCACCTTCTTTGGCTACGATTTCGTGGTTGTAAAAGTCTTCTTCACGGCAGCCATCGTTTCCTCCCTGGGATTACTATACCTCAACTACCTGGGATTACTGGATTATTCCTTACTATATATTCAGCCAACATTTATGGCTTCCGCGATAATTGGCGGAATCATCATGGGTGTCGGCTTCGCCATGGGCGGATTTTGTCCGGGTACAAGTGTCTGCGCAGCGGCAGTTGGTCGAATCGACGGACTGGTCTTTTTCGGGGGAATGTTCATTGGCGTGTTCCTATTTTCAGAAGCATTTCCGCTGTTTGAGAACCTGTATTATAGTGGTGCCCAGGGTTCTGTCATGATCAGTTCAGTACTGGGTATTTCGCCCGAACTCTTTACATTCATTCTTGTATTGATGGCAATCGGGATGTTTTATGGAGCTTCCTGGGTACAGGGCAAAGTCAAAAAGGTCGAATACTAACATTTGAACGCATGGAAAGAAAATATACAATTCTCTCGATCCTTTTGATTGTCATGGCTCTGGGATTGGTCATCCTGCCAAAGAAGGATGACAAAAAGGAAATGGACTCCAAAATATTGCTTAGCATGATCGCCGAGAAGTCACGCTATCTCAATGAAGATCAAGTAACTCACAGGATTATTGAGAACGATCCGACCCTGCTCTTGATCGACCTTCGTCCGGCTGATCAATATAAAAAATTTGCGTTACCGGGATCCATCAACCTTAGCCCGGACTCCCTGCTAAGCAAATCAACGATAGAATTATTCAAACAGCCGGGGAAAGATAAAATTCTGTATGCTGAATCTGATCAGATCTCCCAAAATGTTTGGCTTGTTTTCTCGCGTTATGCCGTCAGCAGGATGTACGTTATGAAGGGGGGAATGACGGAATGGTCCAATACGATTCTTAAGGAACAAATTCCTTCCGCTACCGCTTCGACTGCCGATCTGGATCTTATCAGCTTCAGGAAAGCCGCACGCCAGTATTTTACTGGTGAAGGTAGTGTAACTTCCACTCCTATCTCTTCCCGCCCAGCAGAGAAAATACAAGTTGTACGAAAAGCGCCTGCCGCTACCTCGGGAGGTGGTTGCTGAACAGCATAGAACCGGTAAATGGAAATCATCCCGCATTCAAAATTAAGTTCCGCCTGGATTAAAGCCGCCGTAATTGGCAGTTTATGGGCATCCGTGGAAATCGTCGCGGGAAGTTTCCTTCATAATCTGCAGATACCTCTTACCGGCACGATCCTGACCGCCTTTGCTATATTCCTGTTGTCGGCATTTTCAGCAATCTGGAAAGATGCCGGCATTTTCTGGCGTGCGGGCCTCATCTGTGCCTTGATGAAATCCATTTCACCCAGCGCCGTCATCATTGGCCCTATGATTGGCATTGTCACAGAAGCATTTTTATTTGAGTTGATGCTACTGATCCTGGGAAGAAACATCCTTGGAATCCTGGCCGGAGGGGCCTTAGCCGCAGTCAGCGCCATTTTCCATAAATTCTTCACCCTTCTGATCTTATACGGTTTCGATTTCGTCAGGATACTGGATTCCCTTTACCATTATGCCATCAAACAACTCAACATAAGCAGTGTCAGACCACTTGAAGTGATTGGAATCCTTCTGGGATTTTACCTGATCATCGGAATCTTTTCTGCCACTTTCGGTCTTCTGGCAGGAAAGAAATTTATTGCCTCAGCACAGCCTGCATCCTCCTTCCAGCGTAAAACAACAAGAAACGAAAAAACCAATTTTGAACTTTCCGGAGAGCCTCATTTTGCAGCGATATTAATCCTGGTCCACCTATTAATCTTGATCATGATTTTATGGTTGTTCGACCTCGACTATTTTTTCACCGCATCTTTTGCCTCCATCCTTTACACCGGGTACTGCATTTACAAATATCCCCAGGCCTTGAACCGTTTAAAGAAAATCTCGGTATGGATGCAGTTTATTCTCATCGTCGTCGCCTCCGTTTTTATCTGGGATGTAATGAAATCCGGCAGTCCGAGCGGTGAAAGCGGATGGCTTACCGGAATAAAAATGATCGTCAGGGCCATTATTCTGATCATCGGATTTGCCGCCATCAGCGTGGAGCTAAAAAATCCGCTGGTAAAAACGGTCTTGTACCAACGAGGAATGTCAAATTTATATCAATCACTCTCCCTGGCCTTTGGTGTGCTTCCTAACCTGGTTGATGCACTCTCCAAATCAAAAATCAGCATTCTCAATCCAGTATCCCTCACGTCTCAACTGTTGCGCACCTCTCAAAATCTGATTTTACTGTTTCAAAAAGAGCAGGAAAATTTACCGTTAATTTTCATCCTTACTGCCGGAGTCGGTGCCGGAAAAACTTCCACCGCAAGGGATATTATTCAATCCTTACAAAAACGGGGTGTTCGTTGCAGAGGATTTCTCTCCGCCGGAATTGACGTGGATGGGGTTCGGTCCGGATTCAGACTGGAGGATATTCAGTCGTCAGAATCCGTCATTTTATGTCAAAACACTTACCAGGAAGGCTGGACACCTACCGGAAGATACTATTTCAATCCTGAGTCACTTGAATTTGGAAATAAGATACTGAATTCGGCAAATCTGGCGGAGACAGACCTGGTAGTCATCGATGAGATTGGTCCGATGGAATTAAATAACCATGGGTGGGCTGAATCAATCAGGACGCTGTGTCAAAGCTTACCTACGCCTCAATTGTGGATCGTACGTGAAAGTTTGGTAAAACAAGTTGTGAGGAAATGGAGTGTCGGCGATATCCGCATCTTTAATTTGGAGCAAGATCAAAAAGAAGCAATTGAGAAAAGCATCAATGCTCATGTAATTCCTGCCTCTTGATGCGTTTCTTCTCCTCCCTCGCAATCACGATAGGAATTTTCTCTTCAATGACGTTGCTAGTATCCAGACCATAGGCTTTCACGTCGTTGACACCCATTCCACGGATGAAATTATGCAGCCCCATCGTAAAACGCTTCAGCGGAGGAAGCTTGTAATCGTTGATCAGAATACGATCCAGGTTGACGAATAGAAAATCTGCGGGAATTGAGTGCCTTTTCAAAGATTTGTAATGGCTTACCATGCTGATTTCGTGCGTTTTCTCCAAATCTTCGAGCACCTGTTTAAAATAAACGTTGATACGACGTTCTACCTTGAAACCTAGATGGAACTCAACCTTGATAACCACACCCGGGACAATATGATGTACCGTATATTCAAAAGTATCTGGCGTGTCGAGACTGTCGATGTGCAGGAACCAGTAGGTGTTAGCCCGTTTCGGATGTTTGTTGAAGATGGAATACATGATCTTGGACTCGATCTGATCCACCCTGTTTGCCTTGGTGATGTATACCAGATTGGTCGCAATCTTAGGCACATTGTAATCCATGCTAAGTTCATGAATTACCTCGACCTCCTTCTTCAAACTGGTGAAGGTGATGAATTTGTTCTTGATCTTTCGGCCAAAATACCAGCCGTACATCACAGTGAAGAAGAGCGCTGCGAGCATAATTGTCAACCATCCGCCATCCACAAATTTATGCAGGTTAGCATACAGGAAAGTACCCTCGATGGTCAGGAAAAGAAGCAACAAGAACATCCTTATGAAGAAATTCACTTTGCGTTTGTTGAGGTAGACCGACAAAAGCAAGGTGGTCATTATCATGGTAATGGTGATAGACAGACCATAAGCTGCCTCCATATTGGATGACTTGGCAAAATAGATAACCACAAAAGAGCAGGCGATCCATAATAGCCAGTTAACGAACGGAATATAAACCTGACCCTTGATTGAAGTAGGATACAATACTTTGATACGAGGCCAGACATTCAGCGTAATTGCCTCACTGATAAGAGTATAAGAACCGCTGATCAAAGCCTGACTGGCAATTACGGCTGCGGCAGTGGCAATGATGATTCCTGGTATTAAGAACCATGGCGGCATGATAGAATAAAATACATTGACACTTTTCGCCTCCGCCATGTGAGCCATCAGCCAGGCGCCCTGGCCCAGATAGTTGAGTATCAGTGAAACTTTTACAAAAACCCATGTAATACGTATATTCTTAATCCCACAATGGCCCAGGTCTGAATACAACGCTTCGGCACCTGTTACAGCAAGGAAGACAGCCCCAAGCAGAATGACGGCTTCAGGATAAGTCGTCAAAAATTCATAAGCATAATATGGATTCAAAGCGGCAAAGATCCCTAATCCATGTGGCAGTTGGCTGACACCCAGTACTGCAAGCAGGGTAAACCACATAAACATGACTGGTCCGAAAATGGTTCCAATCAATCCGGATCCAAACTGCTGAAAAAAGAACAACAGCAGGAAAATGGAAAGAACTATAGGGACTACCGGGATATCGGCGTACAAAATATTCAACCCTTCAACTGCAGATGTTACAGTGATTGCGGGAGTTATGACACCATCAGCGAGCAAAGCGCTTCCACCCACCATGGTGATAATAGCGATCATATTCGTCTTTCGTTTTACGAGGGCGAACAGAGCAAAAATACCGCCTTCACCATGATTGTCTGCCTGAAGGGTAATGAAAACATATTTGAAGGTGGTTTGTAGCGTCAGTGTCCATACAATGCAGGAAACGGCTCCGTAAATAAGCAACTTATTCACTTCAATGCCCCCCTTCATGATGGCATTCATTACGTACAGAGGACTGGTACCGATGTCACCATATACAATGCCAAGCGTAATAATGAGTCCGGCAAGCGTGACTTTTTTAATCCCGGTATGAGTGCTTTCCATTAACTTCTAACGCGTTAATAATTATTGAATGTCAGGACAAGGGCACAAAAATAATTCAATTGCCTGGAAAATATCCATGCAACTGAAAAATAAAACATTAAGTTAAGATTGAACTATGCTGATCCCTTTCTCTTCCAGCACAATTCGTCTTTGTCTGTAGAGGGCTCCGATGGCCTTTTTGAATACTTTTTTACTGATGGCAAAATGGTCAAAAATTAGCGCGGCATCACTCTTGTCGGTAAAAGGAAGAAATCCGCCAGCCTCTTTAAGTCTGTCCAAAATTGCCTGGGAAACACTGTCTACCTGTTCATATCCAGGCCGATAGAGAGACAAATCAATTTTTTTATCCTCTCTGACTTTCTTAATATAAGCCTTCAATTGTTGTCCTTTATTCAGAGGACCCGGTAGCTCATCATGGTAAAGAATTCCTCTGTGAAGGTGGTTAATGATGGCATTGTAACCTAATGTGCTTTCACTCTCCACGATCACGGATACTTCTTCACCCACCTGATATTCAGGAATTACGTTATCGAGAAATTTTTCCAATTTGGCAGATGCTGCGATTCTACCGGAATCAGGGTCAAGGTAAACGTAAACCAGGTATGACCTTCCGGCGACCATATCCATTTTCTGTTCGCGGAAAGGCACCAGGAGGTCTTTCATGAGTCCCCAGTCCAGAAAGGCACCCACATTGTTCACTGCGATGACTCTCAGCATGGCGAATTCGCCCACCTGGGCAAAAGGCTTTTCTGTGGTAGCGATGATCCTGTCTTCAGAATCAAGGTAAATAAAAACCTCAAGGTCATCGTCAACTTCACATGTTTCAGGGACATACCTTGCCGGAAGAAGAATCTCCCCCTGCTCCGCTCCATCCAGATATACTCCGAAATCAACGAATTTCACCACTTTTAGGGTGTTGTACCTTCCCGTTAATATCATTATTCCTATTTTAGTTGTTGTTCTGCAAAGGCTCTTCCTGCGTGGAATGCCCTCAGGTTCAATTCTACCATCTCAGCGCCTTTTCTGGCAAAGATCTCCCTGATGCCTTGTTCCAGACTGCTCAAAGGTAGTTCAATAAACGGAGAAGCTGCACCAAGCATCACCATATTGGAAGCCTTGACATTGCCTTCTTCTTTTGCAACACGTTCAGCATCAATCGCCACCACCCGTGGCAATTCGCTGATTGTTTTCAGCACCGACTCGGGATCCGGATAGTCCGGGATATTAATAAAAGGAGTCGTATTGGTAATCACATAACCGTCTGGCGATAGAAAACTCAGGTAGCGCAGAGATTCCAAGGGCTCTACCGAGAGAATCAGTTGAGCCTGTCCGGATGGAATCAGGTCGGAGAAAATAGGCTGATCCGACAATCTCAGATAGGACTGCACCGCCCCGCCGCGCTGGCTCATCCCATGGGTCTCCGCCTGTTTGAGGTATAGATTTTTCTCGACAGCCGCGAAACCCAGGACGGTAGCTATGGAGAGAATTCCTTGTCCGCCGACGCCTGCTAAAACAATGTCACACTTCATTATACGTACTTTTAATTTCTTCGCTTTCGGGCTTGTTTCTGTATACATTCCCTGCGGGGGATGATCACTGAAACACCTTTATAATTGATCTCTTTCCTTAATAGCCCCACCAGTTTTTCGTGGTTCTTTGGCAGTGATTCGAGCACATGAATATGATCTTTTAAGACCCCGACCCCCTCGCAGATCGCCTCCAGCCTGCCAAATGCAGAAGAATCCTGTCCACCGGTCATGGAAATGGATTCATTGTCACCGATGATCAACACGATATTAGACTGTTCGTTGACGGCATCGAGCAATCCGGTGATGCCTGAATGAGTAAAAGTAGAATCACCAATGACGGCAATTGAAGGAAAGAGTCCTGCATCTGCGGCCCCTTTGGCCATCGTCACGGAAGCGCCCATGTCGACGCAGCTGTAAATCGAATTGTACGGGGGAAGCGCTCCCAAGGTATAGCAACCGATATCGGAAAACACCTTGCCCTTGCCATATTCTTCCATCACCTCGTTGAGTGCTTTATAGGTATCGTGATGACCGCATCCTTTGCAGAGTGCGGGTGGCCTGTTGACCAAAATCCCGGTAGGCATTTGAATTTCAGCCACTTCCAGATGCAGTGCTTTGGCAACCAGATCAGGATTAAGTTCTCCTGTTCTCGGCAAAGTACCGTCCAATCGGCCGCGTATCTTCCGGCCCCGATCAAAGAACCCCTTAAGTTGTTCTTCTACAAGGGGGTAGCCTTCCTCGAGTACAAGGATCTCGTCGACACTGGCCTCCAGCTTTCTCAATAATTTCTCCGGAAGGGGATATTGAGAAATTTTGACCAATGGATAAGGAAAAGTACCCTGAAAGTTCTCCCTGAAATAGTTGTACCCGATGCCGCAGCAGACGATTCCGAGACTTCTGTCCGTACCTTCCACCAAAAAATTATAGGTAGAATCTTCTGAGAGTTGAATGAATTTATCCTGCAGATCAAGTAAATGCTGGTACCTCACCCGGGCGTTCTGGGGAAGAAGCACGAACTGCATCGGATTGGAAGGCAGCGAAATTTCATTTTCCTTCCTTGCCTCTTCGACCAGGGCCACACCTGACCTGGAATGGGCCAATCTGGTTGTTATTCGGATCATCACAGGAATACCCGTATTTTCGGATAGATCCAGTCCGGAGATGGTCATGTCGTATGCCTCCTGCTGATTGGCTGGTTCCAGGTATGGGATCATGGCAAATTTCCCATAATATCTGGAGTCTTGCTCGTTTTGGGAGGAATGCATCGAAGGGTCATCGGCCACAGCAATCACCATTCCACCGTTTATACCGGTGACGGCAATGTTCATAAAAACATCCGCGGCCACATTCAGACCGACATGTTTCATACAGACCAGCGTTCTTTTGCCGGCATACGACATGCCAAGGGCTGCCTCCATCGCGGTCTTCTCATTGGCAGACCACTGGCGGTGCAGGTTTCGTTCAATCGCTGTTTCGTTCTCCTGAATATATTCTGTGATTTCTGTCGAAGGTGTTCCAGGGTAGGCGTAAACGCCTGAAATTCCTCCATCAATTGCTCCCTGACCAATGGCCTCGACGCCTAAAAGTAACTTTTTGCTCATGTATTTTTTTTATCTTGAAATGCCCAGTAGTTTCCCCTGGTTTGTTCTTTCTCCTGTAAATCTGATTGTTGCTGCATCCAGTTTTTTGCCATGACTTTCATCTGTGCATCGGCATGTTCGAAAAACGTGATATAGGCCTCGCAAAAGCGAGGTAGCCGCTGGTCCTCCGGATCCTTGACACGATCTTTGGTGCAACCGCCGAAACATTTGGACAGCCAAGGGCAAAATCTGCACTTTCGTGGTAACAGGGTCTTTGCCTTGCCAAAATCATCTTGCTTCTTAGTATTCAACATGTTGATGATCTTGTCATTGCGAAGATTTCCCAAACGATGACGGGGTTCTACAAAAAAGTCGCATGAATAGATATTTCCATTGTGCTCGACCACCACATAGGGTCCGCACTCTTTCATCATGGTGCACTCCGGCGATTCGAGTCCGACATAGGAATGAAAGACCGACTCGAAATGCCTGACCGAAGTCGTAGGAATGCCGTTCACAAAATCAGCTATCCAGAGGTCGAACAATTTCACCAGAAATTTGCCATATTTCTTGGCCGTAAGTGAAAAAGAGGCCGCCTTGGTGGGATCATTCGGATCCGGTTCAACGATGGGAATAAACTGCATCCAGGTTAGGCCAAGATCCTTGTAATAGTTGTAAAGCTCCTCTGCATAATCAGCCGAATAATCTGTAATACAACACATTGCGTTGACTGCGACATCTTCCTCCAACAGCATTTTCGCTTTTTCAACCACCACACTCCAGGTCTTTTGAAGTCCTTTGTTGACGCGGTAACGATCGTGGATGTGTTCGGGACCATCCAGCGATAGCCCGATCAGCCAATCGTATTTCTTAAAGAATTTCGCCCATTCCCTGTCAAGAAGTGTTCCATTGGTTTGGAATCCATTGCCGACTTCCTTTCCATGACCATATTTTATCTCCAGTTCGATGGCCCGTTTGTAAAAATCGAGTCCCATCAAGGCAGGTTCACCGCCCTGCCAGGCAATCGATACTGATTTGCCAGACTGTTGCATCACTTGCCGTATCAGTTCTTCCTGAACTTCGGGGCTCATCCGGTGGGTCTTAGTTTCAGGGAATAGTGCATCTTTTTCGAGGTAAAAACAGTAAGTACACTGCAGATTGCAATCCGGCCCGGCCGGTTTTATTAACACTGAAGTAAGGGGTCTCTGTTTTTGAGCCATGACGAAAGTAGAATGAGAGTGCGAAAATAATCAAAATTGATGACTATGATTACTTTTGGAAGGTGATGGAATTCATGTTTGAACAATAATTTGAATACTTTTATGAGGATGTTTGACTAACCTTGATTATGGCTAATTCCCGCTTATTGTTTTTCTTTATTCTATGCCTGATGCTGTTCACTCCGGCTTTCGGACAGGATCGCATAGTGGTGTTGAGCGGCAAGATAGTTGGACCGGATCAGCAGCCCCTACCTAATGTCAATATCAAGGTAAAAAACAGTCAACAAGGTACTTACAGCGATCTTAATGGCGTTTTCCGATTGCAGATAAAGACCGGGAACAACCTCGTGCTCCTTTTCAGTATCCTGAATTATGAGACTGTTGAACGTACTTTTTCCGTCACCAGAAATACCACAATTGTTCAGGAAATGAAACCTCTGTCCACCAAGATTCCGGAGATAGAAGTTAAGGAACAGAAAAAATCCACCACTCAGACTATCAACCTGGACCCGCGACTAACCAACAGGCTGTCAAGCGCAGGAGGTGGCGCCGTTGAGCAGTTAGTTAAGACACTACCAGGCGTAAGCAGCCGAAATGAACTGAGTCCGCAGTATAGTGTCAGGGGTGGAAATTATGACGAAAACCTGCTGTATGTCAATGGGATAGAGATCTTCAGACCGTTTTCGGTTAAGACCGGAGAGCAGGAAGGACTGAGTTTTGTGAATCCTGATCTGGTGTCCGGCATCCGGTTTTCTTCCGGCGGATTCGAGAGTTCTTATGGTGACAAAATGTCATCTGTACTGGATATCGACTACAAAACTCCCACCCTTACACGGGGCACAGCTGAGGTAGGAGCCTTAGGCGCTTCGGCACATATCGAAGGAAGCGCCTTGCAAAACAAGTTCACCTATCTAACAGGAATACGCTACCGCGACAACCGATATTTACTGGGGACGCTCGACCAGAAAGGACATTACGATCCAGCATTCTTTGATTTTCAGGCGCTATTGCGGTTTGATTTTTCGCCAAAATTCTCCATGAATTTTATGGCGAATGTCGCCAACAATAATTATCTCTTCACCCCCGAAACCCGCGAAACGAAATACGGCACCATGGCCCAGTCCTATTTGTTGAAGATCTACTTCGAGGGTAATGAAAAGGATCAGTATGCGAATCGCTTTGCAGCATTATCAGGAAATTTTCATCCCAACAAAAATATTGATCTTCAACTCACTGCGAGTTCCTTTTACTCGGATGAAAAGCAACGGTACGACATCATGGCACAGTATTACCTGAACGAGGTCATTAATGGAGTAAATCCGGTCGACCATCCGGACAGCACCATGTTGCTTGGAATCGGATCCTCCCTAGTTCATGCGTCGGACTTTCTGCAGGCAAATATTTTCAACATCGAACACCGGGGGAAATTTATTTCCGAAAAACACCGTTTACAATGGGGAATCAAGTATCAGCGAGAGCGCATACATGACCAGGTGAATGAATGGGAGATGCGTGATTCAGCTGGATATTCACTGCCATACAACAATCAGCAAGTGCATTTATATAGTACCCTGAAAGCCGACAACCATCTTAACAGTCAGCGATTCAGCGCCTTTATTGAAGACAATTTTGCCACACAGTTTCGCAATTCTTCTTTAAAAATAAATTATGGTGGAAGAATCCAGTACTGGGACTTTAACAACCAGACTATTTTCAGTCCTCGTATTTCGATCACTTATCTCCCTGATAGGGATAAATCCTTGCAATTTCGGGCAGCCTGGGGCATCTATCAGCAGATGCCTTTCTTCAAGGAGCTGAAAAACAGAGCTGCTTCAATTGTGACTGATGTCAGGGCGCAGAAGTCTGTGCATTATCTACTAGGTGCTGATTACCCCTTTTTGTGGGATAATCGTCCTTTTAAATTCTCTACTGAGTTGTATTACAAATCATTAACACATCTCATACCCTACAAAGTTGTAAACCTGAACCTGCAATATTTCCCTGAGCAGCAGTCGAAGGGATACGCCACAGGACTGGAGATGAGACTCTACGGCGAGCCTGTGAAAGGTGCGGTCTCCTGGATTTCGATGACGGTCATGAAATCGGAAGAAGATGTAGCGGGTGATCACTTTCAAAGTGTCAGCACAGGAAAACCTCCTGTGACTATATTTCCTGGGTATCTTCCGAGGCCTTCTGATCAGCGTTTTATGCTGTCGCTATTTTTTCAGGATTACCTGCCTCAGAATCCCACCACCAAGATGAACCTGACGCTGCTTTTTGGTACCGGTATTCCATTCGGTCCACCGCACAGCGAACGCTGGATGGATACTTTCAGAATGCCGCCCTACCGTAGGGTTGATCTGGGAATCTCGAAAATGCTGACTGGCAAAGGAGAGCAGAAAAGCAGGGCTTTCCTGGTAAGGAGTCTGAAGGAAGCCTGGTTGTCTCTGGAGATTTTCAACCTTTTCGATCTTAACAACACCATTTCCTATTATTGGGTTTCTGATTTCCAGAATCAGATGCATGCGGTTCCCAATTATTTGACAGGCAGAAGAATAAATCTCAAGGCATCGGTGAGTTTCTAATTTTATTATATTTATCGTATCGATCACTCTCCAAACTTTTGAAAAAATGACAGGAAATAAGCAAAACTCCGGTTTGACAGCGGTAGAAAGGGTTACTTCCATTGATTTCTTCCGTGGATTTACCATGTTTCTTTTAATCGGTGAAAGCACCAGACTCTACAGTCACCTGCTTTCCATGAATAATGGCTTCGCTCAATTTGTGGGAAATCAGTTACACCATCACGAATGGCACGGGCTGCATTTCTGGGATCTCATTCAGCCCTTTTTTATGTTTATTGTGGGGGCATCCATCCCATTTGCCGTTGCCAACAGGCGAAAGAAGGGTGCCACTGAAAAGTCAATTATGTTACATGCCATTCAGAGATCGCTGCTACTACTGTTGCTCGGTTGGGCGCTTTATTGTGTCGGTCCGGGGAAGATCGTCTTTCGCCTGCAGGATGTGCTGGCACAATTATCGGTGACTTATCTTGTGGCATTTCTGATCAGGGATAAAAGCTTTACTTTTCAGGTTAGTCTGACGCTGATTATTCTATTATTCATTGATCTGGCTTATCGTTTCTTTCCGGTGGAAGGCTTTAATCATCCATGGGTTGTTTATGAAAATCTGGGTTCATGGGTAAACAACAAGATTGAAGGAGTAGACAAGGCGAGTCCATGGGCCTCTTTGAACGCCATTCCAACGATCGCGCATACGGTTTGGGGCGTACTTTGCGGGAAGCTGCTGATGAGTAACAAGCCTGCCATTCAAAAAATTAAATTCTTACTGATTGCCGGTATTTCTGCTTTGGTAATTGGTTATACTATTGATGCACTTGATATTACACCTATTATTAAGAAGATTGCCACTTCATCCTTTGTATTTGTCAGCGGTGGTTATGCCATTCTGGCACTTACATTTTCCTATTGGCTGATCGATGTCAAAAAAATATTTGTCAATGGTTCCTTAATTTTCCGGATCGTCGGTATGAACTGCATCTTTATCTATCTGTTTTTCGAGGTTGGTGGCGCCACGTTTGTTAGCAAAATCTGGATTCCATTCACCACCGCGCTATTTACCTGGGGAGGTGGGATGATGGTCAACGTCATGACCTCAATGGCAGTATGGTGTTCACTATGGTATATGTGTTACTGGCTGTATAAAAACAAGTTGTTCATTAAGATTTAGGATACTGCGCAAAATCATTGATCGCTCCTCAAAAATATTTTAGATTCGCGTCAATATCAAACCAACTGAAGTATGAACACACAGGATTATATCAACAGGGAAGATCTGTACGGAGCACATAACTACCACCCTCTTCCGGTGGTCCTTGAAAGAGGCGAAGGCGTTTATGTCTGGGATGTGGAAGGCAAGAGGTATTTTGACTTTCTTGCTTCATATTCCGCTGTCAATCAAGGTCATTGTCATCCAAAAATTGTAAAGGCGCTCGTAGATCAGGCCTCTAAACTAGCCCTGACTTCCCGCGCATTTTACAACAATGTTCTGGGAGAATGGGAAGAATTTATGACCAGATTGTTTGGGTACGACAAGATCCTCCCCATGAATTCTGGTGCTGAGGCCGATGAAACCGCGTTGAAACTAATCAGGAAATGGGCCTATAAGGTGAAGGGTATCCCGGAAAACCAGGCACGCATCATTGTCTGTGACGGCAATTTCCACGGACGTACTATTACAATTGTATCCATGTCGTCCGATCCGGATTCCTATGGTGATTATGGTCCGTTTACCCCCGGATTTGTCAGGATTCCTTACAATGATCTGAAAGCGTTGGAGAAGGAACTCAGTCATCCGCATACCGCCGGATTTTTGGTTGAACCGATTCAAGCCGAGGCTGGAGTCTATGTGCCTGCAGATAACTATATGAAAAAGGCAGCCTTACTCTGCAAAGAATACAATGTCTTACTGGCGGCCGACGAGGTGCAGACAGGCTTATGCCGAACAGGCAAAATGCTGGCCTGCGACCACGAAGGCGTTCGTCCTGACTTGCTGATTCTCGGAAAGGCTGCCTCGGGCGGGATGTATCCGGTCTCCTGCGTCCTGGCAGATGATGAAATTATGCTAACCATCCATCCCGGCGAACACGGATCCACTTATGGGGGAAATCCTTTGGCTGCAAAGGTTTCGCTCGCCGCCATGAATGTTTTGCTGGAAGAGAACCTGTCGGAAAATGCCACTAAGATAGGCAAGCTATTTCGCGATCAAATGAGTGCTTTTGATTCACCGTTAATCGAACAAGTACGTGGAAAAGGATTACTCAATGCCATCCAGATCAGACCAGTAGCCGGAAAACAGGCCTGGGACCTTTGTTTGGTCATGAAAGAAAATGGCATTCTGGCTAAGCCTACACATGAACATACGATCCGTTTTACTCCGCCACTGATCATCACAGAGCCTCAAATGCTTGAAGCCATTTCCCTCATCCAAAAATCGATGAAGGAGTTTGTTTGAAAAGTTCCGCTTCAGCCTGAACAGATAGAAAAGCCCCCTGCATAAATAGATCTGCAGGGGGCTTTTAATATATTGAAGTAACGAATTAAAGACTTTCACCGAAATCCTCACGGAATTTTGCAACGAGTTTTTCGACCCAGTCACCAATTGGTTTCAGTTTACCTACGAAGAAACGAAGCACAGGTGGTTCTTCGATCCACTCGAGTCCGCCGACCAGGTGACGGTTATCATACAGCCACTTGATCCGGTCTTCAGCATATTTGACCTGCGACAAGGTGAATACCCTTCTCGGGAAAGCCAGACGCAGCAATTCTACATCAGCCATCACGTCGTTACCGTCAGCGTCGCGAACACTTGAGATCGTTCCGCGCTCCATCCCTCTGATACCACCAGCCACATAAAGCGCTGCGGCCAATGCGCCTGCAGGATACTGCGCCTGAGGCACATGCGATAGGAAGGCACCCGCATCGAGGTGGCATCCGAGTCCGCCGGCAGGTGTAATCACCGGAATTCCACTCTTGTCGAGCTCATCGACCAGGTATTTAATGAAAGTTGGCGAATGACTGATCACATCAAAATCCAGGGTCTCATACAATCCCACTGTCATGGCTTCAATTTCGCGCACGCTCATTCCACCGTAGGTAAGAAAACCTTCGAAAAGCGGAACCCAGTCACGCATCTGCATGTAAATTTCACGGTTATTGGTGCAGATACCACCCCCACGGGCGCAGCTCACCTTCCGTCCGGAGAAATAAGAGAAATCGGTGTAGCTGAGCATTTCGTGCATGATATCCTTTAGGGAAACATCCTGGTAACCCTCCTCGCGGATTTTGATAAAATAGAGATTCTCGTTGATGAGGCTGGTGTCCATCAACAATTTGATTCCATGCTTTTTAGCGATAGCAGAAACTTCGCGGAGATTTTTCATAGAAAACGGCTGACCGCCAATCAGGTTCGTACCCGCTTCAAAGCGGATAAATGCCACATTTTCAGCACCCCATTTTTCAATTACCTTATTGAGTTTATGGATGTCCATGTTTCCCTTAAACGGAAAATCGCTCTTGGTTTTCAGCGCCTCATCCGTGTAGATTTCCTCCACTGTACCTCCGCACATTTCGATGTGTGCCTTGGTGGTGGTGAAATGATAATTCATCGGGATCACGGTACCTGGTTTGACAAATGTTTTGGAGATAATATGCTCGGCGGCACGTCCCTGGTGCACAGGCAGGTAATATTTTTGATTAAAGACATCCTGAATGGCCTTCTCCAGCTTGGTGTAACTTGCAGAACCTGCATAAGAATCGTCAGCCACACTCATAGCAGCTATCTGATTATCACTCATTGCATTGGTACCGGAATCGGTCAGCATATCAAGGAAAACATCTTTATTCATTAGCAGGAAAGTGTTAAAACCTGCTTCGTAAATAGATTTACTCCTTTCTTCGACCGGCAATAGGTTAAGTTTTTGAACGACACGTACCTTATGCATTTCCAAGGGAGTTACCTCACCACTGTAAAATTTCACTGTCTTCAGTTTGTCTTTCATTTCCATTTTAAATTTAAGTTGAATTATCTGTTACTGTTTATAAGCAAAAGTGTCATATTTTCTAAATTATGAAACATATTAGAGCTTACATCTTTCGGTTTGAAAATAAAACTTGCGAGTTTACAAATTTAAACTTCCACATTCAAGTGAATTGACAGGATAAAACACAGATGAATAGTAATTTATATTGTATCAAAACAATCTCCCGGAATTACAACGAAAATTCAAACACATTCTTAAAAGGATTTCATCTTCAGCACTCAGCCACTTGCAGCTATCCGTTTGGATTCACTATCTTTGACAAAGTTTTCCTTCCTTTTGTAACCATGATTCAATTCGATAAGATCAAATTAGACAATGGATTAACAGTCATTGTTCATACCGACAAAAGTACCCCTTTCGTTGCCGTAAATGTCTGTTACAGGGTGGGATCCAAGCATGAAGACCCGAACAGGACCGGCTTTGCCCACCTTTTTGAGCACCTTACGTTCGGTGGTTCAGCCAATGTGAAAGACTTTGACCTTGCCGTTCAAAGAGCTGGAGGCGCCAACAATGCCTTTACTTCCAATGATCTTACGAATTATTATATCACCCTGCCTGCCAACAATATAGAGACGGCTTTATGGCTGGAGTCCGACCGGATGCTGGGCCCTAAATTTTCCAAAAAGGGTCTTGATGTTCAGAAAAAAGTAGTGATCGAAGAGTTCCGGCAGCGCAATCTCAACAGACCATACGGGGATGTCTGGCATCTGCTTAGGGATCTGGCCTACAAGGTCCACCCCTACCGCTGGCCTACCATCGGACTCGTACCTGAACACATTGAATCTGCCGGTCTGGGCGATGTGAAAGACTTTTTCTTTCATCATTATGCGCCTAACAATGCGGTTCTGGTCATCAGTGGAAACATAGCTTCCGCGGAAGCCTTCAAACTTGCAGAGAAGTGGTTCGGTGATATCCCCTCGCGGGAAATTGCCCCTTATCTTGGACTGCCCGAACCTTTGCAGGAAACGGATCGCGAAATAACCGTCTACCGTGATGTTCCGATTGATACTTTTTATGTCGCCTGGCACATGGGTTCCAGAAAAGATAAGAGCTTTTATGTACTGGATCTGCTTTCAGATATTCTTTCCAACGGCAGCTCTTCGAGATTCGAAGTCAAGCTGGTAAAAGAGCAGAAACTCTTCACAGAGGCGGATGCCTATCTCTCCGGCGAAAATGAGCCCGGACTATTTGTCGCTACAGGTAAGGCTTCCACAGGCATTGACATTCACCTGGCCAGGGAAAAAATGCTGGAAGAGATCATGATGACAGTCGAGACGCCCATCACTGCCTACGAATTAGAGAAAGTGAAGAACAGGGTGGAATCAGACTTGCTGCTCAATGAAATAGGGTATCTGGAGAAAGCTATCCAACTTGCAAGCTTTGAAATTATGGGTGATGCTTCCGAGATTAATCGTCAGGGAGAAAAATACAGGGAGGTTACAGCGGAAGATTTGCTGCAGACAGCCAATAACCTTTTCAGGACGGGGAACCGCAATACGCTGAACTATCTGTCTCTCCAAAATTCAAAAAAATGAGCCCATTCAGAAAAATAGCTCCCGAAGTACACAGTGTCGATAAAATAGACTTTTTCGAACCGGAATACCAGCTGTTGCCAGGCGGAACCTCCTTCTTTACGTTGTACGGAGGAACACAGGAGGTCGTGAAGCTGGATTTCAGTTTCAAGGCTGGAAACTGGTATGAAGACTCGAAGCTGGAGAGTTTGATGGCAGCCTCCATGATTTCAGAAGGAACATCAGGAAAGACGGCAAGAGAGATTGCGGACAGAATAGATTTTTATGGCGCCCAACTAAGTACTATTCCCTATTACGACAATAATTATGTTTCGCTGCTATCCCTGAAAAAGCATCTCCCACATCTGATACCTCTCCTGGCAGAGATTATTCAGGATGCATCCTTTCCCGAAAATGAATTTGAAATCGCAAGACAAAAACGCAAGCAAAGAGCGCTTGTTGATGCCGAAAAAGTCGGTATAGTTGCCCAACGTGCCTTCTTAAGATCCCTGATGGGGCAAGGTCATCCTTATGCACCAATAACTTCCCCAGACGTTTATGATGAAGTGACACTGGAGGGCGCCAGGAACCACTACAAGAAATATTACTATTCTTCAAACGCCACACTCTTCGCTTCGGGAGATGTCGATGAGGAAGTTAAGAAAATGATTGTTGAACATTTTGGACCCACCTGGGGAACACCTTCCCTTTTCAAGACTAACCAGATTCCGGTGGTAAGTTCCGGAGAAAGAACGAGTTTCATAGAGCGGGAAAATGCCAATCAAAATGCTATCACCATTGGCAAGAGAGTTCCGGCACAGCATCATCCTGATTCCCCGGGGCTCAAATTGCTCACCACCATTTTCGGGGGCTACTTTGGTTCGAGGCTGATGAGCAATCTCCGGGAGGAGAAAGGGCTAACTTACGGAATCCATGCCTCTGTAGTATCCTTCGTCCGGGAGGCTATCTTCATGATTCATGCCGAAGTGACGGCGGAAAAAACGGAGGAAGCAATCAAAGAGATATTCCATGAAATGCAGCGACTACGGGATGAACTCGTTCCTGAATCGGAGCTCGAGCCTTTGCGAAGTTTTCTTTCCGGCCGGATGCTGGAGGATTTCGACGGACCGTTTGCACGCTCCCAGAGTTTTTCTTCACTCTATGAAGCAGGACTAAAAGTTGACTATTTCGATAAGATTATTCACGCCATTAAGACTACTACACCTGAACAAATCAGGGAACTGGCACGGAAATATTTTGATCCTGAGACGATGTATACCGTCGCAGCCGGGAAGAAATAGTTGATTATAATAGTTTTCCCTGCCAGCTGTCACTCTCCTTCATGAGTTTGTCGACTTTGGCCACAAATTCATAATTCTTCAGTCCCCATTGTGGGGCGATAACCATTCCGGCAGGTGCAGAACTGACGAAACGTTGCACGAAGATCCGGGGTGACAAATATCCGAGAAATCTCACCACAAGATCAGCATATTCCTGAACCTCAAAGAGGTGAAATCCGGCAGGATTCTCCCGGAATTCCTGCGCTATTCGAGTACCTTTGTGTATCTGAAGCTGATGCAGTTTAATACTGTGAACAGGCAGTTCAGAGACCACCTTCGCATAGGATAAGAACTCTTTTTCCTCCTCACCGGGAAGGCCCAGTATTAAATGGACGCAATTGTCAATTCCCCTTTGGGCAATCCGGTTTATTGCATCGATCGACTCCTGCACAGTATGTCCGCGGTTAATGCGCCTAAGGGTCTCATCATTCAGACTTTCGATTCCGAGTTCCAGCGAGACGTAACATTTTTCTGCGAACTCCTCCAGTAAATCGAGTATCTCGTCACTCAGGCAATCGGGCCGGGTCGCAATCACCAAGCCTATGACTTCAGGATGCTTCAATGCTTCTTCATAAGCTTGACGCAACATCCCAACCGGAGCATAAGTGTTGCTGAAAGCCTGAAAATAAGCCAGGTACCGCATGGTTGGATATTTAGCTGCGAAGAACTGGATGCCCTTGACAATTTGTTTTTCGATGATTTTTTCATCTCGGCAATAATCCGGATTAAAACTCTTATTGTTGCAGTAAGTGCATCCACCGGTGCTTTTGGAGCCATCCCGGTTAGGACAGGTAAATCCGGCATCCAGGGAAATTTTCTGGACGCGACCCTCAAACCGGCCTCTGAACCAGGCAGAATAGTCATTGTACCTCTTCTCACTCCCCCACGGAAAATCCCTGTTTCCCATTCATCATCATTTATTTTCCAAATTTAACATTTCCCACCTTCACTTCACCTTTTACCTTTCCCCTTTATCCTTTAACCTTTATCCTTTAACCTTTCCCCTTTTCTCTATCCCTTCTTCACTATTCACTTTCTCTTGTTCATTTCTTTCTTCATTTTTCACTTTTAACTTTACACTTTTCACTTTTCTTTTCTACTTTCATCCAATCGAAAACTGATACGCGAAAACCATGTTCACAGGTATAGATAAGCAGCAAATTCAAGCCAGAGGCAGCCACCTCGAAGAAGTTGAGAATCAGATAATTCATTTTGTGCGCGGATTTCCATTTCTGAAGACTGTCGATGCTGCCAGCGTCGGAAACGGAATAACCCGATTAAGTGAGACAGAATGTTCCAGACTGGTCAACTTTTATGAAACCCAGCTGGAGAAAGGCACCCTCCCGTTGAAATTCGTTCCCGCCTCCGGTGCTGCCAGCAGAATGTTTCAGTCACTTTTTTCTTACCAGGAAGAAGCCACCAACAACGACGAAGCCGCACAGCTTTTGACCCTCGACCGCCACAAGAGTGTCCGGAGTTTCTTCGAACAACTCTCTAAGTTCGCTTTCTATCCTATGCTGGCAGATACTTTAGGAGATCTGAAAGATCCCTCCGGCAGACTGAAATACATCGAAATTTTGCGCGCTGTGCTTTCCCCGGAAGGATTAAATTACGGTTTCCTACCGAAAGGACTTCTGGATTTTCATCAATATTCAGACCTAAGCAGGACTCCCGCGGAGGAGCATTTAGTAGAAGGCGCACTCTATGGCGCCGATGCAAAAGGGATCGTCCGGATTCATTTTACGGTCTCCCCTGAGCACCTGACACTGTTCAAAAAGAAATGTGAGACAGCCGCAAAAGAGTATGGAAAGAGATACGAAGTTCAGTACGACATCACTTTTTCGGAGCAAAAACCTTCGACCGACACCATCGCGGTAGATGAGAATAACGAACCTTTTCGAACTTTGGAAGGAAAACTGTTTTTCAGGCCGGCTGGTCATGGTGCACTTCTGGAGAATCTCAACGACCTGCAGGCAGACCTGATCTTCGTCAAGAATATCGATAACGTCGTGCCTGACAGACTGAAAGACGATACCATCAAATATAAAAAAGCGATCGCCGGGATGTTGCTGGAGCGCCAGAGTCAGATCTTCGAAAAGCTATCTCTACTTGACAATCCATCCCAGCTAACTGATCTTCAACTGGATGAGATGCTGAGATTTTTGGAAATTGAATTATCGACACGGCCTGATGATAAGCGTCAAATCACAGACCGCGAAACTAAGATCAACTATCTTCAGGCAAAGCTGAACAGGCCCATCCGCGTCTGTGGAATGGTCAAAAATGAGGGAGAACCGGGCGGCGGACCCTTCTGGGCAATTCAGCCGGATGGCACCACCACCCTCCAGGTTGTAGAGAGCAGTCAGATCGATCTGAAAAATCCCGAACAGGCAGCCATCGCTTCACATGCGACACATTTCAATCCTGTCGACCTGGTCTGTGGCGTCCGAAACTACAAAGGCGCAAAATTCTCATTGCCAACCTACAGGGATCCCGAGACTGGTTTCATCTCATCTAAATCGAAGGATGGAAAACCACTTAAAGCTCAGGAACTTCCAGGACTTTGGAATGGTGCCATGTCCGATTGGATCACCTTCTTCGTAGAGGTTCCACCGGTCACTTTCAATCCTGTCAAGACAGTAAATGACCTTTTGAGACCGGAACATCAGCCTCTTTAAACCATTTTGATTACCTTTGTACCGATTTTAAGTCGTTAGTTATGATGTGGGACGAGTCAAGAGATAATTTCGAAAGCAAGGAGTTTGCCGGTGTTTTGAAGCGTTATAAACAGATGCTTACAGAACAGCGCACGGAGTTTTTCGACGTGGCCGATTTTGAATTTATCGCGGATCAATACATTGATAAGAGTCAGTTTTCCAATGCTTTACAGGCTTGTGAGATCGCCCTCCGTCAACATCCCAACTCTATTATAGTTAAGATTAAAAAGGCTCAGATCTACCTGTCACAATTGAAAGTTCCAAAGGCTCTCCACTTACTCAAAGAACTCGAAGAGATTGAAAATACCAATCCTGATATTCTGATGATGCTTGGGACCTGCCACAACATGAAAGGTGAGTTCCACCGGGCCAACGAATATTTCAAGAAAGCAGAGCAATTTGCTTTCGAAGACCGGGATGAGCTGCTCTACAATATTGGTATATCATTTATTCAGACAGGCGCATACGACGAAGCGCTCAAGTATCTTCTGAAGGCGTTGGACGAAAATCCTGATCACGAACCGGTCCTGTATGACCTCGCTTTCTGCTATGAAAAGGTTGGCGATGACCCAAAAGCCATCGAATATTATAATAAATACCTCGACATAGATCCGTTCTCTGAATCCGCCTGGTATAACCTGGGGATCATCTACAACCGACTCGAAGATTATGATCAGGCAATTGTTTCCTATGATTATGCGCTGGCAATCGATGAAAATTATTCGGCTGCGATCTTCAACCGGGCCAACGCCCTGTCTGCCATCGAAAGATTTGAGGAATCGATTGCTGCCTACCATGACTATCTCAGGGTGGATGCTGATTCTGTCGATGCCCATCTCTATCTGGCCGACTGCTATTTCCAGCTGGACGACTTTGAGAATGCCGGATTATATTACGATAGAACGCTCGCTATTGAACCCAATTCGGCCGATGGCTGGTTCGGCGCCGGTCTGGTCAAGCTGATTTATAATCTGCCTGCAGAAGCCGCGCCATTGCTGATCAGATCGCTCGAACTGAATCCGGAATGCGCTGAATGCTGGAACGCCTTGGGCAAAGCCCATGCGGCACTCAATAAATTCAAGGATGCGAAAATTTGTTACTTAAGGGCACTCGAGTTGGACAATGAAATTGCAGAATATTGGCTTTCCTATGCCGATCTGCTTTTCAATCACAACGATTTTGAGGAAACATTTAAAATATTGAGTGAAGCTGAAAATTCCGAGGCATATTGTGCCGCAATATTTTACAGACAGGCTGGATTTTATGCACTGCAAGAGAACTTCGAGCTCGCGAAGGAAAAACTTGAAATTGCCCTCTCAGAAGATTTTGAGGCACACATCGAGTTCCTCGAAAATTTCCCTGCATTCGAACATTCAGTCTGGGTTAACGAACTGATTGAGAAATGCAGACCTACGGACTGATCGGCTACCCGCTCTCCCACTCCTTTTCGAAGAAGTTTTTCACTGCTAAATTTGAGGCAGAGTCAATCGATGCTGAATATCTAAATTTTGAGATTAACGATATTTCGTTGCTGCCGACCGTAATAAATGAACATCCCGGACTACTCGGTTTCAATGTCACCATCCCTTATAAACAAGCCGTAATTCCCTACCTGGAAAGCTGTGATCCGAAGGCTGCCGCTATCAATGCAGTCAACACCGTGAAAGTCGACTGGTCGGACGGAACTCCCAGGCTCAGAGGGTTCAACACGGATCTCATCGGATTCAGGGATTCACTACGGCCTCACCTTCAATCTCATCACACCCGTGCACTGGTGCTGGGTACCGGTGGCGCTTCCAAGGCAGTCGTCGCCGTACTTTCCGAACTTTCCATTCCTTCCGTTCTGGTTTCCCGAGAATCCAAATCAGGTATCTCCATTTCCTACCACGATCTTACCAGGAAAGTTATGGAAGAACATACGATCATCGTCAACACCACACCGCTCGGTACCTTCCCCAAGATAGAAGGATGTCCGGAGATGCCATTTGAATTCATCTCTAAACATCACCTGCTTTTCGACCTGGTCTACAATCCGCCCGTCACCCAATTTCTTACAAGAGGTCTAGAACAGGGCGCAACCATCAAAAACGGTTATGAAATGCTAGAGCTACAAGCCCTTGCAGCCTGGAGGATCTGGAATGAACCTGAAGATGGGAAGACTGGAACTTAAACTCAAAGAGTGGCAACGATGAGTTGGAAATGAGGTAAATTATCCCCGGTATTACAGTTTCCTGTTACGAAGATCATTTAAAATCTTTCTGTAAAGGAGTTGTGCGAATTCAAAAAACTGCTGAGCTTGTTTTAGATTTGGTTTACCATCCGGCAACAAGCCATATTCACCTGGATATCTGGATTCTGTGTACAAACTATCAAGAGCGATAACGATTTCATCATCTGCGTCAAGATCAATATAAGCTGAGCTAAGATCTATTAATTTGCTCAAAGAGTGTATCCTGGGAACCTTTTCACCAAATTCTTCAAGGATGGCTTTCAAAGATTTTTCAATAGCCTGTTGAGCATGAAATGCAACCTGACCTGTTAGTCTCTGGTCATTAATCAGACAGGCTATGCTTTCAAGATCGAGAAAAGCCAATTCTAACCATTCTTTGGTAATTTCTTTCATCTTGAATTACAATAATGAAACACCTTTTTGCATAATCTCTTTTGAAAAAGAGCTTTCAGACAAGATGAATTTTTTGTGAGATGCCAAAGTATGGACAATAATATCAGAGGCATATCTCTTGCGAAAATTGCTTAAAGCCTTATATACTCTCTTTTTTATTAAGAGGCTCTCTTCAAACGAATTCGGTATAAAGTCTTCCTTGGTAACAATATAGAGATCAATATCACTGTCGGGATGTGGTGTTCCATAAGCATAACTGCCAAACAAAATCACTTTTTCCGGATCAATAGCACTCAGATTTTCAATAATTTCCTTTTTAACTCCTTCGGCCAACATATTTTTTGAAGATTTGAATATAAAGGTAATAAATCTTTCGTAAGGTTTATTGCATCGAAAAAAGAACAAGGAAAGCGCTAGAATAAGATGGCCATTATCTTAGGTTATCAGGGTATCCAATATCCACCAGAAACAACCCTTTTGCAGCGACACTGGTCCCGGCGCTGCCCCGATCCTTCTTTTCTATAACCATCCTGAAATCGTCCAACGATAACTTGCCCAAACCTACATCGATTAGCGTTCCTACGATTGCCCTCACCATATTGCGTAGAAACCTGTCTGCACGGATGGTAAAGACCAGTTGAGAACCCAACTCTTCCCAGAAAGCCTTATATATCAGACAATTGTTAGTCTTTACGTCACTTCCAAGCTTGCTGAAACTGGTAAAATCGCGGTATTCGAATAGAATCTTAGCCGCCTCATTCATCTTCTCCAAGTTCAATGGACGATTTTCCTTTTCGGCAAACCTGAAAGAAAAAGGATCCTTGTCGCGCGAAAGGTGGTATTGATATTCCCGGTAGGTGGCATCGAAACGAGCATGGGCATCCGGCCTGACCGGAAAAATTTTTTGAACCGCAATATCGGAGGGGAGAAGACAGTTTAATTTGAAAACTAGGTTTCCATCAGAGAGGTTTTCCAGGTTACTGTCGAAATGCGCGATGTAAAAAGAGGCGTGCACACCTGTATCCGTGCGGCCGGCACCGACCAGCTCAACCATTTCGCGGGTCACAATGGCAAGCGCCTTTTCAGTTTCTCCCTGTACGGACAAGGCGTTATCCTGAATCTGCCAGCCATGATAGTTGGTTCCGTCGTAAGAAAGCTGAATGAAATACCTCATAATACCGTAAATTGATGCAAATTTACACAAATATCATCTGACCTTTAATCGTTTTCTGAAAAACCCCGTATACCCTCAAATCATTGCGATTCCATTTGTTTCAATTCATGAATTTGCGGATAACCGTGCGTTATGAATTTGACTTAACATTTTTTAATGAAATCTTAATTTTATATATTGTTCAAAAGACTATTTTCGTAACCGTTTTAACATTTATCAATAAAAATCATCCTTATGATTATGGATCAAAAAGTAGATATTCGGGAGTTGAACGAAAAAATCCAACGTGAAAGCTCGTTTGTAGATCTTATCTCCATGGAGATGAACAAGGTAATCGTCGGACAAAAGCATCTGGTTGAAAGTTTACTGATCGGTTTGCTGTCGGACGGACATATCTTGCTTGAAGGGGTTCCCGGACTGGCAAAAACACTGGCAATCAATACGCTTGCTCAAACAATAGACGCAAAATTTGCCCGTATCCAGTTTACCCCCGACCTGCTTCCTGCCGACCTTCTGGGTACCATGATTTACAGTCAGAAGAAAGAGGAATTTATGGTCAGAAAAGGCCCCATCTTTACCAATTTTGTGCTGGCAGACGAAATCAACCGCGCCCCTGCAAAGGTGCAGTCGGCCTTGCTCGAAGCCATGCAGGAACGTCAGATTACCATCAGCGACCACACTTATAAGTTAGACAGCGTCTTCCTGGTAATGGCGACCCAGAACCCTATCGAACAGGAGGGTACTTATCGTCTTCCTGAAGCGCAGGTAGACCGTTTCATGCTTAAAGTAGTCTTGAATTATCCCAAAAAAGAAGAAGAGAAATTGATCATCCAGCTTAATCTCTTGAAACAGTTCCCTAAAGCCAGTGCGGTAGTCAGCACAGCAGATATTATCCGTGCCCGGGAAGTTGTTAAGGAGGTTTATATGGACGAGAAGATTCAGAAATATATCATCGACATCGTATTCTCTACCCGCGAACCGGAAAATCATAATCTCGCCAAATTCAAGGAGATGATCACTTATGGCGCTTCTCCACGTGCTTCGATCAGTCTGGCTCAGGCAGCCAAGGCGTATGCCTTTATCAAAAGGCGCGGTTATGTTATACCGGAAGATATTCGGGCAGTTTGTCACGATGTTCTGCGCCACAGGATCGGGTTAAGTTATGAGGCTGAAGCAAATAACCTCACCTCGGAGGAGATTATAAGCGAGATTTTGAACACGGTTGAAGTGCCTTAGGAAGTAGGATCGGGAGGTGCAGATAGCAAATTTGCACCAGAAGCAATACCGCACCAGAAGCAAATCATGCTGATGCGGCAAGTCATACTGAAGCAAGTAGTCACGCTCAAGCAAGTAGTCACACTGAAGCAAGCAATCACGCTGATGCAGCAAGTGAAACTGATGATGCAAGTGAAGCTGATGCAGATTTGCAATCTGCATCCCGCCCCCGGGGAAAAGAAACTTTGAGATAAGATATTGTAAATAGCACAAAAGTGGAAGCAACTGAATTACTTAAGAAAGTCAGGAAAATAGAGATAAAGACGCGGGGATTATCGCGTAATATCTTTGCAGGCGAGTACCACAGCGCCTTCAAGGGTCGTGGTATGGCTTTCAGCGAGGTGCGCGAGTACCAGTTCGGCGACGACATCCGCAATATCGACTGGAACGTTACAGCCAGGTACAGTCACCCGTTTGTGAAGATCTTCGAAGAGGAACGGGAGTTAACCGTGATGCTGCTGATCGATGTCAGTGGATCCAACGATTTTGGGACCGTTGGTCAGTTGAAAAAGCAGCTGATCACCGAAATCGCCGCAATTCTCTCATTTTCAGCCATCTCGAACAACGATAAAATCGGTGTCATCTTCTTCTCCGACCGGATAGAAAAATTCGTCCCACCGAAAAAAGGACGCACCCATACGCTCAGGATCATCCGCGAGCTGATTGAATTCCAGGGAGAATCCAGGCAAACCAATCTTCCTCTGGCGCTTCAATACCTGACCAACGCCATGAAGCGTCACGTTACCGCCTTTCTGATCTCCGACTTTATGGATCAAAAAGCCGGACTGGAGCAGGCCATCTCTATCGCCAACAATAAACACGACCTGGTAGCACTTCATATTTTCGACGAACGTGAAACTGAAATGCCGAATATCGGGATGATCAAGCTGAAAGATGCAGAGACAGGTGAATACATTTGGGTCGATACTTCAAGCAGTTCGGTTCGCAAGAACTACATTTACCACTGGCAGAATGCAAGAAAAGAGATGGAAACCCTCTTAAAAAAGACCGGTACGGATTTCGTAAGTATCAGCACAAGGGAAGATTACGTCAAATCTCTGGTTGCGCTTTTCAAGAAAAGAGAACACAAACTTTGATTTAAATTATGTCGAAATATATTTTTTTCTGCCTCATTTTTTTCTCGTGCATGAGTTCTGCTCTTGCCCAACAGGTCAAAGTGAGTTCCGCCATAGAAAGGGATTCCATCTGGCTGGGCGATCAGATCAAGATGATTCTTGTGGCGGAATATCCTGTTGGGACTACTATTTCATTTCCCCAGCTGCCTGACAGTCTGGGAAATGGCGTCGAAGTTATTTCAAGGTCGGCAAAGGATTCATCCAAACTGGGTGATGGAATCCTCCAGATGCGCCAGAGTTACTTGATTACGGCTTTCGACAGCGGACAGCATCCTATCAAACCCTTTAAGTTCGTTGGCCGAACCAAAATTTCGCCCGACACGATAAGAAGCAATTCTCTCGTTTTGTTCGTGAAAGTTCCACCAGTAGATCTGAAGAAAGGGTTTGCCGATATCAAAAAACCCTATGGGGCACCGGTGACCTTTAAGGAGGTAGCCCCCTGGATTCTGGGAATCATCCTGCTGGCAACGATCATATTCTTCCTCATATATGCCATCAACCGCAAACGGAAGAATATCCCATTGTTTAGCCTTCCGGCGAAGCCAAAACTACCTCCGCATGTCGTTGCGCTGAGTGAGCTCGATAAGCTCAAAGAAGAGCAACTTTGGCAGCACGACAAGGTAAAGGATTACTACACCCGGCTTACGGATATCATTCGCGTTTACATAGAGGAACGTTTCGAGGTACCCGCCATGGAACAGACCACCCAGGAGATTCTCTCTTCCTTTAAAGCTGAAAGCTCTGAGTTAAAAGGCGCTCTCTTAACAGGATTGCAACGTACCCTGGAAACCTCCGACCTCGTAAAATTCGCGAAATATGCGCCCTTGGCCGATGAAAACCATTTCGTTCTGATACAGGCCTATACGCTGGTAGAAGCAACGAAACTGGAACCTATTGAGGCTCCGAAAAAGCCGGTATCACAGCCCGCCGAAAGTTCTAACGTAACAGAAGAGCAGCCATGAACAGCATAACTTTCGCCCGCCCCGACTATTTTTATCTGCTGCTGATACTACTTCCGTTAATTGGCTGGTATATCTGGAAGCAGAGGAAATCGAGTGCCAGTCTGAGAATCTCAACGATCTCACCTTTTAAAAATTCCCCAAAAACGTGGAAACATTACCTGCGCCATGCCTTGTTTGTCATGCAGCTGGGAGTACTGGCACTGCTTATCGCAGCGTTGGCAAAGCCTCAGTCATCCAGTAGCTGGCGTAACCAGACCATCGAGGGAATCGATATCGTCATCGCCCTGGACATTTCAGGATCCATGCTTGCGCGTGATTTTCAGCCTAACCGGCTGGAAGCCGCTAAAAATGTGGCTACCGAATTTATTGCCGGGAGAGAATACGACCGCATGGGTCTCGTCATCTTCTCTGCCGAAAGTTTCACGCAATGTCCGCTAACGACAGACAGGGCCGTGCTGATGAACCTGTTTCACAACATCGAAAGTGGTATGATTGAGGATGGTACCGCTATCGGACTGGGTCTGGCCAATGCCGTTTCCAGGCTGAAAGACAGCGAAGCCAAGAGCCGGGTGATCATCCTTCTGACGGATGGTGAAAATAACAGGGGAGAGATCGCACCGATCACCGCCGCTGAGATTGCCAAGACATTCGGTATCAGGGTATATACCATCGGCATCGGAACCATTGGGACTGCACCTTTTCCGGTACAGACTCCTTTTGGCATCCAGATGAGGGATATTGAGGTGAAGATCGATGAAAAGACACTTCAAACCATCGCCAATATCACCGACGGAAAATATTTCAGGGCCACCAACAACTTGAAACTGGCCGAAATCTACAAGGAGATCGACCGACTGGAGAAATCGAAAATTGATAGCAAGGAGCTAAGTTCCAAGACTGAGGAGTATAAAAAATACGCCGTTCCAGCTCTGTTATTGTCCTTGCTGCTATTATTTCTTCAGCTCACCTATTTTAGAAAATTACCATAACGCATTGATAATTAATAAATATGGATTCGTTTAGATTCGCTCACCCCGAATATTTCTATATCTTTCTGGTTCTCCCTGCGTTAGCGATCCTGTTCATTTACAACAGGATTGTGCGAAACAAGAATCTGAAAAATTTCGGTCAGCTGGAGTTACTGGAGCAGCTGATGCCAAATATCTCGTCCGGAAGGCCCGTCATCAAATTTGTCGTCTGGCTGCTTGCTGTCACCTGTTTGATTACCGCCCTTGCCCAGCCTCAGTTTGGCTCAAAACTGACCCTCACCAAAAGGAAAGGGGTCGAGCTGATCATTGCGCTGGATGTTTCCAATAGCATGAAAGCCCAGGATATCAAACCTAACCGGCTGGAAAGAGCCAAGAGGGCCATCGCCAAGTTGACCGACAGACTCAAGAATGACAAGATCGGTCTGATTGTTTTTGCAGGTCAGGCTTATGTTCAACTGCCTATTACCTCCGATTATTCTTCCGCCAAGCTATTCCTTGAGTCGATTACTACAGATGTTGTGCCGGTTCAGGGTACTGCCATCGGAGCAGCTATTGAAATGGGAACGAAGTCCTTCTCACCTAAATTCCAGGGATCAAGGGCTATCATCGTGATCACTGATGGTGAAAATCACGAGGATGACGCGGTTGGAGCCGCCAAAAACGCCAAGGAAAAGGGCATCGTCGTGCACACCATCGGCATGGGATTACCCCAGGGTGCGCCCATCCCGGTTACGGAAGGAAGCAGCGATTTCATGAAAGACAAGTCGGGCAGTATCGTGGTAACGAAACTCGATGAACCGATGCTGACGCAGATTGCAGAGGCCGGTGGAGGTTCTTACATTAGGGCCAGCACGGCTGAAGTAGGGTTGAATAACCTCTTCAATGAGATCGAAAAAATGCAGAAGACTGAGATGGAAACCCGTGAATATACGGAGTACAACGATCAGTTCGGGGTCTTCCTAACACTGGCCTTTATCCTGATTTTACTGGATTTCCTGATTCTCGACCGAAAAAACAAGTGGCTGAAAAATTTTAGGTTATTTGGTACAAACAAGCAATTATCATGAAAAAATATCTTCTTATTTTAATCGTACTCACGTCCACTTTTTTTGCGCAGGCGCAGAAGGAACGGAAGTTTATCAGAGAAGGCAATCAGTATTTCGCAACTGCTCTGAAAGATACGGCGAAACTTGATACCATAAATTTTGGAAAAGCTGAAGTAGCCTACAGGCGGGCGCTGGAGCTGAAACCCGATGATCATCAGTGGCAGTTCAACCTGGCGGATGCGCTTTACAAGCAAAAGAAAGCCGAAGAGTCTGCCAAGGAGTTCGAAAATATCGCAGAGAAGGCCATAGAACCTGTTGACAAGTCCAAGGCTTTGCACAACATGGGTAACTCCTTTTTGGTGCAGAAGAAGCTCGATGAAAGTATCGCGACCTACAAGAAAGCGCTGCGAATCACCCCTAACGATCCGGAGACGAAGTATAATCTGGCATACGCCATGAAGATGAAGAAGGAAGAAGAGAAGAAAAAGGATAAAGATAAAGACAAGGATAAAGACAAAAATAAGGACCAAAATAAGGATCAAAACAAAGATCAAAATAAAGACCAGAATAAGGATCAAAATAAGGATCAGAACAAGCAGAATCAAAATCAGAACAAGGATCAGCAAAAAGATCAGCAGCAGCAACAGCAGCAGAATAAGATCTCAAAGCAAAATGCTGAGCAGATGTTAAAGGCCCTGGAGAATGACGAAAAGCAGACTCAGGAGAAAGTCAAGAAAATGCAGGCGCTGAAGGCCGAAAAAAGAAATGTTGAGAAAAACTGGTAATTGAAAGTCCTGAAGTATTTTAAGTATTTTAGGGACTTAATAATAAAAAGGCAAATAAAGATTTTATTACAATGATTTTCAAAAAGATACAATCAATACTTTTTATTCTGCTCTTCGCCTTACCGGGATGGGCGGCAGACAAGGTTACCTTCACCATGGAGGCTCCGCAGGTAGTGGAATTGGGAGAGCAGTTCAGGCTTGCGTTTTCTGTCAACGCCAAAGGGCAGAATCTGAAGCTTCCGGATCTGAAGGATTTTGATGTATTGATGGGGCCGTCTACTTCTCAGAGTACTTCATTTCAGATTATCAACGGTGTGAGTTCCCAATCTGTCTCGTTCTCATACCTTTATGTATTGCGTGCAAAAAAAGAAGGTAAGTTCCCAATAGCTGCCGCCACTATCACCGTAGATGGAAAAGAGTATTCCTCTAATTCACAAACGATTGAAGTGGTGAAAGGATCCGCCAAACCTTCCACAGGCGGGGTGGATACGCCTACATCAACGCCGGGCAGTGTGCCCAAGAGTGACCTTTTTGTCAGGATGAACCTGGATAAAAGGTCGGTTCACAAGAGCGAACACCTGACTGCCACGATTAAAATATATTCAAAGGTCAACCTGAACGGTTTTGAGGATATTTCCATTCCTAATTACGAAGGATTCTGGGCGCAGGACATTCCACTTCCTCAGCAGATTTCACTGCAACGCGAGACGTATAATGGGGAAATTTACAATGTTGGAACATTGAAAAAGACCCTGCTTTTTCCTCAGCAGACAGGCAATATTTCTATCGGTGCGGTAAAGATCGACTGCATCGTTCAGCAGCGTGTCAGAAAATCCCAGAGCATCTTCGACGATTTCTTTGATTCCTTTGCCAATGTGAAGGCCACCATCATGAGTGATCCAGTTTCCGTCAACGTGACACCGCTTCCGACTCCACCTGCCGGATTTTCCGGTGCAGTGGGTAAGTTCGATATCCGCTCTTCCATTACAGCCAAGAATGTCAGGGAGAATGATGCCATCACCATCAAATTGGATGTAACCGGAAATGGAAATATCAAGCTGATCAATCCGCCTAAGATCGCTTTCCCTGCCGATTTCGAAGTCTATGATCCCAAGACGAACAGTAATTTCAGCGCTTCTGAGCAGGGACTCAACGGGAATATCTCCTTTGAATATCTATTCCTGCCCCGTTTTGCCGGGACGTACACCATTCCTGCGGTTAACTTCGTCTATTTTGATACGGATTCTAAAAAATATGTAACCAAGACGACCAACGAGTACCAGATCCGGGTCGAAAAAGGGGACGGAACTCGTAGCAACCAAGTTTTAAGCGCGGTTGCCAAAGAGGATCTGAAGCAATTAGGCACCGATATTAGGTTCATCAAAACTGGATCAGTCCAACTTAAGCCCAAGGGCTATACTTTCTTTGGTTCATTTGCTTTTTACCTCCTCTATCTCGGAGGCCTTCTAACGCTGCTGACTATTTACCTGCTCAATCAAAAAAGGATCAGGGAAAATGCCAATGTAGCCAGAATGAAAAACAAGAAAGCGAGTAAAGTGGCACTGAAAAGGCTCAAAGAAGCCAGTGGACACCTGCAGTCCGGCTCTGATGAGAAATTTTACGAGTCCGTCACCAGGGCTTTCTGGGGTTACCTCAGTGACAAACTGACCATACCCGCATCTGAGCTGTCCCGCGAAAAAGCCACGGAAGAACTCACAAACCACGCTGTTTCTACCACAATCGTGGAAAGGTTTGTCCAGATTCTCGACACCTGCGAATATGCCAGATATGCTCCCGGCGGAGGTTCTGCCAAGATGCAGGAGCTCTTTGAAGAGGCCACGGATGTGATGTCAGTCATGGAGAAAGAGATTAAATGAGAACTATTATGAAAAAATATTTGTTGATTTTGATTCTCGGTGGCAGCCTTCAGACCATCAGCGCCCAACCGGCTGCCCTGCAGGATTCTCTCGTCAAAGGCAACCAGCTTTATACATCAGGGAAATATGCCGAAGCCGCCAAGACCTACGAAAATATTGCGGCCAAAGGATTTGAGTCTTTCGAACTCTATTATAACCTCGGCAATGCACTCTATAAATCGAACAATATCACTTTTGCGATTTTAAATTACGAGAGGGCACTAAAGCTTGAGCCTACTAACGAGGATGCACGTTTTAATCTGGAAATGACTAAACGACAAGTTGTTGACAACATCGACCTGCTCCCCGAACCAGGTTTTCTGCGCTGGTGGCACGAACTGATTAATTCCCGGCCGGCAGACAGCTGGGGTAAACACTCTCTCATCAGCTTCTTCCTTTTCCTGATACTCTTCGCGCTGTTTTTGTTCGCGGCGACTATCAGAAACAAACAGGTAACTTTCTGGCTTGCAGTCCTGGCACTGAGTTATAGTCTGGTTACCTACTCATTTGGTTCAACCCAAAGAAGTAAGCTCGTGCACCATAATAGTGGTGTCATCACCGAACGAAGTGTCAGAATGAAGGGTTCACCGAGTGAAAGTGGGACCGAGCTGTTCATCCTCCATGAGGGACTGAGTGTTCAGATTACCGACAAACTTGGCGACTGGATTGAAATCAGACTCGCCGACGGCAACAAGGGATGGGTAAAGGAGAGTTCCCTGATTCGAATTTAGCTGTAATAACAGTGCCGGAGCTGATCAAAGGATCAAATAATTAACTAATTTTATCCATATGGCTCACTACATCGATCTGACGCAACCAATTTCCCATGAAATGCCCTGCTATCCGGGCGATCAGGCCGTATCTTTGCAGCAGATTGCCTTTCGGGAGCAAGAGGGCCATTCCAATTTTCTGCTTTCAACCGGCATGCATTCTGGTACACATCTCGACGGCCCGATGCACCTGACCTCCAGTCTTACCAGGATTGCCGAACTCCCTGTAGACGCTTGCGCCGGACAGGGTCTCCTGCTCAACGTTGTTGGACAGAAAATCATCGATGTTCCCGAATCTTCCTTTGGCCATCTAAAATCAGGGTCCATCGTGTTGTTTTACACCGGTTTCGATCTCTATTTCGGTCAAAAGGCTTATTACCTCTCTTATCCCTTTATCAGCGAAAATACCGCTCATCTACTGGTAAAGAAAAAAGTTAAAATGGTTGGAGTCGACTTCCCTTCCGTCGATTACGAACCGTTTAAAATCCATGATATCCTTTTAAACAACAACATCCTTATCCTGGAAAATCTGACCAACCTGTCTGCCCTCCTCCCCTACCGGGATTTTGAACTCCTCGCATTTCCGCTAAAAATCAGGGCCGACAGCTCACCCGTCCGCGTCGTAGCACGCATCAACGATTCAACCAAATAATCAAACTAAAAATCACATGAAAAAAATTATTTTCTGCCTGGTGGCATCCGTCCTTGCATTTAGCACAATCTTGAATGGCCAGGCCTGGAAACCCGCGGGCGATCTGATCAAAACGTCCTGGACAGACCAGGTAAATCCTCAGAATCCATTACCAGAATACCCCCGTCCTATAATGGTCAGGAGCGACTGGCAAAACCTCAACGGACTGTGGGATTATGCTATCCTTGCTAAAGGGAACGGCCTTCCTGGTAAGTTTGACGGGAAAATTTTAGTTCCGTTTGCCATAGAATCCAGCTTGTCCGGTGTACAAAAGAAGGTTGGTCAGGCCAATGAACTCTGGTACCAACGGGATATCAAGGTACCGGCCACCTGGAAAAATAAGCGGATCCTACTCAACTTTGGGGCGGTCGACTGGAAAGCAGACATCTGGGTCAACGACATCAAAGTCGGTAGTCACCAGGGTGGATACACTGCCTTTTCCTTCGATATCACCCCCTTCCTGAATAAAGATCAGCAAAAACTGACCGTTCGTGTCTGGGACCCTTCCGATAAAGGTTTTCAGCCAAGGGGCAAGCAGGTGGATGAACCGCGCGGAATCTGGTACACTTCTGTGACTGGTATCTGGCAGACCGTCTGGATGGAAGCAGTCAACGAAAATTATATTACCTCAGTAAAATCCATTCCGGATATCGATCAGAAAACCCTTTCTTTAACTGCCTGTCTGGCAGAGAGAAAAGCCGGTGACATCATCGAAGTAAAGGTGCTTGATAACGGGAAAGTGGTCGGCTCCGGTAAATCTGCAGCGGGCGAAGAGGCGCTAGTGACACTTTCAGAATTAAAATTATGGAGCCCTGAAGCTCCATTCCTGTACGATTTGGAAATCTCTTTGACCCGAAACGGCAAAATTTTGGATCAGGTTAAAAGCTATGCCGGCATGCGTAAGATTTCTACCAAACCGGATGCAGCCGGAATCGTTCGGCTACAATTAAATAACAAAGACTATTTTCAATTTGGTCCTCTCGATCAGGGCTGGTGGCCGGATGGTTTGTACACCGCTCCTACAGATGAAGCCCTGGCCTTTGATATCAAAAAGACGAAAGATTTCGGCATGAACCTGATTCGCAAGCATGTGAAGGTGGAACCGGCCAGATGGTACTACCACTGCGACAAGGAAGGAATCCTGGTATGGCAGGATATGCCAAGTGGCGATAAGAGTCCGCAATGGCAGCGTGGCGCCTATTTCAGCGGAGAAGAGCTGAAAAGAAGTCAGGAATCAGAGGACAACTATAAGGCTGAATGGAAAGCAATTATGGATCAGCATATGTCCAATCCTTGTGTCGTTACCTGGGTTCCGTTCAATGAAGCATGGGGACAGTTCAAGACGCCCGAGATAGTTACCTGGATCAAGCTATACGATCCCTCCAGACTGGTGAATCCTGCCAGCGGCGGAAACTTCTACCCCGTAGGCGATATGCTCGACATCCACAACTATCCTGCACCGGAGTTGAACATGTTTGACGGAAAGAGATCCTGTGTCCTGGGTGAATATGGCGGCATCGGCCTCCCGGTAGAAGGGCACCTCTGGATGAAGGATAAAAATTGGGGATACGTGCAGTATAAGTCTTCTGCGGAAGCTACCAATGCCTTTATTGAGTTGGCAGAAAAACTAAAGACTTTGATTCCGCGTGGCTTCTCAGCCGCGGTCTACACCCAGACGACTGACGTGGAAGGTGAGGTAAACGGACTGATGACCTACGACCGAAAGGTGATCAAGATGGATGAGGCCAGGATCAGGAAGATGAATAAGGAAGTCTGTAATTCACTGAAATAAAGGTTAAAGGATAAAGGTTAAAGGATAAAGGTTAAAGGATAAATTTGCCAATTCGAGGACTTTTTATTGCAATTCACAGAATAAATTTTGTCCGCAAACCGGAATGAATGACTTTTAGGTATTAAAACCTTAAATTCAAAGTCATGAAAAAGTATCTGGAAGTCATTGTTAACGTCATTCTCTGGATAAAGATTATTATTCTGCTGTGCTACTATGTTTTGACGCATCTGGAAATGGGTGCATATTATGGGCAACATGGTCTTTGGGGGATTCCCTGGTTTCCTATGCTAATAATCGGTTCACTGATTGGGCCGTTTATCAATTTTTATCTTTTCTATTTGATCTTTGTTCCCAAGCTATTTGTCAGACAAAAATACTCCCTTTTCATCATCCTTGCTCTGGTGTCGAGTTTTCTAACCGGTTATTCTTTTCGGCTCACCTGGGGTGGATATAATGAGCATCAAATGTTTGGAGTCCTATTGTCCTGGACCTTTATGGCTCTTTTCTGTGGAATCATTGGTGGGGCGATGAAAGGCTTTTTCTTATGGATAGAAGCTGTTTATGAAAAAAGGCTTTATGAAAAAAAACATCTTCAGAGCAGAAATGCCCTGCTTCTGTTGCAAGCCCAGCTAAACCCTCATTTTTTGTTCAATTCGCTCAACAATATTGATATTCTGATTGAGGAAAGCCCAAAAATAGCCTCTGAGTATCTAAAGAAATTATCCGATATTCTTCGATATGTTCTTTATGAAACCAAAGAGGAAGAAACCGATTTATCCAAAGAGATTGATCAGATAATCAGTTTCATTGATCTGCAAAAAATACGGACCAGCAACGTAAACTATGTCAGATTCAACTTGACAGGGGAATTAAAAAATCAGAAAATTGCACCTATGATCTTTATTCCCTTTGTTGAAAATGCGTTTAAGCATTCAAAGAATAAGACAATTGATCATGCAATTGATATTCAGTTTGATATCCAAGGAAATTCAGTAAAAATGATTTGTAAAAATTACTTTGAACCAGCAAAAATAGAGGTTGTAAAAAACGAAGGATTGGGCAATGACTCTGTGAAACAAAGATTAAATTTGCTCTATCCAAAAGAACACGAATTGATTATCAATCAATCAGAACACTGGTTTACAGTTGACCTAACTATTCAGTTAAAAGATGGAAATTAATTGTATCATCATCGAAGATGAGCCTTTGGCAATGAAACGTGTCAAAGAATTTGTCCATCAGGTTTCCTACCTCAACCTGGTCGCTTCTTTCCAAAATGCGATTGAAGCAATAGGTTTTCTAAAAGAGCATCCGGTTGACTTGATCTTTCTTGACATCGAAATGGATGGCCTAACAGGGATTGAATTAATAGAGTCCCTGACTGATATCCCGGAAATTATCATTACAACGGCCTACGACAAATATGCACTGAAAGGTTTCGAACTGCATGTTTCGGACTATCTTTTAAAACCCTTTCGTTTCGACCGGTTCCTGAATGCCGTTGAGCGGGTTCATAACAACCTAACCAAAAAGAATAAGGAGGAAAGGGAGTTCATCTTCGTGAAAACGGAGTACCGGCTCGAACGGATTTCGCTAAATGATATCTGCTATATTGAAGGAATGGGGGATTACAGAAATGTTCAGGTGGGTGCTAAAAAAGTACTGACGCTTAAGACATTCGCCGAATTCGAGGCTGAATTGCCCGTCAATCATTTTTGCAGGGTTCACAAATCTTTCATCGTATCGATCGACAAAATCATATCCATTGAACACAACCGGATCAAAATAAAGGATAAACTCATTCCGATAAGTGATAGTTACAAGGATCTTTTTTACAAAATGATTGGCATTTAACGAGTTCTATTTCAATGACTCTTTTACCCTTTAACCTTTCCCCTTTAACCTTTACACTTTAACCTTTAACCTTTACACTTTAACCTTTAACCTTTATCCTTTATCCTAGAGCCCTTTCATCGAAAACGCAATCCGTTTCCGGGGAATGTCGACCTCCACCACCCGTACTTTCACATGCTGCTGGAGTTTGACAATCTCTGCAGGGTCGCTTACAAATTTGTCCGCCATTTCGCTGATATGAACCAACCCGTCCTGCTTGATGCCCACATCGACGAAGGCTCCGAATCGGGTGATATTGGTGATGATGCCGGGTAAAACCATTCCGGGAATCAGATCTGACATGGAATAGATGCCATCGGCAAACTCAAAATGTTTGATACCGGATCGCGGATCACGACCGGGTTTGGCCAACTCCGCCATGATATCAGTCAAGGTCGGCAGGCCCACTTCCTTGTTCACATACCTGGAAAGTTCAATAGATGAGGCAAGCTGCCCGTTGCCAATCAGGGACTCCAATGGTGTACCCAAATCGGAGGCTATTTTCTCCACCAGTTTGTAGCGTTCCGGATGCACAGCCGAATTGTCGAGTGGGTGCAACCCGCCTGTTATTCGAAGGAACCCGGCACACTGTTCAAACGCTTTCGGTCCCATGCGCGGCACTTTCCGTAAGGCTTCCCGGGAGGGAAAGGGTCCGTTCTCCTTGCGGTATTCCACAATATTCTGAGCCAGGGTAACATTGAGACCGGAAACATAATTCAACAGATGGCTGCTGGCAGTATTGAGATCCACCCCAACCTTGTTGACGCACGACTCGACCGTACTCTCCAAAGATCCCTGCAACTGCTTCTGATCAACATCGTGCTGGTATTGTCCGACGCCAATGGATTTCGGATCAATCTTTACCAGCTCAGCCAATGGGTCCATCAACCGGCGACCAATAGAAATGGCACCCCGGACGGTCACATCATACTGCGGAAACTCCTCTCTGGCAGTCTTGGAGGCCGAATAGACAGAAGCCCCGTCTTCACTCACGACAAACACCTGCAGATCGCGGTCAAACCGCATCTTTTTGAAGAAACTCTCCGTTTCCCGACTGGCTGTTCCATCGCCAATCGCAATGGCATCAATCTTATAACTACCTATCAATGAGGTGATTTTACGCATAGCCTGGTTAACCTCCGACTGCGGAGGATGAGGATAAATGGTCTCGTTATGAAGCAGATTCCCCTGGGCATCCAGGCAGACCACTTTACACCCGGATTTATAGCCCGGATCGATTCCCATCACCCGTTTCTGTCCAAGCGGCGGCGCCAGTAGTAGCTGCCGAAGATTTTCAGTAAACACCCTGATGGCCTCACCATCAGCAAGCTGCTTCGATTCATGGAAGAATTCAGTTTCCATCGAAGGGGCCAGTAACCTCTTGTATGAATCCCTGATAGCAAGCGAAATCTGCTCACTGCAAAGATTATTCGAAGTGATAAAATATTGCTCGAGTCTGACCACCGCCTTTTCCTCATCCGGAGAAAGAGACAACTTCAGGAAGCCCTCTTTCTCGCCTCTTCGCATAGCGAGTAATCGGTGCGAAGGGCAACGTTTCAAGGGCTCCGACGAATCAAAATAATCGCGGTATTTGACTCCTTCTTCTTCCTTGCCCTTCATTACTTTCGAATAAATAACTGCCTCCCGCGCAAAGCTGTTGCGGATCATATTTCTTGCAACGATATTCTCGTTAACTGCCTCGGCAACGATATCGCGTGCTCCTGCAAGTGCGGCTTCAACATCAAGCACTTCTTCATTCAAAAACTTCAAAGCTCTGGTAAATGGATCCCTTTCGCTCTGAGCCATCAGGATTTCGGCCAAGGGTTCCAATCCCTTTTCGCGGGCAATGGTTGCACGGGTCCTTCGCTTGGGTTTATAAGGTAAATAAATGTCTTCCAATTCATTCAGCAGAAAACAATCTTCAATCTTCGACTGAAGTTCTGGTGTCATCAGATTTTGCTCTGTGATTGACTTCAGGATAGTCTCCCGCCGCTTCTCCAGCTCAGCCAGTCGCTCATCCTCCTCCTTGATTTGTTGCAACACCACTTCATCCAGACTTCCGGTCATCTCCTTGCGGTAACGCGCCACAAAAGGAATCGTTGCACCTTCGTCAAATAAAGTTAACGTACTGATTATTTGCGTCTTTGACACGCCAGTTCGTTCGCTAAGCAGGGTAAAAATCTTTTCTGTTCTCATGGATGTAAAGTTAATTCTCAGGTTGGTCAATATCTTCTTCCTGCCAAATAATATCTTCCTCATTATCCTCTTCCTCAACTTGTTTTGGAGGAGCCGAATGACGAAAAAGCCAGGCAAGCAGAAAACCGGATACCCCTCCCCATAAATGAGATTCCCACGAAATTTCCGGTTTAACCGGGAAGATCCCCCAGACCAATCCGCCGTAAAACAAGGCAACTATCAGGGAAATAGTGAGCAGCCTTATGTCATAACTGATGATCCCACTTAAAAACAGAAAAGCAGCCAATCCATAGATAATTCCACTTGCCCCAATGTGCATGGCCTCACGGCCTCCTAGCCAGACGAACAGTCCAGAGAACAGGAAAATCAGGACCAGTATGAGGTAGGAAGATTTTCTGTAAAAAAAGAAAAGTGAAAAAGTCAGGACCAGCAGAGGTATAGTGTTGGCCGCCAGATGTTCGAAATTAGCATGTATGAACGGTGAAAAAAGAATCCCCCTTAAACCGGTGATCTCCCGGGGAAAAACACCCCAATTGGAAAAGTCAAGGCCATACTCAAATTCAACCAGCTTTATTAACCACAAAAACACGATAAAACCGACGGAAACAAACAAAGAGTGCAAGCCAATCCGCTTTTCAATATCATATTGTTCTTCAGAATAATTTCCGGGAAAGTAACGGGAAAGTAATGGCATCTTATCAGTTTAATCCAGTTCAACACCTCCCAAATCAATGAAGAAAGTAGTCCCTTTAACCGGATCTGTCGTAAAATTTACTATTCCTCCTAAATATTGTTCCCCCAGTACTTTCATGCTATAAGTACCCAGACCTCTTTGGACGCCTTTGGTTGAAAAAGACCTCATAAATACTTGCATCTCCACGTCCTTGGGCATAAAAGTCTTATTATGAACGGAAAAACGAACTTTATCACCCAATTTCTTAACTTTAATCGTAACGGTCTCATTGACTTCGATTGCTTCGAGGGCATTCTTAATCATGTTGTTGAGGATCTTACGAAGTATTACAGGATCGCTGACAAAAAACAAACAATCAGAATGTTGATCTAAGACGATGTCCTTGTTTTTAGCAACTTCATGGTATTTTAAATCCGATTTGACAACATCAAGGAATTCAAATGAGTTAATTCTTTGATTATTAACAATTAAAGATGCACTTTCAGCCTGTAGAAGTAATCTTTGAGTAGTAATCTCATCGATGATCTGCTGACTCAATGAAGAACCGATATGCATCAATTCCCCTTTTTCCTCCTCGTCAACAATATCCAGTAATTCGAAAACATTGCTGAGGCCACCGGCGGTATTGAGAATGTCGTGGAAGAATATTCGCTCTAAAAGTCCTCTTCTTTTTCTGTCGGTGATATCTATCAGGGAAAAAATCGTATAATCTTTGCCTTCATAATTAAAAGGTGAGGCAGTGACTTCAATTTCAATGGAGGCTTCAATCCCATCAACCATCCTCCGGAGCCGGCACTCTTTTGTAATTTTGGAATTGGTACAACTGCTCTGTATCATTACATTGACTGCGCCACAATAACGGCAGTGGTCTGAAGTTCCGCAACCTCCCGGTTCGACTTTGGAATAGACACATTCAAATGCTTCTCCAAATCTTTTTCCCAAGACCTGATCCAGATGAACAATACCTAGATTCTTCATCATCACGTCGTTGGCAAAAACTACCTGCCGCTTCTCATTCAGTATACAGAAAATATAGGATAATGAACAAAAGACTTCGTTGAGAAAAGGAATACTTTCCAGAGACGATTTGCTTTTCAATATCTCAGATATTGACTCCCTTTCGGCTGGTGCATATTTTGTTTCCATCTACAAAGGCAATAAAATAGTTAATATTCCAAGGCCATCAGACAACAGCAATCGGTTTCTCTACTTTCTCCTTAAGTAGGGCAATTTCAAATACATCTCCGACATTTTTAACAAAATGGAAGATGAGTCCCTTCAGGTAAAGTTCATTAATTTCTTCCAGATTTTTCCTGTTTTGTTCAGATAAAATAATTTCCTTAATTCCAGCTCTCTTGGCAGCAAGAATTTTCTCCTTGATGCCTCCTACCGGGAGGACTTTTCCCCGCAGTGTGATCTCACCTGTCATGGCCAGGTTCTTTCTGACTTTTCGCTGGGTATAGGCGGAAGCCAGAGCAGTAGCCATGGTGATTCCAGCCGACGGACCATCTTTCGGTATGGCTCCCTCCGGAACGTGAATGTGGACATCCCACTTATCAAAGATCTCACTTTTAAGGCCGAGATCGCCGGCGTGAGACTTGAGATATTCCAATGCAATGGTGGCGGATTCCTTCATCACATCTCCCAGGTTACCGGTGATATTGAATTTTCCTTTGCCCTGGCTGAGGCTGGTTTCGACGTAGAGGATCTCCCCTCCAACGGAAGTCCAGGCTAGTCCTGTGACTACCCCGGCGTATTCGTTGCCTTCGTAGCTGTCCTTTGTATATCGGGGAACGCCAAGATAACTGCGCAAATCCAGCTCCGTTAGTTTCTTGTTATATTCACTGTTGGATACGACCTTCCGGGCTACCCTTCTTATCACCTTAGCGAGCATCTTATCCAGCTCACGAACACCCGATTCGCGGGTATAGTTTTCGATAATACGGTCCAGGATTTCCTTTGAGAAGACCACACTGTTCTTCACCATTCCATGATTCTCCAACTGACGTTTGACGAGATGTCTTTTAGCGATCTCGCGCTTTTCTTCCATCAGGTAACCACTCACATCGATCAGCTCCATGCGGTCTCTTAAAGCCGGATGGATGGTCGAGATGGTATTCGCAGTCGCGATAAACAGTACCCTTGAAAGATCAAAATCGACATCGAGGTAATTGTCGTGAAATTCAATATTTTGTTCAGGATCGAGTACTTCCAGCAAGGCAGATGCAGGATCGCCGTGAAAATCTTTCGAAACCTTATCTATCTCATCCAGGATGAAAACCGGATTGGATGAACCTGCCTTGATCAGATTCTGGATGATGCGGCCTGGCATGGCCCCAATATAAGTCTTGCGGTGACCGCGGATCTCGGATTCATCATGAAGTCCGCCCAGACTCATCCGGATGTACTTTCTACCGAGGGCAGTGGCAACAGACTTTCCGAGAGAAGTCTTTCCAACACCGGGAGGACCATAAAGGCAGATAATCGGTGACTTCATGTCGCCTTTCAACTTGAGGACGGCAAGGTGTTCTATGATTCGTTCCTTGACATTATCCAAACCAAAATGGTCGTCATTCAGGACTTTCTCGGCATGGGCCAGATCGAAATTATCCGTGGTATATTCGTTCCATGGAAGATCCAGTAAGGTATCCAGGTAGCCGATCTGCACAGAATATTCACCGGCAGCTGGATTCATTCGTGACAACTTATTCAGCTCCTTGTCAAATAATTTCTGAATATCTTCACTCCAAAGTTTCTGCTTGGCCCGTTTTTTAAGCTCTTCGACTTCCTGCTGAACAGGACTGCCTCCAAGTTCATCCTGAATAGTCTTAATCTGTTGGTTCAGCAAATATTCGCGCTGTTGCTGGTCCATATCAATCTTGACCTTCTGCTGGATATCCTTCTTTAACTCCAGCATCTGAACTTCTCTCATCAGATGTGATAAAAGTTTGGTGCTTCGGTCCTTAATATTGTTTCGTTCTAAAAGATCCTGCTTCTCTTCGGCACTCAGGTCTGTATTGTTGCAAATAAAATTAACGAGGAAAGTGACATTTTCAATATTCTTTACGGCAAACTGAGCCTCTTGCGGAATATTGGCAGACGACTTGACAATCTTCAGCGAGAAATCTTTCAGCGACTCAATAATGGCATTGAACTCTGTCGTGGTAGTATCAGAGAGATTTTCGGTAAGAGGATGAACGGTGGCCTTCAGATAGCTCGGATGCTCAATGGCATGCCCGATGAGAATACGCTTCTTGCCCTGCAGGATCACGGTAGTAGTTCCATCTGGCATCTCCAGAATTTTCAATATCTCAGCCATGGTACCTACCGTGAAGAGGTCCGATAAAATCGGGTCTTCAATCTGGCCATTGCGCTGTGCCACAGTACCTACCATATTTTTTCCACTGTAAGCATCACGCACAAGACTGAGGGATTTGGTCCTGCCGACACTGATAGGCATCACAACTCCCGGGAAAAGTACCGCGTTTCGCAACGGCAAAATGGGCAAGACATCAGGAACATGTACAGAGTTAAGTTCATCGTCATCCCCATCCGCGATGATTGGGAAAAAATCCCTTTCATCCTCGTCCATGCCAGAAAACATAAATGTGCTTTTGATTTTATTTCTTGAGTTATCCATTGTAGCAATAATATTATGACAAATTGTCGGGAATAAAAACTTCCGCGACCCGCATAAAGGTAGTCAATTGTCGTGCCAAACCTTTTCGTAATAATAACAAATAAGTCGGAATGTTGTTTAACAAAAGGAGCCCCGTATTTGGAAATACGGGGCTCCTTCTCACAAAAACAAGAATTTATACTTTGCGTTTGTCCATGTGCTTCTGATAACGGGTCATGAATTTATCGACACGACCAGCGGTATCGACCAATTTCATCTTTCCGGTATAGAAAGGGTGTGAAGTATTTGAAATTTCCACTTTCAATAATGGATAAGAAACACCTTCAATTTCGATGGTCTCTTTTGATGCGGCTGTTGACCTGGTGATGAAAGTATGTTCGTTTGACATATCTTTAAAACATACCAGTCTGTAGCTTTCCGGATGAATTCCCTTTTTCATTTTGCTTAATTATATCTTTTTATCTTCCTTGTATCCTTGATTTACGGGTTGCAAAGATAAGGATAATTCATAAATCCACAACAGATTTATAAAAAGTTTTTACGCTCTTTTTCATGCGCTGAACGCAGTACCCTGACATCTTTCATCAGCATGGGAGCCCTTTCGAACGGGGCTTCCTTGTCGAATAAATGACGCATGGTGTAGTGTGTCTTAGTATGAACTCCACCAACGGAGATGTACATGGCCACCATTTTGGGATTAAAATCACCCACCCACGAAAGCTCAACCTCTTGGTACCAGGGCTTTTGCTTCATGATCTTGTCGAGGTGCCAGAAGACTGCCGACTCCAGTCCGCTACCCTGAAATTTTGGTACGACACCCATGATCAGGATCCTGGTCCGGGTAATGGTTTTCATTTTGAGGTACCAGAAAAGCCTGGCCAGATTCAGGAAATTAAGTTTGCCATTGATCCTGGCCAGAAGCTGGTTCCAGTCGGGGATCATTCCGAAAAACAACACAGGCTCCTCATTATGATAGGCAAACCAGATAAACTCTTCTTCAGCTATCAGCTTTGCCACTTTCATCATCCCACGTATGTCGTCCATGTCGAGCTCCTGGTGATTATCGTGACTGGCCCAGGCCTCCTCATAAATATGGTTAAACTCCTGGATATGCTGCTCCATCTTATTGAATCTGACATGCTCAAAGCGGAAATTAGGCTTATGAGCGACCCATTCCGCGATTTTCCAGAATCGTTCGGGGAAGGGAATTCTACGATCGAGGTGGTAAGTGTATTGTTCGAAATAAACTTTAAAACCGTATGATTCAAAGAGATTGAGATAATAGGGTTTATTGTAAGGCATGCCGAATCCCTGTTTCATGAAACCTTTAACCAGGAGTCCCCAGTTGATCATATTCTCTCCAAAATTCACTGGACCGTCCATCGCCTCCATGCCCCGCTTAGAAAGCCATTGCTTTGCCGTATCGAATAACAGGAAAGCCGCTTTCAGATCGTCCACACATTCAAAATAGCCAATACCGCCGGTCGGTTGGCGGAAAGTGTAACATTTATTTCTATTGATAAAAGCCCCAACGCGGCCAATGCAATGACCAGAATCATCATTCAGTATCCATCTTGTACCATCGCCATTTTTAAAAAAGGCATTTTTTTGGGGATCGAAAGCACTGTCGGTCATGGCTTCCAGTGGCGGGATCCAGTTTGGATCTCCCTTGTATATTTGATGCGGCAATTTGTGAAATGCCTTTACTGCAGGCTTATCCTTTACTTCAAGTATTTGCATACCTTTCGGGTTAGATACGTTTTGCAACCATTTCCCGTACTGCTTCGTCTTCCAAATGCCCAATAAGAGATTCTGCATTCTCCTTTGCTACCGCTGAATCCAACGTCATCAGCAAATGAGCCTGCTGAAGCGCAAACTCATATAAATCCGGATTTCTCATGGCAATCTGCAAAAAGACTCTGTTGAAAATAAGAGAGAGATGTGGATCTTTTGCCAGCGGTGGAAACAATTCAAAAAAAGTCTCGAATCGTTCATTCGAAGCTGAACGATCGGTCAACGCGAGTCGTCCCATCATTAGTAAACCAGTTATTTTGCTCAGGTTCTTCTTACCCAGACAATACTCCATTGCCTTTTCATAAGCGCAGGGGGTTTTGGAGAAAAGGTTCATGGCAACCTGTTCGGCAATTTCGATGTGCTGTATCTGTTTTACCCAAAAATCCATCTGATTTTCGGTTACCTCATAGGGCTTCTCGAGCAATGTGGCAAGGATCATCGTTTCCCTCCACTGTTTATTCCAAAGTTTCAAAGCCAGAAGATGATCCGGCTGATATTGCGCCGCAAGCTGTTGCAGCGAGATCACGGAAGCCCCCAGGTTCAGCTTATACACGACTCCTCTCTGTCTCATAGAATCTGCGACTTCCCCGTTTTGAAGAAGTCTGATTTTTCTAAGAATCTCCTGATAGTTACTTTCTGAAATTGGGTCGTCGAGCAGGTATTCCATCCGCGATTATTATAGGTATTGGATGCAAAAATAACAGTTTTCCCTTGCCAATTCGAAAAACACCCCTATATTTGCCGTCAAATATGGTGGATGTAGCTCAGTCGGTTAGAGTAGTGGTTTGTGGTACCATTGGTCGTGGGTTCGAATCCCATCTTCCACCCAGAATAAGAAAAATAAAATAGAGGTAATTATCACTAAACAAGATAGTTACCTCTTTTTCTTTTCGTACAATTCTCTGCGCACTAACCCTAATCTACCTCAAATTGATAAATATTCCCTATTTTGTCAATCAACCTAATAATATTTGAAAATGAACAACACCTTCGAACTGAAAAAGGGCAAACTTGTATTTGAAAAAGACAAAATAGTCATCGTAGATTTTGCCAGAAATACCAAAATCTACAGGTTATTCACCCTATCTGCGGGAATACTGTTAGGTATTTCATATTTAATCAAGTATTTAAAAACGGGTGACATGTTTTCTCTCAGGTTCGGATTGGGTATAGGAATATCTTCCTTGCTTCCTTTCACACTTGAACTTTTGTATTCCGTAAAAAGTGAAATCTCCTATAACGAAATTAAGTCAATGAAAATAAGGCGAATATACTTTACTGATTATCTTTACATTAAGCTTAATAACAAAAAAATCAGGAGGGTTGTCGGAATACTCAACACTGAGAGACTGGAGGATTACATCAATGTTGTGCGGGCATGAAAAATTTCTTTAGAAATTTTCGCCTGCCGAATGGGTTGTTGCTTTTTTTCGGCACTTTATTAACTTTTTTACAGTTAAGAAAGCATCCTGAAACCTGGCAACGCGATTTGAGTATTATGCTTATCGTTATATTTGTCGCTCTTTCAATTTTGTATGTTATCTACTACCTAAAAAATCGTAATTTATAAATAAGTATGAATACCTCTATCCGCCGTTTCATGGTAAACCTGAATGCACTATTCCTGATTCTGACCTTCGCGGTAGTCCTTCCTGTCTCAGCTGCCGATCTCACAAAAGCGGCAATCATCCCAAAACCTGTTTCAGTCAACTCAACCGGAAAGACTTTTGAGTTATCTAAAGATCTCTTAATCGTTGTCAATCAAGCTAGTCCGGAACTAAATAAAGTCGCTCAATACCTGGCCGACCGGCTCAATCCTGCCACCGGACTAAACATCACCGTTCAAAGTGCAGGTGAACTGCCAAATTCCAACTTCATCCTGCTGGAAACCGGTATCAATAATTCCAAATTAGGCCAGGAAGGTTATGAACTCAACATCACCAAAGAAAATATCCGGTTGTCGGCCAATACTGCTGAAGGAATTTTCCGGGGTACCCAGACTATTCGTCAGCTATTGCCTGCCTCCATTGAGAGCAGCGAACCACAGAAAGGTTCCTGGAAAATCGCAACCGGAACCATCCTGGATTATCCCTCCTATTCCTACCGGGGATCAATGTTGGATGTTGCCCGCCACTTCTTTGGTCCTGATATTGTTAAGAGGTACATCGATTTGATTGCTGTCTATAAAATGAATGTCCTGCACCTGCACTTAGCTGACGATCAGGGCTGGAGGATCGAGATCAAAGCATGGCCGGCCTTGACTGCCATCGGCGGTACAACGCAGGTTGGCGGTGGCAAGGGAGGTTTCTACACCCAGGATGAATACAAAGATCTGGTACAATATGCGGCCGACCGGTACATTACGATTATTCCCGAAATCGATATGCCCAGTCATATTAACGCGGCGCTGGCTTCTGTTCCGGAATTGAATCCAGATAACATTGCGACAAAACTTTATACCGGCACCAATGTTGGATTCAGCACCCTGCAGACCAACAAGGAGTTTACCTACCAGTTCCTCAATGATGTTTTTCGCGAGCTGGTTTCCCTGACTCCCGGGCCTTACATCCATGTCGGAGGCGATGAATCACATGTGACAAAAAAAGAAGATTACATCCCTTTTATTGAAAAAGTTCAGGACATGGTGCTGGCTAATGGTAAACAAATGATTGGCTGGGATGAAACCACACTCTCTGCCTTAAAACCAACTTCCGTCGCACAATATTGGTCGAAAGCAGAAAATGCGGTTAGGGGAGTTTCCAAAGGGGTGAAAATTATCATGTCTCCTGCGGCTAAAGCCTATCTGGATATGAAATATAATCCTCAAACGCACCTCGGATTGAAATGGGCCGGCTATGTGGAAGTGGATACCGGATACAAATGGGATCCGGCTACCCTGGTTCCCGGCATTTCAAAGGAAAATATCCTGGGTATCGAGTGCCCGCTCTGGTCCGAGACCGTTAAGAACATGAGTGACATTGAATCACTGGTCTTTCCAAGGTTACCCGGATATGCGGAGATTGGCTGGACGGATGCTTCCGCCCGAAACTGGGCAGAATACAAAATCAGGCTGGGAAGTCATGGCGCAAGATTCAAAGCCATGGGCATCAACTTCTATGCCTCCCCAAAAGTCCTCTGGAAATAACTACCTTTATTCCTTACTTATCACTTTTCTCATTTTCTCATTTTCTCATTTTCTCATTTTCCTGTTTTTCAATTTCATTTTTATGCGTCAAAAGCCCTGGCTAGTCTACCTCTCCGTCATCTTCGCCATGATCTTCTGGTCCCTTTCATTCGTTTGGGTGAAGGAGGTATACGAGGTCTATGGCCCGCTGACGACCGTTTTATTCAGACTAATCATCGCTTCTTTGCTGCTAATGGCCTTCGCCAAACTAACCGGTACACTAATTAAAATAGATCGCAAGGATTTTGGCGCTTTCATTTTACTCTCCTTCTTCGAACCCTTTCTCTATTTCATGGGCGAGAGCTTCGGACTGAAATTTGTTTCGAGTACCATTGGCGCGATTATCGTTGCTACCATCCCACTTTTTTCTCCGCTTGCTGCCTCCAGGTTTCATGGTGAGAAGATCTCCTTCAGGACTTTCCTGGGAATCCTTCTCTCCTTTTTCGGCGTTACCATCGTGGTTTTCGACTCTTCTTTTAACCTGATCGCATCCCCGCTAGGGATTGCACTGGAATTTCTTGCAGTGATATCGGCGATATTTTACACGGTCGTACTGAAGAAGCTGGCAGTAAAATATAACCCAACTTCCATCATTACTTATCAGAATTTATTGGGAATTATCTACTTTGTACCCCTCTTTTTTATTTTCGAATACAAAGATTTCACCTCTATTCCCTTCAGTTTCCCCGCCTTCGCTGGAATCTTGAAGTTATCAGTTTTCGCCTCCTGTATCGCCTTCATTTTTTATGCGCACAGCGTGAAACGGATGGGAATCAACAAGGTAAATATTTTTATCAACCTCATACCCGTTTTCACGGCCTTCTTTGCATGGCAGATCCTCGACGACCCAATGACGCTCAGAAAACTAGTTGGTATCCTGGTGGTCATCGCCGGATTACTGGTCGCACAGGTAAAACTCAGGAAATCTACCGAGAAGCTCGTAGCCATTCAGCAGGATGCCGGAAGATGAGAAGAGGAGAAGATGAGAAAATGAGAAGTTGAGAAGATGAGAACTGGGATAGAAGTCAACCCGTTCAGAATAATTCAGGAAAAATGAAAGAGGCACCAAACAAAGACAATGTATCAATACTTGCCAAAGATGCTAGATCTGAAAACGAAAAATTTTTCAAACTGCTAAAGAAAAAGCCTCCGAAAAATCTGGATGAGATAGTGCATGAGCTTCATGAGGAGGCTTTTGACAACTTCGACTGCCTTAACTGTGCCAATTGTTGCAGCAGCATCAGTCCCATGATTACCGACAAGGATGTGGAGCGGCTTACCAAACCCCTCAAGCTCAAACCGTCTCAGGTGATCGGGCAATACATGCACCTCGATGAGGACCACGATTATGTTTTCAACCAGGCCCCCTGCCCTTTCCTGATGGCTGATAATTATTGCGCTGTCTACGAATTTCGCCCGAAAGCCTGTCGTGAATATCCCCATACCGACCGCCGGAGATTCAGCCAATTGCTCAGCCTGACCCTCAAAAACTGCGAAGTCTGCCCCATCGTCTTCATGGTAGTCGAAAAACTGAAAGCGAAACTCGCCTGACTCCTAACAGGAAGGTGCCTTTTCTGTCGAATTTTCCTAATATTGCAGGATAATGAACTCCATAAAGCAGATTTTACTGGCCCTGATTTTCACGGTAGTGATAGTCCAGTCCCTGTCAGGACAAACTGGCGGTGAAGGAATATTCTCCTTTTTACAGCTGACTACTTCCGCAAAAACCGCCGCTTTAGGTGGGGTTCAGGTAGCCTTGCCGGATTCAGATCCCGGTATCGCGCTCCAAAATCCTGCCTTGCTCTCTGCCGAAATGAACAACAGCATGTCTTTCAACTATGCCAATTACCTGGCCGGAATAGGTTTTGGTTACGGGTCGTATGCAAGAAGTCTTGGTAAATATGGAACTGCCTCGATTGGGATACAATTTTTCGACTACGGACAATTTGTGGCTGCGAATGAGAACGGTCTGATTACAGGGAGTTTCAGTGCCTCCGACTATGCGCTGACACTCTCGTGGGCTAAGACTCTTGGTGAAAATATTACTGTTGGAGCCTCCCTGAAACCCATCTATTCCCATCTGGAAAATTACCGGTCCTTCGGCCTTGTGACCGATCTGGGTGTAGTTCATCGATCAAAAGACCGGTTAACAACTCTGGCGATATGCGCTAAAAGTCTTGGGAAACAGCTTACTACTTATTACGACGGCGGTGAATATGAGAAGATTGACTGGTCCCTGCAAGTTGGATTAACCAGGCAGCTGCAATACGCTCCTCTTCGCATTTGTATTACCGCTTACGATTTAAACCACTGGAATCGTGCGGTTTCAGCCATCGACCCAAACGGAATTGAAACCTATTCAACGGATCAATCAGCATTCGCTTCAACCTTGCGACACCTCTCTTTTGGTGCTGAGCTATTCCCGGAAAAAATAATAACCCTGAGGATCGGGTACAATTATCGCCGGCATGCAGACCTCCCGTCTGTGGCCCAAACCGGACTGGCCGGATTCACTACCGGTCTGGGTATCAACCTTTCGGGAATAAGTCTCAACTACGGATTGTCGGGATATTACCACAGCGGAATGGTGCATAATTTTTCTCTTGCTGCGAATCTTTCGCGTCTGCACCGGTAATTCTTCCTTGCTTCATGCTGAATGATTATCTTTGCATCAAAGTAAAAAGAGAAGCAAATACCCATGCCCAATATTTCCCCTGATAATAAAATAGTCATTGCCATTGACGGATATTCCTCCTGCGGGAAAAGCACGGTGGCCAAAGAAATAGCGAAGAAATTAAACTATATATTCATCGATTCCGGCGCCATGTACCGGGCCGTCACCCTTTTCTGTCTCCGCAACGGACTGGTATCAAAAGGGTTGGTTAACCTTACTGAATTATTGAAAAAGTTACCTGATATTCGTATTGAATTTATAAATAATCCATTGACCTCACACAATGACATTTACCTCAACGGGGAGAATGTTGAGCTGGAGATCCGCCAGCTGGAAGTGGCACAGAATGTCAGTCAGGTGGCTGCCATCGGGGAAGTCCGCCAGCTGCTGGTCGCCTTGCAACAGGAGATGGGACGCTCAAAAGGTATCGTGATGGATGGCCGCGACATCGGAACGGTTGTCTTTCCCGAAGCTGAACTTAAAATCTTCATGACAGCGGATCCGCGGATACGCGCGCAACGCAGGTACGATGAGATGATGGCTAAAAATGAGCAGGTCAACTTTGACGAGATACTCGCCAACATCGTGGAGAGGGATCGTTACGACGAGAGTAGGCTGGAGAGTCCGTTGAGGAAAGCCGAAGATGCTATTGTGCTGAACAATAGCCATATGACTAGGGAGGAGCAGTTTCAGTGGATACTGGAGAAAGTGAGAAATGAAAATTGAAGTTGATAAAGGATCAGGATTTTGTTTCGGGGTAGTCGAGGCTATCCGTCGGGCAGAAGAACAGCTCATCAATGACAAGCCACTCTATTGCCTTGGCGATATTGTCCACAATAATTCGGAGGTCGAAAGATTGAGCAAAAAAGGCCTGACCACTATCTCACACGAACAGTTCTACACCATGACCGATACAACTGTGCTTTTGCGGGCACATGGCGAACCTCCTGAAGTTTACAAATATGCACAGGCCAACAATATCAGGTTAATCGATGCTACCTGTCCGGTGGTGCTGAAGCTCCAGAAAAGGATATTCAAGAGCTTTGAATCAGGTTTAAAAGATAATTCTCAAGTGGTAATCTACGGGAAAAAAGGTCATGCTGAAGTCAATGGGCTCGTCGGACAGACCAATGGTGAAGCCGTTGTGGTAGAAGGGATTGAAGACCTCGATCAGCTCGATTATTCCCGGCCCATCGTTCTTTATTCCCAGACCACCAAAGGACTGGAAGGGCTGCGCCACCTTACCGAAGAGCTGAAAAACAAGGAAACAAAAGCTCCCATAAAAATTCACGACACTATCTGCAGGCAGGTTGCCAACAGAATTCCGGGTATCAAAAAATTTGCCACCCGGTTCGATCTGATCATTTTCGTCAGCGGGAAGAAGAGCTCCAACGGTAAAATGCTTTTCGATATTTGCTCCGGCGTCAATCCAAATACCAAATTCATCTCCGACCTGAATGAGATTGACCCGGTATGGTTACAAGGCATCGAATCAGTAGGAATCTGCGGGGCTACCTCTACCCCGATGAAGCTTCTTGAAGAAGTAGCTGATTATCTGAAGCTGATGGAATCGTCCTCAAATGTTTAAAGAAACTTAACAAAACAATAGGTTACCTATTGTTTTGATTTCTAATTTTGTAAAAAATATCTTATGAGTAAAGAATACAAATCACCTCTCCGCGACGATTATTCAGATAATCCAATTAAAAAAATCGGTGTACTGACTTCAGGCGGAGATGCCCCGGGCATGAATGCTGCCGTCAGGGCCGTCGTCAGAACAGCGATCTTTTACCAAAGAGATGTTGTTGGTATTTTCCAGGGTTACAAGGGTTTGATTGAGAAAAACTTCAAAAATATGGCTTCCGGCGACGTGAGTAACATCATTCAACTCGGGGGTACCATTCTGAAATCAGCCCGTTGCAAGGAGTTTCACCTGAGGGAAGGACGCAAATTGGCTTTCCGGCATCTCAAGGAAGAGGGGATCGACGCACTGGTTGTGATCGGTGGGGACGGAACTTTTACGGGTGCCCGTATTTTTGCTCAGGAATTTGGAATTCCAATTGTTGGCGTACCCGGAACGATAGACAATGACCTTTTCGGCACTGACTATACCATTGGTTATGACACTGCTCTGAATACCATCATCGAAGCAGTCGATAAGATCAGGGATACCGCCACAGCGCATGAAAGATTATTTTTTATCGAAGTGATGGGCCGCGATGCAGGCTTTCTGGCACTTAACGGCGGAATCGCATCCGGTGCCGAGGCAGTGCTCATTCCGGAAGCAGACACCGATATCACAACCCTGGAGACCTATATTAAATCAGGGTACAGAAAAAGCAAAAACTCCTCCATCGTCCTCGTTGCGGAAGGTGAGAAGGCAGGTGGAGCTTTTAATATTGCCAGAATGGTGGAAGAACATTTCCCGCAGTATGATGTCCGGGTGACGATACTCGGTCATATTCAACGGGGAGGCTCCCCTACGGCTTATGACCGGATACTGGCCAGCAGGCTGGGCGTCGCTGCAGTTGAAGCATTGCTGGACGATCAGCAAAGTGTGATGGTTGGAATTGCCAGCGATTCCATCGAACTCACCCCTTTCAGCAGGGCAATAAAATACGACAAAGAAGTGAATACCAAGTTGCTGGACACTATTCACATTCTATCTTCTTAGGGTTTTAATCTAATAGAAATTGATTATTACTTCCTTAAAAAATTTCTCTTCCAGAAGTTTCACAATTCGTTTCACCACAAATTTCCGTATTTCCATTTCGATTGGTTGGTCTGGATCATGATGGGCCCAGTTGATACGTGTTCCAACTACAACCAGGATGCGATCATGCAACATCAGCTGCTTGACAATTTCTTCAGCAGGTGAGTTGCCATATTTCAGGTCGCTATTGTAGTTTTCCAGCAATTCTTCCACCTTGCCGATGGTCAGAATTCCCTCCGTTACCAGGTGAAAACCTTCCAGTGAATACTGGGGAAGAGCATAAGGATTACTCAGCGAAATTTCAGTTTCAATCTCTTTGTCGAGTTCCCTGGCAATGATCTCAGCGGTAGTTCCGCCGCATACAATCTTTATTCCCTTGTAATCGTCGATCCTCTTCGCAAAATCATGGTCCTTGGCCTTGAAAAACGGTGGACCGGTAATCAGCAACATCTCCCGTGGATCCCTGAAATAGATGACACCGCAACTTGCATCATCCCTAAGGTGAAAACCATCATTTTGAATCGCCTTATTTAATACTTTTTTAGACAGACGGCGTGCAGAAATATCGCTGCTCCTGGCTAGTTGTTGTACGACATAGGATTCAACATTTTCCTGCTCCCAGCCCATCTTCATTTTTTCATTCTCCATCCCTGACTGGGTAATGCCATCACTCATGAAAACGATCCGATCCTCCTTCTTGGCCTGAAATTCCCTGCACCGCAAAACCTTACCAACATTTTCGTCGCCCTTGATCTTCAGCAGGTACTCCCTTGTCGGGGTAAAAGGAACCCCGTTCCTGCATATCACACTCTTCGGATTATCATAATTCACGATTCTGACCATCCCATCACTTTCCAATTCGATGATGGTAAAAGTGGCATAATTCTTCACCCCCGAGCTATCCCGCGGAAGCGTCTCCATGATGATACGAGCCGCCGCCTCCGGTCGTTTATACAGAGCAGTATAGTTGAGCGCCATGGTGGCAGTCATGGTTGCGAGCACATTAGCCTTCACCCCATGACCGACTCCGTCGGATAGTACGAGGATCGTCCGGCCATCTTCCTTGATCAGTTTTGAGATGAATACATCCCCGCAGACCATCTCGCCGGAGGGTTGCTTCTGAACAAAATCTATTTCAATATGAAACTCACTCATCCTTTCTGTCTTCTCCGTATTTATAAGCGGCAACAATTGAATTCAGCATGTCTTCCGTCTGGGCAGCATTCTCGGCCAAAAGTGTAGCCACCTGCTGCACCATCTCAATATTTTGACGCTTTACCTTCATTGCTCTGCTGATGATCTCCTCGCGCACCAATTTTGGAGAAGAAAGATTTCTGATAATCGCTCCGACGACCCTGTTCTTATAGATAGTGACCATCGAAATATGAAGCAGCATATTCTTGTAAGTCAAATCCCTTTCCAACATCTCCTCCCCTGTGTGAAGCAGTCCGCTGAACATTTTTCCTACAATTTCAGGTACCAGCTCTTTCACATCGGCACCCTGTAATCCTGGAATTGCTTCATATAACTCCTCTGTCTCTTCGCCCATCAGATGGGCAAAGGTCTCGTTGCAACTCACGACTTTCATATTTTGGTCGACGATCACGATCCCGGCCCTGATCTTTTGAAGCATGGCAGACGCAATGACAGAAGTCTCCTTCGCCTTCTCAGCTTTGATTTCCGCCTTTCTGCGGTCAGAAACATCGTAGAGGGAAGAGACAAATCCTTCCAATTTTCCGGCATCATTTCTAACTGCCGATTTATAAATCAACATATCCTGTACTACGCCATTGGCTAATTTAAACTGGTGTTCATAGACAATATCCGTTGTGGAATCTACTAACTCTTTATCCTTCAAAGATATCATATCAGAGATATCGGCACTATGTGATTCGGAATTTGATTTTCCAATCAGCTCTTCCCTGCTTTTTCCCATCAGTCTTTCAAAAGCCCTGTTACAAGTGATGTAGATCCCTTCGGTATTCCTGAAATTAATCGGGAAAGGAAGCGAATCTATTATTTTATAAGACAGTTCGGGATCTCTGATGATGCCCGATAAAAATGCATTCTCTTCGTATATCATAAATCAATCATTTATCATTCTCCCACTTTAACCTTTAACCTTTATCCTTTAACCTTTATCCTTTAACCTTTTCCCTTCAATTGTCTAAATTACAAATTTAAAATCATTCTTTCCGTTGATATTTCTCATGCTTTTTTTCAAAAATTGTAGATAATTTCAACACCACAATTTTTCGGAACTCCTTGTTTTGAAAGAATTTAAATTAGAAAAATCGATATAAACAATTTTTTTCATTCGTTGGTTTTTCGGAAATTTGAACAAAGTTTTTCAATAATAGAATATCCATTTTATTATTGTCTAAGAAACTGATATTAATGAAGATAGAAAAGATTGTTCAATTGTTGGATGCTAAGGTTTTATGTGGTCAACACCGGATTTCTGACGAAATCTCAAAGGCTTTCAGTTCGGATTTGATGAGCGATGTACTGACGCTCGACACAGAAAACATCCTTTTACTTACAGGACTCGCTAATATCCAGACAATCAGAACCGCCGAAGTTGCTGAAATCCAATATCTTGTCATTGTTCGTAACAAAAAGATAACCAGCGATATTGTCGATCTGGCCAATGAATTAAACATGGTGATCATCGAATCACCCTTTTCAATGTACAAAGCCTCCGGTATTCTCTATGCCAATGGTGTAAATCCGATTTACTGATGCAGACAGAGCTAAAGTTTACCATTGAGGGAGGGGATTTCGAGGGAGCAGGCATGGCAGCCAGTGCTACGAAGAAGGTTCTGAAGCAACTGAACATTGAGAAGAAAGTGATTAAGCGCACCATCGTCGCACTCTATGAAGGTGAAGTAAATATAGTGGCCCACACTTTCCGGGGGGAGATAACCGTCCATATTTCCAATCACCGGATACAGGTTATCCTGAAGGACACGGGCCCTGGTATTGCAGATATCGAAAAAGCCATGTCCGAAGGATTCTCAACCGCCTCTCCGATGGTTAGGCAGATGGGTTTTGGCGCTGGAATGGGTCTTCCCAACATGAAGAAGAATGCCGATCACCTAACGGTTGAAAGCACTCCAAACGTGGGGACTACCGTAACGATGATATTTGAGATATAAAATATAAGTACAAAGTAAGATGAAGGTTTCTGAATTGGTGAAAGAGTTAAATCTGAAGGTCTATTCCGGCAAGGAAGGCCTCGACCGCGAAATTACCGGCGGCTATGTCTCTGATCTGCTCAGTGATGTAATGGGTAACGCATCGGAAGGAGAAGTCTGGATCACCTTGCAGACACACCGTAATGTAGTGGCCATCGCTTCACTGAAAGAGCTGGCCTGCATCCTGCTGGTAAGTTCGCTCGAACCAGAGCAGAGCGCTGCCGATCACAGCAATGAAGAAAAAATCCCTGTATTGGGAACTTCTCTCTCAACTTTCGAAATAGCCGGATTGTTGTACCAAAAAATAAAAATAACGCGATGAAACGTTTCAGGGCAGATCTCCATATCCATACAGTCCTGTCGGCCTGTGCAAATCTGGAAATGAGTCCCGGCACCATCGTCCGAAAAGCAAAAGATAACAACCTGGATCTGATCGCCATCACAGACCACAACTCCACCCTGCACTGCAGCCTGGTAAAAGAACTTGCAGGCGAAGAAGGCATCGCAGTACTTTTCGGAGCGGAAGTTACTACCCGCGAAGAAGTTCATTGCCTTGCCTATTTCAAAGATAAGGAGACCCTGGATGAATTCCAGGAATACCTCGACGAAAACCTTCCTGCCATCCGATATAACCCTGATAAATTTGGTTTCCAGGTATTGGTCGATAAGAATGAAAAAATTATCCGCATGATAAAGAATTACCTGAACGTTGCAATTTCTCAAAGCATCGATCAGGTAGAGCAAAAGGTTCACCATTTAGGCGGACTATTCATCCCGGCTCATATTGAACGTCCGATGTTCGGCATCTTCAACCAGCTGGGTTTCATCCCGGAAACACTGGTCTGCGATGCCCTAGGCATCATGAGCCACAGCAAAGAAGATGAAATAAGGAAAAAATACAACCTTCCTCAGGATATCGCATTGATAAAAGCCTCCGATGCCCATCACCCGGAAATGATCGGCAAGGGTTTCACCACCTTTGAAATGAACGATCCCTCCTTCGAAGAAATAAAAAAAGCCCTGATGGGTATTGAAGGAAGGAAAACATTCGTAGCATGAAGAATATTGCCTTACATATCCTCGATTTGGTGCAGAACTCGGCCCGTGCAAAAGCCGGTAAAGTTCTTATATCCATAAAGGAAAATCCTGGTAAGGACAGTTATCTGCTTACTATCGAGGACGATGGTGAAGGCATGGAAGAAGAGCAACTGCAAAAGGCGACGGATCCTTTCTTTACGACAAGGACAACCAGAAAAGTCGGATTGGGCCTCTCTCTGATCCAACAGAATACGGAACGTACGGGTGGCAGTTTTTCAGTGACATCGGTACCCGGTAATGGAACCAAACTAGAAGCTGACTTCGTCATGAACCATCCCGACCGGTTACCACTGGGGGAAATCGATGATGTTCTGGTGCTACTGGCGGTTGGTCTGCCTCAGTTAAGACTGATTTATCACCACACAACGCCCGAAGGAGAATATAAATTTGACACGGAAATCATTAGAGAAATTATCGGAGACATTAAAGATAGTAACCTGGAAATAAGGAATTTCCTAAGAGAGATGATCATTGAAAATTTAACAGAGATCAAGGCGGAAGCCTGAAATATTTAATCCAAAACCATGAACAAAATCAAATCGATCGACGATCTGAAACAGTTAAGAGAGAACATGCAGGCTAAAATCAAGCTGCGCGAAATCAGCAGTCATCCTGAAAATATCGTCAGGATCAAGGTAGCCATGTCAACCTGCGGAATCGCCTCAGGAGCAAAAGAAATTATGAATTTCCTGATGGACGAACTGGAATCACAGGCCATCGAGGCCGTCGTTACCCAAACCGGCTGCATGGGCTACTGCTATGCTGAGCCAACCATCGAGGTAACCGTACCCGGGAAAGATCCCATCGTCTTCGGCGATGTGGACAAATTCAGGGCCTCCCAGATTATTGAGAAATACATTATTCACAACGAACTGGTAGACGGAATCTTGCCCGTAAACTACCGGACAATAGACAATTAATACCTTTAACCACTAATATGGCAGATTATAAAATGCACCTCCTGGTATGCGGAGGAACAGGTTGCAAGGCATCTGACAGCGAACAGATCAGGGACAATCTGATTGCTGAGATCGAAAAAAACGATCTGGAACAGGATGTTCAAGTCGTTATGACCGGATGCTTCGGCTTCTGTGAGAAAGGACCCATCGTGAAAGTCCTACCCGACAACACTTTCTACGTCCAGGTAACTCCGGATGATGCGGCAATAATTGTGGAGGAACACCTCGTCAAAGGCAGACCAGTCGAAAGACTGCTCTACAAAGACCCGGAAACTGAAAAACCGGTCAGCGATTCCAAACACATGGACTTTTACAAGAAACAGGTTCGCATCGCACTGAGAAATTGCGGAGTCATCAATCCTGAAAATATCGACGAATACATTGCCCGCGACGGTTATGAAGCCTTGGCCAAATGCCTCAGCGAGAGAACCCCGCAAGAGGTAATCGACGAGATCAAACGCTCCGGTCAGCGCGGAAGAGGCGGCGGTGGCTTCCCGACAGGATTAAAATGGGAGATTACTTCCAAGTCAGTCGCCGACCAGAAATATGTAGTCTGCAACGCCGACGAGGGCGACCCGGGAGCATTCATGGATCGCTCTATCCTGGAAGGCGATCCCCATTCGGTGATTGAAGCCATGGCCATTTGTGGTTATTGCACAGGTTCCACCAAGGGACTCGTCTATATCCGCGCCGAGTATCCACTTGCCATCCAACGACTTAAGACTGCCATCAATCAGGCCAGGGAATACGGCTTGCTCGGAGATGAAATCTTTGGCACCTCTTTCTCTTTCGACATCACCCTTCGCTACGGTGCCGGGGCCTTCGTTTGCGGAGAAGAGACAGCCCTCATCCACTCCATGGAAGGATTAAGGGGCGAACCAACTTTCAAACCACCGTTCCCGTCCGAGTCCGGCTATCTTGGTAAACCCACTACCGTGAATAACGTAGAGACGCTGGCGAGCATTCCGGTCATCATTAACAAAGGGGCAGAATTCTTTAGCAGCATCGGAACGGAGAAATCCAAAGGCACCAAGGTTTTTGCCCTTGCAGGGAAAATTAATAACGTCGGACTGATTGAAGTTCCAATGGGAACCACCCTTCGCGAAGTGATCTTCGACATTGGCGGCGGCATCAAAGGCGGTAAGAAATTCAAGGCCGTTCAGACAGGAGGGCCATCCGGCGGATGCCTGACCAACTCCTTCCTCGATACCCCAATTGACTACGACAACCTCATCTCAGCCGGTTCCATGATGGGCTCAGGAGGGATGATTGTGATGGATGAAGACGACTGCATGGTCTCGATCGCTAAATTCTACCTCGAATTTACCCTCGAAGAATCCTGCGGAAAATGCACACCTTGCCGGATCGGAAACAAACGCCTATTTGAGATTCTGGAGAAGATCACCCTCGGACAGGGAACCGAAGATGACCTCACCAGACTGCGCTCACTCTGCAAAGTCATTAAGGATACCTCCCTTTGCGGACTCGGACAAACCTCTCCCAACCCGATTCTTTCGACACTGGATAATTTCTACGATGAATACCAGGCACACGTGAAGGACCATAAATGTCCGGCAGGCCAGTGCAAATCACTCGTGAAATACACCATCGACGATGAAAAGTGCAACGGCTGTACGCTCTGTTTCAGGAATTGTCCGGTCGGAGCCATTACCGGCGAGAAAAGAGTCCCCCACGTAATCGACAACAGTATCTGCATCAAATGCGGGATATGCTACGAGAAATGCAAATTTGATGCGATAAGCGTCGCCTAATTTTTTTATTATGGAAATGATAAATCTGACTATAGATAACAGACCCGTCTCAGTTGAGAAGGGCACCTCACTTCTCCAGGCCGCAGCACAGATTGGGATCAAAATCCCTTCGTTATGCTACATGAAACTCGAGGATCTGAGCATTGAAAATAAACCCGGTGGATGCAGGGTATGCGTCGTCGAAGTAGAAGGCCGGAGAAACCTGGCCCCAGCCTGCTGTACCGATGTGGCAGAAGGCATGATTGTCAAAACCCACTCGATGCGCGCCATTCACGCCCGCCGTACAGTAGTGGAGCTGATCCTTTCCGATCACCCTACCGACTGTCTGAAATGTGCCAAAGCCGGCAGTTGCGACTTGCAGAGCATGGCTCAACACCTGGGCATCAGGGAGATTCACTTCGAGGGGGAGAAATCTACCTACCGTGAAGACACTTCTCCGGCGATTATACGCGAACTGGACAAATGCATCCGCTGCCGCAGATGTGAGATGATGTGCAACGAGGTACAATCCGTCGGGGCACTTTCCGCCATTAACAGAGGGTTCAACACAGTCGTTTCACCGGCATTCGAGATGAACCTCGACCACTCCGTCTGCACCTATTGCGGACAATGTGTGGCAGTCTGCCCAACGGGAGCACTGACCGAAAAAGACAATACCGGTGCCGTTATCAGGGCGCTAAGCAATCCGGCCAAGACGGTCATCGTTCAAACAGCACCCGCCGTAAGAGCTGCCCTTGGTGAAGAATTCGGAGAAGAACCCGGCACACTGGTGACCGGTAAAATGGCCGCAGCGTTACGCCGTCTGGGCTTCGATTACGTCTTCGATACCGATTTCGCTGCCGACCTGACCATCCTCGAAGAAGGCACCGAACTGCTCAACAGACTCACCGCATTCTTAGGGGGCGACAAGGATGTCAAACTGCCGATGCTTACCTCCTGCTGCCCGGCCTGGGTGAAATTCTTCGAGCATCAGTTTCCTGATCTTATCGAAATACCCTCCACAGCAAGATCTCCGCAACAGATGTTCGGAGCCATTGCCAAGACCTATTTTGCAGATAAGATTGGCGTTAACCGCAAAGACTTGGTGGTAGTTTCCATCATGCCTTGTGTGGCCAAAAAATACGAATGCAGCCGCGAAGAGTTCTCTGTTAACGGGAACCCTGATGTAGACTTTGCCCTGACAACCAGGGAACTCGCCCAGTTAATCAACCTGGCAAATATTGAATTCAAGTCCTTACCCGATGAAGATTTCGACAAACCGCTCGGCGAATCCACTGGCGCGGCCGTCATCTTCGGCACAACGGGTGGCGTCATCGAAGCTGCAGTACGTACTGCCTATGAAGTATTTACAGGGAAAAAGCTGGAACGTATAGATTTCATGGAACTTAGAGGAATGGATGGACTGCGGCATGCAACCATCGATTTTGACGGTCTGCCGATTCATATCGGTATCGCCCATGGTCTCGGAAATGCACGCAAGCTGCTCGAAGATATTCAGAAAGGAACCAGCCAATTCCATGCCATCGAAATCATGTCGTGCCCTGGTGGATGCATCGGTGGTGGCGGACAGCCTTACCACCATGGTGATGCCGAAATACTAAAGAAAAGACAGATGGCCATCTACCGCGAAGACGCTGATAAACCGGTCCGCAAATCACACGAGAATCCCTACATCACTAAATTGTACGAGGAATTTCTCGGCGCACCAATGAGCGAAAAAGCACATCATCTGCTGCATACCGAATATTTCGACAGAAGTAAAAATTGAAAAATCTACAGCTATGCCAAAAATAAAATTATCACAGAAAACCATTGAAATAGTAAAGGAAATCTGCGCTTCTTTCGACAATGCAGAAGGCGAACTGATCAATGTCCTGCACGAAGTCCAGCACAAACTGGGTTACCTACCGGCAGAAATTCAGGAGCTTATCGCCAAAGAACTCAATATGTCTGTTGCCAAGGTATATGGTGTGGTGACCTTTTACTCCTTCTTCAACATGCTGCCTCAGGGTGAATACCCGATTTCGGTTTGCATGGGAACTGCTTGCTATGTAAGGGGTGCGGAGCAAATTCTTCACGAGATAAAAAGACAGTTGAACATCGAGGTGGGCCAGTCTACTCCCGATGGGAAATTCTCCCTGAACTGCCTGCGTTGTGTTGGCGCCTGTGGGCTCGCCCCCGTCGTCATGGTCGGAGAGAAGGTCTACGGACGGGTCGCTCCCCAGCAAATCAGGAAAATCATCGCCGAATACCAGGAGAGTAATGTAAAAGTAGAGAAGCACGAGATGTAATACTCTCAGATTCTATGAAACGGTAAAGTCCGGAGGCACCAGGCTCCGGACTTTACCGTTTCTTCTATGACGAACTTCATGTTTTAACACTTCGAAAACACCTAATTTTGAGCGTTCAGAAACTATATCTATGAAAATCCCATCCGCAGAGCCTTACAAGATCAAAATGGTTGAACCCATCTATCTCAGCACCCGTGCGGAAAGGGAAACATGGATCAGGGAAGCAAAATATAACCTTTTCAATCTTAGGAGTGAACAGGTTTACATCGATTTGCTTACCGACAGCGGTACCGGCGCCATGAGCGACCGGCAATGGGCTGCCATCATGACCGGCGACGAAAGTTACGCCGGCTCCTCCTCCTATTACAACCTGAAAGAAACGATCCGGAATCTCTTCGGATTCGAATATTTCCTTCCCACTCACCAGGGTCGCGCAGCAGAAAATGTGCTTTTCTCCGTCCTGGTTAAAAACGGAGATTTCGTACCCGGAAATTCCCACTTCGACACAACAAAAGGGCACATCGAATTCCGCCATGCCACTGCCGTGGATTGCACTATCGCCGAGGCTTTCGAGACGGACAGTGATCACCCTTTCAAAGGAAATATCGACCTCAGCCAGCTCAAAGAAGTACTTGACACACATCCAAAAGAAAGAATTCCTTTTATCATCCTCACGCTCACCTGCAATTCATCCGGCGGCCAGCCCGTCTCCATGCAGAACATTAGGGAAGTAAAGGCGATGGCCGACCATTATGGCATCCCACTCCTGTTCGATTCAGCCCGCTTCGCAGAGAATGCCTGGTTTATCGCGCAGCGTGAACCCGGATACGAACACAAATCTATTCGCGAAATCGTTGCTGAAATGTACACTTACGCTGATGGTATGACCATGAGCAGCAAGAAAGACGGCATCGTCAACATTGGTGGGTTCATCGCCATGCGCCACAAGGAATGGTACGACCAGGCCTGCACTTTTAACATCATGTTCGAAGGGTTCGTTACCTATGGAGGAATGGCCGGACGCGACATGAACGCCCTGGCAGTCGGACTGATGGAAGCGACCGAAAAAGATTTCCTCACCAGCCGGATCGGTCAGGTGGAATACCTGGGAGAGCAGCTTTCAGGGTACGGCATTACTGTGCAGAAACCCTGCGGAGGACACGCGGTCTTCGTAGATGCCAAGGCTTTCCTGCCCCATGTTCCACAAGAGGAATTTGTTGCTCAGACTTTGTGCATTGAGCTGTACCTCGAAGCAGGAATCAGGGCTGTCGAAGTCGGTACCCTGATGGCCGACAGAGATCCGGTTACGCGGGAAAACAGATATCCTAAACTCGAATGGATGCGTCTGGCGATTCCCAGAAGAGTCTATACCAACCTTCACCTCGACGTTGTTGCCGCTGCACTTAAAAATGTTTTCGACCGTCGGGATACCATCACCTCCGGCTACCGAATTATCGAAGAATCCCCCATTTTACGTCACTTTACGGTTCAACTCTTACCGGTTAATAAGTGATATGCTACTTTTTTACAATCTCCGCTGATCAACTTTCAATTTTGTTATATTTGTAAAATAAAGATTAATATTTGTTAATTATTAATTCTGTTTTATGAGCAGAATTTTTTGTTTTTTGGCGCTTAGATTACTGTTTTTTATACCTCTTCCCGGCTTTATCCTATTCTCTAATGTTGCCCTTGCCCTTGAATTACCAGGTCAGATTAAAGGAAAGGTTATCGATGCCGGGACGAAGTCATGCATTGAATTTGCCAATGTTTCGCTCATTCAACTCAAGGACTCTCTTCCCATCCAGGTCACGGCAACCAATCCAAAAGGGGAGTTCAGCCTGGCCAATATCAAACCTGGTAGATATGCCATCTACGTCCATTTTATTGGTTTCAAAGATTTTAAATCCAGTCCAATCATTCTTGCAGAAAACTCGGCAACCTATAAACTGGAACCTATTTCACTTGAAATTGAATCTATCAACCTCGACGAAGTCGCCGTAACCTCCAATCCCAATCGCCCGGTTTACCAACTGGAAAAGAAGACCATTTACACCGGAAACCAGGTGTCTGCCGCCGGAGGTACTGCCTCTGACCTGCTTCATCATCTGCCTGCAGTCACACAAGCTCCGGATGGCAGCATTTCCATTCACGGCAACAGCAACCTCCTGGTTTACATTGATGGAAAACCTTCCGCACTCAGGGGAGACGAGTTGTTACAGAATATGCCGGCAAGTGAAGTAAAAAAAATAGAACTCATTACCAGCCCATCTGCGAAATATGACGCATCAGGTTCAGGCGGCATTATCAACCTGATAACGAAGAAAAGTAACCTGGATGGCTTGAACGGCAACATCCAGGCCTCGTCCGATCATCTGGGTGGTTATTCTTCCGACCTGTTGCTGAATTACAAATACAAGAAATTCAGTTTTTTTGCCGGTCTGGATCATAATAGAAGAAGGAACCGCGGGGACATGGATTATCTTACCCAATTTCTGTCTACAGGTTCTGATTTCTCCAAGACTGGTCTTCAGAAAGCCCAGAGGATCAACACCGGCATCAGATCAGGCTTCGATTATCTGCCTTCAAACACAGACAAATTCTCATTCGTAGGAAGTACCGGAAATTTCGAGACCAATAACAACGGATCCTGGCTGACAAACGGTTTGCCCGATTTTACTTATTTACCTTCAGGCACCTCGGGAAATGTTACAACAGACGACAACAAACGCAAAGGCAAATATGGGGGTGCGGATGTCACTTACGAACATAAATTCAAGACTGAGAATAAACTCTTAACCCTTTCAGCAAGCTGGAACACCCTTAATTATGATGATAATTATGTCAACAAGACAGATATTTCAGACATTGAGCTGCTGAAACAAACCACCCTGTTAAGTAAAATCAATAATAATTTTCAATTCAATACAGACTATTCTACTCCTGCCGGGAAAGCCGGAAATTTAGAATTCGGTTATCAATTAACCTCAAGCGATGAAGCAGAATCTTATCAGTCCCAACTCGTTCCTTTGCTGCAACCTGAGACCTGGCAGCATACCCGCTTCAATAGCTTGACCCAAGCCGGTTACGGGACCTGGCAATATAAATCTGGCCGGATTAATATGAAGGCCGGACTAAGGGCGGAGAATCTGAATCGTGTACTCCGGACCCTGGACCACAGCTATTCCTTGCATCGCTTCGATCTTTATCCATCATTTAACAGCTCCTTCCGGATCGATTCTACGAGGGAAATCCAATTTAACTATTCGAGACGTACCGATCAGCTCAAGACCATACAGCTCGATCCTCTTCCGCGATGGTATGATTTTTACAACATGATCATGGGAAATCCTGACCTTAAAAATGAGATAACGGACAGGCTTTCCATTGATTACCTCGTCAACTTCAGGAAACTCAACTTCTCCGGTGAATTATTTTTCTACAATACTGCCGGGAAAATAGAGGTTATCAGATCTTTATACCGAAATGGTATCGTCAGGAATCAATATGAAAATACGGGATCCGAACGAACGCTTGGAGCAGAACTGAATGCCAATTGGCCTGCAACATCCTGGTTAAGGCTCAATGAAAAGCTTGATGTCATTGGCTCATCACTGGATGTACGTCTGGATAGCTTGTCACAAAACAAAAGCTATCGTCAACTTTATGGTGTGACTTCAGCTGATATTATCCTGGCCAAAGATACCCGGATTGAACTCGATCTGTCTTACTTTGGACCTGCGATGACTGCCCAAAGTTCTGTGGATCAATTCTTCATGGCTGGAATAAGCCTACGGAAAACCTTTTTCAACAAGAGACTAACCTGTACCATAACTGGAAGGGACGTCCTGGGAGTATACAAAAGAATTGAGCATGTACAGGGAACCGACTTCAACCAGACCATTAACGCCCGCAATAATTTTCCTATCCGTTTCTCGGTTTCCTACAAATTCAACAGTTTCAATCGTGACGACCGCCGGGCAGCCAAGACTCCAGTCATCGAATAACCCGCCCTGCTTTTGCGACAGTCGCTCCAGCAGATTTGCGACAGTCGCTCCGGCAGATTTGCAATACTCACTCCAGCAGATTTGCAATAGTCGCTTCGGCAGATTTGCAATAGTCGCTCCAGTAGATTTGCAATCTGCTGGCATTTTTTAACCAGTGGATTGTAAATCCGCCGCAGTTCCATTCAATATTTTCTTTTAGTTCCAAAAACAATTCCCAAATTATCATATTTTCAAATTTCATTTCATTTTCCTTATAATTTGAAATTAAATTCCCATTTTTGCGCAAAGACTCTAATTTAATTGAAAAGATGCTTGAGAATTTAAAACAACAGGTTTATAAGGCCAGCCTTAAGCTACTTGAGCAAGGCCTGGTCATTTATACCTGGGGAAATGTGAGTGCCATCGACCGGAAAAGCGGATTGATCGTGATTAAACCTTCCGGAATTTCATATGAAGAGATGGTTCCCGGCGATATGGTCGTTGTGGACTTGAAAGGCAACATTGTATCAGGCGATCTCAAGCCATCTTCCGACACCAATACCCATCTTATCCTTTACCAAAATTTCCCGCTGATCGGCTCTATCATGCATTCCCACTCAGAATATGCCAGTTGCTGGGCCCAGGCCGGACTGAGTATTCCGCCGTTAGGCATTACCCATGCGAATTTTTTTAACGGCGAAATTCCCTGCACGAAGCCTCTTTCAGCCAAACAAATGGAAGGAGACATCGAATTGGAAACGGGTAAGATAATTGTCGAGACTTTCACTTCCGCTAACATTGACCCTATGCGGATTCCCGGAGTGCTGGTCTATGGCCATGGACCGTTTTGCTGGGGCAAAGAGGTGAAAAATGCCTTCGATCATACTGTTGTACTCGAAAAAGTAGCCCGGATGGCCTACCGCACCCGTCAACTAAACGCCGTCCATCCGGTTGAGAAAAAGTTCCTCGATCGTTACTTCTTCGAGTAGCACTTTTCACTATTTCTTCGTATTTTCACGCTTCATTTTTCACTTTAAACTTTATCCTTTATCCTTTAAACTTTATCCTTTATCCTTTATCCTTTAAACTTTATACTTTATACTTTCCCCCATCATGGATAACTTTCAATTTTATAACCCGGTAAATATCGTCTTCGGCAAAGGACAGATTTCAAAACTCAATAAACTTGTCCCGGCTAACACAAAAATTATGCTCGCCTATGGTGCCGGGAGTATCTTCAAAAATGGCGTCTACGACCAGGTAAAAGCCGCACTGGATGGATACCAACTGGTGGAATTCGGTGGCATCGAGCCCAATCCACGCTACGAAACCCTCATGAAAGCGGTTGAAATTGTCAAAGCAGAAAAAATCGGTTTCATCCTAGCCGTTGGCGGAGGTTCCGTGCTCGACGGCGTGAAATTCATTGCGGCAGCCGCTCATTGGGATGGAGAAGATCCATGGGAATTTCTGCAAAATCGTAAATTAATGGCATCCAGCGCTGTACCTCTCGGTAGTGTATTAACGCTCCCGGCTACAGGCTCCGAGATGAATGCCACAGCAGTGGTAACCCGGAACGCTACTCAGGAAAAACTGGCCTTTGCCTCACCTGCTGTGTTACCAAAATTCTCCATTCTTGATCCGACTGTTGTCTTCTCACTACCTCAGAAGCAGGTTGCCAACGGAGTAGTCGACGCTTTTGTTCATGTCATCGAGCAATATCTGACCTACCCGGTTAATGCTCAAATCCAGGATCGATTTGCAGAATCAATTCTGATCACCTTACTCGAAGAAGGTCCGAAGGTTTTGGCTGACAGGAACGATTATGATGCGGCCGCCAACTTCATGTGGGCAGCCACGATGGCGTTGAACGGCTTGATCGGCGTAGGTGTTCCCCAGGATTGGGCCACACACATGATAGGTCATGAACTCACGGCCTTTTACGAAATTGATCATGCCCGTACCCTGGCGATTGTGCTTCCAGGTATCATGAAGGTCAAACGGGTGAATAAACGGGAGAAACTGCTTCAGTATGGTGAACGTGTATGGGGGATTACCTCAGGAAGCGACGACGAAAGGATCGACGCAGCCATTCAAAAAACTGTTGAATTCTTCGAATCCGTTGGCATACCCACCACTCTTTCGGCCTATGGCGTAGGTGAAGATTTTATTCAGGTTATCTGTGATCGTTTTACGCAACGCGGGATAACAGGAATGGGAGAACGTGGTGATTTGACTATCGCGGAGATGGCCGAATTACTCATGCTGCAACTTTAATTTTCGAAGTGCGGGCGACTTTACGGCTGCAAAGCATGCAATAATAAGCGTCATTCCCCCGCCAAATACGACAGACGGAATCAGCCCCATCAACCTGGCGGCAACGCCCGACTCGAATGCGCCGAGCTCATTGGAAGAGCCGATAAATATACTGTTGACTGCCGCTACCCTTCCTTTCATCTCATCGGAAGTGAATAGCTGCAAGATACTCGAACGGATGACCACGCTAATATCATCGAAGGCTCCGCTTAGGAAGAGGATAAAGGCTGAAAAATAAAAATTCTTCGACAAGGCAAAGACGACCATACTCAATCCAAAACCGAAAACACTCAGGAAGAGCAACGGGCCTGAATGCTTCACCGGGGGATAAAATGTCAGAATAACAGACATGAGAATGGCGCCTATTGCCGGACAGGCACGCAAAATTCCGAGACCTTCCGGTCCGACTTTCAGGATATCTGAAGCAAAAACCGGAAGCATCGCGACCGCGCCCCCGAACAAAACAGCAAACATGTCGAGCGTAAAAGCACCCAGAAGAACCTGGTTGTTAAACACATAGTGAATACCTTCCTTCATGCGGGCAAAGATACCTTCCGTACTTCCTTCCGGGATAATAATTTTCCCCGGACTCTTGATAAATGGAAATATTAATACACAAAAAAGATATAAAGCAAGGACCAGGACCAATGCCGGAATAACACCAAAAAACCCGTAAACCAGTCCACCGAGTGCCGGACCGGTCACTGCTCCAATCTGCCAGGTAGTGCTGTTCCAGGTAGCTGCTCTCGTTAACAACCTTCGGGGTACCAGCTGCCCAAGCATAGCCGCATTGGCCGGAGCCAGGATGCCGCGGGCCAAACCCGTCAGAAAAATGGTGATATATATTGGCCAGACATCCAGCAAAATTTGAAAATTGAATGCGGGCAGACAATAAATGACGAGAATGATTGAACTGGACAGCATCAAAAGGGAAGTATAAAAAATAATTTTCTTCCGGTCCCAGATATCGACAAAATGTCCGGCAAAAAGTGCGATGCCCACCTGAGGAATTACCTCCGTCAGACCAATCATCCCGAGTGAAAGCACACTCTTGGTAATGTTATAAAGCAACCAGGCCACTACCACTGATTGCATCAGGGTAGCTGTTGTCATTAGCAGGCGGTAAAACATGAACAACCTGAAATTCCGGATGTGCATCACCTCAAAGGCGTCGTTCGAAAAAATCTTCTTCATCCCGCAAAAATACTAAATTTCTTCCTTTGACTTAGGGACCAGGTCGTCTCTTATTTGGGCGGCCAGCCAGGGCAGCCCCAGCGGTTATCTCATTTCTCATTTTCTCCTCTTCCCAACTTCTCCTCCTCTCGGTGCTACAGGACAGCCTTCGCACGACTTCCCGCATCCCCCGCATGGATTAGGGTTGCTGATGTTTCGGATAGTTTTCCATCCCTTATATCCGACCAGGATGGCAACTGCAGCAATCATAATATAAACGATTAATTCCTGCATATCAAAGGATTAAAAAATAAAAAGTGCGAGGTGATACGTAATGAATGCTCCAATCCAGGCTGCGGTGGTGGTATAAAATACCGTAAAGAGCGCGTATTTCCAGCTGCCTGATTCTCGTTTTATGGCGGCAATCACGGCTATGCAAGGGAAATAAAGCAATACAAAGACGAGAAATGCCAGGGCAACAGCCTGATTAAAGACTGGTTCTCCAGTCTTCGGACCATAAGAATAACGCTGATTCTGCAAACTGGTCTGCAGTATTTCATTCTTATGCTGATCATTTTCGGTTCCATACAATACTGCCATGGTACCTATTACGATTTCCTTGGCAGGAATACCCGCAATCAGGGAGACTCCCATTCTCCAGTCAAAACCCAGTGGTCTGATAACCGGCTCGATAAAATGTCCAATCCTGCCCAGATAGGATTGTTCCATCTGCGAGACTCTTTGGACCGGGGCCTTCACGGTAGGTGAAGAGGCCATCGAGGTTGTAGAAAGCGCTTTCGCGGTAGCATTTTCACTTCTGGGAAAATATTCAAGCGCCCAGATTAATACGACTGCAAGCAGTATCGTCCCGCCGATCTTACTCAGGTACTGACTGGCCTTATCCCACATATGCAGAAGCGAATTCCTCAGCACCGGCATGCGGTAAGGTGGTAATTCCATCACGAAAGGCGTCTCTTTCCTTTTAAAAACCGTCCGGTTCAGTAACCTGGAAAACAGGATGGCAACGGCAATGCCCAGCAAATAAATACCGATAAATACCAGGGCGGGATATCGGGGGAAGAAGGCGGAAATCAGCACGACATAGACCGGTAGCCGTGCCGAGCACGACATGAACGGGATGATCATCATCGTCAGCAGCCTGTCGCCACGGTTACGTATTGTTCTGGTGGCCATGATAGCCGGCACGTTGCAGCCGAAACCCATCACCATTGGAATAAATGAACGGCCATGCAGACCCATCTTGTGCATGAGTTTATCCATGATAAAAGCCGCCCGGGCCATGTAGCCCGTATCCTCCATCAGCGAGATGAAAAAGAAAAGGATCAGGATGTTGGGCAGGAAGACGATGACGCTTCCGAGACCGCGGATGATCCCATCAATCAACAGATCCTTCAGCATCCCATTGCTCATCAAGCTACTCAAACTCTCCGAAATAAAATTCACTCCCTTCTGTATCCACTCTGTCGGAAAGGCCCCCAAAGAGAAAGTGGCTAGGAAAGTAAGAAACATCAAGGCGAGGAAAATCGGAAAACCCAGATACTTTCCAGTCAACACCTTATCAATTTTCTGCGTGGTGATGGTTCGTTTCATGATACCGGGCTTGTAACATTCTTTCAGCGCCCCGGCAATGAAACCAAATTTGGCATCCGTAATCAGCTGGGACGTATCATCGTTCAGCCTGAATTCCAATCGGGCAATTTCATTTTCAGTAATCTCCTTGATAGTCTGATAGTTAGAAGAGGTCTCCAATACTTTTAATGCCTCCTGATCCTTTTCTATAAGCCTGACAGCCAGATACCTCGAAGAAAATGTTGCAGTCAGTGGTTTGTCTTTTTTTATCTCTTTCCGAATCTGGGAAATAGATTTCTCCATTTCCTCTCCGTAATTGATATGGATATGCCTCACCACCGGGTCCCTGTCTTCATAAACGTCAATCAGCTTCACCATCAGCTCCTCCAGCCCCTCCCCTGATGAGGCAGTTGTCGGCACCATTGGGATACCAGTCAACTTGCTCATTTTCTTCATCTTGAGCCTGGAACCGCTAGCCACCAGATCGTCGTACATATTCAGTGCGATCACCACTTTAATATCCATATCGATTAGCTGGGTAGTCAAAAACAGGTTGCGCTCCAGGTTCGAAGCATCCACCACATTGACCACAATATCCGGCATCTCTTCCAGGATAAAATTGCGGGTGTAAAGTTCCTCCGGTGTATAGCTGGTCAGCGAATACGTACCCGGAAGGTCGGTCATGTCAAAATGGTAACCGTTTCTTTCGAGTGTAGATTTAGTCGCTCCTACCGTGACGCCACTATAATTGCCGACGTGCTCTTTGGAATTCGTCAAGCGGTTAAAAAGTGTTGTCTTGCCACTGTTGGGATTGCCCACAAGGGCTATGCTGATCCTGCGGCTCTTCTTGCGGGCAGAGATTTTCAACTCGTCCTGCTCGATAGTCCCGTCATAGATAGGAGGATACAGGAACTCAGCTTCTTCGATAGTCACGACTTCGATGAGACTGGCCTCCACACGTCGAAGCGACACGTTGTAACCCATCAGGCGATATTCAACAGGATCCTTGAAGGGGGCATTCTTCAGTACCGAGACCTCCTTCCCTGCAACAAATCCCATTTCAGAGATCCTACGACGGAACGAACCATGTCCTAAGACTTTGGATATCACCACCGTACTATTCTCTTCCACCTCAGATAACCGCACTGTCTATTTTTATTAAGAATAATTATAAATAAATGCAAATATATGATAAAAATGCTAATGTGCTAATATGCCAATGTGCTAATGTAAACAGACAAAGCCCCTCCTGCTGTCGCAGAAAGGGGCTTTAATAGGGTGATTATTTGGAAGACTATTCTATTCTTGCGGGTCTCTTGAATCCACCACGTTTCGATACGATGACTGAAACAGTGATAATTGAAAGGCAGATCACACCGGTGAGGACGAGTCCCCATGAGAATTGTCCTGGTTTTTGGTATGCGATCAAGACAGGGGCTGCAAGGAGTGACACCAGATTAATTACCTTAATCATTGGGTTCAGGGCAGGACCGGCGGTGTCTTTCAGCGGATCGCCAACGGTATCCCCGACAACGGCTGCGTGGTGAGCCTCGGATCCTTTACCTCCATATAAACCATCTTCAATTGTTTTCTTGGCATTGTCCCAGGCGCCACCTGCTCCGGCCATGAATACGGCGAGCAATTGTCCTGAGAGGATCACGCCACCAAGGAATCCGCCCAGGGCCTCAACACCGAGTAAGCTTCCTACCAGGATGGGTGAAAGAACGGCAATCAGCGCTAGCGGGATCAGCTCTTTCTGAGCAGCCACGGTGCAAATATCGACTGCCCGTTGATAATCAGGTTTCACGGTCCTTTCAATAATTCCAGGAATTCTGAACTGACGACGAACTTCTTCCACGATCAGGGCAGCAGCACGTGTTACCGCATTGATAGTCAGTGAGGAGAACAACCATGGGATAGTACCTCCGATCAATAATCCGATAAATACCATCGGTACAGAAATCCTGATACCTGTTTCGATCAGTTGCTGACTCTTCTCGAAACCCAGCTGAATCTGAACGTTGGAAACATCTGTGATGAAAGATCCGAACAAGGCGACAGCGGCGATTACAGCAGAACCGATCGCAACTCCCTTGGTAATGGCCTTCGTGGTATTACCTGTTGCATCGAGTGAATCCATGATTTTACGAGCATCCTTGTCGAGGTGAGAAAGCTCTCCAATACCATTGGCATTGTCGGCGATTGGACCGAAAGCATCCATAGCCACATTATTTCCGGTAAGGGTAAGCATACCGATACCGGTCATGGCGACACCATAAAGGACGTAAACAAGTGGCTGACCATAATAGATCAACACAGCTGAAAGGATGGTTATCGCTATCACGATAGTCTGCCAGACAGCAACTTCAAAACCGTAACTCAAGCCTTTGAGTAGCAAGGTTGCCGAACCAGTCTTCGAGTTTCTTGCTATATCTTTCACCGGAAGGTAGTTTCCGTCGGTAAAATATTTTGTGATCTCATCGAGAACAATGGCAAGAATAATACCCATTACCACTGATAGGAAGGAGCGCCAGTCGTGGAGATAGAAATAAGAAACGATTCCAAACAAGAAGATACTGATCGCTGCGGAAGTATAAAAACCTTTATTGATAGCCTTGAGGGCATTATTTGTCTTGTCTTCTTTGCTGCCTCTTACCAGATAAGTTCCAATGATTGAAGACAGTACCCCAATACCACGTACCAGGAGAGGGAAGATGATCCATGAAAGTTCATGTGTAGCGGTAAAGAGCACGACTCCCAGAATCAGGGTAGAAACGATGGTCACCTCATAAGATTCGAAGATATCGGCGGCCATACCGGCGCAGTCACCCACGTTATCACCAACGAGGTCGGCGATTACGGCGGCATTACGCTCGTCGTCTTCGGGCAGACCTGCTTCCACTTTACCGACGAGGTCGGCGCCAACATCGGCTGCTTTGGTATAAATACCTCCACCGACGCGCATGAAGAGGGCAAGGAGCGTACCTCCGAAACCAAAACCCAGCAGGGTATCAGGGGAAGCAACGCCAAAGATGATGAAGATCATGGTACCTCCGAGCAGTCCGAGACCGTCCGTTAACATACCTGTGATGGTTCCTGCACGATAGGCAATTTTCAAGGCCTCGCCAAAGCTTCGGCGGGAAGCGGAAGCTACGCGCACGTTGGCTTGAACAGCCATGCGCATCCCAAACTGACCGACTATCAAAGAGAAGACTGCCCCCATGATGAATGCGATAGCACGACCGAATCCGATAATCAGTTTAAGCTGTTCATCGGAATATCCGACGAAGCGCATCTTGGAGGATTCAGTTGGTGGGACAACATAAACCGATAAAAATAAGATGATAGTAAAAACAAAAATCAGCGGTACGATAGTCTTCAACTGGCGTTTCAGATATGCATTCGCCCCTTCGCTGATGGCTCCCCATACTTCCTGCATTTTAGTAGTTCCTTTGTCACATGCCATGACCTGTTTGCGGAGTAGAAGGGCGTACCCCAGTCCGAAGAAAGAGATCACCAAAACACTCCAAATGGCTATTACTTCAAAGGAGCTTGCTCCTGGTAAACTAAACATATTAATTCAATTTAAATTGTTGTATATTAAAGAGTTGCTAAAAAATCATAATTAATTTCCTCTAGTTCCAGCATCGTTGGATAGCGGTAATAGATCATGTCGCTGTCGGATCCTACATAGAAACCAGATGCAATCGTCCTGTATAGCAGAGAACCGTTGTAAGAACGGACAACTGTTTTCATTTTCTTCTCATAGCCCTGCAGTGAAAGCAGACAATCCCTCATATGCCTCACATGGGTATAAGGCAAGTGCTCGGCAGAGCCTGTGGCAGGATTGGAAGCCATTTCACCCAGCTTAAGCTCAACGAAGAAGAGTTTAGGAAGTTTAAACTGACGTGATCCGTCTGTCAGCGCCTTGAGGAAGCTTGCCGGACAATATTCGCTCACCACCTGTGGGGATACCGGGCACAATTCCTGATAAAGATGAGATCCTGGTTTCTCCTCACACGACTCATCATATTTTGAAGGAGTAAGTTCCAGCACGATTCCGTTGTCGGTTGTGAGGTAAAGATTTTTTAGCGCCTTTAGCGGGATGCTCTCCAGCACGCGATACACAGACAGGTAAACTGAATGTTTGGGAGAACCGTCGGGATGGCGGACGCAGCTCTTTTCAATGTAATCCATATCGACGAGATCTTTGACCTTTTCGAGATCTACTTCGAAAAAGATCATCTGGCCCTTGTTGCTCTTCTTGGTTCCCGTAGCCATATACTCCCCAAATTCGGCGGGAGGCAGCATGGAGGCGATCAGGGCCTCCGGGGTAACGGATAAATAAAGATATTTACTCATAATTTAAGAAGTTAAATAATACAGTTATAAAAAGAACGTTAGATTATACCGCAAAAAAGTTGGCAATTTCCTGAAAAAGGCAGATATTCCATAAAAAAGATCATAAGTGTTTCTCTGGGATATTCACAATCAATAACATAGCACTTTCGTTTGGTAGTTCAATATTAGAAAATTTCAACCTTTGGCTCATCAAAAAAGGTCCCGTGTACGCACACAATTCACAAAATCTTAACATTGGCAATTTTATGAATCAGGAGATTGAAAAATGAGGAAATAAGAAGTTGTAGAAATGAGGAGTTATAGAAATGAGGAATTGGGAAAATGTGAAAATGTGAAAATCGGAATATTAATTTATTAAGGTGACCTAGTGGAAGAAAATTTCGTCTCCCTTATCGTGAAATTCGAAAAAAAAGCTTTTCTTTGTCCCCGCGTTTGCACGCCAATGGCCCTGTAGCTTAATGGATAGAGCATCTGACTACGGATCAGAAGGTTGGGGGTTCGAGTCTCTCCAGGGTCACATTGATAATCAGACACTTACAAATATTTTGTGGGTGTCTTTTTTTTGACCCGCCAAGTTCACGCCAAGTTTTTGGAGGGAAATTCAAATTATTCCAAATGATCAAAACGAACAACATTCTCTTTAATCAGAGAAATTGTTAACTATCAAATGGTGCATAAATATGCCATTCATTAATAATTTGTCGATGTGTGGAACGTCGGAAAAGTTGTCCGGAAGCATGTAATAAATAATGAAATACTCGAATTATGATATTATTATTAATATCTTCGTGCAATAATTGAGTAATGAAGTATTCTGAACTGGAACAGAAATTAAAAAAACAAGGGTCCCACTGGATAAGGGATGGTAAAAAACACCCTTGGTGGAATAGTCCGATAACAGGCAAGGAATTTCAAACAGGGCACCATAAAAGTGAAGAGGTGAAACCTGGAACCCTTAATCAAATAGTTAGGGATTCAGGAATCAAATTAAAAATTTTACAAATCATTGAAATCATGAAAATAGATGTATTCATTGAAAAAGGCTTCGATGGTACTTTTGATGTACATTTTGGGGAACAAACAAACGGCTTAACATTTAGTCTGCTGGGCCAAGGTAACACTGTACAGGAAGCAATAGGAGATTTTTACAATAGCAGGGATGAAATAAAAGAATATTATATTGAAACAGGCAAGCCTTTCCCAGAAAATTTGGAGTTTGCTTTCAAATACGATACCGCCTCATTTCTCACCTACTATTCGCATGTATTCTCTCTGGCAGGTCTGGGAAGACTTACAGGAGTTGCACAGGGTCAATTGAGTCACTATGTAACTGGCAAGCGTAAACCAAGCCAGAAGACGGTTCAGAAAATAGAAAAATCATTGCACGAATTTGCGAAAGAGATAGGTCAGGTTCAGTTAGTTTGATTTACTAAGTTACGATAAAGAACCAAAAAAAATCGAACCCGGACTTTTTGAAATATTCTTAATTGGATATTGACCCCTATGATAAAAACCCAATAATCCATTTCAAATTAGGATCATCTTTTGTCCTCTTGGTTTTGGGTCGCAGCAAAACCTTTGGAAACAACCTCGGACTCTCTCCGGTTGATTAGTATTTTGAAGGAAAATCGCCGGATTTGGTAACCATATCGTGGCAAAAGCAGTCATTATTTCTCTCCTTCGCGAGGTTGAAATGGAACTTCTAACCGCGACAAACCTCAACCAAAACAATTTCATATAATTGCATCGCGGTTACTTGACCGTCTCCACGAAGTACATGTCAACATTTTTGTAACTTTTGACATCAATTTTTCCACGACGGGTGCATTTAAACTCCTCCTTAACATAGGCGTAGGTGGTGCCGGAAATATTTATCCGGCCAGCTTCCCCGTTGGATTCAATCCTGGATGCAAGGTTCACTGTTCCTCCCCAGATGTCGTAGGCAAACTTATTTTTTCCGACGATTCCAGCAATTACAGGCCCTGTATGAATCCCAACTCTTGCTTCAAAATAGAAATCGCTCCCTTCAGAGATTCTTTTTTGCTTTACTTCTTCTAAAAATGCCGTCATATCAATTGCTGCACGGATAATTCTAACTTCATCATTCATGCCTGGAACAGGGATACCGCTGGCTGCCATGTAGGAATCGCCAATGGTTTTTATCTTTTCAATGCCATGCCGTTCGGCAATCTCGTCAAAGCGGCTGAAGATAAAATCAAGCTCCTCAACCAATTTCTTTGGTTTAACCTCTTTGGTGCGCAGAGTAAAATCCTTAAAATCAGTAAATAATACAGATGCTTTAGGGAAATATCGTGCTTCAACAGCTCCCGCATTTTTTAACTCTTCGGCCACTTTTGCAGGCAGGATATTTTTCAGGAGGCTTTCAGAAAGATCCCTCTCTTTAATCAAATCGGAGGTTCGTTGCTTTACTTGTGACTCCAGGCTATCATATAGCAAAGCATTTTGCAGCGAGACAGAGAGTTGAGACGAAAGAAGATTGAGCAGATCAACACTATCCTCAGTAAATGCATTGACAATATGATCATTGACCAAATATATCATCCCAAGTATTTTACCCTGATTGACGACAGGACTGCAAAAAACTGACTTGCTCTTGAGTTGTTTTATCATTTCGTCCTGGGAAAATTTCCCAACATTTGATGCATCACCCAAAACGACAGCCTTGGCTGTTCGATCGGCATATTGCACTATTTTGAGGGACAATGGACATTCTACCCTGGCCATTTTGGATACGTCAATCATTTCAGTTGATGTGCTTTCCGGATTGGAGATGTCACTATAAGCCCTGATGAACCAATCGTTCTCCTCCCTGATCAGAAACCAGCCCTTGTTGGCTCCTGCATTTTCCAGTAATAAGGACATCATTCTGAGCAACAGATCATCCAAAACTATTACCCCGGAGATCAATTGAGACGCCTTGTATATAGTTGAAATATTAAGATTTGCGGCGGTAAGGGTGGTTGATCTGGTAATTGAATCTCCTCCTGACTGGTTGCTGGGCAAGAGGTGGTAATTACTGTATTTTTTTTGAAGAAAGGTGACCTTCGACAAGGCACCATAAGAATAATAATTACTGATTGCTTTTTTAAGGTAATAAATCAAAGATTCCACCAGTCCTAGCTCGTCAAGATAGGATGCATATCGTTCGCAAGCCAGTGCACACTCCTGGGTCAAACCATTGGCTCCGGACTGATGAATAGATTGTTCATAAAAATCACGGGCTTTCTGCTTATTGCCCTTATAGCGGTTTACCTCAGCAAGGATGAGTAAGTATTTACTGTCGTAGGAGAAAGGTGCAAATTTTTTATACCATTTTATTTTTTGAAGGCAAATTGCCACCTCTAAACGCGCGGAGATCTTCTGGCTTCTATTCATTTTAGAAAGCCTGGCAAGAATGATTAAAGCATTATAAAAATAATAGGCACCAATATGGAACAAAGCAATTCCGGCATCTTTGTAGTTTTTTGCTATTTGAGCAACGACAGCTGACTGATCATACTGTTCAAAACAATAGTACATCATCATCTGATACACTCCAACCTTAAAAATCCCGTTGAGGTCATTTGTTTTTATCTGATAATCAAAAGATTCGTCGTAATCAAAATAACTCCCCTTGATTTTCCCGCAATTGTAGGTGGGATCCATCAAGTGACTGATTGTCTGTCTAATAGAAGAGACGGCTACTGCAGTATTCTTTTGATTGATCACATTCAAAACTGCATGGTCATACACCTCCACTTCCTCATAAAACTGATTAAGCGGTGTTCCGGCGAAGAGATGCATGAAACAATACACTTCTGCTCCATAAGCAGCAAAGACGTAATCTCCGGCCTCCACCCCACGGAGATAGATCTCGCTCGTTGTTGATTGGGATTCGGGTAACGGCATCGACCAGTGTCTAACAAAAACATTGCTGATCAAGTGGGCTTTGGCAAATTCCTCCCGTGCATCATATTTTTCGACAATGTCTTTGGCCAATTGTGCATATAATGCCCCATGTCTCATTTCTCCTGTTACGCCACAAAGAACAAGCCCGTAACCACCATAACCACTGGAAGAGGCAGAGGTATTTCCATATTTTACAGACAACCTTACCTGCTCAAATATCAGGATGGGGTTCAGATTTGGTAATCCAATATAAGTAGGACCATTGAGATAAGTGAGCATTTGGATGGCAGCCAGTTTGACGGGATCAGTCATGAGTGGTTTATCCAGCAATGATTGCATGGTCTCATTTCTCAAAGTCCACCTCGTTTTGAGGAAAGAAAGTATGATTGTGCGCTTGCCTGGGTTTTTGGGTAAAAACACACCCAGTTGTTCTAAATAGGCAAGTCCGGCATAAATGCTATCAATTAATTGATTTTGAGCATGGTATACCAATACTCTGAGCTTGTACGCGACATCTGTATCAAGAACTGTTTTGGCATGCTTTAATATTTCATCAATGTGTTGATGTGCTTCTTCAAAATCAGTTTTTAAAAAGGCATTCTCTGCAATTTCATTGAACAACGTGAGGGAAATATTATAGGCTATTTCCCAATGATTTGGGGGCAATAAGGAATAACCGGTTTTTGCATATTTTAATCCGATATCATATGCAGCAGCATTCCTTGCCATCTTCGCTGCTGCAATATTCAGATCAACCAAAAGATCTTTTTCCTTGCTGGAGGAGATGCTTTTTAACCCATTGTTCAACTGGTCAACGACATCAAATTGGAGATCACTTTTCCCTTCTTTCAAAGCAATTGACTGTAATGTACGGCCAATACTCAGATGGATATCACTTCTTTCATCTTCAGCCAGATTTTGATAAGCAGCTTGCTGGATCCGGTCGTGCACGAATTGATATAAACCCTTCTCTTTACTGGTTAGATTTCTGATCACCAGTCCGTTGATAATTGCTTCATCTAATCCCCTATCAGAAAGCTCATTCGAAATAGAGATGACTTTTTCAAGAATCTGCCGATCGAAATTATTCCCAATACAGGAAGCATATTTCAATACAGTGGATGCCTCATTGCTTAATTTTGTCAACTTGGCAGTCATATATTCCACTACATTGTTAGAAGATTCTTCCAGGATAATTTTATCCGTGTTCCATTTCCATTTTCGACTGTTTGGGTCAATAAAAATGGCACTGTTTTCGTGTAATCCCCTTAATAGCTGAAGTGTAAAAAAAGCATTGCCGTTTGTCTTCTGGTAAATGAGGGCAGCTAGTTCCTTCACTTCCTCTTCAGCACCAAAACAGTCGTGGCACAATTCCGTCACATCCGGCAAAGTAAGATCATCCAGTATTATTTCTTCAGATCCGAGACCTGAATCTTTCAATGACCTGAGCATAACAGCAAGAGGATGAGCTTCATGAACTTCATTATCACGGTAGGTGCCAACTATAAGGATCTCTTTGTTGGATGCTTCCTGTAACAGGTTTTGCAGAATTGTAATGGAACCCAAATCGGCCCACTGGAGGTCATCTATTAAAAACACCGTTGGATGATCTACGGTGCCCAAGGAGATTATAAACTTGACAAATGCATTATTGAAGCGGTTTTGGCTCTCTGTACTGCTCATCACAGGAACTTCTTCCATTGGACCCGTCAGCAATTCCAGATTGGGAATAATGTCGACAATCACTTTTCCGGATCTACCAAGGGCCTTTCTAAAACGGCTTGACCAAAACGCTACACTTTCATCTTCTTGAACCAGAATATTGTCAATGTGGGATTGAAGTCCGTAAATAAGAGCTGAATAGGGGATGTTCTTTTGTAAATGATCGAACTTACCTTCAATGAAATGGCATCCTTTGCTGTGTGCAATTTCTTTAAGTTTAAGGGCAAGCCTGGTTTTTCCGGTACCTGACCTGCCATTGATCAGAATAAGGGATTTGGAATAATTTAAGCCATCAAATGCACGCTCAAGTTGACGAATTTCCTTGTCCCTGCCATAGAGCCGATCAGGAATACGCAATTGATTGCTCACATCAAATTGACCTAATTTATACGTTTTCTGATCAATGATTGAGCTATTGCTTTCAAAGATCTCATCAGATTTTAACAAGTCAAATAATAACCCTGATGCACTTTGATACCTGTCGTCGGGGTTCTTTGACATTAGTTTTGCTACAATCCTGGAAAAAAGAACCTGGACAGAAGTAAAGTTAACATGCAATGATGGGATGTCTGCAGCGATATGTTTATGAATCAACGATAGGGATTCTTCTCCTGTATAAGGTAATTGACCGCTGGCAAGATGGTAAAAAGTGACTCCTAAAGAATAGAAGTCCGTACGGTAATCCACATGACGGTTCACTCTGCCGGTCTGTTCCGGGGATATGTAATCAAGTGTTCCATCAAGTTCAGCCATGGGAACGATGTTCGAGTGACCTCCTATCTTGTCACTAAGACCCAGGTCAATCAGGGTTGCCAATCCTGTTTTTTCATTGATAATGATATTGCTTGGCTTGATATCTTTGTGAAAAAAGCCTGCATCATGCAAGTCTTTCAAGGCCTCCGCAATATGAAAAGAAAGTTTGATAATGGTTGCAAAATCAAGATTCCCCTCGGCAATTTTATCCTGAAGATCAATCCCATTTACGAAAGACCTGACGAGAACCTCTTTATTACCTAATCTGTCAAGCCTGACTCCTTTGGCCACTCTTGAAGATTGAATATGATCTGAAATGGAGAGTTCGTTCCTCAGCCTTTGGATTTCTCCAGCATTGACATGAGGGTTATTTGGAACTTTGTAAATGACCTCACAGTTTGCCTCCAAATCAAAATCCTTGTAGAATGTATAATTTCTATTCTCTTTGAAAATATTGTATGGGAGACGTATCATGTACTAAAATTGAATGCTAATCGATATATCTTTCAGCTCCATGTATTTTTTAACCGGCATTGTCTTGTCGACTTCTGCCAAATCCTGAAGAAAATTTGATTGAAGCTTCTGAAGTTCAGCTGTTTCAAACTGATAATCGACATCTACAAGCCTTGTAACTGTCCAGTCATTGAAAAATAACTTCCATTCAAGCGCATATTTAAACACATCCTTTAATCGTGCCTGATCTTTTACCTTGAAAGTATCATTCTTCGTTGCAGGTGGCGGGACACGCATTCTTAGTGGCATCCTGTTAATAGGAATCGTACCATAAGCATGATGATCAGTTGCATGCGCAACGGAAAGATCCCACATCACCTTTGCTAAGGTGCCCGATAGGTTGCCTCCCTTGAAAATTTCAGTACCATTAGGGAACCCTGGCAACCATATTGAAATATAGTCGGCCCATTTTTTGATGTCTTCAAATTCGTTGTCAGGAATATGTTTGACAACTTCATCGGTAAATTTCTTAAAGGCATTGTAATAAATCATCAGAAAATCATTGTATTCTGAATGAATCTCTCCGGGTAAAATGGTCCATGTGAAAGGAGGATAAGAGGAATTCCCTTCAATACCGTGATAGCCGGAAACAAGCAAAGTCAACAACCCTTCCTGGGGCCCGCAAAAGCCGGTATAAAGATATTTCTGATCATTGGCTACAGGAGAGTTCCTACTTTCAAGTACACTATCATTTAGAGTAAGTGTAAATTGGAAATGAGGGAATAGAAGCTTAAAAACTGTGTTGTCAACTGGCAGGGAAGTTTTGGTTATGGCATTGATCGAGTCGAAAGGGAAATGCAAAATTGGATGAGTAGAGAGCAAAATACGATAAGTAGCTCCCATCATGGCATAATTTTTGGCAAGATCCCAGGCCTGTCCATCCAAAGGGGTAGTCAACAGATCTGTTTCATAAATGTATATCCCATGGAGATTAAGCCTATACTCATTTTCTTTCCTACTCAGAAGTACCACAGTACTGGCAGCATACAATCCTTTGAAAGGGACTACCTCCTTCATACAGATAAAATCTGCGACGTAGTACTTTGTATTGGCGTCCTTTTTATCAAGCAAACTCTTAAAGACAATCTGCAAGTTATTGTCAATGACAGGATTTAAGAATTTAGCGAGAGGGGTAGTCAGAATCTGGTCGCAAAATATTTCATCGGACAGAATCTCCCATGTTGGATTCTTCCAAGCTTTATACAGTGCTGTTGGCCAGTAAAACAGGGTATTTCTGATATATCTCAACCCAATATTCCAGAACCAGGCTTTCCTTTCTTCATCCGGAACATGAACTACTGCGGGCGCCTCTCCAAAGGGATGGGACGGACTAGGCTGAGGCCAGGGACCTTTGCGGTCATAAAGGTATTTCGGATCTTTCATAAGATAGTATTTTGTTTAATTAGACAATTGCAATATCCGCTGGTTTTAATAATTCCAATCTTTTTACGTTGGTTCCTAACTAATTGAGTACAAAAAATAATATTTATTTGGATCAAATATAAATAATAATTTTATTGACACTTATTATGTTCATATATTTTTATATCAATCACGTGCGGGTATCTGGAAAATTAGGGGGGCTTCAAGATTGTTGACCGATTTGAAACATCAATCCTTTTATTTCGTTTGTTTGACAAAATGCCCGTTTGAAAAAAATGTTACAAGAGTCTGTTTTCCGTTTAAATAGCTGGCAATGAAACATGAAGAATTAAAGGATATCATTCGTATCTGCAGGGACAAAACAAAAATAAGATATATCCACAAAGGAGGATTTTTTACCCCTAAACTAAAGAGCATCAATCATCTTGAAGTAGGTCGATCCAAAATTATCTCAAATCCTGTCACTATTATTGTAGAGTTTCTATATCTTATAAAAAAGAATTTCAGGGACTATTTTCAAAGATTGAGAAAGAAATTGTTTCCCCGCCCCGAAAAGATCTTTGGAAAAAATAAAGATAGCAGTATTTCAGGGAAGTTATTTTTCGCCAAACGAAAAGATTTTGCCAGACCTATACATCATATAAGGATTGAATTCTGGGCCAGAAGCCGGATGTTTAAATGGAGAAAGCTGAGTACTACACTAACCGGTCAGGATGGCAATTATGAACTAAAATTTGATTTTTCAGCGGCGAGGAAATGGAGCAACGGTCTTCTTTGCATCGAAATCTATCAGACTACCCATATTTTTTTTAGAAACGACAAGCCTCATCCTCATGAGGAACTTTTCAAAAGAATAGAAATTCACAAAGACGAATTAGTCGAGGGTGATTTACGCATGAAAGATATTCATCTGTTCTACTGGGAGTACAGGAGTGATTTTCCAACTGCCCGGGTAGTTATCAAGGACCATGATAAGGATGCGCCACAATACTATTCAAAAGCCAGGTGTGATGCAGCCTCTGAGCAGATCATTCCTTTTGAGCTGACAAAAATAAGCCATCATGCACAAATAAATTTAGAGTCCGACGCCATCTCTATCGAATCCATTCAAAATGATTACCCAATCAATCTCACTCGTTGCATTGAAAGCAAATTACCCGGTTATACCCGAAGCGATGAGTATTTTGGAAACCGTTTAATGAATGGCATGAACAGGGGCGCATTTTTGCCAGACAAAGAGAATTCGGACCATTATTGGATCAAATATTTTGGAGCCTGTCAATATGAAGTAAATTCGGTTTATGCCTTTCCGGATGCTGAAATTAAATTTGAAATCAGGCCTGACGGTATGCCAATACCGATTGAAATAGTGCTTACCGGCCCCCTCACAGCCTATGAAAAAAATCCATATGAAAGGCGTGTCTTCAACCCATCTGACGAACAAAACTGGGCCGCTGCGAAGAGAGTAGCAAGAGTAAATGGTGGCGTTTCTGCCGAAATTGACGAGCATTTCACCGGAACACATCTGAACACAGAACAATTTGCTATCGCGGCTTTCAGAAACCTTAGGATCAATCCAATCGCCACACTTTTACTGCCTCACTTGAAAGAGGTGGTATTGATCAATCATTCGGCAGACAAACTGCTTCTGCGCGATTTTCTTCCGAAAGCAACCGCCCTGACCCAGAAAGGACTGAGCCAACGGGTCAGTGACTTGCTTGGCACTCAGGACTGGAAAGATTATAAGCCAATGGTTCCAATCAGTGAGGAACACGATGTTGCAAAATCAGACGATCTGTTCTGGCAAATCACAGGCCAATATGTGGACAATTTCATCGATGAAAATCTGGACGAGATTAAACTTCAATGGTTCGAAATTTACTGTTTTTCGAAGGATCTCGTGGAGAACAGCGTCAAGGTATTTATGTCTGGAGTTGACATAGGGGAATTAAGTCCGGCAGAAAAAAAACAGGCACTCGACCGCATGGAATATTACTTCTTCAAGTACAGTTTTAATCCTTCCCTGGAAAGAGAAACCATCAATGGCGAATTAAAAGCCTTGTCGCCAATAACCAAGAATAATGGGTCAAAAGATATTAGTCCGGAAGATATTCAGAATCTAAAAGACGCTTGCAGATACATCATTTTCGTTGCGACTTATCTGCATACCTGGATCAACGAACATCAGTATGACGACCTTGGTGAATTACTCTACAACTGTATAGGCCTTCGCTTTGGAGACGGGGAGAATGGAGTGTTGGCACCTGCAAGTGATTTACGCATTGCTCCTGACCTCACCCATGCCACGGGAACACTTTGGTTTGCCAATTTACTTTCGCGTACCGAATTTGGTTTCATCACCCGCAACGAAGAGGGCGATGTAAATCCGGTATTCGCTCAATTGTTGCTGGACAAAAAAATGGAGTTCCTCAAACTTGGAGTGGATGTCAATAGTATTGAATCAAGGACCAATATTTGAGTTCAACTTGTCGAAAGGAATTTAATTGGGTGTGTGAAAGATGTAACTTATCCCAAAAGTTATGTAACTCTTTATCGCAAAAACGTTCCCAATTTTGCTTTCAATAATCATTATTCAAATCATCCGGAAAGCAAAATATAACTACCTTTAATACCTGATAAATTTATTCCTGCCCATATCGGACACGCCGGTGTAAAAACCACCTTCCGTTTGGGAATATTGAATCAATTACGTCGGATTAATTATTGATCTAATGCTAATAAAAAGAGCCATATGAAGACAAAGAGAATGCTTATTTTGATCTTATTGTTTGTCCCAATTCTATCTTTTGCAGGTGAAATCTACGGAACAATCAAAGGTGATGACGGAAAACCATTGACCAACCAAGTGGTACAAATCATGCAAAATGGCAAAATAATAGCATCTGCCAAAACCGACATCAACGGTTATTTCACAGTTGCCATAAAGGAAATCGGGAAATTTAATATTGAAGTTGTTGGCTACAAAGAAGCCAGCTTTGAAGTCTTTTCTTCCAATAAATCAACCCGATATAATCTATTGATGAATAAAGCCGGTGACAAATGGATACTCAAGAGCCTTTAGCTCCACAAAAGGCAAAAAGGGATTTGTGGGACAAGATCCAAATTGTGATGCAACCTATCGGTGGATTGATCACAGCATTAACGATAGCTTTGGTCAGCTACTACGGATCTGCCTATCTGAATAACAAACAGAATAATGATTCGAAAATCAGGCTCTACACAGAATTGATGAGCAGTCGGGAGGCAGCAGAAAGTGCCCTTCGTAAAGATATGTTTAATTCGATTTTAGGCACAATTCTCAAGGATTCCCACTCATTGGATGAAAATATCCTCCAGCTGGAGCTTCTGGCCTACAATTTCCACGAATCGCTCAACCTGATGCCGCTTTTTGTATACCTGGACAGGCAAATCGCTATGGAAAAAAATATTCTGCTCAAAGACGAATACCGAAAGCGATTGTATAAAATGGCCGGTGATGTAATTTCAAAACAAATATCGAGCCTGGAAGGTGCAGCTTCCAAGGAGACGATGTTCATTACCTTTGCAGATTCACTAAAAAATAGACGAGGATTATCCGAGGAAAGGTCCATGGATTGGAAAGATTCTAAAGTTTTTCAGGATACTGTAATTGATGGAAACACAAAAAACGTGTACAAAAGAGTAGTCTTCCTAAAAGCTTTGGGATTCAATGTGGAAGAAAAAAGGGTAAATGTAAGGCTCGATATTGAGACCTCCCTCAACGAAAAGTTTGTAAACATGGTAACCCAGGAATTCACCATCGATTATTTCCAGTTCCCAATGATTGACAATACACGACTTTCCAACGACATGCGATGCGCTGTAGTCATGCGTGATTTTGACTTTCCAAATTTTATTGAAGTAGATATTCTCTATTTCCCAGGCTCTCGCTCAAGTCTGAAAGAAAAACCTTATTATGACGAAGTGGTGAAGAAACTTTTAATGGATAAATAGTACTGCAATGATAATCAATGGAATGTAATTTATGAATTACGATTCTGAAGGCTGGGAACTTGAGTCCCACTGGCATCACCAAATTATCCGACACTTACAAGTATTTTGTGGGTGTCTTTTTTTGACCCGCCAAGTTCAAGCCAAGATTTGGAGAATATATCAGATTCTGTCACTTGTTTTACTTCGGTGGTTGATGATCTGTTTGATATTTCTGATTTTAACTTAACTTTAATGGATAATTTAAATTCCAACCAATGCAATCACTATTCCTTCTCCCAATGCTCCTAATGTTAGTCATCTATTTGGCGATGATATTGGCCACTTTCTATTTCGTTTACTACTTGGTGAATAAATCTCTAGTATTGAAAAGAGAACATAATGAACTGTTAAGGCAACTTATTTCAAAATTGGATAAGTAATTATATCCTTTCATTATTTTATAACAATCAGCTATTTCATCCTCTGACGGAAAGATTCGGAGTGTGGCGAGTTGCCTGTGCTAATTGAGTTTCGTCAGAAGCAATGGCAGTCTTTTTTAGCCTGTAGGGCTTTCACTATTTAACTGAAATTTGCAAAAATGAAATTAAATTATTAAACTTTGTGTACAGAATCATTTGGGTATTCCATGCGACCAATAAAAAAATTGTTATCAAATGAAATCAAACTTGAAGTTTTTATTAACAATCTAAATCAGGTAAAAAAGTATGAAAACGCATTTCCTTGCCTTATTTAACATTGAGAACCGAAAAAAGACATTGACTTTTTTGATCTCCTCGATTATTCTGATTATAGCCTCAATTATAGTGGGTATCAATGATAATCCTCTGGGAATTGCCATGATTGGGATCGGAATAATCTGTTTCTACTACTCCTTTCTGCATACCTGGAATAAAGCGGGAAATTTCGTTCGGCTGATATATCTATCTCTTGGACTGATGCTTCTGTTGCTTCTGGTAATTATCACTTTTGCCAGTTTGCATAAAACTGAATATCTCAGCGAGGGATTGTTAATGGGAATTTTTCTCCTGATTTGTATTCCACTGATCCTTATAGGATTATTCGGGGCTTTCACCAGACCTAACAACACAACATGGAAATGGAGCATGGTGGTTGGGATTATCCTGCTGGCAATTGGAATCATTGTCAGCCCGCTTCTCTTCATTCATAATTACAAAATGAACCATTCGGTTGTATGGAGCCTGTTTATTGTATTGGTAATTTGTTTCCCATTTATTTTGGCAGGTATTCTTTTTATTTGGAGGCATAACAAGAAAATCAAGCACCTTGAACCCAATACTTAATTCTTGACGGACTGGTGCTGTCCTCAAAATATTTTACGCCCACACGCCATGGATCCCATATCCACAAAACCCGCATTTCCCATTCACAACGTTATTTGAGAGTATCGCATAACCCTTCCTTTCGACAAGCATTTTTTTGCATTGTGGACAAATGGTATTTTCCATCCCGATTTCGGGCACATTGCCAACATAAACGTATTTACAACCTGCCGTGATCGCTATATTCCTGGCTTTTAACAAGGTGGCAATCGGAGTAGAGGGTAATTGAGTCAGTTTATACAGGGGAAAGAATCGGTTAAAATGGAGTGGATATTCTGCAAATCCATTGGAGACCAGCCATTCACACATATTTTTGATCATCTCAAAATCATCGGTCCAGCTGGGTATAACCAAGTTGGTTATTTCAAGCCATACATTGTGCTTCTTCAGGGTAATCAACGTATTTAGCACAGGTTGCAATTTTCCTGCATTAAGTTTCAGATAAATGGAATCACTGAAGGATTTAAGGTTAATATTGGCCGCATCCAGATATGGAGCAAGTTTATTCAGAGGTTCCTCATTGATGAATCCGTTTGAAACAAATACATTCCGGATTTTCTTTTCATGGGCAAGAACTGCCGTATCATAAACATACTCATAAAAAGAGACAGGTTCTGAATAAGTATAAGCAATTGATGCGCAATTGTTTTCCAAACATTGCTCCACCACTTTCTCTGGCATCAAGTCTATATTATTTGTTTTCTTCGGACTGGTCTGGGATATTTCCCAATTCTGACAATTTAAACAGGCAAAGTTGCATCCTGCTGTGGCAATTGAAAAAGCGCGGGACTGCGGCAAAAAATGCAGGAGTGGTTTTTTTTCAATTGGATCGACGAAAACGGCACAAGGATCTCCGTAGGCAATAGTATAAAGCTTGTCATTTAAACTTATCCTATTGTTGCAGGTACTCGTTTCTCCTGATTTAAGGGTGCATTCGTTCGGGCATATACCACATTTTACACCACGTGGTGTGACTGCATAAAAAATAGCCTCCCTACTCCACTTCCATAGTCTTATATTTTCTGCTAACATATTTTTAGATAATAAATTACCACAAATCAAACCGCCCGTGTACAGGCAGCTTCTCCTAAGAAATGTGCGTTTACTCAACTTTTCCATATGGGTTGAATTAGGTCAATGGCAACTTCCGCATGTTTAAATTTTACTCTTGGCCAGATAAAAAGAGACTAAAAGATTTAAGAGAACCATGTAAAGACAACTATATAGGACCCCTGCCAAAGGCAACAGGATGACGGTGATGACGATAGTACCCAATGCAGCACCAATCAAATCGCCGGCATACATCAGTGAAGCATTTCGTAGGCCATTTCCCTGCCTGATTTTTGTCCCAATTACATATTGAAATCCAGTAATACCAGAAATTAACAGGGTAATCAGGCCAAATAAAATCAATTGCAGAAGAGGATTCTTAATCGCTGATTGAAGATTCCAGAATACACAGAATATCAGAGAGTACAATGCCAGCAGGGTCTGACCAAAGACAAAATGTTTTCTTTCTGCCTTGAAACGATTACCGACGAGTGAACCGACTGCCAGACCACCCATAAAAATAGCAATTATCAATCCGATGGCTGAATACACATAACCGAAAAACGTCTGAAAAGTGAACAGGATCAGAATTTCAAAAACTGATGCCGAGAATCCGGATATATACATGCCGGTCGTAACAGATCCCATAAAAAACAAAGGAATCAGCAAAATAATCGCCGGAATCAGCAGTAATAACCATTCGTTGGATGAATAACCGGAAATGAATTGCAGAGTGTGATAAAAAACAGGCAAGGGTTTTTCATCGTGATTCATGATTTTTTCCTGAAGATGATTCTTGATCACATCACCTCGCTGCTTAATGGAAGTATCGTCCAAATAATTTGGGTTAACATACTTTGTCTCTATGGCTTTGGTAGAAAAAAGCCTACAGACATCAGTACGAAGGCCAAAATCGGAAGCCAGAAAGTAATCACGTTCGCCTGGTATAATTTCTACTTGGATGAAATTATTCTTAAGACTTTGAAATACTGCTGTTTCTATTTTTCTTTTCTCTTCGCTCAGGTAATTTCCTGAAGAAGTCAATCCATATAGGACTACCGCTTCAGGATTTAACTTCCGTTTTAGGATTCCCAGAAATTCGTTGGTATAATAACGGTTGATCTGCAGACTCGACGGATCCGGTACCGCAAAAATTACCACGTCATATTTTTGAGTAGTCCCCTGTATGGCGCGTCTGCCATCGCCCAAAATAAGGCGAACTCTATTATCTTTAGGTACAGGAATATATTTGTTTGCCAAAGAGATAATTTCAGGGTTAAGTTCAACATAATCAACTATTTCTACAGTCTTATATTTTAGAATTTCAGGGATCATCCCGGAAGTACCGCCGGAAATGAGTAGCACGCTTTTGGGATGCTGATGCTGCATCATGGCATAATGGGTGTATTCCTCGCTGGTAATAGTGTTGTCTGTGCTGCAAAACAGGGAGCCATTGACGAAAAAATTGAACTGACCTGCGCTTTCAGTTACTGTAACGTTACCATATATTGTCTCTCTGCTCTCTACAACTGTCTGATTGACAAAAAGAAACGACTTAAGTTTCTTGTCAAGCTGGAAAATAGTTGACATAATAAGAGCCATTAGAGCAACAACCATCCCGATTTTGAACCTCCTGTCCTTCCTCAGAATGGCCAGGAAGATGACAACCAGCAACAGCAAAATCAGAAATGCCTGAATCACTGATAACCAACGGATAAAAACCAAAGATACGATCACTCCTCCCGCCAAACTGCCGATTGCTTCCAGGGAATACACCCGAATGAAACCATTATCATCTGATTGACAGTTATGTACAAAGAGGGAATAGGTAAATCCGCTAACAAGACAAATCGGAGATAGAAGTAACAAAAGAACGAGTAAAAACCAGGCAGGATTGACCATAATCCCTGGAAGGAAAAAAAATGATTTGAAGATATCCAACAATAAAACTAAGACTATTGGCAAAAATGCCAGCAACAGCAGTGCATTGGGAATTAGATTTTTAGTTATCCGAAAATTTGTTTTCGTCCTGCCGAAAAAGGCCCCCACCCCGGTAAGAAACATCCACGTTCCAATAGTCCAGCTCATCATCAACTCATTACCCTGAAATTGTGTGGTTATTTCCCGAATCAGCAACACCTGAATGGTAGTCGAAAGAAATCCCGATAAGAGTATCAATATTCTTAGACCATTAACATTTTGCGTTTCTTTAAAATTCTCAAGTGCAGGATTCGCGGTAGCTGGTTTGAATAAATTAAGATAATAACCACTGTGTCTGAAAAGATGGAAAACAGCCACGAAACTCATGCTTATGCCAAAATTGACATGCCATTTGAGCAACATTTTCGCAAGGGGCCACTCGAGTTTATAGTTGATCTGAACAGCTGTCAGGATACCGAGTAAAGCGGTTACAAAAAAAGTGATCAAAAGGATGGAATTCCAGAATTTCTGATGCAATAATGCTGGAATTATCTTCATCCTTACCAGGAATTCGCCCGCCAGGTATAGCAATAACAACAGTATTCCAATTGGTATTAACAGGTAAGGAGTATTCATTGATAATAATCCAGATAAATCTGATATACTTATTTTTCTCTAAACACCAGGGCCTCATAGACAAAGATTTCTGCATCTTTCCATCCATTCCATCCTATGGAAGCCTTATCTTGTGCACAATGGCCCAGGAATTCCTCTTTGCTCCATCCGGTATCTGTTGCTACCTGAGGGAGGAAAGTTCCACCATAATTTCCCTTTTTTATGTAAATGCCGTGCTTGCCCAGCTCAATCTCTTCAATCGATTTTATCCGCCTCATGGGGGTGAGAACGGATATCTCAATCTTCAGGCGGTTCAATTCTGATGGGCGCACCGGTTCAAAGCGCGTATCCTTTGTGGCTGAAGCGATTGCCATCGATTGTACAATTTTATATAAAGGTTCTGTTGGTTCAAAACAGCCAATGCACCCTCTGAGCCTGCCATTTTCCGTTAAAGTAACGAATGCACCAGCCGGTATTAAAAGATTCGGTGATAGCGATGTCTTATCTTTCCAGGGTACTTTCTCATTCTTAAGATATTCACTGATGGTACTTCTTGCAATATCCAGAAGCTGAACTTTGTCCTCAAGGGATAGCGCAAATTTTTCTAAATTTTCCGTTTTTTTTTGAACCAATCCCAGGGCATAATATCCTACTACCCTGTTTTTATCGCCATATTGTGAATCTCCTGAATTTCTGTGTAAAATCTTTTGATAGCACAGTTCAGGATGCTTACCGGAAATATCGAGCAATGTCAGGACAGACGACCACCCACACATGGCTGTCTCTAAGCCCGGTACATTTTTTTCCTGGCATTTTTGCCTGACCTTCAAAAATGTTTTGGAAGAATTGGAAACAACGGCTTCCGCCATGATACTATCCGAAACAATTGAATCGTAATAACCCGGATAGTGTGAAAAATCGCTGCTAATAACAAAAAGGTTATCGCTGTTCAGGAATGGCTCCAGGGCAGAGGCCAGTTGCTTGCTGGTCTCAGAAGATTCCCCTCCGACAATGATTGGCACAATAGTAAAAGGATTTTTTAACCAATATTGCAGGAAAGGCAATTGAACCTCAAGACTATGTTCCCTTGCATGGTAAATGACATCATCATTGATAAACTTGTACTTCTTTTTCAGCCAACCAGCTAATGTATCAACTTTAGCCCTGCCCAGCGGAGTAATAAAATCTCCGGAAGCAAAGATGGAAGCTCCACTAAAAAGTGCGGTATGACTTGAACCAATGATGAATACATGTTTAAATGTCGCATTTCTGTCTATTTGTCTGTAGCCTGCAGCTGCGACAATTCCGGAGTAGACATATCCCGCATGAGGAACTATGATTGCGAGAGGATTTCGATTCAAAACTAACGCGGATTTATCAAAATAGCTTTTCAGCAATTTTGACAATTCACTTTTGTCGGAAGGATAGAAAGAACAAGCAAATACTGGCTGCCGATCAGCTAAATTGGGCGTTTTGGTAAACGGACAGGCATAACTTATGGATAAAAGAAAAAGAATGCCCGTGAAGATAAATATCGTGGTAAAATACTTTCTCATCTGGCTTTTTTTCTAAAATTACAAAAACAATAGGGTGTTTTGCAATATTTTAGTCATAAATAATTTAGTTGGATCCATCATTTGGGAGACTGTTTTGTCTGCGTATTTTTAAAGTGGCCTCCGCATTAGCCTTCTACAAGGGCATGAAGAAGAGTTTAAATACTCCCGACTGAAAGGATGCCATTATTGTACTTCCGGCGTGACCAATATTTTTATTAAAATGCCAACAAAATTCTAGCACAAACGTATACTGAGTTAATGTTTTCAGAATAGGAAAGAATGGAACTAATAAATTTAGTACGGAATAACTTGGGGAAACCATATGAAGACCTGGAATTTCTTTTAGGCTGTTTGAAAGAGGTCATGATTGAGTCGGGAGAAGATGAGTTGGCTACTGAAATACCTTGGATTAATCCAATAAATGATTTTCAAATTAATTCATTTTCAGGAAAACAACTTCAACTATACTCGGTTTGTTTTCAACTACTTAACATTGTTGAAGTCAATGGGGCTGTTCAAAACAGAAGATTGATTGAGGATCAAAAATCGATGGCCGAAATCAATGGGTTATGGTCCTACAATCTTCATTTGTTGCAAAAAAATGGATTCAGTGCCAAACAAATTGCAGCCTATTTGCCAAAAATCCAGGTCGAGCCGGTATTGACCGCACATCCAACGGAGGCGAAGCGCACGATCATGCTGGAGCATTTGCGCAAACTCTATTTGCTGGTAGTAAACAGAGAAAATAAAATGTACACCAGAATTGAGCAAAACGAGATCAGGCACAACATAAAAATTGCGATTCATCGTATTTGGAGAATTTCAGATGTGTATACAGAAAAGCCGGATGTAAGTTCTGAACTGGACAATATTCTTCACTATTTCACACAAGTACTCCCTGAAGTTATTACGCTTCACGACAGGCGGCTAATTCAGGCCTGGACAGATGCAGGATTTGATCCTAACCTTATTCGCGATGTCAGGCAATTCCCCAGAATTACGTTTGGCAATTGGGTTGGAGGCGACCGTGACGGTCATCCACTGGTAACCTCTCAAGTTACACTGGAGACCTTGAAGAAGTTGAGACTTAAATCATTCCAGGTTGTGATGCATTTACTGCAGAGCCTCCAGAATAACCTTTGCTTTTATTCAAAGGCAGAAGAATTAGATCCGGAATTCAGTTCGCGATTTAAGTATTTACAGCATGAACTGAGAGGCTCAGAAAATTCAAACAGAAGCTTGTACCCGGATGAAGCGCTGAAACAATTTATAGAATATCTGATAATTAAGCTTCCTGTTTCAATCGTGGAGGGACATATTCAGGAGTACAAGGAAAATGCATACAGTTACCAATATCCATCTGAATTGGTGGCTGATTTATGTATTCTTGAAAGGGCCTTAATAAATAACAATGATTCGGAGATAGCGTTTGCCGATGTGAATGAGGCCATTCGTCTTGTAAACACTTTTGGTTTTCATTTGGCTAAACTCGACATACGCCAAAACAGTCGTTTCCATGAACTTGCTCTTGCACAGCTATTGCAGGCAGCCCAACTTAACGGCGATGAATTCTTAAGGTTGGAAGTCGCGGACCGTTTAGAATTTATCAATGGGGAATTGAATTCAACACGTCCTTTCACTCATCCAAATTTATCTATCGGAAAGGAGGCTCGTGCAACAGTCGATTCCTACAGGGTTTTGAGCGAACACATTAGTAAATATGGCACTGAGGCTTTGGGTTCACTCATTGTGAGTATGACCCGTAATGTCACTGATTTGCTTATCGTCTATTTATTGGAAAGGGAAGCCGGGCTTCTGGTAAGTACTCCAACGGGTTTGGCCTCACTGATGCCTGTGGTTCCACTATTTGAAACGATCGACGATTTAAATCAATCAGACAGAATTCTGGACGAATTTTTATCCCATCCGGTAACAAGGAATAGCCTGCTTCTGCAGCAACAACAAAACAAGGCCGATGTTCCTGTGCAACAAATAATGATTGGTTACAGCGACAGCAATAAGGATGGCGGTATTTTGGCCAGTCAGTGGTATTTATATAAAGCACAAACGAAACTCATTCAAATCGGTAAAAAACATGGCATTAAAATTCGGTTTTTCCATGGAAAGGGGGGATCTATCAGTCGAGGGGCAGGACCAACGCACTGGTTTCTAAGAGCATTGCCTCCTCTTTCAGTGAATGGTGATATCCGATTTACAGAACAGGGCGAAACGATCGAACGTAAGTATGCAAACAAGAACAATGCAGTGTACAACATTGAATTGCTGACAGCTGGAACATTAGCGGCTTCGATGATTCAAAACAATCATCCTGGTAAGGAATACAATTACACTTCTGAACTTAATTTCCTGGCAGATACAAGCAAGCAGGTTTACGAAGAACTCACAAAAAGTCCCGGGTTCATTTTATTTTACGAGAAGGCGACACCGATTGATGCCATTGAACAGAGTAAAATTGGAAGCCGCCCATCGCGGAGAACCGGAACAAGGACACTCAATGACTTAAGGGCTATCCCATGGGTTTTTAGCTGGAGTCAATGTCGATTCAATATTCCAGGCTGGTACGGAGTAGGGACATCACTTGAAGCCATGCGCGACAAGGACCCGATTAAATTCGAACGTTTCAGGGAAGCCGTAAAAACTGATCCTTTTATCAGGTATGTTCTTACTAACGTTGATTCAAGCTTAGCTTCATCCGACGAGGAAATATTTAAGCATTACGCTTATTTGGCATCCGATGTACCTCAAAGCGCTGAAATTCTCTCGAAAATCCTTAAAGAGTTTGCGCTTGCACGACAAATGATAGATTTTATTTTAGTTGCATCGATTTCTGAGCGAAGAAAAAATCACTACTATTCAACGCTTTTGAGAGCTGTAGCCATGCGCCCTTTACATCTTCATCAGGTAATGCTTTTAGCACGATGGCGCCAGTTGAGTAAAGATGGCAATTCAACTGAATCGGATAAAATTCTCTTCGAATTACTGCGCTGCATGAACGCCATCGCAGGGGCCATAGGGTTTACGGGATAACAATACATTATTTTTAAAGAGATGAACATCAATCAAATATTTGCCAACAACCAGGTTTGGATTACTGAAAAGTTAAAAGGGAATGCTGATTACTTCAAAAATTTGTCTTTAGGGCAGAGTCCTGAAATTTTGTACATCGGATGTTCAGACAGCCGCGTTTCGACAGAAGAGCTAATGGGGGCGAAACCCGGGGAGGTATTTGTCCACCGAAATATTGCCAATATGGTTCCTAATACAGATTTGAGTGTCATGTCTGTGATCAACTATGCTGTATCTTACTTAAAAGTGAAGCATGTTGTGGTTTGCGGACATTACTATTGCAATGGGGTCAAAGCGGCCATGAAATCGGAAGATATGGGAATATTGAATCCATGGTTACGAAATATTCGGGATGTTTACCGAATCCACCGTAAGGAATTAGATGCTATTGCCGATGAGGATTTAAGATACAAAAGGTTGGTGGAACTCAATGTCCAGGAGCAATGTGTGAATGTATTAAAAACAGCGGATGTGCAGAAGGCCTACAAAGAAAGGACGCTAACTGTTCATGGCTGGGTTTTTGATATTAAGACCGGGAAATTAATCGACCTGGAAATAGATTTTGATAAAATCCTTAGGAATATCATGGAGATTTACCGGATTATCTGATTCCATCGGAAAATCACCTCCCACTGTTTTCTCACACAACTTTAAGCTAAGCAAGTTATACTTTTTAAGATTCTCCTTTTAAAGATTGAAAGGGCGTTCTCCAAAGTAAACCGAGATGACCTTTTCAATTTATGTATGGGTTTCCAGGAAGAGGATGATTTTTTTCAGGTGACAATTGTTGCTGGGGGGGGTTGATTTTGCCGGTCACTTATCTGGCCACTACAGGACCTCTAATGTTTCATTAAAAATGACTCAAACGGGCTATTTCAAAACAGGTAGTTTCTCCATAGATTTATTGTGCGGTATTGTGCCTTTTAAAAAGATGGTTCCTTGTGATGGATCTTTCGTTTAGTGTCCTTTATAATAGAAGCTTGCTTAATAAAAAACCTAGTGCCATGAAAAAATCATTTATGTTTTGGTTCCTTCCATTGTGCATGCTATTAATGATGGTTGGATGTGATAAATGTGTTGTCCCCACCGTTAAAACAACAAGTGAAAGCAGTGTCACTCAGACATCAGCAATGTCAGGCGGTGAAGTTACTTCTGATGGGGGTTCTGCCGTGACAGAAAGGGGCGTATGCTGGAATACTTCTACCATTCCAACTACAGCCAACAGCAAGACATCTGATGGTACTGGAATGGGCTCATTTACAAGCTCTTTAACTTCATTGACAGCAGCAACTAAATATTATGTCAGGGCGTATGCAACAAACAGTGAAGGAACAGGATATGGGAATGAAATTACATTTACAACAGCTGCCAACCTTTCTTCAATTACGACTTCAGCAGTTTCAGCAATAACTTCATCAACGGCAACCTGCGGCGGTAATATTACTGCAGACGGCGGAGGAGCAGTTACAGCCAGGGGTGTATGCTGGAGTACAATTACGAATCCAACAATTTCAAACAGCAAGACCACGGATGGCACAGGAATAGGCAGCTTTGTCAGTTCCCTTACGGCTCTGACTCCGGGTACAAAATATTATGTACGGGCCTACTCGACCAATAGCGCCGGAACTTCTTATGGAAATGAAGTTTCATTTACGGCCCTTGCAATGCTTCCAACAGTAACGACTACCGCGATAGCTGCAATCACCGCAACAAGTGCCTCATCAGGGGGCAATGTGACTGCTGACGGGGGAGGTAATATCACCGCAAGAGGTGTTTGCTGGAGTACAACTACTGGTCCAACAATTTCTAACAGTAAAACCTCGGATGGAGTTGGGACAGGAATATTCACAAGCTCATTATCTCAGTTGACAGCGAATACTACCTATTATGTGAAGGCCTATGCTACCAACAGTACTGGAACTTCATACGGAGCTGAAATCTCATTTAAGACATCGGCTAATCCTCCAACAGTTACAACAACGGCAGCCTCTTCTGTAACAAATACCACTGCCTCCAGCGGTGGAAATGTGACTTCTGACGGTGGTTCGACTATTACGGCCAGGGGCGTTTGCTGGGGAACATCCAGCGGTCCAACTATTACCGGAAATAAAACCACGGAAACAGGAACCACCGGAATATTTACAAGTTCCCTTACCTCTTTAAATGCCGGTACGACATACTATGTGAGAGCCTATGCGACAAATAGTTCAGGCACTACCTACGGTAACGAGATCTCCTTCACTACATCATCCACCACTGGCATCATATTCAATCCTAATTTAACTTATGGATCACTGACCGACATCGACAACAATGTATATAGGACGATTCAAATTGGAACACAAGTTTGGATGGCAGAGAATCTGAGAACAACCAAATATAAGAATGGCAGCGCTATTCCCAATGTCACCGACAATATGACCTGGCGAGACCTGACTACTCCAGCCTTTTGTTATTACAATAATGATGCAGCAACCAATAAATATGTTTATGGCGCTTTATACAATTGGTTCACAGTAAATACCGGGAACCTTTGTCCTACCGGATGGCATGTTCCGGCTGATACAGAATGGGCAGCTTTAGTATCCTATTTGGGAGGCACAATTGCTGCAGGCGCAAAATTAAAGGAAACGACTAAGACCCATTGGCTTAATTTCACAGAATATGCAACCAACGAATCAGGCTTTACTGCCCTGCCAGGTGGAGGACGATATGCAGACCATGGCACGACTCTAACCTGGTGGCTTGGGGTTTATGGTGATTTGGGAGTCTATGGCAATTGGTGGAGTAGAACCGAATTAACCACTATTAATTCCTCTTACTGGTATACTTACGGAAATACTTCCGGATTTCTCAAAGGCGCTGATTTACTTGAAAAACAAAATGGTTTTTCTGTCCGCTGCTTGAAAGACTAAGAGTGCACAGAAGCAGATACTAAACATAAAAATTCATTTCAACTGGATTCGCACTTTTCTTCGATTTATCGCAGGCACTGTCCAAATAAAGGTTTTGTGATAAATGGCTTTACATCCAGGTTGGTATACCAATTAATCCATTGTCCAAAAAATAAAGCATAAAGATTATATTGAGCATAGCGGCTAAAATGGAATACATATAAAAGAAAAGAGGCATTTTCTCCCGACGATTCCTGTGAATGTAAAATACCGTCCACAAAGATGCCATTGCATAACCGATGCCGCAAATAAGAAACAAGATGGATATTGGATTTATGGTTCCCAGCAACTGGAAAGAATCATAACTTGTCTGCACCCTCAACTGATAGCAAAGAACGACAAGGAGAATCAAGGACGTAGTAATAAGGGGATACAAGCCAATCCATAACGCCTTCTTATTCCATCTTTTCCCTAACGACCAGACCAGGATCCAAAGCAATCCGAAAATCATCGTTCCAACAATTGTCAGGGGAAATGCAACCAACATTGATCGAAGCGTAAAGGCCCACCAGGTTGAAATCTTTTTAAAGTATCCGTAATGCAGTAGTATTTTGCCATCCAATGGATCATTGATCCATGCCAGCTCCACCCGGTTGGAAGTGACCGATCGGTATTCGTTGTTACCTGTCGGCACATATTTAGAGATAGAATTCCCGTGTTGTGGAAACTTAAGGAGTAGAGTGTCGTTTTTTATCTCCACTTTTTGAACATTCTTGATGCGTTCAATAAAACCCAGGAGATCGATTTTGGGATTGATAATGGTATAATATCCGGATGGATCGAAAGCTATACCAGCATTTTTCCTGTCAATTTCAGACGACTTTTGCGGAAGGTCCTTTGTCTGATAATATTTTACCAGATCGGCAATCTTAAAGACAGCATCTTCATTCCCGCCATTGATCATCACCGCATATCCCATCCTGAATTCCGGAAGATAGGCGAAATCAGCATTGCCTCCCGGGATGCTTCCACCATGGCCATGGTACACAAAACCATGGTAGTCATCGGCGGAATTTGCCAGTCCAAACCCTTTTAACAATACTGATTTTGATCCTATTGGCATGCTTTCCGAACGCTCCATTCGCAGCAGGGAGGAATCGGAAATAAGTTGGAGATCATTGACTTTGCCTCTGTTCAAAAAGAATTTAATCATTTTGACCATGTCTTTGGGAGCACCGTTTAGTGCGGCCGAAGGGCGGTACAGGATGTTGAAGTAGTTCAAGGCATTGCCATTGTCGTACAATTTTGCACCCGATTTTTTGTACTGTTCTGACTGGAGATAGGTCATATGTTCAATCCCCATCGGTTTAAAAAAATTCGAATCAACATAGTCTTCGAAGGTCATACCTGTAACTTTCTCTACGATATAGGCAGCTAAGCTCGTGCCCGCATTGCTGTACCCGACGCGTGTTCCGGGGATATACCTCGAAGTTCTTTCTTTGGGATAAAAATCCAATGACTCCCTGAGGGTCTTAGGTTTGGGATCATCACTGCCCAGCTCAGCAAAATGCCATTCGTCCCATCCGGCCGTATGCTCCAGCAGGTTTTCAATCCGGATGGGATATTTGTCTTCCCAGGGATTGTTGAATGCGATTTCAGGAACCAGCTCCCTGACCTTATCCTTCAGACTAAGATGTCCTTCCTCCTGCAATTTTAGAATGGCCAATGCAACGAACATCTTCGAAACAGAGCCAAGCCGAAACATGGTACTATCCTTCACCTGGACGTTGTTCTCTATATCTGCCATGCCGAATCCTTCCAGTAGGATGGTTTCATCCCCGGATACCAACACAACTCCGGCACCGGGTGTTTCGGTCGCACTCAATGTTTTCTGAATAGCGATTCTTAACTCTGCCAACGTTCTTGGCTTGTTATAATTCACTATTTCCGGGTCGGAAGCCTGCAAACTATTTAAGAGCAAAAGCAGGAATAAGAATAACGGGATGGTCTTTCTGAGTAGTTTCAAAAGGGGAAAGGTTAAAGGGTAAAGGTTAAAGGTTAAAGGTTAAAGGTTAAAGGTTAAAGGGGAAAGGGTAGCCATTCAACAACGGATAAAGGTGCAATTGTTTTGCAAATAACTGTCGGTAATTTTCGAATAATCTTGAATGAGGCTAGAGAAAAATCTGACTGCTTCCTCAACAAAAAATGTCACTTACAATCTTACGATCCGTTTGATAACGACCTGTTTATCAAATGTAAATCGCATAAAATAGACTCCTGCTCCAAGTCCAAACTTCGAAGCAAAAAGTTCATCGTTATGCAAACCTGGACCCTGAGACTGATTTTTGAATATCCAGCCTATTGTCTTACCCGACATCTCATATAAATCTATGGAAACATCCATGGATTCAGGTAAGACATAGCTATAAGTCAGCTGATCTTTAAATGGATTAGGTGAGATAACTACCTCGACTTCGGAAGCAGGCAAAGCCGTTGGAGAAGATTGAGCAACGGTTGCAAGGACACCTTTCTTTTCGTAAAGTTGTTGGATGTTGTAATTGGCAGTTTTAGTGACAACAGGAGGAACTCCATTGGATCTTGTTTCGACAACATTCAGATTCAGCAATGGATACCGATATCCGTCTGCATACCAACTATATCTTACAATATTGAAATCGGTTGTACCGCATACGTTGTTTTGCTGTCCGTTTTTTACTGATTTAACCCGTAGAATATCCTTAATCACACGATCCGGGAGGATGAGTGTGCCATAGGCATCGGCAGAAACTGTAAAATCGCCTGCTAAATCTATTTTGCTCGTACCATCGAAGATTGCAACACCTTCAAAATGATCGGTATATTGATTTCCATAGGCAAATGGATATTTCATCTTGAGAACAGGATCAATATAGACTAGTGACAATTTCAGGTCATTATTTATATAACCTGCCTCTTCCAAACTAGTTGATGAGGAGTTCAAAAAGTACTGATAGCCATTCTCTGCGAGTACCAGATTGAAGGCAGCTAATCCGGACAATCTTTGCAACGTGGGAAATTGGACCGAACTGCATTGGCTTTTATCGGTCAATTGTATGTGGGAAAAATCCCATTCCTGGTTAGGCCCCGAAGTACCGGGATCTGGAAACTGGATTTCCTGGTAAGTGTTTGAATCATTTATTCTCAATGAATTATTCAGGAAAGTCAGGGAGGTTTGTGCGGTAAGACCAACTGGAAGGAGTATCAGCAGAAATGCAAAAAGCCTTGTTTTCATGACTCAAAAATCAGTTTAAAAGGGTACAACCACGACCACAACTTTTTAATATGATAAAGATAGTGAAATCTATGATTATGATTTCCAAAATTGGTGGTTCTCATGATACAAAAAATTCTGAATATGATAAATATTTAATTCTCAATATTAACTTTACATACTTCTTAATTTTTTCAAGATGAGTCAACAACGAAAATATACAATTCCTGCCATGCTTCAGAATAGTTTTGGTCAATATGGACCAAGACCTTCATTGGTTTTTGCAGGGGAGGAAAGCTGCACGTACGCTCAGCTTGAAGAGGAGGTAAACCGGGTGATGCTTCAACTTTTTTCATTGGGAATTTCCAAGGGTGATAGAATTGCCATTCTTAGTACTAATATGCCCAATTGGGGAATCGCTTATTTTGCCATAACTTCAACCGGTGCAGTAGTTGTACCCATTCTTCCTGATTTTTCTATCGTCGAAATCAACAATATAATCGAACATTCTGAGCCAAAAGTGATTTTTGTCTCAGAAAATCTTTTGTCCAAAGTTGAGCGGCAAACAGCCGATCCATCTAAAGTGATCATCGGGATTGAAAAATTTGATAAAATCTCAGGGCTCGATGCTACCGGGGTAAATACTATTGAAAATATCGCTTTTGACATCGTGGACGAAGATGATCTGGCTTCAATTATTTATACTTCAGGAACAACAGGAAAATCAAAGGGTGTAATGCTCACCCATATAAATATCGTTTGGGACGCACAGCAAGGAGGGCTGATTCATCCAATTAGTTCTGAGGACCGGTTCTTGTCATTGCTTCCACTTTCTCACGCTTATGAGAATACAATTGGTTTTATTTTTGCCGTAATGTATGGTGCATCTGTCCATTACCTTAGGAAACTTCCAACTCCTGCGGTATTGCTTCCAGCTTTGCAGGCGGTGAAACCGACCATCATGCTCACTGTCCCGTTAATCATTGAGAAAATTTACAAAAAACAGATTCAGCCGGTATTTTGTAAAAATTCATTCATCAGATTATTGTATTCCATTCAACCAATTCGGTTACTTCTCCATCGGATGGCCGGTAAAAAATTGATGAAGACTTTTGGCGGAGAGTTACACTTCTTTGGAATTGGCGGTGCAAAGTTGGATCCCACAGTTGAAAAATTCCTGAAAGAAGCTGGATTTCCTTATTCAATCGGCTTCGGTCTTACGGAAACGGCTCCTCTTGCTGCAGGAGCTGGACCAGCTGCTACCCGGCTCAATACAATAGGTCCGGCCATGCCCGGGTGTGAGGTGAAGATCAATCAGCCTGATAGCAAAAATGGTCAGGGAGAGATTTGGATCAAAGGACCAAATGTGATGAGAGGCTATTACAAGGAACCTGCCTTAACCAAAGAGGTCCTTACCGAAGATGGATGGTTTAAAACAGGTGACTTAGGCTCTTTTGACAAAAAAGGTTACCTGGCATTTAAAGGACGCTTGAAAAACATGATCGTCAGTGCATCAGGAGAAAATATTTATCCCGAAGAGATTGAATCGGTGATCAATAATTTCAAAAATGTAGTTGAATCACTCGTTATTCAACGGAAAGGGAAACTTGTGGCATTGGTGCGTTTAAACATGGAAGAGCTTGAAGCTCAGTACCAGGTTCTACTGGATCAAGCAGAACTGTACAATGAAAAAATGGATGAATTGATTCAGGAGCTTCAACAGTATGTGAATTCTCATGTCAATAAATTCTCCCAGGTTCAAATGATATTGTTACAGGAAGAACCATTCGAAAGAACCCCAACTCAGAAAATAAAAAGATTTCTTTACGCTTAGCGGACAAAATTGAGCAAATTGCTGATTATCCAAACTGGCTCTCTATGGTAAGATCGGTTACCTGAACAATGATTGTCGAGCCCATTACCTTTGCGAACCGATAGGTCAGAATGTATTCATAATCCTTTTCGGAATATTTGTCTACCGCTCCACCATCCTCTTTGGTACTTATCATGTTTTCGAATGCCGGTAAGAATTTCGAAGTACGGTCTTCCGCATTTTTAAAATTCTTATTGGTGCCTTTCCTGTCATTCGCTTTTATCCATCCACCTTCGGAATTGGCTTTTAAGTTGCTGCATTGTGTTCCAAGGTCCAAAAAGGTTTTCTTAACAGCTCCAAGGTTTGGATTTTTATTCACCAACGCTTTAGAAGCAGAGCGGACATATTCGGCTTTTCCTCGGGTACCAAACTCTGCAGAAAGCAAATATCCTGTCAATTTAGATTTGTAGCAGGTTCCACCCATCCCAATTTCATCATCCACCTGAACATAACCCTGGCTTTTCATTTTTGCCATGAAAGCATCTTTGGTTAATCCGGTATAAGACCTTAACTCGGAAACAGAATTTTTCACTTCAGGGGCCACTGGTTTTGCAGGTCCGGAGGATGATTCTTTGTCCTTTGAAGGTACTTTTGCCTTCGGGGCAATCGCACTTTTCGTTTTGTTTAAGAGCCCTTTAATGCCCTGAGAATTAGCATTGGTCTGGCAAATCACTACGATCAACATGGCCGAAAACAAGATTCTTACGAAATTTTTCATTTTCATTATGGGTTTTGGATAATGTGTTTTCTTATTAAAGTTAGGTATTCATATTTTGTTAAATATGAATATACGAATATAACAATTAAAGAAATATAATCATTGAAATCATTTCCTCACAGAAAACTTGAAAATAGTCTGGGATTTATATTTTTCTCCGGGTCTTAATATTGTATTTGGAAATGTTGGCTGATTGGGTGAATCTGGGAAATGCTGCGTTTCGAAGCAAAACCCCGCATTTTTCACAAATAGCTTCCCTCCCCTACCCATCACTTTCTCACTGAGGTTGTTTCCGGTGTAAAAAATGATACCCGGTTCAGTAGTATACACCTGGAGAATCCTTCCGGTTACAGGATCAAAAGCGTTAGCGGCCAGGGATAAACGACCCGATTGATTCCTCAAAACATAGGTAAGGTCATATCCCTTTGCCGAGACCAGTTGTTCGTTGTTGTCTCCTATTCGTTTACCGATTGGCTGGGGAGTGGTAAAGTCAAATGGTGTACCCTTCACATTCAGAATTTTTCCGGTAGGAATAATCTCGCTATTCGCCTCCAGATATTGATCGGCAAAAATGGTAACTTCTGTCTTCAATATTTTAGCCTCTCCGCCTCCGGAAAGATTAAAATAGCTATGATTCGTCAGGGTAACAGGTGTGGCTTTGTCAGTTGTTGCAGCATAATTTATTTTAAGCTCATTGTCGTTGGTGAGTGTGTAAGTGACAGTCACATTTAAATTTCCCGGATAGCCCTCTTCACCATCTTTACTGAAGTAATTCATTCTTAAGGCTATCTCCTTTTTGCCAGGAACCTCTTCGATATTCCAGATTCTTTTGTTAAATCCCTTCAAGCCCCCATGAATATTGGCAGTTAGGATGTACTCCTGACCGTCGAGCGTAAATTTTTTATTCGAAATACGGTTTCCTACCCGCCCGATGGTTGCTCCAATGCTGGGACTGGTCAGGTCTGTATAGGATTTTAGGGAATCCAAACCAAGCACCACACTACCCATTTTCCCATTTTTATCTGGAGTAATGATATCGGTTATCTTACCACCGTAATTGATCACTTTTACCTGCATGCCGTTGAGGTTTGTGAGCGTGTACTCATAGATTTTCTGTCCTTCGGCTTCACAAGCAAAAACTTTTTGGATGGAAGGCCTTGCCGGCAATTTCCCCGGACTACTTACGTGATCACGAACTGCCTGACCGAATAATGTAAAAGTAAGACTAGTGAGCAACAGAAGGCAAAATGGTTTGAACCAAAAACGATTTCTTTTCATACTGAAGTTTGGTAATTAATTAAATGGCGCCTCTAATATTTGGTAAAGTTCAATAATTCAAAATTAGATATTATTGCTAATTATCAATTGTCAACTATCTAATAAAATGGTGGGATAACTTCACATCTTTCTTTTGGGAAAAACCAGATTCGTAAAGGGCTATTGGATTTTGATCCTAAAACCTGATGGGTCATTTGGGGTTCGATTATATGGACAATAAATGATTTCAGTTATGACTTTTATTTTTAAAATTTTTCTGAATAATCTTTATCAATTGGCTTTTACTGATGGGTTTTACACCATAATCATTACATCCGGCCTTTATTGCCTTTACCCTGTCTCCATCAAATCCGTAAGCCGTTAGTGCTATAATAATTACATCTTGATTAAATTCCCGGATTTGGCGTGTGGCTTCATAACCGTCCATTTCGGGTAGCTGAATATCCATTAGGATCAAATCAATATCAGGATTCTGGCGGCAAATATCAACGGCCTCAATCCCGGTAACAGCTTCAATGACTTCCTTACCAAAATGATTGACTTGTATGGCAAGCAACCTTTCCGAAGTCTCGTCGTCCTCAACGATTAATATTTTCAACTTGTTCATCCACTTTTCTGCAGCAGGAATAAGTGTTGCGTATTTAAATAGATGATTCACATTTGATTTTTCTTGGCGTGGAAGTGTAAAATAAAAGGTACTCCCTTTCCCAACTTCACTTTCAATCCAGATCTCTCCCTCATTCCTATCAACAAATTCTTTACATAAGATCAATCCCAGTCCGGTCCCCTTCTCATTTTGAGTGCCTTTTGTAGAATAACTTTCGCCGATCAGGAACAAATTGTCAAGTCTTGATTTTTCGATGCCAATTCCAGTATCACTTAAAGAAATAGTTAGTTCGTTTTGTTGCTTTTTAACGGATATGGTTACAGAGCCACCCGGATGCGAGAATTTAGCTGCATTTGAAAACAGGTTTCTCAATACTGTGCTTATCATGTTCTTATCGGCATAGACCATGGCACTTTCCGGTAATTTCTTTTTAATACTCAACTCCTTTTGTTGGAAAATTTCAAAGGATAAAAGAGTGGTTTCATTGATAAGGTCAACTAAATCGAAATACTCCGGATTGAGCGCCATTCTGCCGGTTTGGGACCTGGACCAATCCATCAGATTCATCAACAATTTCATGGCTTGTCCGGATGATTTCTTAATGATTTGGGCATAATTCTCAGTCCCTTCATAATTTTTTTGGCTTATCTGATCCAATAAAAGTTCACTGAATCCAAGAATGGAATTGAAGGGGCTTCTGAGGTCGTGGGCAATAATAGAGAAGAATTTGTCTTTCGTCGCATTCAATTTTAGCAGCTCTGCGTTTTTTAACATGATTTCCTCTTCTGCCTTCTTGCGCCCGGTAATGTCTTGAAAGAAACCATAAACTTTGCGGTGTTTTAAATCAGCTTTTCCAATGGCATGAACATTCCTCAGATTTTTGTTTGCTGTGATGATTTCAAGTTCTAAATCAAATGGTTCACCGAATTCGATTGCACGTTGCACTGCCTTTTCAATTATAGGTCTGGATTCAGGAGTATAAAAATCAATTCCTTTTTCAACATCCGGATTAAAGAGTTGACTAATTTCATGCAATTTATAAACTTCTTCAGTCCAGGTCTGTTCCATAGTATCAATATCAAACTCCCAGCCACCTACCCTTCCAATTTTTTCTGCTTCGGAGAGTAATTGCCTGCTCCTTATCAACGCATCTTCTGCTCGCTTGCGTTCGGTGATGTCTATCACATTTGCAAGCCATCCTGTCCTTTTCTTTCCATCGTAAAAGGGTGTAATGATTACTTGCACAGGAATTCGTACACCACCTTTGTTTACAAATATTAATTCGAATCCTTCTTTTGGCGCCTTATTGGCAAGGGTAAGCTGAAATGCTTCACCGATAGCCTGAAGTTGATCCGCTGGCCAATACACATAAGGTGTTGTTTTCCCGGTCAGTTCTTTAGCCGACCAACCAAAAAGCTTACAAAAAGAGGGATTGACATAAGTTTGACGACCTTCGTCATCAACTATGGCAATTCCGCTGCTCAAAGATGATTCTATGGAATTTCGGAAACTAGCTCAGACAAAACCTTTTCTTTTGCCATAATAAGCTCCTTGTTCTGTATTTCAAACTCCGATTGAAACGTCTCAAATTCATGAAGTAGTTCAAGAATTTCCGCTTCGGTGAGTTGGATGTTGGATTCTGCTGCACGTTGGCGGATGTCTTTAAATTTCATTGGATGGTATATTATAAAAGTGATGTACCAGCATCAAGATGTAAACTGGATAATGGTTCTCCAACAACTTAACCTAGTGCAACATTTGTAAGACAAAATTGTTCAATCAAACACCAAATATTTGGAAGGGTTGGTTTTGAACTGATAGTTTGGAAAAAATACTTATCGGAATTTTTTTTCGGCATTTTTTACTTTTTCAAGAGGTACCAGATTCCCGATAAAGCGAATTCTTTTACCGGTAGTAGATGATTCAACCTCAACATTGGCCAGGTTGCCGTTTCCAAGCAGCGTCAAAAAGACCTCTTCATTCCTACCTTTGTTAAATACAAGATACCGAATCGTAATAACTCCTTTCTTATCCACATTTTCAGAATAATCAGATACTCGTCCGCTAACTGATACGGAGCCAATCCCTTTAGCTTCCTGCTTAAAAGAAAGACGAATATGTCCCGTTTCACCCCTCATCGAAAGACTATTCCTTGGATCATCATTTTGAATAGGCGACCCATTTTTATCGTAAATGGTTTTCACTTCAAGTGACCATTTCTTTTGATCAATAGCCCTCTTCGCAGTCACAAAATAGAGGCTGTCGACTAACTGATTCGCTTTCTTGACCATGGCTCGCTTTTCTTTCCTTGTTGGGCCTTTTAAATTTCCGTTGGCTTCTTTGGTTTGACCAACACATGAGAGCTCACTATTTAGCATGATCAGGATCAATGCAGCGACACAAAATAGAATTTTTTTCATAGCAGAAACCTTAATTTTTTATTAGATTTGAGTCAATGAACCCAAAACTCAATGCAATGACAAGATATAAAGTACTTCTCATATTAGCTCTACTTTTCCCTTTAATAATTTGCGCACAGACGAAGCTGGATCAGGTAAAAACAGCGCTCCTGATTGTTGATATTCAGGATTTCTATTTCCCTGGCGAAGGCCCTGGATTGTTCCATGCAGAGGAAGCAAGCCTGGCAGCGAAGGAGGTATTGGGAATTTTCAGGAATCAGAAACAGTTGGTCGTTCATGTGAGGCACCAGTCAAAAAAAGGTTTCGAAATTCGTGCCAATGTTGCCCCCATCAACGGAGAGAAAGTAATTACCAAACAGGAAGTTAACAGCTTTCAAAAAACAGATTTACAGGAATACCTGAAGAGTAATGCAATCAATAGACTGGTAATCATAGGAATGCAGACGCAAATGTGCCTCGAAGGTGCAGTGAGGGCCGCCCATGACTTTGGCTATGATTGTATCGTCGTACAAGACGCCTGCGCCACGAGGGATCTAAAATTTGGAGATAAAATGGTTAAGGCGGAAGATGTCCAGACAGCAGTTCTGGCCACCCTTAAGGATGGCCGATATGCCAAAGTCATTGATCTAATGGATTTTAAAGAGAATAATAAAAAATACCTATTTCAGCCGACAGAGTAATCATCTTAACCCGATAAATTCTATTGTGATGAACTTTAAACTTGTCATTATCATCGCCTTCTGCTATCTGTATGGATTTTTTGAAATATTCATGAGCATGAGGCAGCGTTGGAAACGAAAAAGCGACATTGTTAAAGCAGGCGATAAAGGAAGTGTATGGATCCTCCTTTCACTTATCGCAGTTGGATATTTTCTTGCTTTCAGTTTTGCTTTTAACAAATTTGGCAGAATTTATCATTGGGATGCCCTGTTTCTAACCGGAGCCATAACGGTCACCATAGGGATGATCATAAGAATTATCTCAATTCAAACGCTTAAACAGCACTTTACCTATACTGTCACAGAGATTGAGAATCACGAATTGATTGAGTCGGGATTATATAAGAACATCAGGCACCCTGGATATCTGGGACAATTGCTGATCTTTCTGGGAACTTCAATTGCATTATCGAACTGGTTATCAATGATTTTTATGATGATTCCTGTTCTAATTGGATTTATTAACCGGATTCGTGTGGAGGAAAGATTTATGATCAAACAACTCGGCCAGAAATATATTGATTATCAAAAACGAACGAAGAAATTGATCCCAACAATTTATTAGATCCGGTTACCTTCAAAGGAGCTACCGGAATAAAACTACAAAATCAGCAATAATGAAAAAAAACCTTACTGCCATCCTCTTTGTTCTTTTCTCTTGTCAGTCCTTTGCACAGAATGTCCATCTGAATCAGATTCCATCTCCTCAGATTTTCAAGGGAAATGAGACGACTGCCTTTCGTGATCCTGCAGTGATCTTCAATGACGGATGGTTTCATCTATTCTTTACCATGACTGAAATAGAAAGGGATGGAAAGATATTCTCGTACACAGCAACTTCCATGAGTGATGATTTAATCCATTGGACCACTCCCAGGAAATTAACCCCAAGGGATCAGCGCCTGAATTACTCCAGTCCGGGCGACATTATCAAATATAAAAATGAGTGGCTATTGTGTTTGCAGACCTATCCCAGGCCAGATTATGATGTATCTCAAATGCCAAAATACGGGGATCAGACTGCCCGTCTTTTTATCATGAGAAGCAACGACCTTCAATATTGGAGTAAACCCGAATTATTGAAAGTAAAGGGGGCTGCTGTGCCAGAGAGTGAAATGGGAAGAATGATAGATCCTTACCTGATCCAGGACAAGGATCAACCTTCAAAATACTGGTGTTTTTATAAGCAGAATGGGGTGAGTCTCTCTTATACCTATGATTTTGAAAACTGGACCTGGTTTGGACGAACGGACGCAGGCGAAAATGTTTGTGTTCTGACAGATAACAACCAGTATATCATGCTGCACTCACCATCCAATGGTATCGGCATCAAACGTTCTGAAAATCTGGTCAACTGGTTCGAGCAGGGATCGCTGATTACACTTGGGCAAAACGAGTGGCAATGGGCAAAAGGAAGAATCACGGCTGGAACGGTGATAAAACTCAAAGACAATCAGGACGCAAAATACCTGATGTTCTTCCATGGATCCGGTCCGCTAACAGAGAAAGAAGGTGATTTTGATAAGAATGCTTCCATTGGTATAGCCTGGAGCAACGATTTGCAAACCTGGACCTGGCCCGGAAAAGAAAAATAAATCCAGCCGCTATTTTTCACCTCAGTCCATAGACAATCCTGAAGTGGTAACCGTAAACGGCAAACTGTATCGCATCCTTAAATAATAGCGGCCTTTTGAAAAGCGTCCATACTACCAGTTTCCAAAATTCACCCCTCCCCTTGTTGGCGATGCCAATAATATATACCGTTTTCAGAAAACTTCTGATCAATGAAAACCGCACTCTCCTCTTAACCGCATGTATTTGTTCGTAGTTGAGCAGGAACTGGCGCACTCTTTTATAATACGGTTTGATTGAATAGATACTTTTTATCAATCCATGATAGCCTTCAAGCAACTCTTTGGGGTTCATCTTCGTGATAAAATTCATGGAAGCATCGGTATTGTTTCCGCTGGACGCGTTTACCAGCCGGTCTTCCGACATCAGCCGTTTGTAGAGAATTGTATTTTTGGGGGCGTGCAGAATACCTACCATGGCAGAAACGATACCACTCTGCTGAATGAAATCTACTTGTTTCTGAAAGACCGATGAGGTATCCGAATCAAACCCAACAATGAATCCACCTGAAACCGACATCCCGGCCTTTTGAATTTTCTTCACGCATTGAATCATGTCCCTGTTCTTGTTCTGGCTCTTGTTACAATCCTGAAGGGAAATTTCATCAGGCGTCTCGATCCCGATAAAAGTGGAAACAAATCCGGCCGCTACCATCATGGTAAGAAGTTCATCATCATCGGCCAGGTTAATTGAAGTCTGGGTCTCAAAAGTAAATGGGAAATTATGATTCTGCATCCATTGCAGCATGGCCGGCAACAGATTCGTCTTGATTTCATGCTTGTTGCCAATAAAATTATCATCGACGATCAGAATAGGGCCGCGCCAGTTGAGACTATACAAAGCTTCCAGTTCTGAAAGAATCTGACTGGTCTTCTTCATGCGCACTTTGCGTCCAAGCAAGGTAGTTATCTCACAAAAATCGCATGAAAAAGGACATCCCCTGGTAACCTGGATGTTCATGACAACATAATCTTTCCTCGATAACAGAGAATAATCAGGGATAGGCGTCGTGGTCAAATCCGCAAATTTATCGGATTTATAAATTTTTTCAGGAGTTCTTCCAGAGGCTAAATCTTTCAGAAAGGGTGCGAGTGTAATCTCCGCTTCATTGAGAATGAAATGGTCAATCTGAGGGTAGCTTTCATATTCCTGAGAAAAAAGCGGTCCACCAGCCACGATTTTAGTTTTATATTTATGACATTCTTCAAGTACCACATTTACTGAATCTTTCTGGATAGACATCGCACTGATAAATACATAATCCGCCCAAAGAATATCTGCCGGTCTTAGCGTGGAAACATTCATATCCACCAGTTTTTTCTCCCAAGTTTTAGGGAGCATTGCCGCTATGGTAATCAATCCCAAGGGTGGGACTGAGGCTTTCTTGGAAATAAAACGCATAGCATGCTTAAAGCTCCAGAATGAATCCGGATACTTCGGATAAACCATTAAAATTTTCATTGTTCAATCATTACAACAATGAAATACCCAAGAGCCAATTTCCACATTTACCGAAAATTATTAGGTGGGTATTCCCTGCGACCTTTAAAAAACGAATTGTACACCAAGGAAAATTACACTCAACCTAAAAATAAAATGTTATATAATTCAAAGAAAAGATTACAAAATTCACACATGACTGTTTACCTTCTTGCGTGCATTCTTTAGTCTTTTGAAAAATGTGGGGGTCAGTCCGGTTACTTTCTTGAATTGGGAGGACAAATGTGAAACACTGCTGTAATTCAGTTTGTAGGATATTTCAGTCAGGTTTAGCTCTTCATAGAGCATCAGCTCCTTCACCTTCTCGATTTTATGCGCAATGACAAATTGTTCAATGGTCGTGCCTGTGACTTCGGAAAACAGATTAGCCAGATAGGTGTAGTCGTGGTTTAACTTATCACTCAGCAAAATGGACAGTTTAATCCTTGGTAATTCATCTTGTTGGTGGATCATTTCAATGATCGTCGTTTTAATCTTGTCGATCAACACCGCCTTATGGTCAGCCATTAATTCGAGTCCTTCCTCCAACAAATCCATCCTGAGCCGGTAACGGATTTCATCTGTAATATCCTCCAATATTTCCACCTCACCAGATTCAATGCGGGAATAATGAAGACCATACTTTTCCAGTTTAGACTTCACCAACATCTTGCATCGAGCAGAAACCATGTATTTAATGAAGAGTTTCATCCCGGTAATCATTTACCATGAAGGTTCAAAATAATCTCTGGAGCCTTTCGTCAACCTAAAAATAATAAAAATAACAATTGAGGATACAACCTTGCTCCGGTCTAAAAAATAGTATTTTTATCTTTTTGTTACTGGATGAAGCTTTTTACGTATCCAATAAAAATTAGATTGATAGCCGATTATGTCCATTCGAAAAAAATATATTTTCTGGTTGATTCTTGCCGTTTTGGTCCTTGCTTTTGTGCTGACTAAATGGAACACCTGGTTCCTTAATCCACAAGAACCTCCCTACTCTCCTGCTCATACACCTGGTCAGATTCTGCTCACATGGTCGGCCAATGCTGCTTCAACACGTGATGTAACCTGGCTGGGTGATACTCTTACCAGGATTGCCCGTCTTGAATTAACCGGGAACGCCCATCCGGGCGACACGATCCGCTATCAATCGACTCCCAAAATTATCCGGACTTCAGGAGGCGCAGCTGCATACAATAAGATCGCCATCAAAGATCTCCGGCCAGGAGAAAATTACAGATACCGCGTGGCTAACGACCAACAATATTCGGACTGGTTCGACTTTAGCATCCAAAGCAGTACCGACAGCTCCTATTCTTTCTGTTATTTCGGCGATGTGCAGGATTCCGTGAATGGCAGGACCGGCGAAATCTTCCATCGTGCCGTCGAATCTCTGAAGAACCCGGCCTTCCTGGTATTTATCGGAGACATTGTTGAACGACCTCATGATGCCTATTGGTCTGAATGGTTCAGGGCTGGAGGAACACTGCTTCAAACTATTCCGGTCATCGCAACACCGGGTAACCACGAATTTTACAAAGGGGTATTTCCGAATCTCGATCAAAGATGGGATGCCCACTTTTCCATTCCACAAAATGGTCCGGAAAATTTCAGGAGAAGCGTCTGTTACTGGGATTATCAAAACACAAGATTTATAAGCCTCGACAGCAACGGAATAGAGGGAATTCCATCCGCTCTTGAGCAACAAAAATGGTTGAAAAAAATTCTGGAAAATACGCATCAGAAATGGATAATCGTCCTGATCCATCACTCCCTCTATTCGACAACCAGCGGACACAACTATTTTTACCTGCGCACTTTGTTTAAACCTTTGTTCGACAAGTACCATGTAGACCTGGTCTTGTCGGGTCACGATCACGTTTATGGAAGAGCTGCACATGTCGCTTCCGGGGTATCCGGAGAAAAACAGGGCCCGGTTTACGTAGTTTCCCATACCAGTCCCAAATATTATGACATCGGCTTTTCAAAAGTAATGGACAGGATGGCAACGAATACAGCGATGTACCAACTTTTCAAAGTCTCGGCCGACTCTATCAATTTCAAGGCCTATACCTACGACGGCACCTGCTACGACGCCCTCTCAATCCTCCGGGACAACAAAGGAAATCGGATCGTTAGAGAATATTCACCACAATCAGACGAGAAATATCTGAAGCCATCAGAGAAATTTATCCGGAAGAGTTCGAAATCAGAACTCGAAAAATACTATCTTGACCTGCAGGAATGGAAGAAAACCAGATAGCCTATGGACGAGAACAAAATCAGCGCAGTTATCATAACCTTCAACAATGCTGATACCATTGAATCAACCCTGACCTCTGTAAATTGGTGTGATGAAATTGTAGTGGTTGATTCTGGAAGTACCGATCGGACCAGGGAAATCTGCCTTCAATACGGATGTAACTTTTCAACTCATTCATTCAACGGTTACGGCCTTCAAAAACAACATGCGACAGGACTTGCCAGGAACAAATGGATTCTCTCGATCGATAGCGATGAAATGATTTCGAAAGAGTTGCAACTTGAAATTCAAGGTATTTTCTCAAATGGTGAGATTCCCTATGCAGGATTCAAGTTAGTCAGACCTTTATTTTTCATGGGAAAATTTTTCAAGTATGGCAGAGAATCTAAATTATCCCATGTCAGACTCTACAACTCCAATTACGGAGGGTTCAATGAAAACATACTTCATGAAAGTGTGATTCTACAGGGAGAGGTCAAGGAGCTCAATAATATCGTGATTCATTACAGTTACAAGAATCTGTTTCATTATTTTGAGAAATTTAACCATTTTACCTCCCTGGCAGTAGAAGATGCCATCAGAAACAAGAAAAAAGCCAGTAAATTTCAAGTACTTGTAAAATTTCCTGCAGGATTTATCATTTATTATGTCTTGCAACGGAATTTTCTGAACGGATTTCCCGGGTTTGTATGGTCAGTAATCTCGGCTTATTACAAATTCATGAAGTACCTGAAACTATATGAAGCATTGAATATCAAGAATTAATGATTGAATTGATTGGGAAATTTTAAACCCAAACTCAGGAAAGACTTTAAAAATGTGTTGACAATTAACAATTTTATATGGGAACTATCAGCAAAACCTATTCATTACTTCCCGTCACAGACAAACTGGATTTTGACAAATCAAGGCATTTACTCCAAAGGTGCCTTTTCGGTCCTAAAAAAAGCGAAATAGATGCTCTGGTCGGACAAAGTATTTCTACCGCCTTAAGTACCCTGATGGCACTTCCGGCCACAACCACTCAACCTGTTAGTTCGGATGCCCGGGATCTTGCCATCGGTCTTGGACAAACCTGGGTCAGCGTTCCCTACAACAGCACCTACAATCCTTATCGGATCAATAGCCTGCGCGCTTGGTGGATTGGCAACATGGTGACTCAGCCCGCCACCATTTTTGAAAAAATGGTGCTTTTCTGGCACAATCATTTTGTAACCGAAATCTCGGTAGTGAACAATGCGCACTATTCTTACCAGTACATCCAGCTCCTTAGAAGTTATGCGCTGGGGAACATCAAGAAAATGGTCTATGACATGACTGTCAATCCAGCCATGCTTATTTATTTGAATGGGAATGCCAATGTTGTCGGTGCACCAAATGAGAATTTTGGCCGTGAGCTTTTAGAGCTCTTTACCATTGGGAAAGGGCCGCTTATTGCCTCCGGAAACTATACGAATTATACCGAGTCGGATATTCGTGAAGCTGCTAAAGTACTGACTGGATGGACGATCAATACAACAACTCTCGCTGGTGTTTACAATACCTCCAGGCATGATAAGACCACGAAAACCTTTTCCGCATCATTTTCAAATCAGACTATTTCGAACAAGGAGGTCGACGAATACAAACTGCTGGTTGATATGATTTTCAGCAATAAGGAAACGGCCCGGTATTTGGTCAGGAAAATATACCGATGGCTGATGTACTACACGATAGATAAAGATGTGGAAGATCAGGTAATCGAGCCACTCGCAACAACCCTGTTCGACAACAACTACGAAATTAAACCGGTTCTCGTTCAATTGCTTGGTAGCGATCATTTCTTTTCGCAAGACTTCCGGGGGGCCTATATCAAGAACCCTCTGGAATTTAGCGTTGGAATTTTCCGGAAATGCGAAATCCCAATGTCTTCTGACCTGATGGCTAATTATGGAATCTGGACTTATATTTTCAATTCAGTGGTCAACATGGAGATGACCCTGGGAGACCCACCGGATGTTTCCGGATGGCCACAATATTACAAAGCTCCCCTCTTTAATGAATTATGGGTCAATTCCTCCACCGTACCTAACAGAACTTCCTTTTCGAATGTCCTGAGCTCAGGCGGAGTGACCCAGAATGGGTTTAAATATGTGATCGATCCCTTTTTACTCATTCCAAGAATCAGTAATCCGGGCGATCCGGTTGCTTTGATCTCAGGACTTGTACAAATTCTATTACCGGTTTCGATCAGTAGTACCAAACAAAGTGCCCTCAAAGAAATCCTAATTCCTGGATTGCCAGACACCTCCTGGACATCTGAATGGATCAAGTATACAGGCAATCCGGCCGATGCAACACAAAAGAATCTGATCAGAACGAAGCTCCTTGCTGTAATCGCAACGATACTGAGGATGCCTGAATACTATTTATCTTAACCATCAACGATAGTAAGAATGGAAAGAAGAAAATTTCTTAGGAATGCTGCCTCAACCATGGCAGTGCCTTTTCTGTTTCAAGGACAGTGGTTGAAAGCAATGGCGGGCCCATCAGTTTTCGAATTGTTAAATGCCTATAATTCAAACAGGAAGCTGATAATGGTGCAGCTCAATGGAGGGAATGACGGACTAAACCTGCTCATACCTACTTCGGAATATGACAACCTGGCTGTACAACGTGCGAATATCCTTTTACCTAAGGCCCAGATACTTAAACTAACTGATGAGACAGGGTTGCATCCCTCAATGCCTGAGATTGTCAGTCTGTACAAAGACGGAAAGATCCAGATAATTCAGGGAGTCGGATATCCCAATCCAAATTTGTCTCATTTCCGGTCAAAGGATATTCTGATGTCCGCTTCGGATTCGAATGTTAATATTAACTCTGGCTGGATGGGCCGTTTGTTCACAAACCACTATCCCGGTTACCCTATCGGATACCCGAATTCCACCAATCCACATCCGATTGCCCTCACCATTGGCTCTACCAGTTCGGCCATTTGCCAGGCAGAATCAAGCAATTACAGTTCCGTCATAAGTAGCCTTTCCACCACTTACAGCTCTACTCCGGCCGAAACTACCTACCCTGCCACTCCCTTTGGGAATGAGTTGAAATTTATCACCAATATCATGGAGCAAACGGGAAGTTACCTCTCTGTGATTAAGGAGGCGGCATCAAAGGCAAAGAATCTTTCGGCCCTTTATCCTGCAGCCGGACAAAATTCACTGGCGGATCAGTTGAAACTAGTTGCCAACCTTATCGGTGGAGGTTTGCAGACGCAAATTTATGTCGTCAGTCTGGGTGGATGGGACACTCATTCAGCCCAGGTTGCCAGTACTGATAAATCTACCGGTTCACAACCGGCATTGATGAGTAAATTATCGAAAGCCATCGCCGCTTTTCAGGATGACCTGAGACTCTTGAAGAAAGAGGATGAAGTAATTGGATTGGTCTTCACGGAATTCGGCAGGCGAATCATGTCGAACGATAGTCTGGGGACTGACCATGGAACAACCTGGCCTGCAATCGTTTTCGGATCCAAAGTAAATCCGGCTATCATTGGAAGTAATCCAAAGATCTCATCAGTAGTGGATAAGACTTCAAACCTTCCATTGCAAAATGATTTCCGAAGTATCTATGCTGCCGTTTTCAAGCAGTGGTTCGAAATACCTCAGACTGAAACGAATCAATTGTTAGGTAAGGCGTTCACAGAAATACCGTTAATTGCAGGAACAACGATCGGTCTTGTAGCCGAAAATAAGCCAATCGCAAATGTTAAATTTTGGCCCAACCCGGTAGCTGATACTGCAAGTTTATCATTTGAAGCCAATGGCCAATTTACCCAGATCGGAATATATTCCATGAGCGGCCAACTAATTGAGCACTTATACGAAGAAAAATTTATCGAAGGGAAGCAGTTGTTACTCCTGCATCTTGGGCATCTCAGAAGAGGCGTTTACCTGATTGTACTCATCCAGAACCAGCAGAGACAAAGCCTTAAGTTTGTGAAGATATAACAGCGATTTCTTTTACTGCGGATAATCACATAAAAAAACCCTCCGGACAATGAGCATCGTCCGAAGGGTCATTAACCAAACCTTACCTTAACATCTCTTTGACTAAGAAAATCCGGCAAGGTTTAATGAAACGTTGAAATAATTTTGAATCAGCAGAAAGATACCTGATAATTCATTTCAGGTTCTGCTGGATAATATTTGTTATTGACCTTAACAGCTTTCCCTTCTTCTTGTAGCTTACTGGTGATGTAACCCAAAAGCAACCGGCTCTGCTTCAGAGACTCTTCCATCTCAGATAACTTAATCCCGTTGGGTTTTGAGTTAATTAAATTTTGTACTATTTGTTTCATATCGTCTTTATTATTCGATTCGATCAGCACAATAAAATACACTTAACTAGGCAATAAAAACACTGATTGCAGATATTAGTTCTCTAAACGAGGAAAAGGTAACCCTCTCAGAGGGTTAAATAGTGTTAAAAAATGGTGCTGCAGATATCACGTATTTTGCTACTTTAGAGCCACAATTCTGATATTTTCTACCATGACAAAGAAATTCTTCCTGCTTGCTATTATTGCTTTTGCCGCAGTAACTGTTGCTGTATCGCAAACTCCTGATAAAAAATCACTTACACATGCTGTCTATGATTCCTGGAAAGAATTGGCTAAGCCTTCATTATCAGTCAACGGACAATGGGTAAACTTTGAAATTAATCCCCAAAAAGGGGACGGTTTTCTCCATCTCCAGAATTTTAAGACCGGAAAAAGAGATTCGGTCGCACGTGGGCAAGAGGCAGTCTTTAGCAACTCTTCAGACTTAATGGTCTTTAAAATCAGACAACCTGAAAAATTACTGAGAAAACTAAAGTTGGCAAAGACGAAGAAGGAAGATTTACCAAAGGACTCTCTTGGCATCTGGTACCTGGCTGCCGATTCAGTGTCACGGATTCCGAATCTCAAGACCTTCCAGGTTCCTAAAGAAGGAGGATCCTGGATAGCCTATCTGCAAGACAAACCAAAAGACACCACAAAATTGAGGGCTTCCAGAGATACCTCCAAAATTAAGTCCCTGGCAGAACCAAAGAAAGATAAAAAGGTTAAAAAAGGAGCCTTTAATGATGTAGAAATAGCACGGCTTGTCATTACCAATCCTCTGACCGGCGCAAAATTCACTTTCGAAAATGTCACAGAAGCTTCATTTTCGAAAAACGGAGCCTTATGTGCCTTCATCACACTGAAAAAGGATACTGTGGATTCGACTTCCGTCAGGATCTTTGACACTAGAAGTCTGCAGTCTAAAAAAATATTCGAAAATATTGGTCTTGCAAAGAAAGTCCTTCCGGATGATGCGGGGAACCAGGTTGCTTACCTGTTCACAAAGGATACGGCCAAGATTAAACGTTTCAGTCTGAATCTCTGGAACAATAAACAGCCGTTGTCAAGAGTGGTTGCAGATACTTCAACGGTAGGAATGATCCGGAAATGGGAGGTAACTGAGAATGGCAGATTAAGTTTTTCTGAGGATGGCAGTAAACTCTATTTCGGTACGGCTCCAAAAATACTTGCGCAGCCAAAAGACACTCTGCTCGACGAGGAAAAATCCCGATTGGATATATGGAACTGGCAAGATGGACGACTGCAATCGCAGCAGTTGAAAGAGCTTGAAAATGACCTCAAGCAAAGCTATCAGGCCGTTTACAGAATTCCTGATAACAGTGTCATTCAGCTTAGTGACACGCTTATCAGCAGGATTAAAACTATTGGAAAAGGAAATTCCGAATTGGCCCTGGGCTTCGCTGAAAAACCCTACCAGATGTTGACTTCATGGGAAGAAGCAAGGTACAGGGATGTATACCTGATTGATCTTAAGACGGGTATAAAGAAACTTATCCTTCAGAAGAAGGCTTTTTCTACAGACATTTCACCTGCTGGAAAATATATTTATTGGTACGAAGGGAACGAGAAAGCCTGGTATTGCATGGATGTGGCGAAGATGCAGCGAAAGTGCCTGACCACCGGAATGCAGGTCGCCTTCTATGATGAAAAACATGATACTCCTTCCCTACCTTCTCCTCACGGGACAGCAGGATGGACGAAAGGAGATGAATCTTTGCTGATTTATGATCAGTTTGATATCTGGCAGTTTGATCCGAAAGGGATCAAGGCTCCGGTGAATCTGACCACGGGTAGGAAGGAGAACACTTCCTACCGTTATGTGAACCTTGATCCTGAAGCGCAGTTTATCGATCCAGCGACCCCCCTTCTGTTGAAAGCTACGGAGGAGGAGAGCTGCAAGCAAGGGTTTACTTCTTTGAATCTTTCTTCACCCGGTTCAATGACCAAACTGATCAGGCAGGATTTTACTTTCAGTGATCCAATTAAGGCAAAGAATGCGGATCAGTTTGTCTGGCAGAAATCCTCTTATCAAAACTATCCTGATTTATGGAGAAGCGGATCTGATTTCAAAGACGCGAAGAAGATAACTGTCGTAAATCCTCAGCAGAGCCAGTATTGGTGGGGTACCGTCGAGCCCTTCAAATGGATTTCGCTGGAAGGAAAAGAGTTGAAAGGATTGCTTTATAAACCCGAAAATTTCGACCCAACGAAGAAATATCCAATGATTGTCTACTACTATGAGCGCTATTCGGATAAGTTGAACGCTCATTATGTCCCAAACCCAACAAGGTCGACCGTTAATTTTCCATACTACAACAGCAATGGTTACCTGGTTTTCGTACCGGATATCGTCTATACGACAGGACATCCCGGAAAGGACGCCTATAGTTCTATTATGAGCGGCACCCTGGAATTGATGAAACGACCTTACGTTGATGGAAAAAACATGGGACTGCAGGGTCAAAGCTGGGGAGGTTACCAGACGGCCTTCATGGTAACACAGACCGGAATGTTTAAGGCTGCGATGGCGGGTGCGCCCGTCAGCAATATGACCTCTGCCTATGGGGGCATTCGTTGGGAGAGTGGAATGGTCAGACAGTTTCAATATGAACAAACGCAGAGCCGTATCGGTGGTACCCTTTGGGATAAGAGAGAGCTGTTTATTGAAAATTCACCCATCTTTTTTGCAGATAGAATAACTACTCCGCTTTTGATCATGAGTAATGACAATGATGGAGCTGTCCCATGGTACCAGGGTATAGAACTTTTTACTGCCCTGCGAAGACTAGGGAAACCAGCATGGTTGCTCGTATATAATGGAGAAGAGCACAACTTGACCAGACGGCCCAACAGACAGGATTTATCGATCCGTATGAGTCAGTTCTTCGACCATTTTCTAAAAGGAGGAGCCGATCCGAAATGGATGAAAGAAGGAGTGCCGGCAGTGTTGAAAGGGAAAGAAAATGGGTATGATGAATAAAATTTCAAGAACTCATTGGCAGAGAAAAGCAGAAGGTACTTCCCACTCCCTTTTCGCTCTTAACCCAGATTTTTCCTCCATGCTTTTCGACAAAATCCTTACAAAGAAGCAATCCAAGGCCTGTTCCCTTTTCATTCTGTGTACCAGGCATTGAACCGGCCGAGTCTATTTGGAACAATTTTTCAAGGACAATTTTTTCGATCCCAACTCCATTGTCCTGAACTGAAATGGTTGTTTCATGTCCTTTATTTTCGGCTGAAATAACAATTGCACCACCAGGATTGGTAAATTTGATAGCGTTAGATAAGAGGTTTCTTAATACAGTTGAAATCATTGCCCTGTCAGCTATAACAGGGAAATTTCGGGAAATCCTGAGAATTATTTTGATGGTTTTCTCTTGGGAAACATCAGCAAACAACAACGTGGTCTCGTTGATTAATTTACCCAATTCAATAAACTCGGGATTAATCTGAATCCTTCCAGTCTGCGAGCGTGACCACTCCAATAAATTACTAAGCAGATCCATGGCCCTCCTGGAGGATTGCTGAATTATCTCAGCAAATTTCTCAACTCCTTCATAATCCTGCTCCTTCACCTGAGTCGCAAGAATGTTACTGAATCCAACAATAGAGTTAAACGGGCTCCTTAAATCATGGGCAATGATGGAGAAGAATTTATCTTTCGTATTATTCAATTCTTTCAAGCGCTTTTCGTTCTCTATAAGTTCTAGCTCCGAATTTTTAAGGTCAGTAATATCGATGGTGTAACCTGCCAGAAAAGTCCTTTCACCCTGCTTAATCGGAAATTTAATCGTTGTATAATTTTTGTCATTCAGATCCTCATCCAATTTCAGTAAGACTCCGGCAGAAACAACATTCCAGTCATCTTCGGTTATTTTCTTGGCAAAATCTGTTGGGAACAATTCATGCATGTTCTTCCCTATCATGTCTTCGCCCTTGATTCCAATCATATCGATATAATTGTCACTGGCAAAGATTACCCTGCTTTCTGCGGGTGTTACTTCTTTGATAAAAGAGTGAATGGGAGAATGCCTGATAAAAAGAGACAGTAGTTCGTTTTTTTCAAGGAGTTGCTGCTCTAAATGTTTACGTTCTGTGATGTCCCTTATGATGATGCTGGAATAAGTACTGCCTTCCTTGTCCTGGAAAAGCGATGATGCCATTTCAACTGGAAATCTGGATCCATCTTTTCTAATGCAAGTCAGTTCTCCAAAGAATTTTCCAGTGCGGTTTCGTTCCTCCAACGCCAACGCCAATCTTGGATCTGTTTCATCCATGATGGAACTTCTTCCTCCTTCGCAAATCTCCCCTACAGTTCGTCCAAACATCTCACAGGCAATCTGATTGGCATTAAAAATTATCCCTTCCGGGGAAGACACCAAAACAGCATCCAAACTGTAATTGAACAACATGTGGTAAAGAGAGTCATTAACAAAAGCATCTTCCTTCAACATTTGTCGTTTTAAAAATTCTGTTAAACTTACAAATTATTGCACTGATTGTTGGTTCAATCATTCAGAAAGCAGAAAGATTGAGCTATTTTTTACTCCTGATTCTTGGAATTGTATTTCAAAAAGCATTGATGACCGATTAGTTTTCGGAAGATGCAATTTATCAAATATTTGACTGCGATCCTTCATCGCGTGCAAATTTTGGCTAAATTCGGAATCCATGCCGGTAGGATGGATTAGTAAAAATGAAAACGATGAAAAAAAACAAATTTCTCCTGGTGATTATCCTGATTTCCATTTTTTCCTGCCTGTTATTGAGTAAAAATATTGCTCAATCCGGCGACTTTGATTCGGAATATCAAAAATTAGTATCCAGGTTAAATCTGGATACCAATGGTTTAGAATCTGTAAAACAATCCAAGGAAAATCCTGAAAAGGCAGCTGCGGAACTTTTAAAATATTTCAGGGCACGGACGAATGTCAACCAATTTATTGACAGGAGAGAAAGAACGTCAAGTTTGAATCGCATTGCAAGCAGAAAGAATCTGATAGTGGCAGACAGTGCCCTGAAGCATATTTTCATCGGCCAGAGCGCATATCCTCCTTACTTTTGCGGCAAGGACATCAATTGGGGTATGCGTCCGGTACCTGACAATGAATGGGTATGGCAGCTCAACCGACTGAGTTTTTGGGAAGACCTGGCCAAGGCATACTGGCACACCGGAGATGAAAAATATGCCAGGGAATGGTGCTTTCAACTTACCGACTGGGTCCGGAAGAATCCCAACGACGAGCCTCATGCTTATGCCTGGCGGTCCATCGAAGCGGGGATCCGCGGACACAACTTGACGGGGCTTTTTGAGTATTTTATTGATTCAGAATCCTTTACACCGCTAGCATTAATGACTTATCTGAATAGCTGCTTTGATCATGCGGATTATTTGATGACTGTCTATCGTTCAAAGAGTAACTGGGGACTGATGGAAGCGGAAGGCTTGGCTTTCATTGCCCTAACCTTCCCTGAATTTCAAGACACTGAGAAATGGAAAACGGAAGCCTTCCGAAGGTTGAACAACGAAATACATCTGCAAGTTTACAGCGATGGGCATCAGCGCGAACTGTCCATGAACTATCACCTAGGCTGCATCAACTGGTTTCTACGGACCTATGAACTGGCAAAATTGAATCACCAGGAAAAGGCATTTCCAGACTCTTATCTGCGTAACATTGAGAAGATGTGCGAAGTACCCATGAAACTTTGTCTGCCGGATGGGACACATGGTCAGTTTGGCGATGATTGGGAGGGTACCCCCGGGCAACATGCAGGACTTTTTCTGGAATGGTCAAAGAAATTCAACCGTCCGGATTTTCTGTTTCTTGCCACGGATGGCAAGGAAGGGAAAGAACCGGTTGATAAAGCCTTTGCATTTCCAGAAAGTGGATTCTACTCGATGCGAAGCAGCTGGAGCAAGAATGCCATCTGCATGGTATTGAAATGTGGTCCGGATGGTGGAGGGCATTGTCAGCCGGACAATGGAACTTTTGTCCTTTACGCCGGAGGCAGAAACTTAATGCCGGATGGGGGCAGTTATATTTACAGCGGAAATCCTGAAGGCCGTAATTGGTTCCGGCAATCCAGGGTACATCAGACACTTACTCTTAATGGAGAAAATATACGCTATGCGCCTAAGCTCCTGTTATGGCAGCCTGGCACGGATATGAATATTTTGGTCACAGAGAATCGAAGTTACAAGGAACTGGCACACCGCAGATCCGTATTCTTTGTCGATAACAGGTATTTCATTCTTGTGGACGAAGCAATTGGGAAGGCTTCAGGTAATGTTGACCTGCATTTTCAGCTTGCTCCCGGAGAAATAGTGTCCGACATAAATGACTTGACTTTCCGTTCCAATTTCAAGGCTGGCTGGAATGTTTTGGTTAAGACTATGCCGCAGACCGGGGTAAAAGCAGACTTAGAGGAAGGCCAGGTTTCCTTCCGGTATACGCAAAAGGAACCCAGACCTGCTTTCAGATTTGGAGTGGTGAAAGGAACGGAACCTGTGAGGTTTATTACGCTGGTAGCACCTTACGAAAATAAAGCTCCTGATATAAAGATTAAAGTGCTACAGGATACTGGAATTGGTTCGCAGGCACTTAAACTGGAAATTACTGAGAATGGGAAGAAAAGACAGATTGGATACCAATTAATTCTTCAGACATCTAACTGAGAAACCACTCTCTTTGTTACCATAATATTTATATGCGGTACCATCCTTGCTAAATAGAACACAATACCAGGCATTGGGGCTGCTTTCGGAGGAGCTCCAATAATAAGCGCTGAGCGCCTGGGAACTGAATGGACCCTTGGCGCTTCTATAGCCATAAGGGAGAGCAGAGAAACCACTTGAATTGGTACCGTTGCCCTTGTTGCTCCAACCGGATTCATATTTCATCTCGATTCCTGCAACGATATCTCCCCCAAGGAAATCTGTCAGGACGCGCCACTCCTTGTCTGATGGGACATGCCATCCTGTTGGACATAACTTACTGGTGTTGACAGCGTGCCAGTTGTAATAAGCTCCATAGGTAGGCTTATTGACGATGTCATTCTTAAACCAGCAATAGGCGCCTGTAGTGGAGCTTTTCCAGGCTTCATCCTCTATAACTGTAGTGATAGGAGTACCATCATTGTATTTTGTAGTCTTCAGATTGTCGGCCATCCATTCCTGATTACCCAGGATTACAGTTGGATATTCGTTGTTGTCGATATCTTTTACTTTCCCTGTTTTTAGAGATTTTGGGCCATTTCCGCAACTAAACAAGAGCAGGAATCCCGGTAGGATGATGAAAAGCAATCTGAGAGTCTTCACGGTTTATTGATAATTAAGTTGATATATTCCGCAAATCTACCAACATTTTACATTGAATAATAAGGCTAACACTTTATTTTATCAATTTTTTTTACCAATTTTGGTATAACATAAACCTTTTAAATAAATCATTATGAAAAATTTACTGGCTACACTCACGTTATTCGGGTGTTTGATGGGGTCTGTATTTGCTCAGAATACAGATAGTGGCAACAAAGCCTCAGGCGGGCAGAACACCTTCAGGGAAGGCGACAAAATTGTCAATATAGGATTTGGATTAGGAAGCTCACTGTATACCGGATCTCATTATACCAGCAAGACTCCCCCTATCTCTGCATCTTTCGAACTAGGCATTAAAGATAACCTGTTCGACGAGAAAAGTTCTTTAGGGGTTGGTGGTTATCTTGGGTATACGGGAGCAAAATGGGAAGAATCGGGATATGGTTGGAAGTACAAAAGCATTGTTATTGGAGTCCGCGGTGCAGTGCATTATCAGCTGGTTGATAAATTAGACACCTATACCGGGTTGATGCTGGGATACAATATCGTCAGTTCATCTTCATTTGGGACTGACTGGGGAGCTTCGGCTTCAGCAGGTGGGGGGATTGCGTATAACTGGTTTATTGGAGGAAGGTATTACTTCAGCGATAAAATTGCCGGCATGGTTGAATTGGGATATGGTGTTGCCATACTCAATCTGGGTGTAGCGATCAAATTGTAATTTTCTTCCTTGTAATTTCCTGATTTGCCTTGTATCACATAGATTAGCTACGACTTTCCTGATATTCAGACATGAGTCGTAGCTAAATTATTTTTAGAAAATGAAAGAAAACGCCCGTATCGAAGCATTTAGCGATGGTGTATTTGCGATTGCAATTACCTTGCTTGTATTGGAATTGAAAGTCCCTCCAGTCTCCTCTGTTCATTCTGTATCAGACCTTTGGGATGGACTTGTTCATTTGTGGCCTTCGTATTTTGCCTTTACCCTAAGTTTCGGAATCCTACTGGTTTCATGGGTAAATCATCATTCCCTTTTCACTATGCTGGATAAGTCCTCGCGGCCTTTCCTTTACGCGAATGGGTTCCTTCTGTTTACCATTACTTTCATGCCCTTTCCAACCGCCTTGCTGGCAGAATACATTTCGACAGACTTTGCCAAACCTGCCATCGCTTTTTATTGTTTCGGCGGCGTAGTAAACTCGATTGGCTGGAATTTATTGATATACACTTTGTACAGACCACAAAATCTCATACATTCCGAGATTCATTTAAAGCTGGTCAATAAGATCAAGCTTTCGACACAATATGGTTTTGTTATTTATTCCGTTACAACCGTCATTGCATTTTGGTTTCCAATAGTCGCCCTGATCATCAATCTACTGCTTTGGCTTCTTTGGATTTCGCTGTCCATTATGGAAAAAACAACTGAATAAAACTAACTGGAAAATATGAAATCTGTTGACGTAATTGTCCTGATGTTTCTCTTGTTTATCTCTTGTGAAGGAGGAAAAAGCAACGAAGAAACTAAAAATGAGATCCTTCAGGCGGAGAAGGCTTTTGAACGGATGACATCCGAAAAAGGAATTACCGAAGCTTTTTATCAATTTGCGGATGAAAATGCGGTGATCAAAAGGGAGAATGATACCTTGATCTTTGGTAAAGAAAACATTAAGATCTATTACGCGAAGAAGAATTTGACCAATTCTTCAGTAACCTGGACGCCGGACTTTATCGAGGTATCGGATGGTGGAACACTTGGTTATACTTATGGTAAATATGTATGGAAGGTTAATAAAAGCGATGGTTCTGTAGTTGAGAGCAAAGGCATTTTCCATACAGTCTGGAAAAAACAAAAAGATAAAAGCTGGAAGTATGTTTGGGATTAGCGAAAATATCTAATAAGTAATCTATGTTTATTTGTAATGAATCCAATTAATATTTTATACTTTTGAAAAAATAAATATTTCTTTGTCGGATTTAAACTTAGATCGTAATGAAAAGATATTCCTCCTTTATGTCAATGGCACTGATAGTCCTTGCAATTGCCGGATGTTCAAAAATCAGTGAGCAAACACCAGTTTTGGATAATTCTTCCACACTGAAAAGCGCATCACTTCAACCTGTCTATGATATGGTGCCAAATGAGATTTTGGTGAAATTTAAACCAGGACTCAATGACAACCAAAAAGCAGCAATACTGGATAAAATCGCTGGGAAGGTGAAGGAGAAGGTCCTGACCAAAGCCATGGAGCATGCCGGAGATAAGGAAGGGATTTCGCTAATTTCTATGCCAATTGCTGCATTAGAGGCTATTTCGAAAGTTAAAGGGCTTCCCGAAGTCGAATATGCAGAGCCTAATTTCATCTACACGCATGATGCAACATCAAATGATCCATATTTCACAAATGGATCCTTGTGGGGTATGACAACTTCGAATCAATACGGCAGTCAGGCTGCCGCAGCATGGGCAGGAGGTCACACTGGCTCCTCAGGGGTTTATGTTGGGATCATCGACGAAGGGTATATGTACACCCACGAGGACCTTGCCGCCAATGCGGGTACCAATCCCGGTGAAATTGCAGGTGATGGAATTGACAATGACGGAAACGGTTATGTCGATGATGTTTACGGCTGGGATTTCGATGGGAATAATAATACGGTTTTTGACGGCACCAGTGATGATCATGGAACTCATGTAGCCGGTACAATAGGAGGTATCGGCGCAAATGGCAAAGGCGTAGCCGGTATCAACTGGTCTGTTAAACTACTCGATGCAAAATTCCTTGGTACCAGAGGCGGAACTACCGCAAATGCGATCAAGGCAGTTGACTATTTCACAAATCTTAAGAATAAAGGATTAAACATCGTTGCAACCAATAATTCATGGGGTGGCGGGGGCTTCTCCCAAGCCTTGCAAGATGCCATTGAAAGAGCAAACACCGCAGGAGTTCTATTCGTTGCGGCTGCCGGAAACAACGGAACGAATAATGACGTCACAGCAAGTTATCCGTCTAATTATCCCAATGCTAATATCATAGCAGTAGCTGCGATTGATTCGAACGGGGCTCTTGCAAGTTTTTCCCAATATGGCGCCACAACGGTTGATCTTGGAGCACCCGGCGTGGGAATCTGGTCTACTGTTCCTGTCTCATCTAAAGGAAAGATCGTTTCCGGATATGCCAGTTACAGCGGTACCTCTATGGCTACCCCACATGTTACCGGTGCTTGTGCATTATATGCAGCAAGCCATCCTGGCTCCACCGCAGCACAAATTAAGGCTGCAGTTTTGGGCGCTGTTACACCAACAAGTTCCCTGACCGGGAAATGTACTACCAATGGCCGTTTGAACGTGAGCGGGCTCTAAAACTTTTCGAAGACACCCAGGCCAAACAAGGCAAAATCATATTTGACGGGGTCGTCCTTATCCATTATCCTTAAGCTCTGGTCTAGTTCGGCCAGGGCTTTTGCGTCATTTTGAGGTCTGGTGATCAGCCCCAGTTTTCTTGCCACATTCCCTGAATGCACATCCAACGGACAGGATAATAACGAGGGTGGGACAGACTTCCAGATACCAAAATCCACACCGCAATTGTCCTGCCGGACCATCCATCGCAGGTACATATTCAATCTTTTCGCAGAAGAGCCGGTCATAGGATCAGAGATATGTTTAGCCGTCCTGGCCGGATGTGGCAGGGAAAAGAAAATCTCTTTCAAAGCATGAATAGCGGGTTGGGTCGACGAATTCGTGACTGCTGCCGAGATTACTGATTCGAGTCCACCGTGATTCGCATATATATTCCGCAGGGCCTTTACAAAATATTTGAAGTCCAAATGATTGAAAGTGCGGTGGACAAAATCATCGAATGTGGCAAGGTGATCTTCATGGTAATTCATGACAAAATCGAATGGCGAATCACCCATTAATTGCATCATTTTCAAGCCATTTCTGATGATCATTTTTCGGTTTCCCCAGGCAATGGTCGACACTAAAAAGCCGGCAATTTCAATATCTTCCTTCAAATGATACTGATGGGGAATGCAGATCGGATCCGATTCTATGAAGCGGGGGTGGTTGTAAAGGCGAACTTTCTCCTCCAAAAAATCCCGAATATCTTCCTGTGGTATATACAAATCTTTGGAATAAGTCAACAAAACTAATCGATATTCGACTTACATGAGAGGTAATCCCGATAAGATATTTCGAACTTTCATTTAAATCTATAATTTTACATTTGTTCCAAAGCATAATATTACGCTATTCATCACTTTAGTTAAAGTTTATGAGCCTTTCAATACTGTTGGATTATCCTGAAGACATTTCCTTGTCCTTCCTTAAGATGATTAAACTAAAGAAAAGTATCATTAAACGGCTGACACTTATTGGCGAGGCCACTATCGCGGAATTAGGCAAAGAAACCGATTTTAGCGTACCCACTGTTTCGAAGATTATATCAGAACTGATTGACGAGGAAATTGTTTATGAAACAGGCAAAGTGGGTACAGCCGGGGGGCGCCGACCTTCCTTATATGGGATAAATCCAAAGGCCTGCTATTATTTAGGTGTTGAAGTAAAGAAAACATCTATTAATATAGGAATTCAGGATTTCAATAACTGTTTTGTTAATCATTCGGAAAATATCTCTTACACACTGGAAAATACAAGAGAATCTCTTGCTGCCTTGTGCCAGATTATTAACCAGTTCGTCGACGGTTCATCCGTTCCCAGAGAAAAAATAATCGGTGCATGCGTGAATCTCAGCGGACGGATTAATTCCCGAAAAGGTTTTAGCTACAGCTTCTTTTTCTTCGAAGAAAAACCCTTAAGCGAAATAATCGAATCACAAATCAACATTAAAACATTCCTCGAAAACGACACAAGGGCCATGACTTGTGGAGAATACAACTGCGGTGCAGTTCAGCATGAGAAGGATGTCCTCTTTATTAATGTGAGTTATGGCGTTGGAATCGGAATCATCAGCAATGGCAATCTATATTATGGGAAATCAGGCTATTCAGGTGAATTTGGTCATAGCCCTGTTTTTGAGAATGAAATAATATGTCATTGTGGTAAAAAAGGTTGTCTGGAGACTGAAATTTCCGGAATGGCCCTCGAACGGAAATTTAAAAATGCCTTGAGAAACGGTTCGACCTCCGTCCTTTCAGGGAAAAAGCCCGTGGACGAAATAACTATGACAGACATATTGGAAGCTATCCGCGAAAATGAGGATACCCTTGCTATTGAAATCATAGAAGAAATAGGCAGCAAATTAGGAAGATATCTTTCCATGCTCATCAATATTTTCAATCCTGAACTGGTTGTAATAGGCGGCACTCTCGCTGAAACAGGCATGTATCTTCGATTACCGGTCAGAACCAATATTCTCAAATATTCCCTTAGCCTGGTAAGTCTGGATATGGAACTAAAGATGTCGAATCTGGGATCAAAGGCGGGTGTAACAGGAGCCTGTTACATACTTCGCGATAAACTTTTTTATGGTATATAATGAATTACTAAATATTGGTTTCGGCTACTTTTGCCTGCAACTCTTAACCTAATTTATTGCACGTTTTTGCCAAAGGCAAAAAATATTTAACAGAATTATTAAATATTTTTAATATATGTATTGGATATTTAAAATATAATTATTTTTGTCAAATAAATTTGTCATACAACATACAGATTTTTGTCTCTAACTAAACATTTTGTCTCTAACTATACAGAAATAAAGCTGCTTAATCACGCAATTTTTGATTATGAAGGATTGAAATAACACCCTCAATGCCTGAAAACATATAAAAATAAATGAACGAACTAACTAAGTACGCTGGAATATACAAGGATGAATTACTCGAAAATGTTGTCCCATTTTGGATGCACAACTCCAGGGACCATGAATGTGGAGGCTACCTTACCTGCCTGAACCGCAAAGGCGAAGTTTTTGATACTGATAAATTTATGTGGCTTCAGGGAAGGCAAGTCTGGCTATTCTCGATGCTATATAACAAGGTTGAAAAGAAACAGGAATGGCTGGAAATGGCTTTGTATGGAGCCGATTTTATGAGAAGAAACGGAATGGATGATCAGGGTAACTGGTACTTCTCACTTTCCCGCGAAGGAAATCCACTTGTCCAACCTTACAATATATTCTCCGATTGTTTTGCCGCGATGGCCTTCAGCGAGCTCTATAAGGCAACTGGTATTCAGGAGCACAAACAATTGGCCCTGAACACCTTTCACAATATTTTGAAACGACAGGAAAATCCGAAAGGAAAATATTCCAAGACCTTCCCAGGAACAAGACCACTGAAAAATTTCTCCTTACCCATGATCCTTTGTAATCTTTCTTTAATAATGGAAGACTTGCTGGGTCCAGCATTTGTTGATCAAGCTATTAAGCCACTTATTAAGGAAGTCATGGAGGATTTTTACGACAAAGAGTCGGGCCTGATCCTCGAGAATGTCACTCCGGAGGGAAATTTCAGCAATTCCTTTGAAGGCCGATTATTGAATCCTGGTCATACCAATGAGTCAATGTGGTTCATGATGGACCTTGCAATGCGTTATGAGGACAGAAATCTTGTCGGAAAATGTATTGAAATCTTACTCCGGTCGACTGAAAATGGATGGGATAAAAAATTCGGGGGAATATTCTATTTTCTCGATATCAAGGGGTATCCTACCCAGCAACTGGAATGGGATCAGAAATTATGGTGGGTGCATATCGAAACTCTGATCTCCCTGGCAAAAGCCTATCATTTAACGGGCAACGAAAAGTGCAGGAATTGGTTCGAAATAATTCACGAATACACCTGGAATCATTTTAAAGATCCCGAATATCCGGAATGGTATGGGTATCTAAACCGCCAGGGAGATCCACTTCTTCAACTCAAGGGAGGTAAATGGAAAGGTTGTTTTCATGTTCCCAGAGGATTATACGAAATTTGGAAAATTCTTGAGTAATTTTAAAAGGCAGATTTTGTTCAATTACAATAAATAAAACATCTATGAAAAAAAGGTTAAATCAATGTCTCTTTGAGCAAAAGAAGTCAGTTTTTCTCTTACTGCTTCTGATCAGCACACTGATAAATGCCCAAAATGTTACAGGGCAAATACAGGTAAAAGGAAAAGTTACCGACTCACAAGGCGTCGCTCTTCCTGGTAGCACCATTCAGGTTATCGGAACTGCAAAGGGAACCGTTACCGATGCGAATGGTTCTTATTTGATACAGGTCCCAAGTGAAAAGACTGTTCTGAAATTTACGTTTATTGGTCTTGCTTCTCAAGAAATTACAGTTGGAAAGCAGACTGTGCTTAATGTTACGCTTCTTGAAAATATGCAAAGTCTCGAAGAGGTCGTAGCAATTGGTTATGGCACTCAAAAGAAGGCCACTCTCACAGGGGCCGTTAGTTCTGTTGCAGGAGAAAATCTCATTAAACGTAAAATTCCTTCGCTTTCAACTGCCCTGGAAGGGACTATGGCTGGAGTAACAGTGCAGCAAACATCTGGAGAACCCGGGGCTGATGGTTCAAATATCCGCATTCGCGGAATTGGATCTATTAATTCCAGTACCTTCCCACTGGTCCTCGTTGATGGTATCGAGATGGATATCAACCAGGTAGACATGAATACCGTAGAGAGCGTGTCTGTTTTAAAGGATGGGGCCTCTGCTGCTATTTATGGTTCACGTGCCTCTAACGGTGTGATACTTATTACGACAAAAAGAGGGAAAGAAGGAAAGGTGAAACTGAATTATAATTTAAGTTACACCATTCAAAGACCTACAAACATGCCGGAAGTTGTTGGTGCTGCGGAATATCTGAAAGCAGAACTCGATTCATGGGATAATGCAGGGATAACCGTCTCTCCTGACACGAGGGCGGCACGTTTAAAACTAATCGATGATCAAACAAATCTTCAGCCCGACAATTGGAACCGCTATGATACTGACTGGAAGAAAGCTACCATTGCTAATAGTTCCTTCTTAAAAAATCACAATCTGGCGTTATCCGGCGGTAGCAAAGAAGTTCGCTATTATGCCTCTTTGTCCTATATGTCTCAGGATGGTTTAATTAAGAACAATTCCTACGACCGTATCAACCTCCGTACAAATACTGACGCCACAATTTTCCCCTGGATGAAACTTGGAAATGAAATTGTGTACACGCAATCGAGACAGATTACGCCTGCGATCTCAACGGCTAAATCCATCATCAATAAAGCGCTGTATATGTTACCCACCCTTTCGGCCGTCAAGGAATTAGACGGTAACTGGGGCTATGGGAAAAATGGCGATAACCCGGTCGCGAATGCAGAAGCATCAGGTACTTCCACAAGTATCCGGCCGGAATTATTACTCAATACAACGCTTACCTTAACGCCGATTAAAAATTTTGAATTTATCGCCCAATACAGCATCAGGAAAACTGAATCGCGGTCGACGCAGATTATCAAACCTTATACAACTTCCTTAAAAGGGATTGTTCAGGGAGAATATCCAGGTCAGGATGGTGTTAGCGAAGGTTATTCTCAAAACATCAGAAACTATTACCGGACACAGGCTTCGTACACCAAAAGTACAGCCAAACATACTGCCAAGATCATGGCAGGGTTCCAGGCTGAAGATAATCTGGCCACATCCTTTGGCGCCTCAAAACGAGGATTTGAAATGGATCGGTATTACCTGGATAATGGAGACGGAGCGACTGCTTCCGCTTATGGGAGTGCCTCTGATTGGTCAATGTCATCATTGTACGGACGTGTGAATTATGATTTCGACAACAAGTACCTGATTGAGATGACCGGCAGATATGATGGTTCCTCCCGATTTGCCGAAAAATTAAAATGGGGTTTCTTCCCTTCAGTTTCTGCCGGCTGGGTATTGAGCCGTGAAAACTTCATGAAAAACACTTCCTCTTTTCTTGATCTGCTGAAATTACGCGCTTCCTTCGGTACGCTTGGAAATCAGGATATTGGCAATTATCCATATGCCTCACGCGTTGAGACGGGTTATAGTTATTGGTTTGACAAACAGCTAAGTTCGGGAGTTGCCCAAATAGCCCTATCAAATCCTTCCATTACCTGGGAAAAATCAAGTCAGATGGATGTGGGTCTGGACGCTAATTTCTTTAAAGGCAAACTCACTGCCACAGTGGATTTCTATATAAAAGACGTTTATGATATGCTGATGGTTTTCCCTGTCCCATATTATGTTGGTCTTAATGCCACCTACAGCAATGCTGGAGACATGCGAAACAAAGGATGGGAGTTTACCGCCACCTACAAAAACAAGATCGGTGATCTGAATTATTCAGTCACAGGAGTCTTCAGCAACAACGAAAACACGGTTACCGATCTAAAAGGAAATACTTTTACGGACAATTCTATCAAGGAAGGTTACCCAAGGGGAAGCTACTGGGGCTATCAAACAGATGGCTATTTTAAAGATTGGGATGATGTGAACAACTCTCCAAAGATCTCAAAATCAGCCAGACCAGGCTACGTCAAATACAAAAAATTAGATCAGACAGCCGGCGTTGACCCCCTGCTAATTACCAACAAAGATTTGGTCTATCTGGGAGATCCCTTTCCACATTATGAATATGGATTAAATTTTGTTGCAAACTGGAAAAATTTTGACCTTACCTTATTTATTCAAGGAATAGGCAAAAGAAAAGTAATGATGAGTGGTATTGGCCTTAAACCTTTTGCCAATGGATCAAATATTTTTAAACACCAACTTGATTCCTGGACCGTAGATAATCTGAATGCAGAATATCCCATTCTGGTCCCGGAAGCCAATTCATCAGATAATTTCGTCACGTCAGACAAATGGGTTCGCAATGGGGCTTACATGCGTGTAAAAAACCTGGTTCTTGGATATACATTGCCTAAAAGCTGGGCCAACAAGATAAAATTTGAAAATGCCAGGGTATTTGTCAGTGGACAGAACCTTTTCACTATCAGCAATTTCTACAAGGGGTATGACCCCGAAGTTGGATATGGCGGTAGTTTAGGTGGCGAATTTTATCCAATTATGCAAACATTCACATTCGGTTTAGACTTAAAATTCTGATTACAATGAAAAAAGCAATAAAAGTAATCTACCTTTTTGCAGTAATTGCAGGATTAACTGCTTGCAAAGAATATCTTGACAAGGAACCACTGAGTGACTACCTGTCATCGAATTTCTACAATAACGAAGAAGCTATTCGTCAGGGAACCAATGGCGTATATCAAGGCATATACATGGAATCCAGCCAATTGCCATTTTGCACCCTATTGGACATGTACACGCCAATGGGCATTGAAAGAGCCGATAATGCCTCAATTGGAGTGAACAACCTCGATTTGACTACCGTCTTCACCATCGAATTGCATTGGGCTAATTTCTATAAAGGTGTAGGCCGGTGCAATACGGTGCTCGATGGAGCGGAACCATTTCTGTCTACGCTGAACGATCAGGCAAAAAAATACCTTGCTGAAGTCAAGGTAATCCGGGCGATGCATTATCATTACCTCGTTTCACTTTATGGGGATGTACCCTTCTTTACAAAAGCTGTAACCGAAGAAGAACAGAAATCCGCGCTTCGTAAACCCTGGATGGAAATTGTGGATGCAATCCTCCTGGATCTTGACGATGCAGCAGCGATCCTGCCGTGGGAAGCCAAAGAATTAGGACGGGTCGACAAATCTTTCGCATTGGGACTGAAAGCAAGAATCGCTCTTTATGCAGGTTCGTGGAATAAAGAAGGTTATGGTAAAAGTGGCGTGAAAAATCCGGAAAAAGCCAAATATTATTTCAACATTGCCGCAAAAACAGCAAGTAAGATCATCCTGGAAAGTGGAAGAAGCTTGAATTCGAATTTTTCAGAATTATTCACAAGGATCGGACAAATGAATACCGCATCCAAAAAAGAAATACTTTTCTCTCTTATTTACTCAGATCAGGCAGCCAAAAAGACTCATTACCAATCATTTGGAGAAACCAGCCGAATCTTCGGACAATCAGGAAGATTTCCAACTCAACTTTTAGTCGATTCGTACGAAATGAGAAACGGGAAACGAATTGATGAAGCTGGTTCAGGTTACGACCCTAAAAAGCCGTTCATCAATAGGGATCCACGTTTAAAAGCGACTGTTTATACACAAAAAGACACAATTATTGGTAATTCAGGGAGTAAAAAATTGAAATTCTTAGCTGAAGTTTTTAATCCGAAAACCACTTCAATTGATGCTTCAGGAAACACTACCCTGATTGATAATCTGGATTATAGCGGTTCTGTCGCACAATATGGATACATTCAAAGTGGAGTAGGATATGGTTGGAAAAAATACAATCATTTTGATGATGAAACCGTATATCTGGCTTCTTACAATATCATCCTCATGCGCTATGCGGAAATTTTGCTGACCTACGCTGAAGCTAAGATCGAACTCAACGAGATAGATAACAGTGTATATTCAGCAATTAATGATGTAAGGGCCAGGGTTGGAATGCCCAATGTGATCACAGTTGATCCTTCCCGTTCGGGCAACCAGTCCAAAATGAGGCAGATAGTCCGAAGGGAACGGAAAGTGGAACTTGCCCGCGAATCCGGATTGCACTTCTTTGACATGAGGCGCTGGCGCACAGGATCTCTTGAAAATGCTGAAAAGACTTATGGATTTCCATTAGCCACAGGAGTCGATCCTTCAAAAAATACCTACCCGGATGGTTACAGTCAGGTAACGCCAGACATGGTACCGACATATGGTGCAGCCGGATCCGATCGTGATCTGAATGATTTAGCGCTTTATGCAGCTTTTGGCAGCAAACTTAGGTCAAGAGATGTCGACAGACCCAAAAACTGGGATGATAAATTTTACCTTTGGCCGATTCCACGGACTGAGCGCAATAAGGCACCGCAACTGACTCAGAATGATGGCTATGGAGAATAGATTTAATAAGTGATGAACCAATGAAAACAGTAACAATAAAAAATATGAAATCAGTATTATTTTACTTCCTAACAGGGATAATTCTTATCTCTTCCTGTAAGAAGGAAACAGATACCCGTCAGATAGAGGCTGCAAAAATTGTTGCAGTGAAAATAAATGAGATACTGTATATTCCAGAAACCAAGGTCCCAAATGAAGCCCTGATAAAATTACCGGATGGCACAGACCTTTCAGCAGTTAAGACTGAAGTGTTAGTTGCAAACGGAACCATTGTTGATTTCAAAAACAAGGATAACAACGATATGCGTTCTCCTGTAAATTTAAACATTCAGGGTTCAAATGGGGCGTCAGTCACATGGAAATTAACGGTCCAATCCGCACCAAAACTTGTAAGTCTGACAGTTGATGGTTTGGATATTCCCAAGGAAAAAGTATTCTTCGGCAAAACAAGCATTATCACCCAGGTAAACAAAGGAACCGATATTTCTAAGTTAGCGGTCCGGTTGGAATTTCTGAATGGAACCATGCAAAACTTCACCAATGGAACGGTGAAAGATTATACCAATCCATTCAAATTGCAGGTTGTCGGGACTGACAGCAAAACTATCTACACTTATGATGTCGTTTTCACTTCCGAACCAGTTGGTCCCGCCTACCTAAAATCGATTACAATTAATGGCATGCCCACTGATTCACTACAGATTACCAACAATGTAGTGCAGCCTTACGTCCCGTACCTTACTAACTTTACAGCAGCTAGCTTAAGTTTCTCCACTGGTTTCGGAAATATTGTCGATCCCTCTTTTGTCGGAACGAATGTGAATATGTACACCGATTTCAAAGTGAAAATAACCGGTTCCAACGGAGTAGAAACTACTTTTACAATTAAACGCCCGCTAATAGCATCCAACCCAATTCTCGAAAGGACGCACGAACAATTACAATATGCTGCCAATGCCGGATCATCTGCTGCATTCAGTGGCAACAATGTGTTGATTTGCAGTCATGCGATGAATGCAGGATCTGTCGCCAGTTTGGGAATAAATGTCTATGATCTGAGCGGTAACTATCTCAAAGGATTAAGTAAAAATGGCACTAACTTTGACGGTGGGGCGGTGACAGGAGTCCGAAAATTCGCAACTGATTCAAATGGGAAAATTCTTGGAATACAGTTGGGGGCAGGTGCCGGCGCAACAACAGACCTAAAGATTTTTATGTGGAACAATGTGGATGACAATGCCCCGACTTCCTACATTACCTATAATCAAAACACCTTGGGTCTTTCCTATGCTCCAAGAGCAGCTGGAATAAATGTCACAGGTTCCTTGTCCGGGAATGCTGTAATTACTGTCCCAATGGCTCAAAAACAAGATGTTTTGGTTTGGACAGTCACCAACGGAACCCTCAACCCGACTCCACAGAAATTAAGTTTTCCATACAGCGGTACGGGTTTCTATTACAGCATTGAATCTTTCGCTACAGGATATATCGGAGCCGCTACCGGGACAAATTTCAATGGGGTAAACCTGATGAACTCAACCATGGGAGAGACACTGAAAATTACGGGAGTAGCAACGACAGATATAAAAACGATTACTTACAATGGAAGAAAATATGCAGCGTTTACAATTCTCGCTTCTACCAAACATATTTTCAGGATTTTAGACATCACCACCCAGGATCAAACATCGCTGGACAATCCTATCTTTAACATTGTCGGTACAAGAATTATTTCTAACGCTAACAATACCCTTGATTCAGATTTTGCTGTCATCAATGGGAAACTGCATGTACTCTTTTACGGTACGAATGATAGACTGGCAGTCTATCAACTTGAAAATTAGTATTTTTACCTATGCATTGAGACTGCCTGAAAAATAAGGTAGTCTCAATGCTTTGACTTATCCTGTAATTGAGAATTAACCAATGAAACCCTCATCGCTGAGGAAATAATTTAAAGGGAGCAGCTACAAAAGGCCAT
>JBAXKJ010000006.1:0-172445 GCA_037137375.1 Prolixibacteraceae bacterium
GTTTTGTTGAGTTTAAATGAACTTGGATTAACGATTGGCAGTATTGCATGATGCAAGTAAGTACCTTTCAAATAAGTAAACATTATCCCCCTGGTCGTTGAAATTGAAATTGAATTCAAATTTACCCTAAATTCATCCGGCAAATCTACCGCTTTTGATTTTTTGTTTGTATAACTTTCAAGATTATTCACGGCAAAAATACAACTTGATATGATTCGGGAAAGTTGCTGGTCCCTGGCATCATTTAAAATATTGATTGTGCAAATAACAATAACAAGCCCTTTCACTTGGTCTATTCTCTGCTCCAACGATATGTCGAATTGAAAATTGGCACCTTCCAGAATCGGCAAAATGGGCTTATTCAAAATTGCTTCTATTATTTCTATCGTGACAATTTTAAAAGTAAGCTGTCTTGAAGTCTCGTTTTTCATTATGAATTTTGATTATAAAGAACTGGCTTATTAGATGTTCTGGCAGAAAAAATTAACCCCGTTTCTGCTTTCAGATTAGAATCTTTCTCTGTTAGATAAGGGAAGCAAGGAATTTCAGGATTACTTTCTACTGAAAGTTGATAGACCCATACTAACTCTGTCTTTTTCTCATGTCTGTCCAACAAATTGATATTTAAGGCGTCTTCAAGCTCCACTAAAGTATCGATGGTAAAATTATGGGTACCTGAAAGCCATTTCGTTACTATTGAAGGATTATCCTTATTAACAGCTTTCAATAAATCTTTGCTTTTCCATCCTTTCGCTTTCATTCCGTCGGCAATTTTAGCAGCCAACAGCATTCTAGTATCAACTTTTGACTGCTCAAGAACCGTAATTGACTCTAATAATTCGTCAATTAAATTGCTCGCTTTCGTTTCCATTCTATTCGTTTTCTTCGTTTTCAAATTCAAAGTCTCCAGTAAAGTCAAGAGAATCGTTGATGTAACTAATTTCTCGGTTTTTTATTCTGTTGGTTATTTCGCTAGATAACCATCTCATGAAGTAATTTGTATTTTTTAAATTTCCATCAGATTGCAGAGACCTTATCGATTTTAGTTTTGGCCCACCACTTCCTAGTATTATTATCTGAGTTCCATATCTGATACAATACAATCGTAATTTACTTTCGTTATCGTATAAAGCACAAACACCATCTCCAGGGTAACCTTCGTCAATTTTAAAAAAGCCTACTCTAGCCCCAGTAACTTGTCCTATAGTACGCAAACGCATTAATATATCTTTAATTTCACTTATATATAAATCTTTATTGTTTATAACAAATTTATCAAGAAAAGTCTCTTCCTCACCATATCGAACCACAGAGTAGACAGTTGCCTTATTTCCACTAAATCGATGCAGTTTTACAATAGAATACCTCATGGATTAGATTGGTTTGCAATAATACAAATTTTACTTATAAGTAAAATGTTTTTACAAAATATTTTTATCTTTCTTTTAATACAATATTAAAGCTTACTGTCTACAAAAACGAATCCAATACTTGCCAGGTAAATTTGTCTATCCGATCCAGGCTCATCCGAAATATCAAAAGCCTCAAAATTTATCGGGATTAAGAAGACTGCATCCTCCTAAAAGACACGATATCACCTTCCGATTGACTTTTTTGTCTGTAAATTAAAAATTTTTTCAACTAAAATTAGAGGATTGTAAAAGCTAAAATCTATTTTTTAATTATTTATATAGCTTATTATCTGACACATACGAAATTTTTCAAAAATATTTTGAAAATTTTAGTACTATGTCTTGCATAGTACCATATTAAATATATATATTTGCATCACCTACTTCAGTGTAATGAAAGGTACCATATGAATACTAATAGCACAAAAAGTAGTCACAATAGATTTTAAACATCTTAATTGAAGCAAAAATGAACATCGACAACTCCAAAGCACAAATGAGGAAAGGCATCCTGGAGTATTGCATACTTCTGATTCTTTCCAAAAAGCCTTTGTATGCTTCAGACATCATAGGCGAGCTGAAAACGGCTCAGATGATTGTCGTGGAAGGGACGCTCTATCCTTTGCTCACCCGGTTGAAAAATGACGAATACCTGTCATACCGCTGGGAAGAGTCATTACAGGGTCCGCCACGCAAATATTATGAACTGACACTTACTGGTCAGAAATTCCTGGAAGAACTGGAAATTTCCTGGTCAGAACTGGTAGAAGCTATTCAAAAACTGAAAAAATAATAACCTGAATAAACAAGATTAAAATGAAAAAGACACTTACAATCAATCTGAGCGGATCCGTCTTCCACATTGACGATGACGCTTTTGAAAAACTCAATGAGTATCTGAATAAAATCAACAGTCGATTTGGCAGCGATAAGGATGCTAAGGAAATTGTTGAGGATATTGAAGCCCGTATCGCAGAACTATTTACCAGCAAACTGAAAGACGGTGATGAGGTAGTAAATCTTACACATGTCGAAGAGGTCATTGCCATCATGGGTACCCCCGAGGCTATCTCCAATGAGGAGGAAGAGGAAGCCCAGCAAAAAGAAAAGACCTCTGAGAAGAAATACTACAGGATGAAAGGCAGAAGACTCTACCGCGACCCTGAAGACAAGGTTTTGGGTGGAGTCTGTAGCGGATTAGGCGCCTATTTTAGTATGGATCCGGTGATTATCAGGATTCTGTTCGTCCTGGCATTCTTCCTCCCGGTCGGCAGCAGTGCGCTCATTTACATCATTCTCTGGATTGTTGTTCCAAAAGCACTGACCACTTCACAAAGGCTGGAAATGAAGGGCGAAGTCGTGAACATCGACAACATCTCCAAGACAATCAAAGAGGAGATGCAGGAGGTAAAGGAAAATTTTCGGAACTACCGCTCCAATCCGATGTATGCCCAGGGTAGAAGCGGTGTTCAAGAGGTCGGAAACGTCTTGGTTTCAGTCCTGAAAGTCTTGGGCACAATCATCCTAGTCCTTATTGGACTTCCTTTTGTGATCGTTGGGGCAGTGCTGTTGATCGTGCTGTTTTCCCTGTTGTTTGCCTCGCATGAAATTCTTAATCTGACCCCTCTCAATGGATTTGACCATTTAGGCCTCTTCTTTACGCAGGGTTCAACCATGACCTGGATATGGATCGGTATGCTAATCGTAATCAGCATACCAGTGATCATGCTGGTTTATGCCCTGATCAAACTGGTCTTCCGAATCAAATCCAATAACCACATCTTCGGCCCCATCATCGGTGGTGTCTTCCTGATCGGGATACTCATTCTGCTCATCAATGGAAGCAGGACGTTTGGGGAGTTCAACAAATCGGCCACAATCACCACACAGGAGACGCTGAAAACTCCTTCAGACACCCTGTATCTCACGGCCAAACACGGACCTGGCGAAGGTGATCTGGACGCCTTTACGGATCCGGATATTAATTTCGGACGTTTCAGACTTGGGACCCTGAATGGTAAAGAAATCCTGATTGGTGTGCCTGAACTGAAGATTGAAGCCAGTCATGGTGGTTCATTTGACATGGTCATCAACAAGGTGTCCAGGGGTATCAACACCTCAACTGCCAAACAAAATGCCGAGGAGATCCTGTTCAATTATCAGGCAAAAGACTCTTTGCTGAACGTTCAGCCCTCCTTCGTACTTCCACGCACGTGGAGAAATCAGCATGTCAATTTGAAGATCATCGTCCCGGTAGGAAAAACGATTTACCTGGATGAAACATTGAAACCGATCATTCACGACATCAAGAATACGAGCGATACTTTCGACGATGATATGCTCAACAAATACTGGACCATGAAGACCGACGGTCTTACCCTGGTCAACAGAGCCGTTCCCAATGTTAAACCTGCAAAAAAATAGAATATGAACTTCATTTATCGGATTGGCATCCTAATCGCCATGTTGCTTTCATTCCTTTCCGGATTTTCGCAAAGCAGAGCACAGAAAATTTTTGACAGATATCCCAAAGAGGAAGGATTTACCTATTTCACTTTCACGAAGTCCATGATTGATATGATGAATTTGAATCTGGATGAGGAGGGAAAGAAGATTACGGGAGATTTTTCAGAACTCAGGCTGCTGATTTACAACTCAGAAAAAGCCAAGATCAAAAATTTTTCAGAAGTAGTTTCCAGGGAACTGGCTTCCCTGAAATATGAGCAGATTCATCCAAAAGGTGAAAAACCTGATGACAATGCTGAATTCTGGGTGGAAGGAAAAGGCGACAAAATCTCTGAATGTCACATGATTATCGGCGACAAGGAAAAAGATCATTCTTGTATTTTGCTTTCCTTTTATGGGAACTTCAAGGTCGAGGACCTGAACAAACTTGAGCAGATCGGGCATAAGACCGGACACTAAAATTTTGATGCAGATTGCAAATCTGCACCAGCTAAAAGGTCAGATTGGGGTGCAGATTACAAATCTGCACCAGCGAAGACTACCATAAAAGTGCCATCAACCTGTGAAAGGGTTAAGTCGAAGCTAAGGTAAAGCGTTTTTGAGGGGTCAGGTCAAAGGATATTCCCCTGAGACATCGGTCAGCACTTCGCAGCCGGTTTCGGTAACCAGGATCGTATGTTCGAACTGAGCAGAAAGCCTGTCATCCACGGTTCTTGCGGTCCATCCGTCCACCTGGTCAACTTTTACACGAGGTTTCCCCTCGTTAATCATCGGTTCGATGGTGAAAATCATTCCTGGTTTCATCTTCGGACCGCTGTTTTTTCTGGCTGAATGATCTACCTGCGGATCCTCGTGAAATTCTACTCCGACTCCATGTCCGCAGAACTCATACACTACGCTTAATCCTTGCGATGTAGCGTACCTATTGATAAAATAGCCAATGTTACCAAAATAATTTCCCGGAAAAACCTGCTGAATTCCCAGGTTCAGACATTGTTTCGTAGCCCTGATGAGTTTTTCGGCGCCGGGAGTGATCTGGCCAACGGTAAACATCTTGCTGGTATCTCCGTAATATCCGTCCAGAATGGTGGTCACGTCCACATTCAGGATATCGCCATTTTTCAAAATCGTTGTTGGCGAAGGAATTCCATGGCAAACCACTTCATTCAGGGAGATGCAGCACGATTTTGGGAATCCGTTATAATCCAGCGTAGCCGGGATCGCACCTCTATCAACCATGAACTGATGAATCAGACCATCCAGGTATTGGGTCGAAACACCCTCTTTCACAAAAGGTTCAATATATAATAGCGTCTCACCGGCAAGTTTCGAACTTCTCCGTATACCTTCAATCTGTTCAATGGTTTTGATCAAAATGTTCATGGGCTCAATTTTTTGTAAAGTTATAGCTATTCTTCAAAAGAGCAAACGGTCGATAAATGCTACCTTCTCCTCCATCGGCATGAATCCGTCCAGCCAATGAATCACAAAACCCTCCTTTTCCATCTTCCTGAACCAGGTCATCTGACGTTTGGCAAACTGGTGAATAGCGATATTCAGTCGTTCAAACATTTCCTCCCGGGAAAGCTCTCCAATCAGAAAAAGGGTCACATATTTGTATTCCAACCCGTAATAAGTCAGGTCGTCCGGATTTAGTCCGCCGTCGAGCAAACCCCTTACCTCTTCAATCATGCCTTCTTTCAATCTTTGTTTTAATCTTGCGGTGATGCGTTCCCGGCGGGTATCCCGGTCAAACTGTACCCCAACAATCAGAGAATTGAGGGAAGGAAACTCAAAATTTAAATCAGGATTGGACCTCAGGTATTCCTCAATTTCGATGGCTCGGATGGCTCGGTTTTTTGTCTCGGTGTCGCTGGTATTATGGACGGACTTGTAGCCTTTCAGTATCTCAGTCAGTTCTTCGAGGGAAAATTGGGAAAGTTCGGCCCTTCTGGATTTATCGGAAGGCACCTGTGTGAGCCTGTAACCTTTGAGAACAGCTTCGAGGTAGAGTCCGCTTCCTCCGCAAAAAACAGGAAACTTTCCCCGGGAAAGAATATCCTCATAGGCCAAAATAAATTGGCGTTGAAATTCGAAGACATTGTACTGTTCTCCGGCATTGGCGATGTCGACGAGGTGACAGGGCACTCTTGAACCTTCCACAACATAATCGGCCAGGTCTTTGCCGGTTCCCAGGTCCATTCCCCGATAAATTTGCCGCGAATCGGCCGACAAGACTTCACCGTTCAGGCGATGTGCCATCCGGGCGGCTAGTTGGGTCTTGCCGGTGGCGGTTGGACCGAGGATCGTTAACATGTCGTATTTCATCATCACCACAACTAAATATAAACTTTTATCCTGCGCTTTTATTACTTTTGTGGCCGTATGAAGACAGCATTTCAACAGAATATCAATATCCGCAACAAAAGGGCCAGTTTCGACTACGAATTTATTGAAAAATTCGTTGCCGGAATCGTTTTACTTGGCACGGAAATCAAATCGATCAGGCTTGGAAAAGTTAGCATGAACGATGCATACTGTCATTTTGTTGAAGGTGAGATGCTGATAAAGAATCTTTCCATTTCGGCTTACGATTTTGGTACTTGTAATAACCATGAAGTATTACGGGAACGGAAGCTCCTGCTCAACAGGAAAGAACTCAGGAAGATGGAGCGCAAAGTGAAGGAGAATGGATTGACTATCATTCCCATCAGGCTATTTCTAAATGACAAGGGATTGGTAAAGGTTGAGATTGCACTGGCAAAAGGAAAACATTCCTACGACAAAAGGTCCACCCTAAAGGAAAAGGATGCCCGGAGAGAAATGGACAGGCACGAGAAATATTAAAGATATTTTTTGATCTTACCCCAGTCGATCATCTTGATACCAAGCTCTTTCCATCGTTTATAAGGCAAGCCGATACCTGGCAGTTCTTTGATGGCATCTTCCAGGACAAAGACCTTATAACCAAACTCTATCAATCCGCATACAGCTTTATCCACACAGACATTCGTGGTAACGCCATAAACAAATACTTTCTCAGGATTGATCAGATTGAGAATCTGCGTGGTATAAGGATTTCCCCGGAAAACATCAAAGTCATCTTTTCTGATGACGATATTCCTGTATTGATTGCGGTCGGCCAGTTGTGGCAGGATGGCCAATTGGGTCATCCAGTCGACGATTGCAGGAAGATTGGGCCTGGTCTCTTCGATAAACTCAGCGCCTTTGGTACCTGCCATGCAATGTTCCGGAAATGAATGGACATAATCGGGATAGGGCGATAATTCGTTTGAATTGATCAGGTGAAAATCACAGGTATTGATGACCCTGATATGATTTGTAGCAGCAAAATCAGTGATTTTCTTCAGGATAGGTTTTAATTTTTCGGCACCTTTGACATACAACTTCCCGGCAGGTTCGATAAAATCAATTTGTGTGTCTACATTCCAAAAAAGAATACCCTCATTTATCATGTCTGAATAATTTCAATTCTATTTGGTAGCAGCAGAGAGCTGTCTAGGATTCCTTCAGACTATCACATCGAATAAATTGCAATAGTCAGGCCTCAAATTTACTAAAAAACCCACTCGATACACGAGTGGGTTTCTTAAACTATCATTAAATAATGATTTCATCCTGATGTTCGTCGTAGTACTTGGATCCAAGAAAACTCATTGAATTCATCTCTACGATGTGAATCTTTTTGCGATATTTCCATCGCCACTTACAGACTTTAGAAAAGATCCAACCTCTTGTAAGGAAGGCTCCAACAAATGGATGGAGCTCAATTGTGAGACTCTTTTTCTGTAGTTCTTCGAAAATATAGCGTACTCTTTGTTCGATTTCCTCGATGAAAAGCAAAGTCGGTGTTACCTTACCCGTTCCTTTGCAAACGGGGCAATTTTCCTCCGTCTCGATTGCCATCTCCTGTCTGACACGTTGCCGTGTAATCTGCATCAAACAAAATTTACTCAAAGGGAGTATATTATGTTTGGTTCTGTCGGAAGACATTACTTCCTTCATTTTCTCGAAAACTTTCTGGCGATTCTCGTTACCATGCATATCGATAAAATCGATCACAATGATACCACCCATGTCCCGAAGACGCAACTGACGTGCGATTTCTTCGGCGGCTGCCAGATTTACCTCCAATGCGTTTGATTCCTGATCACCTGTTTTGGAGCGGTTTCCACTATTTACGTCGATGACGTGAAACGCTTCGGTGTGTTCAATGATCAGATAAGCACCGCTTTTAAAGGAGACTGTTTTTCCAAAAGATGCTTTAATTTGTTTATCAATTCCGAAATATTCAAAGATTGGCATTTTACCATTGTAATACTTGACAATCTTTTTCTTTTCAGAATCGATGGTACCCACATACTCTTTTGCATCAGCTGCTGCATCTTCATCGTTGATGTAGATGTTGGTGAAATCGTTGTTGTAAACATCTCTGATGAGTGAGATGGTACGGTCCGTTTCTCCGAGTACCAGTGAGGGAACGACTTGTTTCTCAAGTTTATTGAGTGCATTTTCATATTTTGCAATCAGTCGTCGTAACTCCTGGTCCAGCTCTGCTACCATTTTACCTTCAGCCGCAGTCCGAACGATCACCCCATAATTCTTGGGGCAGATGCTCTGGATTAATTTTTTCAGACGGGTTTTCTCTTCCGTCGTTTCAATTTTCTGTGATACAGATATTTTGTCACTAAAGGGTACCAAGACCATATTTCTTCCTGCCACGGACAATTCAGATGTCAATCGTGGTCCTTTGGTAGAAATGGGTTCTTTGGCAATCTGCACCAAAATGGTTTGACCGGCTTTAAGGACCTCAGAAATTTTGCCGTCTTTGTTGATGTCGGGTTCCTGATTAATCTTCGGGAAAGGTGACATCTTTAACTTCTTGGCGGCAGCCAATTTAAGGAACTTGTTAAGAGTCTGGAACTGTGGTCCCAAATCCAAATAATGTAAGAACGCATCTTTTTCGTAGCCCACATCAACAAAAGCAGCATTTAAACCCGGCATGATCTTCTTCACCTTTCCAAGGTAAATATCTCCTACTGCAAATTTAACGTCGTTGCTTTCCCTGTTGAGTTCTACAAGCCTTTTGTTTTCGAGTAAAGCGATTTCGACATGAGAGGACGATACTTCAATAATCAACTCATTGCTCATGTTCTTTACTCATTTATGTTAATACAAACTAATAAATACAACAAACCTAAAGCACAGAAGTACTTTAGGTTTTGTATTTTTTATCTAAGGCGTTACAAAAAGCCTATTTCTTCTTTTTGTGACGATTCTTCCGTAAACGTTTTTTACGTTTATGGGTAGCCATTTTATGTCTTTTTCTTTTCTTACCGCTTGGCATATCAATATTTTTTTGAAAGTAAAATTACTTCACGTTGTTTTTAACGCGACCTACGAATGTCTTTGCCGGTTTGAAAGAAGGAATGTTGTGTTCAGGAATGATGATAGTGGTATTACGTGAAATGTTACGAGCTGTTTTTTCTGCACGTTTTTTTACGATAAAACTACCGAATCCACGAAGATATACATTGTTGCCTTCGGCCAGTGAACCTGAAACGGTATCCATAAATGCCTCTACTGCTTTTTGAACAGTAAGTTTCTCAATACCTGTGCTCTTAGAAATCTCGTTTACGATATCTGCTTTAGTCATTGCTAAAAATTTAATGATTTGACTTAATTTTTAATTAACCCTATATTTGTTCTAAATTCATTTCTTATTTGGTGCACAAATATATAGCTTTTGAATGAACTAATATCATATTACTCAATAATTTTTGATCATAATTTGATTTTTTATTAAAAACGTTAAAATTTGGATGAATATCGTAAAGTCCTGACTGCTTGGTATAACGCTAACAAACGCGAACTTCCCTGGCGGGGGACTGCTGATCCTTACAAAATCTGGGTTTCTGAGGTAATTCTGCAGCAAACCAGGGTGCAGCAAGGAATGGAATATTACCACAATTTTTTATTGGCTTTTCCCGACGTGAAGAGTCTGGCAGGCGCACCCGAAGAAGAGGTACTGAAAGTCTGGCAGGGTCTTGGATATTATTCACGTGCCCGAAATATGCATCATGCGGCCCGTACCATACTAAATAATTATGGCGGTACTTTCCCTATGGATTATGCTTCTATCAGGAACCTGAAAGGTATCGGAGATTATACTGCAGCGGCCATCGCATCCATTGCCTTTAACCTTCCTTATGCGGTTGTTGACGGGAATGTCTTCAGGGTTCTATCACGTCTCTTCGGTCTTTCTACTCCAATTGATTCCCCTTCAGGAAAGAAGGAATTCTATGCTCTGGCACAGGAGATGCTCGATACCAGTCGGCCTGGTGACTTTAATCAGGCCCTGATGGAGTTCGGTGCCATTCAGTGTATTCCCGGTCAGCCGGATTGTGAAAGCTGTCCGCTGTCACCTCAATGTTATGCCTGCCTGAATCAAGATATTTCCAGCTTTCCTGTTAAGACAAATAGGGTCAAACAAAGGGAAAGACACTTGAACTATCTGTGCATCAACTGGAATGATAAGCTACTTCTGGAAAAAAGAGGAGAAAGAGATATCTGGCGTAACTTGTATCAGTTTCCATTGATTGAAACGACTTTGGCAAAATCTCCCGAAGAGGTCATAAACAGCGCAGAATGGAGGGTGATAGTGGGAAACCGAAGAATAACACTCAACTCAGTTTCCGAAGTAAGGACACATATATTAACGCATCAACGTTTAATGATCAGATATTTCTTGTTGACCATGAACGGCGAGGAGTTGCCAGACGGGACAATTGCCGTCAGCAAATCAGAAATTGAGAAATTCGCAGTACCAAAACCAGTTGAACAGTTTTTACTGCAGATGGGTTACTGAATAATTTTTATCTTTGATCGATTTTGAATTGTCGTCCTTTTGCAGTAACTTACAGTATACAAAATAATCTATTTACCTATGTCAGTCAACAAAGTTATCTTAATCGGGAATGTAGGGAAAGATCCTGAAATCCGGCACCTCGACAGCAACGTATCGGTTGCTTCCTTCTCCTTGGCTACCTCTGAAGTTTACAACAACAAGGCTGGTGAAAAAGTTACGCAAACAGAATGGCACAACATCGTTTGCTGGCGTAATCTGGCCAACCTCGCCGAAAAATTCATTCACAAGGGAAGTCAGGTATACATTGAGGGACGTATTCGCTCCCGCACCTACGATTCCAACGATGGAGTGAAGAAAACAGCTTATGAAATCTATGCAGACGAAGTGAGACTGCTGGATAAAAAATCTGGCGGCCAAACTAACCAGGTTGCTGAAGGCCCGGCTGCGGAAGCCAGAAAATCAGTGAATGAACCTCAGCCCTCTTCCGGCTATGCGGATCAGGGTAATACGCCCGATGATCTTCCCTTCTGATTACCAAACTTCCTGAATTGGAAACAAACATTGAATCTTCTGCAAGAGCCTTGTTGGGCAACATCGAATTCCTACCGTTTTCATTCGATGCCCTATCGGGGCTTTTTGTGTTAATTATATTGCTGGGATTATCTGCCATGATTTCCGGTTCTGAGGTGGCCTTATTTTCACTGGAACCTAATGATATAGATTCACTTAAATCCAACAAAAAACGATCGGCTCAACAAATATTAAGACTACTATCTGATCCTGAACAGCTTCTGGCCTCCATCCTGGTAGGCAATAATTTCGTTAACATTGCCATCGTCCTGCTTTCCTCACATATTTCCAACTCACTGATAAGTTTCGGAAATGCCAGAACATTGGAATTCATTTTCCAGATCGTGCTCATCACCTTTCTTCTTTTGCTTTTTGGTGAGGTCATTCCAAAAATTTATGCCGCTCATTATCCAAAAACCTTTGCTCTAAAGATATCTCCTTTCGTCATCTTTCTTGGAAAAATCACTAAGCCGATCAATTTCATCCTGATCCGGTCGACCTCCTTCGTTAACAAGAGAATGAATAAACACCGCAGGGTGTTATCAATTGATGAAATTTCAAAGGCACTTAAACTTGCCAATCATGAGGACCTGACGGACGACAAAGAGATATTGGAAGGCATCGTCAAGTTTGGTTCAAAGAGTGTCAGCGAGATTATGCATTCCCGCATGGACATGGTAGTGATCGATTTCAAATACAATTTCCTGGAGGTTCTCGAAAAAATAAGGGAAGCCGGCTATTCGCGCATACCTGTATTTTCAGGCACTCTGGACGAAATCCGAGGAATTTTATATATCAAAGATCTTTTGCCGCATATCTCCAAAGGGACCTCATTCAAATGGCAGCAATTGATCAGGCCACCATTTTTCATCCCTGAAACGAAGAAGATCGATGATCTGCTGGAAGAATTTCAAAAATCGAAAGTACACCTGGCAATTGTAGTGGACGAATTTGGAGGAACCTCCGGATTGGTCACCCTTGAGGATATTCTTGAGGAAATTGTTGGAGACATCAGTGATGAGTTTGATGAAGAGGAGAAATTTTTCACGAAGATCGCACCGGATGAATACCTCTTTGATGGCAAGACCTTGCTGAATGATTTCTACAAAATCGTGGAATGCGAGGACGATATTTTCGAAGAGATAAAAGGCGACGCAGATACGCTGGCCGGACTTATACTGGAACTTACCGGAGAATTTCCTCAGCTTCATGAAGAGATCCCTTGCAAAAACTTTGTATTCCAGGTAGAAGCCATTGACCAGAGGAGAATAAAAGAGATCAGGATATTTGTAAAGCCCGTACCTGAAAGAAAAAGAACAGACAGATGATCAGATATATAATTGCTTTCCTGATTTCACTTTCGTTTTTATCTTTGGGTTCCTGCCGGAAAGAGCTGACACCAAAGCCTAGAGGGTATTACCGGATTTCCTTCCCCGACAAAGCATATCTGCTCATGAACAAGCCAATGTCGTATGATTTTCTGGTCCCTGTCTATTCGGTTGTCACTCCTGATCTGCTTAGTCCTGATCAAAAGGAATGGGTCACAGTGGAGATTCCAAGAAATCATGCTCAGATTCATATCAGCTACAAGAAGATAGAACACAATCTGCCTCAACTGATCGAAGAAGCAAGGTCCCTGGTGTATAAGCATTCTCAAAAAGCCAGCGCGATAGACGAACAAATATTTATCAATTCAGGCAAAAGAACTTTCGGTACTCTTTATACGCTGAAGGGAAATGCTGCTTCGCCAATGCAATTTTACCTCACTGACAGTGTCTCTCATTTTCTCCGGGGCGCATTATATATTAAGGAAGTGCCAAACTATGACAGTCTGCGGCCTGTCATACAGTTCCTTTCCCAGGATGTTATCAAAATGATTGAATCCACCGAATGGAAGAAGCCTCATGGGAATTAAATTCATAGAAAATATTCCGGAAGGTAAACTTGGATATTGGGAGATCTGTGAGACAGCTGAACAGTTGATGGCTTTGCTTCAACCCGGTGTCACCGAACTCGAAGGATATCTGCAGTTCAGAAATGAGCTAAGGAAAAAGGAGTGGCTAGCAGCCAGATTGCTTTTGAAACAAATGACCGGGAACGACGCTTTCATCAGTTACGATCTGAATGGCAAACCCATCCTGCATGGCACTGCAGGACATATTTCAATTTCTCATTCCTCTAATAGTGTGGTGATTTATTACGATGAGCAACATCATCCCGGAATTGATATTGAGTTAATTACCAGAAATGTGCAACGGGCTGCCAGAAAATTCCTATCCCCTGCAGAACTTCAAGATTGTACATTTAATGGTATACTTTCCAACAAGGATCTGATGCTCCGATGGTGTGCCAAAGAGGCCGTTTTCAAGATGGTCCCTTATTCCAATATCGATTTTGCAAGCCAGATCCATTGTGAAGCCGGCCCGCTAAACGCTTTACAAGGAGAACTCTCCGCTACTTTTATAAATGACGAAGCCAGACTCAACATCCGGCTTCATTATCGCCTTATCGGCGAAATGCTCATGGTTTGGGGAAATTATTTCACCTGAATATCAAACATTTTCTTCTCTCCGATAAAACCTTCCAAACGATCACCAATAGCAACCGGCCCAACTCCTGCAGGCGTACCGGTATAAATAAGGTCTCCAATTTTAAGAGTTACATATTTTGAAACGTGTTCGATTATGGTGTCGAAAGAGAAGATCATGAGCTGTGAATCACCCGATTGGACTACTTCCCCATTTCGTTTAAGCGAGAAAAGGATCTTCTCCATATCCCCAATTTCCTCTCTTGAAAGAAATTTTCCCAGGACAGCAGAAGAGTCGAATGCCTTGGCTTTCTCCCACGGCAAACCCTTTTCAATAAGATGTCTCTGTACATCCCTGGCTGTAAAATCGATACCCAGACCAATTTCATCATAATAGCGATGAGCAAATTTAGCTTCGATGTTCTTACCCAGCCGGTTGATTTTTATGACCAGTTCAATTTCGTGATGGATCTCACTGGAGAAGTCCGGGAGGAAAAAAGGTTTATTATCCTTAGATAGTGCGGAATCCGGTTTCATAAAAAATACCGGTTCGGTTGGAACATCATGATTGAGTTCCTGGGCATGTTTTACATAGTTACGGCCAATGCAAATGATCTTCATGGTAATAATTATTTTTCGGAATATTAAAGTTTTCTATTCATGGCACGCAGTCTGATCTCTGTGAGGACCTTCTTGGTATACAAAGGAAACTCGCCATTCATGATCCAGTTGTAATAGGAAGGTTCCTCTGCCAGTAGCTTCTCGACAGATTTTCCTTTGTGTTTGCCAAAATTGATGACTTCCACATTGTTATCATCATAGACGATCCTTCCGGCATAATCAACATTCCGGTCGAATGAAGAGAATTCCGAAAGCTTGCTGATCTCATTCACTATCGGGACTGTGACTTTGCCTGCCTCTTCGAAGGTTGCACCTTCATATCGATCCAGCTGGGCCTGGAGCACGTCGTAGGTAGCACGGGTATCTGACATTGCACTATGGGCATTCTCCAGGTCTTTTTGAAGATAAAACTTATAAGCAGCGGCGAGTGTCCTTTTCTCCATACGGTGAAATATCGTCTGCACATCAATAAATTTCCTCTTCTTCAAATCAATGTCCAGGTCAGCTCGCAGAAACTCTTCGGTAAGAAGAGGAATATCGAAACGGTTAGAATTGAATCCTGCAAGATCACAACCCTCAATAAACTTCGCCAGGTTCCTGGCTTCTTCCCTGAAAAGCGGGGCGTCCTTCACGTCTGCATCAAAAATGTGGTGGATCGCACTAGCCTCAGGTGGAATAGGTATCCCGGGATTGATCAGCAGCAGTTTCTCTTCTTCGCGGCCATCAGGAAAAATTTTCAGGAATGCGATCTCGACGATCCTATCAGTTACCACATTAATACCAGTAGTCTCCAGGTCAAGAAATACTATCGGGTTCTTTAAATTGAGTCTCATTAAGAAAAGTATTTAATACAAAAAAACCCGGCAAGTAATTTCTGCCAGGTTTTTCCATCAATTATCTGGTTATTATGCGTTGATCATCATTGGCATCAACAGCATCAGTACATCTTCGTACTCGAATTCCTGTTCAGCGGGTAGCAACAATCCTGCGCGTGAAGGATCCGAAAGCATCATTCTCACGTCGGATGAGGTCATATTGGCAAGGATCTCAATCAGGAAGGTAGACTTGAATCCTATTTCCATATCCGCACCGTCGTATTCGCATTTAATTCTTTCGACAGCGGAAATCGCAAAATCAATATCCTGAGCAGATACCACCAACTCCGAAGCAGTCAATTTAAGTCTTACCAGATTACTGGCCTGGTTGGCAAAAACTGAGACCCTGCGAAGGGTATTGTAAAATTCGACTCTGTCAATCAACAGCTTATTTGGATTATTGGTTGGAATAACGGAATTATAGGCAGGATATCTGCCTTCTACCAGCCGGCAAACCATCCTAAACCCAGTCAGCTGGAAGATGGCATTCTTCTCATCAAACTGCAGTACTACATCAAAATCCTCTTTCGGCAGAAGATTTTTCAACAGAGAGGCTGGCTTCTTTGGAAGGATAAAGGATGAATCGTTATCAGATTTCGCGTCGGTACGTTTGTATCTTACCAACTTGTGCGCATCTGAGGCGACAAAGGTCATTCCGATTGGCGATATTTCAATATTGATCCCGTTCATCACCGGACGCAATTCATCATCGGCGGTGGCGAACAGAGTCTTGTTGATTCCGTTAAGCATCACATCATGAGGAACATTAATCGAAAAATGTTCCGGATTCAAGGATGGCTGGTTGGGGAATTCCTCCCCATTTTGCCCGGGTATGGAAAATTTACCATTGGCTGATAGAATACTCATTCCCATGGTATCGGGATCCAACTGGAAAGAAAGGGGCTGCTCGGGAAACTCCTTCAGTGTCTCGAGGAGAATCTTTGCCGGCAGGGCAACCAAACCATCATCTTCTGATTGATCCAGCTGCATTGTGGTGATAAGTGTAGTTTCCAGATCGGAAGCCGTCACGGAGAGGGACTTTCCTTCGAGTCTGAATAGAAAATTATCCAGGATTGGCAAGGTATTCTTACTGCTAATCACCCTACTGATAGCATTCAGGTGTTTAAGCAATTCGGTACTTGATACGACAAACTTCATTTTCTATGCTGAATTAATTGATTATTATCTAAGGTTACGAATATACAAACATAAAAGCATAGTTTTGCCCAAACCGAACATTTTTTCGTCAGGCTGCGCTAACTTTTCCTTTCTCATTTTTCCTTTTTCTTGTCCACCAAAACAGTACTCCGCCCATGATGACCAGGAGTAGCGGAAGCAAAAGATTCACCCATTTAATAAGTGTACCCTGACTGCTAACTTTCACTTTATCAAGTAGTCGCAGCTGCCAGGATTTACCTTTAAGGCTTACCAGCGAAGCATCATCACTCATATATTGAACGAGATTGTAAAAGAAATCGCGGTTACCCCAGGTGATTTTTGAGACGCGGTCGTACCCTAGCGGGGATATTGCCGGCTCCTTGCCTGCCGTCCGGTTAACGTTATTGGAAAGCAGTCCGCCGTCAGAAAACACTGCCATTTGTGTCGGTGCACTTTCTGCGGATAAATGGAAACCTGCAGGCATTCCCAGTTGATCAATCATCCGGTTCTTGAAAACCGAATTAAATTTCCCCTCCAAAAGGACTCCTGCTATCAGGTTTGAGCGATTAAAAAACTCGCGGGAAGGAACAATATCAATCATCCGCAGACTTACCTGCATCGGAGCTTCGTTCTTCCTTGAAAATGGCGAAGAATTCAAGAGGATGCTTTTTTTAACATCCGGGTTCCCTCCGACGGTGTCGAGCGAACTCAGAAACTCAGATGCAATCGGATTCACATTTTTTCCCACAGGATGGATCTGCAGCGGATGCAACAAGGGAGAAAAATACCATTGCGCGAGGGAGTAATTCGGGGAAGAACCAATAGGAGCTGTGTTTACCCTGATTTTTATACATTCTGCATCCTGAATCAGGTCGTTATTTAAGCGAACACCATAATGAAAAAGCTGGTCACTCAGATTCAGACCGACAGGCAGGGCAAGAGTGGTCATACCCTCAGACAGACTATCCAGGCTCACTCTTACTGGATCGATCAGCCAAATCATTTTGCCACCCTTCATCAGGTACTGGTCCAAAATTAGTTTGTCCCGCTCCGGAAACTTATTCTGGGGATTGGCAATTAGCAGGACTTTAATACTTTCTGAATTCGCTAACAATTGATCACAACTGATCTTTGAGACTTCAAAACTAGCAGACAAGGCCGACGAAATATCGGCCAAATGCAGAGAATCAGACTCCTGATGCCCCTGCAAAAATGAAACGCGGATGGGCGTTTCCCGAACCAGCGTCCGGATGGCATTCATGAATTCAAACTCCAGCATCTCTACTGACCTGTTTAAATTCTCTTCAGGAGGCAGGGAAGGATCGTTTTTCAGCACATTCAGCACCAAAGATCTTTCGCCAAATCGGAGTACCACGGTAGGGAAAATCAGTTTCGTAGTAATACCCTGTTCTGTCCGGATCCTCAAATCAGTCGGAACGATTCCTTCCTGAAACAGTCGGTTGAAGTAGGCCTTTTGATCCCTGGCACTAACTTCCTTATAGGGATCTATCTTTCTTACATAAATTGAATATTTTCCATATTGCTGTAAATCAGCTAATTTCTCTTCAATTGCAGTTTTTAATCGTCGGAAACCGGGTGGCATGTCACCCTCCAGATACACTTCAGCGATCATATTCCCCTTCATATTTTCCAAAACCTTTACCGAGGAAGATGAAAGGGTATACCTTTTTTCGGTTGTAAAATCAAGACGAAAGAGGCGGAACTGGTTTAGAATTAGCATAAAAACAAGAACTCCCAGATAAGGCAGTACCTTCTTAATCTGAACATTAAAGAGTGTTCTCTTCCATTTTAAGGCCATCCCGGTAAGGAAAAGAAAAACTACCGTGACAGTCAGGAAATAAAACAAGTCGCGGCTATCCAGCAATCCCCTACTAATCGACTCATAATGAGATGATATGCCAATGGAATTAAGGAAGGTCGACAGGGATACATTTGGAATGAGGTCGGATACCAGTTCAAAACCTGAGAAGAGAAAAAATGAAAGCAGGACGGCAAGGATGAAAGCAACGATTTGGTTCTCAGAAAGAGAGGAGGTAAAGAGTCCGACAGAGAGAAATATCAGCGCGAGGAAAAGCAATCCGAGATAGCTTCCGAGGGTGGCGGCGACATCCATTACGCCAACGGGATTACCCAGGTGATAGACCGTAAAAAAGTATACCAGGGACAGAACCAAGGTCAGAAAGACCACAACGAACGCAGCAATTAATTTTGCCGCTACTAATTGCAATACTGATACTGGTCTGGTTAACAGCAGCTCCATGGTTCCGCTGCGGATCTCTTCTGAAAAAAGACGCATCGTAATAGCGGGAATCAAAAACAGGTAAAGCCACGGTGCAAGGTCGAAAAATGAGGACAAGGAGGCATATCCTCCAGACAAAATATTCATGTTTCCGTCGAAGAACCAGAGGAAGAGTCCTGAAATCAGCGCAAAGACGATCAGGATCATATAAGCAATCAATGATCCGAAGAATTGTAGCAGCTCTTTTTTTACCAAACCAAACATTTCAAAAAATTTCAATCATTTTTTTAATTCCCTTGCAACAATCGTCCCCTTTCTCATTTTCACAACTTCTCAGTTCTCATCTTCCAATTTTCCATTTCTCATCTTCCAATTTTCCATTTTCAACCAGCTGATGCGGATTTACAATCTGCATCTACACGTCTGCCAACACCCATCTGTTACATTCACAAATCAGCCTTCCTCAACAATCCCACCATCTCTTCTGCTGCCCTGTCGGCGCACCCCGGAGGACCCAGTTTAGCAAGCATAATCCGATAATTCTTGAGCATATCTTCACGGTATTCAGGCTTCTCCAGAATTTTCTTTAACTCACCTGCAACTGCATCGACGGTACAATTTTCCTGAAAAAACTCCCGAACAATCTCCTTGTCCATGATCAGGTTGACCAGCGAAAACCATTGAACTTTAAAGAATACTCTTTTCAAAAAAGAGGTAAATCTACCCAACTCCATGATGTAACAAACCACTTGCGGAACATTGATGACGGCTGTTTCGAGTGTGGCAGTTCCTGATGCAACGAGTGCAGCTTTTGATTGCTGCAGCAACTCATAGGTCTTACCGAAAATCACTTTAACAGGATTATTGGGCATGTACTGTTGGTAAAGTTCAGCAGAAAGGGATGGTGCCCCGGCAATGACGAACTGATAATTCGGAAAACGTTGTGCTACCTGGACCAGAACAGGAAGGATCAGCTGAATCTCCTGTTTACGGCTTCCGGCCAACAGGGCGATGATCGGCTGATCTTTAAACTCATTTTCAAGGATAAACTCCTGGTAAGTCTGGTTTTGGTTGGGTCGGACGGCTAATTCATCGATCGTCGGATTTCCAACGTAGCGGATCTTGTAATTATGCTTATCGTAAAATTCTTTTTCGAAGGGGAAGATGGTAAACATCTCATCCACATATTTTTTAACCCTCTTGACACGATCGGACCGCCAAGCCCAAATCTTGGGGGATATATAATAAAACGTCCTGATATTATATGACTTGGCAAATCTTGCCATCCTGAAATTAAATCCAGGATAGTCTACCAGGATCAGGACATCCGGTTTAAATTCCAGCAGTTTTTCTTCAGCCAGTTTGAAATTCTTTTTGATCTGTCTCAGGTTCATTAACACGGTAAAGAAGCCCATAAAGGCCATTTCACGGTAGTGTTTTAAGAGTGTTCCGCCCTGTTGCTCCATCAATTCACCACCGAAAAAACTAAATACGGCCTCAGAATCTTTCTTTTTTATGCCGGCCATCAGAAAGGAAGCATGCAGATCGCCTGAAGCTTCACCGGCAATGATAAAATATCTCATATCAGACTTGGTTGGTTAAGAATTTCATCGCGAAAATAAGCAGTGCATAGATAATTGTGATAGCCATGATCCCTCTGCCTGATTTGAAACGGTTGGTACGGACAAAAAACAGGAACGGAATCAGATTAGGAAAAACGGCCAGGCTGATTACATGAACGATTTTGCCGGTATGCAGTAGCAGATGATAATATTGTGTGATTGTCAGATCTTTAAACCTGAACATAAAATAGATCAGGAAGAAAATCAGCGGGAATCCGAGCCCAATAAAGAAGCCCAGCCAAAACTTATTTAACCCGGTGGGTTCATAATATGCAGCGCTCATCTTATCAGAATTTCCATTTTTGCATAAACTGGAAGGCCGTATAAGCGGTGAGGTCGGTCGTGACTGGCACGACTGAAACAAAACCATTTTGCAATGCAAAAGTATCAGTATCACGTGCTTCCGTCTCAGAATCGTTGAAATAACCTGTCATCCAGTAGTAGTCCCGTCCGTGAGGATCGGTTCTTTTCTCGAATTCTTCCATCCATTTTCCGCGTGTCTGACGGCAGAAATTAATGCCTTTCACTTCTCCCTTAGGGATATTGACATTCAGACATATACCGTCCGGAAGACCATATTCGGCGACCTTTTGAAAGATTCGTGCCACTGCTTTTTTGGCCTTGGTAAAATCAGCTTCATGTGAATAGTCGTCCAGCGAAAATCCGATTGACGGGATGCCGTGGATAGATCCTTCGATAGCTGCTCCCATCGTTCCCGAATAGAGAATAGAGATGGAGGTGTTCGCTCCGTGGTTGATTCCGGAAATCACAAAATCGGGTAACCGATCAAGTATCTTACTACATGCCAGCTTAATACAGTCGACAGGTGTCCCTGAACATGAATAAACGGCCAGTCCTTCTTCCTCTTGTATCCTGGTAAGCCGGAGTGGTTTTTCGACAGTGATGGCATGCGACATGCCAGAGTGAGGGCTATCAGGAGCTACTACAACAATATTACCAAACAGCCGGATCACTTCAATTAATTCGATCAGCCCCTTTGCGAAAACACCGTCATCATTGGATATCAATATCAAAGGACGTTCTTCCATACCAGATCATATTTTTGGTAAAGATAATCGTTCGGTTTGAATAAATAATTAATTTAGAACAGTTGAACCGAATGTGATAATCCCTGTTAATTACCTTAGGAAATTTCACATTAATAACATCATAAGATTTGCAGACAGAAATCGAAAAGAGAGAGATTGACGACCTGTTTGAGGAGGTTTTAAAATCTTTTACCAGGCCGCTTACTCCGGAGAACGTGCAGTTGATACAAAAAGCTTATCAATTTGCCTCTTCTGCCCATATGGGTATAAGGCGCAGGTCTGGTGAGCCATATATCGTTCATCCTCTTTCTGTTGCAAAAATTGTCGTGAGTGAAATTGGTCTTGGCACCAAATCTGCAGTTGCTGCGATTTTGCACGATGTAGTGGAGGATACCGAATATACGGTTCAGGATATTGAAAAGATGTTTGGCAGTAAGATTGCCATGCTGGTGGATGGACTCACCAAGCTTTCGGGCAGTTTCGATTCCAAACAGGCTACCAATTTCAGGAAAATGCTGATGACTCTTTCTGATGATGTGAGAGTGATCCTGATCAAACTGGCCGATCGACTGCACAATATGAGGACGCTCGATTCGATGCCTCAGAATAAACAGTTAAAAATTTCTTCCGAGACGCTCTATATTTTTGCCCCTCTGGCACACCGGCTTGGACTCTATGCTATCAAGTGCGAATTGGAAGATTTGAGCTTAAGATACAAAGATCCTGAGACTTACCGAAAAATTGAGCTCAGCTTGCACAGTGAACAGGAACGCATCAATTACCTGGTTTATGACTTTTCGAAGCCTATCCAGGCGAAACTGTATGATGAACATTTCGACTTCACCGTTAGCGGAAGGACGAAATCGATTTATTCTATTTATCAGAAGATGCAGACTAAAAACATCACTTTCGAGGAGGTGTATGATCTTCTTGCAGTCAGGATTGTTTTTAAACCCAAGGAAAACGTGTCTGAGAAACGGCAGTGTTTCGAGATTCTTTCCCTGATAACTGATGTTTACACTCCGAAACCTGATCGTATCCGTGACTGGATTACGATTCCAAAAGCCAATGGTTATGAGGCACTTCACGTAACCGTGATGGGTCCGATGGGTCAATGGGTGGAGGTCCAGATCAGGAGTGAGCGCATGGATGAAATTGATGAGCGTGGTTTCGCAGCCCATTATAAATACAAAGGGGACAGCGCTTCTGAGAGTGAATTGGATAAGTGGCTTCACAAGATCAGGGAGCTTCTTGCCAATCCGGAATCGGATGCTTTGGATTTTCTGGATGAGTTTAAGCTGAACCTCTTTAGCCGGGAAATTGTCGTCTTTACGCCAAAGGGTGAGATGAAGATGCTTCCAAAAGATGCTACCGTCCTGGATTGTGCATACGACATCCACTCCGCGTTAGGGAACCATTGTATCGGTGCGAAGGTCAATCATGCACTCGTTCCCATGAGTTATGTCTTGAAAAGCGGTGACCAGGTAGAGATTCTGACCTCCGAAAAACAATTTCCTAAAGCAGAATGGATCAACATCGCCGTTACGGCCAGGGCAAAAACCAAGATTAAAGACTCGTTCAAACAGGAACAAAAAAAGCACATAGAGGAAGGATTAAAGAAACTTTCAGAACAATTCGAGAAGCTGAATGTCAAGCCTTCATCCAACACTTTCAAGAAGTTATTGAACCATTTTGGATTTCATACCAAGGAGCAGCTTTATGCGGAGATTGGAATGGGACTGGTTTCACTGGATAACCTTGATGATGTTTTGAAGATCAAATCGGAGAACAGGCTGGTGAAATTATGGAATCTGACATTTTCTTCCGACAAGAAAGAGGAGACAAAAATCGATAAAAAGCAGCCTTTCCTGCTTACGGAAGACTCCAAGCAATCCAAATATAAGCTAGCTTCATGTTGTAATCCTATTCCGGGCGACAATGTTGTGGGTTTCGTTTCCGAAGAAGAAGATCAGCAGATCATCATTCACCGCAAGACTTGTCCGGAGGCAATCAAATTAATGTCCAGCAGAGGTGAAGATATCATCCAGGCGACCTGGAATAAATTCAAGGTCCTCTCCTACCTGACTCACTTGTATGTACGCGGTTTTGACCGGCAGGGTATGGCCAACCAGATCACCAATATCATCTCAAACGAATACGGCATCAACATGCGCTCCATCAACCTGGATGCGCATGATGGTGTTTTTGAGGGGCACCTGTATGTTTACATTCACAACACAGACAACCTCAACATCCTAATATCTAAGCTATTAAAAATAAAAGGGGTCGATACGGTCAGCAGGCAGGATATCTAGGCTCTATTCATTGACAAGAATTTCAAGGTCCTTCTGTCTTCTGGCCGGAGTGACCTTTAAATGAATGATTTTCCCTCCTCTTACACTACCTTCGACAGTAGTATTTGCCGGTGCATGAAGTTTAAAATCTGCGTCCCAGGTTTTTGGCCAGGCAGGGAGGAGCAGAATCTTAGAACCCTCAAATTGAAGCATCATGGTTTGCAGGGCATGCAGTCCATTTCCGCCATTGTCTTCATCTGGTACATAATCTGAGCCCCTGTCCCAGAAGGCAGGGAATCTCATGCGTGGGTCTTTCCTGGTAAGGTGTCCGGTTACATAAATCCGGGCTGTTTCTGAATCACCGAGCAGCGCGGATTGCACTGCTTCCTGCGACCAGCAACCTGCCCTCCTGTTTTGACGCACGGCAAAAGCATTTCGAGCCAGTTCGATGTCGGGTTTTTCCAGTCCGTAGATCCGGAATGGGTAGACCGCATATAATTCCGGATTTTCAATATTTTTGGCAACCGCATTTTGTCCGTCTTCGAAGGGAAGAAGCTGATTCTTGTCCTTGCGGATTCCTGTTGGAACTGGAGGGATTTCGGAAAGAAATCTCTGCCAGCGTGCTCTACTGGCATCATCTGTCAAACTTTTCGGAAGGCTTAGCAACCTCTTCAACACGAATCGCAAACCTGCGATATCCGGCAAAGGGTTACGCACTTTCCAAAACGTTTCGATGGCATTGTCTGGGTCAAGAAGGAGTTTTCCGTTATTGTCCCGCTGAAAGTGCTTGTCGAAGAAGGTCACTCCGGCATCCGCTACCGGTATCAGCGTCTCCTTGGCAAATTTCTTATCTAAGGTATAGGCATAATAATCCAGCATCATAGCGCTCAACTCGAGGACCGGAGTATAATAGTGCGTACCGTAATAACCCGGTGTTTCTGGCAGGACTTTGTCTAATTTTCCACCCCAGAGAGCTTCACCCTCAGTAATATACGATCCGTCATGACCGTAAATCTGTTTAATCTGCCGGGCATTATCCTTCAAAACGTAACTATACATCCGGAAGAAAGGTTGCATCAGATCAAAATCGCCCGAGGCCATCATGGGCCAATAGATTGGGCGCGTATTCTGAAACCAGTAGCGATATCCCCAGGCACGATAATCTGCGGTTACCGGAACCACTATATCGGGTTTGACTTTTGCTCTGTCACGAATGATCACAGGTTCAGGATTTTCGACCGTAAAAAGTGAACCATTAAATTTGATCGGGGATTCGCCTCTGCCGGTGCAGGCATTTTTAAACCGTTGTAGCAGATAGCCTTGCGTGACTTCATGGGACTTCTCTCCAGACGTGACGAAGATATAGCTTCGGTTCCAAAATTTATACCACCAGTCTTCATGTTCCTTTTTTGCCTTTTTTAGTGTAACATGTGAAGTCAGGTCTATCTGCTTGTTGAGTCGTACGAGCCAAAGATCCTGAGTGTGATCCTGGGCCGTCAGTGGATGGACTGAAATATGATGAACCCTGCCTGGACTGACCGATTCGATTGACATAGGACCCTTTTTGATAAAGCCATCTCCAATCAGCGCTGCGCCAATCGTTCGGTCTATAAGTTGCGGGACGTCCTTGTTCAGGCTCTTGTAATACCAGATCACCCGGTCTGTCTGTTCTGAAATTACGGAATCAGCGCCCAGATATTCTGTTGATTTGGTTCGCCAGGACTCCATTTTCGCGCTCACACTAACTGGTGATGAACAACTCACCTCCACATGTATGACTGGCCTGTTTGCATCGACCCAAAGAAGGAGAGTCGATTTTTGTACACCGGAACCGGCACTTACTTCAAATGTTCCATCGCTTAGACGTAGCATTTGAGTAAAGTTTCCTGCACCTGCTACAAAAGGATTCGGCGTTAAGGATACGCGTATTTTTCCAACTTTAATCAGGCCATAGGCTCCATAGTTTGGCGCCACCAGATCGCCGCTCCAGGCATCACTCTTTGCAATATAAAAGAGGAGGTCGCCGTTCTTTTCAACCCAGGCATTTAAGGCAATATCCCCATTCCCAAGGGGCATCGAACCGGCCGCGTTTTCAGATGGGGTATTCCAAATTACATTGTATTGGTCGAGTTGTGACAGGACCGGTTTTTCTTTTATAACCTTACCGCTTCCGGAAGCAGACGTTTCCATTTGTGTCAGGAAAGCCAGTAAAACAAGCAATATTACTAGATGCTTACCAGCTACATCTGCCCTTCTACCAGGTTCTATCATACTTAATATTTCCCGTGTTTCCTGCACAATTCAATAAATCTAAGTACCCTATCGGGGGAAACATCATTTTGGATAATGTGTGCGGGAGCAATCATATAACCACCCCCTTTACCAAGAATGCTGATCTTTTCGAGGATGTCATTCTCCAACTCCTCCTCAGTGCCTTTCGGCAATAGATCCTGCTGATCGATAGCTCCCCAGAAGGCAAATTTATCACCGAACCGCTCCTTCATGTCCTTCGGCAAATGTCCGGGAACGCCGGGTTGAACCGGATTGAATACCTCGAATCCCATCTCGCGGATATCGTCCAGTAATTCTGCCACGGCTCCGTCACAATGCAGGATCGGAATAATATCAGGATTTGCCTCTTTAAATCGTTCGATCATCCGGGTATAATGTGGTTTCAGTTGTTCGCGGAATGTTTCAGGAGGCATAATCAGACTAGCCTGTGTCCCGAAATCATCGCCGAACCAGATAGCATCGACACCTTTTTCGATGAGACGCAATCCCATCTGAGTCTGGAACTCAGCACACGCTTCGAAGAGTGGCACCACGTATTCAGCCTCCATCATCATGTCTATCAGCAATTTCTCCATTCCGACTAACTGGTGAGCAAGAGAAAATACTGTTACCTCGATGTCGCCGATAATCAAAAAGTCATTCTTATACTTCTTTACCAGCTCTTCGGCATCCCTGTAGCGGCCGGGGGCATCTGGATCGGGGAAGGTGTAATTTTCAATATCCGCCTTTGTTTCGGCTTGGGCAAGGGGATAGTCGATCACCTCAACATAGATGTCTCCTTGACGCATGCGCATTTTATACTCATTGAGCCAGGTACCATCGGCACCCTTCACAATCTGATAATGATCCGAGACCGATGCACCGGTGATGACCACATCACTTCCCATTGCTACGCGTAACTCGTTGGCACTAATACGATAAGTCACATCTTCATACAGATTTTCAGTATAATTAACCTTAATTCCCAACTCCTTACCAAAATGATCGGACAACTGACGGCATAGATCAAACTGAATAGGAACCCTGTCCGGAAGACCAGGCATTCGTTTAAAAGCCCTCAAAACACGTTCTCTGGAATTCATACTATTATATTTTAGTTAAGCGGATACTTCTTAACAAACTTAACAATTACCGGACCCATCAAACCTGATTCACGAAGATATTTTTCACCATCCGGCCCATTGAATTTGTTGATATTTGTTTTGGTAATTCTTTGTTCTACAGGAAGTTTAGCATCTCCAATCAATCTATTTGGCCACATATTGACAACCTCAATAGCCAGCTTGTTTTCTCCTTGTTTGACATAATCAGTGATATCATATCTGAAGGGTGCGCTCCAGATTACCTGCAACTGTTTTCCGTTGATGTTTACGGAAGCCATCTCCTGGACATGTCCCAGATCCAGAAACACCTTATTACCAGTCAGAACTGTGTTATTGCAGGTAAAAGACCTGGTATACACTGCCGTACCGGAATAGTATTTTATCCCGGGTATTTCAAAGCTGTTCCAGGGTTTGAGTTCCGCCATGGACAGATTTTCCGGTCCTCCCCATTTGGGATCAAAATTTACCTGCCAGTTGGAGGATAAGTTTATTTGGGAGAGACCGACAGATGACATATCCGTCGGAGCGGCTTTTGCCGGAGCGGATGTGGCGACGCTGGAGGCATTGATTACCTTCGTTATACCATCCGACCAGGTCAGTGAATAAGTACCTGGAACAAAAATTGTTGCAGATTTTTTACCCGCATCCCGGGTTGCTTCTAAAAATGGAATTTGTTGGGGTTCCAATTGACAATCAGGAAAGAGATTCTTACCATCCTTCTGAACAGCAATAATATGGCGGTCTGCCTTTGCCTCTCTAAAGACAACGAATATCGAACCTTCAGGCTCAAGGAACAGGGGTAATATAGTTTTTCCGGCGACTTCCCGGTAGGTTAAGACATCAGTAATTTCGCCGGTTTTTGGGTTCCATAACTGAGGTATTTTCCCGGTAACCCGGAAGCTGCAGTTCACGAGTTCGTAACGATCAGGGGGTGAAATCAGGTACCTGTATTCGAAGTCGTCGATTCCCTTGCGGGCAAAACGATTGGACACAAAATAGATTTCCGAACTGCCGGTGGTACGATGGATATAGTCTAGGGCCGTCTTAGGCTGACCGCTTTGGAAACCAAAATCCGGTTGTACTTTCATGTGATCCAGCACTTTATTAGCATCCAATCCCCAGATAACCTTTCCTTTACCAACGCGATTTTCGATCAGATTCTTACCATCAATCTTGCCCCACATACGATCGGTGATGGCCTTCAGTTCCTGGTCGCTTGCAGGAAAACCGCTGAGACCGGAAGTTGCCAAAGGTCGGGGACCTATCACCGTCATTCCGGCATTGACCAACGCTTCAATTTTTCTCAGGACAGCCAAATCGATAGATTTTTCAGGGGCCAACATCAGAACACGGTAGCTCATCCCATCCGGTAATACGATTTTTTCACCATCGAAAGTGAGACGGTTAAGAATGACATCTTTCGAGCATTTATCCCAGTCGTAGCCATAATGCAATTCAGGTAATTCTTCCTTTAAAAAGACGAAATTTGGTACATCGTCTCCGTAATAATAGAGCACATCAGCGACATATAATCCCTGCTGAAGCATGAAACAGGAGCGATCGAGGTAACTGATAAAATCTTTGGATTGTTTCCACCAGGTGACATTCGGATTGAGATGGGTGCCGGCAAAATACTCATTTCCAGGACGTCCGAATTCTTTCGGTGAGGAGGTAAAAGTGTGCCAAACGATTCGGTTTACACCTGAACAGAAAATCCGATCGAGATTGCCTTTTAAATCTTTGGGTGAACGCTCCCATTGAGGTCCAATGCTGGTAGGGCCTTCAGCTGCCACAAACCGCTTACCGTTGGTGTGGGCTACGCAGGCACTTTGTTTGACACAAAGCCGCTGATCATCTCTTATCCGATGCGTATTGGCCACGGCCCAGAATTCTCCTTGCGGGAAATCACTGATTCCCATCACCCTGAGGGCATCGACAGGTGCAGAGTGCGGTCCGCCCGACTCTGGATGAATACCCATTCCATATTGATGCGCCAGATTGGCAAAAAGCCTATAATGGTTTTCGGCCACACAATCCCCAACTGTTTTCCTGAAATCATGCAGAAACCGGTCGGTTTCATCGCGGTTATCAATAATCCGACCCGCCAAAACAGGCAGATACTGTTTTATATCATATCCTCTGAATTTTTGAAATTCATCCGGAAACAAGGCTGTCCAACTGACAACATCCATTTCCCAACTGTCAGTTTGCAGAAATTTTACACTTTTACCAGCCGCCTGTGCCGTCTCAATCAGGGGGATAATCACTGTTTTGCTGAAGAGTTCAAATGCTTTTGGGCTAAGATGATCAACAGATAAACCTTCCCAACCATCACTGTTGGTTGAGGTGCGTGCACCGGTACAGGTATAACCGTAACGAATAATAGTCCAATTCCCAGGAGGGGCGTTCCACTGCAATTCTCCGTTTTGGTAATCTTTGGAAAGATCAATAATTTCCTCTTTTCTGATTGCTATTTCACTTCCGTCACCTGGATAATCTTCTCTGAGTTCGTGCAAAGGAAAAATTCCTCCACCCCCGAAACTTGATTTGAAAGATTTTTTCTTCCAGTTTTGTATAGCCTGATCTTGAATCGGCAGACCCTCTTTTTGGGGAATAGCCTGTACCATATAATCCCAATACTTCAGCTTTTCCTCAGGTTGTGTCAAATTCATTTTGATCATTTTTCCACCCTTGACATTCACTTCTGACCAAACAATTTTTTTCATGGCAAATTCCGGGGTGATGGAGGGTGCCCCCGGATTCCAGCCACTTTGCACATTAACACTCAGCTCAATACCGATCCTCTCGGCTTCCCTGACTGCATGCTTATACAATTCCATCCATTCAGGGCTCATGAATACGGGTCCCGCCTGCGTTTTGGCCGCTACCTGGTAGTTGGAACTTCCGGCATCAACGAGTGAAGCGCCACCATATCCTTTAGCTTTCATTTCTTCGAGATCCCTGGTAATGGATTCTTTGGTCGCCATACTGTTCAGCCACCACCAATAACATCGTAGTCCGGATTCAGCGGGTGGTTTCAAAAAACCTCCCTTAATTTGTTCAAACGGAACAATTCTGTCTGTCTGAAGGCTGTATTTAGTTTCACTTGCTCCTGTCAACAGGACAAAAAAGCATAGAAATGTAAAAGCAGGTTTTAGCATTTTGTTTGGTATAAAAAATTTAGGAAAAGGACCTGTTTATTCTGGTTTGTTTCTTCATTTACCCCATATCAACCTTCCCAGCTTAACGATGCTGTCGCTATTGGCCTGGCTGTATGTTCCGGTTTTATCAGGAGCCGTGGACAACAGAATATTGCTTCCTCCGCGATCATAATTCTGTTTAATATAATGATAGAGACTGTCAACCGGGTAGAAATGACTCTTCGGGAAGGTGAACCAAACGGATCCTTTCATCAACCCATTGCCCAGTGACAAAGAATCACAACGCTGGGAAGTTATTTCATATTCGAAAGGCAGGTAGAAGGATTTTTCGCCGATAGTTCTAACTTTCAGATGGCCTGAGGCCGGAGGGGTTCTTTCTTCTCCATTCATGATGTCGGTCGGCCAATACCTGATTTTGCTTCCATCCTGAACATGTTGGTTGAAATGAACAAGCACCCTGGGATTCTTACTCTTCAAAAGATTGTAGGTCTCCTGCGGTTTCAGTGTCGAGTCGGCCCATACCTGCATATCCAGCCAGAATTCAGTTATTTCACCATAATTTTCAGATAGCTCTGATAATTGTGCCAGGATAATTTTCTTGGGAGTTGTTCCTTCTAATTCCTCCTTGATGGTTGGGTTCCATTTCTTTGGGTTCCAGCGTTCATTGCCCCACAGACAATAGTAGAAACAAGGTTTTATCGCATGTTTCCGGCATGCCTCAACAAACATTTTGACGACATCCTTCTTGAATGGACTGCTTGCCACATCAAATTTTGTGACCTTGCTATCCCACAGACAAAAACCAGATGTGTGACGGGTGGTAAGGACCGCATATTTTACGCCTGCTTTTTGAAAAGTGGCCATCATGGCATCAAAATCCAGATGGATAGGATTGAATATTTCCGGATTTGTGTTCTTTGAGATTTCTATAACCGCACAAGTGTTATCATTGAAATGGACAAATGCCCCAAAACGGAGCTCTTCCCACTTTTTGAGGGCAGTTGTTTGTTTGGTTGCAGGTTCGAATCCTTTAATATCAGGGGATGGACCAAAAGAAAGCATCAAAATACAACCTGCCAGCAAACCAAAGACATATCCTATTTTACTAATCTTCAGTCTTTTAGAAATCATAATTATATATTTTTCAGAAGCTGATAAAGTTTAATAAAGTTTTTCAGGAATAAGGGACAGTTTTTGTGAAAACTGTCCCTTATGAATCAAGCCAATAAATTATTTCTTACCAACCCGGATTCTGAGCCATAGGCTTATCCTTGTTGGTATCAATTACCAATTGTGGGATTGGCCACAAATTGAATTTGCTGGTCAAAGTATTTCTAGGATCATCCCAGTAGGAATATTTCTTGATACGGTCGATGGCTATCGTGCCACCCATGCGCAAAAGGGTATTCCAACGGGTTTCTTCATAAACCAATTCACGGGCACGTTCATCCAGAATCAGATCTACGTTGACATCTGAAGGAGTAACCAGGTAACTGCAAGTTGCACGGCGACGGACAATATTAATGTCATTTGCTGCACCACTCAGATCGTTCATACGCATTTTTGCCTCGGCACGTAAGAGGATAGTTTCAGAAAGACGGAAGATATATTCGCCCCTGAACAGGTTACTCATGTTCTCACCATCGGCCACACCTGTATATTTGTCGGTAGCAATTTTGCAGGAGACTGGATAAATCTGGGTCTTTGCTGCGTCAATAGCATCTTTAGTCTGACCATCTTTATAGAGGACACTCCAAGGAATAACCTTCCCATAGTAAGTAGTATTGGTAGATACATTACCTAAAAATATGCGACGAAAAACAGCTTCCGAATTACGCATATCAGTTCCCCACTTATCAGCATAAATGATGTCCCGGGTATAAAAATTTGGAATCGCCTGGGCAATACCACGACCTCCGACATCTTCGAGGGTTCCAGTGGCGATTGCTGATGCCGGATCCCGGAATACGCCACCAAAAACGCGGGAATAAGGCAAAAACGACTCTTTATCCTCCGTTTTATAAGCGGTATAATTAACCTGGGTTGACCATATAGCCTCCTTATTACCGGCTTGGTAATCCTGATTCCCTTCCTGAAAAAGATCCCAATAGACATTGGCTGTGATTGGATAACCTGCCTTTGAATAGAGACGGTCAGCAGTTTGCGTGGCAGTTGTATTGGCGAAGTAATAATCGGGGTTTTGAGTCGCACGGGATCCGAAACGACTAGTCATCAGACTGTAGGTGCCTCCGTCAATGACAGCATTCCCATTATCAATGGCTTTTTGATAGGCAGCTTTTGGATCAGTACCATCGGCTTCATTGGCCAGTCCTTTGTCAAGATACAATTGGCAGAGCAAATGCTGGGCAGCACCTTTTGTCAAACGTCCTTTGAGGGATGTAGTAACAGGCAGATCATTCAATATTGCCTCCAATTCGTCAATGGCGAACTGATAAGTCTGGACACGTGTAGTCCTTTCAAAGTCATACCTGGGGGAGGTAACAATCTCTTTCACGATCGGAACACCACCAAACAATTCGCCCAGATTGCGATAAGCAAAAGCACGGAAGAATCTTGCCTGGGCCAAAGCGTATGTTTTGTCGGCCTGCGAACTCCAGATAATTTGAGGAAGGTCGGCAGCATAGATTGCGAGGTTTGCCCTTTCGACCAATTGATAGAATGCAGTATATACTGTATTGAACACGGTATGTGTCGGAGTGATAATCCCATAATCATTGAAACGGTTCGCGCGACGGATTGTTGGAACATCTATCAAATCAGTACCATTGGCTCCTTTGAATGCAAGCCATGGGTCATTTTGTCCCACAAGATTGTACATATAACGCACATAAGAGTAGCAGCCAACAATAACCTGGTCGACCTGATCAGATGAAGAAAAGGCATTACTTGTTGTGTAGAACGTCTTCGGTTTCTCCGTTAAAAATTCATTATCGTTACAACCGAACACTGCCAGCAAAGGCAGCATCAGCCACAAATATTTAATATAGATAAGCTTATTCATAATTTCTTAATTCTTTAATGGTTAGAAACTAATATTTACACCGAGGTTGTAAGAAGACAACGCCGAAGGTGTATTCGCACGAACGGTCACACCAACTTCAGGATCTCCACCTTCCCATTTGGTGAACGTTGCCAGATTCGTAGCGGAAATAAACACCTTCATATGACTTATCCCGGCATTCTTCACCCAAGGTTGATTGAATGAATAGGACAAACTGACATCCTGAATCCGGACAAAATCACGGCTCATCAAACCCAGAAAACGGCCGTCACCAGCAAACGTTGCCGAAGGATATTTATTGGATGGATTCGCAGTTGTCCAATATGGAATATAAATGCTGTTTGATCCAAACAAACCGGTACCTCCTGCCATGAATGCAGTGGAGTTGCCTGACTGATAATAACCGGGGCCACCACCAAATACTCCGGCAATCATCAAGTAAAACTCGAAATTCTTGTAGCTCACCGTATTGCTTAAGTTAATTTTGAAATTGGGTGATGTATAGCCAAGAATTTCACGGTCGGCTGAAGTAATTTTCCCATCCCCATCCAGGTCAATATATTTAGGAGTACCAGCAGGAACGCCATTCGCTGTCATGTATTGGGTATCAGTAGTCTGCACAATTCCATCTTGTCTGTAGCCATAAATTGCACCAAGAGGTTTTCCGATGAAACGGCTGTTGGCAATATCATCATCCTCTTTTCCGTCCTTGTTTAGGTCATCACCATAAAGATGCACCAATTTGTTACGGTTCACCCAGGTTGTAAGTCCCGAATTCCATGTCAGGTCTTTGCTTTTGATATTTACTGAACTGAATGTCATTTCAAAACCAGTATTGTTAACCTGTCCCATGGAAGATTGCATGGTTGAAAACCCTGTCATTACAGGAATACTTCTGGTAAAGAGCTGATTAGTGGTTTGGCTCATATAAATGTCAACATCCCACAACAGACGGTCATTAAACCAGGCAGACTCAAATCCAAAGTTGGTCGAGGTTGTTTGCTCCCAACCAAGGCTTGGGTTACCCAATGCGGTCACATTCATACCATAGTTAATTGTCGGGGTACCGAATTCATAGCGAATACCACCGGATGCGCTGCTTGCAACTGGAGAAAGCGTACCATAAGGCCCGAGTCCCTGGTTACCGTTCATACCGTATGAGGCCTTCAGTTTCAAACTGTTGACCACCTTCTTAATAGGCGTGTAGAAATTTTCTTTCGAAATCTTCCAGGCAAGTCCACCCGCTGAAAAATTACCCCATTTATTGTCCATTCCAAAAACAGAAGCTCCGTCACGACGATAGGACCCTGTCAGGAAATACTTTTCATTGTATGAATAACTGGCACGACCGAAGTAGCCGATGTTGGAACGATCGGTTACGCTAATGTCAATTTTTTGTGTGGTGGCTTTGTGCAATCCATAAATTCCAAGCAGTGTATTTCCATTGGCCGTAAAATCAGAGCCGATCACATTTTCATATTCGGAGTGAGAAAAGTCCCGCGTGGCAACTGCTGTGAGGTCAATAGAATGTTTACCAAATGAATTTTTATAGGATAAAATATTGTCAATCAACCAACTGTTACTTGTTGAATTATTGATGTTACCATTTGCCTTGGATAATAAATTCTTATAAGCGGCAACAGAATATCTGGTAGCGTCTGTGACATTTCCTTCCGCAACATAGGAACGTTCATTGGTGAATGAACCGGTTTGATCTTTGCTGAGGCTACCAGCATAATTAAAACGATAAGTCAGCCCCTTGACCCAAGGGATTTTAATCAACGTGAAGGCATTCACACGGAAATTATTGCGTTTATCAAGATTTTCACGTGTATCTCCGATGACATCCCACAATGGATTTGTTTGCGATTGCGTTTCAGGATATTTCTCCAATAGTCCATTGGCCTCATCTCTGTAAGGTGTGCTATATGGACCCAAATTCTGGGCAGTCGTAAGGTTTGCCCGGACACCTGAAAAATGTGCGTTTGTATAGGCTGCATCCACTCCGATCTGCAACCAGGAGGTAATGTCGGCATTAATCTTAGCCAGGATGGTTGCACGATTGAAATCGTCACCAATCAAAACTCCCTTACTATCAGAATAAGCGCCGGACAAGTAGTATCTCATCTTTTCGCTGGCTCCGGAAATAGAAGTCTGATAATCCTTGATATAACCCGTACGTGTACTGAAGGCAAGCCAGTCAGTCACTTTGCCGGCAGCCATATTTGCTTTTAGCTGATCTTTCATCCAGGACATATCCGTGGTATTGTTGCGATCAAGCACCGTTTGTATATATTGCTCAGGAGTCTGCATCACTGGTTTGGTCTGCCATGTCTGGAAGCCGGTGGTAACATTGAAATTAATAATAGGCTTACCTAATTTCCCCTTTTTGGTCGTAATAATAATAACCCCATTGGCCGAACGGGATCCATAGGCAGAGGAAGAAGTGGCATCTTTTAATACATCATAGGATGCTATATCGTTGGGATTGATTTGGTTAAGACTCCCAAGAAAAATAACTCCATCCAGAACAATCAAAGGGGAATTATTTCCTGATATTGATTTTTGACCGCGAATCTGAATTGATGGGGTACCACCCGCCGTATTTATTGCTCCCATATCCAAACCTGCCACACTACCTTTCATTGCTTCCAGGGCATTCAGACTCGGTTGATTGGCGATTGGAGAATTTTCCATTTTTACCTGGGCCACAGAACCTGTAAAATCTTTTTTGGTACTGGTACCGTAACCAATTACAATGACTTCATCCACACCAATATTTTCATCCTTCATGACGATGGTGAAATTAGTCTTGGCACCAACGGCTACTTCCTGAGTCGTCATACCTACAAAAGAGAAAACTACGGTTGCACCGGGAGGGACGTTGGAGAGGGTAAATTTCCCATTAGTATCCGTGATCACACCCATGGTGGTTCCTTTTACCACTACCGATACACCAGGAAGAGAACCACCGGATGAATCAGTTACTTTTCCGGAAATCATCTTCTGCTGCTGACTGCCCAATGCCAGGAAACTAGTTTGGTCGGCGGTATTGGTCAATACAATTTGTCTATCAACAACTGTATAAACAACATCGGTTTCTTTGAAAAGACTATTGAGAATTTCCCCGATTTTCTGGTTTTCAGCATCTACATTCACTTTGCGGTCGACGTCGACCAGTTTGCTGTTATACAGAAATACGAACTCGCTATTGTCCTCAATTTTATTTAAGACTTCCTTAACCGCCGTATCCTTCATGTGGAGGGAAACCTTTGTAATCTGGGCATAAGCCTCAGCAGCCATCATTTGAGCGATGGCCAGGAAGAATAGTGCCACTGTTAATTTCATAGTTAGCCAGATTTTTCGGAGATGGTCATTTTTCGGACACCCCCGGGTTAAACGGAACAATTTTTTCATAGATTTGAAATGTTTTTAGTTAATACTAATGATCCCGGTTCTCTTCGACCAAAAAGAGTTCCGAAAGTTATGCCGGGGCAGATGTGGCCAAACATCGTCCCCGGTATTTTTTTATGCTTTTTTCTTCATAAGAAGTACTTTTTGTTTTGAAAAATCCCCGTTTTGCAAGGGTTTGCGTTCAGTTATCCGAAAATCGATTGGTGCTGACATTTTCAGGAGATTCAGTACTTGCAACAGATTTTCATTCCTGAAATTTGCCTTATAAATGTAGCTCTTTATTTCCGGGTCGTTTATAACAATCTCAACATTGAACCAACGGCTGAGGCGTTTCACCACTTCTTCCATCTTGTCGTCGCGGAAAATCAGATTTCCCTCGCGCCAGGAGATGTATTTGTCCACATTTACCTCTTCCGTGTGAAATTTGCCAGTCGATTCACAATAAACACCCATTTGTCCAGGGTGCATGGATCCATTATCCGTTTTCTTATCCTCATGTATGGCAGATGTACTAATCTTTCCCTCAACCAGAATTACTTCGGATTTTTTTTCCTCAGCATAATTTGTCACATCAAAGGAGGTTCCCAAAACTTCCACATTCAGCTCGTCAGCCTTCACCCGGAAGGGTTGGTTTTTATTCTTAAAGACCTCAAAGTAGGCCTCCCCCTTCAGCTTCACTTCCCGGAAATCACCGGCAAAAACTGATGGAAACTGTAATTCCGAATTGGAGTTCAACCAGACTTTTGTGCCATCGACTAACTGGAACTGAGAAACCATGCCCTGACGGGAGGAGATAGTTTGCATGATAACATGCCCGGCAATCATCTTTTTGAGGTTGGAATTATGATAGGTTATGTATCCTGAATAGGCTAATAAAGGGAGTACCAGGACAGCCGCAGCAAGTTTCAGGAAGTTCAATATTCTGAATGAAGTGGGCTTATCAATTCTAGCATTTACCCTACTCAGCGCTTCAAATGAGTTAAACTGTTCCATCTCCTTCAAGAGTGAAAACGATTCCCATGCTTTAAGGCTGTCACGGTAGTGTGCCTCATTTTCGGAAGAAGCCTCCCGCCAATGGTTTACTGTTTTCAAGTCTACATCCTGAAGATCTCCCGCAAAATATGCGGGTAGTAAGACATCCAATTCCTCTGTGCTTAAGTTCATTCTAGCTGTTTGGTTACGCTTTGATACTTAATGACGACAAAGTTAACTCACACACATACGGAAATGCAAAAAAAAATGCGCGCTTTTTTCAGAACTGTATAAGGAACCAGCCAATGAGGCAAGTTGGCAGATATTCGATAAGCTCTTTTCGGAGAATTTTGAGTGCATTGCTGATTTGCAACTCAACGGTCCTCTTCGAAAGACCTAACTGTTCAGCAATTTCCTGGTTTGAAAGACCCTTAAAACGACTGAGGCCGAAAATTTCATGACAACGGGGAGGGAGTTTTGCCATTGAATTTTGTATCGCATGCCGCAGTTCAGATTCAGCAAAAAACTGGTCTACCGGACTATCCTCCTTCTCAGTAAAGAAGTTAACAAATGATTGGTGTTTTTTGACCACTTTCTGATGCTTTTGAAAGTCCAGACAACGATTCCTGATTCCAGCAAACAAATAGGATTTCAGGGAAACCTGGATTTTACGGTTGGAAGATTCCAACCAGATGGTGACAAAAAAATCCTGTACCAAATCTTCAACGGCATTCCTATCGTTGAGATATTGCATCGAAAACGCACAAAGAGACGAGTAATAATAGTTAAAGACATAATCAAAAACTGCTTTGTCCCTGCGTTCAAGCCCTCCTATGAGTATTTCCTCTTTCAAAGTTGTTAAGGTAGTCGATTACAAAACTACAAATATTCAACTATAAAAAGGAGTCTATCTTAGCCATCTCTTTCCGAATTTAATAGCAAAATATTTTCTGGTATACTCTAATTTATTTTATCCTTACAATCGATTACATGATTCTTTGAGTTAAATTTGCGACTGAATCAAAGGATTTCCAAACACTGAACAGATTCAAACTATAATAAATTCAACTCACATGAAAAAAGTATCGTTATTGATGGTTGTTTTTCTGGCAATCACCTCCTGGACTGCTTTTTCGCAGGAAACAGCTACTCGTCCCGGTCCTCAGCCACCTGCAGAGACCGGAGAGAAATTCAAGATTGGAATCGCAGGTTATACATTTGCCCAATTTCCCCTCGACAAGGCCCTGGAAACTTTGCAGAAAGTGGACGTCCACTACCTCTGCATCAAGGATTTCCACTTGCCAATGAACAGTACAGACGAACAGATTGCGGCTTTCCATGCTAAATGCAAGGAGAAAGGGGTAACCGGTTATGCCGTTGGCCCGATTTATATGAGGTCAGAGGATGAAATCAACAAGGCCTTTGAATATGCTAAAAAAGTTGGCGTAAAACTGATTATCGGGGTACCCAATTATGAATTGCTGCCTTATGTGGATAAGAAAGTAAAGGAATATGATTTCCATTATGCCATTCACCTGCATGGTCCGGATATCAAGACTTATCCTGATGCTGAAGATGTATGGAATCATGTAAAGGACCTGGATCCGCGTATTGGGATGTGTCTGGATATCGGGCATGACACCAGAAATGGCAAGGATCCGGTTGCCGACCTGAAAAAATACAAGTCACGCGTATTTGACATTCATATCAAAGATGTTACAGGCAAGACGAAGCTAGGCTATTCATTGGAGATAGGCCGGGGTGTCATTGATTTTCCAGCTTTCGTGAAGATGCTCCGCAAGGTTGGCTACACAGGGATGTGCAGTCTCGAACATGAGATCAACATGAAGGATCCGTTCATGGGAATCGCCGAAGACATTGGCTATTTCAGGGCGGTAGTCAGGTGTACGAAATAATAACCTCAGGATATTTTATCCTAAGTCCGCTTTTAATAGGTTCGCCTAATTGAGACAGGTTATTCAAAAAAGAATAGGGTGAAAGATCATTGATTTTTCACCCTATTCTTTTTACTTCAGTTTCTCCTTAAGCAGTTTAATATAAACACCGCCAACGACGGATCTCGCTTGAAAACCGCGCATTTCGCCGCTTCTGGTCCAGTACCAGTCGGTCATCGGAACACGATCAGGCGTCTCGTTTAGAAAGTTATAAACAGGTTTGATCAGTTCACTAAATTGCTGCTTCGAACCAGCCATGGTGGCGGTCCAGATGATCCAGTCGAGCTTGGTATAACCTTCCCGGTTATCCAATGGTAATCCGTAATGATTTTGCATTTTCAGGTAGTAGGCAATTTCCTTATCCTTGACTTGTTTGGGAAACAAATTAAATCCAAGGATTTCATCCCATACCATGTTATACTTCTGCGACCAGCTACCCGGCTTGTCGAATGCCAGTCTAAAATGATCTCCATCTTCGGCAGCTATTACCCACTTCTGTGCTAAGTCTGCGGCGATTTTTTTATAGGCTGTCGCTTCTGCGTTCAGCCCCCTCATTCCACAAAGGGAGGCATAGGAGGCAAGTCCCATGATAGCCTTTACCGAGAGGTTGGCATTGTGCGCCAGGTGACCGGCAAAATCATCTGTACAAAGCTGGTTCTCAGGGTCAAAGCCCTTCTCCTTAAGATACTCAGCCCATTTGGTGATGGTCTTCCAGTATTTAGCAGCGTAATCGGCATTTCCTTCCGTTTTGGCAATTGCGCCCGCCAGGATGATCATATTTCCGCACTCCTCAACCGGCATTTGACCATCCTCCGTCTTTTCGCCACCACCATATTTCTGACCGTTACCCAACGGGTATTTTCCGATATCATGCGGGGCATAAGGCCAAGGCCAGCGGCCGGATTCCGCATATTCAAAAATCGGGGTTGACTGGGCCTTAATCAGAACCGGATTCAGGTATAAGAAAAAAGGTGCAGCAGGATAGAAAACATCGACGGTTCCCATTGAACCATTGCTGAAATTCTCTTTTGAAAAGCAAAGTGGCTCTCCATTTTCACCTTTTACCACTTTGTGCGCGGCCATGCATTGCCGATAGGCCAACGCACAGATAGCACTGTATTCCTTTCCTCCAATCTTTTCCGCTTTTGCCAATAAATCCTTATCATAGAGCGCACAACGGGTTTTTATGGATTCATATTCTTTCTCGCCTGTGAGTAACAGTTCATCGATTCCGGAGAATTTTTTGTGCCAGTAGCCTTCCAGTTTTTTGCCAAAATATTCGACTGAAAGGATGTCATCATAGGCCAACAGCAAATGCTTTTCGACGGCATTTTGAGCCGGGATACTTACCGGAATGATGAAAGCAAGAACGGCATTCAGTTCGCCGGCCCGTTTTCCCTGATCTGCTTCGACCATACCTGGAAACAGCTGACCGCCAGTAAACGCCTGCATAGCATCATCGCGCCTGCCTGCAAATGAAGATTTCATCACTCCTGAAGGAATGGCAGCATAGAGATATCCCCAGTCAATCCGAAGATCGTCACCACTTTTCTGAAGAACGGGCTGTTCCTTGCTTCCGATTTTCAGCACCTCCAATTGTTGAGCATTTTGCTTATTAAAGACAACGGTCTGAGATCTGTTATCCACACAAGCCAATCCGGAAATATCGAAATAGATCTCCGCCGAATGGGCCTTCTTGTCGGCTGAGGTAAAACTCCATGAAACATAACTGAGAGGCCTGCTCACCAGATCAATATCTTCGGCAAGCAGGGGAGAAAGGAAGCTGAGCTTTATTTCCACACCACTTTCCTGGTAAGTATAGAGGGTACTTGTGGGCGAAACTTCCGAACTAATGCACTTTGCTGCAGGTTCGAAGGCTGGTAATTTTCCCATCAGACGAAAGATTTTACCATCAATCCTGACCATGACGTGAATAGGCATGGGTTTGCCAGTCCAGTGAGTCGTTTCGAAACGGGTAGGAATTTCATCGCCCGACCAGATGCTGAAATAAGGATCACAGGTTACCAAGGGATAGGATGGCGCCCTGAAATTGCCTACCTGAGCGGCTAATGAGAAGGTTCCTGCCAACAAGAAGGTGAAAATGAGTTTGAATATTTTCATAAGATTTATCATTTAGAAGAAATGCTAAAATACTGATTATTGGCAGATATTCCCTTTGAAGTATCTAGAGATGTGCATGTATAAATGATTTTTTTTATTAGGAATCTTTTTTTTTATTTTATTTCTATCATCAAAAAAAAATTATCTTTACGGTCTATTTTAACTTAGTTTAAGTATGAATAGTATGAGCAGCATACAGAAAAACAAAGAAACAGTCAAGAATATTTTCACCGAATACCTTGAAAGGAACGGACATCGCAAGACGCCCGAGCGCTACGCTATCCTCGACGAGATCTATTCCCGCGATGGTCATTTCGACATTGAGACGCTTTATATCTCTATGAAGAACAAAAATTACCGGGTCAGCAGGGCCACCTTATATAATACCATCGAGATTCTGCTGGATTGTAAACTCGTCGTAAAACACCAGTTTGGAAAGAATATTGCCCAGTTTGAAAAGACACTTGCCACCACCCAGCACGACCATCTCATCGATATGCGTACCGGAAAAGTGACAGAATTTCACGATGAAAGGATTAGACAAATCATCGAGGATGCTTGTGCCTTGCACAATTTTAAATTGTCGCACCATTCCCTCTATCTCTACGGAGAATCAGAGTAGACCAGGTAATTTTCTGAAAAACCGGAGGAAAACCTCAAACATTTTTAAGCATGTTTGAGGTTTTTTGATGCCATTATGCGAAAAATTGGGTTAATTTTGTCAGGTTTTTTTAATCCGTCACAATAAAAATTATTCAGATGCAAGTTGATGTTTTGTTAGGTCTTCAATGGGGAGACGAAGGTAAAGGGAAAGTTGTGGATGTGCTGACTCCAAGATATGATGTCATCACTCGATTTCAGGGCGGGCCAAATGCCGGTCATACACTCGAGTTTAACAACATCAAACACGTCCTCCACACCATCCCATCTGGCATTTTCCGTGGCGACAAGATCAATATTATTGGCAATGGAGTCGTCATCGATCCTTCCATCTTCAGGAAAGAGATCAATTCTCTGATGAACTTAGGCTTCGATCTTACAAAAAATCTTTATATCTCGAAGAAAGCTCACCTCATCCTGCCCACCCACAGGCTACTCGATGCGGCATCAGAATCTGCGAAAGGGGCATCCAAGATTGGCTCAACGTTAAAAGGAATCGGCCCAACCTACCGGGATAAGATCGGCCGCGACGGTCTGCGAATCGGCGATATCCTCCATAACTTCAAAGAAAAATACCAGCAAAGAGTGGATTCCCATATCGAACTGCTCACTAAATTCTATCATTTCGACTATAAGCAGGCTCTTCTGGATTACGAAAAAGAGTGGTTCGAAGGAATCGAGGTAATCAAACAATTTCAATTAATAGACAGTGAGCACTTTATCAACGATCAACTCTTAGCAGGAAAGTCCGTGATAGCAGAAGGCGCTCAGGGAACCATGCTGGACATTGATTTTGGCTCCTACCCTTTTGTCACCTCCTCCACGACCATCGCAGCCGGCGCTTGTACCGGTCTGGGTATCGCACCCAACAAAATTGGCAAAGTATACGGCATCTTCAAAGCATACTGCACCAGGGTAGGAAGCGGCCCTTTCCCAACCGAACTATTGGATGAGACAGGAGAAACATTACGAAAAGTTGGTAATGAATACGGTTCAACTACCGGCAGGCCACGCAGATGCGGATGGCTCGATCTGGTTGCACTCCGCTATGCCATCATGATCAACGGCGTGACCGATCTGATCATGATGAAAGCCGACGTGATGGATAAATTTGAGACAATCAAAGTTTGTACTTCTTATCAGATTTCGGGCGTTTTAACCAAAAACTTCCCGAACGAAATAGATGATGAAGTAATTCCGATTTATGAGGAACTGAAAGGATGGCAGTCTGATCTGACAGAAGTCGATCAACCCTCTAAATTTCCGGCTGCTCTTAATAATTACATCAAATTTATCGAGGACTATCTTCAGGTGCCTATCACGATCGTATCCGTAGGGCCAAACCGGTCCCAAACCATCGAAAGATAGCATGGCTACCCGACCTATCCACATAAGCGGCTTATACACAGACTTCTACGAGCTTTCAATGGCTCAGGGATATTTTTATACAGGCAAGCAAAGTGAGAAGGCGGTTTTCGATTACTTTTTCAGGACTAATCCATACCATGGGGGCTTCCTGGTTTTCGCCGGATTGGCAGATTTCCTCGAACAGCTTCAATATTTTAAATACCATGAGGAGGCCCTGCATTTCCTGGGAAAACAGGGGTTAAAACCTGAGTTTCTCGATTATTTACGTCATTTCAGTTTTACAGGAAAAATTATATCCGTCAAAGAGGGTGAACTGGTCTTTCCAAACGAACCGATCGTGAGGATTGAAGCAGATATTATAGAAGCTCAGCTTATTGAGACCTTATTACTGAACATCCTGAATTTCCAGTCGCTCATTGCCACCAAGGCTTTCAGGATGAAACTGGCGGCCAACGGTAAGAGCTTCACCGATTTCGGACTCAGGAGATCACACGGTTTCGGGGGATTGCAGGCCAGCAGGGCAGCCATCATCGGGGGAGCCTCCTCCACTTCAAACGTGCAAGCCGGATTTATGTACGATCTTCCGGTTTCCGGAACCATGGCACACAGCTGGGTGCAGAGTTTCGATCATGAACTTACCGCCTTCAGGGCTTATTCGGAAATTAACCCAAAAAACTCCATTCTACTGGTCGATACCTACGACACCTTACGCAGTGGAGTGCCGAATGCGATTGTGGTTGCAAAGGAGATGGAGCAGGCTGGGGAACGACTTATCGGCATCCGTCTGGACAGCGGCGACCTGGCTTATCTGAGCAAAAAAGCCCGCAAGATGCTCGACAAAGAAGGTTTGGAATACGTTAAAATATTAGTCTCCAATCAGCTCAACGAACACGTGATTAACAGTCTGGAAGATCAGGCTGCACCGATTGACGGTTTTGGGGTCGGCACCGAGTTGGTTACCGGGAAACCGGATGCCTCTTTGGATGGTGTCTATAAATTGTGTGAAAGTGCCGGAAAGCCCAGCATGAAAATCTCGGAGAATATCGAGAAGAATACCCTTCCGGGGAAGAAAATGGTCTGGAGATTCTTCGACGAGGAGGGTAATATCTATCGGGATGGAATCTTACTGGACGACGAAATACCCGGTGAATGTGAATGGCTTTATCATCCGAGCCAGTCGGATAAAAAGACCCTGGTATGCCAGCTACACAGGGAACAGCTGCTGCATCCTGTCTATGAAAACGGTTCGATCGTCCATCCGATGCCCTCTCCCATTGAGTGCCATCAATACCTGACCGAGAGAGCCCGGCAACTCCCCGAGGAGCACAAGCGTTTCATCATGCCGCATATTTTCAAGGTGGGAATCTCGGAAAAACTGCTTAATCTGCGCAATGATTTAGTTGCAAGCTACAAGAATAGGTATTAGTTCCCACTTACCAGACAAACGTCCCAACGGCTCCTTTATCTAAAATTACCTGCGCTGCTTTCCCTTTAAAACGGATATTGAATTTTTTGGAACCCTGAGATTCATTCAACACGATCAGCACAATTTTTCCTCTAGGCGTTCGAAAAGCTACATTTGGCAGGGATTCAACCATGTTGGAGGCAATTCTGACCGAGCCCGGCCGCACAAATTTAGCAGCATGAGCCAGGATATAATAAGCCGGATTTCTCGTGGCGACATCCCCGTTCAGGGTAACTGTTCCAAGGCAACGGTTGCAACCGCCCTCTGTATGCGGATCCCAGGCCGGGTCAGAGGCCATGTTCCACTCCAGTACATTCCTGCACCAGTTTCTCGTCGCACCGATGATCAGCGTCTTGATATGCCAGGCAAGATCCGTTGGCAGATTGCCCGGCGCACCCACCCACTGCTCTGTAAAATAAAGATTCTTACCAGGAAACTCCTTTTGGACATCGGATAACGTCTCGATCTTTCCGCCATATAGATGGAAGGCAGAGCCATCCACATATTGCGCGGCCTCAGGATCCCGGAGTATGGTCAGCGGATAAATGATCTTATCGGCATTGTGATCGTAAACAATAATCTTTGTCCTGATACCAGCCGACCTGAAAGCAGGACCAAGGTTTCCCTTAATGAAATCCCGTTGATCCTCTGCCAGCATCAGTAAACTCGGCGTATTGCCCGGGTGAAGCGGTTCATTCTGTATCGTGATCGCATCGATGGGAATGCCTTCGGCTGCCATTTCCTTAAGGTACCTGACAAAATACCGGGCATATACATCGAAAAACTCAGGCTTCAGACTTCCACCCTTGAAGTTGTTATTGGTCTTCATCCAGGTAGGGGCAGACCAGGGCGAAGCGAGTATTTTCAGGTCTGGATAAATGGTGAGTATCTCTTTCAAGACCGGAATAAGATGCTCCCGCGCCGGAGCCAATGAGAATTTTTCGAGCTGCATATCGGTTTCCCCATCCGCCAAATCGTCGTAAGAATAAGACTTTTCACTCAGATCGGAGGCCCCGAGTGAAATCCGAAGATAACTGATTCCAATGTTGGCCCCGTCTGTGGCAAAAAGCTCCTTCAACAAGGCCGTGCGGGATGCGGGACTCATTTTATGCAATAACATGGCGCTGCCATCTGTCAGGCAATTACCGAAACCATCGATGGTCTGAAAAGTCTGTCTGGCATCTACATCAATGACCGGATCTCCTGAAATTTTCTTGGCAAAACTCAGCGTCACAGATTGCTCCTGAAAGAGCACACCGGAAGATGGACTCGTCAACCAAAAAGCTATATCCGGCTTTTTCTTGCCATAGACATTCATGGTAATGCAGCACCAACTCAACAGAAACAAAGCGATTTTTTTCATTTCAGCCAATTATTTTTTCTGATACACCCTCACATAATCCACCACCATGGACCGGGGAAAAATGGTATCATCGACACCCTTGGAACCACCCCAGTTTCCTCCGACCGCAAGATTCAGCAAGAGGTGAAATTTCTTATCGAAGGGCCATTCCTTGAAACCTGTTCCTTCGTTCTTAAAGGTAAAATAAAGCTGGTCATCAACAAAGACCCGGTATTCCGTTGCTTCCCATTCCAGCGCGTAAACATGGAAATCCGTGTAACAATTCTGGATGGTGATTTTGTTGTTTTTCTGTGTGCGTTGGACGTGGTTGTAGGATTTGGTATGTGCCGAAGCAACGATGACATAAGGATCGTAGCCAACGTTTTCCATGATGTCAATCTCGCCGGAAGCCGGCCAGCCACCATATTCCCAATCTGTCGGAAGCATCCAGATGGCAGGCCACATACCTCTGCCTTCGGGCAACTTAGCCCTGACCTCGACCCGGCCATATAACCAATCACCTTTCGATTTGGTAACCAGTCTGGCCGAAGTGTATTTCTTACCCTGAAAATCCTCCTTTATTGCGGTGATGGTTAGGAAGCCGTCCTTAACGGCAGCATTTTGAATCCGGTCTTTGGTGTAAAACTGAGCCTCCTTATTGCCCCATCCGGATGCATTGCCATCGACATCCCAGCTCCATTTCTTAGCATCCGGCAATCCGGAATAATCAAATTCATCGCTCCAAACGAGGGAATAATCTTTTTTGGATTGATTCCCAGAAGTACGTGAATCGCGCGCTTTCTCTCCTGCAAATACCAGAAGAGCGCATAAAACCATGTTAATTAGATACATAATATTTTATTGAATGGTAAATTCTCCATGTAAACCATCAGCCGAATTTGGTCCAATCCAGATATCAAATTCACCGGGTTCTATCACATTCTGATGGCCATTAAAGAATTCCAGGTCTTTAGCAGATAACTGGAATTCCACCTGTGCCTGTTTCCCCTGTGCCAGGCTAATTCTTTTATATCCTTTCAGCTCTTTTACAGGACGTGTAATTGAACCCACGCGGTCGCGAACATAAAGCTGAACAATTTCATCCGCATCCATTTCACCTGTATTGGAAACCGAAGCTTTCACGGTAATTGAGCCTGACATGGACATCGACATGGAAGACAGGCTAAGATCAGAATATTTGAAAGTAGTATAACTCAATCCGAAACCAAAGGGTAGCAAGGGAGTAAATCCATAATCCAGATGGAATGATTTGTATCCCAGTGAAGATTGAGGATTCACTACCGGGATGCTGTCCATGGGAGTCCAGGATTTCGCGGTAGCAGGACGACCGGTATTGTTGTGATAATAATAAAATGGAATCTGACCGGAGCCTTTGACGAATGTCACGGGTAACTTCCCGGAAGGGGATTCTTTACCGAAAATAAGGTCGGCGAGCGCTGGTCCGGCCATCGAACCTCCATGCCAGCCATACAAGACAGCATCTGCCTTATCGAGGACATTCCCGATAGCCAGCGGCCGGCCGGCCATTATAACCACGATCAAAGGTTTTCCTGTTTTGGCCAATTCATTGATGAGCTCATCCTGAGCGCCGGGAAGATTGATTTCTCCCCTTGCCTGACCTTCACCCGAAAGGATCCATTCTTCACCACCGAAGTAGACGATGGCCTCAGACTTCTTTGCTAAGGCAATAGTCTTAGCAAAATCAATTTTTTTCTTATCGCGGCTGTATTGCAGACATTTGATGAAATTTACCCTCTCAGTCCCAAGAACCTCTTTAAAAGCCGTCAGCGGAGTAACAGAATTTTCGGCTTTTCCGTCAAAGACCCAGGTTCCAAGTTGGTCGCGGGGAGACTCTGCCAGCGGACCAATAACTGCCACTGAACGAATCTTTTGCGAAAGCGGCAGTGCCTTGTCTTTATTCTTCAGCAATACCGCACTCTCTCTGGCCACCTTGCGGGCATGGTCGAGAAAATCAGGATTCAGCATTTGTTTCTGGGCTTCCGCTTTGGTATATGGATTCTCAAATAATCCAAGTTTAAATTTCACCCTAAGGATATTTTTAACTGCTTCATCGACCATTTGCTGGTCAATCTTACCCTCCTGCAACAATTGCTTGATATTCCCCGCGTAGGTAAGGCTGGACATTTCCATGTCAACCCCAGCTTTCAGTGCCTTGAGAGCGGCTTCTTTCTCATTGGCGCAGAAGCCATGTGAAATCATCTCGGAGATGGATGACCAGTCACTCACAACCATCCCGTTAAATCCCCATTCTTTTCTGAGAATCTCCTTCAGGGTAAATTCATTACCTGAAGCGGGAATCCCGTTCAAATCATTGAAGCCGGACATAAAAGTCAGGGCACCCGCATCTTTAGCAGCTTTGAATGGCTTTAAGACGACATTTCTAAGGACTGGTTCAGAAATGTAAGTGGTATTGTAATCGCGCCCTGCTTCTGAGAAACCGTAGCCGACATAGTGTTTGGCGCATGCCGCCACAGCGGTTGGATCGGTCAGGTCGTCGCCCTGTATTCCTTCCACCATGGCTTTCGATAAGGTAGATGCAAGAAAGGGATCTTCTCCACAACCCTCGGCAATTCGTCCCCATCGTGGATCCCAGGTAATATCGATCATCGGGGCAAAGGTCCACTTGATGCCCTGTGAGGAACATTCGATGGCAGAGATCCGGAAGGCCTTTTTGACGATTTCGGGGTTCCAGGATGCGGCCATTCCAAGTGGGATTGGGAAGATGGTCCGGTACCCGTGAATGACATCACGGCCTATTAACAAAGGAATACCCAACCGGCTTTCCTCGATGGCGATCTTCTGCATCTCGTTGACTTTTTCTACCCCGAAAAGGTTCAGGAGAGACCCATAACGACCATCCCTGACAGATTTTTTCAGTTGTTCCTCACCACCGGCAAAACCGGGATCAATTTGGGTCATTTGACCAATTTTCTCATCCAGCGTCATCCTGGTAAGTAATTGATTCACTCTGCTTTCAATTTTATCTGGTTCAGCAACTTTATCGTTGCAGGAAATTAGAAGCACCAAAAGAAGGCTAAAAATTAACCCTGCAATTTTTGTTCTTGAATAAATTTTGTAGCCCATAAAATTTGACAATAATATTTATAAAATTACCAGACATAGGTTCCGACCGCGCCTCCAGAGATAGACGGAGACACGATCATATCCTTGAACTGGATATTGAATTTTAGCGTTGAAGCGGATTCGTTCAGCACTATTAAGACTTTTTTACCCTCTGGTGTCTTGAAGGCCACATTAGGCAGATTGACAATATTGGTCGATTCAATCCTGACGGAACCGCTCTTTACAAATTTCGACGCATGAGCGATGATGTAATAAGAGACATTCCGCAAAACCGAAGTTCCGATGGTGACTGCACCCAAACAGGTACTGCAACCACCTGATGTGTGCGGATAATAGTTAGGATCCGAAGCCAGGTTCCATTCGAGGACATTCTTACTCCAATTTTTGGTTGCCCCGATAATTAGATTTTTTACATGCCATTTAAGGTCACCGGCAAAATTCTGCGGACCTCCAACCCACTGTTCAGTAAAATAAATGTTTCGGTCGGGATGCGTAATGTGAACCTGATACAAGGCTGATATATCCCCGGCATACAGATGAAAGGCTGAGCCATCCACAAATTTCTTCGTTGCAGGATCGTTCAGGATTGTCAAAGGATAGGAAGGCACATCACAGTTATGATCGTAAACAATAATCTTTGTCGCAATATTTGCGGTCTGGAAAGCAGGTCCCAGAAAATTCCTGACAAAGTTATTTTCCTCCGTTGCAGACATGGACATGCTCGGATTATTGTTCGGATTGAGTGGCTCATTTTGGGGAGTGATCGCATCGATTTTAATCCCCTGGCCTTCCATGGCTTTGATATATTTGACAAAGTAATTTGCGTATTCGCTGTAATATTCAGGCTTAAGACTTCCTCCCTTTGGGCTTTCATTGGTCTTCATCCATGCAGGTGCAGACCAGGGAGAACCAAGAATTTTTATTTTCGGATTAAGGGCAATGATATCTTTCAGTACTGGTATCAGATACGTATTATCGGGGGCGATGCTGAAGCGTTGCAACCCGGCATCGGTCTGACCTGAGGGCATGTCGTCGTAAGAAAAAACAGTAGCATCCAAATCTGAAGCCCCGACACTGATGCGGAGGTAACTCATTCCAATGAAAGTACTGTCCGAAGAGAATAATTCCTGAAGCAGGGCTTTGCGGTCGGTGGTAGACAACTGATTGATAAGATAGGCACTGCCTCCGGTTAATGCAGCCCCGAATCCGTCGATAGACTGATAGATCTGGGTAGTATCAACCACGATGGATGGATTGGCATTTGATGAACTGCTGAAATTCAGCGCGTCTGTTTGCTTCTTGAACAAGACTTGCTGATCTGGGTTTGTCAGCCAGAACGCCACATCAGATTTGCCATTCCCGGAAGGTACAGGTGTAGGTATGGGATTCGTGGTAACAGGTGTTTCGGTCCCTGACTTGCCACAACTGATGATGCAACAAATGATCACAGCTATCGCCAGCCACGAGAAGATGGAATATTTGACTGTTGAATATAGGTTCAGAATTTTCATTGAAAGACCCTTACATAATCGACAAACATCCGCTGTGGAAACTGAGTGCTGGCATCAGGAGATCCAGGCCAATCACCACCAACCGCAACATTAAAAATGAAAAACTGACTGGCATTAAATGGATAGGTCGCTCCAACATCTGTCGCCTTAACCGACAGGTATAGGTTATCATCAACTAAGCAGTCGATATTGTCCTGCTTCCAAACCATACTGAAAACATGAAACTGCTGCGAAAAATCGCCTGAAGATGAGTTGTAGTTCGCCCCCTTGGACAAGTGCACTCCCGCAGAAGAGTTCCAGTGCATGGTTGCGCTGACTCTTGAAGGATAGGTGCCAATTAGTTCCATGATATCCATTTCGCCGCAAGAAGGCCAGCCTACAGAAGAAATATTTGTACCGAGCATCCATAATGCCGGCCACAAACCTTTGCTAACGGGTAGTTTAGCCCTGATATCGATTCGACCGAATTTGAAAGATTTTTTATTTTGTGTCGTCATCCTGGCGGATGAATAGTTAAATCCTCCGATCGCTTCTTTTCGAGCTTCAATAATCAGCTTTCCATCAGAAAGAAAATTATTTTTTAAACTATTCGTATAATATTCCAGCTCATGGTTTCCCCAACCCCCAGTTCCATTGCCAATTTCCTGGTTCCAAATATTTGCATCAATTGCTGTTCCAGAAAATTCATCACTCCAAACCAGCGTATATCCCGGGTAGGACAGCGGTGTGGAATATCCGGTGTTGTCAGTAGGCAAATAAGTTCCGTCTTCTGTCAGGATGATTCCGGTGGCTATTGAAGTTGCGAGCGTACAAGAGACAGGCTTACTTAGCTGAACAGTAAACTGAATATTATTTCGACGCAAAAAAGTCGGATCACCTTTGATCTGCACATCAATGGTCGCCTGAGTCTTCCCGGCTGGAATGGTAAGAGAGCCTGAAGCGGCTACATAATCCTTTTGTGAAACAGCTGTACCATCAGAAAAACTGTAATCGACAGAGACGGTTTTGGTCGTTGACTTATCCAAATTCACATAGAATTGCATGGTTGTATTGGTCGCGGCTATAGGCTGACTAACATCCAGAACACTAATGGCCGGAACAACGATCTGTTCGGTTACAGCGGCAGGAGTATCTCCACTTTTACCGCAAGAATTCAGCAAAGGCAGAACCGAAAACAGACAGATAAAGTGTGCATTTCTAAGGTACATAGGTCTGAATATTTTTTGAAAGAATAGAAATGGAGGAGTTCTGCCTCCTCCATTTCTATTATAATTTTAAGCTGAAAATATACAATTAAATTGCTTTCAACTTGATATACCAGGCATTTCCTGTCTCAGTACCCTGAACCCTAAGGTACATGTAAGTAGGAGTTATGACAAGGATCTCATATTCTCTCTGAAGAGCGCCGTATCCGATAAAAGTGGTATTCCCGGCGAGCAGCATGGCAGTTTTAGTGGACGGCGCCGAAGCAGGTATTCCAGTACTTGAAGGAGCGAAAGAGAAAGCTGTAGTACCTCCGCCATAGCTGTAACAACCTTCATCACCCGATCCCGGGATTCCCGGAATGGAAGCTAAACCACCGGTTTTCGTAAATGCTCCGTCAGGACTTGTAACTTTAAGCGTATAAGTTCCATCTGCGGCGACTTTAGTAAAAGTAAAAGTTGCAGTATAGAAACAATTACAGCAAGAAACTTTTTCATTGACAGCTGCAGCCCACCATTCAGGTCCTGTTGAGGAATTGGACCATGGTCCGACACCGAAATGTCCGGCTACACTCTTATCCACGACCCAGGTTTTGGAAGTACCGTTGGTAAGATTTGCAGCAATCGCCGGATCAACCGTAAAATCACTTCTGACAGTTACGTCCTTAGTAATAGTGGAAGATGTACCGCCCTTGCCATAAGCAACAGCAGTAATCCTATAGGTATTTACACCCAGATTGGTGTACTTCTTGGTAACGGTTCCTGTTGGCAAGTAGACCAGGTCAAGCGAAGTGTTGGCATCGTAATCCACTTTATAGGAGAGTGCGTCCTTAGCCGTAATGGTAATTTTTACGTCTCCCGAACCATCCCCGGTAGGTTTTGCAGTCGTTGCACCGACAATTTCAGCAGTGATCGCCAACCCAGATGGTGCAGTCAGATCGCCCAATGAATAGGTGGTGTTCGTACAACTGTTGCTGATGAAAAATACCGCTAATACGCCAAAAAGGTATTTGAATATTCTTTTCATATTTATTAAAATTAATTTGTTAATCTGAAATTGTCCACATAAATAACTGCACCTGCCCCATCAACAGAATCATTGAAGCGCAATACAAGTTGTGCGAATTTTGCAGTTGCAGGAATGGACTTATTCGTGCTAAAATCGAATACCAATTCTTCCCATACACCCGATTTTGTGACAGGCACTTTTAAAACGCCTACTCCATTGGCGGGGCTACCACCGACTGCGGCTTCCAGCTCAACATTCAAAGACTTGCCAACAAGTGCAGGATCAGGATTGTAAACATAGACCTTAATTTTCTTTCCGACTGCAAAATCGATCGGTACATCAAGCGGACTATAGGTACCACTCCAGGCTTCAAAGCCTCTGGTAAATTTCCCAACTTTAGCACTGGTGTTCAAACCCGTTGCACTTGGGTTGGCCACGGTTGCGAATCCTTGTCCACCTCCGAAAGTTCCGAAGAAATAGGATATGAAAGCATTGTCAAAATCAATAGGTAATCCAAAAGGATCGGTCACCACCACAGGAACAGTTTTGTCTGTCTTTGCAGCGCCACCACTCAATGCCGTAACCTTTACAGTGTAATTACCTGAGGTTGCATACACATGCGAAGCCGTGGCTCCTGCGGCTAGTGCGGTTCCTGTCTCACCGGTTACATCGCCAAAATAAACAAGGTAGGAAGCCGCATAGTCGGCCTTTGCACTAACCTGAATGTTGTGAACCGATTGAGTAGTCGTTATGGCCACATTCTCCGGCGCCCGGTAAGTGACAACCAACGGATAAGTGGCGGTAGTTTGATTCCCTGCGATATCAACTGAAACAATAGAAACAGAGTAGCTTCCTTCAGGATATACATGGGTAGTATTCCCACCCGTCATCACTGTTGCGGAGGCAGCGGCTCCGGTACCATGACCGAAGTTCACCAGGAAAGTGGAGACACCTTCACCCGTAGGGGTAATCTTTACTTTTCCTGAGTTATCTGTACTGATGTCGAATATCTTAGCAACATTTCCAGATTTAACAGTTGATAAAAAGGATGTGTCCTGATCAATTCCATCTTTTATAGAACAACTCACAGCTGTAACAAGAAGTAGAAAAGCAAAGCTGTAAATGAATGTTATTTTCTTCATGTTCGTATCTTTTTAATTAATTATAACCAGGATTCTGAACCAATTTTGTTCCCTGTAATTCCCGGTAAGGAATTGGAAAAATCTCACTTTTGCCGGTTTTGAAGCCTCTGCCTCCTAGTTTGGCTAAAGCATCACCCCATCTAACCAAATCGAAGAAACGGTGTCCTTCACCTGCCAGTTCGAGTCTTCTTTCCGCCTTGATGGCAGCTAATGAAACCGGAACTGATGGTAATCCGACCCTGATCCTGACGGCATCGAATAATGCCTGAGCCCTGGCTCCCGTAGCCCCCAACGCTTCAGCTTCCATCAGATAAGTATCAGCCAGACGGATGATATAGGTATCTTGTTTGTAGTTCAGAACCTGATCGCCAGGACCGGTAGAAATATCTGAAGTCCTTGGTAAAAATTTATTCAGAAAGTAGCCTGTATCCATGTAACCACCAATATAATCGGCTTTCCCCGCAACCTTGTAGGCTTTCATGTCGAAAACTGTTGCACCGAATCTTGGATCCGTTTTCATGGCATCATAAAATTCCTGTGTGAAAACATTGAAACTCCATCCTGAAGGAACATCGGGTGCATTGGAGCCTGCAGGTCTTGAATAACTTCTTGGACCTACCATAACACAAACTGAATTGCCCTCATCACTGCTGCTCCCCCAGTTGCCCCAACCGGAACTACCTGTACCACTGTGAGATGCTTCGATGATGGACTCCGTATTAAATTTATTGCTTGTATTCCAAAGGTCGCTGTAACTGGACAGAAGTCTATAACCATACTGACTGGTTCCACCCGGGGTACCATTTACAAGGGCTAACATTGCAGCAGCCTGTGATCCCTTATTCTCAAAAAGATATACTTTCCCAAGTAGTGCCTGGGCTGAACCTTTTGTAAGACGACCGGCTTCAGTAGCAGCAGGAACAGTATTTGGAAGGTCGGCAATTGCTTCGGTCAGATCCTTCTCAATCTGGGTGTAAACAGTAGCAGGAGTAGCCTGAACCACTTCGTACATATTTGTTGCGGTCAGAGGATCCAGCAACAGCGGAACATTTTTGAACATTCTAACCAGATTGAAATAATACAAGGCACGCAATGCTTTGGTCTCGGCCACAAATCTGGTTTTAAGGGCAGCGTCCATGTTTACACCCGTCAATTTGGACAGCAAAGTATTAGCCCTGAAAATTCCCTGGTAATGATCGCTCCAAAAGCTTCCAGGCATAATAACCGCATCCAGCGTATAGTTTGAAAAACCCTGAATACCAGCACCATCAGTGGCACCACCGCCTCCGGCATAATTATCGTCAGAACCTGCGTTCATCATGGTAATCATATTTTCGAAACCTCCTGAGTTCTTTCTCAGGACATCATAGACACCGACCAATGCAGCAAATGCCTGATCCTTGTCTGCGTAATAGTTGGCCGATAGAAACTGGCCTTTCGGTTGAACATCCAAGAATGCCTTATCGCAGGATCCCAGTAAAATCATAAGGGATGCCGCTATGAATAAGTATTTAACTACTTTTTCTTTCATATCTGTATATTGTTAAAATTGTAATTGAACGCCAAGCATGAACGTACGTGCCTGTGGATAGACTCCCTTATCAATACCAAAAACACTGCCACCGATTTCGGGATCGTAACCTGTGTATTTAGTCAGAGTCAATAAATTTTCTGCAGATACATAAACGCGAAGTTTATTCGCGCTGATCTTTTTAACCAGACCGGAAGGTAATGAATATCCTAGCTGAACCACTTTCAGGCGGACATAGTCACCATTTTCCAGGTAGAAATCCGACATATTTCCAAAGTTACCATTGGTATCATTACTTGTCAGACGTGGATAGGTTGTTGAGGTTCCTTCACCCGTCCAACGGCTCAATGCAACAGTTTGCCAGTTGGAATTGCTGATATCCAGACGGCGCAATCCCTGGAAGATTTTGCTGCCTGCAGCGCCTGAAGCGAATGCCATCAGGTCGAAGTTTTTGTAATCCATACTTAGTGTCAGACCAAAGGTATATTTGGGAATGTTATTACCAAGGAAGGTCTTGTCCAAATCAGTAATGGTACCATCACCATTGGTATCCACCCATTTGAAGTCACCAGGAAGAGCGCTGGGTTGAATCGGTTTCCCTGCAGCATTGGTATAAGCAGCAATCTCCGCAGCATTCTGGAAGATACCTGCTGTCTTGTAACCGTAGAATGAGTTGTAAGACTGTCCCTGCTGGGTTCTTGTTACCGCACCCATGGACTGAAACGATGCGTCTCCCGTGATATAGTTAGCGTCAGCAGCAACATAAGTCACTGTGTTCTTAAGGTAGGCCACGTTTCCGTTGGCAGAGAAATTCATCTGTCCAATTTTCTTACTGTAGCTTAATTCAACTTCCAGTCCCTTGTTTTCCATATCGGCAATATTTCCTACCGGAGAAGATGAAACTCCCACATATCCAGGGATGGTGATAGGCCTTAAGATTCCTGAGGTCTTCTTGTTATAGTAATCTACGGTCAGATTCAATGATTTGAAGAGTCTTGCCTCGAAACCGAAATTAGACTGAGCCGTTTGTTCCCAGCGTAAGTCAGGATTGTCAAGTGACGCGGGTGCATAACCTGTTGTAATCGAACCTGAATTTCCGACTGTATAGTTGAATCCTCCACCAACAGTTGCCAGGTATCCAAAATCACGGATGGCATCATTCCCAACGACTCCGTAGCCCCCTCTGATTTTCAATGTGTTTACAACATCATTGGCTGGCCAGAAATCTTCTTTTGAAACTACCCAACCCAATGAGAATGAAGGGAAAACACCATATTTATTGTTGGTACCAAATCTGGAAGAACCATCCCGGCGATAGATGCCGGTAAACAGGTATTTCTCTTTGTAATTATAGTTTACACGGGCAAAAAGTGATGTCAGTTTATGCAAAGTATTTTCAGAAGCCCAGCCGGTTTTATCCGTAGCGGCAGGAATATTAAAGTTAAAGGAAGCGTCAGCATAACTGGAGACAGGAAGATTATACAATGTTGTGCCCTGGCCGCCGCCGTTATTGTCCACATAAACAGCCTGACCTAACAATACACTAATATTATGATCACCAATTACCTTAGAATAGTTGATTGTATTTTCAACGTTATAATTGAATACATTATAACTGTCTCTATAAATACTATTTCTTAATACCTGGTTAGTAGCACTTAAATAATTTACAGGATTAAAGCCCTGATCTCCCCAGTAAGCCAGTTTGGCACCGACCGAAGTTTTAACCATCAGATCTTTGGTAATTTGAGCGGACAAGTAAGCATTGCCAACAAAATTGTCTGACCATCCGTACTGTCCGAGCCTGGTTTGAATATACGCCAGCGGATTGGTCATTTCCTGTCCAACGATGGCAGAAATTCCGTAAGGATTCCCACTGGCATCCCTGATCACAGGATTGACGCTGTAAGGTGCCACGTTGGCATCTGCAGGATTTGTAACAACCAAAGGTGTGATAGGATCAAGGTTTATTGCAGAACTCAATGGTCCTCCAAACTCACTGTTGGTGTTTCCAAGTCCTAATTGTTTTTGATGCGTATAACCGATCGTCTCACCGAATGTGAAAATCTTAGAAATCTTATGGGTTGAATTAAGCCTCAAATTCTTCTGATTGAAATTTGAAATATCAGAAGCTACAATACCTTGCTGATCCTGAAGTCCAATTGAAAAATAGAAAGTTGACTTCTCATTACCCCCGCTCATGCTAAGTTCATGAGAATACCTGCTGGCGCTGTTGTTGAAAATGGCCTTTTGCCAGTCTGTTCCCAAACCTAAAGTACCAATGTTTGGGAAGACTACGTTACCACCACCTGCAACAGATCTTTCATTTAGTAATGCACCATATTGTGTGGCATTAAGTAAATTAAGAATTTTTGCCGGTCCGGATACGCCATAAAAACCATTGTAACTAACACTGAGTTTTCCAACCGAACCCTTTTTTGTAGTAACCAGGATAACGCCGGTAGCAGCACGTGTGCCATAAATTGCAGCCGATGCAGCATCTTTTAGTACTTCTATTGATTCAATATCTGATTGATTAAGATAACCTATACCGCCTGCATCAACCACAACGCCGTCCACAACCCACAGAGGATTGTTTCCGCCATCACCAAAGGTTGTCACACCACGCACCCGGATAGTCGCACTCGATCCTGGCTGACCAGAATTAGCCGCAACGGTAACACCGGAAACACGACCTTGCAAAGCCTGTTCGACACGCCCCGGTGATACTTTCTCAAGATCCTTGGATTTAACGCTGGAGATTGCACCCGTTACGACACTTTTCTTTTGCGTTCCATAACCAACAACAACAACTTCCTCAATAGCCTCCGTGGAGGAAGCCAAAGCGACATTGATAGTCGTTCGGTTGTTAACAGGTACTTCCTGCGTTTTAAGTCCAACAAATGAAAATATAAGTGTAGAATTACCAGGAACTTTCAACGAATAAGCCCCGTCAAGATTTGTAGTAATTCCAGTTGTTTTTCCTTTTACGACAACCGTCGCTCCGGGAATTGGCTGTCCATCGTCTGCCGACGTGACAACACCCTTTACGTTAAGCTCCTGTGCATAAACTGCTAGAGAGCTTAAGAAAAACAAAAGAGCAAAAATCGTTTGTTTCATAAATTTTAATAAATGTTAGAAATAAATTAACCTATTCCGACCCGAAGACAAATCTCCGGCGATCCTAATTGGCTGCAATTTTAACACTTATTAATAACACAGAACAATTATTCACTACATCAAAAATACAACATTAAGAAATTACTTATACATCACTATTACATCAATAATATATATAGAAATCTATATTTCAGCTATTTAATATGCAATTATTGAAACTAATTAATACATCAACATTTCCAATGTTAAGCCAATGTATTTCATCAAACCTAAAAATTGATGATAAAACTGGTCATGTTGGTATCCCGATCAATTTCCAGTTTCTTCCGAACCCTGTATCTACAGATTTCGACACCCCTCACGGAGATATTCATCAGAGGAGCGATCTCCTTGGAAGAAATGTTCAGCCTGAGATAGGCACATAACCGGAGTTCCTTTGGAGTCAGGTTAGGATAAGAGGCTTTAATCCGGTTTAAGAAATCCTCATGAACTTCATCGAACGCAGATTCAAATACTTCCCATTGTTTATTATGGTCAATATCCCTGTCTATTTTTACTATGAGTGAGGATATTTTATCATTGAAAAAAGAATCATTTCCTGGTCGCTTCAATTTTAAAAGCTCGTCCTTTATGTTCGATAAAAATTTGTTTTTCCGGATCAGATCCATTGTTTGGTTCGCTAATTCCTTATCCCGGTGAATCATCTCAGACCTTAACTTCTCATTTTTCAGATTGATGATCTTCTTCTCATCGATCAGGGCATTTCTCATATATTCCTGCTCTTTGCGACGATAGGTCTGCAAGTGTTTCAGGCGTTCTTTCCTCTTTGAAACCTCAATTCTAAGGTAAATCAACCAGATGGTCGCCAGAGTTAAACAGATAGCCAGAATGAGATAGATGCTATAGGCAAATATCGTCCGGTACCAGGGAGGGAGAACGGTAAATTCGATTTGATCTTCGAGGCTCGGCACCCCCAGTTGATTTCTAGCCTTGACCACAAAAACGAAATCCCCCTCAGGTAGATTCGTGTACTCATTGGAAAATGAACTACTCCACGTGGACCAATTTTCTGAAAAGCCAAATAATTTGTAGCTGTATTCTATGTATCCGGTATTGTCGTAGGTAGGAGAAGAATAAATAAACCTGAAAGCATTTCTCTTGTAAGGAAACCTGTAAGCACTTTTCAGATTCCTATTTTGCCTGGTGTAATTGTTTCCAAAATAAAAAATACTATCCTGGTGCAAGGCAATTGCCTTCGTAATATAGGTGGAAAACTCCGGATTCTGAACGTTTTCGGCGGAAGGATTATAATGGGCGAAACCATCCTCTGTTCCAATTAGATAATGATCTTCAGCATATTCGTAGACGGATTCAAATCCACTGATGAATTTACCGGCAAGAATAGCGAATGGAGATAAAATATGTTGGTAGCTAAAGTCCTCCTTCAATTTAAGGAGTCCGGCCCTGTTGACAGAATTCATCCAGGCAATGTACCAGATATTGCCTTTCCTGTCTTCTTTTAAATAGGAAATATCTATCACAGGACTCAACAGTTTATTGAAAAAGATAGAATTTTCAAACCTGTCTTTCAAGGCATTGTATTCATAAATCCCTTGCTTGGAAGTAAATACGATCTTGCCCTTTATTTTATAAACATTCAAGTTATAATTGGTAGGCAATCCGTCTGCTAAACTATAGAAACGGGATGAAATAACAGAATCCAGTGCATTATTCAAGCTGACTTTATAGATTCCCTTGAATCCATGGCTCATCCAAACATCACCATTCTCATCTTCTTCAAAGATCCTGAATGATTCATTGAATCCCCTTATTCGCTTAGAAAAATGCCAGTGACTCCCCTCCTTCTTAAATAAGATCAGTCCTGAATAGGTTCCGGCAATAAGGTACCCGGGATGTCGTTTTAGCTGCATGTATTTCCATCCTCCTGGTGTATTATCAATATTTTTCGCTATCTCACCCTCAATGAGAAAAGTTCCATTGTTGTGGCCACACAGGAGTTCGCCATCAAAGACCGCCAGGGACCAAACCTGCCCGACCGTACCCGGAATCAACCTTAAATTATTTATCTCTCCCTCTCCTTTCCAGTCAGTAACGAACAAGCCCTGATTAGTGCCCAGATAGAGCTTTCCCTTGTTGACGATGGCTACATAACCCGCACCAATACCATCCGTATTCTGCAAAAAAGTAATAGATGAATTAATGTTTACATAGTCGATTCCGTTGTCCAGACCCAACCATAAATTATCCGATCTGTCAGCAAAAACACTTAGGATCGTATTATTCTGCAATCCGTTATTCTTGTAAAAATGCTGAATAATATTACCAGCCCTGTCTATGACCACGACACCATTCTGTATCGTTCCAACAACGTAGTATTTATCCTGGATAGTAGTGGCACAAAATATCTGATTCTTCTTTAAGAAATCATTTATCGTTCCTCCCCATGGCTCCATGGTCTTGCCGTTATAGATAAATATGCCGTCATTGAGCGTTGCAATCAGCAAATCATTGGATTTAAACAGAGGTAACATCGCCCAAATCTGCATCCCTTTCAAACGCAAGGTTCCAGGTACTTCAGTCAGTCGCTTACCATCATATTCAAACAATCCCGCATTTAAATCATTGAAAAAGACCCTGTCGTTGACTTTGAACGCGTGATGAAACCGTACAGGCGCCTTTAAAACAGAGATATTCGAGTCGTTCGAGCAAATAAAAGCACAATTGTAGGATTGAAAAATAATCTTGTTCTCGAAGGAGAAAACACTCCAGATATCATCAAAGTTCTGATGGTCAGCAGGAATAAATTTTTTCAGGGATTTGTACACCATCTTACCATTTGGAAGGCTGACCATCTTGCCTAACTCGTTGTAAGCGCCTACATATATCTCCCCATTTTTGTTGACGAACAAGGCCCGTACAATGGATGAATTGGGCATCTTGTAAAGCTGCCATTGGTTGCCGTCATACACCAGCAGACCCTCATTATTAGCATAATAGATAAAACCTCGCTTGTCCTGTACAACTTGCCAGTTTTGTGTACCGGCTTTATATTCCCTCTTTGGAAAATTCCGGATAAAAGGCGTTCCGATTTTTTTTATCTCGGCTGATACCATGACAGGCATGATTAATCCGAGCATAAAAATAAATAGCAATCGCTTGACCATTGAGTGATCTTTTTTTCAAATTTAATCTTTATAACTGAAAAAAATCCCGGTTCTGTCTGGGACAAAACCGGGATTCAAATATTTTAAGGACAATGATTTATTTTAACGGCGCATTTTTAAGCGTTTCAACCAGAAAGTCCCAGAATTTCTGAACGGTGGCAATGTTTACTTTCTCATCCGGTGAATGAGGAAACCGCATTGTTGGACCAAAAGAAATCATGTCCCAGTGCGGGTAATTAGCCCCCAGGATACCGCATTCCAGTCCGGCGTGAATCGCCTTAATTTCCGGAACCCTGCCGAATTTATTTTCGTAAATCTTACTCATTTGCTTAAGAATGGCAGAATCCATATTGGGTTTCCAACCAGGATATCCCCCATCAAAGTTTACCATTCCTCCTGCCAGTGAGAAAACACTTTCGACCATCTCACAAAGATCTTCCTTGGCAGAATCAACCGAACTACGAAGTAGGCATTTGACAGTAATTACACCGTTTTCGGACTTCACGGTAGCCAGGTTGGTAGAAGTTTCCACCAGTCCGGGCATGCTGTCGCTCACGCGGATAGTTCCGTTTGGACAGGCATAGACTGAATCGATCAGATCATCCTGCACCCGCTCGTCAATCAAAGACTTTGGCTTGGCGGTTTCTTCGGCTGTAAAACTCATATTGGGTTCAGTAACACTAAGCTCAGCCTTATATACCTTTTCATACCTTGAAACTGCCTCAGCAAATTCTGTTACTGATTCAACAGGTACGACAACAACTGCATATGCTTCCCGTGGAATAGCATTGCGCATTCCTCCTCCATTGATCTCAGCAAGCCGAACATCCATTTCCTGGGTGGCATGTTTCAGAAAACGAACCAGAAGTTTATTGGCATTGCCCCTTCCCATATTAATATCCAGACCGGAGTGACCTCCCTTTAATCCCTTAACAATCAATTTATAAGAAGAGTATCCTTTGGGAACGATCATTTCATCATATTCAAATTCGATGTTGGCATTCATTCCACCGGCACAACCAACATAGAGTTCTCCCTCATCTTCAGAATCCATATTAAGCAAGATATCCCCCTTCAACCAACCAGGTTTAAGACCGAATGCTCCAGTCATGCCGGTCTCTTCGTCACAGGTAAAGAGCGCTTCTACCGGACCGTGAACCAGATCCTTTGCCGCCAAAACGGCCATGGCAGCTGCTACACCCATGCCATTATCTGCACCCAGGGTCGTTCCCCTTGCTTTTACCCATTCTCCATCGATCCATGCATCAATCGGATCATTCTCAAAATCGTGTTTGGTATCACTGTTTTTCTGTGGAACCATATCGAGATGACCCTGCATCACAATACCCTTGCGATTCTCCATGCCAGGTGTGGCAGGTTTACGAATCATGACATTCCCAACTTCATCCTTCTCGGTTTCCAAACCAAGGGATTTCCCGAAGGCCACCATGAATTGCTGAATCTTCTCCTCATGTTTGGATGGACGAGGAATCTGCGTCAGGGAATAGAAATTTTCCCAGAGGGATTTTGGTTCAAGATTGATTATTTCTTTAGACATAATAGATACAATTTAAGAATTTATTTTTTGGCACCCGAAGGTAATTCAAGACCATAAGCCTGCTTGGCGTCGGCCTTTTTAAGCATTGAAGCAAGAAAAATTGAAATAATTCCGCAAACGACCAGCATCATAATCGGGATGGTATAATTATAAGTCATCTTTCCTTCCCTGATGGCAGCCAAGTTATCATGGTTAACTAAATCCAGCACGGCTCCGATGCCCCAAAAGAAGAAACCCAGTCCCCAGTTCTGAACTGTAAACATAGTGGCATAGGCAGTACCCAGACGATTCTCAGGGACAATCTTCGCCACGGAAGGCCACATGGCAGCAGGCACAAGGGCGAAGGCAATACCCAGACTGACCAGTGCCATATAACCCAATGTCACACTGTTGGATAAGGATAAAGAGAGATGGGCAAAAATCAGCAGACAGGAACCGAGCATCATCAGTGAAGCAGCCTTTCCTTTACGATCCACAATGTTTCCAAAAATTGGCGTAAAGACGATTGTGCCAAGCGGAATCAAGGAAGCCGTCTTGGATCCATTGTGCAACCAGATTTGAAGAATGCCCCAGAAGTTAAACACTATGATTCCGAAAACGGTAACCAGCGAATAGGTAAAAATTCGTCGATAGTTAATATTGGCAATTCTGGATGGTACGATGGAGAAAGAAAGTGCAAAAACAAACAAAACAATATAAACAGCAGCTATACCCAGAGCCTCACTTCCAAATATCATGACTGATCCTTCAGGAGGCAATTTAGCAGTAAATCCAAATTTATTGATCAGCATATCGGGTGCATACTGAATAAATGGGAATACTGCAGCGTAGAAAGTCACACACAGTAAAGTGATATAGATAAATGACTTATCCGTAATCAATTTAACAAAATCAGAAAGATGGAACTCCTCTTCGGGTACGGCAGTCCCCGGTAGGATTCCACCCTTAACCTGGTTGTCGATTCGGGCATCGAAGAAGGAATAGATCAGGAACATCAGGAATGACAAGGCGATCAGTGTCGCAGCAAAAGTCACAGCTGGAGAAAAATGACCACCACCGATATCCAGTGACGAAGCCATTCCAAGGGCAGTCCCCAGCCTGCCAAATCCTATATTGATAGCCATGGCGAGCGCCATTTCATACCCTTTAAACCATTTCACAATCGTTCGGGTAGCCAACACACAGAGTATTTCCAGCCCAGATCCGAACATGATCCTCCCGATGATCATCATAGTAAGAATGGTCGCCTTTTCGTGGCCAAAAAAACCGGAAGCAGCCAGCGCTGTAGTCGATGCGCCAATGGTAGCAAGTATTCCGAAGACATAGCCCGTCAGGCGGATGCCCCATTTATCAAGAATGAAACCTCCGACGAGAATCATCCCAAACATATTTGCGATGGTGGTAAGCCCGATAATACGGCCAAACTCCTCGCTCGAAAAACCCATCTCCGATTCCATTATTCCTTTCAGTCCGGACATGAAATCCTGGAACCAGTAAGTAGAGAAGGTTAACCCTGATATTAAAATAAGTACGAACCAACGCATTGCTGTATTATCACGCAAAGTCTTCGCTTTCGCTCCAGTCATAAAGTTTAAATTAAAAAATTTGTAATGTTGATTTAGCTTCGCAATATAAATAAAAACGGCAGATAAAATTGCAGAAAAAAATCACCTTATCAGCCCGTTCTGAATGTTATTAATTTGTGCCAATGATCTTTATCGCTCCAGTAACAGGATGATATTCAACAGAATAATCACCTGAAAGTAATCCGTCAGGCAAAGAAGTAATCACCCCAAACTGAGCAATTGGGAACCTGGCCTGGGCCAAAATATCTGCGCCGCTCAATAATCTGGCCTGTGCAACCACCGGAATTCGGTAATAAATGCCTTTGGTAGATGCTTCATTGGTTCCGCTTGCATCGATTTTTTGTTTCAACTCATTATTGGGTTCAATTTCCAGCATAATCGGTTTTCCGGATACGTTATTCTCAGGCAATACGCCTGCTGTGGGAGAAAATCTAAATGCAACGAGTCCCTTGTTCGCCTTGCCATCCGGCACCACATCGAAGGTTAACTGGTACGTTTTCTTAATCCTCTTTCCAGAAAAAAGAGCCACATAATCATCCAGGATCTTGTCCAGTTCGACTGTCATTACCTGGTAGGCAGCACCATCAGGTGGTAATTTATCGGATTTCGAGGCCAGGGTCATTGCCTTCTTTTTTCTGAGTTTCAGGATGTCATTGGCAGCCTCGGCAGCCTTCTCCTCGAAAGATTTAAAATTCGTGCCCGCACGTTTGGTGCTATCCTTTCCGACCACAAAAGAGTGCATGGAAACATCCGCCCAGATATCCTCTGCCACAAGCAGTTTCGGAGGATAAAAATTTGTAACAATCTTATTTACTGACTGTTTCACTGAACTATTGATGCCCAGCAACACGCCGTCATCTGAAAGACTCAAAAGAGTGGAAATATTTCCCGTGGCCTTGTAAACAGCGTTTGGGTCGGGTTCACCAAAGGTTTCCATTTTCAATCCGGTGATGGTCCAGTTCTCCTCATCAGTCTTGGCCGCATCGTTGATGCCTAAATATTTCTGCGCATAGGCAAAATAAGGGCCACGAAACAATTTTACCTGTTCCACCTCTACCAGGATACGTATTCCTGTTCTTGGCAGCGCATAAACCACACCACCCGTGACAGCCGCCTGTTCGCCGGCTGGCTTCTTCTTCTCGTCCTTGGCAGACAGTTTCAGGTCTGCACCCACAAGACTTACCAGGAGCAATAAACTTACCAGGAATCTCATATTGTCGATTTTGTGAATTACTTGAATATTAATACTCCTCAAATTTGACTGTTTTTTTTGGCTTATCAAAACCTGCAGCTATTTTAATGAGGCAAACGCATCTCCCAAATAATCAGCGATCTCACTTGCAATTAAGGATTCTTCTGAGGAATAACTCACCCTGATGTCCGCTGACCGTCCGTGTAAAAAGACTCCAAGTCTGGCCGCTTCAGCAGGCGTGTATCCCTGACAGATCAAACCAAGCAGGATGCCTGTCAGCACATCGCCACTTCCGGCGGTCGCCATTCCCGGATTTCCGGTACTGTTGAAAAACACCCTACCATCAGGCAAAAATATTCGTGTAAAGGCACCTTTCAATACCAGAACAACCCCATAACTGAAGGCAAACTGCCCTGCAATCATCAACCGTTCTTCTTCAGTTTGCGAAATAATCCCCGAAAGACGGTCAAACTCAGTCGGATGAGGTGTCAGGATCGTTTCCGGAGGGAGTTTCTTGAGCCAGGCTGGATTTAAGGCAAGGATGTTGATGGCATCGGCATCCAATATTAAGGGAACCGTCGATTTTTCAACTAATTGTTTGATAACCTCTTGCGTTGCCTTCTGAGTCCCTAACCCAGGGCCGGCAGAAATGGCGGTGTATTTTGTCAGCTCCGGAAGTTCTGTGATACAATCCTTACCAGGATCCATACTCGACATCGACTCTGGAAGTCCGATCTGCAGCACAGCGCCTGCTGATTCCGGCAGATGTACCGTCAGTAATCCCAGTCCTGCCCTGAGTGCACCCCTGGCTGACAGCTGGGCAGCGCCATATTTTCCCCGGCTTCCGGCGAGCAGCAATCCGTGTCCATAGCTTCCCTTGTGCGAGAATATTTTTCTTTTCTTAATTATTTGGGAGACATCCTGCTGTTCGAGGAAGTGTAGATTTGTTTCAGTCTCTTCGATGGCCCTTTCACTGAGGCCGAACTTAACAATTTCCCACTTCCCGAAATACGGTTCATTTTCCCGAAAAAATAGAGAAAGCTTGGGCGATTCGAGTGTAAGCGTCCAGGATGCCCTGATGATCGCGCCGCCATTGTGCATATTCTCATCGCACATCAATCCGGAGGGAATATCGATGGAGACAACCTCTACCGCCGACCCGTTGATCCATTCGATGACTTCAGCAGCAAATCCTTCTAAAGGGCGGCTTAGTCCTGAACCGTAGAGTCCATCCAGTATCAGGTCATATTTGGTTAAATCAGGGAAATCGCTCTTGTCGTTCAGTTCTGTCTTGACGATTTCAGGGTACTGAATTAAACGATCCAGGTTTATCAGTGAAGCCTCCGACCGTTTCCGACCCAGTACTGGCAGAAAAACATGAACAGGAAATCCTTGTCTGGAAAGCATCCGTGCAACAGCCAACGCATCGCCGCCATTGTTACCAGGACCAGCGAAAACAGCTATCCTGGTAGTTGGAGAATAATGATTGATCAGCCAGCCGGTTAGTGCACTTGAGGCACGTTCCATCAGATCGATCTCATCAATTGGCTCGTAAATTATTGTTTGCCTGTCAATCTGCGCCTGCTGTTCCCTCGAAAAAATTTTCATAGAATTGCCTGAGTGAAATTCAAAGTTAAGAAAAAGTAAGCAATGTTCTTTTTCTTATATTTGGATTCAATTTCATTCTCAAACTTTAAACTTATGCTAAAAGGACATCCCAAAGGGCTTATCGTAGCCTTTTTCGCCAACATGGGAGAGCGTTTCGGTTTCTATACCATGATGGCCATTCTGGTACTTTTCCTACAAACAAAATTTGGTCTCAATGAAGAAGTAGCGGGTAGTATTTACAGCTCGTTTTACTTCGGAATTTATGCACTCGCATTGATCGGTGGCCTCGTTGCCGATTCAACTAACAAGTACAAACTTGTCATTTTTGCAGGAATCGTGATTATGCTAACCGGATATATCCTGATGGCAATACCCGGACTCACGTTGAATCTGACAGTGATTTCCCTTTTTGTCATTGCGTTCGGAAACGGAATGTTCAAAGGAAACCTTCAGGCTGTAGTCGGACAATTATATGATGATCCGAAGTATTCCAAGATGCGTGATTCCGCCTTTATGGTTTTCTACATGGGTATCAACGTTGGGGCTTTCTTTGCCCCGTTTGCCGCTACCGGAGTTCGGAACTGGTGGTTAAAATCCAATGGATTCCTGCATGATGGAAGTCTCCCTGCATTGTGCCACCGTTTCATTGATGGTAAAATGACAGATACTGCTCAATTTCAAACACTTGCACAGAAGGCGACTATATCAGGCCAGGTTGGAGATCTCGGGCAATTTGCACACCAATATTTGGATATTTTCTCCAGAGGATACAATTATGCCTTTGGGATCGCTGCAGGAGCTATGCTCTTGTCTTTACTGGTGTACGTTCTTTTCCAGAAGCATCTGCCTAATAAAGAGAGATCGGTCAGTTCAAAATCTGTCAAAATTGAAAATGGTGTCCAAAACCTGGCCATTGCATTTCTGGCAGCGGTCGCCACCTTTGCGGCCATCTATTTCGGACTAAATAATCTTCATATCGCTTCGGCTGTCAGTCTCTTTGTAATATTTGCCACCTGGATCATCCTGAGTGCCAACAAGGAGGAGAAACCCCGTGTCATCGCGTTGATCATGGTATTTGTTGTGGTGATTTTTTTCTGGATGTCCTTCCACCAAAACGGATTAACACTCACCTTCTTCGCTCGTGACTATATCGCCAAAGAGGTAGGATCATTTACTAATTTGTTCTTTAGCGCTCAATCCCTTTTGTCAGTATTCGGTGCCCTGGCTGGTCTTTTTGTCTTAGTTGGAAAGAACAAAACCATCAAAGAAAGGTTGATCGGTGGAGGATTAGTAATTGCCGGTTCGGGTTTAGCCTATTATTTCATGAGTAGTTATAGTTCTGAAAATGCGATTGCTCCAGAAGTCTTCCAGTCCTTTAATCCGTTGTTTATCGTCTTTATTGCTCCACTGGTCATGAGCGTGTTTGCCTGGATGAACAAAAAAGGAATAGAACCCTCAACCCCAAAGAAGATCGGAATTGGAATGATTATAGCAGCCTTAGGATTTTTATTGATCCTTATCGCCTCTCTCAACATGGTATCTCCTCATACCTTAAATGGTCAGGCTGTTCCTGATTCCTCAAGGGTAACTCCTTACTGGCTGATCAACGGATACCTGATTTTTACGATCGCTGAATTGTTTTTATCTCCTATGGGACTCTCTTTCGTTTCTAAAGTTGCACCTCCCCGCTTCCAGGGTTTGATGCAGGGTGGATGGTTGCTGGCCACAGCCGTAGGTAATAAGTTGTTGGTTGTAGGAAGTTATTTCTGGAGCAGATTGGATTTATGGATGCTGTGGTCGATATTTATCGTCTGCTGTCTGTTGTCTGCAACCTTCCTGTTTACCATGCTGAAGAAGCTGGAACGGGTTACGAATTAGACATTTGATAATCAAAGAACTTGCTCCAGCGGATTGACAATCCGCTGGAGCGAAATCTTTTGTAGCGAAGTTCGTTGGAGCGAAGTCCCTATTTCCAGGGCTGAAGCACTTTTTCCAGGACTTCTTTTCCCTGAACATATGACAGGAAGATCCCGTAGTTGGTAAGCGGGATGTTTAGCTGACCAAGATCACGCAGTCTGGCGGCCATCCTTTGCGGGGTAATCATGCAACCGCCGCAGTGTATGACAAGCCGCACGTTTTCGAGTTCTTCCGGTTCGGGCCATTCTCTGCCAAAAACATGTTTGACGGCAACTTCCGGGTACTTCTGGCGGATGACATTGGGAATTTGAACCGTCCCGATATCTTCTTTGATACGCGAATGGTTGCAGGCCTCGGCTATCAGAATGGCATCACCTGCCTTCAGGGTATCCAGTGCACGTACCGCTTCGGCAAATTCACTCACTCTTCCCCTGCTCATGTAATTGATCATCATGATACTGAAGGTCGTCAGCGGGATATCCTCTGGTGTCCAGTCCTTCATGATATCCATGGCCTGAGAATCGGTGATGATGGCTTTCGGTCGTTTTTTAAGACTACCGAGAAAGTCTTCCCAGCGCTCTTTTTCGCTTTTATCGTTATTTCGTGCCTTCCCCAGGTTCATCCGGTAGGAGACCGGATAGCCCCAGTGACGGGTGATATATTCCTCTGCCATCGCCTGTGGCCGCAGGTACCGGCCCGGAGGAGTCTCCTCGTCCATCGGAATGTTCAGGATATAAAACTGGTCCGCCTCAACGAAAGGAAGTAAGGGCGATGGATTATTTTTGGGGATATAATTGGATAGAATAAATTCGAGCAATGCCGCCCTGTGCTTGTTGTCTGGTGCCTCCAGCCGTAGGTGCGGAAATTTTTTCAACTCATGAAGTTGCTCCTCCAGTAAAGCAATTTTGGACTCATCAGATTTTGAAAAGAGATTATACAGGAGTAAAACCTGCTTTTCCCCGGCGAGCGACTCTTCCAAAAACAGTTTCACGGTAGGTAGTCCGGGTGATGCAGGATCGATCACCAGCAAAACCAGGTCGCATTCCTTCATGGCCGCGGTTACTTTTTTGCGTTTCTTCTCGCCCAGCAGATCCGATTCGTCGAAGCCGGCAGTATCCATCAATTTGACGGGCCCGATGCCATGAATTTCCATCAGCGTAATCCGTGTATCGGCGGTTGTTCCGGGAGTAGCATCCACAATGGAGCTCTCCTGTTGGGTGATGAGGTTCATCAGGGAGCTTTTCCCTGCATTCATGGCACCAAAAATTCCAATGATATCGCGTTCTGTCATGGTGAAATAGATAATATTGCCCTTACGTAGGACTCAATGCCCCAAAAATAACGATATCTCAGGAATCATTCTGCGTAATCGATCATTTTCATTCTTTTCTTTATAGATTTGTGTTATAAAATTTGAAAGATGAGACGCATAGCAGTTTTTCCGGGTTCATTTGATCCGTTTACGGTCGGTCACGAATCGATTATCAGGCGGGCGCTTCCGTTGTTTGACGAGATTATCATCATGATCGGATACAACTCTAACAAGCGAACCTATTATCCGCTGGCCAAGCGCCGCGATTGGATCAAACGCGTTTTCCAGGATGAATCAAAAATCAAAGTAGGTAAATATGAAGGACTTACAGTTGATTACTGCAGAAAAGTTCACGCACAATATATCCTTCGCGGACTAAGAACAGCCGCCGATTTCGAATATGAACGGGCTATTGGGCAGATTAACAAGAAGATGTATGAGGATATCGAAACGGTCTTCCTGCTAACGCTGCCAGAGCATACGGCGATCTCTTCCACCATCGTCAGGGACATTTTACGTCACAAGGGAGACGCCTCTCAGTTTCTTCCTTCGTGTCTGGGAATCAATGAGTTTTACGACGAACCGGACGAATTTTGAATATGCTCCGCCGATTTTTGCTCCTTATTTCCATTTCAGCTGGATGGCTCCTTTCCTTTGGTTCATTGTCCGGACAGATAGTGACCATCGGGGGACAAGCTCCTGATTATGCCGGAAAGGAGTTGACTTTTTACACCTACCGGGAACCCGTTTCCCATCAGCCAACGAAACTAGCCACCACCAAGGTAGGCCAGGATGGCCAGTTTAAACTCACTTTTTCCGTAACTCAGACCATTGAGGTATATGCCGACCTCGAGAAATTCAAAGGAACTTTAGTGGTGGAGCCTGGCGCCAATTACCAGATTTCCCTGCCACCTTTTTCTCCCCGCACCGTGCAGGAGTCAGCAAGTCCCTATTTCGAGCCGCAGCTGTTCTGGCTTGGCCTCAGGGAAACGAAACCGACGGAGATCAACTTCCTGGTAAGGGCTTTTCTAACAGAATATAACAGGGAATTGTCGGTCCATACGCTTGATATTTACCAAAGGAAGTCAGCCGACACGGCCAAGGCTATCATCTCAAGATTAGAGAAATCATTCCCTGCCGGGAAAGAGGACTTTCTGAATCTCGTGAAACTATACAGTTACGCTGAGTTAGAACTTGCTATCTATCAAGGCGATAAGGACAGAATAATTCAAAAATATTTTGCCACCCGGGATATTGCCCTATCCCATCCGGCCTACCAGCGGTTATTCAGCACCCTGTTTTCGGATTATTTGATGATAAAATCGCAGGATATCAGGCAAAAAAACTCTTACATTCCTGCCTTCCGGGGTAATTTTAAAGGGTTTGTGGCTATTTTGAAGCAAAAGGGCTTTCATCAGGAGGTCGCTGAACTTGTAGCAGTAAAATGCTTCTACGACGGATATTATTCCGGAAAATTCGCTAAAAAATTGATGCTGAAGGGGATTAAAGATGCCTTGGATCAGTCTGAATGCCATGCATTAAAAGAAGTTTTACCTTCGATCATCAGTAAAATTGATCAATTGCAGGAAGGGAGTCCGGCCCCCGTACTTCAACTTCGCAACCAGCAAAACGTTACATCCAGCCTTTCTGCCAAAGGGAAATTTGTCTACCTGGCTTTCTTCCGGGGCGACAGTAAGGCATGCCGGGCAGAACTGGATTCGCTGGTAACCTTGAATAAAAAACTCAATCCGATTCTCACCGTGTTGCCGGTCTCGCTAGACCAGAATTTTTCTACAGCCACCAAACTCTGGGAGGAGAAAAAATACCCCTGGGAGCTCACAACTCCAGCCGATGCAGAAAAAGTCAGAGCAGATTACCAGGTTAAAAGCCTTCCAGTCTTCTACCTGATCTCCCCTGACATGAAACTAATTCTTTCACCTGCACTGGCGCCGTCTCACAATTTCGAAGCGCTGTTCCTCAAAATTTATCGGGAGAGAAGAGGGAAAATGCTATAGTCGCTCCTGCGGATTTGCAATAAGTCGCTCCTGCGGATTTGCAATCCGCAGGCAATCCTTCATCAGTCCTTCGCTCCTGCGGATTTGTAATCCGCAGGCAATCCTTCATCAGCGGATTTCAAATCCGATATTGTAAGCAGCTAATGCAGATTGCACATCTGCACTTGCGAAGTGTAGGCGATACATTTCAAACGGCAGCAGGCCAAACTAACAGCACTAGTCTTTCACTTCTGTTTGAACTGCACCACAGGAAACTCCGTGATCCTCATGGTTGTGCATCCATATGGTATCAGTGTGATATCAACCGGCGGATCCGTCTTTAGTTGATACTGTTCACTATATGGCAAGGGTCCGGCCGAACCGTTATACAAGGTCCAAAACGGAATTACTACACCCTTGGTCCGCAACTCTAAAGGAGAATTTTCAGGGTTCCACGGATAGCTATCCTTCGCCACGGTCCGTTTTACCACCTCAAATTCTTTAGCAGGATTTTTGATAGCAGAAGCCAGAAGCCCATAATTCCAGGCTGTGGTAGGATGAACCTCATAGTACCACTCTCCAACTTTGTCGACGTTCGAAACTTTCTTCCAATCCTCCCCTATTTTCAGGGCATAAACCAGCGGTCCGCGTTCAACTGTCGCAGAATTTTCATACCATCTGCTGATCTTCACCGCCATCGGCAAGGTTAATTCCAGAACATCACCGTCCGACCACTCTCGCCAGATCTTCGAAATATTATTCCCTTCCGGTTCGCTCCACGGCTTGCCATTAATGGTGACAGAAGCCTTTTTGCACCAAGCCGGTATCCTCAGGTAAAAAGCAAAAGTCGATTTTTTTGCTGCTTTCATGGTAAATCGAACCGATTCATCGAACGGATAATTCGTCGACTCAATGATCTCTATTTCATTGTTATTGGCGACTTTGGCCTTAACAGAGGAAGGCGCATACACCAATGCAGCAATGCCCTGATCGGCAGATGCGTACCATAAATTCTGCGTAAACTTTGGCCATCCCTGGTGCATATTGGAAGTGCAGCAAGGATATCCTGTGAGGATCCCGAAAACCTGACCTGTTTCATAATAAGTGTTGAAATTCCTGGGATTCCTGGTAAGAAGTACCTGGTTCGTCTGCTGAAAATACTGCCGGCTGTCGTAATTATCCGTAGCCTGCGTCGGTAAAGCATTGAATGCCACTCTTTCCAACTGATCCGCAAAAGCAACCTCCCCGGTTACGGGCAGAATGGATTCCATGGAAAACATCATCTCAACTGCTGAACATAATTCGGATCCCTGGGTTGGATTATTACCATGAAGCATCTCGTCCCCTCCATACAACCCATCAGGAAATCCCTGATACTCCCGAAGATCAGCAAGTCCGGCCTTCACAGCATCCACCTGTTTTTTATCTTTATTCTGCTGGTAATAGATGCCGGGCTCCTTGATTCCCTGCGCCACATTGACGCAGTGGAAAGCCCAGGGTTTGCGTAACTTTCCGGTCAGGCACGCCTCCGTCCAGTTGACGGTCTGGGAATGGATCAGTTCACCCAGATCGAGCAAAAACTTCTCCCCAGTCTGGTTATAAAGCCAGTATACAACGGCCAGATTATCGCCACCCCGGTCGGCGCCCCAGTGGGTCCAATGATCCAGCTTCATCTTTGGTAATTCCTGCAACTGATATTTAAAGTAGTTCAACATCAATTTGATGACCCTTTCATCCCCGGTAGCGGTATAATATTGTTGCAGGAATTTCAGGACAACCATCTTTGGCCACCAGTCGCGAGCATTGTTCCGCTGGAGTCCAGGCTCATTTTCACGATCCACCGACGGACCGAAATATCCATCCGGCTGTTGACTGTTGAGCGCCCATTCCACCCAGGGTTTCACTTTGTTAATCAATTCCTGATCTCTTAAAATATAGGCCAGCGGAAGCAATCCGTCGATCCAGTAAGGGCCTCTCTCCCAAACGTCGCCATCCCCACCGAGCCAGCCATTTCTCTTACCCATCACCTTCTCATAGACTTCATCGAGGTGACCCGTCATGCCATTTTTCTGTCTGATCAACTGGTCTTTCAACCACCCATCCGGGGAAATCGCTCCCAGCGGCAGTTCAACAAACGGCTTCGAAATCAAGGGTGCCCGGTTATTCTGATAGCCAACGACCTTCACCTTGCTCGTTTTTGATTTCACTGCTTGTTGAGCCGATGACCCAACAACTGAAAGCAACAATATTACAACACCCAAAACTCTGCTATAATTCCTCATAACTAATTCTATATATTTTGCTTTTACTTCCGCTATTCTTAAGTAAAAATATAAAATGTTGATAGACAAATGCTGAAAATTTTAGATGATAAAGTAGTCAATCCTTCATTTTACAAATAATCAAATATTTTAATACATGATATTTATGTTTGTATTGAAGAACGATCAAAGCTCATTCCTGGATGGAAAAAAATTCAATGATCATTGATTTAGTTAATTAATTGTATGCAAAGATCGTTGATTTTGTTAATTTTTTGAATGCAAACATCGTTGAATTATGGAAATAATCAGATGCAAAAAGGCTTATCCCCGCCTGCTCATCATTTGCATCAAATGGTTAGCTGTATTGAATTTGCGACTCATCTTCTTGCAAGCAGCCATAACAAACGTCTCAATATTGGATTGAAAAAGAAGGGATTCTCCAGAATCTTTACACTATGTCACTTTTCCCCTATATTTGATGGGTCTTATTTATCAATCTTGGTGAATCAATTGAACTTATGACACTCGATGCTGAAGTTGCAACCTTCCTGCAAACTGTTGCCTGGGATGTAGTTTTAGCCTGGCTTCAAACCAATAAATTGCATATCCTTCTATCATGAACAAAATTCTTTCAAAAGCAGTTTCATCCATCTATTGGTTAATCGTGTTTTCCATTGTTTTTGTTCAGTGCAAAGGCAAGGATGATTCATCAGACTCTTCAAATTTGCATGCAGCAAAAATCATTAAGAGTGTGCTGTTTATTGGAAATAGTTACACCTACTACAATGATTTGGAGATGATTGTTGCTCATTTAGCAAGTGCGGACACGGTATATTCCCTGTATACAGAGAAAACAGCTGTAGGTAGTTATACTTTAATTGAACATTCAGTCAGGCCCGAAACAATCCTGGCTATTAAATCCCGTAAATGGGATTTAATTGTCCTCCAGGAAATGAGCACCCTGCCAATCACCAACCTAAGTGAATTTAGCGATGGGGCAAAAAAAATGGATCAAATCATCAAGGAAACCCGGCCTGATTTTAATGGTTTAATCTTCTATTTGACCTGGGGCCGCAAAGATGTGGCGAGCGAGACTAGTATGACTTCAAGAGGTATCACTACTTTTAATCAGATGCAGGATGCCTTGACAAGTGCCTATCTGAAAGTAGGTCAGGAAAGAAGTGCGGAAGTTGCCCCTGTTGGTATTGCCTGGCAAAAAGTACGCAGCAGCTATGATAGTCAGATCAATCTGTATGACAGCGATGGAACACACCCCAGTTTCGCAGGCTCCTACCTGACAGCTTGTGTTTTTTATGCCTCCATCTGCGACAGAAGTCCAATTGGTAATATTTACAAAGAAACGCTTTCTCAGAATGTGGCAGATATTCTTCAAAGGAAAGCTTATGAAGCTTATCTTGAATATAAAGGCAAAGGTTACCTCAAATAGGTGGTTCCGCAACCCTATGATCGTAAAGTAATTAATTCTGCGCTGATGCCAATCTTTGGTGGGCAACTAGTACTTTTATAAGTATTGATCACTCTATTTGCTTGTTTTACTTTGCATTATGATTTTTATACTAATTTTTTTTCATTCCTATCTTACATGAATTGAAAAACTGTACTGGTACTTTCCTGTTTTGAGCTGGTATTGATCCAACACAGGGAGGCCCCAACTGTTATCCCCGCCAACACCCATCTGGGCACAGTCAATATTTACAACAGTTCGAAGGTGCTCCTTTAGTTCATAATTATGAGCAGTTTGAGCAAGAATTTCTTGAGTGTAAGGCCAGGCACTTACCGAGAAAGTCCTTTCCCCTTCAGCCTGAAACTGAATTTGCATGTTACCTTTACCAAAACTAATCCAACGAACTTCAGTGCGGTTCGCATTTTCTTGTGGTCGCACGTAGGGAGTAATCCATTCCTTAATAGTTGAATGATAAAGTCCAACGGCTGCCGATGTTTTACGGTCCAAATAATTTTCATGCGGACCGCGTCCAAACCAAGCAATTTCCTGAAGCCCTTTATCTATTTCGAACTGAAGCCCGATGCGTGGCACATTGGGAGATGTTTCCGGAATATCCATTTCAAAATTTAACCGGATTTTTCCATCCGGATAGATCAGATGCTGAATTTTTGCTGTTGAATTGGTATTTCCAAACAGGTAACTGCTTGTTAGTAAGACAATATTTTCTTTGGATTGCTCCATTGTAAAATGAATTAACCGGTAATTTGCAGCTTCTTTTTCCCACTTCTGCATTTTCTTATCCACCTTCCAGCCTAAATCATTATCGGTTAGAGCCCGCCAGAAATTGAACCTGACCTTGTCTGAAATTACTGGCCTGCTACCTTTTATATATTCCGAAATCAGACCTGTACTCCGATCTAATTTGACTGTAAAGTTTTCTCCCTTTATGATAAAGTGGTCCTTCGTTTCTTCCGTTTTCAATGGTTTTACTGACGCGACAGGAGCATTCTCCGGAGTTGGTTGCTGACCAGGGATCTGAAATTGCTCCCAAGCGACTATGTCTCCTTGTTTAGCCCATTTACAATCCTTTTTCAATATCAATTGAACAGTAAGAAAATATTCTTTTTTGGGACCCAACTTAATTTCATCCGAAAGGACCTGCTTTTTGGTAACGAGTGAGGCGATATCAACAGGTTTCAATAGTCCCCTGATCAATTTCTCACCGTCGGCAATCAGCTCATATTTAAAATCATATTCGTTTAAATTGGAAGTATGTAACCGGTTGGTAATTTCCACTGTTAGCGGATTATTGCTAATCAGTCTGAACGAAACCGGCTGATAGACTTTCTGCAGTTCGTAGTAATGGGGGTGCACTTTCCGGTCGGGTCCTATGAGCCCGTTGATGCAAAAATTATTGTTGTTCGGGTAATCGCCAAAATCGCCCCCATACACGAATCCCGAGGTTGGATCTTTCGGATTTTTCCATAATCCCTGATCGATCCAGTCCCAGGTGAATCCGCCAATCAGCATTTCGTTCTGGTAAATAAGATCCCAGTAATCGCTGAAATTTCCCAGGCTGTTCCCCATCGAATGGCAATATTCGTTCAGCAGAAAAGGTTTGCCTGACGGGTATTTGCCATGTTGTTCTTCGTTGGAGGATTCTCCATGTTCCCCTTTTCTGGCAGCTTTTCCCTGCAAATGTTGCTTTAGCCATTCAATCGTCGGATAAGTCTGGCTGTCCACATCCGCTGCAAGATTCATGTCGGCATATTGGATAAGCCGTAATTCGGGATCATTTTCACGTGTGGCTTCGCGCATCTTAAGAAATGCATTTCCATAACCGGCCTCATTCCCAAGCGACCACATCAACACGCAAGGGAACTGCCGGTCGCGGATGACCATCCGTTTCATCCGGTCGACACAAGCTGCCGTCCACCCCGGCTGATCGCCCGGTAGAATCCTTCGATGATAACTCATCCCATGAGATTCGACGTTCGCTTCATCCAGGACCATTATGCCATACTGATCACATAATTCATAAAATCTGGGATCGTTGGGATAATGTGCATTACGAACAAAATTAATGTTGGCCTGTTTCATCAGCTGCAAATCCCGGATCATTTGCTCCCTTGAGATGGTCCATCCCTGATTGGGAGAAAACTCATGACGGTTCACTCCGCGAATTTTGAACTTTTCACCGTTGAGCAAAAGCGTGTTCCCGGAAACTTCAATTTTACGGAATGCTACAGGCAGTTTGTAGGCTTCAATCACCTTACTATTCTGTTTCAGTTCAACCAAAACGGAATATTGAACAGGTTTCTCGTCGTACCACAACTGAATTTTGCCCAAATCGATTTCAGGTAGAGAAACTTCACTCCCAAAACCTGTTGTAAATGGACCCAGTCGGAATGATTTATTTACCAATGTTTGACTGCCCGAAGGGGAAGTAACTGAAACATCCACCGAATAACCTTCGTCTGGCTTATCGGAGAAATTGACCGGTGAATAGTGTAAAGCAATACAACCTTGTTTTTTTTCAAGATTCAGAATGGGTTGCGCATAGAGATCCCAAAGCGATTTTTGAGGTACTGCCCGGATAAAAACATCGCGAAAAATACCACTGAAGCGCCAGTAATCCTGATCTTCGAGGTAGGAGCCATCACAATATTTGTAGGTTTCGATAGCGAGAAAATTTTCTCCATGAATCAGAAAATCACTCAGATCAAATTCAGCCGGCAGGCGTGAATCCTGCGAATAACCCACTTTATGTCCGTTCAAATAAACGTAAGTTCCTGAACTGGCACCGGCAAGATGTAAAATAATCCGTTTCCCTTTCCAGTTTTCAGGAACCAAGAAATTCCGGCAGAATGAACCAACCGGATTGCGTTGTGTGAAAGTAGTGTATTTCGGATCGGGTTCGTCCATCACAAATGGCGGATTGGCTTTGAAGGGATAGGTCGAGTTCGTATACAATGGAATGCCAAACCCTTGCCGCTCGATAGTGGATGGGACCTGAATGGCTGCCCACCCTTTCCTTGAAAATTCAGGTTTATAGAAATCGACTGGACGGGATTGGGGATCGGGGGACCAGTGAAAGCTCCATGTTCCATTCAAAGATTTCACCCAAAGGGAGTTTTCGTAATCCGAATGTCTGGCATCTTCAAGAGTTGGTGATGGCCATATCGTTGTACGGGCCGGCAATTTATTAATGCCAAATATCTCCTCGTTTTCCCAGTCATTTTTTTGGGCATTTGCTAACGAGGCACATAATAGAACGGATGCAAATGCAAGAATTATTCTTTTCATGTATAAATTATTTTCCTAGCATATAGACAAGTTCAACACTAATTTCCTGGTCAACCAGACTATTGAACCACCGCCAGAAACAGGATGGTTTAGCTGTCATGGAAGGATGATCGAACGATTGAACAAAATTTTATTCCTTCTATTACTGAGCATTAGCCAGGAATGGAAGGCAAAAAAGCATGATCTTTGAGAATAATATATCAGCATTTTCTCATAAATAGTGGATTTAATTTATTCCCACGCCAAACTTGGTCTGCTGTTTTTCAACCTCTTTGATTTTTAATTCATTAAGTTCTTTGCGTAGTTTTTGGTTTTCCATCTCCAGATCTGATTTATTCATGTTTTGCTGGATCATCAGAATGGTTTGTTTGCCTATCATCTCCACCTCTTTTTGACTGAAGATGGCTGGTGTGGTGTTTTCTATACTGTTAAAAACCAGTTCGCCACCAATCGGCCTTTGCGCACCTTCATGTAAGATAGAAGCGGTGATTCGGATTTTTCCGGCTTTAGTTGTTGATTGCACCAGAACAGGAGCTGATCCCCAGCTAATAATCCGTAGATTCGCTTCGACGGATGCATCTCCGATGATCCGGCCCTCCCCTTCAATAATAAATCTGATGCTGCTATTATTCAGACGTTTGACTGTGCCTCTTTTATCAACAATTTCAGCAATTACTGAAACTACATCAGAGCCATTGGCTACTAAATCAACCCCATCGTCATCCAATCGCAGTCGGATGTGATCGGGTCTTTCAGCAGGATAGCGTTTATATGAAGTGACGACTTTCCCGTGAATAAGCCCTTCTGCCAGCAAATAGCAATCATCCTGTTTTTTAGCTCTTGCCAATCGTTTGCAGTCCATATAATCAAAGACATTATTAAAAACGATAATTGGTGATGGCATTCCAATGCGTTGATTATCTTTTTTATAAGTGTATTGTTTCCCATCTTTAAAAACGGTTAAACGTACTTCGTCACAATTGGAATAAACTGTAACATCCTTTGGCGAGAAAGGGGTCATTTCATGCGCAATATAGACCATAGGACCCGACTCAGCAATGAAATTGCGTTTCACCGTATCGCGTTGTGACATAAACATATAATAGGACATTTTTGGCTGACGGAAAGCATCTGTCATCCCCCCGTAAAAAGGATCAGGGTGGTAACCTCTCTGATGATCGAACGAATGCCAAAAACAACCTCCGACTACCTGCGATGATTGAGTCCAGGTACTTTCATACCCTTCGGCATAGTGCTTAGCCTGTACCAGCATCGGAACTTCACCCCAACCTCTGGCAGTCCGGCTATCCGAATTTTGTGCATTCCAGTCGTCTGCATTATCTCCCCATTCTCGTGTGAAATAGGTCTTGGCAGGATTCAGATTTTTTGTTGGTCTTAAAAGGAGTGAGAAATATTCAGAACCATCGGCGCCATCATCGCAAGCCGCCTCGCTATAGGGGTAAGGATATTCCTGTTTGCAAATATCGGCAGCCTTTTTTGCAAAATCTTTCGGATAGGAGGTCTCATTTAAAATTGGTTCCCAAAAGAAAAGTGATGCATGGTCACGGTTTTGCCGGATCATATTTCTAATATCCGAATAGACTCTTTCTCCAAAAACAGGGACTTTATTCCAAAATTGCCATCCCGGTGTTTCTACCAGGGCAAACAACCCAAGTTCATCACAGGCATCCATAAAAGCCGGGTCGATCACATAATGGGTTCGGATCACTTTCATCCCGGCATCCCGCAGTTTTTTGGCATCACGCCATTGAAGCGTATTGGGGAGTGCATTCCCTAACACGGCAAAATCCTGATGTCGATTGGTTCCCATTATTTTCCCATAAGGTTTGCCATTGATCCATAATCCCTCTTTTTGTTTGAATTCAATGCTCCGGATACCAATCCGTTTGGAAAAGCCATCGATAACAACCCCCTTTTTATCTCTTATATAAACATTGAGTTGATACAGGTAAGGGGATTCAGGACTCCATAGGTTGGGAGATTTTACTTCGAGGTTTCTGACAGAATAGGAGGCCTTTCCGCTGATCAGACTTAATTTCTCAGAGGTGCTGTTGACTACTTTCCCGTCTGTCTGTTTCAATTCATACACCACGGTAGCCGCAAAATCTTTCGACGATTCATTGCGGATATGGGTTTTCAGATTCACCAAGGCACTCTTTTCGCAGACCTTTTCATAGGCGACAAAAACTCCTCCGCCTGCCACCTCATTTTCAAAATTCGGATCGGTGATGTGCACCTGATTATGTGCAACCAGCCAGCAATCGCGGTAAATACCGCCGAAGTAAGTAAAGTCAAGCATCTCCTGCGCCTTTCCGGGGGGATACATCGGATCGTTGCTGTTGTCGGCTTTCACCGCAATTGTATTCTCTTCATTCCATTTCAGTAGGTTCGTTACATCAGCGATAACGGGCAGGTATCCTCCGAAATGCTCCGTCGCCAATTTGCCGTTTACCCACACCTGACATTTTCCCATGATGGCTTCGAAATGGAGAAAAAGCTTTTTTCCTTTCAGCGCATTGTCAGGTGTAAAGTGTTTGCGGTACCAGGCCGGCCCCTGGTAATTGGCTCCGCCACTGGCCTCCAGAGGGAGGTATTCCAATCCATGTGGAAGAGAGACTACCTCCCATTTACTGTCATCAAAACTGGGCGAATCGGCATTGGCTACATCCGATTTAGTAAACCGCCAAGCGATGTTCATTGAAAAAACCTGGCGACCCGTACCTTCAAGTTGATAAAAACCCGCTGTTGAGAATCGCGGCTGATTTTTTGCGTTAACAGGGAGTAGTGAAATTACCACCAGCAGAATAAGAAAACTAATGATGATTTGTGTTTTTTTGTTCATGCTCGCAAAATTATTGGTTGATAGTTTTAGTTTTATAAATTTTGAATAAATGGATCAATCCTGTGGATAATAAACAACTTCGATTTTGCCATCAGAAATTATTTCTTTAAGCCGGATACCAATTCTGGTATACGCAGGTGAATCTTCTTCAATAATTGTCCGCGAAAGCTCGAATGGTTTTCCAAAAGTATTGATTTTCACCAATGCCCTTATCCCGTTTTTTTCTAAAACAATGTCCTGGTTAGCGAGAACAGTGATGGAAGAGCGTGTTGTAATAGCGGTCTCGAATGTCATTTTTTTGTTAAACCTGAACTCATCGGTTACTGAAACTTTCCCTTTCCTGGCTCTGTCAAGCATGAAAGTCCGTGTTAGTTCTTTGATGCTTTTTTCGGGGTATGCCGATTGGATATCAATTTTGTAAACATCTTCTGAATCAGAAAATCTGGTCAGCTGAACCTTGGCTTCAGAGGTGGCTCCTTCGGCCTGTTCGATCTCATTGATTCTCGGAACAGGATGACCAAATGATCCCAACGATTTGTATAGGGTATACCGCTCAGCTGAAAATGTTTTATTGGTATAAGCATAAGGGCCGCCTGCATCGCCCATGATTTGCTGGTTACCCACTACTATGGCGTAGGAACCAACATCGTTATGATTGTGGTTTTCGGCGTTGTTGCCCCCTTTAAAAGCTGCGCCAATGTTGCAGCTTGAACCTGGCTGTGGTCGGCAAATCAGTATTCCTGAAATTTCAAAATAGGTGCGTATGCCTTTTTTAAAAGGGTGGCTGATTTTAGGTTGACTAAGGCTGGCCGAATTAGGAAAAGAAAGCATCGTCCCTTCAACTAAACCCGCAGGGGTTCCAAAACTAAGCGAGTCATATTTCTCGAGCCCTAGTCCAAGGTTACGACTACAATACCACAGGACCCAGTCAGATGCCGTAGTTTCGTCGCGACAATCGGCAAAATAGGGATATGATCCGTTCATGATTTCAAGGTTAGCAGAAAATGAGCCTATTCGTTGCATCTTTTCACCTTTAAATAAGTCAATTTTGCCACTTGTAGCCCGCCAGAGTATTTCACGCAGATAGATATATTTTCCAAACCCATAATTGTAATATCCTAATCCTTCGGAGCAATACCCATCATCCGAAAAACCAGATATACTGTTTGGTGCATATTTTTCGGCCATCCTGACATAGAAGGCCCGTTCGGTAGGATCTTCGATAACTGCCAGAGCTGCACCGCAAACTCCGGCCAGACATACAGAATTCCAGTTGTCGGCCCGTGCGAGCCTTGGATGTCCCTTGCCTGTGAGTAACGATTGTTTTACTGGATTAAAAATGCGTGTGTACAAATTTGCGACAAGTAACGCACGTGTCTTGGTACTGATCTTATCACCAAGCATATACAATGCCTGGGCAAACTCAAAGGCAAGACCTGACGCACCCAGGTCCACTGTATTTCCTGTTCCGTTGAAAGTGGTCAGCCCGCTGTCATGAGCCGGCAGCACCCATGACTTTTGTTGGGAAAGTTCCCTGATTACCATCTCAATAACCGGGATAAACCGCCCTTTGTTTTCGATGCATTCAGCCCATACAAGGGGTGCTAACCAAGCCGACCGGTCGCCCATCATCTTTTGCCCGGCAGGACGAATCCCAATTTTGGAGAATTGCAGATAAAGCGAATCATTCCAATCAGGGAATGTTCTTCCGAGGTATTTTTCAGCCTTGCTGATAACCTCTTTAAAAGAGGGTTTGGAGGCAATTTTCTCCCATGCATCACGGTTTGAACAAGGTTCCCCAAATCCTTCCGGAAGGGTAGGAAGTATTTCTGCAATTTGCTGTATCCTTAATGAGTCTGCTTTGGTGTATGGTTCCTGAACTACCCGTCTAATGATTTGGTTCGGTTCAGCGAATGAATAAACCATTATAGATAAAGTAATTAGAAAAAAAATAACAGCGTTCCTTTTCATAATTTGGAATATTTTATTCTACACCTCAGTATTTTCATTTTTTGGATGCTCAATTCCAATCTTTCAGGTCAATACTATTTTTGGTTTTGTTGTTTTTCAAATCCCCTTCTTCTGCCTTAAAAATAACAGTAATATTTGCATCGATTGCATTATGAAGGTGAATGGCCAATTTTTTTACGCCAATATTTTTAGCATTTAGAGGGGATTGGGGTGATGAGGGGAGTGGAACTGCATCCATGATTGTGAAGGCAGCTTTGGGGTCGGAACATTGTAATCTGACCATCATCTTTTTTCCGTTCAGCGATAGAATTGCAGTTTTGCCGTCAACTTGCAGATCAATTTTTGCACGTGTGTGGGCGAACCACCATACCTCAGATAGAGAATTACAATTGATCTCGTCCCTTAATATAACCTGACGACCATCATTCATCATTACCCCTCTTTTTACTGACTTAGCAACATGACGATATGCTTCGGTCATATCTATGATTCCGAAAGATTGATTCGACTGTGAACTAAACTTTACAATTTTACTTATTGAAGTGGGGATTTGTTCAGAAAGCTGGTCCGGATTAATCAATAAAGTGTTTTGTCCTTCAGCTCTGACCCTGTAGTACTGATAGGCCTGACCCTCTCTCACTTCTCTTCTCCAATATCCCGGATTTGAATAATTATCGGCACCTAACTGGGTCACCCATCGTTCACCCAGCGCATCCAAAACAAAAGTTCCAGTGTTCATATGACCATGGGTGGCCATGTTGTAGCCACCCTTGAGTGCCACAAAAAGTGCGTTTTCAGACCAGTCACTTCGCAGTGATACAACCTCTGTTTCCCTGAATATCATATTATTGGGCAATTGCATCTTCTGTTTACCAATAATTGATTCATTGTACCAAAGTAAATCATATACCCCACCTCTGATATAGCCTTGATCCATAAAAGTTTTGCGGTAGTTTGCTATTTTTGAATCATCATATTTTGATCCAAACCAAAAGAATTCAGCTGAGATATTCTGAAATGAACGGTGTGCATTTCCAAAATCAAAATTACCGGTTGGTCCGGTCAGGTATATCGAAAAATAAGGAGTGTATGCAAATCCTGGAGACCTACTCAATCCATAATCCGTTCCAATAGCCGACTCCAATGTAGCCAATCCTTCAACCATCGATTGTACGCCCCAGTACCAGTAACCAACCCCCTCTTTGCAGGCTCCATCTGGGGCGAATTCCTTTAAATAGTTTTGCCAGTAATAAACGCCATTTTTCACTACTTCTCCACCTAACTGTCCTACTAATTTTTCATCACAAACTGCCAAGGCAGCCATAATTGCTCCAGTATTACAGGAGGCATTCCAGTTGTCGAATCCGGTTATTTTAGAGTTCTGATATGGTTCAAATGTGCCAGGATTCTGGTAAGCTACCATAATCAGTTTTAGAACCTTTTCGCAAATTGTTTTGGTAATTAGTTCTTTTTGTTCGGCAGATAAATAGTCATAAAGCCAATCGAAGCCCACTGCCATTCCTTTCGAAATATATCCAATATCCAGAAATTGTGTGGTGGGATTCCAATGCTCCAGTTTACTGTAGGCTTCCATTTCCAGCCATGCCCTTTGTGCATATTTTTTATCGCCACTGATTTTATACACCATTCCTAATGAAAGCATTCTGCTCAATAGCGTGTGTCTTTCGGGCTTTTTTACAACCGGCATATTTAAAATCTTATCCGCATCCTGTTCTACCGATTTATACCATCCGGCATAAGTTGGATTATTTTTTATTTTAAGCCTTAGCGATTCAAAATCAGACGCATTGGCCAAAATCCGGGGGTGCGACTGATTGGGATGTTTTCTTTTCACTGCCTCAATAATCGATGCCGCTGTTGGGTGTAGAAACAGCTCACCAGCCAACTCTTTCCATTGGTTTTGATACTGGTATTTTTTGCTGAAATCACTTTTCTGCTTTAACAAACCAACCAAATATTGATTTGGTGCCAGGGCACTGTCAATTTTAGAGGTGTAAACGTAGCGTGTTGCGGCATTGCTATTTAAGGTTAAAATCAGAAGAAGAAAAAACAAAATATTTTCAATTTTTGAATTCATATCGATATGTTTTGACTTTTATTTTTTCTGATTAGCGTTATCGAATGCCTTTAAATTTTTCATTTTTTTACTCATCCCTTCATTGTTTTTTTATATTCATACGAAGTTGAAGTTGTGCCTGGTACAATGATGCTGGGTCGGCAATCCTTCCTGGTGATTCATAAGCCCCGAGCTGATCGTTTTTGAATGTCGTTCCTTTGCTCATAAATCCGACAATAATCGGATTGGGAACTCTCCAGTACCAGGGTTTAACGGGCCAGAATTCAAATTCCTGAAAGGCTTCGTTGGTTTGTGTATAATTCCAGAATACTAAACCTGTGAGGTGGTTGGGCATATTGACATTTGCGCCACCCCCTCTATTATTCAATAATCCACCTTCTACTTCATCCAGCAGAGTGTTGCGCGGCTGACTGGAGTGAGATTCAAAACAGGTATTTTTTGGATATTTACACTTCCGGATGACTGTATTCATAGACGATTCGGCTACGCCAAAAGAGTGCCACATCCCTGCATTGTCTGTCAGGTTGGATAAAAGAATGTTGGTCGATCCGTGCGCACTGATCGCATTATGTCCGGGGTTGCCATCTACCATACAATCTGATATCGTCATGTTCGCGCATCTTTTAGTGACTGCCCCCGCATTGCAATCGGTAAACCGGCAATTTTTCATCCACGAGTTGGTGCAACCAATGAATTGAAGTAAGGAATAACCACTGTCGTCTTGCCACGAACGGTGATGAACAAAAGCTGATTTCCAATTTCCGACAAATGCCAAATCCTCTATACCAACTTCTTCGATGTGAGCAAACTTGTATACTTCCCATTTGTATTTGGGATCGACCGGATACGAAATGGGTGCTTGTAAAAGTATTGTGTTCCTGTTGACGGATACAACCTGATAAAATACTTGGATGACTACCCCTTTTGTAAGCAGGAATGTCCATGTTGAATCAATAAGGCGGCCGGTCACTGCCTCCCTGATTAATTCCGGTGCGTTGCTTTGCATTTTTAAAGAAATCCAATCTTTTTCTTTTAATCCATCAGTTGCAGTTAATGTTAAGGCAAGGCTTCCAATCGAAGAACTTTCTGACACGTCGCCGATTTTTTTGTCAGTTCCCGTTCCTTTCATTTGAAACAGGTAGGGGACAGTCCACATTTTCGTCGGATCTTCGGGTTGAAGGGTAACGCCCATAAATAGCTCAGTCCCATTTACACCTGAGCCACTACCTCTGAGAATAATGTTACTGCTTCTCGATGCGATGGGGTTGGGTGAATCGTTCTTGACATTGACCAAAAATCTCCCTTTGGGGAAGAAAACGATGCCCGAACCATTCTGATTGGCGGCATCAATAGCTTTTTGAATCGCTACTTTATCCGATAGGGTATCATTGGGTATAGCTCCAAAAGCAGTGACATCGAAAATCTTATAATTTGTTATGGTGGGTATTTCTTTTTCGCCGCAATGGTATCCCGCATACGAAAAATCGGGAAGTATTGAATTCTCTGATTTGTTCTGAAAAGCCCTGAATAATTCCGAATTATTTTCCTGTGCAAAGAGTTGAACAACTGCAGCTAGAAGAACCAAACTTGTCAAAAAAAGATTTTTCATGTATACGTCAAATTAATTTATTATCCGGAATTTATTATTGGAGACTATTTTGGAGCAGCTACTACCTAAAAGTACAAAATGCTCAGACAGTCTATTCGACTAATTTTCAGGAACATAAAGTGCGAAGGAGTTAATCATAGCTCCTTCGCACTTATTAATAAATAACTTTTAAATTCCAGTAATCATCGTGACTACCATCCAGGATTTTGTGTCAGGTTTTTATTGATATATACCTCAGACTGAGGAATCGGGTAGAGGTACATTTTATCATCCCAGATACGCGCAGGAAGTAATTCCTGTGTATTATAGGTTAAAATAGCGCCATTTTGGGTGATTCTTATTCCGTATATTTTTTTCACCACATCACCAATTTTCCAACGACGGATGTCCCAAAAACGATGATCTTCAAAGGCGAGTTCAATGCGCCGTTCATTTCGGATGCGAATCCTGAATTCATTCTGTGTATTGTCTCCAATAATCGCCGGCATGGTTGCATTCGCCCGCACACGGTTCAAAGCTTCACGTGCAGATATTGTGTAGGTAGCATCTTTAAAATCAGGACCCTTCCATTCATTTAATGCTTCTGCATAATTGAGCATAATTTCGGCATAACGGAACAATACATAATGATGTGGTTTCGATATAGGACTTACAGCACTCAAAGAAACAGTTTGATCGATATACTTTTTCAAATAGTAACCTGTGAGCGTTGCTCCGTTGGTCGGATATCCATTCAGCCCCCCATCAAATGTCTGAATCGTTTTTGTCATCAATACCGAACCATTATAGGCAATCGTCTTGGCAAAACGTGGATCACGGTTTAAGTATGGGTTTGCGGCATATACCGGATTACTCCAACTGAAAGGGGTTCCATCTTTCATTTCGAACGCATCCACCAGATTTTGAGTTGGGGTATTTCCGCTGTTACCCCCTTCAAAGCCAATCGGGAGATTTCTTGCTTCAAAATCATTACTGTTTCCATTCCTTCTTTCAAAAATAAGTTCTTTTGCTGTCAGCATCGTATTCCCATTGCTAAACAAATTAACAGCAGGCTCAAACTTATACCAACCATTTGTTTCGGAATTTAATATCAGATCCAATGAAGCTTTGGCTGCTCGATCCCATTTAGCAGGATCGTTGGTTGGATTATGCAGCGCACTGGCGGCATATAAAAGCGCCCTCGACTTAAGAGCCAAGGCAGCACCTCTGGTTGCCCGCCCTGTTTCAAGGAAATAGGAGCGATAAGTTACCGGTAAAATTGGAGCAATAGCATCACACTCCTTTGCAATAAAATCTACAACCTGATCATAGGATGATTTCTGAACCTGATTGATTTCATCCATGGAATAGGTTTTAGTAAGCAGCGGGATATCTCCATATCTTTTAGATAATTCGAAAAAGAAATATGCTCGCAGAAACCTGACCTCGTAAGGATAAACCGCAGCTTTAGCCGAATCAGTTTTATAAGTTGCATTATCCTTGAATCTATCAAGATCCTTGAGGGAGAAATTTTCAAGAAAGACATTTGAAGAACGGATTGCGCTAAAATATGTTGACCAAACATCATCAACAGTATTTAATTTACTCCAGGTATTATTGTAGATGTCGTAAACATTGTTGTTTTGCCAGGTATAAACGGCATTGTCTGTTGCCGCATCGCGCATGGCACCTCCGATCGCTCCAAAATCCGACTGTAACTGCCCGTAGATATGGGTTACATCTTTGGCTATTTCATCAAAATAAGCATAGGAATAGGTTTTTGACTGCCCTATAACTTCATCAAAATCAAGATATTTGCAACTTGTCAGAGTTACTATTACCAAACAAATGACTGTAATATATTTTCTATACATCGTATTAAATTTTAAAAATTAAACTTCAAACCCAGAAAAATGTTAGTTACAGTGGGATTACCAACGACAAATTTCGCGTATTGGTAGGTCGTAAAAAGGTTATTTGCCCTGGCATAAACCTGACAATTGTCTATTCTAACTTTTTTTGTTAAAGATTGAGGAAGATTATAATAGACATTTAGGTTTCGAAGACTAAAATAGGATCCGTCAACAAGCCACTGCGTACTGTTTTGAAAATTATTGGCATTCTCGAGAGTAGTTAGTCTCGGAAGATTTGCAGAAGCTTTGGTCGCCTCAGTCCAACGAACATTATCGTTCAGATACCAGGTTGAAATATTTGTGTTGTTTCGTAAAGGCCAATAAACACTGGCCGTGTTGAGAACCTGACTGTAATTTGAAATCCCCTGAAACAGTGCATCAATGCCAAAATTCTTGTATTCAAATCCAATTTTTATGCCATAATAAATTTCAGGAAGAGTGGTTGAATATCCTGATGCAATTACATCGTACTGATCAATAACACCATCGTTATTTTGATCTTTGTATTTAATATCTCCGGGTTTTACATCTGAGAATTTCTGTTTTGGACTATTGTTAATATCTACCAAATCGTTAAAATATCCAATTGCCTGTAATCCATAGAACTGCCCCACAGCGTTACCCTTTTTTGAAAGATAATCATAAGGGACAAATCCTTCATTGTTCTCAATAATTTTTGTTTTGGCTAAAGAAAAATTGCCTTGTACGTAATATTTAAAAGGACGGGTATCCTCATTCCAGGTGGCCGATATTTCATATCCTTTAAAATCGTTTATGCCAGCACAAATACTGGGTACCGGAATACCTATTGCCGAAGATATAATATTGTTGGCACTAACTAAAATATCGCTTCGTCTTTCATAAAATGCATCACCGGTGAAGGTGAGTCTTTTAAATGCTTTCAGATCAATGCCTAAATTCACTTTTTCGCCGGTTTCAGGTGTTAAATATCCTACAGGAAGAGGTCCTTCCTTTGTTCCTCCAAACGAAACATTTCCATCCTGAAAAGTATATCCGGTTCCGGCAATCCAGTATTGTCGGTCGAGTTCGTATTGAAGGCTGCCATCATAACCCGATTTCCCCCAGGAGGCCCGAAGTTTTAGCAGATCCAAAGACTTGGAAGTAAAGAATGATTCTTTGGTGATCACCCATCCTGCGGAAATTGCGGGATAGGTCCGAAATTTATTCCCAGCACTTAAAAGACTGGTCCCATAGTGATTAATAACTAAATCCAGCATGTACCTATCTTTGAAATCATAGCCAGCGGTTCCAACAAAGTATTGTCTTTTTCTGGTTAAGTTTCTTCCTGAAGGTATATCTGTTTCCTGACGAAAAATCGCACTGGCAATTAGGTTATTGGCCCCGAAAGATCTGTCGTATAAAACCTTTGCTTCCAGGCCAGAGGTAATAAACTGACTCGAAAGAGAGCTACTATAAGCTAATGCACTTTCATTGCCCAGCATCAATGAATTCTTGGTTACAGCCCCTGTGACAGGATCCACTACAGGTGTATTTACCTGATAAGCATAAGTTTTACTTTGACTTTCAGCATAGGTTGCATTATTATCGTATGAAGCGGCAACCTCAAAGCTCAGGTTGTTGACAACCATCGAAAGGTCTTGGATGACTCTGATATCCGATTGAAACATTCGCCCGTTGCTGCTGTCATAACCTGTGCTGGCAATATTGGCGATAGGGTTGGTTTTAAAAATATTGTTACTACCCCATGAACCACTCTGTGTAAAAATAGGAAACGCTGCAGAAGGAACACCCACTAAATTATTAAAGATACTTGCATCCGAAGCATAAGGTCCTTTACTTTCTGACAACTTCCCCAACAAAGAAAACATTACACGTGTAGTTTTTGTTGCGTCAATGTCCAAATTCGCGCGGATATTTAGATCATAACTTCTCATTTGAGTTGATGTCCGACCATCATATTCGGTATATTTCGGATTCAGAATGCCAAAATCGTTTTTATAATTAATTAAACTAAAGTAACGCACTCGATTTCCTCCTCCCTGAAAGGTCATGTTCAACTGGTTCTTTTGGGTCTTATCACGAAGTCCTTCTTTCAACCAATTCACGTTTGGGTAAAGATCGGGGTCTCCGGTACCTGAAGTAAAATTGGCAATATCGGTCGGACTATACCGGACAGGCAATCCGTCATTGATCAGAGCCTCGTTGACTGCATTAGCATACGAAGAAGCATCAGCCATTTGCGGAATGTTTGTGGGTAATCCAATGCCATGAATATAGCTCACACTAATCTTTTTTGAATCATAACTACCTCTCTTGGTCTTAACAACAATAACTCCGTTGGCACCACGCGCCCCCCAAAGTGCAGTTGCTGACGCATCCTTCAGTACGGTGACAGACTCAATTTCTTCCTTGGAGAGATATGACCAGTCGCGGGGGAATCCATCGACTATAACTAACGGGGAACTATGCCCCCGGAAATTCACAGGTAATATTCCCATAATGGCATCGGAGGCACTGACCGTTGAATTTTTTATAATTTCATCGGAAGTTACAGTGGTAAGCGCTTGAGTTTGTCGTGATGAAGTTACCCTGGAATTCCCCATGTTTTTTATCTCATCCGATTCATCTATAACTATTTTCAAATCACCATTTCCATTCGCTGTTACCCGTTTGCATTTTGCATCAGCAAGTACAACCTCGATCACATTCACTTTTGTGGTTTGAATCACAAATGTTCCGTCTTCTTTTGATAATGTATTGTTTGATGATGTACCAACTTCCTGTATCAAAGCACCCCTGATAGGCTGGCCATCCTGGTCGGTTACTTTTCCGGATATTTTTTTCTGCGCATTTGCCGTTATAGTCAACACAAAGACAAATGACAATAGGTATATAATTTTATTCATATTTTTCTTTATCGCTTGTTAATTAGATTGAAAATTACCAACCTGGATTTTGTATCAACCCATATTTTTTATTGATCTCAGCAACTGGAATTGGCTGAAGATAAAGACGGGGATTAAAATTTTCGTACGATACCCTTGGGTCTGGAGTAGGTATTTTCGCATAGGTGAAGCCTGTACCGACTTTCGTTATCACCAAACCAGTCAAATGAGCCGTAGTTTTCCATATATCGCTACGTTTCCAGCGATTCAGATCAAAAAACCGAACTTGTTCATAGGCATATTCCAAAACATTTTCACGAAGGATCGCATTCCGAAGTGTTACTTTATCCATCCCTGCCTTTAATCCTGGCATTCCGGCTCTTTGTCTTACCATATTAATATATGAATAAGCTTCGTTGCCACGATCCAGCTCGTTTAACGCCTCAGCAATACTTAAATACACTTCGGGCAAACGTAATAATGGAAATTCATAATACTTGCCATTATTTGTTACCTGATCCTGGAAAAATTTACGGCACAAAAACCCTGTGAATCTAGCATAAGCAGTGTACTCAATTCCTCCAACATAGCATTGTGCTTTTCTTCCTGCATATTGATCATCGTTAATGACGACGGTTTCGTATAAACGGATATCCCGAACAGGTATCCCATTTTTGAAGAATGGATTTGCTGCATGATCAGGGTTATCCCAACTAAAATCTGAACCATCAGCCATTGGAAACATATCGACAAGATTAAGTGTTGAAGAGGCCATACCGTATCTCATTTGGGCAAATTCCCACATACTTGTTGACCAGGTGATGTACCACCTCGATGATATTAAAATTTCATTATTGCCCCGGTTAAAATAGGCTGCCTGAAAATCCGCTCTCGGATTACCGGTATTCACCAATTGATAAATACCATTTTGTTTTTGTTGATTAATGAAATCCATTCCTGCGTCAAGAGCTTTTTGCCAGTACATTTTGTCATATTTTCCATGCCAAACATATTTTTTGTCGGCTGCTTCACCTGCCAAATAAGGCTGGTCAGCATTAAACAAGGGACTTGCAGAAAACAACAAAACGCGAATTTTCAAGGCCATCGCTGCAGCCTTGGTCATACGTCCATCATCCTCCGGAGAAACGCTCCAGGGCAGCACAGCAGCAGCTTTATCCAACAAAGCAGCAATACTGTCAACATATGCTGCAGCGGTTAATCGTTCAGTATTAAAGTTATCTGCCGGTTTATACGAATGGCCTATCCAGGGCATTCCCCCGAAAAAACGGAACATATCGGAACAATGGAAAGCAATAATCACCTTAGCTTCGGCTTTGCGAATTTCTTTTTCAGTTTTGGTCATATCGGGCACCTTATCCACATTTTCGATGAACAGATAAGCATTCCTGATTCCACTAATAGCTCCTCGCTTATTCGAGTCGTCATAAAAAGAATAGGGCATTGAGCCAGCAGCTAATGAAGCATCAGCACTTCCACCATAATCCCAGGCTGCACCGGCCTTCGCATTGGAATCTAAATCGGTTATAGATTCAAGCATGTGCCATGATATTCGCCCATTTACAATAAGCCCTTGCGGAAGTGACCTGTATACCTGGGCCAAAGCCTCTTCTGCATACACTTTACTTGAATAAACCTGCTCCAGGGTTACATCGGTACTTGTTTTCTTTTCGAGAAAATTATCCCCTAGTCTTAAATCTTCACACCCTGAAAACAATATAAGGAAGAGCGATATGCCTAATGAATATTTTATGAATCGTTTCATGATAACAGCGTTTTAAAATGTTATGTTGAATCCTAAGTTGTAAACCTTAACAATCGGATAGGTAATATTTGTATCGGGAGAACCCTCAGGATCAGTCAGCTTAAAATTATCGAATGTAAGCAGGTTATAACCTGTAAGGGTGACTCCTAAAGAGGTAATGCCAATTCGCTTTAGCATCGGCTGTTCCGAGAAAGTGTAACCCAAAGTCAAATTTTTAAGCCTTAAATAAGACCCATCGCGAACATATAAATCAGATAATCTGTAATTATTAGTTGTGCTAATTGTTGAGACGCGTGGAAGTTTTGCCGTTTCGGCTGTTTCGGGTGTCCACAGTTGCTCTGCCTGGAATATAAATAAACCTCGACTTTCATTATTAAACGGTTTCAAAAAAGAATCACCAAGTTGCAAATTGCGTGCTGTTACACCTGTCCAGTTCATTGTAAAACTAAAGCCATTATATTCGACACCGTAGTTTAAACCTGCCGTATAATTAGGCCGGTTCGAATTTCCAATCTTCATTTGGTCGTCCGGGGTAATCAATCCATCATTGTTCAAATCTTTGTATTTAACATCACCAGGATACACTTTCAAACCTGGGTTCGGCAAACCGGCAACGACATTTCCATTTGAATCGAAATCTGTCGATTTATAAAAACCATTTGACACATATCCGAAGATATCGCCCACCGAGTTACCCGTTCTCCACATATAAGGTTGATTGGGCGTAACTTCGTCCTGAAAGATAATTTTGTTCTTAGCGTAAGATAAATTGCCTGTGATCCAATATCTTATTTTCTTCAATGTTTGATTCCATTTCGCCTCAATTTCATATCCTTTGTTATTCACTTTACCCATATTCACTACAGGAAGGATACTCGAAGACAGACCAGAAATGCCGGGGATCGTACCCCTGCTAATCAAAATGTCCTTGCGTTGTTCGCTAAAAACATCGGCTGTTATTTTCAATCGGTTTTGTAAAAAGGCAATATCAATCCCCAGGTTTTGCTTTAATGAGGTTTCCCAGGTAACAAAAGGATTTCCAAGTCTTTGCTCCTGAGCACCCTTTAAAATGGTGGGTGAATCAACGCCAAAATTAGTCCCATTCGCAAATCCGCCCCCATAACTACCACCTATTGTACCCGGCAAATCGACTTTATAAGTATCAGGCAAATACAGATAGCGATTCCCACTCACATTATCATTACCGACCAATCCCATTGTAGCACGTATCTTGAGATAATTAATAATTTTTTGATTCTTCATAAAACGCTCTTCGGATAGAACATAACCTAACGAACCGGCAGGAAATAAACCATATCTGCGCCCTTTTGCGAAATTCTCGGAGCCATTGTACCCGACATTAAATTCGGCAAGGTATTTCGATTTATAGTCATAAGTTTGTCGCCCAACCAGCCCAACATAAGCAGTTGGCAGTTCTGGAAACTGAGAGGGATAATACCTTTTGCTTTGGTTGTAAAGAACGAGGGTTCCAAGGCTGTGATCTCCAAACTTCCGGTTATACCTTAGACTCGCTTCAACGTACCAGTTTCGACTCTTTGAATTTGATTCAGCGTAATTGAGTTGGGGATCTTTACCTGCAATACGGTATATAATAGTCTTGTCAAATGCAGGGTCTGTCACTGGCATGCCTGGGTTATAGAGTGAAGATCTGTAAAATGGGGAATAAGTCTCCGTAGAACCGCCTCGTGTCTTATTAAATGTATAAGAAGTATTATAAGCCCCTTTGACTTCAGCTGACAATCCTTTGGTTATTACATCTAGTTTTTGTTTTAGCGTAACATCAAAATTCATTGTATTGTTTAGACTTGTATTTGTCCCTTTTCCATAAACACCGGTTAATGGATTCAGGACTAATACCCCTGGAAAAGTAGCCGCATCTGATAAAATCAACTTGCCATCAACAATACCAGGTCCGGAGAATGGGTTAGACCAACCGACTGCACTATTCCAAAAAAGACTTATGGGATTTGGGTCTTGAGTATCACCAATTATGCCGCCAATATTTAATGCAAGGGTGGTCGTATGGGTAATATCAATATCCAGGTTGGTGCGGTAGTTGTACCTCTTATATTTATAATTACTATCATAATCGAGTCCATCCTGCTGTTTCATCAATCCGTTTTGATAAAGGAAACCAACCGAAGCAAAATACCTCACATCTTTTGTACCTCCTGATATATTTACATTATGTTGAGTCTGCACTGAATAGTCGTTCATCATATACTTTAGCCAATTGGTGTTTGGGTACATAATTGGTTCGTCGCCAAGCCTGAAACGCTCAAGCTGATAATTATTAAATGTCAAAGTCGCTTTCCCATCATTTTTGTCCCTTTGGTTCATTACAGTTGCGTAAGTATAACTGTCCGTTAAACCAAGTACTTGCGTAGGAGCCTGTACTCCGAATGAGGACGTCACGGCGATCTTTGCCTTTCCTTCCAAACCGCGCCTGGTCGTTACAAGGACAACCCCATTAGCTCCCCTTACACCAAATACTGCAGTGGCAGATGCATCTTTAAGGACAGTAACACTCTCAATCTCATTGGGATCCATCTGAAAAAATCCGCGTTCAACCCCATCGACTAAAAAGAGTGGCTGGGATGCCCCTGCAGACAATGAACCTATACCCCGGATATAAATGGTAGGATCCTCCATGCCAGGTTGTCCCGAAGTCTGCACTGAAGATAAGCCCGTTAATTCTCCGGCAAGGGTATTGGCAACACTTGAATTGGGGGAACGAAGCAAGGCTTCAGTCTTGATGGTAGAAACTGAGCCAGTGAGGGTTTCCTTTTTCTGAACACCATAAGCAACAACAACGACATCTTCCATGGCAACAGACTCTTCCTCCATCACGACATCAAAAGTCATTTTTCCTCCAAGAGTGAATTCTTGAGATTTCATCCCTATAAAAGAGAATACAATCGTTTTGGCTGATTCAGGAACAGAAAGATTAAACTTTCCATCGTTGTCTGTTATGATTCCGGTGGTGGTACCTTTGATCATCACGGTAACACCCGGCAAAGGAAGTCCTTTGCTGTCTTTGACAGTGCCGGATAATTTTTTCTTTTGCTGTTCAGATATTGTCCCAGAACTGATTATGACAGGTAAATCTTTTATTTCAATCGGGGAAATTGCTATCTGGTGGTCAAAAATTTTATATGCATTCTTGTCCCCATCAAAAATCTGATCCAGAATTTTATCAACCGTTTCGTCTTTTACAACTACATCGACTTTCCGTTTGACATCAAGTGTTTTTTCATTGAAAAGAATCACAAATTCACTCTGCTCTTCGATTTTGTGAAAAACATCTATGATAGTTACATCTTTTAAATGAAGGTTGAACTTTACCGATTGCGAATAGCCACTGGCCGAGGCGGACACAAATACAGCAAATATCAACAAGGTTAGTAGTTTCATTTTTAATAAAATTCCATCAATGTCCATCTTGCAGAGGGACACCACATTACATCTTTTTTTCATAAATTTGTTTGATTTTTACTAAACACTGATTTAATCCTAATCGAAAGCTGGGAGGTTTGCCGACTTCCCGGCTTTATGATATTGAATAAAAACTTTTTTTCTATGGCAATTTCTGTTTCTTAGCTGATTTTTAATTATTTGAATCGTTTCGTTAGTACTCTTGACCCTATTTGTTTTTCCTCTCAATAGAAATTTTATTGCCATTGATCCGGTATTGCAATCCGGCAACAACCTCCAATGTCATCATAGCCTGTTCAATTGAATCTTTAAGATACAATTTCCCTGTGATCAGATCTTCTGTTGGAAATTCTTTGTTTAATTCAAACTGAATATTATAATATCTCTGCAACTTGTTCAATACATCATTTATGCTCTGACGGTCGAATTTTAACCACCCTTCGGTCCAGGAAATTGCATTATCAACATTAGGTTCGTCGATTACAATTAATGTACGATCATTCCGCTCGTAGCTGGCTTTTTGATTAGGCTTTAAAATCGATGACTTATTCATAAATGACAATGCTGATCTCTCGCTTATAGCCACACTTCCTTCAATCAAAACTGTTTCTATCAGTTTATCTGTCTCGTAGGCGGAAATATTAAATTTTGTTCCGAGAACTTTAATGGCAATTTTACTGGTATTTACAAAAAATGGAAGTTTCTGGTTATGTGCGACTTCAAAATAACCCTCCCCTTCTAAAAAAACTTCGCGTTTGTTGCCCTTAAATTTGGTCGGAAATGCCATACGGCTGCCGGCATTTAACCAAACTTTAGTGCCATCTTCCAGTGTCAATTGAGATTTCTTCCCATATGGAACAACCACCTCGTTCATTATTGATTCATCCGTTTGAATGGTCTTATCCAGATCTATTACCTTTTCATTATCAATAGTGATTTTCTTATCACCGCTTAACGCAATTTTCGAGTTATCCTTTTCGAGGTCAACAGTAGTTCCATTGGACAAGTGAAGCTGCATCTTACTGTTTTTCCCAAATTCAGAATTCGTGCTATAAACATATGATTCCTGATTCCGATAAAAGTTCCAAACGCCGACAGAACCAATCGACAATAGAATGAGCAGAATTGCCGCAAATTTAAGAAATGGGTGACTGATTAATCGAAATAGTTTTTGTTTTAATGCTAACTGCCTTTTGAAGTTCAGATACAAAATTTCAACCTGTTTTTGAGGCATTTCTTTTGTCGACGATGCCAGAGCCCAGATATTTTTGATTTTCCTGAATTCGGCTCTTGCTTCCTCGTCTTTGTGTAATTCCGATAGCACTTCGCTTTTTCTGCTTGATTTCAGGTTACCCGTAACTATTTGTAATATGTCGTCAGTTTCTTTCATGTATAATAATAAAGAGCACGAACCAGCATCTACCCATCCTGCGAAATGAAATTATTTTAAGATAATTCATCTTAGCGCACAAACAAAAAGGCTATGATTGGAAGATAATCCTTAAGTGAAGTGCGGAAGAGTTTTAATGCTTTGGAGATATGCCTTTCGACTCCTTTTAATGAAATACCCAATTCTTCAGCTATTTCTTTGTTTTTCTTCTCTTCGAACCGGCTGAGCCTGAATACAGTCCTGCATTGGGGGGGCAATTGCATCAGGGTGATTTCAATTATTTGATCAATTTCAGAGGACGTAATCAAAGAGGTGTCGAGTACACTTAAAGCATCGAGGTTTGCTTTCAGTTCCGATTGATCCACTTCCATTGATTCAAATAGTTTCTTCTTATAACGTTGGTCCCTAAGTTTATAAAGGCAATTATTTTTGGCTACGGTATAAAGGTAAGCTCCAAGATTTGTATTATCTGTCAATTTTGATTTTTTGGCCCAAAGGTCCATAAATGTATCCTGAACAATATTTTCAACTATATCATGAAATGGAACATACTCATAGACAAAGTAATACAACCTGGGCACATATCTATCATAAATGACTCGAAATGCAGCTTCATCGCTTTTCCTAATTTTTTCAAATAAAATTATTTCATCTTCGGTCATTAAACGAGGATATTTCTAAAAACGAAAATATATATAATTTGCATCAGTACATTGTATATGCCGGAGTATACTTCAATCCCTGATCTTATCCATGGCAGATTGAATCGTATTCTTTGTTACTCTGGTGATACCATATTCACTGGCCAGCACTGCCCATTGGCTAATGGCTTCCTGAACCTCTTCGATAATTGATCCTGCTTTTTTCAACCCAAAATGTTTTGCCAGCTTCATGAGTTCTGCTCGTCCCGGATTTTTACTTTCTCCGGCAATCATGGTACTGTGAAAACCATAGCCGGAAAAAGAAAAAGTAAGATCATAGGCAGGGGCAAACTGCCAATCCCCTTTGGTATTCATCAGGAAGGAAAAATTCTTGCTATGGTCGTCGCGGTTATGCGAATACACATTAAATGCTGCCAGCCTGAATACTTTTTCATAAGCTTTTACATGTTTTTCCAGACGGAAAGCGCAATCCATCAGATGCCCGTAATCCATGGTACTTAGCATAAAGTTGTCGTGCATTAGACCGGAAGCAGTATGGGTATGCAGACGGTTATTGCTTGTCCGGTCAAATCGCTTTGTACCAAAATATACCTGACCTGATTTCCCTTTAAAAAGAGAGCATTCACTCATTTCAATACCTGCCAGCACAGCCATTTTATGATAGACAAATTCGATATTAGCAATCTCCTTACTATCGGAAGCTGACGGGAATTTGATGATCCATTCTTCATAACCTTCCGGGATTTCGTCCCTACCAAGCATCAGATCGTCGGTCGACGGGTTAAGGGCTGCAAAAATCTTTGGTCTGGCACCGCCGGAAGAGCCTCCAAGGACAAATAATTCCTCAAGAATCTCAGAACTGGTTCCCTGGAGAATGTGGTTCATTTCAGTAGCTAAGGTATCGAGCTCGGAAAGATGATCCGCAGTCTTGTCAGGTTTAATTTCAGGTTTGTAAACAAGCGCACCCATCCCCCGTAGTCCGACATAAGCCAGCCGGTCCAATGGTGTTATTTTTGTGATGTCAATTCCTTTGGAAGTCAAGGTGCGATCTAGCAAAAGCCTCCCCCAGCCATCGGGCAATGAGTCATTAAAAACACCAAACAATCCGTCAAATGGTTGTTTGTCAGCGCTGGTTATCTCACTTGAAAAAGGAAGCTTTATGGGCGAAAGATTAAGTCCGGTTTTAAGAAAATCATTATTGTACCTGAAATAAATATTTTGGCCAGAAAGCACCAATTCTCCAACGTCCAGGCTATTTCCTTCGAGAAACAGTGAAACGAATAATTTATTGATTCCGGCCATTTTTTATGAAGTAAATAGTTTCTTAACGTCGTCCAGGTTTTCCTTTGGAAGCAGCAGATTGTCAAATTCGTTTAGCCGTCCCAAAAGGTGCATCAGTTTCAGCAACGAATCCAACGATATTTTCCCGGTGTTCTCGAATCGCTTTAAACTTCCCATGGATACACCCGAACGTTCAGCCATTTCTTCCTGCGAAATCTTAAGCTGCTTTCGCAAAGTGCGATGTTTTTCAGCCAATGCTTTACTTACCTCCAGTGGAGTTGTTTCTAATGAATACATCTAATTTGGATAATATTTTATCCAAATATAAACATAAATGACGTATATAGCTAATATTTTATCTATAACTATTTCATTTTTTTAGTCTGAGTTCAATATATTACTTCACGCATCTGAACCCAACCGTCGCATTTCGTTCAAACCCCTGCGAGACCCGGAGCAGAAATTGCCTGTAATGCAGCTCCCGCGGACCGCCCTGCACATACCACCAACTCGAGGAAGGATTAAAATAACTGCCCCCCTTCATGATGATATAGGAGTAGCTGCCATTGACATACACGTCACTTGTCAGCTGCCAGACGCACCCAGTCAGATCCTGTAGACCATAAGGATTGGCACCCCTGGGATAACTCCCTACCGGATACAACTTTCCATTTCCAGGATTGCAACAGCCCTTTTGAATGCCTTCTATCTTAAAGACAGTCAGGGTGTTGGTTACGACCTCCTCCTTGCGAACGATCGGTTTCTTCTGTTTCCACGGCCACTCGTTGCAGGCAGGGGTTTGGGCCGCAAACTGCCACTCAACCTCCGTTGGAAGGCGCTTTCCAGCCCATTGTGCGTAGGCTTTCGCATCTTCCAAAGAAACATATACGACAGGAAATTCCCCTTCTCCTACCGGGAAAGTCCCATTGTTCCAGTTTTTCAGGAAATTGGTCGAATCCGATGGTCGATAACCCGATGCAAGGAGAAATGCCCGAAACTGACTATTCGTAACAGGAAACTTGTCCATGTAGAACCCAGGCAATTCGAAATTTTTCCCTTCGCTTTCTTGTGGATACGGGATAAAATCATCTCCATGCGTGGTGCGGAATTTGAACTTGCCAGAGGGAATTTTGACCATCCCGGATGGCACCTTCACAACAACTTCAGTCTTTTTGGTAGCGCGGATGAGATCGGTACTATGGATATGATCTGCACGGCTATTGGAATCGGAACGACCTGGAAAATCGGCACGCCTGTTGGAATCTGAAGGGCTGTTGAGCTCGGTACGACTGATGAGCCGGGGCGTTCCCGGTAGGATCGTCCGGATCCGCTCATCCAATAGCTGTCCTTTTTCGAAAAGCTGAATGACAAACTTTCCCTCATAACGGCCGAAATGATCGGTAAGCCTTATAATCTGAGACTGTCCAGAGGCAGCCAAAACGATTGGTTTCTTTGCATAATCCGGAAGACCCGCCCAAATTTTTATAGAATCTCCCCCAGTTGAAGAAAGCTTCATTTCATCGCCAAAAATGGAGACTGCGAGCATTTCATGTAGCTGAGCCACACAATCCACTGCCCCCTCATTGTTGGTCCCCAGCCATTTCTGATGAAAAGCATCCGTTTCAGCTTCCATCCACCAAAGCTTTCCATCAAGAACCGGCTCCTTTTCCTCGTGGTTCCACAGATCGACAAAATGGGTCCCTTTTTGAGGTGAAACCTCAAAAAGCTTCCCCTCGAAACCTTGGGGTAGCACACTATATATTGTATAAAGTGTCTTCCCGGAAAGCCGCCATTTGTTCACCCAGATCTTGTCATGCAGTGTCGGAAGCAGCGGCGTTATGGAAGCCGAGGTGAAATTATCCGCATTTTCCCTTTGAATCCGGGCGATCCGACCCAGAAACCGGTATTGTTCCTCTGCCCATTCGGGGATTCCCGGGGCGAAAACATTGAGCTCCGTACCATATCCGTTGAAGAAGGTGAGGCAAAACTCCCGACGGATCGGTTCCTTAAAAATTTCAGCCACCCGGAAGATGGCAAATTCGGGTTTGATGATTTTATTTAAATTCAGCATCGGACAGTAATACAACGCATTATGGACCCGACCTGCCACAATCCCCTGCATGTCTTTGGGAATAGCCATTCCTTCACTGTACATGATCACCCCTTTCCTGACCGAATCGGCGGCCTGCTGCAGCTCCTTGCTGGAGGCCCCGCGGGTATCGAGAACCACTCCATCGGCTGAAGTCGCGGCAACCAAAGCGGCCATTCCCCCGGCATGATTCTCGCTTCGGGTACTCTCATCCCAGGGATTATAGCAGATAAAAAGGCGGCTACCCAACGTATTCAGCATCCTTGACTCCTTTTGTAGTTGAGCAGTCCCCCCGGGTAGGTCGCGAAAAAGATCCCACTGGTTACGCTGATCTACGCCCAATGTCGGCCAGGTAGGCCAGATCCCGATAAAATCGTCTCCGCCATAAAGTTGCTTCCCACTTCGAACGAACTCCTCGAGATGAAATTTCTGATCAGTCACGTCATAGAAATTGCGGTTCCAAGCCATCAGCAGATGCGAAACATAGGAATGGCGAATCCATTTCAGGTCGTCCCTTTCGAACATAGAATTGTCAAACTTGCCAGGATCAACATCATACAGCATCCTGTCGCGGAACATCATGGTAAGTCCGTCCTGCCAGGAACCCTTGCAAATATCAGCATAGAGTACATATTGAACGATGCCGCCAGGTTGCATCTCTGTCTCGAAACCGCGCCGGACAGATTTTACCATATTATCCCTGATCCTGCGGGTAAGCGATGAAAGTTGAATGGAATCGTTCAAGGTAATGGTCGAAAACCCAAGCTCCCAGGCATTATCGGGTAGAATGCAGTTAACAGGTTCATAGCCGGGACGAAAAAGATGACTCCTGGATAATCCATGATCTCCCTTCCCAGTAATGCAGACGTGATCTGCAGAAAAACCGAAAGGAACCACATTGGTCAGCCAAAGGGTATCCTTAGAAATATTTTTAAAGGTTACAACCGCCTTATACCCGGGCTTATAATCTGTTATTTCCTGAACTGAAATTTCTAGCACGGAAGATTTCGGTTCCACTCCGGAGGGCAAAGCAGTTGTGTAAAATTTCTTATTGGCAAGATCATTCCTTGGGCAGACTTCATAAGAAATCAGTGGGAGCACCTTCGGGAAGGTAACAGATCCGCCCTCCTCTGACTTCATTCCTTTCACTGCAATTTGAGAGCCATCCTGCTGAAATATCATCTTCAGATTCTGGCCTTGGGCATGAAATTGAGCCAGAGACAGGAGGATGAAAAGAGACAACCGGACATACATAACTTTCATGGTAATGAGCGAATAAGCTAATAGGGACTGTACGGGAGAACAAATATCCATATTCAAAAACGGATAAAACTTGCCTTCCCCCGCAGATTAAAAGTAGTAAAAAAGCTTAACTTTGTAAAAAATAATGACCCATGGAACAAAGACAAATTGAAGTAGCCAGACAATTACTGGCTATCAACACCATAAAAATACAGCCCGACTCTCCGTTCACCTGGGCCTCCGGCTGGAAAGCTCCCATATATTGCGATAACAGGAAGATTTTATCTTATCCAAAGACCCGCACCTTTATCTGCGAGGCTTTCACAGAATTGGTGCAGGAAAAATATCCGGAAGCGGAAGCCATTGCAGGGGTAGCAACCGGCGCCATCGCACACGGGGTACTCGTTGCCGAAAAATTGGGACTTCCTTTTATCTATATCCGCTCTGCCCCAAAGGGTCACGGATTGGAAAATCTGATCGAAGGCGATATCCCGCAAGGGACTAAAACTGTTATCATCGAAGACCTCGTCTCGACGGGAACAAGTTCACTCAATGCGGCACAGGCAGTGAGGAATTACGGTGCCGAAGTACTGGGAATGCTCTCGATTTTCACCTATAACTTTCCTCATGCAGCTAATAATTTCGCGGCTGCCGGCATAGAGCTGACTGCATTGAGTAATTACAATGTATTGTTGCAGCTTGCTTACGACTCTGGCGAAATCAATGAGCAGCAGCTGGAAAGTCTGAACAGCTGGCGCAAAACGCCAGAAACCTGGGGACGATAATTTATTATGGGATTAGAAAAATATATTAGTGAGCCACGGATCATTCCGTATGCTCAGGAATTGGTTTTTGCCAAACTTTCAAGCCTTAAGAACCTGAAAGAGTTTGTCTCGCCCGAAAAGATTGAAGAGCTCAAAAAAAAAGGAGTCAATACCGAAAATTTTAAGTTGGAGGATTTTGAGGCATCAGACGATTACTGCAGTTTCAAAATCAGCATGCTCGGAAAGGTGGGAATCGAAGTTGTCGAGCGGGAGCCCTTCAAAACCATCAAGTTTCAGGGGGAAAAAACGGTGCCCTTTCCGGTTACTTTTTGGGTTCAATTGGTTCCCGCAGAAGTAGATGGCTGTAAAATGAGATTGACCCTTCATGCGGAGTTAAATCCGATGATTAAAATAATGGTAGGCGGATACCTCGAAAAAGGGATTGAAAAGCTGGCAGATATGCTGGCAGCAGTAGATTACACGGAAAATCTATAGTTACAGAAATGCTACTTCCTTAAAGTAAAATCCCCTCACCTCTCCGCTTCGGGTTTCAATTTGTAATCTCCCATCACCCTCGATTCTGAGTATCTTTCCTTCGAAAACCGTACCCTCTTCCCGTAAAACTGGATCCTGTTCCCTGAAATTAGCCCAGACCCCTTTAAGGTAAAGCCGTTGATCATAATCCTGGTCAAGGATGGAATATTCTCCTCTGATCAGGGATATGTATCTGTTGTCCAGATAGATGCAAAGATCTCCAAGCATTTGTGAAAGTTCGTAAGTCTTACCCGTCAGATTCTTCAATGATACCGGATTCGGAGCATCAGAAACGAACGCCACCTGGTTGACATTTAATCCGATCCCCACAATGACGCGCGAAAATTTTCCACTACTGATGGCGGTTTCAATTAATATACCGGCAATTTTCCGCTCATCCACATAGATGTCGTTGGGCCACTTAATGGACACTCTTCCGACAGATTTTGCCAAAAAATCTGCGACTCCAAGAGAGATTGCCTTGGAAATGTAAAACTGCCGGGCGATCGCAACCTGTTTTGGATATAGTATAATACTGAATGTCAGGTTTAAACCAATAGCGCTCTCCCAGGATGCCTGTCCTGTCCCCCTACCCGACTGCTGGCAGTCAGCAACAAATACCGTCCCCTCATTCAGACTTTTTGTCAGCAATTCCCTTGCGGCATAGTTATTGGTCGAATCGACACTGTCCAGTCTTACGATGGTTGATCCTATCATGATGATCCAAAATCTTTATCGTGTAAAGTTAACTGTTATTCGCTAGACAAGGCCTTAAATGAGTTTTTTGGAACAGTTAAAACAACTATCTTTGTGCTATTAAATCAATCTATGACGCAAAAAGACAGCGAAAAAGGTCCGATCGATCTGGTTGATGCCATCGTTGAAGGTATCCGCAGAAAGAAGGGAATTGAAATTGTCAACATAGACCTCTCCTTTGAAGGTGAAGCCGAATGTGATAATTTTATCATCTGTCATGGAAGCTCAAATGTTCATGTCGATGCCATCGCACGGTCTGTTGAAGAGAGTGTAGAGGAATTGGCAAAAGAATCTGTCTGGCGTCAGGACGGATTCCAAAATGCACAATGGATACTGTTGGATTATGTGAACGTAATGGTGCACATTTTTCAGGAACCTTTCAGACGGTTCTATGATCTGGAATCACTCTGGGGCGATGGTACTATTTATAATATTGAAGCTGACATTTAAATTATCATGGCAGAAAAAAAACAAAATACAAAGGGTCCGAGGATCCAGAAACCGAATAGACCTCCGATGGGAAATCAGAATAAACCATCCTCAGCATTCAAGTTTAACCCCATCTATGTTTACGGTATTTTACTGGTAATCTTTCTTGCAATTCAGTATTACAGCACCGGGGGAAAACCAGTAGAGACTACCTGGAAAGAGGTAAAGACGACCATGCTCAAGAACGGCGATATCGATAAAATTGTCGTAATCAATAAAAGTGAGGCAGAGATTTATCTCAAGGAGACTTCCTATGATAAATACAAGGCTAAACTGGAACAAGGTATCATGCCTCCCAAGGCCGGACCGCACTTCACTTTCAACATCGGGTCGGTCGATGTCTTTGAAACTAATCTGGCCAAGGAACAGGAACAGATTGGAGATGCCGCACGAGTTACACTGAAATACGAGAACCGAACCAATTACTTCTCCGAGATCTTCAGTTGGATCTTCCCGATCTTACTGCTTGTCTTTTTCTACTTTTGGATCTTCCGCAAGATGAGCAAGGGCGGCGGTGGTGCCGGCAATATATTTAGTGTTGGCAAATCACAAGCCAAAATTTTCGACAAAGAATCCAGGGTATCCACTACGTTCAAGGAAGTTGCCGGGTTGGCAGAAGCCAAACAGGAAATTCAGGAGATCGTTGACTTTCTAAAAAACCCAGAGCGTTACACCAAACTGGGAGGTAAGATTCCGAAAGGCGCCTTGCTGGTTGGTCCTCCAGGAACCGGAAAAACCCTACTCGCCAAAGCCGTAGCCGGAGAGGCAGAAGTTCCTTTCTTCTCCATGTCGGGCTCCGATTTCGTTGAGATGTTTGTCGGAGTAGGCGCTTCACGGGTACGTGACCTTTTCAAACAGGCTAAAGAGAAATCTCCTTGTATCGTGTTTATCGACGAGATCGATGCCATCGGACGTGCAAGAGGACGCAATCCTAACATGGGATCGAACGACGAACGCGAAAACACCTTAAATCAATTACTTACAGAGATGGATGGTTTCGACACCAATTCAGGTGTCATCATCCTGGCCGCCACCAACCGTGCCGATATCCTCGATCGTGCCCTCATGCGCGCAGGACGTTTCGATCGTCAGATTCATGTGGAACTACCCGATATGATCGACCGTAAGGAGATCTTCGAAGTACACCTTAGGCCATTAAAACTTGGCGAAGATGTGAATGTCGAGTTTCTGGCCAAACAAACTCCCGGCTTTTCTGGCGCTGATATTGCCAATGTTTGCAATGAAGCCGCGCTGATTGCCGCAAGAAAACTGAAAGAGACAGTTGAAAAACAAGATTTCCTCGATGCCGTGGATCGTATCATCGGCGGACTGGAGAAGAAAAATAAAATTATCTCCGTCAACGAGAAGGCCACCATCGCTTACCATGAAGCCGGTCACGCAACCGTTAGCTGGTTATTGGAACATGCACACCCACTGGTAAAAGTAACCATCGTCCCCCGCGGGAAGGCACTCGGCGCAGCCTGGTACCTGCCTGAAGAGAGGCAGATTACTACAAGACTCCAGTTGCTCGACGAAGTTTGCGCCACCCTGGGAGGCCGCGCCGCAGAAGAGCTGGTTTTCACATCCATCTCTTCAGGAGCTCAGAATGATTTGGAAAAAGTAACCCGGACAGCCTTCGCCATGGTCTCCTATTTTGGGATGAGTGAAAAAGTAGGGAAGGTAAGTTATTATGATTCAACAGGTCAAACTGATTACTCTTTCACCAAGCCATACAGTGAAAAAACCGCCGAACTTATTGATGCTGAAGTAAATATCATCATCAACAAGGAATACGAACGGGCTAAAGAAATATTAACAGTAAATGCTGAAGGCCATAAAAAACTGGCTGAACTTCTGCTTGAACGTGAGGTGATTTTCACGGAGGATCTGGAGATGGTCTTCGGACCCAGACCATGGAATAAGCCAAAGGAAGAAGTAAAGACAGAGACCATAGTTGAGACCCAAGCTGCTCCGGAGAGTGCTGAAGGATCAGTAAACACTACTGTTGTATAACACATAAAAATCATGGAAAAAGGTTGGGAAAAGATTTATTTTTCGGGTGACCAATTTAAAGTGTTCCTTGCAAGGGATTTGTTGGCTGAAAACGGCATCAATGCTGTAATAATGAATCAGAAGGACTCTTCTTACTTAACTTTTGGCGATGTAGAGCTTTACGTCGAAGAACAGGATGAGAAGAAGTCTCTCGAAATTTTGGATCAACTAATAAAAGGAGAAATTTGAAAGAATTATCGAAGAGGAGCATCTCAGGACTGCTCTTCGCTTCCGTGCTCTTAGGGGCTGTGGCGATTGGTTCATGGGGTTTTGCTCTCCTCTTCGGAGTCTTTTCTGTCTTTATTCTCAAAGAATTTTACCAGCTGGCAAAAGCCACCGGAGCCTCACCTCAAAAAAAATTGGGCTTAACTATCGGCGGAGTAATTTTCATTTTGACTTTTCTCTACATCAAGGGAATCATCACGGCTAATCCTATAGGAATTTTTCTGGCCTTATTCTTCGTTGTTCCCGTTTTTGAATTGTACAGGGCAAAGAAAAATTCACTTGAAAATATGGCAGTGACACTCTTTGGTATCATCTATGTTACCTTTCCTTTTTCGTTATACAACTTAGTTGTTTTTCCTGATTTCCCCCACAGCGCAAAATATACGCCACAACTCTTGATTTTCGTATTTTTCCTGATCTGGGCCTTCGACTCAGGAGCGTATCTTTTTGGCGTATCGCTCGGCAAACACAGGCTGTTTGAAAGAATTTCCCCTAAGAAAAGTTGGGAAGGATTTTTCGGTGGATGGTTCCTCGCGTTAGTTTTTGCCTTTGCAATCCACCGTATTTTTCCTGATTTTAAGTTGGTTTTTATGCTCCTTTTTGCAACTGTCATCAGCATTACCAGTACCTTTGGAGACCTTGTCGAATCCATGATCAAACGAAACATCGGCATAAAGGATTCAGGTAAATTTCTACCTGGTCATGGTGGCCTGCTGGATCGCTTCGACAGCATCATCTATGCCGCCCCGTTTGTTTACCTTCTTATTCATTTTCTGGGTTAAGAATCCCGAATCGCCCAAATCAGCTCTTCCTTTTTAACCGATTACCGGCCATTTTCATTGACGGATTCTTAGAAATATTCATTATTTTTGTCCCACTTAATGAAAAATGAATGAGATTACACAAAGAAGGATACACCATTGTTGCCATTGCCCTATTCATCTGGCTTCTTGTCAATTACCTGGTCGGACTGACCGGCGAGACCGTTTTCCGCGTTTTTATTTTACTCTCCACTCTTCCCATACTGGTATTAGCCATTCGTTTTTTTCGCTATCCCAAAAGGATCATTCATCCAGCTCCTAAATCCATTTTATCGCCTGCAGACGGAACTATCGTAGCAATTGAAGAGACCACCGAGAATGAATATTTCAAAGACCGGAGAATACAGGTTTCCGTGTTTATGTCAGTCTACAACGTCCATATCAACTGGAATCCGATTCCGGGTACTGTCACTTACTTCAAACATCACAGTGGTCATTTTATGGCTGCGTACCTTCCAAAATCTTCTACCCTGAACGAGAGGGCCACTACCGTGATACGCATGGCTGATGGGACGGAAGTACTTGTTAGACAAATCGCAGGCGCTGTCGCCAAACGCATCATAACTTACTCTTCCGTTGGAAAACAGGTAACCCAGAAAGATGAACTCGGATTTATCCGCTTTGGATCACGGGTGGACCTTTATCTCCCGTTAGGCACCAAAATTAATGTCGAACTCTGCCAGGAAGTAATTGGCAGTCAAACAATCCTCGCCCAATTCTAATACCGATCGAATGATCAAAAAGCACATTCCCAATTTTCTGACCTCTCTGAACGTTTTATGCGGCAGCGTGGCGGTGGTGTTTATCATGGAAGGGAAGCTGACTACGGCAGTGGTTCTGATCATTCTGGCAACCGTATTTGACTTTTTGGATGGGATGACTGCAAGGGTTCTTAAGGCTTATTCTCCGATTGGAAAAGAGCTCGATTCCCTTGCCGACATGATCTCCTTTGGCCTGGCACCGGGTCTTATCATGTTTAAACTTCTTGAGATTAGCCTTTTTAGGGAAGACGTACTCCCCGACTTACAATCCAACCTTTCAGTCATACAGTTTCTTACGGTCGGCTGCGCATTTCTGATTCCTATTTTCTCCGCACTCCGTCTGGCTAAATTCAATGTTGACACGCGCCAGACCACCTCGTTTATTGGATTACCTACCCCCGCCAATGCACTATTTATTTCATCACTTGCCTTAATACAAGAGCATGGTTCGATCCCTGCCATAGACGGATTTCTCCTTACAACGCCGGTTTTGTTACTCATTACAATAATTTTTTCCTACCTGTTGGTTTCTGAAATTCCAATGTTCTCACTGAAATTCAAGAACTTATCCTTCAAGAACAATCAAACACAGTACATTTTTGTTGCGCTCGCAGCCATCCTGATACTGACTTTACAGCTGTACGGTATCGCAGCTACCATCTTACTTTTTATCGCAATTTCGGTTACGAAGATGTTCAGAAAAGGGTAATTTAAAATTATTCTTAAAAATATGCGCCGGATTTTTTGTTAGATTGCGTCTGTTATAGAAAACCAATTCACTTTTAACAATGAAATCCAACCCCATTTATCTTTTTGGAATAATTTTTTCCATTCTGGTTTCCAGTTGTGGCTCCGGCCCTAAACCTAAATCAGCTGCTTCTGGTCAGGCCACTAAGATGCAAGCAGAAGAGAAAGTGCAACTAAATGAGGTGTTACAGAAGAAAGTCGGTTCATGGGTCAAGGAGGGTACCGAATGTTATGGATTGGTTCTCCTGGTAAGGAAAAACAAGACCGTGGAAGTTGGAAAATCGGTAAAAACGATCGTTACACAAATTCAAAGCGACAGCATTAAAGTAAAGCTTCTGGAAGATGTGAGCCTGGCTAAGACAAAAGACTGTAATAAGTTAGGAATGTCGACCGGACAAACCTGGTGGGAAAAAGATGGTGACCTTTTTCTTTCGCGGGAAGAAGCCGATAAATTCTTAAAAGCCAAAGGTTGGGAATACAAGGATAAAACCGCTGGTAAATTTAAGATTGGCGATTGAGGTAGGCGGATGAAAATAGATGGATGACGACCGGATATTGGTAGGGAAAATCCTGGAAAATGACAGACAGGCTTTTGGTACTCTGGTAACAAAGTATCAAAGAATGGTTTATGCGACTTGTTTTAGACTGGTTCGTTCCCAAAACGATGCCGAAGATCTATCGCAGGAGGTGTTTTTGGAATGTTTCCGGTCCCTGCATCTGGTCCAGAAAGACAACGACCTATCAGGATGGCTCTTCAAAATTGCCACCAACAAGTCCCTTAGTTTCCTGCGAAAGCATAACCCTGCCAGGATCGGCAAAAACTTTTCCATGGAAACCGTTTTCAAGGAAGATAACCAGAAATCGCATCTGGCAGAAACCAGTACCCCACATTCTAAACTGGAGCACGAAGACACGCGAAAGACCTTGTTTCAGGCCATAGACCTACTGCCGGAAAACCAAAAGACGGCTATACTGCTGCACAAATTCGACAATTTATCCCAAAAGGAAATAGGTGAACGAATGAGTCTCACCCAGGAATCAGTAGAATCGCTGATCTACCGGGCGAAAACCAATTTACGGAAATCCCTGTATTCATACTTCAAACAACATTTCAAATAATATGGAAACTTCAAAAAAACAACGGATCATCCAATGGCTGAATATTTTCCTGCTGGTCATCAATATTTCCGCGTTTGGAACCATCCTATTGCTAAATAAACAGGCTCCCAAAAAATCACTCGATCAATACAGTTCAGACGAGTTCCTCAAAGATGAACTAAAATTGAATGATGATCAGTTGAAAAAGATCATTCTGATGGACAGTGAAGTATTCAGGATCTATCAGGCGTTGCTTGACATGGAATGCGCCTCCAATTTCCGGTTGGTAGAGGAAATGACCTCTCCCTCCCCTTCGAAAGTAAAAATGGATTCCATCGCCGTGAGCATAGGTAAACTTAGGACTGGTCTTAAAAGGCAGACTATCAAGCATTTCGAAAACATCAAGAGCATTTGTACGGAGGAACAAAAAGTTCTGCTGGACCAATTACTGAAAAGAATGATGGAACTTGGCGACCAATGTGATTTCTGCAATAAACGGGAATGTGAACGGAGGGATCAGTTGAATAAATAAAATTTAAAACAACCGCCGGATTTTTTCTTAACCTGCGTCTATATTAATAATTAAATCCCTTTCTGATGAACTGTGCTCATTCACAACAAAATATCATACTCGAAATTGCTGATGCTGAATTTCAGTCTCATCTCCGGGAGTGCGAAGAATGCGACCATATTTATTCAGGTATCCAATCTGCCATGGAAATCCTGGAAGAGCCGGTTGAAGTTCCGGATACACTATTTGCCGGGATCATGGCTAAAAAGGATCTTTTGGTGGCTGAAAAAAGAAAAAGCAAAGATATTTCTCTGATTTTTCAGGTTACAACTGTCCTGGCTGCCGCGGTCTTGCTTGGAATCATCCTGGGTTTCCATGCTAATACAGAAGTTTTATTGTCAAAGAATCAAAAGAAAAATGAAGCCCTGATTGAATTCAGGGAAATACATCATATGAATGTCGACCGTCAACGAATCTTTTAATACTAACTTTCCCCGCTTACCATTCAACTCATGAGAAAGAAATTCCGTAGGACCAACTTGCCAAGAATCATCATTCAATGGGGCGTAATAGCCTTTGTTGCTATTCTCGCCCTAATGCCCTTTATCAATGACTATACTCCTGATTTCGAAGCTTATTGCCCATTCGGGGGAATCCAGGCACTGAGCAGTTTTTTCCTGAATAATTCACTCGCCTGCACAATGACTTCTGCTCAGATTGCCATGGGAGTGATGCTCATCATCGGAATACTCTTGTTCAGCAAACTCTTTTGTGCTTATATCTGTCCGATAGGAACGATCAGCGAATGGCTGGGAACGATGGGAGACAAGATTAAGGTCAGGATCACCCTCAAGGGCCTGACAGACAAGATCTTCAGATCCTTAAAATACATTCTGCTCTTCATTACCTTCTATTTCACCCTGGCATCCAACGAATTATTCTGCAAGAAGTTTGATCCTTACTATGCCGTTTCCACGGGTTTCAGCATGGATGTGGTTCTTTTATATGCTTCGCTTGCAATTGCCCTGGTGATTATTGGCTCGATCTTCATCCGTCTGCTTTGGTGTAAATATCTTTGTCCACTGGGGGCTGTCTCCAATATCATCAAATTCAGCTGGTTCTTCATCGGCGTAATCGGAATTTATATCATCTTACTGAAGCTCGGACTCACTATTCATTATGCATGGCCGCTTGGTGTTGCCTCTCTTGGAGGTTACTTGCTCGAGATCTTCGGGGAGAAACTCACCTTCTCTTCAGTCGCCAAAATCACCCGTAACGAAATAACCTGTACGGATTGTCAATTATGCAGCCGCCGTTGTCCGCAGGCCATCGATGTTGCCAATCTGAAGGTTGTCAATGATATAGATTGTAATCTTTGCGGAGAATGCATCATCGTTTGCCCTGTAAAAGATACTGTTCAGATCAATAAGAACACCAAACTGAAATGGCTGCCTGTCATTGCAACGGTATGCCTGGTTACTATTGGATTGATATTGAGCACATTCTGGGAGCTTCCAACCATTAACCAGATCTGGGCCGGCAAGACAGAAATGGACAACAGCAAGATCTTCACCCAATCCGGATTAAAGAATATCAAGTGTTATGGAAGCTCCATGGCCTTTGCCGCGCAAATGAAGAATATGAAGGGAGTCCTGGGTGTTTCGACTTACGTTACTTCACATACCGTGAAAGTCTGGTACGATCCTTCCGTTCTTTCCAATGAAAAGATTCAGGCGGCCTTATTTACGCCAAGCAAGACACCGGTAAGAATTTTAGAAAAAGGCATCAAAGAAGTTAAGGTAGCATCATTATTACTTGATCACTTCTTTGATCCGTTGGATTTCACCTATCTGACTATACTACTTCAGGAGAAAACCGACGCCGTTGGATTGGAAACTGAATTTAACTGCCCGGTAAGGGTGAGAATCTATTTCCCGGCTACTTCAACCACTACTGAAGCGCAACTCAAGGAACAACTGGAATCAAAATCTATTATAGTAGAAGTTTCAGGAAAGAAGAAGTCTATTGACCTGGCTTACAGAGTCGTCAATAATATAGAATTCAGCATGATAGCTACCAAGGATTATGCTAAAAAAATGTTCCAGCCTTATGTCAGGGAATTTAACGGTAAATCAAAATATGATGTTGCCTTATTGGATACGCTAAACATTGCATTGGGTTCAAACAAATATAACACCAAGACCCTACCCTATCTGATCAGCCATATTTCAAACGATGATGGTGTGGTGGGATTTCAGTCCCAACTTGATTCAACACTTCAGATTAATTTCCAGCTAATTTATGTTAATTCAGTGACCAAACCGGAAAATATTCTGAAAGCCCTGAAGAGTGATTCTCTATCTGTAATATACAGTGACGGAGAAAAAGGGAAAATACCCAATATGTACAAATTCTGATGTAAATTTGGAACGCTAACTCAAAACATAATGTGTCTACTGAAAAAATACTTACTATTTATTCTTCTGTGCCTTTGCACTTTTGAGTTATCCTATGCCCAGAATAATGTCAAATTCACGGGAAAGATCGTGGACAAAAAAAGTGGTGCAAAGATTGAACTCGTTGCCGTTCAGATAAAAGAGCTAAACAGGTGGACTACTTCCGATGTGCAGGGCTTTTTTATGTTTGACAAAATTCCTTCCGGGAGCTATACCATTCAGGCTGTTTGCCTCGGTTATGAGCCAATTGAGAAAGTGGTAAAAATAAATAGTCAGACAGATGTATTCTCCATTGAGATGGTCGAATCCACCCTTGCTCTGGAGGAGGTCGTAGTGGTTGCAAAGGAAAAAACCAGCCTCAGTTCTTCTTCCAAGATAGAGAGTGCTGCCCTGAATCATGTCCAGCCCACCAACCTGGCGGACATCATGCAACTAGTACCCGGACAGATCACCTTAAATCCGGACATGTCCAAGAATAACCAGATAACCTTACGCGATATCAATACCGCCAGCGGCGTCACAAGGAATAACCCAGATAACACCAGCGCCATGGGAACCGCCATCATTGTAGACGGTACGCCTGTAAATAACGACGCTAACATGCAAACGCTCAACACTGTATCTGGAGGAACGGCGCAGGGCTATTCAACTTCAGGGCAAGGGGTTGACCTTCGGCAAATTGCAACCGACAACATCGAATCGGTGGAGGTTATTCGGGGGATCCCTTCGGTTGAATACGGCGAACTGACCACCGGTGCCGTCCTGGTAAGGACAAAAGCCGGAAAGACCAAGTTGAATGTGAAAATGAAAGCGGATCCCAAGATCAAGAATGCTACTTTGTCCAAAGGATTCTTGCTTCCCGGTGATAACAATGGTGCAATGAACGTGGATCTTGACTATACGAATGCTTTTGATGACATGAGGGTACCTACCAAAAGCTACAACCGCGTGACAGGGCAATTAGGTTATTCCAACACCTATTTCAGGAAGTCCAATCCATTGAGTGTTAACGCAAAAGTATCCTATTTCAGCACGATCGATAACAATAAGAATGATCCTGACATGCTCCAGCGGGAAATTTATCAAGCTAAGGAGCGGAGTATTGGATTCAAACTTTTCGGCACCTGGGTCGTGAAGAAGCCCTGGATGACCAGTCTAACCTATAATTTTGCCGGCGACTTCGAAAATCAGGATTACTATGAGTATCGGGTCACTTCCAGCAGTGGGGCTGTACCGCTTCCTACTTCCACCATTTCGGGAGAGTCTGTGGGCACTTTGCTTCCCTCTTCCTACGACAGTCAGCTAAACATTGAGGGTAAACCTTACAGTTATTTTGCCACAATAAAGGGAAATGCGGTAGGCAAGTACGGGAAAGTGAGCAGCAACCTGATGTATGGTGTGGAGTGGAGAACAACAGGTAATAGTGGTGCAGGGCGTATTTACGATCCTACACGTCCACCTTCCGGTGCCTCTACAACCCGTCCAAGGTCCTTCAAGGATATTCCTGCCAATAAAAATCTGGCGCTATTCATCGAGGAGAAATTTAATATTCCAATTGGGCCTACCAACCTAAAAGCACAGGCAGGACTTAGGTACAACAACATGCTGCCGACAGGTCTATTCTCTACCAAGGGTTTCATGTCGGTAGAACCACGGCTCAATATGACCTATGACATTTTGCAGCGGAAGAACGCCGGGAATTTCAATGATCTGTCGCTTCGTTTCGGGTACGGACAGACTTCCAAGACTCCTTCGATGATCTATTTGTATCCTGATAAGGCTTATCATGATGAGATCGGATTTAATTATTATCCTGATCTTCTAGTGATTACAACAAAGGTAATTGATGGTGTCACCAATCCTGATTTAAAACCCACTACGAATACCAAATTTGAAACAGGGGTCGACTTTACGCTCTTTGGGGTAAAAGTCATGCTGACAGGATTCAAGGAGAATATCAAAAATGGATTCACTTGGGAGAGTGAATATTATGTAATGAATTATAAATTGTGGAACCCTTTGGCAGGTGCCGGAAAAACCCCAACTTTTTCGAATGGCGAGATTACCTACAAAGAGAATGGGCAAACAATGCGCCTCCCTTATACCAATGCCCAGGTTTATGCCAAATACAATCTTCCAAAAAACTCCTATAATATTGACAAACAAGGAATTGAATATGTGATCAATTTCGGAAGGGTGAAACCCCTGCGTTCCACATTTTCTGTAGATGGGGCGTACTACCATATCAAGAAAATTTCCCAGGTATTGCCCTATGCTGAAGAAAAATTGATGAGTTACCTGGGTCAGAAGTTTCCATATTTACCAGTATATCCTGGCGGTGACGGGGATGTTCTACAGAGACTCAATTCAAATTTTCAGATTGTTACGCATATTCCTGAGTTAAGAATGGTAACCTCTTTGAGTACTCAGGTAATCTGGCTCGATAAGGCCGTCAATTACTGGGCCGATGATAGTGGCAAACCAGTCTATTTTTCCAAGGGGGCAAACAATCAGAAAAATTATGGCGTTACTGAAGGAGTTGATAAATTATTTGTCGATCCGATTGGATATTATGACAAAAGCATGGCTTTTCATCCCTGGCAAAGCAATATGACTTACGATTCTCCATACACTTTCATGGTAAAAGAGTACAAGAGCAACAACTACAATGTGGTAAGCTATCCTGTCAATTTCCAGATTAATCTGAAGCTCACCAAAGAAATTGGTCAAAGTGCTAAATTGTCATTTTTCGTCAACAATATTCTCAACAGCAAGCCTTTGTTCAAGAATCCCAATACCGATTATTATTTAAGACGTAACCAAACGGCGTATTTTGGGGCAGAATTAAAATTTGTATTGTAAAACGTTTAACCTTGAAATTTCAACCGTGAAAAAGCAAGTAATCATATCAATCTTACTGTTAGGGATCCTCGCAATAAGTTGCAGGAAGCAGATGACTCCCACCTACACCCTGACTGTTCCGCTCACTTTTCCATCTGGTTTTAATCTTTCCGGTGTTCCCGATGGAACTCAGGTGAAATTAACCAACTCCCTGACCGGAAGGGAATCAGTTCTGGTTACCAAAGGTGGCACTGGAATCGTGTCCTCCATTTTAGCTGAAGGATCCTATGACGGCAACTGCAGCTTCACAATAAAAGTCGGCAACGACGATTATATATTCAATGGAATCTTATCCAAGGTACTCCTGAACAAAGATGCAAGCGTTCCAATGCCATTGGTGTTGGCAAAAAATAATGGGGGCTTTGTCATCAAAGAGATCTACTTTGCCGGCTCAAGAACACCAGATGCCAAAACTTATTATTCAGACCAGTTTCATGAAATATTTAACAATTCTAACGATACACTATATGCGGATGGGCTTTGCATCGGATTTCTCGAGCAAACACCCACTGCCCCAAATGTTTGGGTGAATGCCGATGGCAGCATCATGAGCGCTTTGCCTACCATTTTCCAGCAATGGATTATCCCCGGAACCGGAAAAGAGCATCCTGTATTACCCGGGAAAAGTATTGTGATTGCTCAGGATGGAATCGACCACCAGACAGATCCAAACGGGAACCCTCTGTCTCCGGTGAACCTGGCAAAAGCTGATTGGGAAAGTTATTGTGCAGCGGCAGGGAAGGATACTGATTCTCCCGGCGTCCCTAATATGACCCTGATGTACACCACCTCCATTTCGTCGGTCGACTGGCTCCATTCAGTTTTCGGATATGCAGAGATTATTTATCGTTTGCCGATACCCTGGGAGCAATTTGTCGCTAACCCTGCAAATTTCAAAACAAAGCCGGGAAGTACTTCAACAACTCAGTATATGATGGTTCCATCCAGTTATGTGATCGATGGCGTTGAGATTGTCTATCCGGATGAAACCAAACGCTACAAAAGATTGCCCAACACCATTGATGCAGGTTATACCTGGATAGATGGTGGAACTTATTGCTCTAAATCAATCAGAAGAAAAGCTAAACTTATCGTTGACGGTCGTGTAATTTACAAAGACACTAATAATTCGACCAACGACTTTTTGCACGATCTTGTTCCAACCCCCTGGGTGAATCCTACTGTTGTCGAAAACTAATATTTATTCATAAAATTGCCTCTGTTCAAAGCAGGGGTAATTGATTCACAACCATTCTCAGATGCAAATCAACGTGAAAAAAAGGTTTCTTGTCATCTTACTGCTGGCCATGTTTATACAAGGCTTTGCAGGTGACTCCCTGCGTGTCAATTCATTCAATACTTTCCGGCTAATAAGGACAGAAAATAGTTGGCTTGAGACTGGAAATGCTGCAGGATTGGTTTTTAATCAACCTACCAACCGGGTGAATTTTGAGACCGGGCTCGACCGTGGGGAGGGTGATTATCACCGTATCCGTGAAGGCAATAGCATCAATGACTACTCTTTCTCGACCGAAAGTTACCAGGTGCAAAAGAAACGGATGTTCTTTTACGGAAAATTTGCTTACCATTACCGCGACGAGAGCGGAGGACAATGGAACGGAACCTACGACCCCTACAACGGGAACCCTTATATTCTAGCCGATTCAGTGTCGGGAATCAATTACCATAAGGAGTATTACAATCTGGCCGGCGGAGTGGGTTACAAGCTGAATAAAAAGATTTCGCTGGGTTGCAGCATCGATTATTATGCTGGTGTAGCTGCAAAACAAAAGGATCCCCGTCCCCAAAATGTGTATGTCAGATTTAAGATCAATCCAGGTCTGATCCTAACTACCCCGAAATACAAATTGGGAATTGATGCCGGATACAGTAACCGCAAGGAGGAGATTGGCTACGAAGTATTCAGAAGTAACTTTTCACCAAGCTATTTTACCTTCAAAGGTTTTGGGTTCTATTCGAAAGAGATCGGCACGGGTTTTGACCGTTTTGTCACGGCCAATGAATATTACGGGGGAATACAGCTGGAGAAAAATTTGAAGCATACCTTAACTCTGACAGAAATTAGATTTAACTACAACGCGGAAGGCACGGAAGATGGAAGCTCAGTCATTCGGAAGCTGGATGGGGGTGACTGGATTACTTACAACGCGGTGTTGAACGAACAGATCAATATTCGCAAAGCATTAAATACCCATATTATAAAAGCCAATTTTTCCTTTTTCAGTGGCGATGGAAACGAATTCTTGCAGAATGTCGTATACGAGGGAACCTGGAATGTCCCAAGGTATGTAACCAGTGCAGTATACTTTAAGTTTAACAGACAGACACTCAATGGAACGGTCTCTTACAATTACCTAAAAATGAAAGATGAAGGGAAAATCAACTGGGATGTGAAAGCAATAGCTAATGTTCTCAATAACCTTGAGCATTATTATTACATTCCTGAAATCTTCAGTTCAGCCTATACCAATATCACTGGCGAACTCTGCCTTCAGAAAAATCTCTATTTTAGAAAATACCATTTAGCTTTGGCCGTGAATACTGGTTATACCTCAAATTTATCGAATGACCTTCAACTCTCCTCTTTGACAGAAATTACCAAAAAGGAACGAAAGGATGTGTACCAGCAGGAGTTCGATTTCTATGCTTCGAGTCTGTTTAAGGCAGGGGCAGAAGTAAAGTTGGGTGGCAATTTTATCAAAGTCAAAAATATTGGACAGACTTACCTGAGCCTTTATTTCGATCAAGTTACACAAGTGGAGGGAGATCAGGATTTTAGCCGATTTGGCGTCAAACTGGGGTTTGCTTTCTAACCCGTTGTTGTTTTACTTTTTCTATTATCCGCGAAGGCGGGATTAATTAATTTATTACTAAGATGAAATTCAAATTTTTACTATTGTTAGCGGTGCCGGTGTTTTTAATGTCGGCAAAAATTGATAAATCTTCTTCAGGTTTTGCCATCGTCATTGACTCCAAAAGCTATAAGGAATCAGGCAAAGAAGTGGACGCCTACAAGGATGCCATTGAGCAGGAGGGTCTGAAATGCTTCCTGATCGTAGACAAATGGGGTGTACCCGACTCCATCAAGAATTGCCTCAAAAACCTGTATCACTCGAAAGTGAACCCCATCGAAGGTGCCGTATTCATTGGCGACATCCCGGTTCCTATGCTTCGGGATGCCCCGCACCTCTCTTCTGCCTTCAAGATGGACCAGGACAGGTATGCCTGGGACCGCTCTTCCATTCCATCTGACAGGTTTTATGATGACTTCGACCTTCAATTCACGTTTCTGAAGAAGGATGCAAAGTTTCCACTCTTATATTATTATAGCCTGAATGCCGATTCTCCTCAGAAACTAACGGTGGAAATTTATACTGCCAGAATTAAACCTCCGGAAGGAAAAGACAAGTACCAGAAGCTTTCTCAATATCTTAAAAAAGTAGTCGCCTTTAAATTGAATCCTTCACCTGTTGATCAAGTCCTGTATTTCACCGGACACGGTTACAACTCCGAAGATATGCTGACCTGGATGGATGAAAAAGTTGCCTTATACCAGCAGTTCGACTACCTGAGCGGACAGAAGAGCTTCATCCAGTACATCAATTTTCAGCAGGAAGAGCACATCAAATTCAGATTGCTTGCTGAACTGAAAAGGAAAGACCTCGACCTTGCCCTATTGCATCATCATGGGGCGCCAACTACGCAGTTGCTGGATGGCACTCCTGAAACTAGTTCGATTCAAGGATCCATCGATAACATCAAATATTATCTCCGTTCGAAACTGGGCTCAGCCAAAACACCTGAAGCCATTGAGAAAACGAAGAAATCTTACATGCAGTCGCTGGGAGTCCCGGAAGCCTGGTTCGATGGCACTTTTGACAAGAAACAACAGGAGGCTGATTCCATTTACAATGCCCGTCTCGATATCAATGTCGAGGACCTGGTCGATTACAAACCCAATGCCCGGATGATACAATTTGACGCCTGTTTCAACGGATCGTACCATCTGGATAGTTATATGGCGGCAACCTATCTTTTCAACGAGGGTCAAACCATTGTGACACAAGCAAATTCCGTCAACTCCATTCAGGACAGATGGCCCGACGAAATGGCTGGCTTGCTGGGTCTCGGACTTAGGGCCGGATTCTGGAATATCGTGAATCCTACCCTGGAGACACATCTAATTGGCGATCCGACCTTCGCATTCAAATCGAAGGACCCCACTTTGCAATTAAATGATTGGCGCGTACAGAAAAAAGGCGACCACGCATTTTGGGTGAAACAACTCAGCTCTCCATACGCAGACGTTCAGGCCCTGGCTTTGCACATGCTTTACCTTGGAGAAGGAAAAAAAGTATCCAATCTGCTGCTCGATCAGTATAAATCCTCCAAGAATTTTACGGTCCGGATGGAGGCATTCAAATTGCTCTCCTGGTGCAAGGATGATAATTTCATTCAGGCCATCAATTTAGGAGTCAGTGATTCTTATGAATTGATCCAGCGCTACGCAGCCAACTATATTGGAAGGAGCGGTCACGAATCTCACATCCCTTATTTGATCAACGCCTTGCTGAGTAATAATACCGGAAAGCGGGTAAAATATCAGCTAAAGAACGCCCTTGCGGTTTATGATCCAGCCGTTTTATTGAAGGAAGTCGCCAGGCAAATTCCTGGTAAGGAGTTTCTGCTGGACAGCGGAGCCGAAAAAGCAGAGTTGGAAAAATCCATTGCCAGCGACTGCGGAAGGATGAAGAGATATGCCGATGAAGTCACCGATAAGAAATCGACCGCAAAGGAGAGGCTTTTCAGCATCAAGACTTTCCGCAACGACAATGCCCATCCCTATGTGGGTAGCCTGATGGCCGTTTTGGATACAACCAAAAATGAGCCTCTGAAACTGGCGGGTTTGGAAATGCTGGGCTGGTTTGATTATTCAGTCAAACGACCAGAAATTGAGAAATTTTGCAACAAAGTGATTCAATCCGGAAATCTCTCGCCAGCCTGCCGGAATGAAGCCATTAAGACCCTAAACAGGATCAAGTAGCAGACAAACAGGTAATTAAATATATTATGAGTAACGTTATTGAATGCAATAACCTGACCCACTATTATGGTAAAAAACTCGTCTACGAGAATCTGAACATTCACGTAAGGGACGGAAGTATACTGGGATTGCTGGGGAAAAATGGTGCCGGTAAGACGACAACGATTAACATTTTAAATGGTTTTCTTCAGCCCAGAAGTGGAGAATGTCTGATTTATAATGAGAATACACAGCATCTTACGCCTCAGACCAAGGCTCGTATCGGATTCCTGATTGAGGGTCATATCCAATATTCTTTCATGAATATTCACCAGATCGAGAAATTCTATTCCGGTTTTTACCCAAACTGGAAGAGAGATCCCTACTGGGAGCTGATGAAGAAACTGAAGGTAGTGCCCAATCAGAAAATATCTTCTATGTCTTGCGGACAAAGATCGCAGGTGGCGCTGGGGCTGATTCTGGCTCAAGATCCGGATCTGCTGATCCTGGATGACTTTTCAATGGGACTGGATCCGGGTTACCGGAGACTTTTCATCGATTATTTAAGGGAATACGCCAAGGCAGAGAGTAAGACCATCTTCACTACCTCACACATCATTCAGGACATGGAACGACTGATCGACGATGTGCTGATCATGGATTATAACAGAGTTTTAGCGCAGAAGCCTGTCAACGAATTTATGTCGACTTTCAAGCAGTTTACCTTCGAACTAACTAATCCCGGACAAGAGATTCAACGGGAAAAGTTTATCGTCAACCTGGAAAAAGTTAAGAACCTGATTGAGTTGTACACCTACGAATCGCAGGAAGTAGTTCAATCCTTTTTAACTAACAACAGCATCGGGCATAGCAACTTTAAACAGGTACCCATGACGCTGGAGGATGCATTTATTGGATTAACCGGAAAATATTAACAGCTATGTGGAAATCAATATTATACAAAGAGTGGCTCAAACTCAAATGGATTTTCCTGATCGTCACAATTACAGGCATTGCCGCCATCATCTCAATATTCCTGAACGTAAAACACGATATTTTATTTGGCGGAGCAACTAATTACTGGTACAGCTTTCTGTTCATGGGATTGCAGTATTACCAGGTCGTAAAATATTTGCCACTGGCAATTGGTATTGCAATCGGTGTCGGACAATATTTCCCTGAAACCGTTAACAAGCGGATCAAATTAAGTTTTCATCTTCCTGTTAATGAAGATAAAATACTAATTACCATGATGTTGTGTGGCACCTTTACGTTACTGCTGACATTGGGCTCCATGTTTATGCTCTTCTGGGGTTTAAGTGTACACTACTTCCCTGCCGAAATTGTCCATGCAGCGGTTATCACTGTCACCCCCTGGTTTCTGGCCGGATTCGTGATTTATTATTTTATTTCACTCATCGTTCTGGAGCCGGTCTGGAAATATTGGATCTTCTATGCATTGATCGGATATTCATTTGTATCGCTCTTCCTCGAATCATCCATAGCCGGTGGCTATGAACCGGTCATCTATAAACTCACAATTCTGACACTATTGTTGAGTCTTTCCCTATTGTTTTCAGCTTATCGTTTTAGAAAAGGAGAAATGTAATCATGGTACGAATCAGCAGATATATACTTGTACTTACAGCCATCATTGGTAGCGCCATTGTCCTGCCCAACCTGTACTGGACCATCATGGAGAAGCCGGTCAACGGACCATTTGTGACCTATAGTTGCATCGACAAAACCTTCATGATTCAACACTTCAGTCCTAGTGGAGTTGTAAGGGAAGATACCAAAGGAAACAAATTAACCCGGGAACAATATGAGAAGAAACTGCCTATGCTGTATTTCATGCAGCTGGTAACTTCCGGAACCATGCCCGACTCGATCAATGGGATAGAAATGGATATGAAGAACCTGCGTAGGGCAAGGTCTACCTACAGGTTTCAACCGAAATTCATGGACAGTCCGCAACCAGATCTTTATCCCCTATTCGAATCTGAATCAGGCCGCGTAAACCTCGAAATGCCGGATGATTTTTTCCGAATCGCTGAACGGGTCGAATTTATTGAAGCCAAAACCAATAGTGTCAGGGAAGAAAAAAGCGTTCTATTTACTGACGCCCTGGCCAAACGCGGATTTGAATTCCCTTCTAAAATTATTGCTGGTTTACCGACTGTCAAGAAATCGTGCGATGAAGGTTACCTCCTAACGGATGCCAAAAATCAGCTTTTCCACCTCAAGATGGTTAAAGGCAAGCCTTATGTTAAAAGGATTAACCTTCCTGATAATCTATCCTTTAAGTGGATCGAATGCGTCGACTTCCCAAATAAGCAGTATTACGCCTACATGATTTCATCGAATAACGATGTTTACATTGTAAATCAGGATACTTATGATTTATTGAAACTGCCGGTGGAAGGATTTAATCCTGAAACGGATGACCTCAAAATCTATGGCGATTTCTTTAACTATAACGTGATTATCGAGGGTGACAGTTACCTGAAGAATTTTGCGCTCGACACCAAATTCAACAAGGTAGATTTTTATGAAGAGAAATGGAATGACCGGTACCACCGTGCAGAAGGAAAAGTTTTCGACATTTTGTTCCCCTTCGAATTAACGCTGAAGAGTCCGCTAAGCCACTATATCGATTTTCGTATCAATTATCCCAAAAGTATGACTTGGCTGCTACTTAGTATTTTACTGATTGCCGGACAAATTTTCTGGTTAAGAAGACAAAAAATCAACCTCAAAAATCACCTGATTGATATCTGTCTCATTGCCGTAACCGGGATTTTCGGATTTATTGCCGTAAACGTTTTTCAGAACAAATTCTTTAAATAAATCAAGAAAAGACCTATTTTTCGTGACAATTTGCGCCAATTCTTGTTGTTTTGATAGATATATGTATATTTGCACCGATCTTTTTGAACTTTATGCATTGTATTCAATTATTTGAAAAATTATTAAGACAACGATATGTGCGGAATTGTAGGAATTTTTGAGATCAACGGCTCTTCTGAGCAGCTGCGTGTTCAGGCGCTTTCCATGTCAAAACGAATCAGGCATCGCGGACCGGATTGGTCCGGGATTTTTGTCAGCGACCGTGCCATCATCGCTCATGAACGATTGGCCATTGTTGACCCAACTTCCGGTCAACAGCCCCTCTACAGCGTTGATAAAAACCTGGTCCTGGGTGTTAACGGAGAAATCTACAACCACCGCGAACTCAGGAACCCTCTCGAATCAAAGTATCAATTCCAGACACAATCGGACTGTGAAGTGATTCTGGCACTTTACCAGGAAAAGGGTATCAATTTCCTTGAGGATCTCAACGGGATTTTTGCCTTTGCCCTTTATGATCAGAAAAATGATTGCTACCTGATCGCCCGCGACCACATCGGCATTATCCCTCTTTACATGGGTTGGGATGCAGATGGTCGATTCTATGTGGCATCAGAACTCAAGGCACTCGAAGGTTATTGCAAAAAAATTGAAGAATTCTTACCAGGACACTACCTCTACAGCAAAGAAGGAACAACCCCGAAGAAATGGTATTCACGCACCTGGACGGAATTTGAAACTGTTAAAGACAATGTCTCCAGTATTGAAGTGCTGAGAAAAGCCCTGGAAGATGCCGTTCACCGTCAGTTGATGTCGGATGTTCCTTATGGGGTGCTTCTCTCAGGCGGATTGGATTCTTCTGTTATCTCGGCGATAGCCAAAAAATATGCTGCCAAGCGCGTGGAATCGGTCGACGATACCCAGGAAGCCTGGTGGCCACAACTGCACTCCTTTGCCGTTGGGCTCATCGGATCTCCCGACCTTGCTGCTGCCCGCAAAGTAGCCGACCACATCGGAACCGTGCACCACGAGGTTCATTTTACCGTTCAGGAAGGATTGGACGCACTCCGCGATGTCATTTACCATCTGGAGACTTATGATGTGACCACCATCAGGGCCTCAACGCCCATGTACCTGCTTTCACGGGTGATCAAATCGATGGGGGTCAAGATGGTGCTTTCAGGAGAAGGCGCTGATGAAATTTTCGGTGGATACCTGTACTTCCACAAAGCGCCTAATGCTCAGGCATTTCATGAGGAGACCATCCGCAAACTGAGCAAACTCCACCTCTACGACTGTCTGCGCGCCAACAAATCGCTGGCTGCCTGGGGTGTCGAAGGTCGCGTACCCTTCCTCGACAAGGAGTTTATGGATGTAGCCATGACGCTGAATCCGGAGGATAAGATGGCAAAAGATGGCAAGATGGAAAAATGGATCCTTCGCAAAGCATTTGAAGATTATCTGCCGGCCAGTGTAGCCTGGCGACAGAAAGAACAATTCTCAGACGGAGTGGGTTACAATTGGATCGACTCACTGAAGGCTATGGTTTCTGAAAAAGTCACCGATGAGCAGATGAAAAGTGCTAAATTCCGCTTCCATATCAATACACCCATGTCGAAGGAAGAGTATTTCTACCGCTCCATTTTTGCCGAGCATTTTCCATCCGACACCGCGGCCTCCTGCGTACCTTCCGTGCCCTCCATTGCTTGCAGCACGCCCGAAGCGCTTGCTTGGGATCCATCATTCAGAAACAATGCAGACCCATCCGGCCGGGCCGTAAAATCGGTGCACCTGGATAGTAATTAGCTTTTCTCTTCAGATTGTAGGATTCGGAAGAGTTCGTCCGGACTGACGTTTTCGGTTAGTTTTCCGTTTTCAGTAACTGAAATACGACCGGTCTCTTCACTTACCACGATGGTGAAGGCATCTGTCACTTCTGACATACCAATGGCAGCCCTATGCCTCAAGCCGAGGGCCGGACTGATTTCCTGACTGTACGACACCGGCAGGATACAGCGCACAGCTTGAATCCGGTTGGATGAGACGATACACGCCCCATCATGCAGGGGTGAATTCTTGAAAAATATACTGCAAATCAAGTCGGTGCGAATCTCAGCATCGATAAATTCGCCGGTCCGCACATATTCTTTAAGCTCATTATCACGGGAAATGACGATTAAGGCGCCCGTCTTGTTTTTGGACATCTGGATACAGGCATCTACAATTGATTTGATGCCGGTCGGGGAAATATTCCTGAACTGACCGGAAAATATCGATCCGATGGAAATCTTTTTATTGGTTCGATAACTGTTTCCCAACATCAGCAGAAATCGTCGTATCTCCTGCTGGAAAACGACAATCAGGGCAATCATTCCCACTCCGAAAAGTTGACTTAACAGCGATCCCAGAAGTTCCATTTTCAACGCCCTTACTACTACCCAAGCGATAAATACGATGAAAATTCCAAGAAAAATACTGAAGGTAACGGTTCCCCTTACCAGGCTGTACAATTCATAGAACAGCACTGCCACGAATATTATATCGAGCAGATCCAGGAATTTGACGTGTATAAAAAAGTCACTCATCGAAGTCTTGTTTTAATTTGGAGACCAGCCGGATCGCCTCAATGGCTTCCCGAACATCGTGTACCCTCAGGATATCGGCTCCTCCCATCAAAGCAAGTGTGTTCAAAACTGTTGTACCGTTAAGACTCTCTCCGGGTGTGATTTCCAGCAATTTCCAGATCATGGTCTTGCGGGACAATCCCACCAGCAAAGGTAACTCAAAAAGACGAAAAGAATCGAGACGGTTCAGGAGCTCGAAGTTATGCTCCAGATTTTTCCCAAATCCAAATCCCGGATCGATAATGATATCATTGACACCCAGTAATTTCAAGGTATTCACTTTTTCGGAAAGATCAAGCAAAATATCTTTGATAACATCCTGGTAAGCAGGATTTTGCTGCATATTTTGAGGAGTGCCCTGGATATGCATCAGGATATAGGGCAACCTTAGCTTAGCTACTGTTTCGAACATCTGAGTATCCAGCGTGCCTCCAGAAATATCGTTAACGATACAATCACCCGTTTCGCCAGCGATTCGTGTGATCACCTCAGATCGGTAACTGTCAATGGAAAGTATGGCATCAGGAAAGTGCTTTCTAATGGCCTTGACAGCAGGGAGGAGCCTTTCTATCTCCGCCTCTGCGGAAACCACCTTGGCACCAGGTCTTGTGGAGACAGCGCCGATATCGATAATCATCGCCCCTTGATCTAAAATCTCTTGCGCTCTTTGGAGCACGGCCTTTTCAGATTGATACCTTCCCCCGTCATAAAAAGAATCAGGCGTCAGGTTCAATATGCCCATCACGATGGGTTGGTCGAGCATAATCAGCTGACCATTAAGCTGAAGCGATCTTTTTTTGCGGTAAAATGGTTTATCAATTTTCTGAAACAGCATAGATATTTATTTAATAGTCATGAAATAAGGACCTTCGACTTCTGTCAGGTAATGGAGCTCAGCTGACGCAGATTTGCAATCTGCATCCATTCTCCTGTCAACACCCTTCGACTGCGCTCAGGAACCGGTCACAGATTAGGCAGCTTCCTCATGATTAAATTTAACAGCAAAGACAAAAATAGTAAAACTGTTCATATAGAAGAATGATAGGGCACTTGCTTCGACATGCTAGCCAATTATTAAACGGTCATTTCATTTGGGAATCACAATTTATTGCTATATATTTGACAATATATGTCAAAATAAATTTTGTCAAAATGAGTGATTTTGGAAATACCATCAAAGAGCTAAGGATGGAGAAAGATCTTCCTTTGAGGGTTGTGTCTGCGTTCCTGGATATCGACCAGGCTATTCTTAGCAAAATCGAGAGGGGGCAGCGCAAGGCACCAAAAGAAATGGTCGCCAAACTTGCCAGTTATTTCTCTGTTAATCAGAGCGATTTGATGATAACATGGTTGGCAGATAAGATTGTATATGAAGTGGAAGATGAGGAATTAGGATTGGAAGCCTTGCAATTAGCCGAAGAGAAGTTGAATTATATTGCTTTTGAAAAGATTGACAGAAATAAAATCAGGAATCAACTGGTCACTGAGATCAGTAATTTCAATTCCATTCACGCTGTGTGGGTCTATGGTTCCTTTGCCAGGGGAGATGACGGACCCAAAAGTGACATTGATTTAGCCATTAAAACAGATGAAAAGTTTAGCTATTTTGACCTTGCCGAGATAAAATTTCAACTGGAAAAAACCATAAAAAGAAAGGTGGATATTGGTTTCCTGGATTCCTTTAAACCTTATATTCTTGATCATATCCGACCGGATTTAAAATTGATCTATGAGAGACTACCATCTTGATAGCCAAAAGCGATTGCAACATATTTCCAAAGCGATCGATGCCATATTTAAATATGTATCTGGTGAGACTCCAGATACATTCTCCAACAATGATTTAATTCACGATGCTGTACTATTTCAGTTTTCAATCATTGGGGAAGCAGTCAATTTCATCGAGTCTGATCTGCTGGACAAATACAACTATCCATGGTACAAAGTCCGATCATTCAGAAACCTGATATCGCACGAGTATTTTAACATAAAAATGGAGGCTGTATGGCAAATTATTGAAAAAGATTTACCCGAGCTGAGAGCGGTAATCCTATCAATTTTGAAAAATGAATTTGGTCAGCCAGCAGAATTGGTTTGAGAACAGTCTTTACTTTTTATATATTTGAGCAGTAGTTTTAGGAATAATAAATTTGCAGAATTATTAGAAGGTGAAAAAAACCAGAGAACAATATGATCATGTGATTGGCTTGTGCCGGGAAATCTTTCTCAAGAAAATGAAAGATTACGGGACCGCCTGGAGGATCTTACGTCCATCGTCCATGACCGATCAAATTTTTATTAAGGCTCAGAGAATAAGAAATATAGAAGAGAAAGGCGTTGCAAAAATTGATGAGGATGCCCGTTCAGAATTTATCGGCATCATTAATTATTGTGCCTTGGCATTAATTCAGCTGGAACTGGGTGCAATGGAAGAGGAACTTCCCCATGAAAAAGCTGATGCGATGTACCTGGCAAACCTGGAGAAAGCAAAGAAGCTGATGTTGGATAAGAACCACGATTATGGTGAAGCCTGGCGTCAGATGCGGATCAGTTCGTTCACAGACCTGATCCTGATGAAAATCAAGCGCACCAAACAAATTGAAGATAATCTTGGTAAGACACTGGCTTCAGAAGGCGTCGACGCCAACTATATGGATATGATCAATTACTCGGTTTTCGCACTGATAAAAATGGAATTTGAGACGGAATGATTAATAAACTGACAACAATTTCTCGCTGGGTCTTCGGACTGGTATTTATTTTTTCAGGTTTTGTAAAGGGAATTGACCCATGGGGATTTGAGTACAAACTAGCAGAATACTTGCATCCTCTCGGCATACAAGGACTGACTTTTCTGGCTCCTTTGGGCTCTTTTGTTTTACCATTTGCCGAATTTTTTATAGGGGCGACTATTCTGCTTTGTGTGGAAATAAGAATTACTTCTATACTGGGACTATTGTTTATGGCCTTCTTCACCCCGCTTACTTTGTATGTTGCCGTCAAAAATCCGGTCACGGACTGCGGCTGCTTCGGGGATGCACTGGTGATTTCCAACTGGGCAACTTTTTACAAGAATATTGTCCTTTCAGCCATGATAATCCTCGTATTTGTAAGGCGAAAGACAATAGAGCCAGTTATTTTGGGAAAATGGAGATATTACCGGACCGCTATCATCTCAACCATTTACCTCTGTTTTGTCATCTGGTCGGTCCGTCATGATCCGGTTTTCGATTTCAGACCCTATAAAGTTGGAGTAAATATTCCAAAGAGCATGAAAATGCCTGAAGGAGCCCAGACGGACGTCTATAGCAATACCTTCTTTTACAAAAACAAGCAGACCAACGAGGTTAAAAAATTTACCGATACCAATTATCCCTGGAAAGATACGCTCAACTGGAAATATGAATCGATGGGCGAACCTATCCTTGTAAAGAAAGGATATACACCACCGATTCACGATTTTCAGCTGCGGACTGCACCCGGGGATGATGTAACGAGTTTCTTCTTCGCTGATGATAAACCCACCTTCTTTCTGATCGCCTCCAACCTGTCCAAGAGTTCTCTCAAGAAGCAAGGTCAGATCAACGGATTAGCCGTATGGGCAAGGCTGGCCGGATACAAATTTGTTTGTCTGACCTCAACAACCGGTCCCGGGCTGGAGGAATTCAAGAAGATTGCCAACCCAACCTATGAGTTTCTCTTTGGGGATGAGGTGACATTGAAGACCGTTGTCAGGGGAAACCCTGGTCTGCTTTATCTCCGAAGCGGTACCATTTTGGGAAAATGGCACTACAACGATATCCCCACCGTAGTGGAAATGACCCGACTGGTTACAAAGTAATCAAATAGTTAAATTGATCATTTTCTGCCATCTGGAATCACTCGCAAATAGACTGATTCTTATCTTTGCGCCCTGAATATTAAACTCAAATATTAAATAGTACCGACCATGAGAAAGAAAATTGTTGCCGGAAACTGGAAATGCAATACCACCGTCAGTGAAGGCATCGCACTCGCCAAACAAGTGAGCGAAATAGTTAACGAACGCGGAGCAAAGGATGTAGTCGTAGTGCTTGGCACCCCATTTACACACCTAACAAGCGTCGCAGAAACGGTCGACAAAAACCGGATCAATATTGCCGCCCAAAACTGCGCAGCAGAACCCAAAGGCGCCTTTACCGGCGAAGTCTCCGTTTCCATGATTCAATCAACCGGAGCAACTTATGTTATTATTGGACACTCTGAGCGTCGCGAATATTACCACGAAACCAGTGCAATCCTCAACAAGAAGGTAGCATTAACCCTTGCTCAGGGGCTTACCCCAATCTATTGCTGTGGGGAAGCGCTCGAAATCCGTGAAGCTGGTACAGAAAATGCTTTCGTAAAAAACCAGTTGGAAGAGACGATTTTTAACCTCTCAACCGAAGATTTCAGTAAGATCGTGATTGCTTACGAACCTATCTGGGCCATCGGAACCGGTCGTACGGCAAGTTCACAACAGGCTCAGGATATGCTGGCCTTCATCCGCCAATTGATCGCAAAAAAATACGATAAGAAAATCGCAGAGGAATGCTCCATCCTTTACGGAGGTTCGTGCAGTCCGGCGAACGCCAATGAACTATTTGCACAACCAGATATCGACGGCGGACTGATCGGTGGTGCTTCCCTGAAATCAGAAGATTTCCTCGCCATTATCAACGCTTATTAATCCCGCCAAGGGTTAATCCCGGCTGAGACTCATCCCATACACGCACGAAGAGCAGAAAACTACTGCATCTTCGTGCGTTTTTTGCTACTTTTGGGCAAAAGAAATTGAGATGAAAAAACTCATGGTATTTATTTTACTCTTCGAGATGCTGGCCAGCTTGACATTTGGTCACAATCTCAAGGGAAATATCAAGGATAAGACTGGACAACCTATACCCTTTGCCACCGTTTTCTTCAAGGAAGGAGCCCAGGGAACCACCACCAACGAGCAAGGCGACTTTGAAATCGACCTGCCTCCCGGAAAATATACGGTTACTTACCGAAGTCTGGGCTTTACTCCCCTCACCGAAACCATCACCCTTACCAGGAATCCCCTTACCATAAAAATCGTTCTGGCCGAACAGATTCAGGAGCTGCAGGAAATCACCATCAGCGCTGGCATCGACCGCGCCTATCCCATCATGCGCAAGGTGATCAGCCTCTCTTATGTTCACCTGAACCAGATGCAGAGCTATTCAGCCACCGCCTACCTTCGCGGGACAATCAAGGTCGAAAACATCCCCGGCATCTTCAGAAATCAGTTAAAAAAACAGAACATCGACATCAAATCAGGCGATATTCTGGTGCAGGAAAGCGTCAACCAAATCACTTTTCGTGCACCCGACAAGTATGATCTCAAGATCAAATCCATCAACTCCTCCTTCCCAAAAGGAATTGATTTTCAGGTTACTGACATGTTGGGATCCAGCCTTTATCAGGATAATATCAACATCCTTATTTCCCCGGTAGGGAAAAACGCTTTCTCTCATTATAATTTTAAATACGAGGGGTTCAGTTACGAGGGAAAGAATATTGTCAATAAAATCAAGGTAATGCCTAAACGCAAAAGCAAGTTGCTTTTCGAAGGATACCTCTATATCATGGAAGATTACTGGTGTCTGAAACAGGCGGATCTCAATTTTGAGACACCTATCGGAACGGTAAATCTGTACATGACCTACGATGAAGTTTCACCTTCCATCTGGCTACCGGTCAGTCACAATTTCTCCTTCGACGCGAGCATGATGGGCATTCGCGGAAACGGGAAATTTTCCACTTCGATGAAGTATACAGACCTTCAATTCAATCAGACTGTATTAGCTATGCTCAATTTACCGGTACCCGGCAAGACAGAGCAAACCGCAGTTCAGCCAGCAAAACAGACCACTGCGAAAGCTATCAAGGCAATAAAAGCTACCGAAAAGAAGCAGGTTAAGATTGACCAGCTGCTCGAGAAAAAGGATCTGACGGCTCACGAAATGAATAAACTCTCTCGCCTGCTGGAAGCCGGTCACAACGAAACCATAAAAGATTCTGTCAAGTCCCTGGAGATCGCTGAATCAGTAAAAGTTCAGGTAGATCCTGCTGCAGCAAACAGTGACTCTACGTTCTGGAATACCATGCGACCAATCCCTCTGGCAAAAGAGGAGATAAAGAGTTTCCAGAAGCGCGATTCTGTCGTTTTGGCAGTGCAAAGCCGTCCCAAGTCAGTCGTTTTCGACAAGCACAAGGTCAACGTCGGTTTCATCACACCGTTGCTCTTTGGTAAGCGCTCGACCTTCCGCGATTCGACCTGGCATTATATTTATTACGGACTCATTAATCTCAACAGATTTACATTCAATGCAGTAGACGGATTTGCCTTCAACCAGGAAATTCTGCTGACGAAAAATTTTAAACCCGGACGCTCTTTGCAATTTCACCCGAGCATTGCTTATGCCTTCAACCGCGAAGCCTGGATGGGCAAACTTCATGTCAGGTATAATTATGCCCCACTTCACCGTGGAACTTTCGAACTGAAAGGAGGCAGTTATACGGAAGATTTTAACGATGTCGAATCTGCGATTTCTCCTTTCTTCAACAGTGTGTCCTCCTTGTTTTTTAAGACCAATTTCGCCCGGTTTTATGAAGATCGATACCTGAAATTCTCCAACAACGTGGACCTTTTCAACGGTCTTGTCCTGACTACAAGATTCGAATGGAAGAATGTCAGACAGCTTCAGAATTCCACCAATTTCTCCTTCATACGAGGCAATACAGATTATTCACCCAACCTTCCTGCCAATGATGAGGTCTCCGACTCGCAACTGGCTGGTCAGATTTCCACGAAAGCAGGAATCCGTCTGGAATACACCCCAAAATATTACTACCGCATCCGAAATGGTGTCAAGTATATGTCCCATTCCGATTTTCCGACCATTTATATTGGGTATGACAAAGGAATAAAGAACTTTTTCTCCAGTTCTTCTGATTTTGATTACTTCAGCGCAGGCATAAAATATGCAAAAGATCTTAGTGAAAGTTCGAGCCTCGAATGGGAGTTTCATGGTGGAATATTTACCAAAAACAACCAGCTTCACTTCTCCGATTTCGCCCACATGATGACCCAGACCAGTCCTGTGCTGCCCCACGAATACCGGCATTCTTTCTATGTCCCGAATTATTACGCCCTCTCTGCAGCCGACCGTTTCATTGGGGGTTTCGTCTCCTACAAATCTCCCTTTATCCTTCTGAAATATCTGCCGGTCCTTAGCAACACCCTTTGGCGCGAGATGATCTGGGCCGGTTTCTACAGCTCACCTTATCATCCTTATCATACCGAATTCGGCTATACCATTCTTGAATTTTTCTATTCGACAAACGTCGGTATCTTCGTTGGTTTCGATAAATTAAATATTTCGAAAGTCGGTCTCAACCTCGCCTTTAGAATTGCCTACTAATATGGAATACACTAAAATCACCTGCCTCCCTTATCCCAACAACGAAATTGCCCGTGAGTTGCTCATGGCCGAACTGGGAAATGCCGGGTTTGAAAGTTTTGTCGAGACAGACGAAACCATCGAAGCTTATATCCCTTCCAAAGATTTCAATCCGGAAATCCTGGAAGCAGAAAACCTGAAACACAACGATTTTTTCCGGTTTACTCATACTTCCGAAATAATTGCAGATCAGAATTGGAATGAAGTCTGGGAACAAAATTATTTTGAACCTCTGCTAATTGAGGAACAGGTCCTGATCAGGGCTCCCTTCCACACCACTTACCAGGAAGCCCCTTTCCAGATCATTATCAATCCGCGCATGGCCTTCGGAACCGGCAACCACGAAACCACCCACCTGATGATCAGTGCGATACTAAAGATGGATCTAAGAAACAAGAAGGTGCTGGACATGGGATGCGGATCGGGAATCCTGGCAATCATGGCCTCCATGAAAGAGGCGTCAGAGGTCACCGCCATCGATATCGACGAATGGTCCTTCAATAATACCCTTGAAAATGCAGAACTCAACGAGGTTGGTAACATCAGGGTACTGCTCGGAGACGCAGACCTCCTGACTGATCAGTCATTCGACGTGATTCTTGCTAATATCCAACGAAATATCCTTCTGGAAGACATGAAAGTTTACCGACAAGTTCTGAAACCTGGCGGACAATTGATCATGAGCGGATTCTACATGTCGGACCTGGATGCTATAACAGAAAAAGCCAAGGAACTGGGATTAAGTCTCCAAAGCGCAAATGAGCGTTCGAACTGGTGTGCAGCCAGTTTTATTGCATAGCCAACAACTTATCTGCCATCGCATTAGCCAAATCAATACAGAGTTGGAATTTCTCGGGTTTCAGGCTGCCTTTTTCTTCGACCGGCTCAAAGACTGTATCCCATCCCATACAATGCATGGATTCTGCAAATTTCTTGAGGTTAATAACACCACCGCCATTCCAAAGAAAATTCCCAAAATAACCAAAGAAGTGGTTCTTAACTGCCATGTGTTCTATCGTCGAGAGCAGAATCTCGACATTGGGGAAAATGGCATTGTTGTAGGCGCAACTTCCAATGATCAATCCCTTGAATCTGAATATATCGTTGATAATGTAGGAAGTATGAGTCTTTGATGAGTCATAAACACGGATATTTTTAATGCCTCGCTCACTGATCTGACGGGCAATTACTTCCGCCATCTTCTGGGTATGGCCATACATGGAACCGTACACGATCACGACTCCCTGTTCCTTGGTATAAGAACTCCAGCGGTCGTAACGACTCAAAACCCAGTTAAGATCTGAACGCCAAATCGGTCCATGGGTGGCAGCAATCATCTTAATATCCAAAGGAGCCAGCTTCTTGATGGCACGCTGGGTATGCGGACAATATTTTCCAACGATGTTGGTAAAATAGCGCATCACCTCCACCTCATAAAAATCCAGATTGATTTCATCATCAAAAATACCACCATCCAAAGTACCGTAACTACCGAAGGCATCACCTGAAAACAATATCTTATGGGTCTCATCATAAGTTACCATTGTTTCGGGCCAGTGAACCATCGGAATAGTTTGGAACTTTAGCTTCACTTCACCAAGGTCCAGACTGGAATCATCGTGAACTTCGAGAATCCTTTCCGGATTATACCCAAGGTTCTCTGCGATGCCAAAAGTCTTTTTATTACCCACGAGGGTGATTCCGGGATAGCGGCTGACAATTGCCCTGAGGGATCCGGAATGATCAGGCTCCATGTGGTTAATAATCAGATAATCTATTTGCCGGGATCCAATGACTCGCTCAATTCTTTCCAGATAATCTTCGATATACTGTCTTTCCATCGTATCAACCAATGCAATCTTCTCATCAACAATAAGATACGAATTGTAACAAATACCATCCGGAATGGGCCAGATATTTTCAAAAAGTGCAGTGCGGCGGTCATTGAAACCTAAGTAATAAATATTATCGGCTAATTTTATCTGATGCATATTCGGTTTTTTTGTGCTTCTTAATTTGCCTGCAAAAGTACAATAATATCACTTAAAGGCCTTGCTAAACGGACAAACTTTTGAATACACTTTCCATAAAATTGCATTATAATTGTATTTTTGAACCAGCATATGAAGGGACAGGATAAATATATCGCGACGTTAAAGAAATTATGGATCAGAACTAAACTGAGCCTGGCTTCGGCTATCTCCACTGTCCGTCACGCAAGTAAATCACCCAGGACTGATTCTTCCTCCTCCTACAAGACGCTGCAAAAGATTATTAGCAAGTCAAATCAAAGTATCCTATTAATATTTAGCACATTACGTCGCCTCAATCTCAAAACGAGGCTAATTCTTCTTATGGCAATTTTGATTGTCATTTCCTCTGTAACTGTCAAACATTTTCAAACGATCTATTACGGCCCTAACGTGGTCAAAAATTATCATCTCTTCATCCATGATAGTGATAATTTTGAGTCAGTCGTAAGGCTTCTGAAGGAAAATAATTGTCTCGAAGACCTAAAATCATTCAGACAGGTTGCCAAATTAAAGGACTATGATTTGAATATCCGGCCAGGTTCCTACATCATCGAATCGGGCTGGAGCAACGGAAAATTGGTAAACATCTTAAGGGCCGGAGCTCAAACACCTGTCATGGTGACGTTTAACAATGTTCGTACGAGAGAAGAGCTGGCCGGCAAACTGGCCAGGCAATTTCAAAGTGATTCAATCGCCTTTCTGAATGCCTTCAGGAATGACTCAAATGCTATTAAAGTTGGCTTCAAACCGGAGACTTTACCTGCGCTTTTCATTCCAAATACCTATTCCTTTTATTGGACAACTACCCCAACTGGTTTCCTTAACAGGATGAAACGGGAATACGAACTGTTTTGGAATGAAGGGAGACGGCTCAAGGCAAAGGCCATCGGACTGACGACAGAACAGGTGGCAACCCTCGCATCGATTGTTCAGGAAGAGAGCAACAAGAATGATGAAAAACCGGTCATTGCAGGGGTTTATCTCAACAGACTGAAGAAAAGCTGGCCCCTGCAGGCGGATCCGACCATTCGTTTTGCACTTGGGGATTTCACTATTCATAGGATTCTGACAGAACAACTAGCGGTGGAAAGTCCCTATAATACCTACAAAAATGTCGGTCTGCCTCCCGGGCCCATCAATATTCCAGAGATTTCTTCACTCGATGCCATCCTGAATTACCGGGTACACGACTTCTTCTATTTTTGTGCAAAAGAAGACTTCTCAGGCTATCACAATTTCGCAAAAACGCTTTTTGAACACAACAACAACGCAAGAAAATACCAGGCGGCATTGAACAAACTGAAAGTGTTCAAATAAATCACTCCTCAATCACCTGAACTTCCCTTTCGAGCAAAACTCCAAACTTCGTTAGAACATCCTGCTGAATTTTTTCCGAGAGATCCAAAATCTCCTTTCCTGTGGCGCCCCCGGTATTAACCAGAACCAGGGCCTGGCGATGGTGCACGGCTGCCTTACCGGCCTGAAAGCCTTTCCACCCAGCCTTTTCAATGAGGAATCCTGCCCCGATTTTCACAAATCCATCAGACAACTGGTAAACAGGTATACCTGGCAATAACTCTTCTAAAGCAGTAGCCACTTCTTCCGAAACGATCGGATTCTTGAAGAAACTTCCCGCATTTCCTAAATGTTTTGGATCCGGTAATTTGGAGGAACGAATCTGAATAACAGCCTCACGAAGATTCACAAGATTTGGTTCACCGATTGAGTCCAGGGTCTTCCTCAGATCACCATAATCCATCATCAACTCTCCCTGCTTTTTCAATTTGAAAATAACAGAAGTTACCATAAGACTTCCTGCATACCGCTCCTTGAAGATGCTTGAACGGTAGCCAAAACAGCACTCGTCGTGCGAAAAACTAAAAGAACTGCCCGTTTCTAAGCTGATGCCTTTGACACGTACAATAACAGAATCGGCTTCTACTCCATAAGCTCCGATATTCTGAACCGGGACAGCCCCGACCTTCCCCGGAATCAGGGATAAATTCTCGACCCCATACCATCCGTTCTGAACACAATGAGAAACAAAATCATCCCATTCTTCGCCGGCGCCGACTTCTACCTCGACAAAATGACTGTCCTGGTAAGTGATGGAAATACCAAAAATATCGGGAGAGATGATGAGTCCGTCAAAATCAGAAATAAACAAGAGGTTGGTTCCTCCTCCAATAATTAGTCGCTTCTCCTGGTAGATATGCGGATAATTTAGCATCGCAGTCAGCCAGTCATCGGCTGATGATATTGTCAGCCAATAACTTACCAGGACATCCAGTCCAAAACTATTGTGGTCCCTAAGTGAGTAATTGGGTACTAATTTGTACATGTTATTTATCCAGCAGCATATCGAAATCGAGTGGTTCCGGGGGTTGAACTTCCTCTACCAATGCTCCGTTTTCGCAAATCAGTTTCCTTGCAGGGAATTTACGGATCATCTCATAGTCATGTGTGGCCATCACGACGGTAACGCCTTCCTTGTTGATCCGGTGCAAGATAACCATCAATTTTTCAGAAGTCTCAGGATCCAGATTCCCGGTAGGTTCATCGGCAAGTATGATCTGCGGATTGTTGAGCATGGCCCGCGCGATGACTATTCTTTGTTGTTCCCCGCCCGAAAGTCGGTGAGGCATCTTGGGTCCCGCATCCGGCATCTCCACCAGGTTCAGTACTTCATCAATTCTTTCCTGGATCGCACGTTCCTGTTTCCAGCCGGTGGCACGCAGCACAAACTCTAAATTATTCTGGACAGATCGGTCACCAAGCAACTGAAAATCCTGGAAAATGATTCCAAGACGCCTGCGCAACAATGGAATTTCCTTCATTTTCATCTTATGCAACTGATAGTCCAGGATCGTACCCTCGCCGGATACCATCGGAATTTCGTGGTATAGGACCTTCAATAAACTGGTTTTACCGCTGCCTACTTTGCCGATAATGTAAAGAAATTCCCCTTTACGCAGGGTGAGATTCACCTCTTTCAACACCAAACTATCTTGTTGATAGATGTCTGCATTTTTAAGTTCGATAATTTCTTCTGCCATGAGTGAAGTTTAGATAAAATCCTAATTTTGTAAAAGTTCCCAGGTACAAATCTAAGTTTTTTTGACGATCTGTCGAAATACTGAATTTCAACCCTGGAAAGATTTTATTTTGTTGAATGATTATTTTGAGACTTAATCCGACCCCAATGAGATCCAAAATAAAAAGAACAATTCTTAGCCTGATCTTTGCCGTTTCTCTCTGCTATCCGGTCGTGGCCCAAGTTGCGAAATCCGGTCCGGGTGCGGCAACAAACCTTTACCAGCAAGGCGTCACCCTATTTAACGAAGGGAACTGGGGATCTGCAATTCACCTCTTCGAAGAGGTTCAAAGCATCGATAAAGGCTTGTTAAAAGACGCATCCGAATACTATATCGCTGCCGCCAGGCTTGAACTCGGCAATCCTAATGGAGAAGATGAATTGAAAAAGTTTATCAGCGATCAGCCGGAATCTCCCCTCATGAATGCCGCACTCTTCAGATTGGCAAACCTGAATTTCACCCGAAAGAAATATAAAGAAGCGCTGCAACTTTACAAAAAACTGGATGTCAATGCCTTAAACTCTGAAGAAAACGAGAAATATCTCTACTTTTCAGGCGTGTCCCTGGTAGAAACAGGTGAAAACGCAAAGGCTAAAGCCAATTTCGAACAAATAAGAAACAATAAAGGTCCTCTTGGCGATGGCGCGAAGTATTATTGGGCACACATCGCTTACCAGGAAGGACAATACGATGAGGCACTTGACGAATTTAAAAGACTAGAAAACACGCCTGTCTATTTCAAAATAATTCCTTACTATCAGGTTCAGATCGCCTTCGCCAAAGGCCTCTACGATGAGGTCGTCAAACAGGGAGTTCCTTTGCTGGCAAAGGCCCCGGAGGAAAAGAAGTTTGAAGTTGCCAGGGTTCTCGTAACAGCCTATTACCAGCTTCAGGAGTACGAAAAGGCGACAGAATTGATTGACAAATATTTCAAGGTCAAGGAGATCAGTCGCGCCGACTGCTACGTGGCCGGATTTTGCGAGGAAAAAAGCGGCAAGTCGGATACAGCCATCCAATGGTATGAAAAATCAGTGCAGCAGAAAGACGCAATTTCTCAGGGCACCTATTATCAGTTGGGTTCTCTCTACATGAAGAAAGGCGATAAGCAGAAAGGATTGCTCGCTTTCCAACATGCCTCAGAGATGAAATTTGATCCGAAAATCAGGCAGGATGCCTTATTCCAATACGCCAAGGCAACCTATGAACTCGATTATTCACCTTTTAATGAGTCTATTAAGGCCCTCGACAAATACATCGCTGAGTATCCGGATGCGAAAGAAAACGATCTCGCCTACAATTATCTTGTCAATGTCTTCATGACGACCCATAATTACAAGGATGCACTTGCTTCGATCGACAAAATAAAGGTCAAGAGTCCCTCGATCAAAAAAGCCCAGCAGCGTCTCGCCTTCTACCGTGGACTGGAACTTTTCCGTGATCTGAATTTCGCAGGTGCCCTGAAACTCTTCGACAATTCATTAGAGAATGGCACTTTTAACCCGTCATTCAAAGCGCAGGCACAGTACTGGCGGGCGGAATCCCTTTCCCGGCTGAACAAACCGGATGAAGCCTTCCTGGAGTTTAGAAAATTCCAAGCCTTACCAGGAAGCCAGAAATTGAAAGAGTACGCACTCTCCTTCTACAACATGGGCTATTATTACTTTAACAAACAGGATCTCACCCAGGCGTCAACCTGTTTCAGTAAATACGCCGTGCTGGTCAACGATGATATTAGCGACAAACTGCTGGGCGACGTCAACAACCGTCTGGGAGACTGCCAGTATGCGATCCGAAATTTCGAGGCAGCACTCGCCTATTATCAGAAGGCTGTCGACCTGAATTCGGCAGATGCTGATTATGCACTTTTTCAAATGGCCTTCACCCATGGACTGATTCAGGATAACCAGACAAAAATTCAGGAACTAGATAAACTGCTTGCCAGGTTCCCCGAATCTCCATATTGCGATGATGCCATCTTCGAAAAAGGCAAGGCCGACGAAAAACTCTCGGATTTTGAAGGCGCCAAGGCAAACTATAAAAACCTGATTGCCAAGTATCCGGCCAGCCTTTTAATTCCAAAGGCCTTGCTCCAGCTAGGGCTGATTGCATATAACCAAAATCAATACGAGGCCTCAATTGCTTATTATAAAGAAGTAGTAGATCGTTTCCCGGATACACCTGAAGCCAAGGGCGCTCTCACCGGTATCAAGAATAACTACATGGAAAACAACCAGGTAGAAGATTATATCACCTACACGAAGAAACTGGGAAAAGGAGCGACACCTTCGCAAAACGAGCAGGACTCACTCACCTATGCCGCTGCCGAGAAACTTTATATGTCTCATGCACCCAATGCCGAAGAGCAGCTTTCAAGGTATATCAGCAACTTCCCGGCAGGAAGTTTCAAGGCAAATGCACGCTATTACAGAGCAGAATGTTACTATAACGAAGGGAAAACAGCAGAGGCATTGCAGGATTATGAAGCCGTTCTGGCTGAATCTGACAATCTCTTTACGGAGAACGCTCTGATGCGTGCTGCCGGACTATCCTATGATACAAAGGATTACACCAAAGCGCTGGGATATTTTCAACGGATTGAGACCTTGGGTGGCACCGCTGCCAATGTACTGACAGGAACGACTGGATTGCTTCGTTGCCATTATGAGTTGGGACACTGGGACGAGGTCGTAAAAGTAGGTTGGAAGATCAGGAGTAGCGGAAAAATAACGGCAGAACTGGATCGCGAAAGCTCGTATAAATCGGCTAAAGCCTACGAAGCGCTCAAAGACCAGACCAAGGCACTTCCTTTGTGGCGTAAGCTCTCAGCCGACCCGAAATCGAAGGAAGGCGCCGAAGCCAAATACAATGTCTGCAAATATTACGCCGACAACAACAGGCTGAAGGATGCCGAAAACGAGGTGATGGATTTCATCTCGAAAAATAGTCCGCAGAAATACTGGCTTGGTAAGAGTTTTATCCTGCTTGCTCATATTTATGAGAAGATGAACGATCTTTTTCAGGCCACTAATACCCTGAAGAGCGTGATCGAAAATTACGATAATAAAGAGGATGGTATCGTGGAAGAGGCTTCTGCTTACCTAAAAATACTGGAGAAAAAATAACAGCTTTACTATCACACCATGAGATACTTATCTATCATATTACTTCTTCTCCTGACGGGATTCTGCCTAAATGCAACGGCGCAAAAAGACACTACCAAACTGAACCAGCAGGTAGAAGTTGTAAAGGCCTATAAGCCCACCGTAGCCAATGCAGAAAAGATCAATCTGTTGCCGGAAATCAGCGACACCACCAAGTTCAGGCCAGATCTTAATTACCTGACGGCCAGCCATCCAATTACATCAGGATTCCAATCATCAATTTTGAAGCCCTCGAATCAGTTTCAGCATGAGATCAGCATTCCCGGTTTCGGGAAGGTCAGCGGTGGATTCGGCACCTATTTTACCCCCTTCTTCGATTTCTATCTCAGCAATCCAAATTCCCAAAACGGGACACTGGGTATACAGTTTAATCACCTTTCATCACAGGGGAAAACCGGTCTAAAAGGAGGGAGCGAAACGAATGCACCTTTCAGCATCAACAGGGGACTCATCTACGGAAGTTATGTAATCAAAGGGACCACCATTTATTCGGAATTTGCCTACCAACGCGATATGAACTGCTTTTACGGCTATCCGATAGCTATTCCGGCTAATATCGGCACCAATAATTTCGTTAAATACTTTGGTCAAAATCAATTGAATCAGAAAGGTTATTTTGATTTCACCGTGAAAAATAATGCCTCCTCAAAATCAGACTTGAAATATAACACCGGCATCCATGTGAGCTACTTCAACACCTCTACTACCCAGGTAGAAAAGGCCATAAGGATAAAAGGCGATTTTGAAAAGGATTTCGGATCATTCACTGGAAAGCTTTCAGGTGAAGTGGAACATCTTGAAACAGATAATCTGGCAGTCGACCCCTATTTTTTCCTCATTACTTCTTCCCCTAAGAGTACCTGGCTAAAAGCGGCTCCAAGTATCCTTTTTCAGAATGACATCATATCTCTGGAAGGTGGATTGAACTTTACAGCGGTTTTCAACGATCTGAGCAGATCAGTATTTAAAATTAATCCCAAGGCTGCGCTGATGATTCGAACCTCTGATAATAATCTTACCATTTATGCTGGCCTGGACGGGTTTATGCAGAACAATTCCTACTCCAGGATCGTTGAAGAGAACAGGTGGATCAATCCCTTCCTCGATGTGAGGCCAACCAACAGAATGTGGATTATCTCAGGCGGTGTCAAGGGAAAGATTGCAACTCCTCTCTCTTACAATCTGGGCGTCAGGTACAACTATGCCGAAGATCAGTATTTCTATGTAACCAGGATAGAAAATAAATCAGGCAATGCAACTCCCGCACTGACCGATCTGACCTACGACAATGCTTTCGGGGTTGAATATGACAACATGGGCACGATTGATTTCATGGGCGATCTATCTTTTACAACTTCCAAAGTCTTTCTGCGTTTAAGCGGACATTTTTACACCTATCAACTCACCACTTTGGATAAGGCCCCTTATATGCCCGATTTCACGATGAATGCAGTCTCCGATTTCAAGGTTACTGATAAAATTAAAGCGACAGCTGAGCTCTATTTTACAGGACCCAGGAATGTCCTGCTTAAATACTACCTCTCCCCCATCTCATCCGCAACACCGCCACCCCCCATTTATCTGCAAACAGATGCCATCATCGAGGCGAATCTTGGCGCAAAATATCAATTTTCGAAGCATCTTGAATTTTTCGGTAAAGCTGAAAACCTCTTCAACAGGAAGGACGAACCTTGGTATGGCTATACCGTCCAGGGACTCCGTTTTAAACTCGGAGCGGGCTTCTCTTTCTAAAAAATTGCTTGTCCGTTTGGGGAAAAATAGCTACATTTGCCTACTTTAATAAAGTAGAAAATAACAATTAACATTCAATGATTTTCAGGTCTTGGCTTGTGATTTTAAATAGCTGAATATCAAATCATTGAAATATGAATCTGTCTATAATTCGAAAAAATATATGAGTGACGAAATGAAGGTAAAATCAGCCGCGGAAATTTCCTACGGCGCGGATAGTATTCAGGTACTTGAGGGCTTGGAAGCCGTAAGAAAACGCCCGGCCATGTACATTGGCGATGTGAACATCCGTGGTTTGCATCACCTGGTTTATGAAGTGATTGATAACTCGATCGATGAGGCATTGGCGGGTTATTGCAATAATATAGATGTGACCATCAACGAAGATGGTTCAGTTACGATTGTGGATGATGGTCGCGGTATCCCGACTGAGCTCCACGTAGGAGAAAACAAGTCGGCTCTTGAGGTCGTTCTGACTGTTTTACATGCCGGAGGAAAGTTCAACAAGGAGAGTTACAAGGTCTCCGGTGGATTGCACGGCGTCGGGGTTTCCTGCGTAAATGCACTGGCCGTCTATCTCCGCGCTGAGATTCACCGCGATGGCAAAATCTGGGAGCAGGAATATTCAAAAGGGGCACCGAAGTCGGATGTGAAGTTAATCGGTGAGACAGACCACACCGGAACGACCATCACTTTCTTACCCGACGACACCATTTTCACTACGACTGAATTCAAATTTGATATCCTTTCGGCCCGTTTGCGCGAACTGGCTTTCCTCAACAAGAAAATCAAGCTCACGATCACAGATGCCAGGTTCAAAGAGGCAGACGGATCATCCAAACAGGAAATTTTCTATTCGGAAGCCGGACTGTCGGAGTTTGTCGATTACCTGGATGGCACACGTGAAAGGATCATAGACGAGACGATAAATATCTCTACCGAGAAGAATGACGTACCCGTGGAAATCGCCATGTGCTACAACAACTCGTTCACGGAAAACGTACACTCATACGTCAACAATATTAATACCATTGAAGGTGGTACTCACCTGACGGGCTTCAGACGTGGATTGACCAGAACCCTGAAGAGTTATGCCGAAAATAGCGGCATGTTTCAGAAACTGAAATTCGAGATTTCTGGCGACGACTTCCGCGAAGGGTTGACTGCTGTGATCTCCTGTAAAGTACAGGAACCTCAGTTCGAAGGTCAGACTAAAACCAAACTGGGCAACTCGGAGATCAGCGCATCAGTCGACCAGGCTGTGAGTGAGATGCTTAGCAACTACCTGGAGGAGCATCCCCGGGAGGCGAGGATCATCGTCAATAAAGTCATCCTTGCCGCAACTGCCCGCCATGCGGCACGCAAGGCACGTGAACTTGTGCAGCGTAAGAATGTCCTTACCGGAAGCGGACTACCGGGAAAACTGGCCGACTGTTCTGAGAAAGATGCCGAAAAATGTGAACTCTTTCTGGTCGAGGGAGATTCTGCAGGTGGTACTGCCAAGCAGGGCCGCGACAGAGGTTTCCAGGCAATCCTTCCCCTTCGCGGGAAAATCCTTAATGTGGAGAAAGCCATGTCACACAGGGTATTCGACAGCGAAGAAATCCGGAATATCTATACCGCCCTGGGCGTGTCCATCGGGACAGATGAAGATCCAAAAGCCTTAAATATTGCGAAGTTGAGGTACAACAAGATCATCATCATGACCGATGCTGACGTGGACGGTTCCCACATTGCAACCCTCATCATGACCTTCTTCTTCCGATACATGTACGACCTGATTATGAAGGGTCACATCTACATCGCAACACCACCGCTCTACCTGGTAAAAAAAGGCAAACAGGAGCAGTATTGCTGGACAGAGGCACAACGTCTGAGGATCATTGAAGAATGGGCAGGCGGAAATGAAAAGAGTGTGCATGTTCAACGATACAAAGGTTTGGGAGAGATGAATGCGGAACAACTTTGGGATACAACCATGAATCCTGAAAGACGCACACTGCGCCAGGTCGAAATAGAGAATGCCGCAGAGTCAGACCATGTGTTCTCCATGCTGATGGGTGACGAAGTGCCCCCTCGCCGTAAGTTTATTGAAGACAATGCAACTTATGCGAATATTGACGTCTGATGAACATCTGCGTATTTTCCTCTTCCAGTAACGCGATCCCTGAATTATATTTTGAGGAAGCCCGGAAACTTGGTCAGCTGATTGGCACATCGGGCTGGGATCTCATCTATGGAGGGGCCAATGTAGGATTGATGCATTGCTGCGCCGAAGCCGCACGTGAAAAAGGATCCAGGACGGTAGGCATCATTCCGGAACTGATTCATGCCCACCGTCTATCCAATCCCAACGATCACGAACAAATCGTCACACCCAACATGCGGGAGCGGAAGTACCTGATGCGCAAGAGATCTGACGCTTTCATCGCCCTCCCCGGAGGGTTTGGAACACTGGAGGAAATACTGGAAGTCATCACACTTAAACAATTGAACTACCATAACAAAGCAGTAGTTTTTATCAACACCAACGGATATTACAATCCGTTACTCAGCCAGTTTGATCTCGCTTACCAGGAAACTTTCGCCAAGGAAAGCTACCGCGAAATGTACTTTGTCGCCTCAACTCCGGAAGAAGCCATCGACTATATCAGGAGCTATATTCCGTCAGAACCGCTGACAAAATGGTTCAATGTTCCTGGCAAGGAAAACGAAAATAGACTTTGAAGTTAAAGTTTGTTAATCAGAATTACTTTTTCACCTTTTTTTCGTCTAATAGGTAATAGGTACCGCTACAGATGGTACGAAATTTGAGACAATTTTTTTATCAAATTTTAAAAATTATTATTTATGAACGCAATCAAAAAAAGTGCATCTTATGTAGCATTTGCATTTCTGGGTGCAATCCTGGCCCTGTTATTGTATTCACCGGCCAATACAGAAAAGAAAACAGACATCGTGGCTGAAAGCAAGCCTATTCAGCTTTCAAGCTATACCCCTCCAGCCCTTCCGCAGGCGCAACTTCCTGATCTTACTCAGGCAGCCGAGAAAAGTGTTTCTGCCGTGGTTCATATCACCACAAAATCCAAGGCACAGGGGTATGATAGCGGTAGCCAATTTTTCGATTTTTTCTTTGGACCACGGGGATACCAGCAACAAGAACCTCAGATGAGGATGGCGGCAGGATCCGGTGTAATTATCAGTGATGATGGATTCATTGTTACCAATAATCACGTTGTGGATGGCGCGCAAAACATCGATGTAGTCCTGAACGACAGCAGAAGGTTCACCGCTAAGGTAATCGGTCGCGATCCTAATACAGACATCGCGTTAGTTAAAATTGACGCCAAAAATCTTTCCGTATTGCCATGGGGTGACTCTGAGGCATTAAAACTTGGTGAATGGGTACTTGCAGTAGGAAATCCATTTAATCTTGGCACAACCGTCACGGCTGGTATTGTAAGTGCAAAATCCAGAAGTATTGGAATTATGAAAGGTCAGCAGATGCCAATGGAATCTTTTCTTCAGACTGATGCAGCCGTAAATCCGGGCAACAGTGGAGGAGCGCTGGTCAATGCCCACGGCGAACTTGTAGGAATCAATACTGCAATTGCATCACAAACAGGCTCTTATTCGGGTTATTCATTTGCCATCCCTGTCTCGATCGCCAGGAAAGTCGTGGAAGATCTCCGAAAATTCGGGGAAGTACAACGGGCTTTACTTGGTGTGACCATCAAGACTGTCGATGACGCTCTGGCAAAAGAATATAAACTTGCCAAGATTGAAGGTGTTTATATTGATGGAATCACTGAAGAAGGAGCCGCAAGAACCGCTGGCATTAAAAAAGGTGATGTTATCCTCGAAGTCAATGGAACAAGAGTAAATTCAGTTTCTGAGCTACAGGAACAAGTCGGTAAACATCGGCCGGGCGACCAGGTAGTCGTTCTCATCAAGCGCGATGGAACCGAGAAGACTTTCAATGTAACCCTGCGTAACATGAAAGGTAACACATCTGTAGTTAAGACTGAAAATTTGTCAGTCCTGGGAGTCGAATTTGGAGAAATTTCCAACAAGGATAAGGATAGGTTGAATATCGATCAGGGTGTCCAGGTATTAAAAATCACTACCGGAAAATTCAAGAATGCAGGTGTCCGACCAGGTTTTATCATCACCGATGTAAACAAAATTTCTGTTGGAAGTGTTGATGATATCAAAAGAATCATGTCTCAATCCAGCGAGAAAAAACCGATTTTAATAGAGGGTGTTTATCCAGATGGAAAATGGGCCTATTATGTTTTTAATTTAAACGAATAAACCGTATATTGTAACGAAAGATTTAATATTGTTCAAAACAACTTTATTACTATCTTTGCAGACTTTTAATCGCAGAGCATGAGACAACTTAAAATTACCAAGTCAATAACCAATCGCGAGAGCGCATCTCTCGACAAATATCTTCAAGAAATTGGTAAAGAAGAACTTATTTCGGTCGAAGAGGAAGTTGAGTTAGCGCAACGTATCAAAAAAGGCGATCAGGCGGCTCTTGAAAAATTAACAAGAGCGAACCTCCGGTTTGTGGTTTCTGTGGCAAAACAGTACCAAAATCAAGGTTTAAGTCTGCCCGACCTTATAAACGAAGGTAATTTGGGTCTGATCAAAGCTGCTGAAAAGTTCGACGAGACACGCGGATTTAAGTTCATCTCTTATGCGGTATGGTGGATTCGTCAGTCCATTCTGCAGGCGTTGGCCGAGCAGTCCCGTATTGTTCGTCTTCCACTCAACCAGGTAGGCTCACTGAATAAAATCAACAAAGCCTATTCCAAATTTGAACAGGAACATGAGCGCCGTCCATCACCTGAAGAATTAGCCGATCAGCTGGAACTTCCTGCTGAAAAAGTGGCTGACACCCTTCGCGTATCCGGCCGCCACGTTTCCGTGGATGCACCTTTCGTAGATGGAGAAGACAACAGCCTGCTGGATGTTTTGATCAACAATGACTCTCCGAATGCAGACCGTGCCTTGATAGATGAATCCCTGTCACGTGAGATCGAGCGTTCACTCGCTACCCTCACTGAAAGAGAGGCTGACATTATCCGGATGTTTTTCGGTATCGCCAGTACAGAAATGACGCTGGAAGAAATCGGTGAGCATTTTGGCCTGACCCGCGAAAGGGTTCGCCAGATCAAAGAGAAAGCGATCCGTCGTCTTAGGCACACTTCACGCAGCAAACTGCTCAAAACGTATTTAGGTTAACATCCCCATAAAATACAGAAAGTCCTGATTCACTTCGAGTCAGGACTTTTTTTTGCTCCAATGTTTTATTCAGATTTGACGTTAAGAGAACAACTCCACTATCAGCTTCTTTCCGCTTTCGGTTTTGAAATTCAGCGACACAAATTTTTCGACACCTACCGGGGAAACCCCCTCCTCCACAGAATTGACCAAAAAATCGGCTTCAACCAGTAACTGAAAATCAATACCATCAATGGCCGAAAAAGTGTGATGTTTCGAGATAATATAGCAAACCCTATCAACAATTTCAGCGGATACCCCGATGTCCTCCAATATTATACGAGCCACTGGCGGACCCTCAATTTCCTGCATATGACCATCAGAATAGCCATATTTGGCCTCAGAAACATGAATGCCAATATCATGCAAAACAGCTGTTAGCTCAAGAATCTCCAGGGTCTTACCGGATAATCCTTCCATCACCCCAAGCAGGCTGGCATAACCATAAACTTTAAGAGAATGCTCGATCCGCTTTTGATCTCCCCGGTTCCTCCGCATCATCTCCTGCAACGAAGCAGCCAATAAATCATTCATGCTTTCGATCTTTTAAAAGTTTTTGGAGAGCAAACATTTCATCGCGCAACCTGGCAGCCTCGATGAAGTCGAGTTCTTTCGCTGCCTTTTCCATTTCTTTTTTAGTCTTCAGGATAGCCTTCTCCAAAGCTTCCGGCTGCAGGTAAGCCAATACCGGATCTGCAGCGTAATCAATGACTTCAGGCGGCACATAAGGCTTCCCACCCATACCCTTAGCAACTCTGTATTCCAGTCCGATGATTTCGCGTGTCGGCTTGATAATCTGGGTAGGCGTTATATCATTGGCGAGATTATAGGCATGCTGCTTGTTTCGTCGGTAATTGGAAGATTCGATGGTTCTCCGCATGGAATCTGTAATCTTGCCGGCATACATGATGACCCTCCCGTTCAGGTTCCTGGCCGCCCGTCCTGCCGTTTGCGTCAGCGAACGTTCCGACCGGAGAAAACCTTCTTTGTCTGCATCCAGAATAGCGACGAGCGAAACCTCGGGGAGATCAAGGCCTTCACGCAAAAGATTAATCCCTACCAGGACATCGAAACTCCCCTTTCTTAGCTCTTCCATGATCTCCACCCGCTCCATGGTATCAACATCCGAATGAATATAACGGCACTTGATATTGATCCTGTCAAAATATTTCGATAACTCTTCCGCCATCCTTTTGGTCAGAGTGGTCACGAGAATTCTTTCATGCTTGTCAATACGAAGGTGGATCTCGTGAATCAGGTCGTCTACCTGGTTGTGGGCAGGACGAACTTCAATCATCGGATCGAGTAATCCGGTTGGACGAATGATCTGTTCGACAATCACTCCTTCACATTTCTCCAGTTCATAATCCGCCGGGGTGGCGCTGACATATATCAGCTGTTTCGCAATAGCCTCAAACTCATCAAATTTCAAAGGACGGTTGTCTATAGCTGCAGGTAACCTGAAGCCGTAATCCACCAGGGTCGTCTTGCGGGAACGGTCTCCACCATACATCGCCCGGATCTGCGGCATCGTCACATGACTCTCATCGATGATCATCAGGAAGTCGTCAGGAAAAAAATCCAGTAGGCAGAAAGGTCTCGAACCTGGTGTCCTCCCATCGAAATAACGGGAGTAATTTTCAATCCCCGGACAATATCCCAGCTCCCGGATCATCTCAAGATCATAGTTGACACGGTCTTCAATACGTTTGGCCTCCTGGTGCTTTCCCGTCTCCTTAAAAAAGTCGATCTGCCTGATCAGGTCGTCCTGTATCTGATGAATGGCTGCCTTGGTACGTTCTTTTGTAGTCACGAAAATATTGGCCGGGTAGATGGAATAATTGTCATGGACCAACAATTGAGCACCGGTTTCCGGATTGAAAGTAGCTATCTCCTCGATCTCATCGCCGAAGAACTGAATCCTGACCGCATCATCCGCGTAGGCAGGAAAAACATCCACGGTATCTCCCTTAACCCTGAAATTTCCCCGCTGAAAATCAACTTCAGTACGTGAATACATGGCATCGACCAACCTTCTCAGCATCGCATTCCGTCCAAATTGTTCTCCTACTTTGATATGCGTCACATTAGCATGAAAGTCTTCCGGGTTACCGATTCCATAAATGCAGGAAACGGATGAGACGACGATGACATCCCTGCGGCCGGACAATAAGGCAGAAGTAGCAGCCAGCCTCAGTTTTTCAATCTCTTTGTTGATGGCCAGATCCTTCTCGATGAAGGTGTCGGTGGTCGGCAGATAGGCTTCCGGCTGATAATAATCGTAATAGGAGACAAAATATTGCACCGCATTCTCGGCAAAGAATTGTTTCATCTCACCGTAAAGCTGTGCGGCAAGGGTCTTGTTGTGACTCAGAATGAGGGTCGGCTTCTGCGTCATTTCGATCACATTAGCCATCGTAAAGGTCTTACCGGATCCCGTTACACCCATCAGTGTCTGGTATGGTGTGCCATTTAGTATCCCTTCACTCAACTGGGCAATCGCCTGAGGTTGGTCACCAGTTGGGGTAAAGTCGGCTGTTATCTTGAAGTCCATAAAATAATTCGAATAAGGGAAGATGAGAACTGAGAAGATGAGATCTAAGCTCTCATCTTCTCAGTTCTCATCTTCAAATTATATAAGGGGTTATATCCGTCGCCATCATTCCGGCAGTTAAGGCTGCCTGAATGCCAAGTTTGCTGTCTTCGAATACCTGGCAATATTCCGGCGATATGCCAATCAGTTCGGCTGCCTTCAAAAATGTATCCGGATGCGGTTTGTGGTTCACGACATCTTCAGCGGTTACCACATGTTCAAAATAAGGCAAGACCCCGGCGAGATCGAGCGTTTTAAGTGCATAAAACCTGGTACCGCCAGTTCCGCAGGCCATTGGAAGTTTGCCCGCATATTCCTTGATAATCCTGATAACCGGCATAATCGGTGCGGCCAAATGGATGTTCTTCAGGAAATAAGACTCCTTCTTATCGGCAAATTCCTGCGGATCAAAATCTAACTGAAATCTATCCTTTAACCTTACACTGGTCTGATAGGCAGGCATCCCACCCATGCTATAGAAAATTTCAGGGGTGATCTCAAATCCATATTCAGCGGCTGTTTCCTGGTAAGCCAAGAGATGGATGGACATCGTGTCGGAGATTGTTCCGTCGATATCAAATATCAGTCCTTTGGCCCTGGGATCAACTGTTAACTCGTATTTTTCTCTCATCAGATGTCGATTTTCGACAAAAATAGCTATTTAAGGCCTCACAGAAAGCATTTCACGCCGGAATCTTAATTTTTGGTTGAATAAACAGCCCGCTTTCGGGGATATTTTGCTATTTTGCATCTTTAATTATATTTCAATATTATTCGTTTCAGCCATGCAAACACATGAACTATATCTACCGATGCTGATTCCCTTATGGGGAATTTTCATCGGTATAGCATTGATAATCATTGGCTTTGTTGACAAGAAGCACTTATTTACCTACTCGGGATGGTCCGTTTTTATTTTAACCGGATTGGTGTCTCTTTATTACAATCTCTTCGCCATCCATCCTGCCTTGTATATCGAGAACCTCAAGATGAAGGAAACAGCTGAAATTCTGATGGCATCCGGCTGGTTAAATGTCATGGGTGGTGGCTTGGCCCTGGCATCACTCCTATTCTATTACTTCAAGAAAAAAAGATACATGGTTCTGGCAGTCCTGACAATACTATTTTTTGCCATTCAATTCTTTCAGTATTACAGTCTGATACAGAAACCAAAGTAATCAACCAACGTAAAATTTGATATCCTAACATTTCAGGAAAATGACAAACGACATCAATGGATTTTGGGAAATACTAAAAATCGTACTGCCCGCGCTGATAGTCTTCATCACAGCTTACTTTTTGTTTCGCGACATGTTGGAAAATGACCAGCGTCGCAGGGAGTTCGAATTCAGGGTACTGCACAACAAGGAAATTACTCCGGTAAAACTTCAGGCGTATGAGCGGCTGACACTCTTTCTGGAAAGGATCTCGCCATCCTCCATGCTGGTGAGACATGCACCACATGATTTAACAGTTTCGGAATATCACCAGATACTCCTGAGCGCCATCCGGCAGGAATATGAACATAATATCTCTCAGCAGATTTATATTTCACCGGTGCTCTGGGAAACCATCCGCGGAGCGAAAGAAAAACTCATCACTATTATCAACCAATCAGCCGAAGAACTGGACCAGAAGAGCGCCGGCATTGAACTTAGCAGGAAGATTTTCAACAATTACCTTGAAGAGGATCCGGCTCCGGTAGCCGTTGCCTTGTCAGACCTTAAAAAAGAGGTGGCTAAGTTTTTATAATTCCCTTAAAAAATATTTTTATGGATCAGAGATTCCTTACCAGGACTGTCAACCTCAAAAGTGGCGATTCAGAACAAAAAAGAGTCGAAATCCTGGATTATTTCAAACGTACCTATGCCCTTGATGAGCATCTGTTCGAGGTGTTTGCGGATACTTCAGCCATGTATCGGACGGCCGATCCATTGCGCCATCCATTGATATTCTATTTTGGCCATACGGCTTCCTTCTACATCAACAAACTGGTGATATCCAAGATATTGGAAACCAGAATTAATCCAAGATTCGAGTCGATGTTCGCCATTGGTGTGGATGAGATGTCCTGGGACGATCTCAACCAAAATAACTACAAATGGCCGGCAGTGGAAGAGGTAAGGGCTTATAGGAAGGAGGTTTACAAGATTATTGTAAATTTTATTGAGACGCTTCCTATACCTTTGCCGATCAAATGGGAAGACCCCATTTGGATTATCCTGATGGGCATTGAACATTCGCGGATTCATATTGAAACCTCCTCTGTTCTCATCCGCCAGTTGCCTCTTGATGTCCTGAAACCGATTCCGGGGTGGATCACTTGCCCGAATTCAGGATCCGCACCTCCAAATAAACTGATTGCGATGAACGGAGAAACAATCAGGCTGGGAAAATCCTTCGATGATACCTACTATGGCTGGGACAACGAATATGGAACACATCAGGCTGATGTGGAGTCGTTTGAAGCCTCCGCTTTTCTTTGCTCCAATGGAGAATATCTGGAATTTATCGTAGATGGCGGTTACAGTAATGAAAAATTCTGGACTGAAGAGGGATGGAAATGGAAGAGCTTCGCCAAGGCAGAGCAGCCCCTATTTTGGAGAAAAAAGGATCGTAATTATCGGCTCAGACTGGTTTTCGAAGAGATAGACATGCCTTGGAACTGGCCTGTCGAAGTCAATTACCTTGAAGCAAAGGCATTCTGCAACTGGAAGAAGGAAAAAACCGGTCAACCGATACGGCTGATGACGGAAGAGGAATGGTATATCCTCCTGAATAATTCAGGGACTCCTGATCTCCACGAATGGGACAAAGCTCCCGGCAACATCAACCTGGAGCATTACCAGAGTCCTTGTCCGGTAGATCAGTTCACTTTTGGTGATTTTTACGACCTGATTGGCAACGTATGGCAATGGACCGAAACGCCGATCACAGGTTACAAGGGTTTTAAAATTCATCCTTCCTACGACGATTTCTCCACTCCGACCTTCGACACACGGCACAACCTCATCAAGGGCGGATCCTGGATTTCCACAGGAAATGAAGCCATACGCGATTCCAGGTATGCCTTCAGAAGACATTTTTATCAACATGCTGGTTTCCGGTATGTCTCCTCTTACCAGGAAGTTGTCATCAAAAACGATAGCTACGAAACTGATCCTGAGGTGATTGAATATTGCGAATCACATTATGGCTCCTCACTTCCTGAAGTGCCAAATTTCCAGAAAGCCATCGCAGAATTCTGTGCCGGCATAGCTAAGCCAGAACTCAGGCGGTGCGCGCTGGATCTGGGCTGCAAGACTGGCCGAACTTCCTGGGAGCTGGCCAGAACCTTCAACAATGTAACTGGTGTGGACCTTTCTGCCAGAACAATCCGAATTGCAACCCAGTTACAGGAGCAGGGACGGTTCAATTACATCTTTCCCGAAGAAGGGGAGATTTGCGATTACCGCCAGGTGACACTCGAAGATTTTGACCTCACGCCGCTTGTCAGGAAAGTAAAGTTTCTACAGGCCGATTTCGCCAACATGAAAAATATCTTCAGCGGATATGACCTGATCTTGCTGAATGATATAGTGGACAGGATCTATCAACCTAAGGAGCTCATTTCGCAGCTACACCGCAGAATGAATGACAATGGTTTATTGGTACTGGCTACTTCCTGGGATTGGGACGAAAAATATACCAAAGCCGAAAATTGGCTGGGTGGATACCGAAGTTCTGCTGAACCCGTCAGGGCCATCGAAACTGTCGAGGAGTTATTAAAAGAACACTTTAGCAAGACCGGGGATCAGACTTCACTCCTTTCCGTCCACAGAATCAATAAGAGAAAGTCTATCGTCAAGAATGTAGAGGTAACAGTCTGGAGAAAGAAATAAACTAGTATTGTGTTCAGTTCCTTATCGCGGAAAGTCATTCCGAACTTGATTCGAAATCCCCAGATTAATGAGGGGATGCTGCATGCATGACGCATGATGCTTAATACAACACTAATTCAGCCAATTTTTCAGCGTTTCTATTGCCTTCTGCCTGAGTGGCTCCGGCATGTTTGACAAGCGGCTCCGGTGACTGCCACCGGGTTCGACAATTTTGACTACACCCGGATTATTACCGCCAGTCGCCGATGAAGCCGACCAGGGATCGACACCGCCATAAATCAGCATCACCCGCTGCGCCTTCTTCTTCAGGTACTCATCCGTTTCTTTACTCATCTCCGGATTGTAAGGGAATATCTGATTTTTTTCCAAAAAGAGACGGTCGATGTAACCGTCCATATTTTTTGTCTCGATCACTTTCCTGAAGGGCTTCGTGTCATAGGCATAGTAACCCAGTTGACGTCTTGCCTGTACGAAGAATGGAGCAGTAGCCTTTCCACTCACGATATCAAAATAGCTGCAGGAGCTGATTCTCTGCCAATGATCAAAAATTTCCTTGTCTGAAGCTGTCAACGCGGGAATGCTCTTGACCGAACTGCCCCATTGCCAAAAAGAAAAGGAGTATTCCAGAACCGAGAAATCGTAAATTTCCCTTACAGGAGCCCGGAAAGTAAAATTCTTCTCCTGACACAATTTTTCAAACATTGGCATCAGCTTATTCTTTCGTCTGAGCACCTCCATCTGAAATTCCTTCACCTTTTTTCTTTCGAGCCGGCTTCCTACCGTCTTCTCAATGAATTTTGGGTGCCGTTGCTCCTCTGTGGAGAAGTTAAGCGGAGCCACGTAAGGCACAGAAACATCGACATCATCAGGATAGAGCATCCTATGATAGAGCGCCGTCTCACCACCCTTGCTGATTCCGGTACTCACCCATTTCTGAGTGTAAATTTTCTTGAAGATCTGGACCACGTGGTGTTGATCGGCAGCGGCATTTTCAACAGTCAGATCCTGCCAGGTGACAGAATCAGGCACCGATTTTCCAAAATACCGATGTTCCACAAAAAGCTGATTAGCCTGAAGGATCGGGCACAACTCCTCCAGGTGTCTCGCGCCCATGGCATAACCACCGCCATAACCTTCGGTAACAAAGACTACCGGTCTGTCGAATCCCAGATGAGAAAGAAATACCCTTTGCGGGAAATACCCCCTTTCGGGATGCTGATGGTCGACCGGCTGCTTTACATTAACAATCCACGCTTCGTTGAAAAAAGAATTCTTATCCATTTTCTCAACCGAGATGATGTCCGGAAGCGATTTAATCCTTTGCTCAAGAGTCTGAGCAGCAAGAGATAACGACAAAAATAAAAATAACCCAACCAGGGATATATTCCACCCAATCACACTACATTTTCTCACCATCTTGATCTTTCACTTTAACCTTTATCCTTTATCCTTTATCCTTTATCCTTTATCTTTTTTTCTCAAAGCGCAATCACCCCCTCTACCGCCTTAGCCTTCTCATAAACTGCCAGCACCTCATCCGGATTTTTCATCATCTGCTTGCAGGACAGCGCAATAAACCGGATATCTTTTGAGGTACGGTAGGTAATCTGATCCGGCAAAAGAAACAGTCCCCTGATGAGATTTAATTTTTCCTTGTCGTTGGGGACGATAAACTTAAAAAAGTAGATGCCGGGCCATGTTTGATGAGCCCAGAGCATGCTTCTGATATTTTCCAGTTCTTTATCAATCATCTTTACCAGATCATTTCAACAAATCCTTTTGATCGTCGCCGCACCCCATCACGACCCTGGGCATCAATCACATAGAAATAGACTCCTGCAGGACATAGTTTCCCGTTGACACGACCGTCCCAGGCAGCAATTTCGGTATCCTCAGGCAAGAAATTGGCTGACGAATAGTGGTGTACCACTTTCCCCCATCGGTTTAAGACAGAAAATTCCAACGACTCTAGCGACCTGGTCTTGATGATCAGTTTATCATTAACGCCATCCCCGTTAGGTGTAAAAACTGGAGTGACCTTTACCAGGGAAGTATCCACGATAATCTCTTGAGGGAGGTAGAAGGTATCCCGGCAGGTTAGTGACTGAACCGTTTTTGAGGCAACCAGTTTTACTTTATATTTTCCCGATAACTCATAAGTATAGAGCGGGTTATCATCGTAAATAACCGTTTGAAAAGAGTCAATCTGCATCGTGCCACCCCCCAGTTTATCTAAAATTGCCCGATCTTTAAATAAGTACCATTCAAATTTACCGGCATCGCTATTTTCACTCAGATTCTTGAAATCTATATTTGCCGGGGCTTGCGGAAATACGTACTGAGGATCGTTTTGCTGTGGCGTGCTCCATGAAAACTTGGCAACCGGTATCGGTGAGACATAATTTACCTCGGCACTCTTCATGCATCCTACGCGATCGGTCACTTCGACACGGTACAGGGTGTTTTTGGACGGCGGACTGGAAATCAACGGATTTTGAACCGAGACAACATATTGCGTGCCAACATACCAGCGGTACTGAAAATTCGGAGTCAAAACAACGACCTTACCATTTGAAAGGTCGTAATACTGGTATCCAGAGCTGGTGGCGGAAGAGGAGAGCTTAAGGAAAGTACAGGTGGATTGGGTAATAGTCGCGACCGGTGTAACCCAGCCATTCATGACCCAGGACCTGAAAATATAGTTGGTTCCGTTTTCAGTGAAGGAGACTCTATAACAGCCATCGGCAAGGTTATTCAGCGTCGAGACCGAACCGGTAAAGTTGCTGTAGTTAAGAAATTTCAGAGTAGCAGGATCGAATTTTTCCCAAAGAAAGGAAACGGACGAGCCGGCAGATCTTGCCGTCAGGGAGCCCGAAGGAACACCTTGCTGCGAACAGAAATAATAGATCGGATCGTTAACGGCGAATACGGGATAGGCAGTATTCTCCTTATTAGAGGCACTACCGGATGTAAGTGATTGTGCCATTAGCTTTCCTGGTAAGGAAAGGCATAATGTCAGAAGCAGCGGCGCAAGAAAATATTTTCGGTTTACGGCTTTCATTCGAAATCTGTCTATCAGCTACAAGCGTACAAATTTAAACAACTATCCGGCCTGACCAATTAAATATTCGCCAATAACTTTGGTGAAGTTTATTTTAACTGAGAAAAAAGCGACCTTTTCCTGAGATTTCTTGAGTGATGGTGAATTGTAAGTATAAATGCTTGGTTGTTTTTGAGTTGAAAAATGATACGATAATTACCAGTAATAAATTCTCTAATATTTGTATGATAACCGGCTTCTGGTACCATTCTAGCTTCCTTTGGATTTCGCTCAATTCTTCTTATTTCATGCCATATTTTTTTGGCAGTCAGAGAAGCGTAATGCTCTGAGTCTCTGGCAATGAATTCTATAATATTTCTAAAATCTTCATAGGATTTAAAGGTCCAAATTACTTGAGCCATTTCTCCATTTTTTCGGCAACAATTGAGTCAGGGTATACCCTTCCGGATTCGACATCATTCAATCCTTGTTCAATTTTACTGAGAAATACAAGTTCTTCAATGACATCTTCGATATTAATTTTTTCCGGCATCTTATTAATGACCTGGATAAGTCTTTCCTTGGTTATCATGCTTTTTTTTATAAAGATACAGCAATTGGGTATAAATTTCAAATCTTGTTTTGAAGAGGAAAGCTGTGTTTCCCAAGATATTCCATTATTTTGACCATCCGACTTTTCACGACAACGTTCCTTAATGCCGCTGATAAATACAACTCCGATCAGCTCGCGCGTCCCACCGTCGTTCCCAAGACAGATATATCAAAACCGGTCTGATAAACCGTTCGCAACTTTTTGAAATTGACAATTACGCCAGGCCTTGAATGTATGGGAGGCAGGCATCTTTTCTATTTTATAGCATGTGAATTAACTGAAAATTTCCATGAAATACTATTGTAAAGTATTTATTTTATTACCTTTACTATTGCCAAGAATTTAAATATGAACCTAGACCTACAGCCCTCTATTCGTTATAAATCTATGATTTTATTTTATGTACGGCGTTGACCATAAATGAAAAAACCTGAGATTTTACGAAACGTCATGTTTTAACCCTTAAACAAAGCGATCTTTAAACTTGACACTCGGGTATATTTGTTATGAGCATATGCACATGGATTAAAACCGTACACCAGAATGGAAAACAAAAAAGGAAATTAGGATTTTGCTAGCAATTTTAATTGTTGCTTCATTTAGAGAATTTCACTATTTTTTTTTATGAATCTTATAAATTCAAATCCATTTCGAATCCTTGGTTTGCCAATAACAGCAAGCGAAAGAGAAATAGCTAAGCAAATTAATCTGCTTGAAACTTATGCAGAGATGGGGAAAACCAAATCGTTTGATAATGATTTTCCTTTTCTCTCCTCTTTAAAAAGAACACCTCAAAATATTGAAGAAGCTAAGAAACAAATTGAACAGAGCGAAAGCAAATTTCTTTATTCTCTGTTTTGGTTTTGGAACAATAACAGTGTTGATGAACTTGTCCTTGAGGTTCTGAAAGAAGGTAATACAAACAAAGCCATCGAAATTTGGGAAAAATCAGTTTTTGCAGACAAGGATAAAATATACTTAGAAGTTCCTTTGATTTGGGATCTTATTAGTTATTCCACTCAATGGTTGACAAAATATGATGAATTCCATATTCTAAAAAAGAATGCAGAAGAATTCATTATTGAAAAAAAAGAAAAGGGTGTCTATTTTAATACAGTACCATTGGATTTCAATTATGAAGGAAATTGGACAATTGGTTGCGATATAGAATGGATATCAGGAATTGAAGATAACGGATATGGAATTCTTTTCGGGAAAGGTGTTAGCAACTACTACTGTTTTCATATTTCAGCCAATGGCCAATACAGATTTTACAAAAAAATTGACGGACAATACGATTACCTTTTACCTTGGAAAGAATCTGATTCAATTAAAAAGAGAGGAACAAATAATATTCAAATTAAGAAAATTAGTGATGTTTATTGTTTTTTTGTTAATGGGGTATTTTTAAATACTTGGAATGCAGAACCTTTCTTTGGTAATAGTTTTGGATTTATTGTATGCGATAATCAAAAAATTTCATTTAAGCATTTCAAATTCTGCGAACTTGACGAGAATGATACTTATGGAATTGGAATTAAGCTGACCAAAAACAATTTTAGCAGTTTAAAAAACCTTTCAACTCTTTATTTAAGTTTAGCGACCAATAACGGCTCACTTCTTCTCGACTATTTCACCAAAGGAATTGATTTAGCAAAAGCATTTTTTGAATCAGAGAGAGTTGAGGATTATTCGAAGCTAATTGCAGGAGAGCGTTTTGTATACAGTCGAGAAAAGGCACTTCATTTTTATATTAACGATATAATTAGCTCCCTGAAAAATTTTATCGATAAATCCGAAGGGATATCTATAAGCCAGATTATTAGTATTTTTTCATCTTTCCCTCTTGAAGCAAAACAGTTCATCAATAATAGATTTGTTTCAAGTCAAATTCAAAAAATTGATAACCAAATTGACATAGCAGACACACTAAGAAAAAAATCGGCAGTAACTGCGACAGATACAGGTAAAACCCTTATTAAAAATACAAAAACTGACATTGAATATTTAAAAAATATTTTAGGAGAGAGTGATTTCCAATTTCAGATCATTGCAGACAAACTTTCATTGTCTATCGTACAATGTGGCATTGATGCTTTTAATGTTTGCAAGGATTCAAAAGGTGAAATTGATCATCCAAAGGCGATAAAATCCGAAGAGGGTTATCGCCAAGAGTATGAATTTGCTTTGAGTATTGCAGTTACTCAAAGAGCGAAGGAAAGAGCGAAAGAAAATCTAGATTCCTGTTTATATTGGATCAAAGAAAAACATTTACATACCTGCTGGTTCTGCGGGCAAAATCAACCTGAAAAAGATTGTAAATTAACATTTAGAATGTATAAAATAACCAGCAGGGATTCGTTTCCTCAGAAGTCTGTAAAATATAAAACCTTGAATGTGGATATTGTTAGATGCATAAAATGCAAGGAACAGCACCAAAGTATTGATAGACTTATCTCTTCAAAAAATGAAATGATTAATAATACCACAACTATTTCTTCATTAATTATCTCAGTATTGACTTTTGTGCTTATTGGATGGTATACAGATGATTTTGGAAATGGCATAGTTGCAGGCTTTTTGGTAGCTGTTGCTTTGATAGGCGGATTATCTCGACTTGTAGAATTGATTTTGAAAAGTAGGAGTACGGAACTGAAAAGTAAATATTTATCTAAATTTGGTGTCAAGGGTATGCTTGCTTCTGACATTTCAAATTACCCCGAAATAAAAACTCTAATTGATGAGGGATGGACATTTTCATATCCAACAGCATAAATATCAACACAATGAAAAAATATCTAGTTGCAATGTTCCTGTTTCTGATATGTGCTAAAGTTTATGCGCAATTATCGGATTCAGTTCTGACAAAGACAGAAATTCATTCTGAAATTTCAAAACTATTGGGCAAAATAAATACACTCGAAAAAAATAATTATGACTTAGAGAAAACAATCTCAATTCAGAAAAAACGGATTGATAGTATTAATTCGCATCTTTCAATTACACAGTCTAATATTCAGCAACTTGCAGAATCATTACATGTCACAGTGACCAATGTTTCATCCTCTAACAAACAAACCCAAGTCCAGATAATGGATATAAACCAGACCATCACTAACAGAACACTTTACTGGATTATCGGAATTTTAGCAGTTGTATTATTGAGTGTTGTAGCGTTTTTTGTTCTTCGAAATAAACTTTTATTTAATACGAAGAGTTTAGATGCACAAATTAGCAAAACCAATCAATCGTTACAGAACGAAGCAATTAAGCTCGATTCAAAACTTGTTGAAATTTTACAAACTCAATTTAGTATATTGAAAGAAGAAAGAAAAATTAAGGGAACAATCACAAACGAAGTAAACCACAAGTTACCTTTGAAGGTCGGTGAGGAAATTCACAGGATGAGAAAACGAATAGAAAATATGTCACCTGACATAAAAGGATTAAGTGCCTTGACAAATTCACTTCAAAGATTAGAAGAAGAATTTAATGAAAGTGGCTATGAGATTGAAGATCTGTTAGGTAAGAAATATGTTGATGGTATGAAGGTTGAGGCTAGATTTGTTGATAATCCGGACATTCCAAAAGGCGAAGAAATTATTACAGATGTTTTGAAACCACAGATTATGTATAATGGTGTCGTCGTGCGATTTGCAAAAGTTGAAGTAAGTAAATCATATTAAAAAAAATAAAATGGCAAGGATAAAAATAGACTACGGTATTGACTTAGGTACAACCAATTCCGCTATTGCAAGAATGGAAAATGGTGAAGTGAAAATTAAAAAAAGTGAAAGGCAAATGGATACAACTCCATCTTGTGTTCGTTTTAAAAATCAATCAATCTCGGTTGGTATTGATGCATATAATAGGTATGGTGATGAACATTTAGAAGCATTCAAAGATTTTTCGAAGTACGGCAATACTCAACACGACTTCAACACTTTTATTGAATTTAAAAGGACAATGGGAACGGATAAACCTTATCCAAGCAAAAGCTCAGGCTGGACTTTAAATTCTGAAGAACTATCAGCAGAAGTACTGAAAGCTCTGAAAAGTTTTGCAAGTGATGAGGAAATTTCATCGGTTGTAATTACGGTTCCTGCAAGATTCAGAAACAATCAAATTGATGCTACACAAAAAGCAGCAGAATTAGCAGGATTCAATTATTGTGAATTATTGATGGAGCCGATTGCCGCATCAATTGCTTATAGTGATGGTGGAAAAAGCGTAAACGGATATTGGCTGGTATTTGATTTTGGAGGCGGAACATTTGATGCCGCTTTGATGAGAGTTGAAGAAGGAATAATGAAAGTTGTAGACACAGATGGTGATAATAATTTAGGCGGGAAAGATTTGGATTATGCTATAGTAGACCATATCATTATTCCTTATTTGAGAGACAATTACAAAATTGAGAAAATACTTTCCAATGAATATGGAAAAAGGGAATTAAGAGAGGCATTAAAAAGATTTGCCGAAGAAGCTAAGATAGGAATATCTCCTTCATCAAAAATATCATCGAATATTAGCACCGATAAACCAATTGGAGAAGATGATGAGGGTAATAAGATAGAGATTGAAATGGAAATGAGTTTAGAAAATTTCCAGAAAGCAATTGCTCCAGCTTTTCAAAGAGCAATCGATATTACAAAAAAGATGCTCGAGAAAAATAATATTGAAAGTTCCGATTTGGAGATGGTTTTATTAGTTGGTGGTCCAACTCTTTCACAGACAATAAGAAGGATGTTACAAGAGCAAATGAAAACAAAAATTGATACAAGTAAAGATCCGATGACCTGCATCGCAGTTGGAGCCGCATTATTTGCCTCATCAATAGACATTCCTACAACTTTTCAGAAGCGAGACAAGGAGAAAATACAATTGATTCTAAAATACCCGAGTAATACGGTAGAGTCACAGGTAGATTTTGGAATCAAGATCAATCGGTCCCAAAGCAACGGGAAAATTCCATCCAAAATTTATGTCGAATTGAGTAGAAAAGATAAAGCCTGGTCAAGTGGCAAAGTCGAAATTGAGGGTGATGCAGAAATTATCTCTTTACAACTTTCAGCATGCAAATCAAACGGTTTTGAAATTACTATTTATGACGAGAAGGGTAGTCTAATTCCTTGTGAACCATCATCATTTAATATCATAAACGGATTCACCCAACCATCAGCAACTCTACCTTATGATTTAGGAATTGAAATTGCAGATATTGAATCAACAAACAATCCTTTAGATGTATTTAAAGGCCTCAAAAAGAATGATAGTTTACCAGCAAAAGGAAAGGGAACATATAAAACTCAAAAAGACATTAGACCTGGTAGGATCGAAGACAAAATAAGATTTCCAATTTGGGAGGGGGAAGCAAATACAAGAGCTATTTATAATTTTCCGGCTGGTAATGTTTTAGTAACAGGAGAAGATTTGCCAAAATTTTTGCCAAAAGGTAGCGAAGTCGCTATTACTATAGAAGTAGACAAATCAAGAGTTATTAGATTCAAAGCTTACTTTCCTGATATTGACGAAACTATTGAAAGGAGAATTGAAAGAACGGATCAAGCTGAATATGATGCTGATGAAATGGATTATACAATTGAAAAGTCAAAAAATTTGCTGTCTAAATTATTGGACGAATCTTCAACAATTGACTTTTCTGAAGCAAAGAAACTTCGCTCCGAATTAGATGAGCTTAAAGAGATTTTAGAAAATGGCAGAACTGATTACAACACAAAAACTAAAGTGATGGAAAGGTTGCGACTTGCCATGATTGAATTGGATGCAATTGAAATAGCAGGTGAATTTCCTAAGGCAGAAGAAGAGCTAAACGATGCGATAGTAGACTTAAAAGTGACACATCAACGATATGGTAATGATCAAACCGCCAAAGCTCTAGAACAATTTCAAATTCTTGCCAATGATGCAATCAAAAATGAGAACTTGAAGGCTGCAAAAGAACTTACTTCACAAATTCGTTCATTTGATTTTGCAATTGTTGATCAGGCGTCTGGCGTAGCCATGGATATCAGTTATATTAAAGGATTTGATGATAATTTTGAATCGTATAATTGGAGAAATAAATCTCAGGCAAGACAGTTTATTATTCAGGCAAAGCAAATCATTGCAACAAATCCAACAAGACAAAAACTTCGTCCAATTATTCATGATTTATTCAGGCTATTGCCTGAACCTGAAAGACCAAAACTTTCTGAAAAAGACGACGAATTTTTAACGCGATAATTTTTTAAAATTAATCAATGCTTTCTTTCAACGGAAATATTCTGACCAAAGGCGTTACTATTAACGATACTTATGAAGTTCAATTCTTTATTGGCGAAGGTGCTTTTGGTGAAGTTTATCGGGTTAAGCACAAGTATTTAGGTATACAGGTAATGAAGGTTTTTAAAGAAAATTATGTTAGTAAGACAGACCTTGATACTGTGACAAATGAAGCAAAAATATTGTCAAAGCTGACTCATCCAAATATTGTAAGAGTTTTTGAAACCAATTCGTTCGTTCAAGATGAAAAAAAATATTACTTCATTACAATGGGTTTTATATCTGGCGAAACCTTAACTCAACTCTTATCAAGAAAAATTCAATTGCCTATTCCAGTTGCTTTGTCAATTCAAAATGATTTATTATCTGGGTTAAAGTTTGTACAGGAGCAAAAAAATCCGATAGTCCACCGGGATATTAGCACAGATAATATTTTGCTATCCTATGACAAGGACAAACCGGTAGCATTGCTTTCAGATTTCGGGTTGGCTCAATCAATCGACCAACTTTCTAAATTACCTAATGCAGCTGGCAAATACATCTATTTCGCTCCTGAATGTTTTTTTGGAACTTACTTGCCGACAAGCGATGTATTTTCTTCTGGAGTTGTTTTATATAAGATGATTACAGGTATGCACCCGTGGGAATATGATTTTGATGACACGGATAACGATTCAGAGAAAATTACAACGATGATAATTACGGCTAGAAGAAAAGAAATACAAAAGCCCTCACTTCACAATGAGAGTTGCTCTCCTTCTCTTGATAATGTAATACTAAAAGCAGTTTCAAAAGATATTGAAGAAAGGTACAAAACGGCAGATGAATTTCTATCTGCTCTAAATGAAACAGTTAAATCCGGAATTGTACCACGAGCTGAAACCAATGTTGATAATGAAAAATCCATCGAAATAGGCTCTGAGATTCCATTAGGAAGTTTTAATGTTAAAGAAAAAGGTAAAGGTTTTGATTTGATTGCCGGGATGAATGATTTGAAAGAGATTCTTTACCAAGACATAATCTTACCCTTAAAAGATAGGGAACTCTACTTGCAGTATAAAGTTTCAATACCGAATGGAATGCTTTTGTATGGTCCGCCTGGATGTGGTAAGACTTTTATTGCTGAAAAATTTGCAGATGAAGTTGGATACAATTTCGTTATGATAAAACCATCTGATTTAAAAAGTAAATGGGTTAATGCAACGGAAGAAAATATTGGGAAATTATTCAAGGATGCAGAAGCAAATGCTCCGACAATAATTTTCATTGATGAACTTGATGCAATTGTTCCAAGTAGAGAAGGCGACCTGAATCAAGGAACTGCTTCAGCCGTAAATGAAGTTTTAGCACAAATGACAAATTGTGGAGAAAAAGAGATTTTTGTTATTGGTGCAACGAACCGACCAGAAAAAATCGATCCTGCTATTTTGAGGACAGGAAGAATGGACAAAATAATTTATTTGCCACCACCTGACCTTACAGCGAGAAAAGAGATGTTTAAACTACATTTAAAAGAACGACCAACAGAGAAGGATATTGACATTGATAAATTGGCAGAACTTACAAATCTCTATGTTGCTAGCGATATAAAGTATATTGTAAATGAAGCATCAAGAAATGCTTTGAAAGAAAGAGTAAGAATCAAGCAATTACATTTGGAAATCGCCATCAAATTAAATCCTCCGTCTGTTTCGGAAAGGCAATTAAAGAAGTATGAGACATTCCGGAATAACCGGAATTTTGTGTAAATGAAACTACATGAATACAACCGTATTTTATATTAAATCATTTGAAGAATTCAAACGCTATGCTGAACTTGCATATAATGATGAAAGAATCATTCTTTTTCGCGGTCAAAAAGAAGTTTGGCCTCTCTGTCCCAGATTAATTAGAGTTGTAAAGGAAAAAAAAAGACTAGATGAATTCTATGACATTGAAAAGAGGATTCTAAAAAAGTTTAAAGAACTTTCCTGCCAGTACGATATTAAAATAAGAGATTATAATGATTGGGATGTTTTAGCTTTAGCCCAACATTTTGGATTGCCAACCAGATTACTTGATTGGACAAGCAATGCTTTTACAGCATTATGGTTTGCTTTTGAATTAGAAAAGGATAACGATAACGAAAGAATTGTTTGGGGATTAATCGTTGACGATGATTTTCCTGTTGACATGGAAAAAGATAGCCCATTCTATCGCAGATTTATTAAGGTGTATAGGCCTAAATATAATGACACTCGAATAATTGCACAACAATCTTGGTTTGCAATTTGGAATATTCAAATATTTGGTAATGGTGGAAATGGGCTTCCTCCAGAGCCTAACATTATTGAAGCAATGGATGAACTGGAAGAGTTTGAATACCATCTGGCAAAATTTATTATCCCTAATAATTTAAGAACTGAAATATTGAATAAACTTGAGATCATGCATATTAACTATTTCTCATTATTCCCTGATTTAACAGGATTGTGCAAAAATATTGAATGGCAGGAATTTAATTAAAAAAATCAGTTCATCATTGCAAATAAATTTGTACGGTTTGGAATGAACAATACCAAAAATGGTATTTCGTTGTTGAAGATATTGTTGTGGTTTTAACAGACAGCAAAGACCCAAAGCAGTATATTAAACGAATGCGTCAGCGTGAAGAAGAACTTGGATAATCCGGAGCATGCTGACCCCCCTCCACCGGTTATAAAATTAGTGTTTT
>JBAXKJ010000007.1:0-169723 GCA_037137375.1 Prolixibacteraceae bacterium
CAAAAGTAAACTTGCGCAGATCGAAGGAAAAGGTATTTTTACATCACTAAGCTGTGCAGTTTTCAACCGAAATGCTGTGCAATTTTCACCCGGTATTTACAACTGCATAAGAATCATATCTTTCAAGATATCAATGGCACACAATAGTCCATATTCCAATCATTCTATAAGAATTGATTTGATTTATCAGGAGCATTAGCTTGGTTGCGCCAGACAAATTGACTGCTCAGAACCGCACAAAGGAGCCGCCTCTTAATCATAACAATATCAAAATCTTAAACCCTGATTAAGTAATTCGATTATCCCTGTTCGAAGGTGAATATTTACTCCTGTATGTCCACATATTGATTTCGAGAGACATTTTGATATATAAAGGATTGAAGCTTCCCCCTCCGGGGATCATCGATAGGTAATCACCTCCGCATCAAGGGATACCCTGCAGGCAATCCCCTCCCCCATCAGGGATCGCTGGTTGGCAATCCTCCTTCTCTTAGACAAAACGGTTGCGGCTTAGTTGACAGAGCACTAATTATTTTAACCTAATTTTTTGAAATATTTTTGTATTAATGCCACTAATTCGACCTTTTTTATGGGTTTCGAGATATAATCGTTGCAGCCTGCTTCAATTGACTTTTCAAAATCACCAGCCATGGCAAAAGCAGTTTGTGCTGCAATGATTACCTCCTTATTAAATTTCCTTATGTGTTGGGTAGCTTCATAACCATTCATATCCGGCATTTGAATATCCATTAAAATCAAATTAATGTCAGGATTGCTCTGACAAATTTTCACGGCTTCAATTCCGGAAGAGGCAAATAAAATTTTATTACTGATCTTTTTGATGATTATTGAAAGATAAATTCTGGCAATTTCATCATCGTCGACTATCAATATTTTTAGTCCCGAAATCTGGGGATTAATTTGATTTTCAGCTTTATCAGAAGACAAAACATTTTGACTAATGATTTCTTTTTTCGGTTCAGTATTGCAAGGTAAGGTAAAATAAAATGTCGAGCCTATTCTTTTTTCGCTTTCAACCCAAACTTTGCCCCCCAACATCTCGACATAAGATTTCACGATTGCCAATCCTAATCCTGCTCCCTGCCTCGCCTGAATATCAACAATATCTGCCTGAATAAAACGCTCAAATATGGCTTCCTGTCTGTCTTTAGGAATCCCGATGCCAGTGTCTTTTACATAAAATTGCAGAAAGTGCCTACCATCAATTTCTACTGGATGGTAGCCAAATTCAATTGAGCCTTGATCAGTGTATTTAATTGCATTTTTTACCAGATTTGTAAGAATCGCATGCAATTTTTGTCCGTCTGTCTGAATAATTGGTTCATTAACCTGAGAATTTTTTACATAGAAAAGATTTAATGACTTATCTTCAGCTTCTGGTTTAAAGAATTCGTAAATCGAATCCATACTATTATTAATCACCACTTCTGAGATTTTCACATCTATTGTGCCTGATTCAATTTTAGAAATTTCCACAATTTCGGATAGAATATTAAGCATTCGGGCTCCGCTTTTTTGAATTAAATTTATATAAGCTTGCTGTTCTTCCTTTCCAAGACCTGGTTCACTCAATAAGTCTGAAAATCCAAGTATCCCATTCATCGGAGTCCGAATTTCGTGGCTCATGTTGGCTAAAAATGCGGACTTAAGCCGATCGCTTTCTTCTGCTTTATCCTTGGCTTTTAATATTTCTATTTCATAATTTTTACGTTCAGTAATATCAATTATTGTCGTTATAAAAAATTGTGGCTTATTTTCTTTATCCCGTTGTAAATAAGTCGATACATCAACCCAGACAATATTTCCGTTTTTATGAATATACCTTTTCTCAAAAGAAGCTTTTTCTGCTTCTCCATTTAATAAAGATTGAATGATGTTATTTGATGATTGTAAATCTTCGGGATGAGTAATATAAGCCAAGTTCTCCTTCTTCAATTCTTCGTCGGAATATCCAACAATTTCGCAAAACGAGTTATTTACACGCAGCGAACCATCAATACCGGTCATGGATTTTCCAATAGGTGAATTTTCAAAAAGGTTGCGAAACATTAATTCATTCTCTTCAGCTTTTTCTTTAGCGCGCAGTAAATCAAGCTCATGCAGTTTTTTATCTGTAATATCTTGAAAAATTGTTGCGAACTCACCCTTTTGAGGTGAAAAAACAGAAATGGAGAAGTGTTTGTCCATCGGCTGAAAATACTGCTCGAATGAGGTAGGAGCACCTGTTTCGGCGACCTTGGCATAGACATCAAGGAATGGGGCTTTGTCTGTTTGGAAAAGTTCAGTAGCCAATTTACCAGCAGCTAAGTCACACTTAATATTAAGGTATTTCTCCGAAGCGGCATTTGCCTCAATAATCCGATAGTTAACTGCGATCCCCTTTTTATCATAAATTATTTTGTGTAGGTAAACCCCTTCCTGCATGGCGGAGAACATGCTATGGTACTTAACTTCGCTCTTCTCAGCTTTCTCCTTGGCAACCAATAGCTCTTGCTCAAACGCCCGTTGCTTGGTTGCATCGATAATAAACCCTTCGATTCCTGCAATTTTATTATCGATAAATACAGGACGTGCAGAGAAGGTATGGTATCCCAACGAACCATCCTTGCATTTCCGGGTAAAATCGCCAATCATGAATTGGGGGTTTCCTGCCCTTATTCCATCAACAAAAACCTTTGCGTTTTCAATATCCTCCAGCTGCTGAACCACTGTATAATGCTTTCCAATTACTTCGTCATATGAACCATATTTGTAAAGATTGAGCCAAGCCCTGTTCACCGATTGAAAAAGGCCATCATTGTCGATAAAGAAGTATCCCGCCTCAGTATTTTCCACGATAGAGCGAAAGCGGATTTCACTTTCTTCGGCCTTTACTTTGGCTTTAAGTAACATTACTTCTGCCTGCTTTTGATGGGTGATATCTAAAATATTCCCAATAACAGCAATTTCATTAATTAAGGAAATACGGCTACCTCTTACTTCAATGTTCTTAATTTCGCCGTTTTTGCATAAACCACGAAATTCATAAGCTACCCAATCCACTTCACCTTCTATCCGACGGCGTATATTCTCGGTTACCAATGCATGATCTTCAGGATGAATTACTTTAAGTGGCGATTCTCCGATTAGCTCATATGGCTCATAACCAAAAATTCTTGCAAGAGCAGGATTCACATAGGTCATCTTACCTTGTTTCAAGATATAAACACCTACCATTTCGTTTTCAGAAAGTGTACGAAAACGAATTTCGCTCTCCATCAGTTTTAAATCCGCCAGCTTTCGCTCCTGAATGTCAGTATGGGTTCCAACCATCCTCAGTGGATTGCCTTCCCCGTCCCGTTCAATTAGTATACCCCGGGCATGAATCCAGTGCCAGTTTCCCGATTTCTCCAACATTCTGAACTCAATTGAGAACTCTTTGTTATGATGAAAATGATCCATGTGTTCCTGATGCACACGATCAAAGTCATCAGGATGAACAAGTTCTTTCCATGACTTATAGGCATCGGCAAACTCTTCAGGCGAATAGCCAAGCATACTGCAATAACGTGGACTAAATACAGCATCTCCGGTCTGGATATTCCAATCCCACACGCCACCACTGGTTGCTTCCAGAATTTGGCTAAGCAGTCCACTTTTACGATCTTTTGTCACCAACTTTAGTTCGTTGATGTCTTTTTCGTAGGATTCCTTTAATGAATGATGAACCTGCTGTAATTCCTGCAACTCTTCAATAAGTTCTTCTCTGGTTTTTTCTTGATCGTTCATGGAAGCATTTTTTTGCACCGACTGTTTATATTTTAAAGTTATTGATATTACTTTATGTATAACACAACGTATTTCAGTAAGTGTACTTTCTATTGAAATTTTGATAATTATGCTGGAATTGGAGTGTTTGCTATTACTAAAATTGAAATTTTATTGTTAAGTAACAAATGAGAATAATATTTGTTGCAACCAAAATTATGAATACGGTATTTATTAAGTAGAGATTTCAATGTAACAATAGACTTGAGCAAAAAAACACGAGAATTAAATTTCCCTCAATAATACCTGACAATGAATTAATTTTTCAAAATCACTTGTGGTTTTTAAAAAAAAGGATACTTTTGCAACACTTTTGAAGGAGTTCCTGTCCTTACATCAACAACAAGAGTCATCGGGGTGTAGCGCAGTCCGGTAGCGCACCTGGTTTGGGACCAGGGGGTCCCAGGTTCGAATCCTGGTACCCCGACGAACAAAAATAAAGACCGCTGTAAATCAAGCATTTACAGCGGTCTTTTTTATAGTAAAAATTGAGTTTCCCGGACATAAGGTATGTGCGAATCGTGACGTTTCTGTGGATTCCAGAATCTTCCAGCCAATTGCATTCCAGTATTTTCTCCAATAAAATGATCACTCCCCTCCGAAAGGGATTTTCGGCAACCTTTCAAATTTTGATTATCTCACATATTTCCACTCAATCACCGAATATTTTGGTCCAACATATTTTTCATTGCGGACCAGATTGCCCTTTAGTTTTTTATTGTCCCACAGAAGTTTAACTTCATTCAGTTCAGGAGTTAGACTTCCGTCGTCCTCGTAAAGAACTGCTGGCTGACTGTTTACACCATAAACAAAAGCTGTCAACTGCCAGCTCTCAGGATCTTCAGTATGTAAGGTTGGCTTTGCCAATGGCAGGATAGTGCCGGATTTTACAAATACCGGGATCTTTGTAATGGTTACCTTGATGATATATTCCTGCATTCCGCTGAATTTTTAAGAGGTCCAAATGGTTTTTCCGGTGATATGCAAAATACTCTCTATTTTTTCAATCCGGATAAATCTGATTCAACCATGATCTTCCCATTTCCCGGACTTATTTTAGCCAAGAAATCATCATTAATCTCAATATTTGAAGATGTTTTAAGTACAATTTCCTTCGCGTCGACACTGTTCTTCAGCAAATCCATTTGACCTTTCATGTTAAACACACAATTGCTGATGTTGATTTTAGTTTTCAGGTAATCGGTCATGGCTTTATTACCATGAAAACTTATACCACCTGTCTGGAAGCTGGAATTAATTATGGTAACCACATCCATCGGGGTATTCACCGATAGGAAATCGATGGGTTCATGGTGAAGTACCCTGATATTGTCGAACACCAGTTGTTCCTGTTTTGGAACCTGAGCGCCGGGGTAATAGGAACGGCTGTATTTGTCATTATCGAAATGAATGGAGAATCCAATCCTGGGCTTTTCCAGGAAGATGTCACGAAAAGTCACATTTCTTACTCCGCAAGTATAGGTGATATCGTTTTGAACCACTCCCCAGTTAATCCCATCCAGAACCTTACTACCGCTTTCATGGGTTGGCTGAGTTTTCGACTGATATATGGTACCGTCCGGCTTCGCCTGAACCCGGTAAATCCGGCCATTCGAAACGACGGCATCCGACTGCTGAACCTCCATTCCTGGTTTCCAGTCCAGCCAGGCCCCGGCAAGAATCCGGCAAAAATATCCGACGGGCTTCTTTTGGTCTGCCAGATCATGACAATTTTCAATTACACCATCTTCAATCCAGCCCAATTCCGGATTACCGACGGAATAGTCATGCGCATTGAGGGCAATAGCATCATCATAGGTTTGAAAAATGCCATTGCTGATGGTAAATCTTTTCCCCCTGCCAAAATGCACGCCATCTTTATTTCCCTTAATAATGACATCGTTCACGATCACATCTTCAAAGGTGCAAATATGGATACCGTATTGTGCACTGCCGACATCCAGGCAACGAAAACGTTCGATCTTCAGATCCTTGATATAGAAAAATGCCAGCTGACCGTGAAGTCCATAAGCTTCCTTGAACATCCTCACATCCATACCATTAACCATGATTTGCAGACCCTCAATTGTTATGTGCTCATCATATGTCTTGGTAGCAGCACCTTTGTTCACGATCACATGCGAAAATTTACCCTGCTCATCAACTTTTTTCAGGAAGATATTGTTGCCGAAGATGAGTGAGGTATTGCTGCCAATATATATTGTGCCAGCTACCTTGTAAGTTCCTGGTTTGCTTACCAGGATCGTCCCGGTTTGATCGACCGCTTTTTGCAGGGCATTGGTATTTTCTATCCCGGTTGCCTCTGGTGAAAAGCCAAAAGTGGAGGCGTCGGTGAATCCTGATCGCACAAATTCCCTTTTCTGCTTTTTTGCCTTGCCCGTACTTTTTGATTGACCTTCAACAATTATCGGAGTAATACATAACAACAGAAGGATGAAGAGATACTGATTTAACTTCATGGTAATTGAGACTTTTTAGATTTTTTAATTCTTTTCAACAACCAGTTTTTCAGACAGGCGAATATCCTCGGAGGAACTTCCCAGCATTATTTCGAACTCCCCCGGCTCTAAAATGAAATGCATATCCTTGTCATACAGGGACAAGTCATCACGACTCAATACAAATTCAACATTTTTAGATTCTCCCGGTGAGAGGGAAATACGTTCGAATCCTCGCAGCTGTCTCTCGTAAACTGTCACCGATGAGACTAAATCTGAAAAATAGAGCTGTACCACTTCATCACCTTTTGTCTTTCCTGTATTGGTAATCTTAGCGGTAACCCTTGCAACCTGGCCAGGTTGCAGACCTGTCTTTTGAATAGCCAGATCACTGTAATTGAATGTAGTATAACTTAATCCAAAGCCAAATGGGTACAAGGCACCAAAAACGGCCGTTTTCCCATATCCGTTAGGTCCGTCCCCAGGCTGACCGGCATGCGAACCTGGTTTAAACGGAAAGTTGAACTCAATTTGGCCCAGGGTTTTCGGAAAGGTAACCGTCAGTTTACCGCCAGGATTATTCTCACCAAAAATCGTTTCAGCGATAGCATTTCCACCTTCTGCATTTGGAAACCAGGCTTCCAGAATGGACGGAATATAGCGATTTTCCCAGTTAATCGTTAACGGTTGACCATTTATAAGCACCAGAACAATTGGCTTCCCGGTTTCTTTCAACGCCTGAAGCAATTGCAATTGTCTGCCCGGCAAACCGAGTCCTGTGCGCGATTTACTTTCACCGCACCGTTTCTCATCTTCGCCCAATACGGCGATGACGACATCGGAATTTTGAGCCTTTTTCACAACCTCTGCAATTGATTGCTGTTCCTCTGCGGTAAGGGAAGTAGGAATGATCTCGCTTTCCGGCCAGGTGGCATCAACCACCTCACAACCTTTCGCGTACTCTACTCTGGCAGAAGAGCCGATAAAGTTACGCAAGCCTTCCAATACATTGACCACATTGAGATTTTGAGGTCCATACCGACTTATATACGCAGTTTTGTCGGTTGCCAAAGGACCCGTTATCAGGATGTTTTTGAAAGATTTCAGACTCAAAGGCAAAAGATTTTTTTCGTTTTTCAGGAGTACGATTGATTCTTTTGCCATCTGACGAACAAATTCCTTCGTGTCAGGGGATGCAACTATCTGATCTGCGGCATTCGTATCAATCACATATGGACTATCAAACAAACCCAGCCGAAATTTTATGCGTAAGACATCAGTCACATTTCGGTCCAGTGTTTTCATCGATAACTTTCCCTCTTTGACCAATTCACGAAGTGGAATTATGAAATCACGGGGTTGGGTAAAATGGGTTCTAACATTTAATCCGGCTTCTGCGACTTGTCTGACTGCATCTTTGTAGTCGGAGGCCACATGATGTTTGGTAAAAACAAATTCGACGGCCTCACTGTCTGAAACGACAAAACCATCGAAACCAAATTGTTGACGCAAAAGTTCTGTGAGAAAATAGTGACTCGAACTAATCGGAATACCATCATAATCGTTGTAACTGCTCATCACACCCATTGGATGAGCTTTCTTGATAATTTTTCGATAAGGATACAGATACAATTGATGCATTTCACGGGGTGCCACATGTGGATCGGTACGGGCATTCCCATCTCTACCACCTTTGGGAACACTATAAACAGCATAATGCTTTAAGGTCGAAGCGACGCCTTGAGATTGAATGCCTTCTACCATTTCCAAACCTAAGGATGCGACTAGGAACGGATCTTCGCCGTAGCATTCCAATACTCTTCCCCAGCGCGGATCACGGGCGAGATCAAGTATTGGGGCATAGACATTGGTGTAGCCCAGGGCTTTCGCTTCCCTTCCGGCAATCACACCTGCTTGTCGAACGAGTGCCTTGTTCCAGGTGGATCCGATGCTGATTGGGGCCGGTAATGGTGTTGCACGGTCGTGATTAAGTCCATGGATCCCTTCGTTGGAGAAGTCGACCGGTATTCCCATCCTGGTCTCTTCCACAAACCATCTTTGGACCGTATTGATTGCTTCCGCATGTTTACTGAAGGGATAAGAGTATGGTGTGGCTTTTAACCCATTCAGATGTTCATCGATATTGGCAATACCGTCTTTCCATATCTCATTTTTCCATTCCGGCGTTGGCAACTCGTCTTTCAAGACTCTCTTATAACCATATAATGTGGCACATTGGCAGGTTTTTTCCTCCAGTGTCATCTGGCTTAAAAGGTTTTTAATCCTTGCATCGACGGGTTTTGTTGGATCTTCAAAAATGTCTTTGATGCCATTTTTGTTGAAGTCTATCCAGCCTTTGTGATAAATATCTTTCGCGATATTTCCCGCGATCACCTCCATTTCAGGGATTAACAACACTCCCGACAAAGCACAGATTGTGAAAAATCGAGTCATTAAACTCTTTATCATCTTATTTCTTATTACTCTTTTTAACGACTGGAATGAGGTGGATTGCCATTCCTCCGTTAGCAGAAATATCTGCATTGACAACAAATTTACTATCGACATTCTTTTCCTCAATTCTTACACCCGGCATCGATGACGTTGTGGAAATAGCTGGAGGAGTATTCGCTTTCAGCTTATCTGGCTTGGCAGCAATTGCAGGAGCGTCGGAATAAATTTTAGCTTTGTATTTCAGCCCCGCTTCGAGAAAATCGAGCGCAATGGTGAATTTTCCATCTACCGGAGCGATTGCTCCCAAAAACCATTCGGCACCTTTACGTCTGGCTACCACGGCACGTCGGCCTATATCTCCCTGCAAAACACGGGTCTCATCCCATGTCGTAGGCAATTGATCCCAGTATTCAAGAGCGGGTTCGTCAGGCACATTTTTTGGCTGGTCGTACCAGAAAAGGAACTGCCATGGACTGAAGAATATGGTTGAAAGTGCCAGTTGATGCGATTTAGTATTTTTCAATCGGTTGGATGTCCAGCAATAGGTATAATCTGCCGGACCGGTCAGAAATCGTGTAAAAGGCAGTGTCGCATTATGCAATGGCGTTGGGAACTCTTCGTTTCCGCCAATACCTTCAACAGTCATCAAGTTGGGGTAAGTGCGCTGGTAACCGGTGTTACGAAACTCATCGTGGATATCTACCAAAATATGATATTTAGCGGCTTTGCGGATGGCTTCATGCGTCATGGCAGTCCAAAACTGGCTACCCATGTTGACAAAACCATATTTAACGCCTTTGACACCCCATTTTTCATAAAGAGGAAGGATCTCATCCAGTTGTTGCTCCATCACCGCGTGATTCACGTACAGGACGACGCCAATTCCTTTGCTATTCCCGTAGTTGATGACCTCCTGCAGGTTCAGGGTACTCTGACGTTTAGGCTCAACGCTGCGTGCATCCGACTCAGGATCGCCTTCCGGACCATACCAGCCGGCATCATATTCGATGTATTGCATATGATGTTTGACAGCAAAATCAATACATGCCATGCCCCCAACAGTTGAAAGTGTCGTTTCACGAATAACTTTTCCGGGTTTTATCCAGGATATGTCTTCCAGCTTACATGGTTCATTAAGGTTGAGTACCAGGTAATTTTGCTCCAGTAACTTACCGGGAGATTCCGCTACCATTACGACACGCCATGGCGTCGTAAAAGGAGTCTTTCCCGTCGCGCTGCCATTGATAAGTCCCCCGCGTGCACTTTCAGCATCCAGCATCGCTTCGAGTGTATTGGCTGATCCCTCCGTGGGACGTAATTTCATTCTCGGATAGAATGCGTTTTGGGCTTCGGTGATAGCCACATAAAGATGATCCTCCACTTTTATTGTCAGCGGACGTTCTGCCCCCGGACCAATTTTACTGACAGTCATCAGACTCTTGGCGTAATCTGCCTGTGCCCTGTAAATAGCCCAGGCCTGATGGTCGCCTGTAAAAGCGAACTGTGTGAGTTCACTGGTGATATCGAAGTACAACCAGTTGTTCGCTTTCGGCAAAGTGTAGTTCAAGGCAATGCCTTCGTCGTATGCCCGGAAAGTCAGGGTCAGACGTCTTGCCCTGGGGACTGGCCCGGTCAGCTGAAGTTCAACTACAAGTTGATTGTAGTTGTCGCGGATGGTACTGCGCTCACCGTTTACGGGCTTCCAGTTCGTGTCGCTTGAGCTGGTATTCCGACCGATGATATCAAAATCGTGCGCCAACTGTTGAATTCGCATCAGAAGTCCAAGTCTGGAATCAGAAAGCACCGGACGACCATCGTAACTAACGTTGTAAACAGGACAGCCTTTTTCGTTACCGATGTCTTTTAAATTAAAGCGCAATGATAACTTGCCATCCGGCGATTTTAACTCAAGCGGCAAGGGGATTTTACCACCGGCAACCTGGAGTCCGGCATTAGCGATAGGCTTTGAATCCTGCGACTTCGAAGGAATGCAAGATGCAAGAAGCAGCAAAACTAGAAAAGCAGATTTTAAATTCTTCATTTGTAAGTTTTTATTTCAGATATATTTCAATCAATCATTACCAGCCTGCGTTTTGCTGTAGTTTGGCCTCTTTTAATATCTCCGCATTAGGAATAGGATAATAATACATCTTGGGTAAGAAAACTCGCTTCTCAACCACATAAGGAGTATAGGTGAATGAGTTATCCGGATTTTTTACAATATCCATTCCTCTTAAATCGGCTCCAAGGGTGGTCTCGGCAATTTGCCAGCGACGGACGTCCCAGCTACGATGTTCTTCGAATGACAGCTCGATAAAACGCTCATTACGGATTTTTGCACGTAAAGTAGCAGCGGAAGCATAATCTGCGGCAACGAGCACAGGCATCCCAGCCCTCACCCTGATTGCATTCACCGCATCCACAGCGGTTAAGCCATACCTTGCATCCATTGGACCATAAGCTTCGTTCATCGCTTCTGCAAAATTCAGATAGATCTCACCGAGCCTGAAAAAGTACCAGGTATGACGGCTGGTATTATTGTTCAATAAATTCAAGGCATCGTCTACATATTTTTTAATATAATACCCTGTTTTGGTAGCTTTCTCTTTTCCTTTTCCATCGAGACCACCAGTCCAGCATTCAATTGGCCGGGCTTTGAAGACCGAATTGTTTAGAATAACCGTATATCCTAAACGTGGATCGCGGTTTTTGTAAGGATCGGCCGGACTATATCCGGATGTCGGGTCAGTGATTGCCTTTCCGTTGGTCATTTCGTAGGCATCCACCAGGTTTTGAGAAGGACAGGTTGCTCCTACTCCGGCACCGTCGAAACCGATCGGGAAATTTGCCTTCTCGTAAGAGTTGGCATTTCCTTCCCTCCGTTCAAAGATTAACTCCTTGCTGTTGGTCTTTCGGGTAAAAAGTGCACCATAATTGCTTTCCAGCGCATAGGTGCTTTTTAATGTTCCCGTCGAAGCGATAAACTCTTTGGCCACAACAGCGGACCTATCCAACAATGAATTGCTGTAAGTACTGTTGTTATAGAGCGGGCTTGCTGCATACAATAAAGTACGGCATTTGAGCGCCATGGCAGTTCCCAAGGTAGCCCGTCCGGTGTTTGAGGTATCATAAACCTTTGGCAATACCTTGATGGCGCTGTCACAATTGGCAACGATGAAATTCACTACATCTGTTACGCTACTTTTTGGGAGATTCAAGTTTTCATCCACATCATACAAGCGATTTACGATCGGGACCCCTCCATATCTTTTAAAAAGTTCAAAATAGGAAAATGCAATCAAGAATCTTGATTCCGCCCTAAACTGCTTCAATTCCGCAACATATCGATTATAGGTAACATCATCAACATATTTGAACTGCTTGAAAGTAACGGTATCGGTACCTTCCAGGAATATATAAGCACGACGGATAAGCTGGTATTGTTTGGTCCAGACATCATCCGGATTGCTGAAAGAGGACCAGCTCCCATTGTTGAAATTCTGGATTGTCGAATAATCCCAGGCATGCTCTGACTCATCTGTTGCTGAAGATAACATCCCGTTATCTATGCGGTTAAAGGTCGAAGGCAACTGAGTGTATGCATTAGCAAGGACTTGCTTCATGTAGTTGTAGTCTGAGAAGACAAAGTTTTCCTTTAGCAAAGTATCGTTTTGGTAATTGAAATAATCCTTACATGCAGGCATCAGGAATGCAATAACCAATAATAAACCAAATATTTTCGTTTTCATAATTATTCTGCTATTGAATTTTTAGAATTGTAACCTTACCCCGGCATTATATGATTGAAGCGCAGGATATCCTGTAAAGATTTCAGGATCCAGGTTCTTAATCTTATCGAAGGTTAGAAGATTCATCCCTTGAATAAAGATTTTACAGGAAGACAATTTCCAGGATGACAATGAACTCTTTGGAATTTCATACGCAAGTTCAATGCTTCTTAACCTTAAATAATCTGCAGAACGCAACCATAGGTTACTGGTTCGGTAATTATTTGAATTATCAGCAGTGGTTAATCTTGGAAACTCAGCATCTGCAGCTGTTGCTGGCGTCCAGCGATTCATTACATATTCTGAAATCTGGGCCTTTTTACCCATAGGACCGGAGAGACCGTTGATCAGAACATCTTTGCCACCTAAGCCCTGGAATAATCCATCAAGGGACCATTCCTTGTATTTGATTCCGAAATTAATCCCATAATAGGAAGTAGGATTACTCGTGCGCCCAATAGCAATTTCGTCATTCGCATCAATCAAGCCATTGTTGTCCTGATCTTTGTACTTTACATCGCCAGGTTTAACCTGAGTGAAAGTATAGATTGGGGTGGAAGAACTCGCAAGGTCTGCCTGAGTTAGAAAACCTATCGCTTCCAATCCAAAAAACTGGTTTACCGGATGACCAACCCGATATTGTCCGGCATTGGGATAAGCGGGTTCGATGCGTCTGTCGATATTCGAATTAGTAATTAGCCCATTAATTCCCAGGGTGTATTCGAATTCACCAACTTTTTTGGTACATTGAATGTTTGCTTCAATCCCATGTCTGGAAGCGATTCCGTCGTTGACGTAACCAGCAGTAATACCCAGGATAGAAGGAAGTTCATTCGTTCTGGTATCAACGATGTTGGTTCTTTTTTCATGGAAATATCCCAATTCAAAATCCAGACAATTAAAGAGACGACCTTCAATACCCAGATCAGTTTTAAATGCTTTCTCCCAAGAAATTTTGTAATTAGGGTAGTTGCTTTCCTGAGTTGCCGTGATACTGGCATTGCTATCCCCATATGGGTAGGATCCGCTATTAACATAATAAGAAAGATACAAATATCTGTCTTCCCCTGCCCCGATGTTATCATTGCCAACAAGTCCATAAGATGCCCTTGCCTTGAGATGATTGATCCAGGTATAGGATTTCAGGAAATTTTCTTCAGAAAGTATCCAGGAAAGAGCCAAAGCAGGAAAGAAACCAAACCTCTTATTTTCTGGAAAGCGCTCGGTCCCGTTATAACCTGCAACCAGCTCGGCATAATATTTCGATTTATATCCATAGGCAAAGCGTGCTGCCCCGCCTTGTAAAAGGTAAGGCGTATTATTACCTGTGGTAAAATTGACGATATATTTATCCTGATGATACATCAATTTGGCCGTTATCTCTCCTAATCCAAATTTCTGATAATAATCAAGATATGTTTCAAAATTTGTCCGGTTATTGGTACTGTTACCTGCAGTACGGGTTAAGGGGGATACCACTCCATATTGGGTATATACTATATTTCCTGCCGCTCCGGTGGATAACTGAAATACAGGGAAAGTCTTTTTGTAAGTTTCAGTTGAGCGGGCCCAATTATCAAATGCGACCACGGCTCCGATGCGTAATCCCTTTAACACCATATCCAGTTCGTGTTCCAATTTGAAAGACGACTGGAAGTTACGGTCGTTGGAAGCAGAGTATCCGGTCGAAGTAAGCAATCCGAGCGGATTCCCTTGGTAAGCGGAATTTCCACCGAAGGTACCATTGGGATTCTGAGGCGGAAACAAATTAGGAGCGTAGGCATAGATGTTATCAAATATGGTTCCGACTGCTGTTCCGGGACCGTTTCGATCTTCCATACGGCCACCAATATCCAACGAAGCCGTGAGTCGTTTTGTGACAACGATATCAATATTGGATCGAAAATTTAATCGCTTAAATGAAGACCCTGTACTGTAGCCATTGTTCCAGTCTGTATTTTTCAATAACCCCTGGTTATTCATGAAGTTCACCAGCACATAATATTTCATTACTTTATTTCCCCCGGTAAAATCAACACCTGCCTCCATCACCGGTGAACTCTTTTCCAAAATCTGATCGAACCAATTAACATCAGGGTGGAAATTGGGATCTGTACCATCACTGTACTTTTGAATATCACTGGCAGTGTAAAGTGCTGGTCTACCATCATTTACAAGGGCTTCATTATACAGCGAAGCATAATTTGCAGAATTGATAAAATTTGGCAGACGCGTTGGCTGTTGCATGCCATATTTTAGGGTAACGCCAATTTTGCTGCCTATGAAACCACGTTTTGTAGTTACCAGGATTACACCGTTAGCACCTTTGATCCCGTACATGGCCGTTGCTGCTGCATCTTTCAGAACAGATATGGAGGCTATTTCCTCAACGGTTAGCTGGTCGATCGACCGCTGAAAACCGTCCACCATGATCATGGGTCCATTACCTCCGGCGTAAGAGGTATTACCCCTTATCAGGAAAGAGGGGACATCATTCCCCGGTTCACCACCACGCTGATTTACGATCAATCCGGATAATTTCCCGAAGAGGGCATTACCCGCATTCGTAACTGTAATATTATCTAAATCGGCTGACTTAATAGTACTTATGGCACCTCCTACAGCATCCTGTTTTTGCTTACCAAAGGCGATATCCAGTACATCCGATGAAGCATTTTTAACTTTTGTCGTATCTATACCCTGTCCAATAAGTGGATTTATCAATCCAAACATAAGAAGGGTTAGAACAGCAGATGCTATTTGCATCCTATATAATGTTCGTTTCATTTTTCAAATAAATTAAATTTGTAAGACCAAATTACCAGCCTGGATTTTGAACCAATGCCTGTGACCGTATCATGTCGTTATAAGGGATTGGCCACAAGTACCAATTATCTTTCCAATAGCGGTCTTCCACTTTTTCCCTTGCATAGGTAAACGTACCATCGGATTTTTTTCTGATATCTACTCCATAGATGGGTAAACCAAGAAGATTTCCAAGCTTAAGATGTTTAATATCAAAATAATGAATATCCTCAAGTGCAAATTCCACATCACGTTCACGAATGATGATATCGCGTAATGCATCTTTAGAAGAAATGCCGCTTACGTTAGGCATCCCTGCTCTTGCTCTTACTTTATTGATATTTGTAAAACAATCCGGCTGTGGTCCTTGTGCCTCATTGAGGGCTTCGGCATACATCAGGTAGGCATCAGACAAACGCATGTATGGGTAAATAGCGGTTGAATTTGCAGAACCATTTGAAAGAATTTCGTCGCAATATTTCCGAAGCAGGTATCCAGTCCGACTGGTAGCTAAGTCCCGCCTGTGAAATCCGAAATCAACACCAACAGTGCTGCCACCGGTTCGGTTATTCCAGGTTTCGACCGTCCTGGTATTCCATTTTGAGCCATTTTGTGCGATGGTTGCATAGAACCTGGGGTCAAGATTGACATAAGGATTGTTCGGATCAAAGCCGGAAGTCGGATCATCCTGAGCCTTACCATTCTTCATCAGATATCTATCTACCAGATTTTGTGTTGGAAGTACATTATTGCCATCCGCTACTCCAGCTTGGGTAACAAAAGGCGATTCATAAGTTGGGAACAAGGTTTTAATACCCCATCCACGCCGGGATGGCACGAGTATCAGCTCTTTGTTGCCCAAAGCATCCCGGGTTGCTTTTTGATAGGCTAGTGATGGATTTGTCGCATCAGTATATAGCTGATAACCATTTGCCTCGCAAAAATCAATGGTAGCTTTTGCAGCATCAGCTGCTTTTTGCCAGCGGGTAACATCATAGTTACCCATGCAAATAAGGTTGTTAGTTTTCGGATCTGCCATGTCCATATAAGGTTTGGCAGCATTAAAAAGCGGACGGGCAGCAAATATCCACAAACGGGCTCTCAAAAATAATACCGTAGCCCTGGTTACCCTTCCAAATTCCTGATCGGGTCTTGAAGCTGGTAATCCAGTCTCCGCCAGCGTCTTAACAAGTAAATTATCTATTGAATCGACCATCTGAGCAAGGGGTAATCGGGGTATAGTCTTATAGTCGTCGGTGGCATAATCCAGTTTATGAGTTAACCAGGGTAATCCGCCGAATCGAATCATAAATTCGAAATAATGCATTGCCTTGATAAATCTGGCTTCGGCCTTTAATTCTGATCTTTGATTTGGAGTGGCGGTTTTAATGTTGTCTGCGTTGTCAATGAACCAGCAGGCACGATAGATGAAAGGCCAGCGGGTCTGCCATTTTGCTTCCTGTAAGGCTTCTGCATCGAAGGATGAAACTGCACCGATATTGTAACTCTGTGAACCGGCTGCACCATATCCACTTTCAGCCTGCTCCGAACAAGCAGCCAGCATGGTGCCCATTATTCGTTGTGTTTCCGCATCTGCCCAGCTATAGAAATAGCCATCAGGAACTTTATCATAGAGTCCTAAGACAAATAGTTTAGCCCGGTCGTAGGTAGAAAAAATTGTGTCTTGAGTAACGTCAACCCCAGGCGCTTTTTCGAAGTAGCTTTGGCATGAACCGGTTGTCAGAAGATAACTAAGCAGGAAAAATCCGGCAAACCATCTCCCTATTGATTTAGCCTTGCTGGCTAATGATTTTTTATGAAGTATTTTACTTTTCATGAGTAGGCAAGTTTAAAATTGCAGATTAATACCGAGGTTGTATATTTTCACTTGTTGATATTGCACCCATCTGCCACCGGGCTGTTCTGGGTCATATTTAAACAATTTCTGTCTGTCCCAGGTAATCAGGTTGGTACCATTAATATATACCCGCATAGATTGGCACTTTAATTTATTTAGAAGAGCGCCTGAAAATCTGTATCCAACTTCGAGGTTTTTTAACCGGATATAGGATGCGTCCTGAGTAAAGAACTCATTGGTCCAGCCATTGGCATCGCCAAAATCAAATTGTGCAGGAACAAGCGTTAAAGCTGGAAAAGTTGCCGTCGCCTTGGTTGCTTCGGTCCAACGTCCGCGAATAAAGGTTTGAGCTGACTCATAAGCAGCATACTGACTCGTAAATGGCTGAAGTGATTCACCACTATAGGATACCAGGGCATGTGTTACACCTTGAAAGAGTGCGCTTATATCAAATCCTTTATATTCGGCGCCCAGGCTAACACTCCCGGTAATCTCCGGCACCAGAGTATAGTTTCCATAAGAGACGCGGTCGAGACTGTTAATTAATCCATCCTTGTTATAATCCACCCACATGAGATCCCCTTTGCGTACTACACCCAAAGTATTTTTGGCAATTCCTGCCATTGGTGTACCGCCGTTTGCCGCTGTTACCTCTGCATCTGTTTCATAATATTTCTGGAATAGATAAAGGACCGGGCGGCCGAAAGGTTGTCCTGTTTGTCTTTGCCATTCAACGGTAGAGGCAGGCTCATCCATCTCCAGTACTTTGTTCCGTGCAAATGCATAAATACCCTTAATCCAGTAGTTCACCTTACCAACATTGTCTCTCCAGGATGTTTCTATTTCATATCCATGGTTCTCCATTTTGCCAAAGTTGAGTGGCGGTATTTTTTCATCTACATAAGAGGTATAGGTACCTTTTGTGCGCAGGATATTATACCTGTAATTGTAGAAATAGTCGAAGTTTAAAGACAATTTGTCAAATAGTTTCAGCTCGAAAGCATAGTTTTGTTTGTTTTCAACTTCCCAGGTAACATCAGGATTTCCGCGTTTTGTCACAGAAGCTGTTCCATACCCTGCACCTGAACCTGTATTACCGAATACAGGACCTCCGGTATAGGACATTGAATAGCTGTCAGGGATATATAAAAACCTGTTACTGCCTAACTTATCATTACCTACTTTACCATAGGATACTTTCAACTTGAGTAAGGTAAGAAATTTATATTTCTTCAAAAATGATTCTTCTGAAGCAACCCATGAAGCAGAATAGGCAGGGAAAAATCCGAATCGCTTATCTGTCGGGAAGTTTTCGGATCCATTGTAGGCCATGTTTATTTCGGCATTGTACTTAGTCTTGTAACTGTAAGTAAAGCGGCCTACCATTCCCATGTAAGAGAGTGGAATTTCGTTAAAAGTACTCTCTGTATAATATTTTTTACTCTGATTATAGAGAAGCAGTCCTGTCAGGTCGTGTGCATTTGAAAAATTGCGTTTCCATTCCAGGGCAGCTTCAACATAAATATGTCTTCTTTTTGAATCATAGGATTCAGCATAATTCAACACAGAAGGACTTCCTACTGTCTTAAACAGCAATACGTCTTCCGGGACACCGTCGCCATTGGTATCCACAGTTTTTCGTACGGGTGTATACTCCGGCATGGTTGTTGGAAATGCCCTCCTGAGATTCAGCTCATAGTTGCTGTCGTATCCGTATTTTACCCTGGCAACCAATCCTCTTGTTAAGAAATCCAATTTTTGTGTGACTGAGAAAAGAGTGTTGACTTCGCTGTTATAATCCTGACGATATCCTTTCAAAGCCATCCATCTTACAGGTGTTTCATATCCATCGTTTATATAGGACTTTCCGTCTATCCATCCAGCTCCGGCCATTGGAGGTGCCTGATTGATATACCGCATAAACCACATTTCCCCATCACTGTTGGCAGCACGCTGATCATTTGGCATGTTGGCGGTCTTAATCGTTCCACCTAAATTGACAGACACTATCATGTCTTTGGTTACATCAATATCCAGATTTGATCTGAAATTGGCTCTTTTATACCAGTCGGTATTATCATAGCCATTGTGAAAATCTTTAAAAGTACCTGTTTGGTCGAGGTAACCAGCCGAAACAAAGTACCTGGTAGTTTTAGTACCCCCTCTGATATTCAGGTTGTATCTTTTCTGAGGTGACATGTCCCTCATCATCATTCCATACCAATCTGTGTCCGGGTATAGCCAAGGGTCATCATGTGTCCTATAATGTTCAAGAGCAGCTGCCGAGAACTTTACATTGGCAGGCTTCACCCCATCATTAATTTGAGCTTCATTATACAAGGTAGCATATTCGAAGCTTCCCAGGTATTGAGGCTTCCTGGTAGGAACACTAAGGCCATATTCCGCATCAAAGCTGATTTTTGCTGCACCTTCTTTCCCGCGTTTTGTGGTTACGAGGATTACGCCATTGGCCCCGCGTACACCAAATACTGCTGTTGAAGAAGCATCTTTGAGGATGGAGACAGATTCAATCTCGTTTGGATCGATGTCGTTCATGGGTCGTTCCATCCCGTCAACCATGATCAAAGGATCAAGCTGACCCGACATGGTACCGATACCCCGTAACCTGATCGTCGGTGTATCCCTTCCGACGTGTCCGCTGGTATTCACAACCGTTAATCCGGGCATAATCCCGGTAAGGGCATTGGATACACTAGCTGTAGGTGCCCTCATAATTTCTTTATTCGCCACACTGGCAACGGATCCGGTTGAAGTTAATTTCTTCTGGACTCCGTAACCAACAGCCACTACTTCCTCAAGTGCAACAGATTCTTCCGACATCACCACATTGAGGTTAGATTTTCCGGCAATTGGAAGTTCCTGTGATCTCATTCCAACAAATGAGAATACCAATGATTTGGTATCAGAAGGAATAGACAAACGAAATTTCCCATTGCTGTCTGTAATAATACCAGTTGTAGTCCCTTTAATAACAACTGTAACTCCAGGGAGAGGTTGCCCCTTTTCATCGGTAACCGTTCCGGCTATCGACCTTTTAGATGCGTCTTGTCCAGTAGCAGCAAAACTCAAAGACAAAACCGTCATGAAAAATAGTAAAAGCCTCAGAAAGACAAATTTTCTTTTCATACACTATTAGTTTGGTAAATGGACCTGAAATTTGCTCAGGTAAAAAGTATTAGCTTGTGTCCACTAATTTAGTGAAAACACAATTAACTAAAGAGGAAAAAATTGGTCAAAATTGGTGGACATATAGTTCTTTTCCACAGAAAATCGTCTAAATATCGAAATCAATTCATTATTGAACCACTCTGAACTCCGTATTTACCAATGGAGAATTCTTTCTCAGATAATCTGAAGGAGTATCTCCAAAGAGTTTTTTGAAACAATGACTAAAATATTTCGCATCGGAGATTCCGACCATCTGGCATACCTCAAAAATGGTCAGATTTTTATCCTGAATTAATATCTGTGCTGCCCTGCGCAATTTATATTCTCTAATGAATTCATTTGCAGCTAATCCGGTTAGTTCCTTTAATTTTCGGTAAACCGCAGAGTGGCTCATATTTAGTTCATCCTCAAAGTTCTTTGTCGAAAAATCAGAATTGTCCAGGTTGCGTTCAATGATACTTTGAGCTTTTAAAATAAACTGTTCATCAATGGTTTTGATTTTGTGGTCGTTTGGTTCGACTTTTATCATTCTTCGGGCAATTTCGAGGTATATCTTTCTATTGTGAATAATATTCGAAATTTTAGTCTCGAGAATATCGAAATTAAAAGGTTTACTTATGTAGTCGTCGGCACCTGACTTAAGCCCTTCCAGTTTAAAATCGTCTGAAGTCCAGGCACTCAAAAACACGAGTGGAATCAGATTCAGGTTCTTTCTGCTCTTTATTTCATTGCAGAATTTAATTCCATCCATTTCCGGCATAATATTATCACACAATATCAGATCCGGAGAATGCTTCTCTGCCAGAACCAGCGCCTCTTTTCCATTGCATGCTTCCAAAATACGAAACCGGCAACTAAGCCTGCTAGCCACATATCTCCTTAAGTCGGTCTCATCTTCAACTAAAAGAATCAAGGGTACTTCATTCCCATGTTTTTTTATATTCCATTCTTCGGACACTTCTAGTGAATCTATTAATGGAGGTGTGGTTTTCTCTTCCTGGACAATTAAATACTGAGATTCTTCTTCCTGCGAATAGCTCTTTTTGTCGATGGGAAGGGTTATGATGAATGAGGTTCCTTTATTTATCTCACTATCCACCTGAATAGTTCCATGGTGCAGGTCGATCAATCTTTTGACAAAGCTAAGTCCGACCCCTACACTGCCCCTATAATACCGAGCCTGTTTCTCATCAGAATAAAACAAGTCGAATATATGTTGAAGCTGATCTTTCTCAATTCCATAACCATTGTCTTGAACGACAATTTCAATCTTTTGTCCGCTTGCATCCAGGGATAATCTGATTGAAACTTCCCCTTTCTCCTTGGTGAATTTAAAGGCGTTTGATAACAGATTATACATGATTTTTTCCAACGTGTCGGAGTCAATCCACCCTTCGATCGAAGTGGACAATTGATTTTCAAACACATAGTTAATCCTTTCCGTTCGTGCAATTTCATCGAATGAATTAGAAATATCGCTAACCAGCTGGCTAATATTTCTTTTAGAAACGGAAAGTTTCAAGGTATCATTTTCCAGCTTTCTGAAGTCCAGTATTTGATCAACTAATCTCAGCAGTCGATTTGAATTCTTATCTATCAATTTCAGGTATCGATAACTCTCCTTCTCTTTTGTCATCTGAAGTAGCTTGTTGATGGGATCGACAATGAGGGTCAAAGGTGTGCGTAACTCATGGGAGATGTAAGTGAAAAAGCGAATTCTTAACTGATTAAATTCTTCATGTTTCTCGTATTCAAGGTTTTTCAACCTAATTTCGTTCTTTTTATTGATGCTGATGAGGGTGTATTTACTGTACAATAACAACAAGCCTATGATCATAAGAAATTGCAATCCATAGAAATACCACCTCTTCCAAAAAGGTGGTATGATGTTAATAATTAAACGAACTTCCTGCTGGTTTTTCAAAAACAAGGTACTTTTTTGATTCTTAATCCTTAAAATATACTGACCCGGGCTCATATTTGTGAAGCCTATAATATTTTGTGTTTCCACATTTCTCCATTCGTCCATGTAATTTTCAAGCTTGAAGACATATTGATCGTATTCCCTGTTAATAAAATTGAGATCAATAAATTCAATTGAAAAATCATTCTGGTCGTAATTCAAATTCAGCTCATTTATAGAATTCAAATTCTTATTGATCAAAGACTTTTCTCCAATAGAAACCTGCTTACCTGCTATCTTTAAAGAACTGAACCTGATATTTGATTTGTTTATCTCGCTGATAATTTTTTTGGGATCAAAATAAACGACTCCATCGGACCCTCCAAAAGCAATATTCTGATTAGGCAATATGACCGACGATCTGGGATGAAAACCCAGAAACGGAAGACCGTCGGCTAATCCATAGTTGACAAACAGGAGATTTTCTTTATCAAAAAGAGAAATTCCTTTATAGGTACTTATCCACAGATACTTGTCATCGTAATTTACTATTGAAGAGATAAAATTACTAGGCAATCCATCTGTTGTCTTGAAAATTCTAATTTTTTTTGTTTTAATGTCATATGAGCCGAATCCACTGCCTTGTGTGCCAAACCAAACCTTGTCCTGGCTATCCTTACAAAATACAATTAGAGGAGAACCAGAAACTTCACTAAAAAAATAAGACTTTAAAGAATCAGTTTTAGTATCATATTCAGCAAGGCCATCCTGGGTGGCTAATAACAACTTCCCGGAAGGCATCAGACAGATATCTCTGGTATTCAGACTATTTTTTCTTTGCCAATGATTGTTTTTCTTGTCAAATAAGTCTAATCCGGCCCCTGTTGCAACCCAAATATTTCTTAAAGAATCTTCTACAATGCAAAAAACATTGTTACTTGACAGGCTGTGAGGATCAGCGGAATTATAACGATAATGCAAGAAATTCTTTCCATTCTGATTCAACACATTGACGCCCCCTGAATAGGTCCCGATCCAAATATTCTTTTCGATGTCCTCAATGACAGTTGTTACCTTGTTAAAACTTAGCGAATTTTTATCAGTTGGATTTGAAATATAGGCATGAAACTGTTTCAATTTAGAATCATAAACTGACAATCCTCCAAGTGTTCCAATCCACAAATTATTTTTCGAATCCAGGTAGAGGCTTCGTGCATTGTCTTCGCAAAGACTATTAATATTGCCCGGCAGGTGCGAAGTAACTTTAAAGTTGTTTTTCGAAGAAGAGTTATAATTGATACCGCCAGAATAGGAACCTGTCCATAAAATTCCTTCATAATCCTGGTAAATACAATAACAAGAATTACTAGTCAACCCTTTAATATTGCTGGTATTATAACTATAATTTTCAAAAGTTAGTAAGTGAGTGTCAAATAGAGAGATACCTCCGCCATTGGTAGCTAACCATAATTTTTGATTTCCCAAATTGAAAATATCTTTCACATCATTGTGAGGAAGACGGCTATTTTCAGTGTTGAATGTTTTATACTTGTTAGTAACCGGATTATAACAGGTAAGGCCACCTTCTTCCGTTCCCACCCAAATGTTACCTTCTGAATCCTTTATGATCTTTCGGATACCAACGCCCCCTTCTGTCATCTGGTTATCAAAATAAGCACATTGACTAAAGAATCTTTTAGCCTTATTCCATTTGATTATTCCAGCCGAAGTTCCTATCCACAATTCGCCTTTAATATTGCAAATAGTTGCTGCTGAATTGTCTGTAGTCGAAATATGGCGAAAAGGCTTTATTCGGATCGATTCTAAGAGACTACCACTCTTCCGGTTAAACAGGAGAAAGCCTTCACTGGTTCCAATCCATAAATTAACGTCATCCTCCTGTTCAAAACAAAGTATGGAGGGTGGCTTCCCTGTTCCGACATCTAAACTAAGACGCTCAATTTTTTCGTAAACGGGATCATATTTTATGAGTCCCTGGTCCGATCCTATCCAAATTATGCCGTTGAGATCCTCGATAAGACACGTGATAGTCGCGTCTTTGAAATTAGTCTTAGGATCAAATTCTTTTTCTAAAATGCTGACTTTTTTGCCATCAAACCTATTGAGGCCATTTCGGGTTCCAAACCAAACAAAACCGGTCTTGTCTCTTAAAATGCAATTGATAAAATTATGAGAGAGTCCGTTCTCCACGTTAAGTTTTTGAAAGGAACTTTCTCTCTCTTCAAAGTATTGACCATTAGAATTTAATGCAATCAAGAGGAAGAGAAGGATGATGGATCTCATTAGTCTGGTAAGCTGTAGAAATTTGATGTGTTTAAGGTAAATTTCCTACCCTACCAAAAATAGCAAAAAAATTCAATTTGTGATTGCGTTGAATCCAGATCTGTTTCAAGCGAGTTACTTTTTAACTAGTTTGTTTTTAATCATCGGCGCAAGAGGAAGACCTTCGGTTGTACCGCTATCATTGTAACTATCGATGCGAAAATAATAAGGCTGATCCCTGAAAAGAATGTGAATTCCAAGAGAAGTTTTTTCTTTCTCATTTACCTGAATGCACTCGTTTAAAAAATCCGGATCGACCCCAAAGCGAACCATATAACCCTCAGCATCAGGACTCCTACTCCAAGATATGGTTGCATTCCTGGTATCAGATTCATCTCTCTGAAGGGTTTGAATCTTCACCCTTTCAGGAGCTTTCCCTGCGCCATCCCCAAAAATACGAAGATCGCTTAAGGCAAACTTCCCAGACATGGCTGCATGAAAGTTTTCAATTTTTATATACCTGGAATTGAAAGCCATTTCAAACTCTGTAAAATCATTGGGTATACAGGATTGGTTCTTGCTTTTGTCAAGCAGGAGTGTCCAAGTTTTCCCATCTATTGAGCTAAAGATTTTATAGGCATGAAAATCAGATGTTATATTCGCCTGAAGATCAAAATTTTGTTCTGCAAAATTTACCTGGATAGCATTAATCCTGCATAATTTACCAAGATCCATTTCAAACCATTCGCCTGGTTTTCCGGTTTGCGCCGACCACCAGGTCCGGATGTTCTCATCGGTTGCATTTTCGGCCCGGCAAGTATCAAGAGAAGAGGAGGCCATTACCTTTTTTCCGAAAGAGAGTAGGTGCCATCCGGGGGAAACCAACTCATTCTTTTTGGTTGTATAATCTTTGAAAATAGGATAATCACCGTAGAGGGTGTGTGTGATCATCCTTCCGCTTTTGTCGAAGGTGACAGGAAACAGTCCCAATCGTCTTTCGAAAAGGTCGTGCTTGCCAACCCACATAGTGGTAATCCTCCACCATCGACCCGTTTTATCCGTAAACACACAGCTATGACCTGCACTGCCAATAAAACCGCCAACCTTCAATGATACAGGATTATAATTAGACTCTTTGAAGGGCCCCATTGGATCATTCCCCTCTATCACAATATCAGAGTACCATTGCGAGACGGTGCCCGGCGTGGCATATTGCAGGTAGTATTTGTTTTTGTATTTCGTCATCCACGGGGCTTCCGGACAGGGTTCGTTCTTGAATTTTCCGAACCAGCAGGTCGCGTCGGTTTGCTCAAATAGTTCCCTTCTCCCCCGATTGTAGCCGCCCGAATAGTCGGCAATGCCTGAGAGTGCCGGCCGCAGCACTTTGTTACTGCCCGGAATTTCTGTAAACGTTTTGGGATCCAGTTCGAAACATTGGGTCGGCTGACTAGCCCCCAAGCCATAATAAACATAGAAATGGTCCTTCTCAATATAAAGGCATGGATCTGACACCGTCCGCATGCTGCCACAGATCTCCCAGTTCCCGGAATCCGGCGAGGCCGTTCTAAATATTTGTACGGGTTCGGTTCGGGCTCCTGAATTGTAATTGATATAATAGAGGTAACTTCCATCGGTAGCAACCGCAGGGGCAGTGAGGGTACCTTTACAGCTCACCTTTTGCCATGTCAAATCACTGAAATGAATATCTTTCCAGGTGAAAAGATCGTCTGAAACCCGGTATCCTTTTATATCCCAGGTTGTGAAAAGGTAATATTTATCCTTAAACAGAACAACGACCGGATCTGCGGCATGTCGGCCACGCTGCGAAAGACCATAATTTATGTTCAGGGGATTGCAATAGGTCCTGGCACGGTTTTGTCCCTGGACAGCAAAAGAAATTCCGAGCGTGGTTGAAAATAAAAATATCAAAAATATCCGTTTCATCAGTATATAATTAGTTTTTTAACGGTCTGATGGAATACCCAGATATTCATTTTCGGCTGGTGAGATGATTGTCTAATGGGTATTTCATAACAAGTAAATATTTTTTGGGCCATTTTAAACTTAGAAAGTTCATTGCCACATTTGTGTACTTTTCGAAGAATAGCCGGCGGTTTAACTAATAACTATTGAATGGTAAACCAACTGCCCAAAGACGATTATTCGATCTGGTAACAAACGATGGTGTCATTGCCTTTTAAATAGAGTCGACCGCTAAAAATTGTGGGCTGCTGTTGAATACCCAGTTTTATTCCCGGGTTGACCCGTCCTAACTCCTTATAACCGCTTTTGCTTGCTTCGGCCAGAACAAGTTCGTCACGCTTGGTCAAGGCAAAAATCAATCCATCGGCAACAATCATGTTCCCATTGCGACTCCACTCCTGATTTTCCTGTTGCCACAAAAGTTTTCCGCTCAGGAGATCCAGGCATTGGAGGGCATCGCTGCTATTCCCCTTTCCGAAGCCAAATACAGCTCCATTCATAACAGATGGTGTATGAAAACCGTTGCACATCAACTTGTCACTGATGTAAACGGTATCCGGGGAGAATTTCCCGTTTTTCACGCTGAATTCCAGTAAAGCCCCCCATGAAGCGGTTCCCTGAAAGGTTGAGACAAACATCCGGTTTCCCATCACAACCGGCGTAGGTACCGGACCAGAAGAGGGAGCTGTTGGAAAGCTCCAATGCCACAGAATCTCTCCTGTCGTAGTATGAACCCCGATATAATCATTCTTGTAAATGGAAGCTATAATTTGAGGCACTCCGCAGAACTCGGCATAGCTCAGCGAACTCCCGGTTTGAAAGCAATAATTTGCTCCGGTATTGTCACCTATCTTCCATAGCATCTTTCCGCTTAGCTTGTCGACCGCTACAAAAACATTTTCTTTGCCACCTGAACCGATAAACAATACATTACCAAGGATAAGCGGCAATCCTCCTTCAGAGGCATTGAATTGCTCGTGCTCCTCCCAGATGGTAGTGCCATCGCTTACCCGCAGGCAGAAGATTGGGCATTGCGGCTCCCAAAGGTTGCCTTTGTTGCTGTCGTACGGAAAGAAATAAACCCGATCGTCCTCAACAATTGGAGTCGAGACCGTCCCATTTACGACATGATGGTTTTCGACGGCAATCAACATCTTCTTCCAGATTACGTTGCCTGTCAAAGGATCAAGACAGGCAGCCCACTGCTTTCCATCTGCCTGGTAACCGGTGAAGGCCTTTCCGCCTGATTCAATAACAGCAGCCTTCCCCTCTCCTATTTTAAGCCGCCAAAGCTCATGCGGACCGCCTTCCGGCCATTGACGCAGAAGAACTTTGCCCGGGTAAACACAGTTGCCATCATTGGGAAATAGTCTCACATATTCTTCCTTAGGTGTTTGGCTTTTCTTTTTGATATTTGTAATTGCCAGAGTGGCGTTTTCGTTGGAAACTGTTTTCAAAACAGTAAACAAGAAAATGAGCAGGATCGTTTTAAAAATTATCCGTGATTTAGTCATGATTTAATATTGTTTTGCCAGATTATCCAGCCTTTTAGTTGTCGATATTAATGGTTTGAACAATGGGTTTTATTTAAGCACCTCAAAATGATCCTTTAGCCGGATATCTTCCGATGAACTACCTGCCAGAACTTCAAAAACACCCGGTTCAATCACAAAACCATGTGTTTTTTCTTCATAAAATGCCAATTTTTCTGCAGAAATATTGATGGTTATGCTTTTCGTTTCACCGGGTTGGAGGGATATCCTTTCGAAACCACGCAACTCTTTGAAAGGTCTGATCACACTGCTTTTCACCTCATGTACATAAATCTGGACCACTTCATCACCCTGTCTGGACCCAGTGTTCTTTACTTTTAATTGCACAGAGACCGATCCATCCGTTTTGATTTTAGAGGATGAAATTTTCAAATCTGAATATTTGAAGGTTGTGTAGCTTAAACCGTGTCCAAAAGGGAAAAGAGGTTTTTCTTTCATGTACATATAGGTGAATCCTTTGGAAATATCATATTCATCCTGAGGTGGAACCTGATTATCAGATACATAAACTGTTAACGGCATTTTCCCGCCAGGATTGACATTTCCAAACAAGACATTAGCCATGGCATTACCTCCTTCTTCCCCACCCCACCAGGCCTCCACAATGGCAGGAACATGTTCTTTAATCCATGGAATCGCGAGTGGTCCGGCATTCATTTCAACCACCACTGTTTTGGGGTTAACCTTGAATATCTCTTCAGCAAGTTGCTGTTGATTTCCGGGTAATCCGAGGGTAATCCTGTCATTACCTTCTGCTTCAGTAGCAAGCGTGGTACCAATAAACAGAATTACAACATCGGCTTTTGCAGCGATACTAATCGCTTTTTTCAGTTCATCTTCCTGATTGAAGGAGGATTTGACAGGTGGTGCATCCGGCTTTTTTCGGGCCGGAATTTCAGCTCCGGCAGCATAAAGAATTTCAACGTCGTTACCTGCTAGATTTTGTATCCCTTGCAATGGAGTAACCGGATTCAGTACTTTCCCACTATATCCCCCGGCTGTAAACAGATTCGCATGAGGACCAATAACGGCGATTGTCCTTATCTTCTTTTTGTCGAGTGGAAGAAAATTACGGTCATTTTTTAAAAGGACGATCGATTTCTCCGCTACTTTGCGGGACAACTTCCGGTGTTCCGGACTGCAAATAATACTCATTGGAATCTTGCTAAAGGGAACCATCGCGGGAGGATCAAACTCCCCCAGCCGAAAACGGTCGCGCATCACCCGATAGACAGCATCGTTCAGCCGTTCGATTGGAAGGATACCCATCGCAACCGCTTTTGGAATGTTTTCGCGGTATTCTTTATCGGAGAAATCGCAACCGGCAATAATCGATTTTGCCACCGCTTCTTCGTAGGTCATGTTGCCGGCTTCATGTCCCTGGATCATAGTTTTGACACCTCCTAAATCGGAAACGACAAATCCTTCAAAACCCCATTGTTTTTTAAGGATATAAGTCAGCAGATATTTGTTGATATTATTTGGCACACCGTTAATCGCATTGTAAGAGGCCATTACCGATTGGGCTTTCCCTTCGACGATACAATCGCGGAAATGGGGCAACCAATATTCAAAAAGCCATCTTTCCCCAACCTTTGCATTTAACTTTTGACGGTCGGTTTCCACATTATTTACTGCATAGTGCTTCAAGGTGGAGACCAGTTTAAGGTACTTCGGATCATCGCCCTGTAATCCTTTTACATATGCCACACCCATGCGACCAGTCAGGTAGGGATCTTCGCTGTAAATTTCATTGATACGCCCCCAGTAAGGATTGCGACTGATATTCACCACCGGGGCCCGATAGATTAAACCTTTTTTATCACCTTCGAAATTTGGATCGTTGTGCCAGCCATTGTATATGGCCCGGGCTTCGTCCGAAATGGCGTTTGCAACCTCGTGGATCAGCGCAGGATCCCAGGTTGCGCCCATTGCCGTAGGAATGGGAAACATGGTTGTTGGCTTGTTCCATACCACGCCGTGCAAACATTGGTTCCACTTGTCGGATAGGATATTCAACCTTTCCAGCTCAGGACCCTTGTGGTCGAGTAGCATTGCTTTTTCCTCGACTGAAAGAAGTGAAATGAGGTCTTTTGTACGTTTCTCAAACGACTGATTCGTATCTTGATAGGCCGGCTTCCCGGAAGTTTCCGGGGAAGTTTGAGCCCGAAGGCTAAAACCGGTCCCAAATAATATGGATGATCCAATATAACATGCGAGTAACCATTTCTTTTTCATAGTCTTCATCTTTTACCAATTTTTTTCAATTTCCAGCCTGTATCCCGATCAATTCCGGATGATATTTAGTCGGATCAAAGGCAGGATTAGGAATTGGCACCACTGTTTTAGCACTCTTCAAATAATCTTCAATAAGCTTGTCCATCTGTTTTACCCTATCGGGAAATTTCGCCGCGAGATTGTTTTTCTCGCCTAGATCCTCTTTAAGATTATAAAGTCGGTATCCGTGGGCACCATTTTCACCCTGATAAAACATGCGAATCAGTTTCCAGTCGCCATCATGCACATTTACAGAAGCCGGCAGCCAATCCGGAACCTTAGGGGCATGCGGGAAATAGGTGAACATCGGTTTCCTGTCGTACTTTTTTCCTTCCAGGGCAGCGGACATATCCACGCCATCAATCACATGATTTTTAGGTAATGCTATGCCAAGCTGGTTCAGGATCGTGGGATAAAAATCAGTGGTTTGAATGCGAGCTTCATTGCGCGTACCGGCTTTGGTCAATCCTGGCCAAACTACGATACAGGGTACCCTTGTTCCACCTTCAAACATGGTAGCTTTTCCTCCACGCAGGGGAGAATTGCTTGTAGCAGAAGTAGTGTACTCTTTGCCGTCTTTGGTGGTTTGTTTCAGATGGTCGTACATATTTCCCCCATTGTCGGAGATGAAAATGATGGCAGTATGATCGGCTATTCCTTCCCGGTCAATTTCGTTCAGGAGCGTTCCGATGCCATCATCCATCGAATGAACCATCGCTGCATACGTCGAAGACCGTTGAGCCTCGGTAGTATCAATCTTTGCACGGTAATCGTCTTCCAATTCAGCTTTGGCATTGAACGGTGCATGAACCGAAAACATCCAGTAATTCAAATAAAACGGATGATTCTTATCGACTGATCTCATCCATTTGGTGGCCTCTTCAGCCATCCTGTCCTCAATGTGTTCTTTTGGATAATTCTCTTTGAAATTATCGAATTTCCATGGAGCCACGTAACTTCCGGCAGGTCCCGGACCCGGCCAATGCGGCATATCCACATCAAAACCCTGCTGCAAAGCGGAATATGGCTCTCTTCCCAAATGCCATTTACCAAAATGGGCCGTAGCATATCCATTGGCTTTTATTAATTTACTCAGCGTTGGCAGATCGGTGCCTAAGCGCGTGGCCGATTGGCACTGAATGGATTTGTCTCCTGCAGGAGCCTTCTTCATCACCGTCGGTTTCATCTCCACCTCGGGCTGATGGCAGACCGGTGCAGTGATACCTGTACGGGCAGGACCCTGTCCGGTTAAAATACTGGCTCGCGTTGGGGAGCATAGCGGACTGGCAGAATAGGCATTTGAGAAGATGACTCCCCGTTTAGACAGACGGGTAAGATTAGGCGTCTCATACAATCTTGATTTCACATTTAAATCGCAGTCAGCCCAACCCAGATCGTCGGCCAGGATGAATACGATGTTCATTTTTTTCGGAGCAGCTGTTTCTGCCATCACCTGTGAGCTCGCCAAAACTAAAGCACAGGATCCAATTTGCTTCAGAAGTCGTTTGGTTGTCATTTTGGTTTTTTATTTTGTGATGCAATATAGCTGAAAAGCTTCGCTTTACTACAATTCTCATTGGTCCTTTCAACCCTGAAGGTGGCAAATCTCTTTGGGACATATCCTCATGAGCAATATTGCTTTGTTTGTATTAAGTAGGATTAGCACCGCATTAAAACTATTTATTTGGGTCAGCTTTTCAGTTTTCGAACTACAAAATAGGGTACATTTGACAGATCGCCTGCAAGTGGCGGAAACAGGGTCACATCACCTTTTCCAAAAGTTACTTCAAAGTAATACTGCAGTGGGAAACGCCTGGTCGTATACTCAGCAGGAATTTCTCCCTGAAAGGTAGTGTCCTTCCTGGTAAGGCCTACGGATTGCCAACGCTCTGCCTGGTCAACATGACGATAATACAGGACCACTTTTTCGGGCGGTTTTGTCCTGCAATTCAGGTTGATGGGCAGTGGCTTTCCGTTGATATACCCTTCTTGCGATGTATGCTGCCAGTTCACTATAGTCCTTACAGTTTTTCCCAGCGCTATTCTAAGCGCGGAAACTGCACCAGCCTCATTTACTCCACCGGATGGCAAAGCAATCTTTCCAATCCGATTTTGCAGATCCGAAATATCTTCATCAAAAGATGGAATACGATCAAGCCAGTGTCCGTGTCTGGTTCCATAAGAAATATTGGCAACGTAAACATTTTTAGCCCGTTCTGCCATGGTTGCCCAGGCATTGCGTCCTTTTGTGAAGCATGCAATCGCCTCCTCTCCGGCTTTACGTTCGCCGGTAAGTGTATAGATCTGCCATAGGACAGCACTGCGAAGTTTGCCGGCAAAGAAAAGTGCAAGGCCGCAAAGTATCAAAACATCCTCCTCAACACGCCGAAATTCCGGGTTCGAAGCAGAATCTTTCAATTCTGAACGTGCTTTGGAAATATTCTTTTTCGCAACCGCAGCAATCTCTTCAAACCATTGCGCCACCTCCAGGGGGGTATATTTACCATTTGTCTTTCCGGTTACAAGTGCCTCTCCATATTCAAAAGGGGTATAAAATAACTGGGGATCGAAAGGACAGACATTGCCGAACAGGACTGGTGGAGTCGTATCCTTGTGCATTTTGTTCAGCTCTTCAGAGGCAATTGACATGTTTGTGTAGATTTCCGGCCAATAGGCTCCACAATCCGTGGATTGTCCATGCACAAGCGTAAAGAGAGGGAGAACCCTGCTTACGGAAGCCAGGGCATCCATTACCGGAACTGCGGCCTTACCGAAATCCCGGCGCACATAACGAAGCCAGACTTCCGGATCAGTTTCAGGGTTGTATCCGAGCCTGCCCCATAATCGATAAGTGTAGAGGTATTTCTCGAAATCATAATGCGGCGCAAGGGAATTATCGGCATAAGCACACCGGCCACCCGACAGTCCGGTCCCATGACGGCCCTTGAAGTGAAGCGGTTCACTCCATTCGAAGCCGGCAGCCCCGCAAAAAGATGCAGTGCGTCCATATCCTGCATAGGTAGCAGGATCACCGCCAAGCAGAAAGCGTTGGGTGCCCGGCCAGATGCGAAAGACTACATCCCAGTTACGGTTTTCGGAAAGAGAATCGCCATAGCCTGAACGGGTAAACCGACGGTCACCCGCCAACAGACCAATACCTTCATCAGAAAAGGAACCTTCCGGTGACATTTCTTTGGTGCGTATCGAAGCCTGGTGGTACGGCAGACCCATATGTTCGCCACAAAACTTCGGAGAAACGACCGTGCGTTGCCCTGTAGCAAGAGCAAACGCTAATGTTTCGGCCTCCATGAGTTTAAGGTGCATGTCTATTTCGACAGGCCGGCCGCATTTTTCAATGGCACTGAACTGCGTCTTCCAGAAATTTCCTGATCCTTTGGGAATACCGCTTTCACTGTGGACACGAAAGGTGACGCCGGTGATAGCCGGAACCTCCCGGAGAATGATAGCAAGTGCCTCGCAACAATAGCTACCATGTGTGGCATCTGTCAACCCTTCAATTCGATAGGTTGCATTTGGGCTGGCATTCCAGGTATAGGCCAATGTCCATACCCCAAGCTGAAAATATAGCCCACGACGAGCACATTCTTCACCAATAAATTTAAGTGTTTCGAAGTTACGGACACGTTCCTCTTCGGGGAGATCCTTTGCGTGGACCTCATAACCCGGAACTTTCACCAGAAATGGATAAGGGAAAATGAAATATCCATCCGTAATTCCCTGGGCGGAATTATATCCCATACCTAACGACAAATTGAAACGATTCACCCTCGTAGAAACCAACATTGAAAGGTAATTTCGCCAATAATCCTTGTCATAAAACCAGCTTTTGTCCTCGACTTCGGAACAAAATCCACGCAATATGCTACGTATCCGACTGGAAGGGCGTTCAATGACTGGAGTGCCAAACTCCAGTCCGGCAGGGGTGGAAGCAAGGCAGGAAACCCTATCGGCAAGTTCTGTTAATGCATAAACCAATCCTCGGATATCCGTTCCGGCAGCGAGTAGTACCGAACGGTTTTCAATTTCGCCTTGCACAATACAGAGTGATTCAGGCTCAGAAGGGGCTGAAGCAGATTGCTTTCGGATAATTGACAAGGCTGCGGACGATTTCATGCCTCCTGCGATTATACAAAATTCATCGGTCTTGACGTCGGCAAGCCGCTTAACAATACGCACGGCACTACCCTGTTTTTCCATCGCTATTTTCAGTTCTCCTGCAGCCCAAAGTGGAGGAATTGCAGAGGCAAGGGCATCCTCAGAATCAATCAGAATAACAATCCGTCCTTTTTTTGAAAGAACAGCGGCAAGGCCAGACCCTACAGTTATTGAGCCAATTGTTGCCAAAGCAGTCGTTTTCAGGAAATTTCTTCGCGAAAATCCGGAGGTAACTAAATCCATTACTTTCTTCATTGGTGCTTTTTTGGGGAGGTTCTACAAATTCGTTTTCTAATTTTGTTGTCCTATATGGCTAATTTTCAATATTCTTTGACCTGTTTTTTTAATATCATTATCCTTTTTCCATCGGGTATCCTCAATAAGTGACAGCCTGATTTTTGGGTCCCAATCCAAGAATTAATCAACCAATTCTTCCTTTCTGATTGGTTTCCCTTCCCAATACCAAACCCCGTCCTTTTGTTCCAGAATCCGGCTGGCACTGCCGGGGGCAAGAGGAAGATTCTTTTTGGGCAACCATTTTTTCAGATCGTCAATTTCTTTTTTAAACTCGGGTTTTGAGGCCAGATTGTTCCATTCATCAGGGTCATTCTGTTCGTTGTAAAGTTCCTGAGAACCATCAGCGTACTGAATGAACCGCCATTTGTCAGTTACCACGGAATGATTGTTCTGATTAGCAGTGGTGATGGCAGGCCAGATTCGTTTAGTATCGGCATTTTTCAACTGAGGTTTCAGGCTGTGCCCTTCGAGTCCTGATTGCACAGGTGTTCCGCATAATTCTACCAATGTTGGATAGATGTCGAGCAACTCGGTTGGTTGCGAACATCGTTTTCCTACACCGATACCCGGACCGGCAAAAATCAATGGCACATGGGTCGAACGTTTCCAGAGTGAATTTTTGCCTGTTATATCTTTTTCGCCCAGGTGCCAGCCGTTGTCTGACCATAGTACGATCACCGTCTTAGAAGCTTCACCCGAGGCATCCAAGGCGTCTAAAAGCCGACCGATCTGGCTGTCCATAAAGGTGGTGCTTGCCAGATAAGAACGCACGAGATTATGCCATTGATTGGCTTTTTTCAGCCATGACAAACGTGGTTCAGGCAAGTCCCAATGCAGGTACCAGGTGAAAAACGGGACATCATCGCGGTCGTGGGATAAATATGGTGGCAACTTTATCTGACTTTCAGGAGGAAACTTATCAAACCATTTCTGCGAGGCAAAACATGGAACATGGGGCAACCTGAAACCAGCCGCCAAAAAGAATGGTTGATTTTTTGGCCTCGACTGCAATTGAGCAATGGCATTATCAGCAGTCTTCCAGTCTGCCTGGTCCCGGTCATCTTCCGGGAATACTCCCCAGTCCATTGCATTCATTGTGCTGGGTGTCTGAACAAATTTCACCTTAGGAAGTGGCATACCCGGCGCAGGACCCCAAACATCAAACTCGTTCGTTTGGAGTTCTTTCGGTATAGACCCGTCATGAAAAACTTTGCCAAAACCGGCTGTGAAATAGCCTTGTTTCCTGAAATACTGAGGAAGCGAAACACAACTCTTGGTTGTCTCTACGGCTCGGATGCCTGGTGAAAGCCCATAAATACCTGTGCTTGAAGGTCGCATTCCTGTAAGCACACTTGAGCGAGACGGGTTGCAAAGCGGTGCCTGAACATGGGTATTTGTAAATATTGTTCCCCTAGCAGCAAGCCTGTCCATATTTGGGGTCATTGCCTGAGGATGGCCACCCAGACAGCCAACCCAGTCATTGAGATCATCGACGACGATAAACAGCACATTGGGTTTCGCCGAACGATCGGTCATACTTCTGGCTTGAGCACCGGAGTCCTGAAAGGAACTGGTCAGGAGGCAGGCAAAAGTACCTAAGGGCAAGAGAGATGAAAAGTGTTTTTTCGTCATTTCAATAATAATAGTCCTCCATCAAAGGAACTTAACATAAAAGCTACTATTTATTTCTTCTTTATATTTTCAATCAAGACCTTTATTTGTTCCAGGGTCTGCTTGTCGCCGGGATTAAATTTCAGAACAATTTGGTAATCGGCAATGGCCCCGTCATAATCTTTCAGCATCACTTTTGAGAAGGCCCTGTTGTAATAATGACTAAAGTTCGATTGATCCAGTCGAATAAGTTCGTCATAATCTTTTAAAGCCTTTTCGTACTTTGCGGTCTCCAAATATAAAACGCTTCTGTTCCTTATTATCTGCAGGGCTTCTTTAGGATCTAATTCCAAAGCTGTATCGTAATCCCTGATCGCCTCTTCCTTCTGGTTCATCAGATCAAAGATGATTGCCCGGTTGTAGTAGGTCCTTCCACTTTTAGGATTCAACCGGACGGCCATATTCAGCAGTTGAAGGGCAGTCTTAAATTCATTCCTGGTCTGCAAGATTACCCCCATGCCTTCGTAGACATCCGCGGATGCGGTTTTATGGCTTATTGCTACCTTGAAATCTGAGAGGGCTTTATTTTCGAGGATCTTTCGTTCGGCTGGATCCGCAGCCCGCGAAGATTTTCCGTAATAATACTTACCCCTTGCCCTCCAGGCCAGTTCCTGGTCAGGGTTGTTTTCGATAGCCTGGCTCCATAAAGTTTCGGTGCTATACCATACATTTACCTGTTTCCTGGTAAGAAGGAGCATGACTAAAATAAAGAATCCCGCAAATATGAGGAGCCATTTTCTGAACCTATCGGGATACCGCGAAATAAACCATGCGGGAATGATTGAAATTCCGATATAGGGCAGGTAGGTATATCTTTCGGCCATGATGGCCTTGCCTACCGACAAGAATTGCAACACAAGCAGCAGCATAATCAGATAAAATCCAACACTGAAAACAAATAATTTCGTTTTCTTCATGGAGAAAACCACCAGAAAAGAGGTAATTATAAATGCCATAAGAGAGAGCCAGAGGAATACCGGGAAGCTTCCGTGGTTCATTTCAGTTACATCAGGATAGGGATAAAAGGCGGACTGGTTAACAGGGAATACAAATTTTATCAGGTAAGCAAAGAATCCATAGCAGGCAATTTGGGTACGTTGCAGCCACGAAAATGGTGCAATAATATTGATCACGGAATCAGGTTCCTTACTAAACTTCAGCAACCCAAGAAAATTTTCGCCGCCTTGAATCTGCACTGCCATGAATCCAAAAAACAAGGAGGCTGCAAAAAATGGCAGTAATGGTAGCAGTGTTTTTGAGGAAAATGCCTTTTGCAGAAAAGTTTTGGAGGAATTTCCATCTTCATTGTAGGCGGTGAGGTACCAGATCAAAATTGCTATTACGGGGAAAACTACTGCGGTCGCTTTGGAAAGGCAGGCAAGGATGAACAGGACAAATGAGAGTGCGAGCCAGAAATACTTCCTTGACTTATCATTTAAATACTTATACCAGGAAATTAGTCCTGACAAAAAGAAGAAACTGCTCAGTACATCTTTCCTTCCCGATATCCACGCGACGGATTCAACATGCATGGGATGGACGGCAAATAAGGCTGCGACAAAGAAGGCCAAAATCAGATTCCTGGAAAACAGGAAATAAATTAATATAAAAACAAGTATGGTATTTAGTGCATGCAAAAGGATATTACCCACGATAAATGGCTTGGGCGAGATCCCTTCGGGGCAGTTACTACAGCTGTTATCATTCAGTCTCAGACTAAGTATTGTAAGCGGATGGTAATTCGAAGAAACGACTGTGGAAAAAATATCTTTCAGATTGGAATCTCCTCCAGGTCTTACAAGTTTATTTTTGATCACATATTCATTATCGTCCCAGCTGACAAAATTATTCCTGACTGCTCCTGAATAGGCAAGAATTACCAGAAATACCAGCAAAATACCAGCACCTATCAGCCATCTTTTTGAGAATGCAACAGCCGGCGTTAAACTCCTGTCAAACAAATGTTTCGTTTTGGTCTCTGACATCCCGCTAAAGTATCAAAATTTACCAACCCGATTAATCCCGATTTCGATTTTTTTGTCTGCAACAATGATTTTTCTTGATAAATTTTCAAGACGAGGATTTCTTAAGTATTTCAATATTGCAGACAATTGTTGCCAACAAAAACCTAAAAGTATGATATCTAAGGTATAACTCTCATAATAATCAGAAATTGAAAATTATTTACTATTTTTGTTATTAAAATCTAACGCGATCAACCTACTAACGTTGAGTAAGTTGTTTCAATATCAACCATAATTATGGAAGTCCCGACCTTAATTAATGCGTTTTCTAAGATAAATGGTGAACTTGTACTCACCACCGACTTACGCATTGATGGTCAGATATTTGGAAAAGTGGAATCGGATGAAAATATCGTAATTGGTTCCGCAGGTTTGGTTAATGGATTTCTAAGGGCCAAAAATCTAGTGATATATGGAAGAATTGAAGGTAATGTAGTCGTATCAGGGGTCACTACACTTCATCCTCAATCGGCCATTTTTGGCAATCTATATACCAAATTGATTGAAGTTAAAGAGGGCGCAATTCTCACTGCACGAGTTATCACCTTTGAGAAATTCAACAATTCTGATATGGAACTTGTTAAAATGGGAAAAAGCATAGGCACTTTGAAACCCAATTTGGCTAATATTCCAGGTGAAATCAATGAAAAAAATGAATCGTCTTCGATTGAAGAGTCAGACCCGACGATGCCGGCTAATGATCTGTTAAATTTCGAACTGGATGGTACCCCGGAAGGTCCTGAAACGGTTTTACTAAATGACAGTACCCCGGAAGGCCCTGAAGCAATTTTACCAGAAGAAAGTACTCCGGAAAATCCGGAAACAATTTTACTAAATGAGAGTATCCCGGAAGGTTCTGAAACGATTTTAATTGATGAAAATATTCCGGAGAGTCCTGAATCAATAATACTAAATGAAAGTATCCAGGAAAGCTATGAAGCAGTTTTACTTGATGAAAATGCAGAAATCGCTATGGATGAAAATCAGGAAGCTGATTTGGATGAAAATATAGAAGAAGAATTAGTAGAAGCAAAAGTTAACGAACAGGAAGAAATAAATATATTAGATCAGGACCTTGAAGGAACTGAAACAAGCGAAGTCATCAATAGTGAGATTATTGCAGCCGAAGTCTCAAAAATTGATGAAAACTTAAACGATATCCAGGAGACCGGGGATATTTTATTGGACGAAGCAAAAGAACAGGAGGAATACTGGAACCATCTTGCGGAACCTAAACTCATTAGTTCTTTTTTTGGTCCTCCAATAAAGGATTATTCTGATTCAAACTGAAAAGATTTTATCTCAAAAATTAAATTTAGAAGAATTCAACCAATCATTGCCAGATACTAAAAAAATTGATATTATTATACAGCCAAATCATTAAAAAAAATAATTCATGAAACGATCCTATGTATTTCCAAGCGTCTACGAAGAAACAACTGTTGATTACGGAAAAGTAGCCGAAAATTTTGTTGAAGGAATGAAGATTGTCAACTATAACCAACGCGATTTTATCATCGGTAATTTGGCATTAAATGAAGGAAATTCGCCTCATAAATTTTTAAATAGTTCAGCGGAAGATCTGGACTACAAACTGATGGCTCTTACAAGTTTGATAATTGCAACGCAGGGAACTGACAATAAATTGGTTGTTACAACTGGATTTCCTTTTGTCACCTACAATCTTTACAAAAATGGGGCTAAAGAATTTTATACAGGTAAGAAGCAAATTAGCTTTGATACAAAAACATTTGGTGGTACCGGTATTGAAAATGTAAGTGTTACTGTCGATGTTTGCGATGTCCTACCTGAGTTAAACGGATGCATTAAAGCAATTCGTGAAGGTCAACTTGGGGAGAAACAAAGTTTTTTCATTGCAAGTTTAGGTCTTGGCACTTTTGAATTGGCTTTATCTACCCCTTCCGGCATATCCCAAAGGACTGCTCATAGCGACAAAGGAATCAAATATGCGGTAAATATCTTAGTGAATGAGATTCAAAAGCACTATTATCTGAATCTTCTCACAGAACAACAGATTGAACGTGCTTTCCAACGTGGTTTCTTCGTGATCGACCGTAAGAAAGTGGACGTAACTGAAATTCGCAAGCAAGCATTAACTATTTATTACAATGAAGTTATTTCGCCTGCATTCCGTAAAAAGCTGACTAACGAGGATTTCATTAAAACAGACAAAATGTACCTGGTAGGCGGCGGGGCAATGTATCCGGAAATGGTTGCTCTTTTCCAAAAGGAATTCAAAGATATTCTGGATATTGTTGTTTACCCGGATCCGTATCTTTGTGCAAGTGAAGGTTATTGCCTGAACTCAATTGCCATTGCGCGTTCTACCAATCATCTTGAGCTAAAAGAAAATATCACCTACGTAGGAATCGATTTGGGAAATTCCAATACTGTAGTTACTATTTTTACCGAAAATGATCCAGTAGGCTAAACTCTCAATTCACGGGCAATTTGTACTCCTTCCTGGACAGAGAGGAGGGCAAGTTTATTGTAAGGACTGAAAAACATAATTACCGGATCCAATTTCGAAGATTGACTTTCCATTTACTTCGCCTGCATATTTCAAACCTTTAACTTTGTTGACAGGTTGTCCGGATTCGTAGATAGCGGATCCCGGTTTCGCAGGCAAGTAAAGGGTCGCCGTTGTATTTACCGGGACAGAAACAGTCATCGTCAATCTGCCGTTTTCCCTTTTCCAATTGCTGCCGATCCTGCCATAAGGACTATCATGGTAAGCATTTACAAAAGTCAGGTCGCCGACGATCGATGGATTGAGGATGAAATGTTTAAATCCGGGGGTTGTCAGATTGGTTTGAATTCCTGCAAGATACTTGTAAAAATACGCGCTGATAAGGCAAAAAGGAGGATGGTTGAGCGAATTGTCTCCGTCCCAAGTTTCCCACATGGAGGTGGCACCCTGTTTAATCATGTAGCCCCAGCCCGGATAATTGGGTTGCGTGGCGAGTTTGAAGGCCAGTTCGGAATTTACTTCAGGAAGCCAGGCCATCATGGATGCTGTACCCAGAAAGCCGGTCGTGAGACGGTCGCCATTTAGGTGAAGGTCCTGAATGACATTTTGTGAGACTGCTTCCCTGTTCTCCTTTTGAACCAATCCGTATTCTAAAGCAACGACATTGGGGGATTGCCGGTATTTTGTAGGTTTATCGCCATTGTAAGTTTTAGATGGATCATCAAAGAATTCCTGATTGAAATTTTTCTTAATTCGTTGAGCCCATTTGGCGAATTCCATTGATTTACCTTCCTTACCGAGAATTTTATTTATTTTGGAAATAGTCTCCACGATCCGGTAATGTGCCGCCGTTCCATAAATCAGCATTCCTTCAGGAGGTGTCATTGTATTATTTCTGAGTGAGTCGCTGAGAACCATCACCGGGGCAATCCAGTCACCTAGTACATCCTTGATAATTTCTGGTTTTCCATCAACCTGCCGTTGCAAACTACTTTTTGCAAACGCTTCCATGACTTCCAGATTTTTCTGCATGGAGTTTTTGTCCCCATAGAAATCCCACAAATCGAGCGGAATATAAGCGATCGCAGCCGGCCATACCGTAGAACTGTTGCCATCATAATTCGAAGCCGGAGCTACAGTGCCCAATCCACCCGATTTACTTTGCGTACCTGCTAAATCGGTCAGCCATTTGCTATAAAATGCAGCCATATCTAAATTGTACATCGCCGCTTTAGCAGATAGGTAATTATCGGCAGTCCAACCCTGCTTTTCACGGTGAGGACAATCGGTTGAAATCCCGTGAAAATTATTCAGCAGACTGTTTACCGAGTTTTGCTGCAATTGATTGATCATGTTATTTGAGCAAGTAAAATCCCCTGCCCTTTCAACATCCGTATGCACAGGTATTCCTTCAACTAATTCTATTTCGACACCTTCTTCGGCTGAAACCCTGATAAACTGAAATCCCTTATAGGAAAAGTGGCACTCAAAGCTTTCTTCCTTCGCACCATTCAATATATAACCGTTTTGTTGCCTGACATTCACACCCTTGTCGTAAAAAGAAGCATAAAATTTGTCTTTTATCGTTATTCTGGATCTTGACAGGGGTAAGTTTGGGACCAATTCCTTGTCAGACGGCATCTCGCAGTATTCTACCAAAACTTTTGCCCCCGACGGACCGTGAACTTTCACCCTGGCCCAGCCTGCGATATTCTTACCTAAATCAAACACCTTAATTCCTTTTCCCCTGACTATTGTCCTGATCGGGATGATGGGAGCAAAACAGCGGACAGGAGGCATCATCTGAGATTCCAGTCGGGCATCCCATTGCACCATTGCAGCGTCTTTCCAATTCTTGACATCGAAAGAAGGAGAATTCCAACCCTTTTGTTCCAATCGGGCATCCCAGAGCTCTCCATGGCGGGTATCATCATAGACCATAGGCCCTCCGGAAGTTTTCCAACTATCGTCGGTAATTACACTTTTAGAAGTACCATCTGAATATTCAATATTCAATAAGGCAATTACTTTGGGTTGGTCGACCCAGGAAGATTTACTCAGTCCCCAGATATCGTTACACAGCGGATTATATTGTCCTCTACCCAACATTATACCTATGGCATTCTCTCCAATATTTAACCGGTTGGTAACATCATACGTAACGTACATCGAACGCTGGTCGAAGTTTGTCCAGGCCGGATCCAACACATGGTCACCAATCTTTTTCCCGTTCAAAAATGCCTCATAATAACCTAACCCACACACATACAGGTAAGCAGAATGAATTTTCTTATTCAACTGAAAATCTTTTCTAAAAAGGGGTGATTGATCGTATTTTGGATTGGGCATTTCATATAAAGTAAAGATTGTGCTGTCTTTCCCTGTATACCATGGCCAGGAGGAATTCGGCCATTTCATGGGTGGAAGGTTATTTAACTCTGCATCTTTGTGCTGTTTCCATTCCCTTTTCCACTGATCACCGTTTTTGAAGGCAATCCATTTGGCATCTTTCCAGTCGTTCTTAGATAGCAGGCCCATGGTCCAAAAGGCTGGATTACTCCATTGGGAAGGTTTTCCATCAACATCCCAGATCCTGACTTTCCAGAAGTATTTCGATCCTGATTGCAAGGGCTTTCCCCCGTAAGCAACCTGAATCGATTGATCTGAATTGGTTTTGCCGGTATCCCAGAGATCGCCTTTATCCTTGGCGAGATTTTCTGTAGAAGAAGCCACCAGTATCTGGAAGGCACGCTGAAGGTCACCACGCTTTCCGGATGTGATGATCCAGCTTAACCGGGGAGAAGTGGCATCCACACCGATCGGATTGACAAGGTACTCGCAGCGAAGATTTTTCACCTCTGCAGCCTGAGGGGCAAAACACCGGGAAATCAGAATAAGGGCAATCCAAAATTGTTTCATATCAGGCTTATACTATTCTTATACTATTGCTGAAATCTATAATTCGCCCGTCGCTCAGGGGCGTTATCCCCGTTTAGGAAAAACTCGGAAATATCCCCGATTTTAGAAATATGATCGACCCAATGGAAATCGAAAGCCAGTTTATCACCTTGCCCGATATCCGAACGTTTTACCTTGATCATCAGCTTATTACGGCTGACCTGATACGGCACATTAAGTGTTTTGCCAATGGTCCCATCCTTGTTTAACCAGCTGATTGTCGAGGTATTACTGTTGGTTACTTTGTTGTTTAACACCACATCGTACCCTTCCCAGCCCGTTGACTTATTTTGGTCTGTGTCAATAAAAAGCAACATCCAGTTTGGATCAGTGAACGGGGTCAGTGTATTTGCCGTTTCGGCATAGAAATAGACCGAAGAGGCATCGCAGGCAACCTTCAGCATCGTCAAATCATTTCTTCCCGTTGCATTGACATATGGTCCGGCATACCCCTGTCCGGGACTATTTCTGTGTTCGATATCGCCCACATGGTCGTAAAAGTCCGTGCTGACTTTGTCCCATTGGCTAAAGCTACCGCGAATGTTAATTGAAACAGGTGCTCCTGCCGCTGCGGGTTTTTCCATCCCTTTATATTTGCGGATATTGGCCATTAACTGATAGTAATAATTATCTGTGTGCCCGCCTTTCATCGGCTCAATGTCGCGACTAAACTCCTGGTTGTACTGATCGATGAAATAGTGGTCGCCGGGCTTCAATACTTTGCCGGCCTTGCCTAAATGAGCACCAGGATAAAAATTCCATTTCAGGAGTGATTTGTTGACATCAGCGCCCATGATCTGCGCCCCGGCGCTCCACTCATTCCACCCGGTGACGAAAACGAATTCAGGATCGACTTCCAGTGCCCTGCTCCATTGCTCTTCAAAACAAAGTCCCTGGTCGGTGAAGGGGGTCAGGTCATATTTGTCGGCTGGAGGTTGTTCGTAATGATGGAAACTTCTGCCAATATTGGATAAAGGATGTTGGGCCACCGCAACCGGGACCATCTCAGCCTTGTCGGGCGATTCGTGCCAGTTGACCGCTTGTGGATAATGATCGACCCAGGGCCATTTGTCTTTTCCATACGGACAACTCTGGTACCAGGGAAGGGAGGTCCAGGCCCAGCTCTGCCGGATCGAGAAGAAATTCCGGATGGCGTCCGAAAAAACCACCTCGTTATTTTTCTTCCTGGAGGGGATTTCGTGCTGACCGAACAGCAGAAGAGGCTTCCCTTTCCACTGAAACCAAAGCTCCGGAAACAGTTTTTTTTGGTAAAATTCGTTCCACAAAAGGTTGACAGATATTTCACTTCCCAGGAAGGAAATCTGGGGTGTTTTTTCTCCCATCCTTCTCATTTCGCTGAAGACTTCGCATACTGGAATATAGACATCCGGATAGGTGCGGTCGTTGGTCACATCGAAAATAATCACATCCACACCGGCATCTGCCAATAAATACGCATGTCGCCTTATCATCCACTTTTCGTACGAAAGATAATAGCCGGTCTCGGGTTCTCCCCAGAAATGGCCCCCTTCGCCCCACTGCGGGTGGTCGGGATTGGCTTTCAGTATTTTTGTTACATCGAAAGGCCCCTTTCCGCCCGGATCTGTGTGAGTCATAAAATAGAACATTCCGACAAAGCGATCTTTCTTCAACTGGCCACATTCTTCGTAGCCGGGTAATTTTCTGCCCAGGGCGTCGGTTGCCACCCAGGTATCTACATGCAGATTCCTTATTGGAAGCGCAGCAGGTGTATTTGTGGAATTCTGGCCGAAACAAGAGAGTCCGGCGCAAAGGGAAACAAGAAAAAGTATCCTCTTCATGGCGCTACAATTTTTCCGGGATAGTTAGTTCCTGCTTGATCAGCTGGAGTAAGTCAACTGCATTTCCATCTGCAATATAGACCTTTCCCTCGAAAACTTTTCTTCTGCCCATCGGACATTTCTGCTGTTTCATCCTGATTCCAACAGTATTCTTATCCTTCAAATAAATCTCCGAAGCCTTGTTGAACGCCAGGGCGATGGTCCGGTTCATTTTTGCGGAATAAAGAAAGACTATACCAGGCGAATTTTCTTCTGTCGCAAGTTTTACGATTTGCGGTTTCCCGGACTTGTACTCCCCGAGTTTACCATTGTCATAAATCATGAGAATATAGGCCTCCTTAAGATTTTTCCCGCCAATCTTCAACTCAAATTCTGGCGTGAACAGCGAATCAGCTCTGGATTCTGGTTGCCACCAATATTGAAGGGTTGCGCTTTTCTCAAATCCTGTCAGGCGGATTCCGGATCTGAGTTGATCCGAACGATGGGTACACCAGATTGAATTACCCTCACTAACAAGCCATTTTATTGGAATTTTATTGGAGTGAAGGGGATTTATTTTCAGGATTACTGAGGTATTTTCCTTTTCATCAGCAATTTTTACTTCTGTTTGGGGACCGGTAACCGGTTCGATTTTTAACTTCCTGGTAAGGCCGGATGGGCCGGAGCTGATCTTCATTTCCTGTTCTGCCCCATTGGTCTTAAACAGGAAGATAGCCCCAAATTTACCATCGGTATCACAAAACACCTGATTACCATCCGATTCTGTGTTCTGATTGAGGAAAACAGGATCCCAGGTTCCATTGATTTTACGATAAAGCATCAGGTTGCGATAATCCGTAAATCCTTTCGCAATGACCGGAATAATATTTAATCCGCCTTTCATGGTAAATTCAGCCTGGTTATTTTCCACCTGAATCGTCGTTGGAAAGTTATTGAGACACAGCCCTTTCTTGATCTTAGTGACCCTTGGCTGATTGCTTCCAAAAGTGACAGCTTCGCGCGCCGGGGTCTTGTAACCATTGTATTCACCATAAGGAAGCCAAAATCCGTTAAGCTCAATCTCGTCGCCTGGTTTAAGGATTAGCCGGTCGGCGGAAGGCACCAGACTGAAACGGACATCCTCGTTCTTCATAGGCGGGGTATAGACTTTGTGCTCATTTACGGTGGTATCCTTAGGTTCCGGAATGACCACTTTATGCTGAATCAAAAAAGCTGGTTTCAGGTTGATATTGGTTTTGAAATTCCTGATCATGATCCCGTTCGATCCTTTGGGTTCTCCGTAAATCGCCGTAAAAGAATTTTCTGCTGGAAGTTCGATCCCTTTTGCGCAAAAGGCCTCCTCGCCAAGTACAATCGGTTTACTGATAATTTTCCCGGACGGATCAGTGAATGCAAAATGATTGTACCGCAAACGCTGTTGTGTAGTACTGATATCCAGGAACCTGAAATTGGCTTTGGCATCCTCAATGGTTAATGGCCGGAGGACCTTGTAACGGGCAGTAAAAAAGCTGCGTAATTCATCGTCCTGAGGGAGTTCCCAAATATCCAGCAAAAGCCTGATGCTGCTGTCTGATGAAAGATATTCCATCTCTACATTGCACCAGTTGGCCCCGGTACTTTTATAAGTAGTTCCCTTGTATTCAGAATAATTCCATTTCTTGCCGTCGTAATAGGTAAGAAAATTATGTCCTGCCACATTATCATGCTGCGGCTGACCTTCCCAAAATGTTTCCTGGCTCATGGCCCGGAAATCGCCGATAGAGATCCCCGTCTTGTGGCCAAATTTGAAAGGAATGTAGCAGGTGGTCTCGGTGACGCCTGTGGAGGAATGAAAATAGTCCATGAAAAATCCGAGTGAAGACCAGTGCTTGGTCATGTGCCTTCCCCAGTTCTGGTAGACGTGAAGGGAACTTATATCCAGTTCTTCGTTTGGCTCGAGGTACAATGGAAAGTAGGTTTCGCTGAAAGCCGTATCGCGAGGATTGTAAAATTTCTCCTCCTTTTCACCAGCGAAATTTTTACACACCTGGACCAGAATTGGCAGAGGATTTCCTTTTTCATCCAACACGACACCCCCTTCCACGATGCCCTCCCCCTTGAGAGTCTTATGACAGATATAAATCTTGCGGGCGATGCCGTCATTCTTTACTTTGAACGCAACCTCTTCATAGCCGTTTGGCTGTTCAAAATACTGCTTCTGAAAACCTTCAGTCGTCTCACTTCCAATGGTGTAAACACCTTTCCTCTGGTCATACTTTACCGGCGTCACACCCTTCTTTAAGGTAAAAGCGGCATCCTGAAGGGGTTTAACTTCCTGAAATAAATCGAAGTTAAAATATTGCGGCTGTCCCTTTTCGAGGGCTTTTATTGCCAGTGATTTTTCGACTTTCCCTTTTGCAGTCAAGGTCTTCATGTTAAGTTGGGCCGATGGAAATAATTTCACAGAGCTCTTCATCTTATCAGGAAAGCAGTACAGGACGACTTCCGCCCTGATGGGCAGCGTGTCTCCCTTTTGATTGGCAAATCTCATATCAACCCAATGAATTTCGCAATAATAGGGCCCCCTCCGGTAGAGGTTGATTCGCGATTTGGTTTTAGTATCCCTTGTAGAGTAAAGCTGTCCCTGCTGATCGGTCATCTCGAACCACAACCAGGGGACAGAAGTATTTGTGTCGTAAAGCAGATTTGGAGGCACCAAATCACCGGTCAGGTGATAATCCGCGGCGACAATTTCGAAGGCATCGCGGTCGCCATTCTGGTACCTCACTTCCAGATTGGGACGTTTATTCAGCTCCTGAAATTTGAAATCATTCTTCCAGTCGGATTGGGATTTTAAAAGGAAGGGAGCGGTTGTCATGAACATGATCATGATTGTCCAAAAAAGATAAACTTTCCGTTTCATGAATTCTGATTGAAGTTATTGTTTGCAGATTACTTTTTTGGCGGTGTAAGTGGCAGTCCTAGCCAGGCGAGCCCGATACTCCGGCGCATGTGGCTGACGCTGTTACCCTGCGGCGCATCGTAAAAAATTGCCAGCCGGTTCTTGTATCTGACAACAGAAGGTAATCCGATACAACGCGTAGAACATTTGCAGTTTTTTCTGTCGATCACGATGGCTTTGTCCTCCGGATTCCATTTATTCAGGTCTTTCGACCAGTAGACCCAAACGGCATCGGTATATTCACCATCCTTGTCTATCCCGATATGATTCGTGAATAAAAACCAGGTCTGGTTCGACGATTCGTAATAGATGGAGGTGTTCTCGATTTGTTCTTCGGGAGGAACGATCGGGGCCGGATCGATTTTCCAGGGAGCATCAAGGTCTTTTGTCCGCGCAATGCAAATGGTCCTTTTGATGGTATAATCGGCGGCTGAGAAGAACATCAGGTATTCGTCCTTTTGTTTCACGATAAACCCGGGAGACGAAGTAGAACTATAAAATGTTTTCTCCTTAGGTTTAAAAGGAACAATGTCGCTTCGTTTCTTCCAGGGACCAGAAGGCGAATCAGACTCTGCCTTCATATTCAGGTAAGGGAACGAAGGAATCAGATCAGGGGCCTTTGTAACATTCGGGGTACCCAAATAAAACATATGCCATTTCTTTCCGTCAAAATAGGTGGTGCCATAGCTGGCGCTCTTCGAATCCGGTTCATTTGGTTTCCCCAACTGCAGCACGGCACCTTTTTTTGTCCAGTTGACAAGATCCTTGCTGGTTGCCAGGCAACAAAGCCAGCCTTTAATGCCAGCGCCATCATAGTGCATGTAATAAGTACCTCCGGATTCGAATACCCAAACATCTCTGGCGCCCAAATAATCGCATGTTTCAGGCCCATCACCGTATTTCAAAACGATACCATCGTCTTTCGCGTCCATCCTCAATTTTGCCATAGGCCGCCCATCGTTGTAGCTTTGAGCGAAAATTGAACCTGTAGCCAGGAAGGTCGTCAGGATAAGTAAAGAAATTCGCTTCATTTGTAAAATTTTTCGTTTGTTACACCTTCAAGTGAGATATTCTAGTCATCATCGGGATTGCAGATAATAAAACGTGCAATCATCTTCACAACGTCTTTTCCATATTGTCACTACTTTGCAAAAGCTTGTATTTCGGCACATGATGAAAATGACTGCTCAGGTTTGTCCCCTCCAGCCGGTTTCCCCACTACCCTGATACCAAAAAGCTTCATCGGAGCCGAAAACTGGCAGTTGAAGGTTTCTCCTCCCCTCAGTTTGCCTGCATTGGTGGAGGTAGTAGCCGGATAATCCTTCAATTCGCCAGCATCTTTCCACGCCCCACCCTTGCTGATCTGGATCTGAATACGAGGCTTGCCGGTACTGGCATCGAACCAGCCGCCGTTGGGGAAGGTCTTACCATGGACATAAACCACCCGCGAAACGGTAACCGGTTCATCCAGACTAACTGCAAACCAATCCTCTGCAGCTGGTTTGCCGTCAAAGGTGACCACAAAAGAGTAGTTGTTTTCGTCATTGACCGAACCATCTACGTTGCCTTGACGCGACCTGCTTTCGATGCCATCGATCAGCAAATTGTCGGTGCCGGAGAGTAGTGGCAGCCAGACCTTGTAATTCTTGCCTGTGCTGCTGGCATCAGCAAAAGTGGTTAGCTGGATCTTGATTGGTGCACCAGTCCTGGCAGTGGAAGTATGGCGGCGTAGGACGGCATTGAGAAGATAAACCTGATCATTTGGCCAGCTCCTGATACGCTCCGGAGCCGGTTCTGGCTTAATCGCCAGTGAGGTCAGCTCCGGACTGCCAATAGCGACCGAACTGATAGTCAAACCATCTGTTCCGAGTAAGGCTTCATCTGCCGCCAGCACCAATGGGCCATACATGATGGCGATCTTCCCCTCGTTCAGGTGGTCACCCATAATCACCCTCGGTTCCATTTTGAAGTTCAGCTCCACCTTGTCGCCAATGGCCCAGGTGCGTTTGATGACAGCATAACCATCAGCACCAATCTTCGCCTCCACTTTTTTACCGTTGAGTTTTGCGGAAGATTCACGACACCAGTCCGGTATCCTCACCTTCAAGGCAAACGGAACCTTCGCCCCGGCATCCACCGTGATCTTGATTCTGCCATCGCTGGGATAAATGGTCTCTGTGGTCAAAACAACCTCTTTCCCATTTCGCAGTTTCAGCTTTGCGGTACCGGCATCATATAGATTGACCACCACACCGTCGGCATCGACGCTGGTGGCAAAGGTCGGAATCAGGGCAACGCCGCGCGGGCCACTGGAGAGGCAGCAATGACCGTCTAATGTGCTGCTGTAAGGTTTCTTACCTTCCATCTGCACGTAATAGCCCCAACCGCTGCCATCCGGTTTCTGCGCACCAAACAACTGGTTGAGTACTACCCTTTCGAGCTGTTCTGCAAAGCGAGCTTCGCCGGTGACACGAAGCAATTGCGCGTTGAACTGGAGCCAGGTGACCGTCACGCAGGTTTCGCCTACATTACCGACATTCGGAAAATCATAGTCATCGTGAAAATGTTCACCGTAGCTTGCGGCACCGGTAAGATATAGCCGATGATCAACTATATCTTGCCAGGCATTGCGACAGGCCTCCAGCAACTTTGGATCACCCGTTGTCCGATACAGTTCCAAGATGCCGTTAAGACAGGATAGCATTTCATAAGCCTTGCCGTTACCCACCTTGTCAACCCGCTTAGCAGTAAGCAGCGTGGAAACAATGTGTGCCCCTGTAGGAAATTCCTGGGCACGTAGCAGGTATTTGGCAAATTCCAGATACCGCTGCTCGCCAGTCAGGCGGTACAACAATACCATTGGCTCTAACACGCTGCCCGAGGCCATCCCCGTATGTTGTCCAGTTGGATTAATATCCCGCTTACCCGGTTGGTCACCAAAGGTATTACAGAGCAAGTCCGCCATCTTCCGGCAAGCCGGCAACGGCTCTTGATTACCGGTATAGCGCATGTAGGTGATCAGTCCGATAAGGTTATATTTGTGTGCCCAGACATCCCATTCGGTCCAGCGTTTGTCTTTGGTGTAGGTTCCCAGGTAGCCATCCCCGAGCTGGCATTTGACCAGTTCGGTGACGGTGTAATCGAGTTTTTTGCGCAGTTCCGGGTCGCCGGTGTTGACCCAGGCTAGTGTGGCGGCATGAAGCCATTTGCCAACATGCTCCCCATCCCATGTTTGCCGGCCCGGGCGTTTACGATACCCCTCAAGCAGGCGTTCCGTATCAATTTTTGCCAACCGGTTCTTCTCGTTGGCATCAATGCGTGAGCCGAGCCATCCGGTCAGCTGCAGGCAATCAGGTATCTGAAATTCCTGCTTGTCTGCAATGGCACAGGAAACCTTTTCAGGTAAAGTTTTTAAGGAACCCGCAAAGGAAATGATCGCTATTGCAGTGCAAATTAGGGTCAGGATAAACTTGTTCATCAGTATATAGATTTGCTTAATTAACAATTAGTTTGCGAGTAAGGGCAATCCCAGGTATTCGAACCAGGTAAGTTCCTTTTTCAAGAGCCAAATCAATCGTCTTTGTTCCGATAAAGGGTTCATTGTTCATCAAAACCGTTCTTCCCAATAAATCGCAAATGACGATACCATTCACAAAATACGGTCCGCTTTGGATGGTTAGCCGGTTGGTAGCCGGATTCGGAAAAATTTTCAGGGGCGACCACTCCAGATTACCAACTGAAGTAACCAGGGAAACTGTTATGTCCTTGGTTCCAAATATACCCGATCCATCCCTTGCTGTTGCCTTAACCGTGACAATCCCGTTGGAAACCGCAGTGAGTAAGCCTTTTGCATCAATGTTCGCAATTAAAGGATTGTTTACGCTCCACTTAACCGTACTATCTGCCAGGGAAGGAGTCACACTTGCCAAAAACTGCAAGTTATTGCCTGTCCCTTTTATTTCATTTGCATCGCCGGCACTCTTGACTGTCAGCGAGGTGACCAGGGGCGGTTTGCTCGCGATAAGCCTCATAAAATCCACATAAACCTTCCCGGTAGTGGCACTATTTACAGGATCCAGCCTGAAATAGGATATTTTAGCACCCGGGAGCCATTTGGGATTGACTGACAAGTCCAAAAAAAAATCCCTAAAATCTGTGTCATTAGGTGTGAGCGGAAAATTGACTGAAGTGAAACTACCTCCGGAAGCTGCATCAAAGAAGATGTAAAGGGCTCCTGAATTGTCCGTCGTCTCATTTTTTATTCTCACCCAAAGATATTTAAGGTTACCTACGATCCAGCCGTTGGTAAATACCGATCCGCTTACATAAGGATCTGATCCGGTAATATTGAATACCATATTGCCATCTGCAAAAGATACATTCCCGGAGTGGGCACTGGTCCACCCTTCCAGTGACGTGTTAAATTCCCAGGCATTTTTTTGAGGGATATTTGTAATAGTGATTGTTTTCGATCCGGTAATTCCTGTCCCGTCTTTCGCGGTTGCCAAGATAGTTACAGTACCAGTTTTAAGCGCTGTCACGATGCCGTTGCCATCAATGGTTGCCACATCGGAATTGTCAACAGACCAGGACACCAGGTTTTTCGCTACAGAAGGAAATACATTCGTAATCATCTGCAAGGTGTTACCAATTCCATTCAGTGTTAAGACTTCACCGGTACTTCTTACCAGGATAGAGGTAATCGGAGGATTTGAGGAATGGAGCTGATAAATTTTTGTACGTATCTCATCGACCGTTCCGACAATCAGGTAATATTCATACTCGTAGACAGAATTTTTATTCAATATTTCCTTTCTCACCGGGGCAATATAGGAGGTCGCGCCACTGGTTGCTTCACCGCCCGGCTGACCCGACATTCCGGCAATGAAATTGGTGCAAATTGGATTGTAAACACCTATCCCCCACTTATTATCATCAACATAAGCCATCCAGTTTTCTGTGACGGTATCATTGATGTACCTGCCCCAGAATCCGCTAGAGAGAAATACCGTGACAGGATTGCTTAAAGAAGCATTGGTAAAAGGGGCATTGCCAAAGTAGGTATATAAGTTTTTTAAGGCAGAAATGGGATATACCGCCGGGAGTTCCTGGTCATCCAGAATTCCTTCTTCATAGATGTTATCGGTACGGTGGCAGGTCAGCCTGTTCCTGACGGTGAGGACATTCCCCGAAAGGGTCGTCCACTGCTCCATTTCAGCTTCTGCAGGCATATTGTTCATATCCCAGAGCATAGGTATACACTTAACATATAATGAGTTACCACTTTTTTGAAAATCAAGAATTTTAGCCCTATTACGATAGGCATCTCCCACCTGGATGGGATTCCAGGCCCAGGGCGACCAACTCGGTGACTGCCCCTCAGATTTTCGGTCGATGCTCTTGCCTGCATAATACGATTGCTGAATATATCTCCCTTCATCGGCAATATTGACCACACTCCTGTTGGAGCCCGACAACGACAGGTAAGAGATCGCCCCTCCCCTGGTCAGATCGAGTTTGAGCAACAGCGTACCATTGTCAATGATCGGATCCACCGGATCTGTCGACCCCCTAAGAACCTGACTCTTTGAAACTTGAGTAAACAAGACCAAAAAAATCAAACAACTGAAGCAGGTCCGGATCCTGGATATGTCAGCAATCTTTTGAGTAATTCTCAATTTAATTCGTTTTACAGTTTATTTGATCTACCTAGAGCCCAATTTCACACCTACCTGGAAACCGGTTTTCTGCATCCGGTGGGCTCCATCAGGATTTGGATCCAATTTCAAATGATTGAATGTTAACCGGACCGAACAACCCTGATGGCTGCAACGGACTCTCTGTATTATAAGGGATTACCGGGCTCCAGGTTGGGCGCTTCCCGACAGGCAATTTCTGATCGCCAATCAAGCGGTTCATCCAGTTGTTGACCACAGAAATCTCCACTTCATTTATTCCCTGTTTTACTGCCGTAGAAATATCCACTTGCCATGGAGCGGTCCATACTCCGCCTACCTCTTTCCCATTCACCTTTACCTTGGCCATTGCCGTCAATTGTCCGAGATTTAACAGGATCTTATTACCGGCTGGAACCTGCGTGATTGAAACCGAGGTTTTGTAAACTGCCGTTCCTGAATAGTATTTAATGCTGTCGTTTCCTGAGAGGGTCCAATCGGTAAGGCTTTTAAAAACGACCGGTTTTGCAGGCCCCCTTTTGGAAGGATCGAAGGTCACACTCCAGGCGCCATCCAGATCTGCCAGTTTTTTACCTTCCGGGAAATTCGCAGACAAATCAAAACCAGCACTCTTCACCGCCGGCTTCCGGAAGACAATAAACTGACTTTCGTAAGCTTCCAGTTTAAGCGGTACAATGGTGGATTTTGCATTTTGTTTGAAAGCCATCAGATTGCGTGAAGTGCCATCGGTACTTTGCCAGAGTTCGGGACTTTTTCCGATAACTCTGAATTCAGGATTAATCGTAATGGTTTTATCCGATTGGTTAGAAATGAAATAGAGATCTCCGTCAGGCAGCGTCCTGTGAATAAAAAGCGCTGGATCGTCTTTGCCAAATTTACAATCAGGTGCAACACTTATCAGGTCGAGTGCCTCCTGCATTTCCATCCCCGAAAGGATCATCCCTTTTCCAACCCTGGCAGATTTTACTTTGATTCCATCTACGTTACTCCATAATTGCTTTGCCAGATCCTGAACCTGCTGGTCAGCTTTCGGAAAGCCCGACATGCTTGGCGAATATTTGGGTGGTGTACCCAGGACTACCGCACCCTGCTGAACCAGGTCCAGAATTTTCTTAAGCAATTCAGGACGCATGGTCTCCAATTTTGGGAGGGCCAATATCCGGTAGCTCATCCCATCAGGAAGGACCAGCCTGCCATCTTTCACACTTATTCTTTTGTTAATCACTTCACCATTGATGTAATCGAAAGAGTAGCCCTGGGGCAGTGCCGGATCGCAGATACCCGTCATCTTAGGAGCGTCTTCGCCAATAAAGTAAGCCACATCTGCCACATAATTACCTTGCTGAAGCATAAAATTCACCCTTTTCAGGTATTGGGTAAACATGGGCATGTACTCAAACCACGTATTGTGGCGATTGAATTCATTGCTGAAGCCGGCATTAATTCCAGGCAAACGTTCGTCTGGCTGTTCAATGTAAACATGAAGCAGTGTATTGTTAATCCCTTCGGTAAAGAAACGGTCGCCTCTGGGTTTCATAGTTGCCGGGTGACGTGAATAGGCTCTTCCTCCGCAGGTAAACGATTCGGCCGAAACCTTTTGTTTTCCATAAATATGGGCACAGGATGAAGCAGCCCTATTTTCAATATTTCCGAGATCCCCTTCACTCCAGAATTCTCCTCCGACCTCGTCGGATTGACCGCCATATTGCAGAAACTCTCCAGGGAAGCCCCAGTGTCCATAACATTCAAGCCAGGTTGTCAACCCATTTTTATGACTGACGTCCCTTAAACCCGCCACATAATCGTAAGAAACCTTGTCGGCCACCATACGCCGCAGGTCCCATAGAAACCGGTCGGACTGATTGCGGCTACCAACTACATCACCTCTTAAAACCGGAAGGAATGGTACAGGGCTGTACCCGTATTTTGAGCTGAATTCTTCGACCAGTCCATCGGTCCAGTTTTGGCCACCTGTCTCATAGCTATCTTCCACCACCACTTTCCAGGTCTTGCGGTCGGCCGCCGGGATGCGGCTAATGATTTGACCGAGGAAAGCGTCAAAATGGGCTGCGATGTGCTTCTTGCTCATCTTGTCCGTTTCGAGCCCGGTGGCTTCGGGGGTAGCCGGACCGTTTGTTACCCCGGTTGTGGTCATACCTGTTTCCATAATCTTCCATTTCCCGTTAGGGACGTTCCATTTAATTGTTCCGTCCGCGGTTCTGAATCCGGAAATATCCACGACAGTTTTTGGGTCAATCATCATCGAAATATCTTTCACTTCAGGCTGAGCAGGCCACAGGTAATCTTTCCAGTAAGGGAGTGGGGTCTGAAACATCTTAGCAAGGGATTTCTCCGGATATCGCTCGAGTTTTGGGACGGGTGAGAGATCAATTTCTGCAATTCCTCCTGCAACGGTAACATCAGATATCACTAATCTGAAGTTTTTAGAGCTGGTTTCCGGAATTGAGAGAACAATGGGGGCGAACGGATCGAAACCAACATTGAGAGATGGATTACTTCGGTTGATTTCAAAGCTCTGCAGGGAGCGATAACCATTATCTTCCTTTACAAAGAATTCGCCCATGGCTTTGGTCTTTTTCTCGGAAGCTTTGATTATCAAGCTCCTGACTGTAGCGAATTCGGCGGTTTTAAAATCAATAGTCAGTGACTTATTTGGTTGGAGAGCTACTTCAGTGGTAACTTTTCCATCACAAATTGATGCAATATTTTCAATTTTTGGTTCTGAGGTAATTTCTGGATATAGAGACAGATAAGGTTTCCCTGATTCGGTTGGGATTTTATAGGCAATAGCCTTAACAAATTGAAAATCCTTGTTGGGTGCAGGTAATTTACCATTAAACTGCATGGGTCCGGTCACTGCAATTACTGACGAATTCAGGTAACGCATGGATTGTTCATTCTTTACCCAGGGTCCGCCCGACTGGCTCCAGCCCGGACTGTTGAATATACCGATCTGGATATTTAATTCTGTTGCCGTCTTCAAAGCGGTATGGAGAATGTCCCACCATTCGTCTGAGAATATTTTTACTTTACCATAAGGGACTCCCTGTCCGCCTATATTTCCGATAAAGGCGCGGTTGATACCTGCCCTTTTCATGGCATTCAAATCCTTTATTACACCTTCCTTCGAAATATTATCAGACATCCAGTACCAATATACACTGGTTAGCAAGGAATCCGGGAGGGTCTTAAATCCCGATTCTATTTGTGAAAAAGTTGGTTTCTTGGTTGGAGTAAGGGCGTGAACTTCCAAGGCACCAGAGAAAATTGTTAGGACTGTCAGTATTATAAAACTGATTCTCATGGGAGAAAATTTAAATTTCATATTTAGCAGATTAAGATTTGGGTAAAGCAATGATAGTGATATTATAACTGCCGCTTCCAACGGATTTATATAAATAAAAATTAGGGAAGAAAGTGTCGTCTGAGAGGTTTAATCCTTCCTCCTGCCCATTTACAATTACCTGTTGTTTGTCAAAAAGCTTAGGAATATAAAGGTCCGCATCACAATTTGCCGGAATCAAGATCTTCCAATTGAAAGATTTTCCTTTCCAATTCCAGTTGCTTTCAATTGTTCCGTATGGCGATTCGTAGGTGGCTGAGGCATATGCAAGTTTAGAGGTAAACGAAGGACGAAAAACAATATTTCTGAAACCAGACGACTTTTCATCCTGACGTATCCCTGCAATTCCCCTGAAAAACCATTCATCATAACCGGCATTCATTGGATGATTGTGAGAGGAGGAAGCCCCTGCTCCTGAGTTATCCACAGGTAAGACTTCCCTTAGAGTCGTCACATCGTATTTATCCCACATATTAGCAAAGCTATGTTCTCCTGTTTTTGTGAAAATCTGATAAGCAAGATTTTCCGCCCCATTTTCGGCCAAGGCTGGAAATATCCTTCCTAACCCGAAAATACCGGTTTGAATGAATCCATTACTTTTGGTTTTGATATCCTGAGCAAGCGATCCAACAACCTCTTTTATTTTCTCATCGGGAACCAGTCCAAGCTGAATGGCCATCGCATTTGCAGTCTGACTTCCATAGGATGAATGCATTGGATCAAAAAATTGCCCATTGAACTTTTCTTTGACTTTCGTCATTCTTTCCGTATAATAAGATGCATCCGCACTATATCCAAACAGGTAAGCAGTTTTAGCAAGAATTGAAAGATCCAGGTAGTGGAAGGCCGTAGAACTTAAGGATACAGGACAATCGATCATTTTATTTCCTCCGGGCGGACACCAATCCCCTAAACCGTGGGAGACAATGTATTCAGGAAATTTGGCCGAAATATAGTCGACCCATGTTTTCATATCCGGATAAAATTCGTGGAGCAAATTTATGTCACCATAATACTGGTAGAGATACCACGGAATCTGGACTGCGGCTGTTCCCCAGTCGGGGGATGCAATTCCGCTGGTGCGTTTTCCGGGTACGATCATGGTAGGAATTCCAGCGGGTTTGGTTACGATGCTCCGGTCGTGAAAACTAGCGCCGAAATATAGCTCCTTCTTCGATTCGCGTGCGGAGGAACGCATATCGTAAAGGTATTTCGTCAGAAAAAGCCGGGCATCAAAGTTCTGAATCAAAGTCGTGGCCACGGTGTGCGCATCACCTGTCCAGCCGCAGCGTTCGCGGTGCGGGCAATCAGTCGGAATCCCCTGGATGTTACTTTTAATAGTCCATAAAGCCAGATCGTGAAGCTTATTGATTTGTGGATCAGAGCAGCTAAAAGTCCCTGCCTTTTTCATGGAGCTATAAACTACGACACTTGTTAGCAAGTCTTTGGTGGGATTGGTCAGTAATCCTGTGACCTCAACATATCTGAAACCATGATAAGTGAATCGGGGCTCCCAGGTTTCGGTCCCTTCCCCTTTGCAGATATACTGATCTGTCTGTACAAATTTGGTGGCAAAAACACCTGTCGAGGCAGGATCAATCTGACCATCTTTATCTATTTCTTCCGAAAAACGGAAAGTAATTTTCTGTCCCTTTTGACCTGATACTTTTAATCTGACCCATCCGGCAAAATTCTGTCCAAAGTCAAAAATCCAGGTATTTTTTAAGGGATTAAGAATTTTCTTTACCTCAAGGAATTCCATTTTCCGGATTGGTTCTGCTGTTTGTTCAACCAGTTCAGGAGGAAAATTACTGGCGTATTTTACGGTTTTCCAACCACTTTCATCACATTGATAATTGCACCAGTCGGTTGATTCGAGAGTGGCATCATAAACTTCTCCGGCATAAATATTATTGGAGACAATGGGCCCGGACTTCCATTTCCACGAATCGTCTGTAGAAATGATATCAGATTGGCCTTTTTCGTACTTGATGATTAGTTGGGCAATGACGAGTGGCTGACCATAAGCCATTGCGGGCGACCAAACCTGGTACTGGTTATACCAGCCATTTCCCAGCATGACACCTATCGCATCTTGCTGAAAAAGGTCTTTTACTGGGATATCATAATCGGAATATAAAGCATAATCTTCATAATTTGTCTGGGCAGGATCCAATACACGGTCACCAATTTTTGATCCATTCAAATACACCTCGTAATATCCTAAGCCACAAATATATAATCTTGCCGAGACTGGCTTGCTGTCCTGCCTTAATTCAAATGATTTCCGAAACAACGGCATCGCAGCCTCTGGCTTATAGTCGTAGGTTATCCACCGGGCTTTCCAATCGTTTGGATAGAAAAGTTGTTTTGAAAAACTCTCTATGCCACTCCAATTAGAAACTTCTTCATTCTTATCCCAAACCCTGACTTTCCAGTAATATTTTTCGCCCGGCACGAAAGGCTTACCCTGATAGGGAATAAATAGTTGTTCCTCGGAAAGCGTTTTTCCGCTGTCCCAGAAATCCCCCTTATTTTCGCTGAGACTTTTCTTAGAATCAGAAATGATAATCTGATACGCACCCTGAGTCCAATCTTTTGCTTCAGACTTAATTTTCCAGGAGAAAGAGGATGCATGCTGGTTAGAAAATTCATACGCTTTATTGAATTCCAGACCCACTACCTCAAAATTTCTCTCAGAATGATGACAGGAAAATATAGTCAAAAGCAACAAGGAAACACCATATTTTCGTAATATTTTAGACATACTAAATTACAATTTGTCACAGAATACGCTTATTATCAGATCATTCCTTGTTATGGCCAATTTCGTAACCTTCCATGGAAAGAAAAGAGAATGTTTCAAGAGTTGAAACATCCTCTTTTCAAAAGTTTCCATTACGGTCTGTAAAGCAATTTTACGTCATCAATGAAGCCACTATTATCGCCTCCTTTTAAATTAGTGGCTGTGAGGGTGATCTTGTGAGGTCCAGCTGTAGCGGTAAACGTATCAGAAATAAAGAGTTCAAAATCGGCAGCGGCAGGTTGCAACTTTCCGATTAAGATGGCGTCAAAATAGAACTCAAATGTTTGTGCCTGTGTTCCCCTTTGAGCTGCCTTAAGACTGAGTGCATAATTCCCGGCAGTAAAATCGAATGTTTGAGAGATGGAAGCTGCCTGCTGAAATAAGGCTGTCTGATTACCTTCAGGAGCAGTTTTGGCGCCGAAAGCACTACCGTTTGCCTGCATACCGGCGCCTCCACCGGTAAATGTCCAGACATTCGGCTGAGGATTCATCACATATCCGGAGATTACCGGAGCTTCAAATCCACCATTAGGTATGGTAGGAACCGGTGGTGAAAGGGTGGTGAAAATTTGTTCATTTCCATAAACTACACCCTGTGTTCCGTTGATGTATGACCTCACATAATAAGTTGTGCCCATCGCCAGGTTTGTTAAATCGCTGGTAAAAGCACCCGTACCGGTCCCGTCACTTGTCTTCGTGGCCAGGTCTACCGTCGCATTGGGTTTGGTGCTCCAGCATACGCCACGTGCTGTTATGCCTGTGAGTATATCCGCAATTACCCCGCCAGTTTTGGCTGAAGTCAAAGTAACATTTGTCACCGGATTGGTTGTTACAAATATTTTAGCCTGAATAGTCTTACTTGCAGTTATCATATTGTTCAGGCTAAAGACATTTAATGTCAACTTCATTTCGCTTGCGACCAATATTGAACCGGTTACTTTTTCCAACTGACCCGTTGAATAGCTAAGAACAGAAATAGTTGAGTTGACTCCGTTGACAGATTTCAGAAGTTCCATTCGTCCCACCTGTTCAGAAGATTGAACGGTAAATTCATAACTCATGAATGAATTCAATGAAAGTGCAACCTGATCAATTGCAGTCCCGTTAATGGTGACCTGAATATCGGTCGAGGGTTCGCTCTTTTTGGCGCAAGATGACAGGAGAAGGCCAATTATTGAAATAAAGCCGAAGAGATTAATAAAATGCTTCTTCATTTTTTGAATAATTAAGAGATTATTTTTGCACCACCAATTTTATCTTGATCGTTTGCTGGTTACTTGTGGCCTCACTTTTTCGGTCAACCGTTTTTACCAGTATCAAGCCATATTTACCCTTCTGTGTTTTAAAGGCCACGACGTCACCGTCCTTTAGATTGGAAGCTGCCTTTCCAGCATCTATTCCCAATACTGAAGGAAAATCAGTGCCGTTAGCATATAATTGCTGGACGCTGGCTGCATCTGCATTGGTATAAGCTGATGCCCGCTTAAACAGTGTTACATTATTTGTTCCAACGATTGGATAAGTAGCTGTTTTCCCAAAGTCGCTGAACGAGACGAGCGTTGCTTTTACAGACGCGTTGCTTTCCATGTAAACGAAGCCGAAATCAATAGCAGCCGGATCGGCAGCAGTATTTGCGGCAAATAGCAGCAAGCCATACTGGGTGTCGCAGAATGTCTTGGAGGTTCCATCATTCATTGCATCCATCAGGATCAGGTCATCAAACTCGGATAAATCAAGCAATGCATTGAGCTGCAAGATGGTAACTCTCCCCTGATCATCAATTACGCCTATCGAAATCGCCAGATCAGTCGTTGCAACCAATGTACCCTGTACTGTTAATGAATTTCCATCCAGATCACCTGTTGCTGCTGCTTTGCGCAGGAACAACTGACTATCCGTATTTAAACCAATTCCTTTCCGAACGAACACTTCCACCTTCGAAAGTTTGGATGTTGATTGGATTTCATATTTAAAGTTCACGGTAGTACCAAGTGTCACCTTGATTTCCTTGATTTCAGTCCCGTTCAGATAGCCTTTTACAGTAGGACCGGAAATGTCTTCCTTGCTACAGCCGGACAGCCCCAGACCTAGAAGCAGAACTCCGATGAGGTATGTGAAAAGATATTTTTTCATCTCCTTAATATTAAAGTTGAATAGTTTTTTTTTCATCTCAATTGAATATAATGGAATTACCATCCAGGTGTTTGAACCCAACCCTTGTATTTAACCAGATCGCTGAAAGGAACCGGATACCAATACATGGTTGGTGCAGTGAATTTACGATCTTCGATTTTCACAACTTCATACGAGAAGGCGTTTGTACCGGTTTTGGTGATCCGCATCCCTCGCAGTGGATCATTTTCAGTTTGGGCGGCAATCATCCAACGACGGACGTCCCAAAAACGGTGACCTTCGAATGCTAATTCTATTCTTCTCTCGTTTCGTACTTTTTCCCTGAAATCAACTTGTGATAAACCCGTTGGGATGGCTGGCATGGCAACGCCTGTCCTGGCCCTTATCTGGTTGAGCGCAGTTCTTGCAGAAATGGTGTAACCCGGAGGAATCACATCCGGACCAAAGGCCTCGTTTAAAGCTTCAGCATAATTCAGAAGGATTTCGCCATATCTGAAAATATGCCAGACGTGAGAGGCTGTCTGATTGGTTGTCAGGTTAATTTTCTCCTGAACAAACTTCTTAAGATAATAGCCTGTCGTTGTAGCATTATTTTTCCCGATTCCATCGGTACCACCTACAAAAGCCTTCACTGTACTGTCATTCCATAAAGTATTGTTTGTTAGCACAGTCATAGCTAAACGAGGATCCCTGTTTACGTATGGATTTTGCGGATTGTATCCGGAGGTTGCATCTGAAATCAGTTTCCCGTTCGACATCTCATACGAATCAATAAGGTTTTGAGATGGACATGTTGCATTGGCCCCAACACCAAAAGCGTACAGGCGGTTACCTCCTGATGGATAATTCCATTTCTCCATGTTATTGGAATTGGCATTGCGATAATCGAGAATTATTTCAGTGTTGGTTGCAGTGGTGTTGAGAAAAAGGTTTCTGTAATCGACATTCAGATTATAGACATTCAGTGCCATCAGATCCCTGGCAACACCTGCAGCCTGTTCGCAAAAAGCGGCATTGTACTGTCCGCCATTGTTAACCGGACTCGCAGCGAACAGCAGTACGCGGCACTTTAAAGCCATGGCGGCACCTTTGGTAATACGTCCCATATAGGCACTTTCCCAGGTTACTTTCAAATCAGGAATGATCGCATCCAGTTCACCCAAAATATATGTTCTTATCGCATCGGATTTCTGACGGGTCAAGGCGTAGCTCTCTTCCAGGGTCATGGTTTTATTGACAATAGGAATCTCCCCATAACGTTTCCATAATTCATAATGAAAAAATGCCTTAAAAAATCTTGCATCCAGCCGGTAATACTTCATATCAGTGGTAATCGTGTTGTAGTAGGTCGGATCCACAATCTTATATTGGTTGTAGGTAATGGTATCCGATACTTTCAGAAAGTTATTCGCATTGTGGATGGCAGCATACATGTTGCTCCAGACATTATCCGGGTTACTGTAAGCGCTCCAGCTGCCATTGTTAAAACTTTGAACAGCATTGAATGGGGCATTATGGTCTGCTTCATCGCATGCCGAGGCTAACATGGCAGTGCCTGCAATACTTGTAAAACCGAGTGGTAAGTTGCTGTAAAGCGTCGCCCACATGGCAGCTGTATCGTCAATTTTGTTCAGAACGATATTTTCTGTCAGCATCTCCCTGTCATCAACCGCCAGAAAACTACATGACGAAATGAACAGCGAAATCAAGATCAGACCTGATAATCTATTGAAATACTTTTTCATACTTTTCAATTGTTTAATTTTCTGACTTATAACGAAACGTTTACGCCTAAACTAACCGATTTCATAGTTGGATAGCCGGTCAGACTTTCAGGATCGGCAAAATCGATTTCCTTGCTTTTCGTAAACAGGTTCATCCCACGTACGAAGAATCGAAGGTTGTCCACGCTCAACTTCCTGAGCAGATTGGCAGGCAACTTAAACCCAAGTTCCAGGTTCCGTAACTTAAGGTAATCTGCTGAACGTAACCAGATAGTACTTGATTGATAATTATTGGCATTGTCAACCGTTGATAATCGGGGAAATGCAGCATTCTGTGAAGTAGCAGTCCACCGGTTAAAAGCATAATCATAAGCATTTCCTTTGGTGCTGAATGGAATAAAGTAACTTCCCAGCATCGTTGAGCTATTGCCTACCCCCTGGAAGAATGCCATAAAATCAAAATTATGGTATTTAAGGTCGATATTCAGGCTGTAAGTATATTGAGGAACAGATGAATAACCAATCGGTTTCTTATCGTTATCATCAATAATTTTATCACCGTTCTGGTCTTTATAAATGACATCTCCGGCCCCAACAATTCCGAACATTTGTTTTGGATGATTGGCTACATCGGCTGCGCTCTGATAATAACCAATGGCTTCCAATCCGAAGATCTGGCCAATAGGTTTTCCGGTCGCATTCCTGTACGCATCAGGATAGATGGTTAAATCAGGTTTTTTAACAATTTCACTTTTACTGAACCACAAACCTGCTTCTACCGAATATTTTAATGCCCCGGCTGTGCCGGAATATCCAAGAGTTGTTTCATATCCGTGGTTTTTTACTTCTCCTCCGTTTCGGTAAGGCTGGCGACCATTGCTATAGCCAAGGGCATCGGGAATATTGGATGCATCCACGGTAAGAATATCCGAACGCAGCTCATTGAACCAGGTGAACATGAAGTCAATGTGTTTAAATAGCTTCGTTTCAAGACTGATATCAGTTTTACTAGCCTTATCCCAGGTGATATCCGGATTTGACATTCTGCCTTCCTGTCTTCCAACCTTCGTCGTACCCAGGGATGGTCCGAATGCATAACCGGTAGATCCGGAGTAATACTGATTAAAGAAGATCCTGTCGGTTACCGAAATCCCTGTAAAGGAGGTATTACTTCCCGTAAGACCGTATGATCCACGTAATTTTAGGTAATTGACGAATGGAAGTGATTTCTTAACGAAATTCTCTTCAGAGGCGACCCACCCTAAAGCAGCTGCCGGGAACAATCCAAATCGTTTACCTTCAGCGAAGACTTCAGAACCATAGTACCCTGAAGTTACCTCTGCAAAATACCGGTTTTTGTATCCGTAATGGATGCGTCCGCTCAAACCAAGGTTTCCCTGATATAGGTGTGAACCGCGAACTACATAGCGGTCCATGTGATACACCAACATGGCGGACCAGTCATTATCCCCTTTCGTTGTTTCATAATTCACATTGGCTTCGAAGCTATTTCGGTTGGTATGGCCGGACCCGGTAACCCAGGTAAGCGCGGAGTTATCACCAATCTTGGTGTACGAATAGGCAGAGCCACTTCTCTGAAGGGCATAGACTGCATAAGTCCGGGATTTATTATCGATTGCCTGCATCCAGTTACTGACAGAGCCTGCTATACCAGCTGATAATCCTTTCAGAAGATCTCCAAGATCATACTTTAACCGAACGTTAACGTTTAAATTTCTTTCACTGGATGACTGATATCCCGAACCGGTCATTAACCCGTATGGATTGTTGGTATACTGTTGGTTTCCTCCGATTGTACCATTAGGATTTAACATCGGATAAGACAGCGGTGGAGTATTGTACATACCGTTCCAGATTGCAGCTGAACTGCTCCCCGGATAATGACGGTCATCCAAACGGCCTCCAATGTCAATTTTTGCAGAGAGCTTGTCGTTGATATTGATATCCAGGTTGGCACGCAAATTATAACGGCCTAAGGAAGACTGGGTATTATATCCGCTATTCATATCGGTAAAGTTGTAGAGTCCCCCATTTTTCATGTAATTCATCGAAACAAAATATTTCAGAATTTTCGTTCCGCCCCTCAAACCAATGTCTCCCTGAATAAGGGTTGAAGAGGGTTTAATCAACTGATTAAAGAAATTATTGTTGGGGTACATGTAAGGATCATCACCACTTTGGAAATGACCAAGGTCGGTCTGACTGTAAATTGCAGCCAGTCCGTCATTTTGGAGCGCTTCATTATACAGGGTAGCGTACTGATAAGAATTTAACAAGCTTGGCATTTTTTGAGGTTCCTGAACACCCCCATACAAGTTAAAAGTAATGCGTGTTTTGCCTTCCACTCCTCGTTTGGTAGTCACAAGAATTGCTCCATTCGCACCTTTTTGTCCATATAACGCAAGTGCCGCAGCATCCTTCAGAACTGAAATACTTTCGATTTCGAAGAGCGCTAATTGCTGGAAATCGGTTTCAAATCCATCCACCAGTAAAAGCGGATTATTTACGTTATAAGTGTTTTTGCCACGGATGAATAAGGTTGCCATATCGGCCCCTGGCTCCCCTGATTGCTGCATAACGGTTAATCCTGGCAGATGACCGGAGAGGGCATTTCCGACATTGGTAACAGTATTCTTCAACAGCTGATCAGAATATACTGAGCTTATCGAAGAGGTTACCGACTGCTTGATCTGCTTACCAAAAGCAATGTCAATCAGTTTTTTGTTTTCTATGGATAGCTTGACTGAGTCGCTGGGTAAAAGATTCTGCGCTGCCAGATTAATTTGACCTGCAAAGAGAATCCAAACCAAAAGCAGCCCTATCTTTTTATTGATGCTTTTTTTCATATTGTTCATGTTTGAATCGTAATTGTTCATTTTCGAAACATTTTATCCTATTAATAGCCTGGATTCTGAATTAAACCTGGCGATTTAAGTACATCATCCAGCGGTATTGGATAGAGATACATGGTAGCAGGGAAAACCCTGTCTTCAAATTTGAATCTTTCAAAGGTGATGACATTGCCATTCTTAACCGTATTCATCCCATAAACGGATGCACCAATTACACTGCCCATCTTCCAACGTTTGAGGTCAAAATATCGGTGTCCTTCGAACATTAGTTCAACTGCACGTTCATTTTTGATGCGGTTACGCATTCCATCCTGGGTATTATCTGAAGCAAGTACAGGCAACAAGGCTATTCCGGCCCGACTGCGTATGAGATTGATGTACTTCTTGATATCAGGATTTGAAGGGTCATATTCGTTCAGGGCTTCTGCATACATTAAATACAGATCAGACAAACGAAGATAAGGCCAGAAACTATTTGGGGTAGCCCCACCAATTCTGAACCAGTCGGGGAACTGGAATTTCAGGCAATAATAACCGGTATAGAACTGACCGGCAACCCTTCCTACATTATCGCCTAGAGGAGTACCTGCAGGATTCTGGCTCATATCCATGGTATAAATATCCCAGGCTGATCCGTGGTACAAAACTGTCTGGTAAAAACGGGGGTCGAGTTTTCCTTTGGCATAAGGATTTGGCTGACTGAAATAATCTGGAGTTGTTGGTTTCCCATCAACAGTCTCATACATATCTACTGCATTCTGGAGCGGCATAATACACGGTGTTCCACCAGGAAAAACGGTCTTGCTGTAAGGTTTATTCCGGCCGTTTCCCTGAGCGTCATAGATGGATTTTATATTTCTTGTGCCTTGAATAATCTCCGTATTCAGGGGCGGGAAAGCCTTCACTGCGGTAGTATAATCAACATCAGGGTTACCGGTATTTACCAATTTATATCCATTGCTTTCTGCATAATCAATCACTGCTTTCGTCGCATCGGCAGCCTTTTTCCAACGGGTAGGGTCTGCATTTCCGTAGCAGATAAGCTGGCTCTTCCCAAAAGGAAAGTACGTTTCACTGGTATTGAACAATGGACTTGCCGCATACAAATACAGACGGGCCTTGGTCGCCATTACGGTAACTTTATTGATCCTTCCAAAATCTGCACCATCAAAACGTGCCGGAAGGTCAATGGCCGCTTTATCAAGAACTGCCGCAATGGAATCAACAGTTTGGGCTATGCTTAACCGTGTAAAGTCAACGTTATCGGTTGGAGAGTATACTTTGTTCATCCAGGGCATGCCACCATACCTCTTGAACATCTCAAAATATTTGATTCCAATAATTGCTCTGGCTTCCCCTTTTAATCTGTTGATATAAGACTGGGCAGGACGAGGTTCCGGAATCTTATCTACATTTTCAATGAATAAATAGGCACTCCTGATAGCTTCGAAGTTGAAGAGCCATTTGTCTTCCAAAAAAGGATAAATGGTCGTTGCATCCAACTGCCCGTTGTTATAATAAGCATTGTGGAAAGCCGATGGCCAGGAGTTTTCCGATTCGTCTGAAATATTGGATACCGGACTAAAATAGATTTGCAAGGCATAGGACCAGGCGCCGTTCTGTACTGCTGGAAAACCATAAGGAACCAGCGCATAGGCGGTTGCTAAAACCTTTTCTGCATTGGTAATATTAGAAAATACCGTGTCAATTGGCAACGTTGCAGATGGCGGTTGTGCAAGATAATCTTTACATGAGGTAAACAGACTACCGAGTGTAAATATTCCAATTGTCAGAAAAGTTAACAATATTGATTTTATCTGTTTCATTGTATATCGTTTAAAAAGTCATTGAAATACCAACATTATAAATTTTCATGACCGGGTGAAGAACCAAGCGGCTTTGAATTGATTCAGGATCCCAGTATTTCAGTTTGTCCCAAAGGAAGAGGTTCTGACCATTCAGATATATTCTGGTCTTGCTGATTTTAGCCAACTTTGTTATTCTATCCGGCAGGTTATATCCGATCTCCAGGTTCTTAAGCCGAACATAAGAAGCATCTTTCAACCAGTAGGTAGATGTCTTGAAATCGTTGCTGGAACTGTAATTGTATGCCGACTGATGTAAAACCGGATAGGTGGACGCATCTCTTGTCGCGGGAGTCCAACGATTTACTACCCAGTCAAATGCGTCATTACCACCGTAAAACTGAATTTGCGCTTCATCTGCCGGGATATAGCTTACCTGCGCAACTCCCTGGAACAATGCCGAAATATCAAATCCCTTGTAATCCATACCCAGACTGAAACTAAATGTTTTTCGCGGTGTATTGGAATATCCTATGGGGACCACATCTTTGGAATCAATTTTCATATCCCCATTGATATCTTTGTATTGGATGTCGCCGGGAATCTGGTTTTTGCCAAATGTTGAATAGGCATTGTTGATGTTATGAATCTGACCAAAACTGTCAAAGTAGCCTTCAGCAATTAAACCGTAATACTGACCGATACTTTGTCCTTGCTGGTACAGCCATGGATAATCCTGGGTCGCTTCGGAAATCAAGGTTCTTTTATTTTGCGCATGAGCAAGTGAGGCCTTGAAATAATAGCCCATCTTACCTATTTTAGAATCCCATCCCAATTCAATTTCGTAACCTTTGTTTTCAACTTTCGCATAATTTGCGGGAGGGGCAATACTTCCGGTAGCCCATCCGGTTGACCCATACTGCATATCAGGCATCATCATCCACGGGATGGTTGCCATGTAAGTCAGGATGTTGCTTCTGTTTTCCTTGAAAATATCACCATTAAGTGTCAGCTGATTCTTAAAAAATTTCGTCTCAATACCAATATTTGCCTTTTTTGCAACTTCCCAGGTAATATCCTGATTAGCCATTCTTCCTTCCTGCAGTCCAAGGTAGCTTTGGGTAGAAGTTTCAGTTCCGAAATAATTCGTATATCCTCCCGGGATGTTGGCGAAGGAACCGGAAACATAAAGGAAGCGCTGTCCACCAATCTGATCATTTCCAACAGTTCCGTACGAACCGCGCATCTTCAGGAGATTGAGAAAGTGAAACTGTTTCATGAAAGGCTCTTCAGTAGCAACCCATCCTACCGAGAAGGCAGGGAATTTACCGAATCGTTTTCCATCCCCTTTGGGGAAATTTTCGGATCCGTTTAAACCGAAATTAAATTCAGCAAGATAACGGTTGCGGTAGCTGTAGGTAAACCTGGAAACAAATCCAAGGTAAGCCCTGGGAATATCACGGTATTGTGATTCGGAAAAATAGCTTTTAGACTGGTTATACAATGCAAGTGCGGTAACTGTATGTTCGCCGAAAGTCCCGGAATAATTAAGTGACAATTCAAGATAATTTTTCCGCCTCTTGTTGGCATTGTTATCAGCATCCATGGTATAAGACAACTGGCCATCTGCACCGGATTGTTTATAATAGATGGTTCCATTCACATCAACGGGGGTATAAGTTGCATAAGTTCTCGAACGGGTATATTTTTCCACATACCAGCTGTCGTATGAAAATTTACCCTGGGCATACAAACCTTTAGCAAGAAAATCGAGTTTTTGTTTCAAAGAGAATACCGTATTTACGGTGGTTTGCAATGAACGATAGTATCCACCGCCAAGGATCCAGTTCATAATTGGGGTACCATCGCTGTTGACAGCTGATACAACATATTTACCATCAACAAACCCTGGAGAGAGATATGGTGCTGCCTGAGACATTTTCCAGAAAAATGCAGCATCATAAGGGGCATTGGGACCGCCCCTGTTTTCAATTCGTGAATCAATGTTGATACTACCGGATAACGAGCTGGTAAAATCAAAATCGAGGTTCGACCGCAAATTCAACCTGTTGTAATGATAATTAGGATCGAATCCGAAACCTACGTCCTTCACCAAACCTTCCTCATTCAAATATCCTGCAGATACGAAATAGCGGACGTTTTCTGTACCGCCATTCATGCTGAGGTTATAGTCCTGGCGCGGGGCAAAATCCTTTAAAATGTAATCAACATAATTAATACTGGGATATAATATAGGACTGTCACCAGTTAGAAAATGCTGCAATTTCTCATCAGTCATTGCGGGTGCAACGCCGTCATTGGCATTTCCTTCATTGGTGTATTTACCCCATTCATAGGAAGATACGTTATTCCTGAGCCGGATTGGGGTAGACATTCCATAATTCCCTGAAACGGAAATTTTCGGTTTTCCCCTGATTCCCTTTTTAGTGGTAATGATGATGACCCCATTAGCTCCCCTCACTCCATAAACTGCCGTTGAGGAAGCATCTTTCAATATGGAAATGCTTTCAATGTCGTTAGGATTTATTTGTTCGTAACCGCTTACGCCTCCACTACTGGAAGACTCACCGGAAGGTACATAGCCTGAGGAACGCTCAATCCCGTCAACGATAACCAAAGGATCTGCGCCGTTTAAGGTACTTACCCCACGAATACGCAAGGTGGGAGATTCGGCCCCGGGTTGACCAGATCGTTGCATGGTAATCAATCCTGGTAAGCGTCCCGCCAGAGCTGTGGTTAAACTTCCTGTAGGTGATTTGACCAGTTCTGATGCGTTAACTGAGGTGATCGCACCGGTTACAGTGGCTTTTTTCTGTGATCCGTAACCAACAATTACTACTTCATCGACAGATTGTGTTACCTCTTTCAGGGTCACATTAATAGTCGATTTTCCGTTAACAGGTATTTCCTGCGACTCCATTCCGACAAACGAGAAGACAAGTACTGCTCCCTGCACTTTTTGAATTCTCAGCTGGTACATTCCATTCGAATCGGAAATAATGCCATTGTTTGTCCCTTTCTCAAGAATTGTTGCTCCGGGGATTGGCGCCCCGCTTGCATCTGTCACTCTACCTTTTATTTGCGAAAAAAGCTGTTGATTCAACAAAAGCATCACACAAAATAAAAGCATCCTTTGCCAGAGCTTTACTTTAGTTCTGTTCATAAGCAAATTAGATTTAATTGAAAATTTTTAAATAGTCTGTGTTTGTAGTCTAGTCAAAAGAGGCAATTCACCTTAAATTAATAAGATCACTTTCTAGCATAAGTTTAAAATTATCTGATTTAATTACTTAAAATTATCTCATTCCTGAGACAATATTTTTCAATATCTATCCAGATTTTTTCAAGATTGTGCCAATCTTACATCATTTTGAAAAATTGGTCATTTTTTCAAAATTGTTCCTAAAAGTATTTTAACTGTAAGTATTAAAGGCCACTAATAAAACGTCAGTATTTCACCTGGTTCAATGACGGTTGTTTCGGGAACCTTTGCATTTTGATTGTTGTGATAGGGACTTGTTCGCTCCACTCCACTGAATTTAATTGGATACCACTGTATATCAAATTCTACCGGCCTCATGGTTGGATTAAGGACAACCAAAGTTTTGCTCTTTTTATCAGCATAGGCAGTCACGAGCAATGGCGCGGAATCCTGGAGCACTTCGACCCTCTTCATCCCTTTTCGAATATGACGACTAAATGCGCCAAAAGTCCTGAGCTGAAATCCCGATGCAACAGGCTGCATATCATTGGCGTGGTCCAGCGTAAATAACGTACGCGTGGAAGCAAATGAAGGCTGGGTATAATCCAGCAAAGTCCAGCAATACATGATGGCAATGGCGTTCAGCTGAGCCATGTTTTTGTGGTACAACATTGCGTACGAAAAGGCAATTTTGTAGGCATCAGTTTGAAGAAAAGGTGCGTTGATGCATATCTCTGTGGAAATAAAAGGCATTTTTCCAACCAGGTTATTGTAATCCGCTATCTTTTTGTCATAATCATCAGGCGAGAATATAAAGCCCTGATAATCGTATAGATTAGTCGCTGCAAAATCCAACTTTTCCCATACTCCCGGGTATTGCCGGAAACCTTTGAGAGCATTAATCCCATCCTTCAAAGATGAAGGATTATGAGAATGAATTTTAACATTTTTAAATCCATTTGCATCAAGCTGTTGGCGCAAGTTTAAGGTCATATCACGCCAGGTCTCAGGGGTTTGGGTTACTTCATTCTGAATCCCTACGATTTCAGGTGCTTTCCCTGTCTTTTTCTCAGAGGTCTTGCAATAGTTAACAATGGCCTGTGCATATTTCAGGCTGTTGAGCTTTCCATCATCATACATGAAAGCAGGAAGAGTCCAAAACTCGAAAATGTCCATCCCTCCCAATGCCCTTATCTTTTTTACATACTCAAAATCAGTCAGTTCACCGTTAGGAAAGTTATCACCGTAATAATGTGGCAATAAATAAGCAGGATCATCCCAGTTGCTAAAGTCTGCCTTCAGACGAGTACTTATAGGATATTCCCGTTGAAGAAGCAGGTTGTATTCTTTGATCAGTTTCCACCATTTTTCTTTGCCAGCCTTGTTTAAAGTCCAATAGGCAGATGGCGACAATATTCCACCAAATCCAAGAATTTCCTGGAATTCCTTCTCAGAATTAACTCTAATATGAATTTTTTCCCCTTGTCGGGGCCGAAAGATTGTTCCAGCTATGATCCCTTTCCCTGTATATTTAAGCTGATGGCGGGTTAGATCGAATAAACAAGGTAATTGTACAATCAATTCATCGTTAACCTTCAGGTTTACCAGTAAATTCGAATTGGATTCAAAACTAATTGCAGATATTTTACCAGAATATTTGGTCTTCGTCTCAATGAATTTTTTTTGCGGATACCGGTCAACTTTAATCTTTTTCGTATCCACATCCACTTCATTGAAGCCGAAAGAATCATAGTAACGTTGTGTAAGGACTATTTCTTCCCTGTTGATTTTAATCGTTATTCCACCTTTGGAACCGGTGAAAATCCACTCAATAGTGCCATCTTCGGGGGGTAAATCCTTAAACTGAATGGTTCGGACAAAGAATGCCGGAAGTATTTCCTCCGGGTATACTGAGGCATTTTGAACTGACCCTCCCCATATTTTTACTTTTTCCTCTCCAACTGAGAAATCGGAGAATTTTTCAAATCCATCTCCGGGAACTATCTTGTTTCCGTCCAGTTTGACCTCATTCACAATAACCATAGGCCAGCTTTGTTGACCTCTTGTAATAGAAAACAGGAAACAGACAAGGAAAGGAATCAGAAAGAATCGCATATCTTATATATTCTTTGAATAGTTTCTATTTCTTGTTGCCAATGATCCCGGAGATATCGATCATGTAAACTCTTCTTCCTGTTCCCTCATGCGTAGATTCAAAAAATACCGTCTTACCGTCTCTTGAGCTCCATGGATGCAAATCACAGCGCCATTCAGGATTATTATAAACAGGTGGAGAATGGAATTTTCCCAGAACCACCTTTCGATTGGTAGGTACATGGTAAAGGTATAAACTTTGTAACCGGGCATTTGTTTCAGGATAAGTATCGCATAAAATCCATTCATTGTTTGTTCCCGGTATATAAGTACAATGTCCGTTTGTGGGCATAAGTTCCTCACCTATGACACTAATATCTTTTGATTTATCCTTGAACAGATAGAAGCGCTCTTTCATTCCAACCGGCTGGGTGAACATGGTTACGTGATTGTTGTCTCTCCAGATAAAATGAGAGGTCTTTCCGGAGCCGTCAAGAACATACAAATCTGTACCATCCATTTTTGCAGTAAACATTCGGGTTTCGAAAGGGGTATTCGGCTTTGTATGCCAGCGATGAAGAAAAATAAATCGTGATCCGTCAGGACTAATCAAAAGGTGATTGAACCAATGGTAATACAATTGAAAATTAACTCCTTCCATTGGAATACCAACAATTTGAGCCGGCGTTATCAACAACTTTGACTCTCCCGATTTAAGATCTATTCTGTAAATTCCGGTGTTGTCAGGTGCCTGAACATTCAAGGTCTTATCTATTACACCAACGTATCCATAACCTGGCCGACGAATCTGCAGTCTGGCGAAATCGAGTCCAAGTGCAGTTCTCCCATCGGGCGAAAGGGTGTACACAGGCTTTGGAAGTGTCCGAACCTTCATGGTTTTAATATTGATAATATGGGACACAAAATGATCGCCCTCCCTGTCATTCCAAATTACTTCATCCGGTGATCCGGGAACAAATTGCAACATACACCCTTGTTGCCAGCACCAAGCTCTGGATTCTCCAAGCGTTGTCCAAAGGTTTCCCTTCTTTAAATCAATCATTCCTACCTGGATAACGTCTTCAGGGGCAGGCGTCCGGTGCTCAAAATTTGTGCGCATTGCCAACACATAACGATCTTTGGGATCAGACAATAATTTGTCATAATATCCAAACCAATAATAATGTCCGTCGCCAGGTGAAATAGCGATTGCAGACAGTTCCTTTACCTGAGGCTTTGCATCAACCAGCATATTCAGGCAAACAAACCAGGTTGTAAGCATTAAAAACGCATAAAATTTTTTCATGATTGATGATTAGTTTAAAATAATTTCAACTTTTATAAGGTTGCGATCCTTTTCCGATAATCAGTGCACTAAAACACACAACAAGAGCCCGCGGTTGTTTTGATTTAGCCGGAATTAAAAACATACTCAAAAATAACTATTTAACTTTTGAATGCGAATTCGAGGCCATAAATTCAGAGGGAGTCACATTTTTTTCCTGTTTGAAGGCCGTACTAAAATAGGATTGCGAGCTAAATCCTGTCATGTCACTAATTTCACTCAAGGTGTATTTTCCGGTAGCCATCAGTTCTATCGACTTATTGATTCTGAATTTGCGGATATACGCCACAGGAGAAAGACTCGTCAAACTCAAGAACTTGCGATAGAAACTCGAGCGGCCCATGTTTAAACTTTTAGCCAGCATGGAAATATCCAAATCAGTATTGGACAACTCCTTTTCAACAACAGCATTTAATCTAGTTAGGAAACTGAGATCCAAATGATTAATCTCAATCTTATTCAGATTTGGCATCATCCCGTTGAGAAAGGTTTTCTGAATCCTCATACGGTTTTTCAATTGGCCGTCAATGGCTGCCACAAGATAATTCAGATCAAATGGTTTGGGAATATAAAAATCTGCCCCTGATTGCATCCCTGCAATCTTACTGGAAGTCTCACTCTTTGCGGTCAGAAGAATCAGTGGAATGTGACAAAATTCCTTATTTTCTTTGATTCTTTTTGTCAATTCGTACCCATCCATTTTAGGCATCATGATATCTGAAATAACAATATCCGGATAATGCTGAATGACCATTTTTAATCCCGTTTCACCATCATGCGCCGAAATAACCTTATAGTATTTTTTAAGACTGTCTACCAGGAAATTGTTCAATTGAGGATCATCTTCGACAACCAGTACGGTCTTATCAAAATCGGATGGAATAACCTGTTCATTCAAAGTCTCAGAATCATAACTGAGTGAATTCATTCTTCCTTCGATCAGGCCATTATCTGCGTTGATAGGAACTGCAAAATCCTTTGTTTCGAAGACGGATCGATCGTACGGCAAAATAAAAGAGAAGGTTGAACCCAGGTCCAGCTTACTTTCCATGCGTATTCGCCCTTTATGCAATTCAACCAGCGACTTGGTAAAATTGAGGCCGATACCGGTTCCTGAGTAGTCGGGTTGGGTTCTGCCGTCTGATTCAATTTGTTTATATCTGTCAAAAATGGTATCCCATTCCTTTTCCTCAATCCCAGTCCCATGATCTGATATAGAAATTTCAACATAATCGACCAGTTGAAACTCAACTTTCGACACGTACCGCGCTCTCGCCTTTTCACCCGAAATCTTTCTAATAACGACGTCTATTCTTCCTCCTTTGTCAGAATGTTTGATGGCGTTGGAAATAAGATTACTCAAGATTTTCTCAAGCTTATCTTTGTCAAACCAGAAAATGAAACTGTTCTCCTCCATCACATCAATCCGGATCTCCTTCTCTCTGGCATACAGACTGAAAAGCTCTACAATTTTCAGCACCACTTCGTTAAAATTTTCATTTTCAAGCCATAATGAAAGAGTCTCACTTTCAATCTTCTTGAAGGTCAGCAGTTGGTTGATCAGTCTAAGGAGACGATAAACATTGATATCCAGACTCTGCACATATTCCTTCAGTTTCGGACTTAATTTTTCCTGTTGCGAAAGTTGCGTAACGAGACCGTAGATCAAGGTCAACGGGGTTCGTAACTCATGCGAAATATTGGTGAAAAATTTCTGTTTCATCCCATTAATTTCACGTTCCCGCAGATGCTCATAATGTTCATTTTCAAGATTTTTCTTGTAGATAAAGGTGTTGATCCGTAACCTGATAATGATGAAGATGATGGAAGCAAGCAGGAGAATATAAAAGGTCCAGGCCCAATAGGAAAACCAGGGCGCGGGCATCACGTGAATGATTAGTTCTGCCTGGTTCTTTGCCCATTCGCCGGCCCTGTTTTTTGCCTTTACTTTGAATACATAAGTTCCTCTGGAGAGATTGGAATAAGTTACACGACGCTGATTTCCAACATTGTACCAATCCTTGTCAAAACCTTCCAGCATATAATAATACTGTAAGGTACCCGGAGAGAGATAGTCAAGGCCAACATATTCAATACTAAATAGTTTATCCTGATAGGTTAAGGTTATTTCATGCGTTAAGGGCAATGCTTGCCTCAACATTTTATCGTTCTCCTTCGGGATCACCAATTTATTAAGGATATATAGTTTCTCGAGTATTATTTCGGGAGATTCAATACCACCGGCGTACATCTCAGATGGCATGAAATAGGTCAGACCTGAATTTCCACCGAAATAGATGACCCCATCTTTTGCTTTAAGGGAAGACTTTTCGTGGAATTGATAATTATTGATTCCATCATTGATCGAAAATGTCTGGATGCTATTATCTGCAGCATTTAGCCTCGCTAAACCATAGGATGTGCTCAGCCAGAGATTTCCGTTATTATCCTCCTCAATACCAACAATATCGCCACTTGGCAATCCGTCGGAGACACCAAAATTCTTAAACTCATGGGCAGTAAGGTCGTAGGAAAATAATCCATAATTATAGGTGCCGAGCCATAAATGCTGTCTTTCCTGGCAGTGTAAAGTGATCGAATAATCACTACCTGGAGGAGCTCCCTCCTTTTTGAATTCTAATTTTCGCGCCGCAAAAGTATTGACATCGAGAATATAAATACCCCCACCGAAACTACTGAATAAAATTTCATTCCGATTTAACCTGATAATTTTGGTAATATTCAATCCGAAGTTTTCGTCCTGTTTGATCAATTTCCCATTCAAATCGAAAATTAAAAGTCCTTGTCTGTCTGTTCCTGCGAAAATCTGATTATTTACCTGAAGAATTGTGACGACTCCATTATTTGGTTCAGGGACGGAGAGTGTTTTGAACGCCTTGGTTTCCGGCAAGAAAAGCTGCAAACCATAATGGTGACCGATCCAATAATGATTAAGGGAGTCAACATAAATACTTCTTATGTAAGGATAGCCTAATTTACTATTTTGTTGATTATAATTTTGATAGGCTTTGCTTTTTGGATCATAGACGTAAAAACCGTTTTCCCGGGTGGCGATGATCAATTTTTCTGTTTTATCCTGGGCTATACCCGTCACAAATTTATTTCGGGTGATTTGGTTCAGCAGTGGATCAAAATTGAAATTCTTAGCCTTTTTAAAGGAAACATCCAGACCCGCATCAAAAGAGGCTAACCAAACATTTCCGGAACGATCGGCATAATAGTTGAGATAGGAATTGGAATGTATTTCACTTGATACATCACTTAAAAAATGTTGTTTCAAGGTATTTCGGGATTTATCATAAACATAAATGCCTGATCTGTATGTTCCAATCCAATAAACAAATGGTTCCTTTTCCATAACAAACCAAATCTCAGTACCTTCAAGCCCTTTGCTGAGCGTCGAAAATTCAGCAGGGAAAACAAATTTCTTTTGCTTTGTCTCAAAATAGTAGACTCCATTTTTTGTAGACAGGATCAGCAGTTCGTCAGATAATTGGAAGATGGATTGAACAGAATTATTAGATCTATTTGCATTTTTATCAGGTAACAAATAAAAATCGAAAGAATCGTTTTTCTCGTCATAACAACCAATTTCTGAATTATTGTCGAAGCTACACCAAAGCTTCCCTGAATTATCAAAAAATAGTTTATTGAGCATGAATTGTGCCGGCAAATTCTTTCCGAGCTTTTCAAGTTTATTCTCACCCGGCTTAAACCTCCAGATACCCTCCGAAGTAGCAAGATAGACCAGGTCGTTTTTCTCCGTAATCGACTTGATTGCAACATTATTCAGCTTGGGAAACGGATTTTCAAAAATATCGAGCTTGTCATTGTAAACATTAAGTCCGGTAGCTGATCCTACATAAATTAATCCTTTCTCGGTACAATGAATCGAGAATAGATGATTGGAATTAAGCGAGGTACTGTCTTTGGGATTATAAAAATAATGGGTAAACTCACTTCCGTTGAACCGGTTTAGTCCGCGCATGGTTGCTACCCAAATATATCCCAACTGATCTTGCGTAATCTCCGAAACATTCAGATTGGACAGACCATCCTTGATAGATAAATTTTTTAATTGTAATCCTGAAAAGCCAAAACAATTTCCTCCTGCCTGAAAAAGGAAAAGAAAAAATAGAAGCTTACTGATTTTTAATAGTTTATTACGCAAATTTTGCAATTTAGTCTGGTCTTTATAAAAGTAATTGCACAATAACTTAAACCCAAAGTTAGTATTCAAATCGATTCCGTCAATCCTTCAAATCTTAATTAATTTCTGTTTGAAGATGTTCCCTTCTGTGATGATCCAAACGACATATATTCCCTGAGGTAAATCAGCAACTGAAACGCTGTATTCATCCTCTTCAGGCAACCTCAATAACCTCATAAGCTGACCATTAAGACCTACGATTCTTATCAGGACCTTTCCCTTTGCCAGGACCCTGATCTTCACCCAATCATGCGCCGGATTCGGATAAAGAATATTCCCGGGCAATAAGATAAGATCATTGATACCGGTAACGATGCGCTCAGCAATTTCAATATAATCCAGGTTGATTCCTCCTTTATCGATCACAACTTTAAGCTTTCGGAGCCCCGATTTAAAATAGACGTCCTTAAATGAGAACAATCTAAATTGCTGATCGTCACCAGTTCCTGTGATGACCAAATGATTGGTCAGCGGTTTGTCATTCATTTCCAGGTGGATTTCACCTCCTCCGGCTTTGGATGCAATCAATAAATTGATGTCCATTTTCGCTGATTTTTTAACATCAACGGTATAGGACAGCCACTCCCCCACCTCCGTCCAGCTAATAAAAAAGCCATGCAAATTATCCGACTTTTTCAGAATATCTACCCCATCCGTGCGATATACACCACCACGATTGTTCGGATCGGTATCGTGGTAAGTAATAGCCTCCCCTCCAATGTCATAATCTTCTGCCTCTATCACTCCGGGTAGGACAGGATTCACACCCAACCAGGGTTTTGGCTCAATTACCATGATGTTTTTCACTGAGCTTTTTGTGCTTTCACTGGCATTATCAACGGCTTCGGCAGCTAACTGATAACTACCCGCTGCACCTGGAGTCCAATCAAATAAGTAAGGTGAGGCGGAAACCTTTTGAATAAATGAACTATTGGCCAGATAGTTGACATAACTTAATTTTCCATCTGTGTCTTTTGCTTCTGCCAGAATCCGGATGGTTGTCCCGAGAACAACCGTGGTGTCCTTCACCGGAAGGAGCATTTTAACGACAGGCTTAAGATTTGTAGCTTTTGTTTGAACGGTTGTCGAAGCAGAAAGCTTGTTGAATGTGGCGGTTACCGTATAGCTACCCGGAACTGTAGTCGAACTGGTCAAAATAGTCGCCTGATTTCCATTAACGGTAAAAGAAGGCCTCAGACTTGTAGAAATGGGATGGGAACTTATGGCAAACCAATCGAGTGTTATTTTTGCATTAGCAGTCGTTCCGGGATCCAATCGCACTGAATTAATGGTACTCTGCGAAATCCAATCAGGCAGATTTCCAAATGTATAAACATTCCAACCCTTTATTATCGGGAAAGAAATGACCTTGTTTCCTCCATTGATAAACCAGTAAAGCTGACCGCCAGATGCCAGATCAGAATATAGTCTAAATGCTATGTAGGGAAGCTGAGACCCATTCAGGCTGCTTCCCACGAAGGATAAATAGGGATCAATTGGAGTCTTCGGCGATACTGTTGCATTGAACCATCCGCCATCAAAATTTACATTGTCCAGGTCATATAGGCCGGTTACGTCCGAGGAGGAATTCATAGGCCAAAATTTCTCGATAGTGCTCACATTATCGGGTGCAGTGTCCCATATCCTCCCCTCGCCCGTGATTGATATGGCTAATGAATCGGGATTTAAGGGTCTTGATGGATCGCCAACGGAGACACTAATCATGTTTGTCACTTCCGGATCAACAAATAAGGAATTGTACTGGGCTGCTATCTGCAAGGGAGTTCCGTCTGGTTGAGAATTAATACTGACTGTTTCACTCCATACACCGGCTAATCCCTTCTTTGAAATAGCGCGAACGCGAATTTTGCAGGATGTTTCGGAAAGGCTTTTTGTGAAACCGGCTATGGATGTTTTCTCTGTTTGCGACCAATTTGATCCATCCTGACTCAGCTGTATTTCGAAATTTGCAAACTGACCCCAATCGTTCCATTTTTGTAAAAGATCCAGCCATATTCTTTCACTCCATTTGACGTTGAGTACCTTCTTTTCATCAATAAATCCAGTAATTCCGAGCACTTTGGGCGGGGCATAATCATGCGATGTTCCCTGCTGGCTGTAAGGAACTTCCTCGCGTGCGGTCATGAAATCCTTGATGGCATCAGCAAATCTTGAATCATTCAGGGGAAATATTGAGCTATTGTCCGGCGCAGTAACCGACCACCATCCCGGAAAAAGGAAATGTACTTTGTGCTGATAATAGTTGTTAAGTGCATTGATACTCGCCGTGTAAAGCGCCTGAGTTCCGGGATCGGCATTGGGGGCGGTATGCCATTCGAAGATGCCCCAATCGTCGGCATATTGGGTCATTAAAGCCGGATTGATATCCCCAAATCGGGTAATGCCCACAGTTTTTGATTTTTCCAGCAGGCCCGACCAAATTGTTGAGGCGGAACTCCTATTCCGGGGCGCTTCTCCAGTAAAATTTGCAAGCGCTTCGCCGGGGATTTGATGCGCATACATGATCGCCCGTGGTAAACCAGTTGAGGCTATCACTTCAAAAAGATCCCTTACCATGTTGTGGGTCAGGTTCTGACGAAAGCCATAGGCTGGTGCGCTCGGATTTCCAGCCGGGTAAATTCCTCCCTGATCCGGAATATCATAACTCCATGCTTTCCAGTATTTGTTTTTGGCATCCAAAATACGTGGGGCATCGAAACCTCCGGAACAAAAACCCGTACCGGCCTCGGGGGTACAATCAAAGTTAACATCTGTAATCGCTTCGGTATAAATATCCAAATCCCAGTATCGCAAGCTCCAGGTAGTGAAATTCGTTCCAAAAAACTGATTGAAACTGACCCCGGTTCCATTGTTGTCATCCGGAGTTGGATCATCGTAAAACTGACTTCGCAACGTACCATTAAAACTGATCAAATCTCCGACAATTAATTTGGAAGCCCCTTCCCCGGCAAATTTCCCCGAAGAGGCATCATAAAGTCCGGAGTGGCGCAACCAATCGCGGAATTCAGTGATGGCAAATGGACTGTAATCGGCCAGTTTCTCCGTGTTACTCATTCCACCGATAGCCAACTCCTCTTCGATTGGCCCGTTAATACAGGTGACAACACCCGGAAAATCAGTCATCAGCTTTTTTGCTGATTCGGCCCAGGCGAGCGCCTGAACCGCATTGTATTCCTTTAATGGAGTTGCATACCTCGAAGGCGTTGGAATTTTATAATCTCTCTGATCCTCAGGCACCTCAACAGTGCCGGTACTGGTAAAAGAACCTTTCCAGTCATTTCCATCTTTCCGCCATTGGAAAAGACGAAGATCGTTGGACGCAATTGCCCGTAAATCATCCCTGCTATGAGATTGAAGTCCAAAGATCAATCCAAGATGCACCCCATATTCCTTTGATAGGGTGCATACTTGCCTTACCTCGGCATCGGCTCCCGGACTGTAAATAAATGAAAATCCTAATCGGTGGTATAGATTGCCATTCCCAAGTTGTTGCTTCATCTTCAAAATTTGCGCCCGCTTTACTTCTAAAGTTAGCGAACCCGGAACGCGTATGCTTTCAAAAATGGGCATGATGTAGAGGCAATTTTCGGTCGAGCCACGGGGCAATTCCTGAGAAATGCCTGGAAGAGGCAAAACACTGCCTGTTAAGAATGTCAGTAGGAACAAAAGAATATAGGTATCGAAAAAACTTTTTTTCATTCGTTTACTTTCCGATTTTTCCCGCAAATCGGGCTTCTTTCCAATCTTTTATTCCAATGATCCCTTTATACTGATCAAATACAGCATTTTCGTTTGGAGTATCCGCCGCCTTAAAAACATACCAAACAGGCTTGGCGCCTCCGGGATCTGTTTCATCATCCGGAAAACGCCTTAATCCAATGCGTAATCCCCCTTCTCCCCTGTTATCAAACCAGTTATGCCACTGAAAACCATCGATCCCATCAAGATTTTTCATCTTTTTCCAGGTATAGGCAAAACCGGCAGCCTGTTCTTTTAAATCCTGCTCTGAATAGGTTCTCGAATTCGTCCCATTTTCGGAGAGCCACAAGGTTCGCTTAATCTTCCCTTTGTAAAGCACCTCGGGTAATTTTATCCAGGCATTCAGTACTTCGAGATTGGCAAAAGTGATGAGCGGCGAATTGAAGGTAAAATCCACCTGTTTGTCCAGCCAGGTCTTTGGTTCCATCAATGACTGAGGATAAGGATGGTGCGCCATCGCCCATTGGAAATCCCCTTCCGCCCTGGTGTTCTGAATCAATATTTCCATTAAATCTTTGGATGGATAAAACCTCGGATGGGAAGTCCAGGCCCAATAGTGCGTGAGTGTGACAAACACCTCACTGTTAGGATTGTACGACCGGGCGATAGCATAACACATGCGCATGGATTTGATGTAGGTATCCATGAAAATCAGGGCGGTTTTTTCTCCCATATTGGTCCATTCCCATCCCGCATCCACTTCATTGTGCATGATCCAGTGGTTACATCGTCCATATTTTTTATCCGCCCGACTGTAACGGCTGGCCAGAAAGTCCAAGGCAGCTGCATAACATTCGACACTTGCCGGATTAGTCATGTTGGGCATGCTGTAGATACCTGCAGGATCCATATCAGGATGCTGCAGAAGACGGCCAATTTCCGGATCGGGACATGATTCTGCCTTATCGACCAGCAATATCGCAGCGGTTACAATATTTTTCCGTGCGGTGGTCCTGAAAGTTGAATCAAAAAGAGCCACTTCTCTTGCCTTGAAATACCATGATTTGCCGTTGTAAACATGCTCAATCCTACCATCAGCCGGTTTGGTGAACATGAATTTTGAAAACCAGATATTCACGGTAGCGCTGGTAGCGCCTAATTCATCCAGGTCTTCCTGATGACCGCGGTTCACACTAAAACCGCCAATTCCCTTTCGCCCTTTGGCCACCTCCTTGGGATAACTGTATTTTGCCTTGATGATATCCGGATAATGCGCATGTGAGATCAGTTGGTAACCATTGGTCGTTTTTTCGGCCAACACCCATTTCGAAAGCAACCTGTCGTACCTGATTCCATTCCGGTCGACAAAACGATCAATTTCAGTCTTAAACTTCTTCCCGCTTACCAGGATGGCCGTTTCGAAAACCTTTGCTTCAGTAACATCCTGGTAAGGTGCAACCTCGCAGAGATAGGTCGGACCGACGGAAGTTGAATGCCCTTCTACAGAGATTTTTGAATCCCAAACTGCAACTTTGGAAATTTTCGAAGAGAAATTCTTTGCCAGATAGTCCTTTAATCGGGATTCCATCTCAGCTTCTTGTCGCACTTTTGCCTCACGATTAGCGGCAAGCTCCTTCTCCCTGATACTCATTGGACGAATGGCCAGATTTCTGATCTGGATATTCACATCCGGGCGGCCGCCAAAGTCCAAACGGAGAAAATCGCCCGCTTTTCCCCACTCCTTCATCTCCTTGCTTAAATCGATGGAATAGCCTACCCACCCTTCGGCAAGGCCAATTCGACGGACCAGCTTTGAATTTCCCTCACTGATAACCGGACCAAAATAGATCTGCAAATGATCCAGCCCTTTGGGACAGAAATATTCAAAAGAGAGGATTTTAGCCTCTTTTGCCAGGGCCACTTTTAAGGGCTGGGAATAGACCCATGGATCTTTACCCAAAGTTTCCAGTTGCCAGGCTCCGTTGAGTTGATGTTCTGCCTTAAGTTGGTTAATTTTAGAGGGATCGAGATCCAATGAGGTGGAACCTGGTTGACCATTTGACCGGTGAGTCAACAGCAGTATTAAACAGATTACCAGTAGTAATCTGCCCGGAAAAACATTTTTCAATCGGTTCATGTTACTTATTTATTTTTCTATCACAAATATTGATTTACCGGGATGGAGCTTTAAATTTAACTTAACTCCTAAACCTTCATTTTTTGCCTCGGCACTCACAACAGATCCCGAATAAGGATCCCACATTTCGTAGGTCTTATTTTCATTTAGCAGGATACCGCCGGTGTACTCCTTTTTACCCGGATTCGTAATGAAGATAAGCGATTTCCCGTCTAATTTTTTGTGTAAATATCGCAAGGATTCGTCGTTTTCAAACTTTGCGAAACAAGTAAGCTTTGCGCTGGATATGGCTGCAGCAATCGTTTTAGTGTTTACTTCAGGCACGAACAATGCAATTCCTCCATTTTTATTTTTCCTCCTTCCTGATTCGGAAATAAGCTCTTTAACAATTGCTTTTACCTCTTGATCCTTACCTAATTCCGCAGATTTTTCAGGCAGCTGGGTAGTGAATATTACGGAGCCACCCTGATCAAAAAATTCCTTTATTTTCCTTAAATTGGAAAGGAGAATGGTCTTGCACGATGGGACAATGATCACCCTTAAACTCTGGGGATGTAGTTTACTCTGCAAAGTTAGATGATTACCTGAAACAGTGCATTTTTCATCCAGAATCTCAGGGTGAAGGAACATATAATTGATTCCCATCTCATCCGATAACAACCGACCCACTTCGACGTAATCGCTTTTCGGTATAATCACACCACCTTTGTACGCAGTAAGTGGACCATCGAAATAGTGTTCAGCTTGCATCTGGTTAATGGGATACAAAATGGCGGCATCCGCAATGAAGCTGCCATCGTTTTGAAGAAGCAGGTTCATCCTGGAAAGGAATTTTAAAAAAACAGGAAGATCTTTCTTGTAAATTGGATTCCTTTCCGACAGTTCGGGCAGGTAGGTCACCTTTTCTTTCGCATTGTTGTACCAGTAAGCATGTAGGATTAGCTGATTAATGCCTTTCACATACTGATCCATGGCAACAGAATACATTGAGTCGATCGAAATTCCCATTCCACCATAAGTTTCTGACATGACAATGGATTTGTCCCAGTTGTACGCTGAGGAGGCAACTACTTTATAAAATTTTTCGGCAGGTCGATTTCCATAAATTTTATCGATTCCAGGCGCTTCAAGGTATTTAAAACATTTCATCAGATCGCCTGAAGTTCCAACCGGGTTTTCCACTTCCTCATTATCCTGGTGACCCGTGGCAACAATTCCATTTTTTCTGCTCCAGTCGTCAATGGTCTTGGTAAATCCCCGGGCATACAATTCAGTCCTGAATCCAAACAAAAGATTTCTGGCCGCAGCAGTTTTGTCCCCTATGTTATACCACAACGCCGGATAGTATTTTACAGGTGAAAAGCCATATTTTTTCTCAAATTCCAGGTTATATCCATCAGTCCAAACGCGGCCATTGGCGTGGTAAAGGGTAGGCTCGTCGAAAAACGTACCATAAATAGTATTCCCAAAGTATTTGGTAAATTTATTATAGTATTCCTGATGGGTCATGGAGATGAATTTTCCTGTAGCCTCCTCGCTGAGGTAATCTGCCAGGGGAACCCCTGAATAGCTACTGGAAAAAATCATGATTCGCCATTCTCCATTAGGCACCTTCCAGGTTACAACCGAATCCCGCATCGATGAAGTGATGTCCACACAATCCAGCTTTCCCTGTTCCATCGCTACTATTCCCATAATCTTTCCTTTTGACTTAACAGGAATTTGGCACACTTTCCCGGGTTCAACTTTAAACTCTATTTTATCGAGTCCTTTCAGCAATAAATCAGGATACTTTTCTCCAAACCTGGAACGCCCGTCTCCGTTTTTCCAACCGCCACTGCCGCTCGGGAATCCGTATTCATCGTAAATACATATTCTCATTCCGAGGTCGTTGGCCTTATCGATTACAAATCTGTATAAATCAAAATAAGCATCGGTGAGATACTCTGGTTTAAATTCTTTGCCGAATGGCAATATGGACACGCCTCCATAACCACACGAATCGCGCATGGCTTTTAGCTGGGTTTCGATTCCTTGCCTGGTGACTTCGGTATTGTTCCAAAACCAGAGTGGTACGGGTCTGTATTTCAACGATGGATTGGCAAATTCACTCCTTAGCTGGGTCCACTTTTTAACCTGAAACCACTTTAAAATCTCATCTGTAACGACCTTGTGCCCTTTGGCGTTGGGGTGGTTAACCTGGCTCATAAATTCAGGAATACTCCCACCGGCTTGCTTCAAGTTTTTAAAAGCCAGATAGCTATCTATCAAACCAAGATGATAGATTTCGGCCAAAACCTTAATTTGCTGGGCATGTTTCGCTAAATCGGTGCTATCATTCAATAAATCAACCTTTTGATCGGGAGTAGGTGTCATCAGTATGATTTTACATCCGTAGGAAAGTGCCATTTCAATCATTTTTATCCAGGCAGAACGCGCTCTTTCCAGTCCGAGACCTCTGTCGTTGAGTGCATAATCGATAAATAGAACATCTGGTTTCATACACAAAACATCTTTTTCAAATCGGGCTGCACCCTTTTCTGAGTTCTCCCCGCCAATCGCGGTAGTGATACAATTGATCACAGCAAAAGGATACCTTTCTTTCAGGTATTTCAGCGTAAGCAGTGGATAGGCCTCAAAACTGCGCACATCAGGGGTTACAAAATATCCTGAAGGAACAGAATGGCCATGAAAGACAAGGTTAATTGTTCGATTTTTAGGCCAAACGGCGGATAATTCCTTCGTTATATCTTCCAGATATTCATTGGAACGGGCAATCTGTGCCTGAATATTTTGTATGATAAAACAGGTAATGACTAATAATAATACTTTCATTTTTCTTTATTGATGCTACTTTAATATATCTACCGGTCTGATATAGGGTGAATTATTCCATTGCGCATCCGTCGCGGCATTCATGAAGTCAGTGTACTCCCAAAAATGATCCTTGTATTTCGCCATCCACTCCTGAGTGAGATTCCAAAGTTTTTCTCTTACCGCCGCCATTTTAGGATCGGAAAAAAGATTCTTTAGCTGATATGGATCGTTTTTCCGGTCAAACAATACGCTGTGAAGAGAGCCTTCGGTCGCGCCCTTCTGGGTCGACCAGGTATAATCCCGTGTAATAACCCCTCTGAATCCTTTCCCTTCGTACAACCAAATGGGAATATAATCGACGGCATTTTCGTCATGGGTCAGGATAGCCTTCGCCAGGTTTTTACCATGACATTCCTTCGGTACATCCAACCCCATTAATCCCAGAATGGATGGCATCATATCTAATGCACTGAATAACAGACCTGTTTTTGAGCCTGGATTAATTTTTTCCGGCCACCGGAGCATAAATGGGATGTGACAGGAGTAATCGTGAGGATATTGTTTCGGGTAGATGGCATCGTCAAATTCAAGCATATCTCCATGGTCGGAGGTAAAAACCACCAAAGTATTTTTATCCAACTTCAATTGCCGGAGCTTGTCCATTAGCTGTCCGAAGGCAATATCGACCCCGGAGGCCATCGCCATTTGGCCATGCACCATTCTCCTTCGATCCGGAGTGTTTGTTAACCCTGGTCGCATTTTTAGGCTGTCCCGGTTATAGAGGAGCATTAATTCGTCCGGGGCATCGTACTTGTAATGCATGAGTCCGTCTTCCCCCTGAAATTTACCCCAATCGTGCGGCGGATGCCAGGATACGAATAAGGCAAAGGGTTTAGTCGTACCCTTACGACTATCGAGGTATTCTAATGCCTGATCGGTTTGTCCGTAAACTTCCCATTTGTTGAAAAACACTTTTTGACCTTCCTCATTCCAGTAAAAACAATGCCCGGCCCGGAAATCAACATGACAGTTGTTGCTAAGAAAAAGTTCGTCAAACCCATAGCGCATCTCGCCTTTGGGAATCAGCCGGTCGCGGTCACCTCCCTGAAGATGCCATTTCCCAATATATGCCGTGTTATACCCTGCATCGCGCAACACCTCAGCAAACTTCTTCCCATGTCCGGGGACTAGTGGCTTGTCGTTAACAAAAGTTCCGTTGTACAAGGTTTGTTGTCCACTCATCAGCATTCCCCGGAAGGGTGTACAGATCGGCGAATTGGAAAAACAATGGGTAAAACGTACACCCTCTCTGGAAAACCGATCCAGATTTGGCGTCTTTATTTGTTTGTTTCCATAGCAACCTAACATATCAAAAGTCTGCTGATCGGAGAAGATAAATACCAAATTTGGCTTTTGACTTTCTGCCACCAGCGGGGAAAATAATAAGATACCTGAGGCAAGGCCTATTCCTTTGAGAAGTGATTTTCGCATAACTTTAACTATTCAATTCTTAATTTCTTGCCGGAAATTTCGGGAGTTATATTCAACTCAATTTTTCCATCCACCAGCCTGAACGGAATTTTTTGATTGTCGAAGGTGGAGACGTTGATTATTTTCCCTTTTGCCAATGAACTCGGTAGCTGAACGATCCCCTCCCCTCTCAGGATGGCGAAATATTGTGCAGGTTTTTCCGGATCGGGCGCAAACGTGATCGTCTCAAAAGGATTCTTAGAAAACCTGTATTGCTGGCCGTCCACCGTCACTTCTTTACAACTGTGTCCTTCGAAGGCAATCAGTTTATTGGCTGCATCGGTTCGGAAAGTAAGCGTGAGTTTACCGTTGTAGGTCAACTGATGTCCGTTAATCTTCAGGTTTTTCAGGATCATGGTGTCGGAAGGCATCGGATTAAGTTCGAGGGCCTTCTTATCTGCTTCGAGGCTCCTGGAGAACCCTCCATCCCAACTTTCGGCGTGTGTCCGGTAATGTCTGACAATCATATTACTTCCATTGGGAAAGCTTGTTGCCAGATAATCGGTTGTCCGTGAAATGCAGGTCGGATTATCGTTAACCATGGGGAATTTGCCGCTTCCGGCATACGATCCGCAGTTATTCAGGATCTCAAACAAGGTTCTGGTTTCATACCCCAGGCTAGCCGATTGGTCGTCCCGGGGTCTGAATCCAAAGAACAAGGATTGTCCCTTTCCTGTTTTCACTTGCGTACCCAACACTTTTCCGTTTGAAGCTGCCAATATTTCACACCGTTTTTCCGGAATTACCGGATAAATTCGGTCTACCAGAAAATCTGTTAAAATGGTCTGGGATGGGATCTTTGAGAAACTATTTTGGAAATTGATCACCCGACCGGAGGCAATCTCCCCCATGTACTGATCAAAAGAATAACTTACCCCAAAGAGCTTCTGCCATTCGGAGGAACAATTTGCTCCATCGCCTCCGATCATCGGCGGCGGTCCGCACCAGACTATTTTTCCTCCCTTTTCGGCAAACGAATTCATCATTTTCAGTAAACCTGCCGCAGGGAAAGGTTCAAAAATGGCGACCAGAGTCCGGTATTTCTTATCTCTGACCTTAAGGTATCCATCCTCTGTAATCTGCCCTATTTCCAGTAATTTTTCCGATGTAAGGTAGTTTGCATAAGCATATTGGGTCATCCAGCTACCGAAACGTTCTTCGACGGCGACCAGGTTCATCGGATAGAGAATCAACACTTCGATATCACGGTGCACGCCTCCTGTTATTTCCAGTTTACCCCTGGCCCGATCGCTCGCGCCAAACGCACTGTTGGTAGCCGCTTTCCACTTTCTCGACTGATCGGGCATTCCCCACGCGGCCGCATACGCAGTCGGATATTTGTTGATTACCCCAATCGAGGCAGACATGGCCGCACCATAATAATTACGGTCCATCCATCCGCATTCGGCAAAATCGTTGCCTGTTGGCTCCAGATACTCCCCCCATTTAAAATAATCGTAACATGCCGCGGCTGCCTGTTGCACGGTATTTCCCCAGACATAATTGGAGGTATATTCGTATTTGTAGGCATTTTCCTTAAGTTTTTCTGTATCCCAAAGATCGATCGTCGGACTCTCAGCCCAGGAGGAGTGTCCGGTAGCCGTCAGTTCCTTACCGAAAAGTGAGCTACCATAATCCTTAGCTCCTTTGAAGAGGTCTGCCACACCATGATTCAGCATTTTATAGTACCTGTCCCTTAACAGGAATGTCTTCTGGATCTCTTCAGGTTGCCGCCCCATCACATATTGCACGTTACGAACCGCTTTTGCGCCAGTTTCGAAGGTGGGAGCACCATAAGCAAAATAAAGCAACTCTCTATCCTCCAGTTCCTGACCAAATTTCTGCTTATAAACATCAGAGAAGCCCCTGGTCAGGTACCTGCTGTTGAATTGTCCGTTTTGATGATGGACAAAATAATACCAATCCTGCTGAATATGCATTTCATCAGAATAAAGCGACACCAGATTTATGCCTTTATCGTGATATTTCTTTAGCAGATTTTTCAGGAAGGGCATGGCCTGCGGACTAAAATAATCCATTTCGGGCGTCTCATATTCCAGAAGTACCATCACCCGGTTATATCCTTTTAACTGCAACTCTCCATCATAATAAACCCTCAGGTTCCTCGATTCAAAATACATGTCCCTGGCTTCAGACGAAGAAGTAACCACCCACAATTCGCCTGTCGGAATCGTTCTTACCGTATCCAAGGCTTCATATTTCACCCCTTTGATTTCGATAATATCACTGGGCGCTACAGCTCTGAAAGGACTATTCCCTACCGGGGATTCCCTGAAAGCAAAAGCCCTGACATTCTTCAGCTTTACCTGAAACTTCCCTTTGTTATTGGTCCACGACAATTGTTGCCACATCTGTTGACTAAACTTACCGGATACTGGATCGCGGTAGCCAACCTCATAATTCACCCACCTGCCACTCACTCCGGTAAATTTCTTATAGGCCGGTCCTAATTCGAGCGGGCTCAACAAACTCAGACCAATACCCATTTGATATTTAGCCGCAAAATCGGCAATCACCTTGATCTTATCGACGTATTCGTCCATGTCGGGCGTTAACCGGCGATCGGTACCGGCCTGTTCCCTGTATTGCCTGAAAAATTCATCGAAGGCAATAGTCAAGGTCTTATCACCGCTTTTCTGAGCCGTTTCACAAATCTCCCTGAGGCTGGCCGATCGCTTGTTTCTTCCAGTGGACAGGTCAATTTTCTTATCAGGATCCAAAAGATCATTCAGTTGCTTATCACTGGTCAAAATGATGGTCGCCGATTTCACCGGAGATCCGATCATTGTAAAAAGCAATAATACAGTAACGAGTAGAATCTTCATATAGCGCTGATTTAGATTTAATTTCACACTTTCAACACATAGGCTTCCATCCCGGAAATCACAAAAACTGTCCGGTTCATATGATCGACCCAATAAACGGTTGGAATCACCCCATCACCGGTTAATTCAAAGACTTTAAAGTCGATCATCCTTTGATTGCCACAATCGAGTGTGACTTTTCTCCGTAACTTCATGACTTGTTTCGAATAAATGGCATCGAATTCATCCAGGATAGCAAGTTGCTGTTCCGGTACTGATGCCTCAGCCATTTTTTGAGCGACGGCAATCAATCCCCATTTCCAGCTCAAAGTCCTCGTGCCAAAAGATTTTCTGATCTCCTTTTCACCAATATTCAAATGGATTTCACCTCCTTTTACCGCGCCGATATTTTGCATCCCGGTACCTCCAAAAGCTTTCCCATCTTCAGCAAGGGATATTTTAGAAGATACATTCCACTTTTGTGGCGAGCATGCGACATTGTTAGAACAAACGACACTTCCCGAAACAAAATATTGATAAACCCGGCTCTTGTCTCTGATCCCATTATTTGCAAGGCGGGAAGAGGTGAATCCGAATTGCTGGTTTTTACCATTCGAATCAGCCTTCAACATGAAATCTCCTGCTTCCGTTACATTGTTACCATATAAATTATATAGTGCATAATGCAAATTAAATGAGGAGGTCGAGAATTTTGTGAAAAGGGGAAAGTTGTAAGCCGGGAGAATCTTGTCCAATTTTAACAAGGAGAACTCGCCGGCAGGTTTTACCCCTTCGCCCATCAAGGTTGAAAACCCTTCGGCCCATCCCATTAATGGAACTTGGGATAACAAAGTATACAAACCGGCTTTCCTGATGAAATTCCGTCTGTTAGTTTGATTTTCCATGTTTAGTCCTGAATTAATTTCTATCAAAATGCGTTCCTGGTATCAATTTCTTTTCCCATTCTTCGGCCAGCAGGGTATCCAGCTCTGTCATTTTATTTGAAAAAGCAGGATCGGCCGACAAATCTTTCAACTCCCAGGGATCATCCTTCAGATTGAATAGCAGCTTGTTTGGTAGTGTCTCGTAACGGCTGCTTCCGGCACAAGGATGAAATTTCTCGGATTTGCCATCTACCAGACGAATAAATGGCTGATCCTGATCTCCCGAATACTTATAAATCTTTACATATTTGAAATTGCCTTTTCGAACGACCCGACCCGTATGCTGAAATTCAGAAAAGGCGTAATCCATCTGGTCTTCAGTCTCTCCTGATTCAACCAAATGTCTCAGACTTCGCCCTCTGCAGTTCGGTGGCGCTGGGATTCCGGCATATTCACAAACCGTCGTCATGATATCGATTCCCGATACGATATGCCTGCTATCAAGCACATTACTTTTTATAAGTCCGGGCATATAAAGGATAAAAGGAACCCTGACAGACTGTTCAAAAGGATGCCATTTTTGTACCCTTTTATGCCGGGCGGCCCCTTCTCCGTGATCGGCAGTGAATACGACCAATGTTTCATCTTTTCTCGAATCAACTGCATCCAGCAGTCTTCCAAGATCGGCATCCAGCTTCTCAATCATGCGGCAATAATCATGCAGATAATTGTGCCACTCGTCCGGTGTCATCTTTATCTGCTGCTTCGGGAAGGGGTCCGTAAAACTGAAATTAAAATTTGGAGGCATGGGAGGAAGAGCATTCCCAAGCTCGAAAATATCTGATTTCGGCACTAGCTTATTTCCATGCAGGTTGGGTGTCCAATAGCAGATATCATGCGGATTCATGAAACCTGCCACCGCCAGAAACGGTTTTTCGTCCTTATAATTCATGATAAAATTCCTCATGGCACCGGAAACCTGGAAATCATTAAAATCCCCGGTTCCGCTCACACCCACAGGAATCGTTTCAAATCCGGGGATTTTCCTGGATCCCTCCACATCCGGATAATTCCATTGTCCGCCGGCATGCCATTTGCCACAATAAACAGGCTTGTAATCAGATTTTTCGCTGAACCATTCACCCATATTTGGAACCGTGTTATCGATCCCGACATTGTTGTAGGTCACCCCGGTTTCAGTACTGTACCTACCAGTGAAGATAGAGGAGCGGGCTGGACAACTGACCGGATTCGTGCTGTTGGATTGCAGGAATGAGTATCCGCCCTCAGCCATTCGGTCGAAATTGGGAGTCTTGAGCCAATGACACAGATACGCATCATGACTGAAAAATTCCTTATAGGCCGAAATGGTATCAATTCCCTGTTGATCAGAGACAATTATCAGGATATTTGGCTTTTTTTTCATTCGTTTGGCAAGGACAAAAATAACAGGTCAAATCTTAAAAATTAATGCGACTTCGACATTAAATTTTTGACCAAATATTTTAAAATTCGTCCCTTCGCATCGTTATTATCCTGAGAAATCAGACAGGCAGGCAAATTCAGGGGGAGTCATGAAATTAAAATTACAAAAAATCAAATTTATCCTGATGCTACAACCTAAAATATTTCCCAAATTGGTAATAATTGCTTATCTTTGCTAACAAAAAGTAGTGAGAGTTGTTGCAAAAAAGACATTGCGGACATTTTGGGAGTTGCATAGTGATAGCAAAGGGTATTTGACCAGTTGGTATGATGAAGCGATTCATTCAGATTGGAAATCTCCGGCTGATATTAAAAAAGCCTATTCATCAGTGAGCTTTATCTCAAACAATCGTGTGGTTTTCAACATCAAAGGGAATGCCTATCGGTTAATAATAAAGATAAACTATGGATATAGAATTGTGTGGATTAGGTTTGTTGGGACTCATGCTGAATATGACAAGATAAATGCAGAAAAAATTTAAACTCTATGGAATATAAAGTGATTAAAACCGAATCAGATTATAACCTTGCACTCGAAAGGCTTGAGGTAATATTTGATGCAGAAGTGAATACTTCCGAGGGTGATGAATTAGAATTGCTCTCATTATTGATTGAAAATTACGAAAATGTGAGGTATCCAATTGAATTACCTGATCCAATTGAAGCAATAAAATTCAGGATGGATCAACTTGGCTATAAACCCAAAGATTTAGCTAAAGTTTTGGGATTTAGGAGTCGTGTAACAGAAGTACTCAACAAGAAACGAAAACTATCGTTGGACATGATTCGACGTTTGAACCGGGATTTAAACATCCCCACAGAAGTTTTGGTACAGGATTATTAGTGATTTAGCTGAGAAAGCAGTAAAAAAAGAAGAGAGGTCCTAAAACCTCTCCACTTTACCTAACCTAACCTAAATCAAACCGAAAGTCCTTTCATTGGGTGAAAGGAGACTGTACAAAAAACTAGCCGTATCAAACCTACGATTCCGATTATGAAGAAATGATGAAGATTCAAGCAAAAAAATCACAATTAAATGAATTAATCCCGAACAAAAAGGTTAAACTATTTAATAATTTGATTAATAGATTATAAGCTTAACAATCTATATTTTGAGCTGTAAATAATGAGCTTGACTAACAGGAAGTCACCGAATTTATTCCGGCCAGACGCCCTTTTTGATCTCGCTTAAAACCAATTTGGACGGGTCGACAACTACATGTTTGATTCTTTCCCGGCGCCAGGTATAGACAATGTGAACCAACCCATCAGAAGTCTGTATGACAGCAGGATAGGAATACTGACTGATTTTCGAATCTTCCAGCACAAGGGCAGCAAACCAAATCTTTCCATCCTTCGAAACGGAGACATTGAGTGGTGTTCTGTCACCTTTATCGCTTCCCTCAGGAGGCAGCACATGGTTGTATACCAACAGTTGACGGCCATCCTTCAAGGTAACAGCATCCGTACCTGAATTATTGTTAGGCAAGGAAGTTGGTGTCAAAGGACTCCAGGTCTTTCCGTTATCATTAGACCATGACTCAACAATTGCCCTGTTCCTGCTGCGGCAGAGAACCTGCAATCTTCCATCAGGATAAGTTAAAATACTGGGCTGTATGGCATTGATCGTTTTTCCATCGTTGATAGGTCCTGTCCGCTGCCAGTTAATTCCGAAATTGTCCGTGCTTTCAAAATGCACCCTCCAGCCTTCCTTGCCTTCGGTACTCGACGGACATAAAAGAGTTCCGTTGCTTAGAAGGACCGGTTTGTTTTTCACTGGACCGATGTTACCATTTGGCAGGGCTTCCGGTTTCCCCCAAGTCACTCCATGATCTTTGGATCTCACCACCATGCCCCACCAGGCGGAAGGCGAAGGTCCCACCTTATAAAAAAGAAGCAGATCACCCTTCGGAATCTGGAATAACACGGGATTCCAGGTAGGGTATCTCAGCGATTCGTTCTGAACGCCGTTGACAACCTCGACTGAAGGAAGCCATTTACCTTTTTCGAACCGGCTCACCCAAATGCCTACATCCGGATTGCGTTCTGCCGTACCACCAAACCAGGCGGCGACCAGGCCAGCAGGGGTCTCCGCAATGGTAGAGGCATGACAGGAAGGATAAGGCGCCTCGGTGTAAATAAATTCATCGACCAGAATTCCCTGTTTCCATTTGGTTGTTTGGGCGGTACACTGGCAGGCGCTGAAAATAAACAGCAGACCGATCAGATAATTCTTAAATGAATACTTCATATAAATTGTTATTTGGGATTTTTGGCAGCCTCCGCTTTTTTTGCTTTGATCTGGTCCGTGTAGGCCTTATAAAGGGCTTTCCAACTTCGGCCATTTTCATTCAGAAATTGTTCACACTTCGTCTTGTAAATCTCGAACACCATCGAAATCAGTTTCATGCTTTTATAGTCGACCGCCATCTCGCGCGCTTCCTTCAGTCTGGCGAGAAGGTATACTTCTTCCTCCGGCTTCAGGTCCGGAACTATAGCCTTGTAGCCCTGTATCGTAAAGGCAACCTTGCCGACTGTATATTTATCCAGAATAATTTCGACCTGTTCTTCGGTTAGATCCTTTCTTAATCCTGACATCAATTGTTCATGCACTGTTTTTGGCAAGGTAGAATCTGTTATAAACTGACGGTCCATTTCATTGAGTGGCCTTCCATTGGCTGGATTAATCCCTTCGGGGACTAAAGTAAATGGATGATCATTGTGCCAGTCGCGCACAGCATCCAAGTGGGTAGCAATTACTTTAGCCACTCTTTCGGCCTTTGCAGCATCATTTAAATTGAGTGCGGCGACCCATTCTGAAACCTTCTTCGCCTGGTCGGAAGCAGCTTCTGAGGCGGTTGTGGTTTTTGCGGTAGGGATATTATTTTGGCCAAAGCCAGGAAAGTTCATAACAAGTAATACCGCAATAAACAATATTTTTTGCGACATAATAATTATTTTGTTCAACACATTAATATCCGTCATATTTTACACGAAAATAATTTGTTTTTCATTGGCCGTATGGAACCCTCAGGCTTATTTACATCGCCTTATGAAGCAATTGCCCATGAGGGTTTCACTCTTTCCTGATCCATAAAATTACATCTTTTACCGGGTCTGCCAATAAATTCAGGGGTTTACCTCCTTTGATTGCCTCCCGCTTTCCTGTCTCCGAGCCATTCGAAGTGTCAATTCTTACCAAATTGAACTTTCCGGGGAAACCGGTCAGGTCGATTTCCGGGTTCGCACCCTTCCCGCAATAGACGATGCATTCGCCCTTTTCGTTGGCTATTTTGTAAGCTCCCTTTCCGATCTCAACTTTCATGGAGGATGCATTCTCGAGAAATCCCTTCACGCTAATCTTTGGAATAGCTGCCAGGGATCCGCCAGCCATGAAAACAGCCCAGGCAAAATTCTCGTACCCCTCTGCAGAGTAAGTCACTGCCTTACCAGGAAACCTCGAATGATATTCCCGTACAATCCTGTACACCTGCTCAAATGAGCTCTTGCCCGGCTTGACGAGTCTGGCATGCTGCCTTGGCGCGAGATTTTGTCCCCCGAGAGGCGCATAAAGACTGCCATCCTCCCTTGGAAACCAGTACCGGATATCAATCAAATCAACAACCTCGGCGAGTTTGGGATCATTCAGCACGGAATCCTGCACATCCTTTGTAACCGCCAGTCCGATGAAGGCCTTCTTCCCTGTCTCAACCCTCCACTTTGCCACTGTCTCCAACCAGAACCTCACAAAATGAAAAGGCCCTGTAAATTCTTCCCCGATGTATTGAATCACACCACTATTTTCGCTGAAATTCTCCTGGTTTTTCCTGATAAAAGCTTCGTGAAGCGGTCTCCTGACCGGATGGTTCACATCATAGAAAAGTTCTGCCTGAAAAATGCGTTTGTCGCCGGCATAAGGCGGGGGTTCAGGGAAACCAGTATTGTTGATATTATTCGCAGCGCGCCAGGGGAAATCAGCCCAGTGGGCACCGGCTTCAATGATATTGTGCTGAAAATAGTTTTGATTCACCAGAACCAGCCCTTTCTGATCGGCCAGATCGGCGAAATTCTTTAATCTTGACCAATACCATTCGTTGTATTTAGTCAGGTCATATTTACTGAGACCATCCCAGGCTGTTTCCTTTCCGCTGCGGGCGAATGGCAACTCGTAAAATGGGGGCCAAACATCCCCATCCATTCGACGGATGCGCTCATGATCATCCCGTCGACGGTCATACCACAGACCGTAATTCTGTTCCAGTGAAACGATGTTCTGCGACTGCATCCAGTCCGTCATTTCATTCAAATCATCGGTATAAATCTTGCCCGTGCGGCCAGGTACGAAACGCGTGACAGCAGGTATCGGATTGGTATTCCACCAGGGTACGGAATGCTTTTTGCCCGTGAAAACCCCTGAGCCCCGCACCAGCCATCCGTTTAAAAGGTGCATGGCCGGACCGGCAGACGGAGTCAAGTATTTCTTGATGCCAATCTGATCTATTGTTTTTACACCTGCCGCTACTTCAATTGATATCGGATTGCGGTTGGCCGCCCAACCGATCCAGTCGCGCAGTTGCACAGGTGGTTGAAAGGATTTGGCATTGAGCTGAGCCGCCACTTCGACTGATGGACTGCTCGAAGCTTCGGTTTCTACAGGCAGCAATTGCGATTCAATATCCATGTCACGTTTTGGGTTTTCTTTCAGAGGCGATTCATTGGTGCGGTCATGATTTCCTTTCGGAAAAGGATCCTTTTTATTACCCTTTATGCCGGAGGTTTTGCCAATAGGTTTGGTGACAATTTTTTGAACTTCGGCAATCGATGCATTTTCAGTCTGGCTCAACCTTTCCGATAATTGCGCAAAATAGAGACTAACCGGCCGAATGTGATTGTTGGAATCAGACCAGTATCCATCACCCGAAAACTGGGCCCAAATCCCAAATGCCCAGTTATTGGCTGTGGGCGGACGGAAACAATCCACCCGGGCAGCAGAACATTGCCAGAAGACGCTATTGGCAGCGCTCCAACCGGCACCCTGACCATCCATTCCGCGGTTCACAAAAGACAATGTCTGTCCGTCGACATTCACCACATCAAAAAGTACCCCTGAAGCCCAGCTGTCTATTGTTCCGCTAAAACTATAGGGTAGTTTCGACTCGCATTGTACAAACGCATTCGGTCCGGCAGCACAGAATCCCGCAGCAAAATCGTGATAACCATATTCTGCAAAACAACGAAGGAAAAGCGTCTGCTGCCCATTGGTAAAGAAAGTATTACGTCTCTGTCCTCCGATTTCAGAAACGGGTGCAAAAGACCTGCAATCCTCGACCGTCACCTGCCTTGCCGTCTCATAAACTGCTACCGCGGACCCCGCGAAATGTTCGAAATCAACTTGTCTAACCCAAATATTCAGTGCATTTTGGATGACTACAGCCATCCAGCTATGGGCTTCATCTTTTGGATTATTAGTATCCCATGACGAGCGGATCAGCATATTCTCTATTCCAGCCTGGTCGATACGGCCCGGCCATTTTACCAAAGATATGGTTCCTCCACCAAAAGACGAATCCAATGCCGTCGTGAGTGGAGCATCAATTTTGACCAATGAACCTTCCACGGAAGTGATATTCCTGTCCCAAAACAGGTCTCTTTCTCCTGGTTTCCAGCCGAGCGCAGTAATGCCACCACCAAAATGATCACAACCAAGTGTTTTGATCCAGCCAACCGTGGAAGGCCGGCGAATACGGACACGGTCACCTGATTTGAAACCAGAACCGGACACATGGAATTGCATGGCGTTAACCGGAACATAAGGATCTGCAATCTTTAATTCAGCGGAACAGGACCTATCATTGATCCCTGAAATAGTGATGAAATTCCTGCGATCCCGGCCCGCTGCAAGCAAAACTGTTCCACCATTACCTTTGGCAATACCAGTACCAATACCGCTACCACGAAGCACAATACCTGATGCCCTAATGACCAGCTCTCCCTCAACTGAGTGAACACCAGGACCCAATAAGACCGCCCCCCGGAAACCATTCGGGTTCAAAGGAAGTGAGGCAACATAATCCAACGCCGACTGAATCCTGTTCGTCGCGTCTCCTGCAACCGCAGGTACCACCACGCGCACAGCAACAAAAGGCAAAGATTGCGCTCCCGCCAGGTAGCCACAATAGGAAAAATCAGGAACACGGTCACCGCGTGCATCTGCAGCATAGGTCAAATGACCATCAGATCCAACGGAAATAGGAAGTACAGGTTTTTCTTTAGGGGCAATTACCGCAAGAGTAGGCCTCCCGGATATCAAGCTAATAACCAGAAACATACAAAATACAGAACGAAAATACACCGGATTTCTGATTAAGCCTGGCGAACTACTAAAAATCATTTTAATGTCATTATTTGGATTTATTTTCCTCCAATTTAATTCTTTTCTGCCAATCTTCGCCTTCCTTTTTCAAATCATAACCTGCAGCCGAAAGCCAGTTGTTGATCCGTCCTTTGTATTTTCCAAACCATTTATGCTTCTCATCAGAAGATCCTGCATCCATGGCATGTTCCCGCGCCTCCGTCAACCATGCCCTGATTTGTAGCTTTTGCTCTTCTGTAAGATTCTGAATCATTGACAGATATCCTTTATAAGTAAGTTCAAGAATCCCATAAGTCATGCCATCCTTAACTTGATCAATCTGAGTCGTAGAAAGGTAAGGCATCAGCTTGGAAAGGTACTCGAAATGCAGGTTGTAGAGCCGCGCATCCACCTCATTTTCAGCATTAATAACCAGTTGTTGAGCCAATTCCTTATTCGTTTGCTTCAACTCCTTGGCCTTTGCCATTTTCTTGTCGCGCTCAGAATAGACCTCGTTCAGACTCCTGTATTGTTGCATGATCAAATCCCTCACCCTTAGTGCTTTAGCAGAATCAGAAATACCCAGGGGTACTACAATCTTCTCCGCCCTTACCAGGATAGTCTTGGCATAGGCTGCCTCTTTCTCCTCCTGAGTTTGAGAAAAGACAGTCAGCGAGCACATTACAACCAATATCAGGCAGATTAATCTCATTTGGCTTTCCTTGACGGGGACAGGGTGTCGAAATTGTTTTTCGGATCTTTCCAGTCGACTTTTTTCTTCGGATCGATGCCGTTGATGTATTTCTCAATATTCGTATAGCCATCACCGTTGCAATCGAGCACGGCATCCGAAGCGTCTGCTGGATTCAGCTTATATTTGATCTCCCACTCATCCGGCATTCCGTCCTTATCGGTATCCTTCAGAGGCTCAGTACTTTTGTACTCCGGATAACCCCCAACCTGGGCAATATCGGTGATGATGCCTTTCTTATAGGAATCAACAGGCAGTCGACGGACCTTAAATTTTGGCACATTATCGAGGTTCACATTTTCAATATATTTAATCACACCGGTGCGTACTTGTTCCGTAATCCGGAGGTCGATGGCATCCCTTTTGGGTAAAGTCGCACCGGCATTTTCCAGCACAAAACCGAATGATTCCTGAGCCGTCATGATTGGGAATGCAGGCATCGGCAGCGGTTTGGTCCATTTCATGGCGGCCATATATTTTCCTGCGTCCGGCAGATCTTCCACCTGCACACCGCCATTCCAGTTGTCTTTGGTGACCTGCTCATTGCCCTCGACGATATTGCCGTTGACATAGGCGCGTCCGAAGACCAGATGTCCCAACTTACTTCTACCAGATTCCGGTTTCAAAATCCGGTGACCGATCGAAGTATTGACAGGCGTCGATGGACCTGGTTTATAATAATTATTGATGATATTATACATGGCTGTGTAGTCGCCACCGTCTGTCGATCTGTGTACCCAGTTGAATACAACATTATTAGCAAAATTAAATACACCATTCCAGCCGATAGATGGATTTCTTCCGGCATTGTCGGCCCAAAGGTTTCTCATAAAACTACAGTTCTCCCCACCGAGCGTGCTACCGAAAGAATGGTTCCAGGTGTCCAATGCCTCCGCGAAGATCGAATTTTGAATCGTGATATTCACGGTAGGCAGTTTGGCTTCTGCCTTACTGGTACTATCGTTGTACATGTGGCGATAAATAGACATATTTTCGTCGAGCCCCCAGCTGGCGGAGACATGGTCGATCAGGATGTTTCCAACAGGATTTCCGCCAATGGAATCGTCGCGTCGGCCCACCCAGGTCTCACCCCGGCGGAAACGCATATGGCGAATTACCACGTCGTGCGTGTTGATCCAAACAGTTTCGCCAGCCACACAAATGCCGTCGCCGGGAGCCGTCTGACCGGCAATGGTAATATAGGGAGCCCTGATAATGAGCGGCGATTTCAGCCGGATGATTCCCGAGATATTGAACACAATGATCCTTGCGCCACCTTTTTCGCAGGCTTCGCGAAGCGTACCCGGACCGTCGTCTGCCAGAGAAGTGACGATAATCGTCTTACCACCTCTGCCACCTAAAGAGAATTCTCCACCACCCATGGCTCCGGGGAAAGCGGGTATTTCAGCCTGTGGCAGATCCACGGGACGCGCCGCCCACGGAATATAGGGACGGCCATGTTCGGCTTCTGCGAGGACGATCGGATAAGCGATCTTCCAGGCAGCATCCGAATGTCGCTGGGTCTCTTCCAACAGTTTGTCACTGGCAGCCTGCACATCGGCCGGAATGGTCGGGTATTGCGCCTTCACAAAAAAGAAATTTAATACCAATAAGGCGGTTAAGGCGGTAAATCTGAAATACTTCGTCATGGGATAATAATTAAATGCTCGTTATTCAGGTGTCTTAAAATCAACCTAAAAAAGGGAGTCAACACCTGAGCTTTCCCTTTCTGCAAGTGAACCTATTTTAATGGATCGAAGGTACCGGTTACGCCATAATAATCATCCCATCCTTTGGTTTGGAAGAGATAAGGCGACTGTTTCAGCACGCTTTGTTTGATACCCAGGAAATTGTATTTGCTTCTATAGGTAGTGCTAAATAACGGGGCGCTCGTTGGATCGATAAAATTTGTAGTAACCCTTTGTAGATTAGCATCATAGAAAGCATCCAGTTTGGTGATTTGGGCCGCGAAATTAGCGTCCGAATCATCCGGATTCAGCGCAATACCGGTCCGTGTTACCTTGGTCGCATTGTATTTTGCGCTCAGCGGATTAAAGATGTCATTGGCGAGACCCGAACTGCTGGCTGTATAAACTGCCGGCTTCACTGCGAGGATAATACCATGGCGGCGGGTACCGTTCATTGGAGCCACACCCAACTGGGCACAGGTCGTATTCTGATCTGCCGGATCGTCCAGCCAAAGCATCCATCTCCTCATATCCCAGAATCTTTTCCCTTCGTAAGCGAGTTCTATCTGTCTTTCGTACAGGATTTCCCTAAACAATCCGTATTTATCCAGTCCCGAGGGAATTCCATAATATCCATCACTTCCGGCAGGAATTCCCACCCTGGAACGCAGGGCAATCAATCCCTGATAGCCTTCATCGGCAAGACCGATGCGGCCGATACCGGCAGCTGATTCTGCCAGGTTCAGCAATACTTCGGCGAAGCGGATCTCAATAAAAGGAGAAGCCGAACGGGCAAATTTGTCCACATCCGTGAAGCCGGCAGCAGGATCAGATCTCTTCCTGATATAGATGCCGGTATTGACGTGACCCGCATATTCCGCAAAACCAGAACCCTCCACGTTTATTGCATTGGTAACCGATGCCTGATCCTTAAACCATTGGTAGGTCCAGATGGTGTAAGTCGTGTTTAATCCATATGGCCAAACACCACCATTGAAGGCGAATGTCCGGTAGAAACGTGGATCGCGGTCTTTGTAGAATTTGAGCGGATCATAAGTATAGGTCTTGCTCTGACCCGGACGTTTTCCATCGGCCATAGGAAATATATCCAGCAATTCGGCAGTTGCACCATATCCGCCGCCACCCTGGAGTTCTTTCGGGCGCGCAGCATTTTCCCAGCCGTTGTTCTTCTTGTAGGAATCAGTGGTAACGTTGTTATTGAGAACAGTCATCACGGCCTCTGAAGTCTTGGCGGTAACGAACATCTTCTCCCAATCCTTGGCTCTCAGGGTATTAGCGCTTACCAGTCCAAAACCGTTTTGCACGAGTAAATCCCTGGCAGTCTTGTTGGCATCATAAGCTGACTGCCATCTTGCAACATCCATTGTTCTGTTAAACTGCGGACTCGCATAAGTCAGGAGAACCCTGCCCTTCAAGGCTGCGGCAGCACCGGAAGTGATGCGTCCCCAGTTTGAATCGGCCCATTTACCGGGCAATAATGCGATGGCCTTATCCAGGTCACTGGTAATTTGCTTGATACAATCAGCGGTCGAACTTCTCTGAACAACCAGATCAGTTTGATTCGGATCGGTATCTCCCAGAATCGCGTTTTGAGCAGTCAATACAATCGGTACCCCTCCGTAGAAACGAACCAGATTGAAGTAGTTCCAGGCACGCCAGAAATAGACTTCACCCTTCATGGTAGTTTTTTGTTCCTCTTTCAGAGTTCCCTTGTCGATGTTGTCGAGGAAAATATTGCATTCGCGGATGAATGCATATGGGCCTCCGGCCTGACTCTTAAAGAATTCATCATCGATATCGTTCGAAGTCTTTTCTGTGAGCTGGTTATAAGTGGTCGAGCCGGGATATTCTTCGGTAGATTTACTATAAGTATCAGGCGCTCCATAAGTTGCAGTCGGAAGACACAAATAATATAAATAATCGACTTTTGCCTGGGCCGTCAGTACATCGTTGTAAATTTCCTCATTGAAACCTGAAAAGTCCTTCTTATCGATGAGAAACTGATCACTGCAACTTGAGGTGATTGTCACAAGCACCAGGCACAATATGCTAATTTTGTATGTTAAGTTTTTCATGGTAATATGCCGTTAATGTTTAGAATGATAGATTGAGTCCAAGTGTAATGCTTCTCAGATTAGGGAAGGAACCATAACTGCTGTTGATGTCCATGAATTTATCTGGCAGTGGATTATTGAAATTGAGAAGGTTCATTCCTGTCAGGGTGAAACGGCAGGCATCTATACCAATTTGTCTGACCTGTTTCTGTGGAAGCGAGTATCCGATGGTCATATTTCTCAATGCCATTCTGAACGAACTGATCTGCCAGAAATCTGAGGTCACATTGTTGAAGGCGTTCCAATACATATTCGGATATTTGGCGGTGATATTGCCTGATCCGGCTACTTCTTTACCGCCTGCATCGAGTGTTGGCAGCGTAAACATATCATTCCAAAACTTAGGAACATTCATATAATCGGCCTGATTGGCAGTGACATACCTCGCACTGGATGGTACTTCTGAAAAACCGCCCCACGAAGCGCTGATGAGTGCGTTTAAGCTGATTCCCTTCCAGTCACCTCCGAAATTTAGGGAGAAACCGTAAGGATTGCTGCTCTTCTTCGATAACCGGATCATGTCCTTGTCATCGATAATACCATCCGGAGCCTGGTAGCTTCCATCGGGATTCATCGTTCCGCGAACATCACGGTAGTAAAGCATACCAGGCTTAAGTTGGCTGATATCGGTCTCAAAAACCTTGGTGATGTGATAGGTTTTCACATAATTGTCGATGTCGGCTTGTGAGCGGAACATCCCGATGCAGTTATAACCCCATGCGCCCATGTCGACAGGGCCGTTTGGATAAACGTCATTATAATCCAATATCTGAGGCCAGTCTTTCTTCCGGTATTTTGCGTTATTTAATCCGGTATTCAGCTTCACATAATAGTTGAGGTCCTTCCCTATTTTATCCCTCCAGCTGAGTGATAACTCAATACCGTATGCGTCGATGGCGTCAAAATTTTCTTCGGCCATCGCCCCACCAATGGTTACAGGTACCAGCGCGTCGCGGCGAACCAGCAGGTTTGTATTTCGGTCGAAGAAAGCATCAAAGGTCGCAGAAAGCCTGTTTTTCAAGAATTTAGTATCTAGTCCAAGGTTCAGTTTGGTCGTATTGTCCCAGGTGGCATTGAAGTTTGGTGCCGCTTCCATTTTCAGTCCCCAGCCTACATTGGCCGCGGCATTGGTACCAAACACAGCTCCTTTGTTGGTTTGATAGGTATAACGTTGACGCCACTGCCAGGCACCGGTGTTGTCTTTACCCAGAAAACCAAGTGATGCCCGGACTTTCAGATATTCCATCCAATTAATTTTGTTCTTGAAGAAAGGTTCCTGAGAGACTACCCAGCCGGCAGAAAACGAAGGGAACGTTCCCCAATAATTCACCGGGGCAAATTTTGTGGAAGCATCCGAGCGGAAGAGAAATTCGAAAAGATATTTATCGGCATAGGAATAATCTAACCTGCCGATATAAGAGAGCATGCCTGCCTCTGTACGGGTTGTTTCGCCATCCGCGGCACCTGTTGCAGTGTTGGACTGTCCGTTGGTAAACGACAAAACGTCGTCCTTGTAATAACGAACTTTCTCGTAGGATGATTCGGATTTTTCTACCGAGAAGAGCGCACTCAAATTATGTTTTCCAAATGTGCGTTCGTACATAGCGTTCATATTCAGCTGATAAGAATCGCCTCTGTCGCCATCGCGAAGCAATCGGTTTCCATTTTTTACTGCGAAGGTCTTGGCCGAACTGGTCAGGTCCCCTTCATATAAGTGGTTTCCGCTGCCGGAACGTGAAGTAAAATAATATCCGGTATAAGACGAACCAAGTTGATTGTACAAATTGGTCGTAATACCCTTTGAATAAGCCACTTTGAATTTAAGGCCTTTCAATATTTTACTCCATCCAAAATCATATTCAGCCACGGTGTTGATTCGTATTTCAGCCGGATTGTTGGTCTTGAGGTTGGCGAGTCTTTCAACTTCATAATAGTTGTAATAGATGATGTCGTTATCCGTTCTTTTATTCAGCGGACCATAGCGAAGAATCGGCAAACCATTGACGTAAGCAGGTAAATAGCCGGGAGTTGTAAGCAAGGAGAGGTAATCATTCTCATCAATTTCGCCACCGATCTTATTGAAGGTCTGTTTTTTCTCGCCATAATCGCCTGCAACCTGTAACCCAATTTTTAAATGGTTGGCCACTTTGATATCAGCACCGGCCCGGAAGTTCCATCTGCTATAATCCAGGGTACTCAGGTTACCATCCTGTTTGAAATAGGAAACACTCGCAAAATAGGTCGCATTGCTGCCCCCGCCACTAAGATTGACGTTCTGTTTGATAGAAGAGTTTGGTTTCCAGACATCGTCCAGCCAGTTATAATTCAAACCTTTCATCGTTTCCAGCTCGTCTGGCTGGAAGAAGGATGTCACCGGACTCGAAGTCACGTTCTTTCCGCTTATTCCCATGTACCGGTTGTAGAAAACGCCATATTCATAGGCACTCAACATGTCTGGTGAAGATACTTTGTCGTTCGTTCCATACTGACTGCTGATGGAAATTTTCGGTTTCCCTTCGGCGCCACGTTTTGTCCTTACCAGGATTGCTCCCTGAGAGGAACGTGCCCCATAAATAGCAGCGGAAGCATCTTTCAATACTGAGATTTGTTCTATCTCATTAGCATCCAAATTATTGAAGGCAGTTTCATCTGCGATGAAATCGTCGATAACATACAGTGGACTCGTATTTCCACCGACTTTAGATAAAGAATAAGGAGTGCGGACGGTTAATGAAGCACCTACACCAGGACGTGCCTGACCGCCCGAAACGGAAAGCCCGTTGACGGTACCCTGCAGTGATGAAGCCAGGTTACTGGTGGGCAAATCGACGATGTCCTTCGTATTAATGGATCCGATTGCACCGGTAACATTTTTAATGCGTTGGGTACCATAACCAACAGCCACAATTTCCTCCAGATCAATCGTCGTGGAAACGAGTACCACATCTATGGTTGATTTTCCTTCGAAGGGTACTTCCTCCTTCTTCATACCAATAAAAGAGAAAACCAGGGTACCGGCCGTCTTTGGAGAATCAAAGGTATAGATCCCGTCGTTGTTGGTAATAGTTCCTACCGTTGCTCCCTTAAGTAATACCGTAACGCCGGGAATAGGCGCTCCAGCCTGATCCTTAACCGTACCCGTCAATCTAGCACCACTGGTTTGGGAATAAGTCAACTGACTCGTCCCTACGATAAAAAGTCCCAGAAGAAGCAACAGATTCATTCTCACCAGACCGGAAAACAGGCCGAACCATGGTATTAATGATAATTTTCCAAGCTTTTTTTTCATATTGAATTGTTTATTAAGGTTTGATTTTCACTGTTATCGTTTTCATATATAACCCATAAATAAGGATAATAATAATTAATAAGCTTACTGGTTTACTGTTATTTATAATAATGGTAACGTTTACATTTAATAAAATGTGTCCTCAAATTTACAATTTTATTTTAACTTAAACTCACATTTTTTTCATTTTAACGCAAAATTAATTACGCTGCTGTCTTTTCAGGTCCAGATATCCGTAATAAGTGAGCGATCTTGTCTCCTTGTCGCTGGAAAAGAAGAGACTGGCCAGGTAACCAATACCAAAAAGCAATAGATGACTGTATACACCAATCATGTACTTATGATGCGCGAAATTTAGGCTTCCAAAATCCAAAAGTAGCCCGGACTTACCTCCGAAAGAAACCGGAGTGGAGGTCAACAGGGCGTAAGCAGTAAACAAAACACTCGCGGCGATACCAAAATAGAGTCCATATTTATTTGCCCTTTGCGTAAATATTCCGAGAAGGAACATTCCGGCAATCCCCCCTGAGAAAATTGCATAAAGCGCAAAGATGGTGTCCAATACTCCGTTTGAACCAACCTTGACATAAATAAGCGCGATGGCTATTGCTCCCAAACCTGCAAGTACAACGAAGATTTTACTAAAAATCATCTTGAGCTTGTCTGTGCTTTTGGGTCTGAGCCTGCTGTAATAGTCAGCTGTGCAAATGGCTGACAAGCAGTTCAAATCGGCATTCAGGGAAGAGATGGCCGTCGCAATCAGTGCTGAAATCACGAAACCAACCACCCCAACCGGAAGCTTGGTCATGATGAAAAAAGGAAATACTGCATCAGACTTTATACCTGCTGGAAGAGGGTCTCCTGAAATCTTATAATAAGAAAAAAGTGCGGTCCCGATGAACATAAACATGGCCCAGACCGGCACACTGAGAGAAACCCCAATTAAGGAAGCCTTTATCGCATCTTTATCCGATTTGGCGGTCAAATATCTTTGTACGATCGTCTGATCGGTGCCATATTTCTGGATCGCGTAAAATATCCCATTCAGGACCATCACGATAAAGGTAAGGTTGACAAAGTTCCAGTCGAAGGGTCCAAACCCGATGTGGCCGTTCTCGCTGGCCACCTTCCAGATAGCGGAAGGACCGCCTTCCGTAGAGAATAAAATAAGAATCAGTGAGATCAATCCTCCGGCAATAAGTAAGGTCCCCTGCATGACATCCAGCCATACAATCGCTTCCATTCCTCCCATGAGGGTAACAAAAATAACAACCGCGCCCACAATCCAGATGAGTGTGACAGTGTCGACTCCCATCATCTTGGAAAGGGCCAGGGCAAGCAGATAAAAAACCGTTCCCATTTTCGAAAAATGGTTCAAGGCAAAACTAATCGAGCTGTACATTCTGGCAAAAAAGCCAAACCTGCGTTCAAAATATTCATAAGCGCTCAGTTTGATCACTTTCCTGAACAAGGGAACAATGAATGAAACAAAGAAAATCAGCACGATTGGCACCATTAATCCTTGTACCAGCAATAGCCAGTTCGATGCGTACCCTGAACCCGGGTAAGCCAAAAAAGTTATACTGCTGATCAGGGTGGCAAGAATCGAAATGCCAATGGCCCAGGAAGGGAGTTTTCCACTCGCAATGAAATAATTACTGGTCGTCTTCTGGCGTTTGGCAAACCATAATCCGAAGAATAAGGTAACAATCAATGATGTAATAATTATCAGAAAATCAACGTAATGCAAGGAATTCGATTGTGCCATCATCTTTTGTTTAGTGGTTGGATAGTTTTAGAATTCCAGATTCTCAGGCCATTGGTAACTGCCCGGTTTGGTAGTAATGCACAATCCCGGAAAACCTTCCGGTCTCATCTGAATGACCCCAAAATCAGCCTCATAAAATGGCTCGAGTTTGGTAATTTCCAAATATTTTAAGACCATCGACGTCGTAGCCCCTCCTTCAATAAAAAGATCAGTAAGTTCGAACCTGTCGGCTATACGGGCGACCAGTTGACCAATACATTCCCTTATCCTGCAAGATAATCCTTCCTCTCCCGAAGGTGGATAATCGATGGTAACCATTACACTAAAGCCTTCCTGCAATTTGTCGGCTACCTCGATGGCCCACTCCTCTACCAATGCTTCTGCAAGTTCGTTTGAGTAATATATGCTCTCCGGCATATTACTCCTTAGCATGTTCTTGTTGTCAAATTTTTTCAACAATGACTGACTCTTCGGGAAAAGGCTTCCGAAGATAAAAAGGGAGTTTTCACCGAAAGAGAATTCAGGCTGGTTAGCGGAAATACTAAACTGAAATTTTGTCTCAAGTATGGCATCAAAAAAGCCCGAACCTCCTGCTACAATCACTTCATTATCAATTTTTTCCGCCCATTTCTTTAACTCCCCGTGGTTAATGACATTGGCCATGAAAATGCCTGTAGAGGGTATATCATTTAACAAATCGAGGGAATAAACAGGGAAAGTATTTGATTGAATAATCTCCATCACCCTTGCAGAGCGGACCGGAAAATCCGGATCACCGGTAAAAAATGTCTGATCCAGCGGCACGCCATCAACAAAGTAGGTTCCATCCTCAATCTTTCTACCAACCAAAGGATTAGGCGCGACTACCAGGGCCTTTTTTCTGCCCATTTGCAGCATCATCGCCTCCAGTTCTTCGGCCACATGACCGCGCAGAACCGAATCAATCTTTTTATAGATGAATTCCGGATTAAGCTTCATCAGCTGCATCATAATGGTGGTCACATGACTGGAAGCCTCAACAGCACCCATGGATCTGGTATCAGTCGCAATTACCAACAAATCAACATCATAAACTCCATTGACGACTGTTTCGATCAGAACCCGGAGGCCATATCTGACCCCCACGCCTCCTATCTCCGCAGCTCCGGTAAAATCATCCGCTATTACAGCAATCATTTTCTTAATATTTTGAATGATACAATCGCACCGCATAATCCACGGCACAAATTAAGGCATCAGGACTGGCAATTCCTTTCCCCGCGATTTCAAAGGCGGTGCCATGATCAACCGAGGTCCTGATGATGGGCAGTCCAAGGGTGATATTTACACCTTTTACACTCTTCATGGATCCGGATTCCTGATCCCAAACGAAGCCGGCAAGTTTGAAAGGAATATGCCCCTGATCGTGGTACATGGCTACACAGCCATCGAAACGCCCTCCACTGGCCAACGCGAACAAGGTGTCCGGAGGGAATGGCCCTTCAACGGAAATGCCGCTCTGCTGCGCAGCCAAAATGGCCGGGGCGATCTCTAACCTCTCTTCATCACCGAATAATCCTTCATCGCCGGCATGAGGATTTAAACCGGCCACCCCAATACGGGGATATTCAATGCCAATCATTTTCAATCCTTCGTTCATCAATTGAATCGTCTCCAGTACCCTGGCCTTTTTGACAAGGTCACAGGCCTTGCGCAACGAAACATGCGTGCTGACATGAATGACTTTAATCTTCTCATCGGCCAGCAACATGGCATATTTCGGACTATTCGTATAGTGCGCATAAATTTCTGTATGTCCTGAAAAATGGTGACCCGCGGCATTAATGGCCGACTTGTTGATTGGATTCGTAACGGTGCCGTCCACCTCGCCGGCTATAGCCATTTCGATTGCCTTTGTCACACATCTAAAAGCAATATCACCGGCTGTGACCGATATCTTGCCGTATTCGAGAGTTTCGGGATGATCCATCGGAAGATCCAGCAGATCAATCGTGCCATATTGAAACTTGGCCTCCTTAACGGTTTTCACCGGATTGACATTTAGCTCCGTTCCTGAAATTTTTTGAGCTTCCTGAAGAATAATTGCATTACCTACCAGCAGGGGTCGACAAATTTGGTAAAGTCCTTCCGTCGCAAATACTTTTGCCGCTATTTCCGGTCCGATACCCGCCGGATCGCCCATGGTGATCGCCAGAGAAGGTAAATATTTTCGATTCTCAGTCATTGGAAATATTTTTCAGATCACTTTGAGTCATCAATAAAAACTGTTTCTCAGCCTCCGCAGACATGGTCTGCATGGGTGGAAGCACCTCAGCGCCGCAGAGATTTTTCATCTTCATCAGAATTTTCAGGGCAGGAATGGATTGACTTAAATTCTTACCCTGTTGGTAAAGCCCAGACATTCTATCGCTAACATCCTGCCAAAGAAGGGCGCCTTCCTCGTCTCCTATCCGAACACTTTCCAGCATCCGGACATAGGGTTCGGTTGTAAGGTTGGCTGTACTTGGTACAATCCCGTGAGCTCCTTTGGTTAGTCCGTAGACCGACATGGCAGCCCAGCCAATCAACAGCTCGAAATCTTCCCTGTTTCTCCAAAGACGTATCGATTCATCCAGACGGGCCAGATCCCTCTCCGAATCTTTGGTGCCTGCAATTTGAGGATGATGACTCAGTTTTTCCAGTACAGTCAGGGGTATCGAATGATGTGTAGTGGATGGTATGTTATAAATATAGAGTGGGATCTTCACCGAGTCGGCGAGCGTTTCAAAGTAACTCATCATCTGATCCTCCGCTATCGGATAATAAGAAGGCAATTTGGAAACCAGGAAGTCGGCGCCGAAGTCAGTGTATTTCAGGGCATCCTCCATCGACTGATGAAGGGAGTTTCCGGTTAATCCTGCATAGATTTTTATCTTGCCTTTTGCTTCATTCACCACACATTTCAGCAAAGTATCCTTTTGGTTGGCATACATGGAATCCCCCTCTCCTGTAGTTCCCAAGGCAAAAACCGAAACTCCCGATGAGATGAAATTTTCACAAATTCGCGCAACTGATTCTCTGTCAATAGTATAGTCTTTATTGAAAGGACTCACCATCGGAACAATTACCTTGTCGCTACCTAAGTGGTTATTCATGGTTATCACGTATTTACACGCTTGTAATCGTTTACATATTTCATAATATCCATAGTTATCGCTTCATTTCAGCCCTATGGAAGGTTCATTTTCGGACAATCAGCAGGAACTTCTGATCATCAACTCAGCGTTCAGGGTCATCTGGATACAGGGCCTGAGTGGATCAGAAATTCTTTGTATAAGGAGCTCTCCGGCCCTTTTCCCAATCTCATAAGCGGGCTGGCGGACGGCGGTAAGTGGCGGATTGAGGGAACTGGACCAGAACATATCGTCGAAACCCACTATTGCAATTTCAGCTGGGATCAGCTTACCGCGCTTATGAATGGTTTCAAGCGCTCCGAGTGTAATAAGGTTATTCCCGGTAAATAAGGCGTCAGGCGGATTGGGCAAATCGAGCAATTCGGCGCAAAGGTTGACACCACTTTCATAAGAAGAATCCCCCCATCGTATCAGTGCGGGATCGAAAAGATTATTCGGCTTCAAGGCACGGCGGTAACCAGCCTCCCGCATCTTGCTTGAAGGAATTGATGGAAGTCCTGAAATATAGGCGATACGCTTATAATTGGATTTTACAAGATGTGAAACGGCTGCAAAGGCTCCCTCTTCATTGTTAACCCATACAATGTCAACATCGATACCCGCCAGTCCACGGTCGACACAAACAACTGGAAATCCATTTTTAACAATATTCTTCAAACGCTGATCGTTCTCGCTTACAGGCGCTGCGACGAGTCCATCAATAGCCTCAGACTGAAGGATATCGAGGTACATGATCTCCTTCTTTTCATCCTGTCCGTAGTTGCACATGATGATGGCATAATTGTTTTTATAGGCTATATCCTCAATTCCTCTGAGTACATCCACATAAAAAGGATTCTGTATATCGGGAATTAATACGCCCAACAGGTTACTGGACACCCTCTTGGAACGAAGTCTTTTGGCTACCCTACTCGGCTGATATTTAAGTTCTTTGATCACTTTCAATATCTTCATCCGGGTAGCTTCATTAACGCTTTCGCTGTTATTTAGTACCCTGGAAACTGTCGCTATAGAAACTCCTGCCCGTTTGGCAACGTCACTCATTCCTGCCATATCTGCTATATTATAAATGAGTATTTGGAAACTCAGAATGAACAAAAATAGTAATCTTTCCGACAAATGTAAACGTTTTCATTCTAAAACATATTTTTTATCAAAATATTATAAGGGGAATATTTCGTGGCAGTTAATTCCTTAATAAAACAACCTGCCGTAAAATCCTAAATCTTTTTTAATATTACAATCTTATCCGGAAGAAACCTCAATGGATTTTCTATGCCGGCAAAAAAAATATAATAATATCTATAGGTGAAAAAACTCATTATAACGATGCTATTGATAGCTAACTTGGTCAGTCATTCGCAGGCGGGTAACAATTCGAAGCAAGTAGCGGTGCCAGGCAAAGTCATGAAACAGATATACGAAGAGATCAAAACTCCCTTTAAATACGGACTGGTCATGGTTCCACCCAACGACTCCAAAAAGATGGACTGTCCAAGCATCTTCCGAAAAGAGAACAAGTGGATCATGTATTACCTGATATTTGACGGTCGCGGTTACGAGACCTGGATGGCTGAAAGCGCCGATTTGCTGCATTGGAAAAACCAGGGTCGAATCATGTCATTTTCTGCTGATACCACCCGGTGGGACTGGAACCAAAAAGCAGGTTATATTTCCTTGCAGGATTACAAATGGGGTGGATCCTATCAATTATCAACCTATGATGGAAAGTACTGGATGTCCTATATCGGCGGTCACACAAAAGGGTACGAAGCTGGTTTATTGTCGATTGGAATAGCAAACACCACCCAGGATCCGGCCAAAGTGCACGAATGGAGTTACTTGTCAAGGCCCGTCCTGGCAAGTACAGACAAGGATGTTCGCTGGTGGGAAAACCACACGCAGTACAAATCAACCATTATCCGCGACAAACAAAGATTGACCGGCCATGATTTTGTCATGTTTTACAATGCTAACGGGGATAGCCTCAATGCCAAACGGGGTGCCGAAAGGATCGGCATGGCAGTGTCGGACGATATGACTCACTGGAAACGTTTCATGAAAGATCCGGTGATCAATCATCACAAGGGCATCAGCGGAGATGCCTATTTGCAGAAGATGGGGAAAGTCTGGACAATGTTTTATTTTGGTGCCTTCTGGAGCCCCGAAAAATCCAATGCCTTCAACCGGTTTGCCTGTTCCTACGACCTGGTTCACTGGACCGACTGGGTTGGCAAGGACCTGATCTCCCCATCAGAACCCTACGATGAGACTTTTGCACATAAATCATTTGTAATCAAATGGAAAGAAGTAGTCTACCATTTCTACTGCGCCGTAAACAAGAAACAACAACGCGGTATCGCAGTGGCAACTTCAACGGATTTAGGTAAAAGTGAAATGTCTTTCTAATAATTATCTTGCCAAAGCGAACCAGGTGCTGTTCTCGCCATAATCTTCGACCAGACCCGACTGCTCAGTGAAGTTAAAGTGGCCGACCAGGGCAGAAATCTCCTTCCTCAGGGCAGATAGGCTATTTTCTATCAGATCATTGCGGAATCCCTTCTCCCCCAGATCGATCACCATCTGCATCGAAATAATCCGCGAAACTGCCTGTCCCAGCTCAACCATCTTCCGTTGTGACATTTCAAAATTGACATTGAAATTGAGCAGTTCCTTCAAAAATCCGGTTGCCTTGGCGGTCAAGTCATGACCATTCAGGAAAGTAAACAGATTCGATTCCTTCAATTGCTTCATCTGCTTGACGATGGCATCCGAAATTTGGGAATACAGCATGTCATTGGATCCTTCAAAAATCTGGAAAGGACGGCTATCGGTAATCCCCCTCCCACCAATATGACTCAGCCGATAGGATTTTGCGCCTACCATTTGCACCAGCGATTGAGCAGCATTCTGCATCAGATCAGTCACATAACTCTTAACAGCGTTGGCTTCCAGACCTTTCATGGAGAGATCATTTTCGATTCCGGCCTTTTCACTGCTACTTGCGCACATGGCCGAAGCAACCGTAAAAGAGGATTGAAGTTCGGAAAGCCGGTACTGAACCTGGTCATATTCCATCAATCTTTTTCCTGAGACCGAGCGTTCGCGCGTATGGGCAATCGCCTCATCCATCATCCGTTGGATAAAACCTAATGCCATACCTGGAAACTGCAGACGACTTCTATGAAGCAAATCCAGAAGTAACTTAATACCGGTCGAATGCGGCTGCAAACGATAAAGAGAAGGAATATCCACATCGATCCTATTTCGGCCGTAAGGAATCTGATAGAGACCCAGGTTATCGAAAAACTCTTCCACAACAATCTGCTGCCGATCCTGATTCACGTCGCAGACAAAAAAGTCAATATCCCGCTTCAATTCACCACTTTTCAGCTGCTCACGTGCCGTTAGTAACCAGAAATCAGCCCAACCTGTGAGTCCAGCCCAATGTTTGGTGCCCTTGACATTATATAAGCCTCCATCAGAAGTGAAGGAAGTCTGCATATTCAAGGCATCACTTCCATGACCTGGCTCCGTAATCATCAGCCCGCCCATGTTCTGAGCAGTCATAAAGCGTTCAAATACAGCCTTTTTTGCCTCCTCTGTGCCGTATTTTGCAAGCGGCTGCAGAAAAAGTGCAGAATTAATACCAAGTGTCAGGGAAAGTGCCAGTGATTCGTAGGAGGCAGCCGAAAGCATCGCGAGCATCTCCTCTACCTTACCACCCCTGCCACCATATTCCTCAGGGATATTGATTGACAATGGATTGCACGACATTACCTCTCTCATCACGAAGGGAGGCATTCCTCTTTTGGTGGCTAACTGATCAATATCGGCCCTGACACGATAAGCGTGCCTGCTTTTGGTGCGAAAATCTTCGAGGAAAATATCAAAGGGAACTTGGTGATTGGATGATGCTGCTTGAGTCATTTGTAGTAAATTAATTATCCATTATACCACAATGCCTCTAAAAGGTTACGTGATGTTATCCAGATCTGCTTTCGGCCAAGCCCATTCCTTCCACGGAAAACATTCTGACTGCCATTTTTTAGGGAATAATAATTGAAATTAGGATTGTTCTGTTTTTCGAATTAATTAATAATGAAATTTGGCTATTTTTAATGAAATTTTTAACACCATTTCTAATTATGTCTGAAAATATCAGGAAAAAATTAAATCGTCGTTCCTTCTTTGGAACCTCGATGATGGGTGCTGCAGGACTGGCATTAATGCCCGGGGTCCTGTCGGCCTCTTCTTCAGTGTCATCACCTGCTCCTGCCGATGTAAAACTTGGTTTCATCGGAATGGGCCAACAATCCATGTTCTTGTTAACCGGATTCCTCCAGGTACCAGGAGTTGAAGTCCTTGCAGGATGCGACGTCTATGGAATTAAGCGCAAAAGATTCGAAAAACGGGTGAACGAATTCAATGCGAAAAAGGGCATTACCTCCAAAGTCGTTACTTTCGAAAAATTTGAAGATCTGCTAAAAATCAAGGAAATCAATGCAGTAGTGATTGCTGTTCCGGACCATTCTCATGCCAGAATAGCTATCGCAGCCCTGAAAGCAGGTAAAGAGGTCTATCTGGAAAAGCCGCTGACATTTACAATTAAAGAAGGTCAGGAACTTGTCAAATGCGTTCGTGAGAATAAGCGCATTCTCGCTGTTGGCAGCATGCAGAGATCTACCCCAAATTTCCAGAATGCCGTTAAGCTCGTTCAGTCAGGCGCCATCGGGAAAATCGAAAAGGTAAATGCTTATGTTGGCGCTCCTCCGAAACCATACAATCTGCCTGCTGAACCGGTACCTGCAGATCTGAACTGGGATTTGTGGCTGGGCTCACTGACTGCAAAAATTCATTACAACCACGAACTCGATCCGCCTATTTCAATTGATCCTGAAGTAAAAGAGAAGATGTGGGGCGCCTGGCGCTGGTACACTGAAATGGGTGGTGGATTCACCACCGACTGGGGCGCTCACATGTTCGACATCGCTCAATGGGGCCTGGGAATGGACAAAAATGGTCCGGTCGAAATTTCACCTATCGGGGATGGCACTGAATACATGACTTTCAAATATGCTAATGGAGTCGTGATGACCTCTGAACCTTTTGATGAAAAGAAGACGAAGGGTGTCAAATTTTGGGGAACAAAAGGCTGGATTGAAGTGGCACGGGGTTATTTCAAATCTTCAGATCCAACATTAGCTCCGGCAAAAAAGGATGAAAATGGTCCGGCCGAAACAAATGTACCTCACCAATTGGATTTCGTGGAAGCCATTCGCGCACATAGAGATCCAATAGTTCCTGTAGAGGTTGGACACAGCAGTTGCACCGTCTGCACATTGGGCAACATTGCGTGTCAGTTAAGGAGAACCATCAAATGGGATCCGATCAAACAGGTCTTCATCGACGACAAAGATGGTGCGGCAACCAAGATGATGCATTACGAATACCGCAAGGGATATACTTTGCTGTAGCCTGAATAAATAACAAAAGCGGCTGTCTCGATCATCAAGGCAGCCGCTTTTGTTATTCTCTTATTATTGAGTCCCTTCGACAGGCCAAATATTTCAAACAACCAAAGTACTTATTACTATTGCCTGCAGATTGCAAATCTGCAGGAGCACTATGCTGCCCTTACGCTCTCATTTTCCCATTTTCCACATTTTCCCAGTTCTCATCTTCCTACCTACCCATTTTCCAATTATTCCACCGTCCAGGTATTGCCGCTCTGCAGCAACTGATCCATCGAAGAAATCTTAGATTTTGCCTTCGCCTCGGCTATTTGCTCAACCATCGCCTGGTCGTACACTTTGGATGGTACTGCCCGGATGACTCCCATAGCCACCGGAAAATCCGGCAACTTCATGTTAATAAGCGACTGGTGCAGGAATCCGTCCTGGTCTGAAGCGTCATGCACGAGAATGTCTTCCATTTTCGCTCCATCCTCACCAATCCTGACGACGCAAAGTTTACCTTTCTTATCCAGGACAATACCTTTATCTCGGTTATTCCCAAATATCATCGGTTCCCCATGCTTCAGGAAGATCTGATGTTCTTCCCTTGTTTTCGGATCCGTAATTGCCTCATGAACGCCATCATTGAAGATCACGCAGTTCTGAAGTACTTCGACCAATGAGGTTCCCTTAAATTTGGCGGCCTCCTCGAAGACCTCCTGCGAATGCTTCAGGTTGTTGTCGACGCAACGGGCAAAGAAGGTTCCACCTGCTCCCAGGACGAGCTGTCCGGGTACGAAAGGATCTTCAATGGTACCCATTGGCGAGGTCTTGGTAACAAAACCACGATCGGTAGTCGGGGAATATTGCCCCTTGGTTAACCCGTATATTTTATTGTTAAACAGGATGATATTGAGGTCTATATTTCTGCGGATGGCGTGAATAAAATGGTTTCCGCCGATAGCAAGTGCGTCACCGTCTCCGGTAATTTCCCATACTGTCAGTTTCGGATTGGCGCATTTCACACCTGAGGCAATAGCCGCTGCCCTACCGTGAATGGTATGAAAACCATAGGTACTCATATAATAAGGGAACCTCGAAGAGCATCCAATACCTGATATGACGGCAAAATCTTCGTGACGGATACCCAGATTGGCCATGGCCTTCTGGATACCATTCAATACAGCATGGTCACCGCATCCGGGGCACCATCTAACTTCGTTTTCACTCTTGAAGTCCTTAAGCGTATAATTCAATGATTCCAGCATGATTACTCCTCCATTAGTTTTACAAAGTTTTCTGATAGTTCCTGGATAGTGAATGGTAATCCCTGAACCTTATTGAATTGATGGTATTTGAATTCCGGCAATTTATCCCGAAGGTAACTGACGAATTGTCCGAGGTTTAATTCGCAGACGACAATTTTCTTAAATCCCGCAAACACAGTGGCTGTATTAGCTGGCAGAGGTTTGATATAATTAAAATGGGCAAGACTGACTTTGACACCGGTCTCCAGTAATTCACGGACAGCGGTGTCCAGATGACCCAGCGTACCGCCCCAACCAACGACCAGTAGATCGCCCGAAGTTTCTCCAACAACCTCTACGTCAGGGACCATATCCACCACCCTGTCTACCTTATCGCGCCGGATTTCACACATCAGCTGATGGTTAGCCGGATCGTGACTCACGTTCCCGTTAGGATCCTTTTCCAATCCGCCGATCCTGTGCTGAAATCCATCCATCCCCGGGAAAGCCCATTCACGGGCAAGTGTCTGAGGATCTCGTTTATATGGTTTAAATGTAGCCGGATCTTTCGCGATGCGCGGAGTAATCGACGGCAACTCGGCAAGGGTCGGGACTTTCCAGGGCTCTGTTCCGTTACCGAGGAAACCGTCTGTCAGCAGTACCACGGGAACCATGCGTTCCAGGGCAATCTTGGCCGACATAAAGGCATAATGGAAACAATCTGAAGGAGTAGAAGCAGCTACCACGACCACCGGACTCTCCCCGTTTCGGCCGTAAAGCGTCTGTAACAGATCCGATTGTTCCGTCTTGGTTGGCAGACCTGTTGAAGGACCGCCACGTTGAACGTTGACGACTACCAATGGCAATTCGGCCATCACTCCCAGACCAAGCGCCTCTGATTTCAGGGCAAAGCCCGGACCGGAGGTAGAAGTTACGGCGAGGTCTCCGGCAAAGGCTGCACCTATGGAAGTACAGATACCGGCAATTTCATCCTCCGCCTGAAAACTCTTGACGCCCAAATCCTTGCGTTCTGAAAGAGCCTGCAGGACCTCCGTGGCTGGAGTAATAGGATACGAACCGATGAAGAGCTCAAGCCCGGCTTTCTCGGCAGCAGCAAGAAGTCCCCACGCAGTGGCGTAGTTTCCGTTGATGTTCCGGTAGAGTCCCTTTTCGATGGGAGCAGGATGAACAACATATCGTGGTGTCATGTGCTGCAGGTTCCATGCATAATTGTAACCAGCATGCAATACCTTGAGGTTCGACTCGAGCACCAGCTCTTTCTTTCCGAATTTCTTGGTAATATAATTCTCAATATAATCGAGTGGACGGCTAAAGACCCAGCAGATCAGCCCGAGCGCGAACATATTCTTACTCCTGAGGATACTCTTGTTATCAATCTCGAAATCCTTGAGGGCCTCCCGGGTCAATTGTGTAATCGGCACTCCAACTTTTATGTAATCGATCAGATTCAACTCGGTAAAGGGATCATCGGTCACAAACTTTGCCTTTTCAAAATTCTTCTGATTGAAGCTGTCAGAATCATAGAAAATCGTGCCGCCCGGCATCATAAATTTCGCATTAGCCTTAACAGCCGCGGGATTCATGGCAACCAGAACATGAGCCAAATCGCCTGGAGTGCTGATTTTCTTCTTGCCGAACTGCAGCTGAAAACCGGATACACCGGCTACAGTCCCTTGAGGAGCACGAATTTCAGATGGGTAATCGGGGAAGGTTGAAATATCATTTCCCATCAAGGCCGAAGTATCGGAAAACAGGGTTCCCGTCAGCTGCATGCCGTCGCCGGAATCGCCCGAAAACCTGATCGACACTTCTTCAAGCTCAATCACTTTTGTTTGTATGGACATATGGTTGATTTAATTATTTGCTACTTTTGAACCACAAAATTAAACTTTTTTAGAAAATGGCCATCATAAAAACGTTACTGGGCAAAACACCTGTTTTTGGCCGGAATTGTTTCCTTGCGGAGAATGCCGTGGTGATTGGTGACACCGAAATGGGCGACAATTGCAGCGTATGGTTTGGCGCCGTAATCCGGGGTGATGTAAACAGCATCCGGATTGGAAACAATGTAAACATACAGGATAATGCTGTTATCCATGGTACTTTCGAAAAATCAGCTACCACTATCGGCGACAATGTCTCCATTGCTCACGGAGCGATTGTGCATGGCTGCACCATACATAAGAATGTCCTGATTGGGATGAATTCTGTGGTACTCGATGATGCGGTCATTCATAGTAACTCGATCGTTGCTGCCGGGGCAGTGGTAACAAAAGGGACAGTCGTCGAATCAGGATCTGTTTATGCAGGTTCACCGGCAAAAAAAATCAAAGAGATCAGCATCGAACTGATTGAAAATGAGATAAACCGAATTGCCAGCAATTATCACACTTATTCGAGCTGGTACCAATAACATTTTTCATTATTTTGTGAACTAACTACCAAAAACAATAACATATGTCAAAATCCGCTCCCGCAGGAACAAAACAAGCGAGTTCCAACTTAATTCCGATGGTGATTATCTCGGTTTTATTCTTCATTTTCGGCTTCGTTACATGGTTGAATGGTATCCTGATCCCTTATCTTAAGATCGCGTGTCAGTTAACCAATTTCCAGGCGATGTTTGTTGCGTTTGCCTTTTATATTGCCTATTTCGTTATGGGACTCCCCTCTTCCTGGGTCTTGAAGAAGACAGGATTTAAAAAAGGAATGATGGTTGGACTGTGGGTGATGGCCCTGGGCTCATTAATCTTTATTCCCGCTGCCCTAGTCCGCACTTACGGCTTGTTTTTGACCGGTCTCTTCGTCATGGGAACCGGACTGACGATCCTTCAGACTGCAGTCAATCCGTATGTTACCATACTCGGTCCCCGGGAAAGCGCTGCGGCCCGTATCAGCATCATGGGAATCTGTAACAAAATGGCCGGTGCGATAGCCCCGCTGATTCTTGTCTACTATATATTAAACGACGGAGACGCTTTTGTGGCCGGCCTTGCAAAGATGGATGAAGCCGCTAAAATTATTGCCCTAAACGGATTGGCTCATAGGGTAATAGGTCCATATATCGTAATGACAATCATATTCATCCTGTTAGGTGCGGCAATACTCTATTCACCTCTTCCCGATATTGAAGCAGAGAGCGACGATGAAATGGAAGCCAATGGTAATGCTGCTAAAACCAGTATCTGGCAATATCCTCACCTTATTCTGGGCGTGATCACACTATTCTTTTATGTCGGCGCAGAAGTAATTGCAGGAGACACGATCATCCGGTACGGCATGTCTCTGGGCATCGAAATTGCCAAGGCAAAAGTCTTTACCTCCTATACGCTGATTTCTATGACAGTCGCATATATTATTGGCATCATTATCATTCCTAAATACATAACTCAACGTACGGCACTGCAGTGGTGCGGAATTCTCGGAATTATTTTCTTGATGGGTGCGGTTTTCACGAGCGGACTTACTTCCGTCTTCTTCATCGCAATCCTTGGTTTTGCCAATGCATTAGTATGGCCTGCCATCTGGCCGCTTGCCATCCATAACCTGGGTAAATTCATCAAAACAGGTTCCGCCATGCTGATCATGGCCATCCTCGGTGGGGCATTACTTCCGCTTTTATGGGGTAAATTATCCGACCTTTACGGCTCTCAGCTGGCTTATCTTGTGCTGTTACCTAGTTATTTATTATTCATTTATTACTCCATCTGGGGGTACAAAAAGAAAAACTGGTAACCTTTAACCTTTACACTTTATCCTTTAACCTTCTATTCTATGAAGCCAACACTGATCATTCTCGCGGCCGGCATGGGTAGCCGTTATGGCGGCTTGAAACAAATGGATGAGGTAGGTCCTAATGGGGAAGCCATCATCGACTATTCTCTCTACGATGCCATCCGTGCAGGATTCGGCAAGGTTATCTTCGTGATTCGTCACGACTTTGCGGATGCCTTTAAGGAGCGTTTCAATCCCAGGCTAAAAGGTCGTATCGAAGTTGAATATGTTTATCAATCCCTCGATAAACTTCCGGAAGGATTTAGTCTCCCATCTCAACGAGAGAAGCCATGGGGTACCGCTCATGCTTTATTGATGGCAGACGGTGTCGCTACAGGTCCGATGGCAGTTATCAATGCCGACGATTTTTATGGAAACAAGGCCTACCGCGCTATGGCGGAATTTTTGAACTCATCCACAGATCCTTCCGAATATTCCATGATCGGTTACAACGTGGAAAATACCCTTTCCGACCATGGAACCGTTTCCAGAGGAGTCTGCGCCACTGACGCTAATGGCTACCTGACCACCGTTGTGGAACGTACCAAAATCATTGGCGAACCAGACGGCATCTACTTTTACGAAGAAGATGGAAAGCATCCGCTGAATCCGAAGAGTCCTGTCTCTATGAATTTCTGGGGACTAAAACCCAATGTTTTCCAATATCTGAAGGAAGGATTTGCGGAATTCCTGGCCAACCGCGGACAAGAACTCAAATCAGAATATTTCATCCCCCTGCTGATCAACGACAACATCGTCAACGGCAATATCAAAACCAAGGTAATCGAATGTGATTCCCCCTGGTTTGGCGTTACCTACATCGAAGATAAACCAATCGTAAAAGGGCGGATTGCCCAATTGATCGAAGAAGGCGTTTATCCGGCACAACTTTGGTAGGGATCAGGCCCTGAGGGCGTCGAAAGGCGATAACAAAATTGATGCAGATTGCAAATCTGCATCAGCAAATTTGATGGCAAATCTGAATCAGCAAGTTAGATGGCAAATCCGCATCAGCAAGTAAAGGCACTGATATGAGAGATGAGATGGACGATCAGAGAATTAAGCAGTTATTAGAATTATTTGGCCGCACAGACCACGTATCTGAATGGAAACCATTCGGTCATGGTCATATCAACGATACTTATCTGATCAGGACGGCTCAAGACGATCAGCCCGATTATATTCTCCAGCGCAAAAATCATTTGATTTTCAAGGACGTACCCGGAATGTTGAATAACATCCTCCTTGCGACCAACCATGTTCGCGCCAAACTGGCGGCATCAGGTGAGCTAGAAATTGACCGGAAGGTGATGACCTATCTCCCGGCACTGGATGGCAAATATTTCGCAAAAGATGAGGATGGAAATTATTGGACACTCTTCCTTTATATCCGCGATTCACAAGGCATTGAAGAGGTGACAAATCCCAATCAGGCCTTCAGCGCCGGGAAAGCCTTCGGACACTTTCAGCAACAGCTGTCAGACCTCAACAGCATAGGACTCATTGATACCATCCCCAACTTTCACAATGGAAAGTTTCGTTTTCAACAGTTCTCAGATGCGCTGGCATCCAACAAGGCCAACAGACTCAACGAGATGCAGTCGGTCGTGGATCAATTGCTGACCAGAAAGGATGAAATGCTGAAACTCCAAACCTGGCTGGATAGTGGTGAACTGCCCCGCAGGATCACACACAATGACACCAAGATCAACAACATCCTCTTCGATAAAGACTTTAACATACTTTGTATCATTGACTTAGACACTATCATGCCAGGCAGCATCCTATTTGATTTCGGGGATGCCATCCGCACTTTAGGCAACAGTGCCGCCGAAGATGAGGCCGATGTATCGAAAATAAGCTTTCAAAAAGCCTATTTTGAAGCCTTCACGAAAGGTTACCTCTCCGAAAGCAGCAGATTCTTAACCACACTCGAAAAAGAAAACCTGGTATACAGTTGCCGGTACATGGTATGGGAACAAGCGATGCGCTTCCTGACCGACTACCTGAACGGTGACACCTATTACAAAATCGCCTACCCAACCCACAATAAGGTCAGGACTTTATCACAACTCAGGTATTTGGAAGTGCTTGAAGCCAACAAGGAAGTAATGGAAAGCTGCATTAGTAAATAGGACCATTTTCAAAGTCACCCTAATTTTACATGCTGTGAGTGAACCTCTTGTCCGAGAAACAATTTAGCCAGCTGATCGAAATTCGCTGTTGATTCGGTAGTAAAATAATCCTGTCGGCCCGATTTGGTACAATTGATCTCAATCTCGGCGTGCCGGTTCAGATAATCCCCCAATTTATCCGCAATAACAGGTCCCTGGTTTAGTAACCTGACTCCTTCAGGCAAAAACCGGGCGATCACTCCTGACAATAATGGGTAGTGGGTGCAGCCCAGAATGATGGTGTCGATCAGGGGATCCTTTGCAAAAAGATTGGCCAAATTCTGTTCGACGAAAAAGGCCGCTCCCCGGCTCTCTATGAGATTATTTTCCACGATGGGCACCCACATAGGACAAGCCTCCTGAACGACCGTAATCGGGCTGTCAGGCGATATTTTAGCGATCTCCATCGGGTAGGATTCGGAAACAACCGTCCCCGTGGTTCCCAACACACCCACATGTCCGGTTTTGGTCATTTCAGGAATCATCTCCACGCTGGGCCTGATCACACCAAGCACCCTTCTCGAGGGATAACTTCCTGGTAATTCCTTTTGCTGGATATTTCTCAACGCCTTCGCAGAGGCGGTATTGCAGGCTAAAACTACCAGATGGCATTCCTGTTCAAAAAGGTACTGAACCGCTTGCCAGGTGTACTCGAAAACGACTTCAAAAGATCGGGTACCATATGGATTTCTGGCATTGTCGCCCAGGTAGATATAATCATACTGCGGCAACTCGTGGATTAACTCCTTGAATACTGTTAGACCTCCGTACCCGGAATCAAAGACGCCGATAGGCTGGTATTTCCCAGACATAATTATTGTTTGTTGTGATCAGTCAAATATAAAAAAAGAAACCGTCTCATTTTCAGTTGAGACGGCTTCCGTATATTTTTTCCTTTGCAATGTTCTAAAAAGGAATTTTACGACCAAAGGATTATTACTTGGTCTTAGGGGCAGTAGGGGCAGGTTTTGCTACAGCAGCTTTTGTTTCTCCTACTTTAGTTTTTACGGCAGCTAAAATATCAACGGATAATGCCGCATCAAAATAAAGGACTGATGGCGTATCAAAAACATATATTAACCCTTGTTCTTTGGCAACATCGGCTACAGCCTTACGGGCCTTTTCAACAACTGGCTGCATTTGTTTAGTCTGTTCCTTTTGAAGATTCTCCTGTGCCGACTGTTGGAAAGTAGAAATTCTCTCCTGCAAACTCTGGATATCAGCTTCTTTGGCCTGACGGATAGCATCTGTAACATTAGCCTGTTTAACTAAGGCTACATATTCCTGTCCCTTGGACTGGTACTCCTTTTGCATGATACCCAGCTGAGACTCCAGATCAGCCTGTAGTTTAGCCATTGCCTTTTGAGCTGCGTCGTATTCATTCATACCCTGTATCAACTGTTGAAAGTCGATATGACCGAATTTCAAAGTTTGAGCTGAAGCAGAAGTCCCAACTAATAGAAGAAGAGAAAAAGTTATAACACTTAAGAAATGTCTCATGATCGATCTGATTAAATTTTTATGCGGCAAATTTATAATATTAATTTTTATATCCAAGCTTTTGTAACACCTGATCGCTTAAGTCGAACTTAGGATTGGTGTAAATCATCGTCATACTGCCAGCTTTGTCAAAAATGATTGAATAAGCCCCCTGTTCTGCAATGGTCTGAATGGCATTAAAGACATCATCCTGAACGGGTTTTACCAAAGCTTCCTTCTTCTTGGCCAGGTCACCCTCCGGACCAAAATACTGACGCTGCAATTTCTTGTATTCCTTTTCTTTGTTGACGATCTGCTCTTCCCTTTTTTTCTTCATATCCTGGGAAAGCAATACCACTTCAGCCTGGTAATCCTTGTAAATCTGGTCGAGTTCCGAATGAAGTGTTTCAAGTTCCTTCTGATATTTCTGCGAAAGTTTGTCCAGTTGCTCCTGGGCTGCTACATATGCCGGAAGTTTTCCAAGGATAAAATCCGTATCGACATAGGCATATTTCTGAGCAAAAGTAGTTGTCAGACAGGCGACTACAAAAATTCCTATAAATATTAGTTTTTTCATCTTAATCACTTTTTATTAAGATTCTTACAAAATTCAGGCCAAAGTTTAAAATTGTTGTCCCATGATAAAGTGGAACTGACTTCCACCGGTTCCCTTGGTATAACCATCGTCGAATCCGTAGCCCCAGTCAAAGCCCATCAAACCGAACATCGGAAGGAAGATCCTGATGCCAAGACCAGCTGAACGCTTAATACTGAACGGATTATAATCGGCAAAATCATACCAGGCGTTACCGGCCTCCAGGAAGCCAAGACCATAGATAGTTGCAGATTGTGACAATGTTACAGGATAACGAAGCTCCATGGTAATTTTCTCATAGATGTTACCGCCTTTCGCAGGAGTCAGCGAGTTATTTTCATATCCACGCAATCCGATGTACTCACTGCCGTAAGAGCTGTATCCCGACATTCCGTCACCACCGAGTTTGAAAGATTCGAAAGGTGAGCGCAGGTTTTTGTTATAATAACCCAGGATACCGGTTTCAAATTTTGTTCTCAAAATCAGTTTAGCATCAGCCTTGGCCTGCAGAGGGGTAAAGATATCAGCCTTGAACGACCACTTGTGGTACTCAACATTTTTGTAACGTTCTTCAGCAGTCAGGGTGGTACTGCTGTAATCCTTGTTTGAAAACAGGGAAAACGGCGGTGTAAGGGCAACCGAAACGGAGAAGTTGGATCCTCTGCGTGTATAGAGCGGACTATCGGTAGAGTTTCTTCCGAAGACAGTTTTGAAGGCAAGTGTATTCGAGGTACCGTTTTGGAAGATGAAATATTTCCAGTTATCCAGAATATATCGCTGAAATGATAATTCGTGATACAGTGTAAAATAGTTATCTGGCCTTTTCAGACGATATCCTAATCCGACGGAGGCACCCAGCACACCCATTTTCTCCGTAATATCATAATTATACTGGTTGTATTGACTGCCGTACTGACTGCCATACTGACTACCATAGCCACTGCCATAACCACCATAACCTCCTCCATACATGCTATTCCCGTAACCACCGTAGTTGTAGGCGCTGTTGCCACTGGTCTGTTTGGAATAATAAATAGAGAAAGTAAAGGAATTCGGTTTTTTTCCACCTAGCCAAGGCTCTGTAAAAGAGAAACTATACGATTGGTAATAGGAACCATTTGTCTGGGCACGTAGCGACAAGGTTTGACCATCCCCGGTAGGAAGCGGTCTCCAGGCCTTCTTGTTGCCTATATTTCGTACCGAGAAGTTGGAGAATTTCAAACCTACCGTTCCAACGAACATGCCTCCACCCCAGCCTCCTGAGAGCTCGACCTGATCGTTGGCGCGCTCTTCCAGCTCGTAATTGATGTCAACAGTTCCATCTTCGGGATGAGGCACCACGTCAGGCTTGATGGCTTCCGGATTGAAGTGGCCCATCTGGGAGAGTTCGCGGACCGAACGAATAATATTTTCCTTGCTGAAAAGTTGTCCGGGACGAGTATAAAGCTCCCGGCGGGCAACGTGTTCGTTCGTTTTGGTATTTCCCTTGATGCCGATAGAATTAATGGTCGCCTGAGAACCTTCCACAATCCGCATCTCATAATCGATGGAATCATTTTCAACCTTAACTTCCACAGGATTCAGGTTGAAAAACAGGTAACCGGTATTCAGGTATTGATTGGAAACAGCGTCGTCATCTTCTGTTAATCGTTTCTCAAGTAATTTTTGGTCGAAAATATCACCTTTCTTGATTCCAAGCACCTGAGAAAGCTGAATGTCAGTGAGTACCGTATTGCCCACCCATCGGATATCCCTGAAATAATACCTTCGACCCTCGTCGATCCAGTACTTCAGCATGACCGTATTTTTTGTAGTGTCCTTGATGATCGTATCCGAGACAATGATCGCATCACGGAATCCGTTTTCGTTGTATTTTTTTATCAGATTGACCTTGTCTTCATCATATTTGTCCTGAAGAAATTTTTTGGAAGAGAAGAAATTAATCAGTTTCTTCATCTTTGTCTTCTTCATGGAACGTTCCAATACAGAGGTCTTTACCTGCTTGGCGCCAATAAATTCGATGTTGGTAATCTTGACTTTATTCTTCTTGTTTACGTAAATATCCAGCGCCAACTGATTTTGTTTGGCCGTATCATCCCGTTGAACAATGCTGACTTCTGTATTATAAAAGCCCTTACCCTGGTAAAAACTAAGTATCTGTCGCTGAGCAGTGTTGACCAAGTTATCGGTCACCTGACCACCAACCAGCATCATCACTTGCTTCTCAATGTCCTCTTTTTCACTCTTGCTGACTCCATGATAATTCTTGGTCGAGAGACGCGGCCTTTCCTGCAGGTAGATATTCAACCAGATATTATTACCGATAATCTTTGTGGCTGAGATTTTGACATCGGAAAACAGCCCTTGCTTCCAGTATTTCCTCAACGCAGCGGTGACCATATCCCCTGGAATAGTAATCTCTTCACCAATGTTTAGCCCGGAAAGGCCTTTCAAAACTTCTGTATCCAGGAATCTGATACCGCTAATCTCCAGACCAGCCAGAGTATATTTTTTAGGGCTATCGTAAAAAACAGAGAAATTCGTGCTGTCTGCTACCGTTTGAGCATATAGATGAGCGCTGAAAAATAAAGCAAGAAATATAAATACAACTCTTTTGACCATGTCAGATTCTGATTTGTTCACTAGTTTTTCCAAACCGTCTCTCCCTCTTTTGGAAATCGTTAACTGCCTCAAAAAGATCCTCTTTACGATAGTCCGGCCAAAGCTTCTGCGTAAAATACAGCTCTGTATAGGCTATCTGCCAAAGAAGAAAATTACTGACCCTGAATTCTCCGCCGGTTCTAATCAGCAGTTCAGGATTGGGCAGGCCAAATGTAGGAAGATATTTTCCAATCAACTCCTCATTTAGGTCACTTTTGTCAATTTTGTTGTTTTTTAACTCTTCAGCCATATTTTTAAAGGCTTCAACTAGCTCCCACCTACCCGAATAGCTCAAGGCAAGCACCAGTCTCAGACCGGTATTTCCAGAAGTTCTTTCAATTGCTCCCGCTAAGTTTTGTTGAACTTCTTCCGGCATGGACTTAAGGTCGCCAATGGCACGCAAAGACACATTATTTTTATGGAGGTTTTCGGTTTCTGCAACGATTGCATGTACAAGAAGCCCCATCAGGGCATCCACTTCTTCTTTCGGGCGGTTCCAGTTTTCAGTGGAAAAAGCATACAGGGTGAGATACTCTATACCAATCTCTCCGGCTCCTTCGACGACCGACCTAACTGCTTCAACTCCCTGACGATGACCAAAAATCCGGTCATTACCATGAAGTTCGGCCCATCGTCCGTTGCCATCCATGATAATGGCTACATGCTGTGGTATTTTATTAATTATCAGTTCTTTAGAAGGCACTTTTCTTTCCGTATTTAGCATTGGGATCATTCACAATACAGTTCCCTTTCTGGGTCCAAACCTGCCAGTGTAAGGAGAGATGCAAGGATGCATACCAATCATTGTTAATTAATTTATTTGAGGCAACCTGATCCTGGTATCTTCCGGGAATACCAATTGGTGACTGAAATCTCGTGGGATCAACAAGATTGTCAATATTATCAGTAAATGTTTTTCTGACACAAAATTCGACACAAGCCCCTAATCTCTTGGTAAGATTGTATTTAATGCCAAATCCCATTGGAATAATGGGGGAAAGGGCATCTGTCTTGTTTGAAATTTGACCTCCCTGATTTACATATGCATAAGCAGTATTGTAGATTGGAAAGCTGACCGGAGAATTAAAAGCCATCTGATCCGGGGGTGGAATATTGTTAGGATCCAAAATTATGGTACCTTGCCTGGGCGCTCTTGAATAAAACGCGCCTACACCCAGCGAGAGAAAAGGGGTAAACCTGTTTTTTTTCAAACTACCCATTTGATAATCAAGGAAATTGAATTCAAGTATCGCTTCAAAGGTCTGAATGCTTCTCTTAAAATAATAATCATTATTCAAAACCTGAAGATATACACCTTGATCATTGTTGGGAGGGTTGCCATCCGGATCTGCCAGCCTGACTCCAGGCATCGTTCCATAGGCCTGCAGATTTCCGGTAACCAGCTGTCCGCGAACAGATAACCTTTTGTTAAAATTATACCTTCCCAGCACACCATACAAAGGAGTTACAGATTTGGAGTAATCAACACTTTGAATATCACCCCAATACGCAGCCGCCCCGATGCGTACACCAAGATCCGCGGTTCTTTGCGGCCGGGCCGACAAAAAACAAAGAAACAGGAATAGCGTGAAAGACAACTTTTTCATGGAGCAAAACAGACAGCATTTAAGATCGGCATGTACCAATCCTAATAGTACCGCACATTGCAAAGGTAATAGAAACTTAGTTTCTTTTGTCTGCTCCCCACAAGAGTTTTTTTCGCAGGGTTTCGTAAAAAGACTGGTTTTCAAATTTCAAAACGTTGATGATGAAGTCTGATTTACTGATGGTCCAAACCATGTCATTCTCGAAAGGAGCCGATCTGGAATCGAGTGAGGCCATGTATCTCCCTCCCCGGCCTTCCACCCAAAGCCTGACAATTTCACTGTCTGGAATTACTACTGGCCTGATAGCCAGATTATGCGGGGCAATCGGAGCGATGACGAAATTGGAGGATTCCGGAGTGATAATCGGTCCGCCGACACTAAGCGAATAGGCGGTCGTTCCGGTAGGTGTCGAGACGATCAATCCATCTGCCCAGTAACTGTTGAGCAGATCTCCCCCGACCTCCACATGGACCGTAATCATCTGTGAAGAATCTTGTTTGTGAACCGTAAACTCATTCAGGGCATAAGGAAAACTCTGAAACAAGCCGTATTCGTTCTCAAGCTTCAGCAGAGAACGCGGTTGCAGGATGAATCTGCCCGCAAAAAACTGTTCCATCGAAAATTCAAGCTCCGACTGAGCGATATCCGCCAAAAAACCGAGTCTGCCGCTGTTGATTCCAACCATCGGGATGCCTGATTTCCTCACAAAAGTGATGGCTTCCAGGAAAGTGCCGTCGCCACCGATACTCATGAAATAATCCACGCCTATCAACTCCTGGTGAGTCGAAAAACCATCCACCTGGCCTACATCCATCCCGACTTCCTGCAGCAGATACTCAAGGAAAGGTTGGTAAACAATGACTTCTGTTTTGTGTCGGTGCAGAATATTCAATAGACGCACCATGCTATCGCGAAAAATTGGAGCAATATTCCAACCAAAAAGGGCAATTCTCATCAATTGTCAGGTTTAAGTATTCATGTATCGCATAAACTGGTCGAACCTGTCGTCGATCAGACTATTCAGCGGTGTCTGATCCATAAAAGTAGTGATAATATCATAATTATAACGGTTCAGGGTCTGAATCATTCCCGAAAGATCGACCTTGTTGACCTTAATAGTCACGTTAAGTTCAGTGGTGGATCCTGGTGGTTTCCAGGTATAAAGACTAAGAATCCGGGCATCATTTCCCTCTATAATCTGGGTGATCTGTGCCAGTGAATAATCTCTTTCGCACATCTGAAGCTCGAGAATACCACCGGGTTCGTTGGGCGAAAAAAGGGATGTCAGGGTAATACTGAGATCATACCTAGAAATTGATCCCAGGTAGGTATGGTCGTCCGCCAGCACCGGTACGATCGAAACACTGCAACCGGATGCCACTGCTGCAACTTCAAAAATATGCTGGTAAGGATGAACATGTGGTTTCATCAGCTGATCCGTCAGGAAAGTCTCAATCGGTTCATCAAAATCGTGCGCATCGAAAATCTCTTTGTCTGATATCACTCCAAGATACTCATTATCAGAGACAATTGGCAGATGGGAAACTCTGAAAACATCCATCAGCGACAATACCTTGGAGGCAGTATCCTTAGGGCTTACGGAAGGAATTGAATCAGAAATAAGTGTTTCTGCAATCATGATCTGTTCATTATGAATGAGGAATGAGAATCATTTCGTAAATTGCAAACCTAATTAATAGGAAGCAAAAATGACACGATTAAGTGTAAATATAAATAAAATTGCAACATTGCGAAACAGCCGCGGTGGAACCATGCCCAGCGTCACACATGCGGCCATTCAATGCCAGAAGTTTGGCGCGGAGGGTGTCACCATTCATCCACGTCCTGATGAACGGCACATCCGGTATGCCGATGCCCGCGAATTAAAACCCCTGATCACGACGGAATTTAACATAGAAGGATATCCTGATCCTCGATTTATCGACCTGGTTCTTGAAGTTAAACCTGATCAGGTCACGCTCGTCCCAGATTCGCCTTCCGCCATTACCTCCAATGCAGGCTGGGACACCATTCTTCATCATGATTTTCTGAAAGAGGTCGTTGGCCGATTTCATATCGCCGGCATCCGGGTATCCCTTTTCGTCGGAACTGAAACCCGGATGATTGAGGGCGCTGCACAAACTGGCGCCGATAGGGTCGAATTGTATACAGAGCCCTATGCGACAGCTTTCCCGGAGGATCCGGCAGCCGCGATCAAATCCTTTGCCGAAGCAGCGAAAGTAGCCGCAAAATGTGGACTGGGACTCAATGCCGGCCACGATCTTAGCCTGGAAAACCTGCGCTATTTCGACCAGCATATTCCGAACCTGCTCGAAGTCTCCATCGGTCACGCACTCATTGCGGACGCCCTCTACCTCGGTCTGGAGGAGACCATTCACAGGTATCTTGCCTGTTTAAAGTAATGAAATTATTTTTCAGAAAATACGGCTCCGGGCCGGACATGATCATCCTGCACGGATTGTATGGGTCATCGGATAACTGGATCACCATTGCACATAAACTGGAAGGGCATTATACCGTGTACTTGCCCGACCTGCGTAACCACGGAGCATCTCCCCACGCTGCGGAACATACCTTTGCTGCAATGTCGGAAGATCTGTCTCAGTTTTATGAGGATCACCAGATAGGAGATGCCTTCCTGATAGGGCATAGTATGGGAGGTAAAGTTGCTATGCGTTTCGCCGCGGAAAATCCTGAAAAGGTAAATAAGCTCCTGATCGTCGATATCGCCCCAAAAGATTACTTAGCAGGAAACAACAACTTCAAGCATATCCGTCAGCATGAAATGATTCTCGCACTGCTGCAAAATCCCGATCTGAGCGCTTTTCATTCTCGGCAGGAGCTGGATAATTTCTTTAGTTCAAGGATCAAAGAGGAAACCGTGCGGCATTTTCTGCTGAAGAATATCCACCGGAGCCACGAGGGAAAATTCGCCTGGAAGATCAATGCGGAAGTGCTGAGGGATTCATTCAGAAGTATTGTAAGTGAGATGGATTTGACGTGGTTCGAAGAACGGATGCCCATCACCGCCTATCCGGTTACGTTCGTCAGGGGAATGAATTCTGAATATGTCAGCGACTCAGACTGGCCTGATATCAGGAGGATTTATCCTGAAGCGAGGTTAGTGGATTTCCCCGATGCAGGTCACTGGTTGCATGCAGAACAGCCCTCCAGGTTAGTAAATGTGATTCTTGGAAAGGAATAAATTTCAGTCTTTTACCCTGCTGAATTTTAAGGATTTCAATACCCAGCGAGGTAGGTGTTTTGCTGGGTTTCTCTTCCTGAGATTCAGGTAAAGGCCCAATTTTTTCATGATTGGCAGCTTATGTGTCTCCACAAATTCTATTAAAGTGCCATCCGGGTCCTCGATGTAAGAAAAATGACCGGCCGCCTCACCCATGTCGAAACTATTTCCTTCGTGCTGGGCGAAACTGTCGACGGTAAAGGCAAATCCCCGCGCGGCACAGGCAGCATTGAGCTCTTCCATACCGTTGATATCATAACAAAGATGAATGAATCCAAGATCTCCCCAGAAACGGTCTTCGTAGATCTTTCGGGGTACCCGGTCCTCCGATTGTACCAGCTCAATTTCACTGTCTCCCAACAGGCGTCCGAAAGCGCCGGCCCTGGGCACGCTGTGTTTTAACAAGACCCTTCTAAACCTGGCATTTCCGCCGTTTAAACTTGCAAGATCAGGAAAAACTCCCTCCTTGTCGAAGGTTATTTCATCGTAACCGAGAATGTCGGAATAGACTTTTAGGGAGTCCTCTACGTTGGTGACGCCAATCATGACACCATAGACGGAGCCCGTATGTTTTTTGCGGTTCCCGAACCAATTCTTCGATTCAATTACCTGGAATACATTATCATAAGGATCTGTTACGAAGAAAAAATTGCGTCCGTCAGGATCGACGGCCAGCTCGCTGACATTTAATTTTTCCTCAGTAAACCACTTGTGCGTCCAACTTGCATCACGTGTCTTGATCTTTGCGGCAAAAATTCCCAGATCACCCAGGAGAGGTTCAAAATGAGGAGCCCTTGGGGTTCGTTCTGTATATTGCCAAATCTCAAAACCACCGCCTCCGTTCATGTTCAATGCGAGAACAGCATGCCGTTTCTGCGGCTCTCCCCCTGTATAAGGCAACATTAGCGACGCGGTAGCACTCTCTTCAAATACCTTGATATCCATTCCAAGGTATTTGCGGTACCATTTCCAAGCTTCTGCCACATTGGTTACCCCAATGCCAAGCTGTTGAATACCGCTAATTATTATCCCTTCCATAATTATAATATTTTTAGATCAGCCAAGTGGATCAATCCTTTTTGCAATGAAATAAAACAGCCAGGGCAGGTACCGTTTTAGATAAGGCATAATTACATCTTTTTTCCCAATAATCACCTCTTTGCGGTTACTGTTTACGGAGCGGATAATTTTTGCGGCGCATTTTTCTACCCTCACTCCCTTTTCCTGTCCTTTGTCCATCAGCCCATGTTCCTTTCCTGTGGAAGTAAGGGCATGCAGGGAGATATTGGTCTTCACCATCCCCGGACAAACCATGGTAACCCGGATATTATCTTTGAAATGTTCGAGTCGGAGGGTCTCGAAAAATCCATGCAGGGCATGCTTTGCAGATGCATAAATGGACCTCATCGGGAAACCGAATAATCCTGTCAGACTACTAATCACTACGATTTTGCCTCCTCCGGTTCTGATCATAAAAGGAAGGATCTGTTGCGTGAGGTTCACATGACCCCAAAAATCCACCTCCATGATCCTTCGTGCTACTTCGTCGGGCGTATCAAGCAGCTTCGACCGCTGCGTGATTCCGCCGTTATTTACCAGGATATCTATCCGCGGAAACTCTGACTGCACCATGGCCACAGCCTGGGATATTTCTTCTTTCCTGGTAAGGTCGAAGGCAATAACCCGAACATCAGCTCCCTTGTTGGTGCACTGTTCACTGACAATTTCAAGTTGCTGCTGGTTGCGTCCGGAGAGAACCAATTGCGTTCCGGGAGCAGCCCACTGAAGTGCCAGCGCTTCACCGATGCCTGAGGAGGCGCCGGTAATCCAGACTATACGAGATTTATCCATTTGGCCAGTTTGTAAGATCGCTTCCCGACCGGGGAAAGCCGTGGAAGACGAGCATTAATTGTTGGCAAATATAAAATAAATCAAAAGAAATGTCCGCCTTCATGGCTTGGATTTGTTATCCAAACCAGTCGGGCGGACACTTAGGATTAAGGAAAGGGTTAAAAGTTGGAAATGAAATTATTGTGCGCAAACCATGCTGAAATCCCAGGCAGTACTGTTACCCAAACATCCGCTTACATAAATCGTAATGTATTGACCGTAAGATGGATTGTAAGTGAAGGTCAGGACTCCCGACTTACCTACAAAACCTGGCAGCGGATTGCTGCACTGGCACAATGGAGGTACCAGAAGACCTGTATCGGTTCCTGTACCAGCCATCCATCTGGTTCCCTGATAGACATCGATCCGGTCGGGAACGGTATAAGTATTGTAATTAACATTGACTGTTCCAGCCTTGGAGCCGAGGTTGACAGACATAGCGGTCAAGCCTTCGCTTCCCGACATATGGGCATCGGCACAGGTGAGCGGAACTCTTAATACAATCTGAGAAGTTACCCAATTACTGATCAATCCGTTGACATCAACGATACAATAGGTCACAGTAAATGTACCATATTTAACCAATTCAGGCAGTGTGATTGGAATCACAATGGTCCCGGAAGTGGTCGAGGTAGAGGAAGAATTTGTCACCTTGATGTACCCGTTTGTCGAACCCTGGACACTGATATACACATACTTCCAGTTAGAGGTAGAGGTGTATCCGATGGGAAGCTGGAACTGAACACCGGGGTTGAAGGAAACGGAAGGCTGGCTGGAGGTAATCTTCGGAATCGTGGTTCCGGTAGAAGCTGTTGGAATCGTACCGGTAACAAGAACCCCATTAGGAATCACAATAACTTCCTGCAAACCATTAGAGTTGGAAGTGGCAATACTATCTTGTGTTTTTGATTTGAAGAGATCATCACAACTGATAATATTGACTGCAAAAATGGGCGCCAGAACAAATGGCAGGAGCATTAACAGGTTTTTTAGAGTTTTTTTCATCACTTGGTTTTTTTAAGATTAGAATCTTTTAACTTGAGGATATTTTCAGGTTTTTTCAAGGATGAAATTGCATATTTATTGATCAGAAATAAATAGCCCCAATGCGTCATTTTTACTTTTGAATCCGAATGGTCTCAATGGCATGATGTCCTAGTAAAAGCTTAATATTATTAGAGTTAGTAGTTACTGATTTAATTTTGGTCTCAGTCAGGGTGGTCATACAGGCTTCCTTAAATTTCCAAACCCCCCCTATATTGATTTGCTGATCCTTGCCATCCTGGCTGAAAATTCTGATGATTGCCTCATTGCTGTCTTCCGCCTTCTTGATCGTCGTGATGAAGACATTCCTTCCGTCCGTATCGAAGAAACTCAACGTTTCGGGTAGAGCTGTTTCTTTGGATTGATGAAAAGCCTTCACCGCTAACAGCAGTTCGTTGGATTGCCTGCCAAACGATGCACCATTCTGCCAGCCCGGCTGATGTGAGGTCAGAGAGAAATGAAAGGAATGATTACCGGTCTGCAAGTAATCGTTGCCCTCGCCATGACAACTTTTCCGCGAAGCCAGAAGGATAGGTTGCAGCATTTGGTTTTTAAGAGGGCTCTCTGTCGGGTCAATCCAGTCTGCCACTGCCACAGAGGAACTCAGTGTTACGCCGAAATCTGAATTGCTTGCCCCGATCCAGTTTTCAATTCCTCTGGGATGAATATTTCTACAAATTTCAGTATATCTCTCACCGGCGAAACCTTCTATCTCGTCTTTTCCTGCCTCAACAACCCCAAAAGGCACCTCATATGAAACCTGACCATCCGTCATGGCCAACGGAACGGCCATCCTGAATTCACGGTAGAGAATTCCTTCCCAGTTTAGTAACTGAGTATCAAAATCGATTTTTTTAAGCTGATGATAGAGTTTCACCCGCTGTTCCACAACGGCATAACGGATTTGTTGACGAAATTTATAAACTGTGCAAACAGGGCCCTCTTCTTCGACCTCCCATTTGGTCTTGTAATTTCCGGTCTTATCGTAACCCTCCATATCCGTTTTCTGAATCTCGGAGAATTCTCCAGCACCATTGCCTTTCGAATGCAGGGTAAAAACTTCTCCTGCCATAAATTTCGAAGAACTGATCAATTCTTTTCCGAGCTCTTTGTCGTAAATGGAAGATAAACCGCCGTCGGCAAATTTCAATTTGTAAAACCCATTCTCTGCCTCGCTCTGGAAAGTCTTAGCTTTTTTTGGGTGGGGCGTCTTAGCCGTTTTTAGGTAAAATGTCTTATATCCAATCGAAGGAACATTTTCAGCAACAAATATTAGTCTTGTGGTCTTTATAGAATGATCATCAAAATGCTTAACAGCGGATAGCTGACTAGTCACCTTTGCTCCCAAACCATCGGTCACCTCTAAGTCAAATGCATCACCTTTCTCAAAATTAAGATCGAAGGAGACTGGATCCTTCCTTATTTTACTGATGCTGTTGAAAACCACCAGAGGGGCTCCCTTCTTTGGATCTGTAGCAATCTTCGAAGCCAGTTCTATTAGACTCTGCTGCAGTACCTGCCCGGCTTCAGTCTTGGCAAACTCATAGCTGGCAGCAAATGTTGCATCTGTAATATCCCCATGCTTGCCTCCCCAGCCATGATCCGGGAATATTTTGGATTCCCACGCTCTGGTCAGCCTTGCCTGAGGATAATTGAGGAAAGTTCCATCCACCAGTGCATTGATGGTAGCGAATTTTTCAGCCTGTGTCAGGAGAATATCACCCTCCCTGCTGGCTTTAATGGCTTTTTGGTGGGACGGACCATGAATATACAGCCAGACGGCGGGTCTTTCGCCTTGGATGGATGGCAGTTTGGTATTCACACCTACTACTTTTTCGAAAAAGACTGGTGCTATCACTACTTTAAAATCAGGTAATTTTAGTGGCTGAAAATTCCCCTTGGCATCCTGGTATTCAGTAATATTGGTCCACTGTCTGATCAAGCTGCTGTGATCCCTGGCCGGACTCATATCCCAGTCGGAGAGGAAAGGCATCACAGGCATCTTCCATTCCAATGCACTCTTTGTCAAGTAATTGGATGCCTCGTAGAAATTCTTCTGCAAGGGTTGGTAGGAATCACAATAATGACCAGGCGAGTAGGTGGTCACGAATGATCCGTCCGGACTGTACCAGTTAAAAATCCCCTTTTGGTGACGACTGATCATCATAAACCGGGTGCCGGCTTTCTTCATGATCTGGGGCATCTGAAGTGATCTGCCTGGCACATCTTCGTTCCAGTATACCGTTGCATCGTAATTGAACTCATCTTTCAGCCATTTTGCCCCAAGGTAAAATTGCCGTGCAAGTGATTCGCCCGAGTACATCTCCTCGTAAGGCTGGATATAAGAAGAGCCGCAGGAGATTCTGCCATCTGCAAGCAGCTCTCTGATAAGCTGTTTCTTATCAGGATGGCGCTGAATGTATTCCCTTATCATCAGGGCATCTTCCACATCGAACCTGTAGTCTTTATCCTTTTCAGCCTTATTGAGTAATGGAGTAAGCAACATGGTATCCCTCTCTATTACGCATTTTTCGGGGGAATCCATCCAGGCAATGTCCTGGTGACTCGAATTCATCAGACAAATCTGCCCATCTTTCAGGTTGGAAGCTGAAAGCGCCAACATGCCGGAAACGGCCTTAGGCTGATAGGTCCGGGAGGCAGACAACATCCATTTATTGCCCGACACCTTGCATTCATTAGTTAAAAAATCTGCGGTAAGCAGTCTTGTGTTATTAAATTGCGTTCCGAGCGATTGGGTGACAAAAAGATCGCCTTCGGCATCGGAAATTCGCAGTGGCTTCTTCATGGCTGAGGTAGACAATTCAAAGGAACCTACGACTTTTTCGCCCACCAGTTTCATGGTAATTTCTTTCTTCTTTCCTTCTGAGACCAGGGTCAAAATTTTTCCGGCAAGCGACCAGGAACCCTCCATGGAGAAGGCCAGATTCCTGCCTTTGTCTTCGATGTTAAGACTCAGCCCGACATCGTGTTTAAGCGAATTCTGCAGGTGCGACAACACATCAGTAGCCTGATAGACAATTACCCATGCATTGCTGTTTTGGGCATGGCCCGTGATGCCAATGCGCTGGGATTCTCCTTTTCTGAGCCAATTTTCGGGAACGTTAAGTGCCATATACCCATGAGCATCCCCATTCTGATCCTTCTCTACCATCGTGAAAGAGAGCCTGGCACCTTCAGGATTTTGCACCTCCCAGTTCCCTTTTGTTGAAGTGATAATTTCAAATCTTTTAAAACCATTGACCATCACATCGAAAATATTCTTATCCGGGGTCAGGTCGATGGCGGCCATCCAAATGAATCCGGCGTTCTTCTGATTTTCGCCGGCTTTTAACACCTCTGTCTCCCATTCGATGGCGAACTTTCCGTCCGTGCACCTCGAAAGCATGCAGTTTGTGATATCCGTGCGGAAACTATGGTAGGTAAAAGCATTTCCGCCTGTGATTTTTTTGAATCCCTCCGTCCACTGGCCAGAATTCCTCATCATTTCTGTTAACAACTTCGATCTGTCATTCTGCCCCAGAACCTGGCAGAAAAGGAAAAATAAAAGGAGAAAAATGATCGTTTTCATTGGGATATTTATTAAGCTTCCATGGCGGCTTTCTTCATAGCCAGGACATTTTCCAAAGGAGTCCCTACCGGGATTTCGCATCCGGCAGAGAGGATGAAAGGTCTTCCCTTTTCTTTATCGATAAGGGCCCTGGAAAATTGATATACCTCCTCCGCACTCATCTCCCGGGCCATTTTTACCGGATCTATATTCCCGCACCTGATGATTTTATCACCGAGTATTTCATAGGCCTCATCCATGTCGACCATCGAGTCTATATCCACGATATCGGGTTGCGCATCTCTGATTACCGGCAGCAGATGGGTAATATTTCCACAGATGTGCAATTTTACCATGGCTCCTTCACTGTGAATATAATCAATCAGCTCCTTGTCGAGCGAGAAGATCATTTCGGCATATTGCTCTTCCGAAATCTGAGAGCAGACGGCCTCGCCGATACCAATGATATCTGCCCCCGCATCGATCTGCGCCTTGGCATAAATCTTGGCAAAATCGAGGCATTTGCACATCAGTGCTTCTGCAAATTCAGGGTTCATGTAGGTATTCAGCATCATCTGTTCCATGCCGATCACATCACAGGCCTCAGCCAGCGGACCTTCCACCCAGCCGACGATGGGCACCCGATCACCCAATTTTTCCTTGTAGAGCTTAATACTTTCGACGCAGTTCACAATTCGTTCAGAAGTATGGACATCAGGAAATTTCAGTTTTTGCAGGTCTTCAATCGATTCGAGATCCTGTGTGGTGCATCGGGGAACCGCATCTTCCGGGTAGCTGACTACTCCTCCGAAGGCACTGGTTTCACGGTAGGCATCGCACATGACAGTGACATAATCCATTCCCGCTTGTTCAACGCAAACAATATTGGCTGCGACCATTTCGCGGTAATCCCGCGCAAAATCACAGTATTTCTGTCCAGCCAACCGTGCCGCAAAATGCATGACGATCGGAAAAAACAGGACACCTTTCCGCTGTTCTCCATTTTTAAGTGCCACAAGTTGCTCTTTGGATGTCAGAATCTTAGGATCCATAATTTCAGCTGTTTATATTCATAATATTTAAGGATGCAGCGCATGATTAGGCCGCGCATCACTAAAGCTATTTCTTTTTCCTGTATTCGTCGGTAAAGAGTCCCATCTGATCGAAAGGAACCGGTTCGAAGCCTTTAATCATTTGAAAAACCTTCGAGTCCGGCCGCAGGGTAAAATTTTGTGTACTTAAATCTACAAATCCCGGATCTACTTCCGTCCGGAAATTGCTTAGCGTGTCAAATCTGGCATACTCTCCTCCCAACAGCTGAAGCGGCACTTTTGGTCCGCCGACAATCAGATTTTTGGTAAATATATTCCTTCTCGAACGCATGCCTTCCCATTCTTTACCCGGCACAATCGGATCCAGATAACTCATCAGTTCGGGATATCTTTCGCTGTAAGGCGGTTCGTAAATGTTGACATTCTTCGTCAGCCGGTTCCTGATAAGCCCGCTATCACCCAGCATCGGCGCCGCTTCACCCTTTGCCCAGGTATAATAATGGGCAGAAATCTCAACAGAATAAGATACAGGTTCCACTATGATGTTGTTTCTCATCTTCAGGTCCCATCCACTGTTGCTAAAGAGTACGCCATGGGTGGTATTCATCTTGTAAAATACATTCCCATAAACAGTTACGCCTGTACTCGAATCATCGCAGTAGATTCCCATATTCATCCTCTCGGGATTTCCGCAATGATCCAGGTAGTTGTATCTCACCACATTACCTCTGTCGCTGGGATCCCTCCCAATGTACCACGGAGAGGTGTCATTGGAATTCAGTGTTACATGATGGATGTGGTTATATTCGAACAGATGCTCATTTCCATGAACATAAACACCCTGATAATCAGAGTTATATATTTCATTATGAGAGACTCGGTTGCCACAACCATCCACATTGATGCCCGCCCAGAGGAACCTGTTGCGCCTGTTGTAATCATGGATTTTGCAGTTTTCCACGTAGTTATTACCCGGAATTAAATTTCTCTTACTGCCTCCACTCAGGTAGATTCCCCCGCTGCCCGTATTGTAAACATCACAGCTCAGAATGCCCTGATTGTGACCTGCCTGACGATCCCATGCCGTATATTTGTAAAGATGCCCCAGCATATTGCCGATCATCCTGGAAGCAGGTACCCCGGAATAATCCTCATGAGTGATGTAATTCACCGTTTGCCTCGCGCCCTGACCCATGAAAATACCGCTCGTGCCAACATTTCGTACCGTACATCCGGCTATCAGATTATTGGAACCTCGTTCCAGGTAAATACCGATCCCCCTTCCCGCTTCTACCGTGAAATCCCTGAATACAAGATGGCTAACCCCTTCCAGACAGACAATCGGATCTTCGAGGATAGAAATCATGACGGAGCCACCTTTCACCGCTGAAGGTGGCCAGAAATAGAGAATCCCGGACTCCCTGTCGAGGTACCATTCGCCCGGAGAATCCAGCTCATCGAGGATATTCCTGGCGATATACTGCTGGTATGGCTTACCGGACGCTACCCCATAAAGTGAAGGCATGGCCAGTTTTACCTGCTTCTTCTTCACATCAATCGACTGAACCAAAATGTTGTCGTCCGAATAGCCGTAGTTAAAAGTACCCTGAAACCAAATATCTTTCTGTCCGGCCCAAACCTTGTGCCTGGGATCCGTGTATTCGAAGATCGCACCCCGGCCACTGTAATCCCGGACACGGGGAACAGAACCCTTGTCGATCACTTTTCCAATTTTGATATCGCCTTCGTTTGGATAGTGCGCCAACGGCATCGCTTCGTTGTTGAAAAACAATTCCAGGGGTGCCGGACAAACGGAAATTGCATGACCGTACTGCTTGAACTGCCCGTAGTCTGTGACAGCTAGTTCTTTAAGATTCACCTGTATGGCATGACGACCAGCCTCAGGCGAAAGGCGTTTCAAGATTGATCCATTGTTAATGCTGGTGAATTTCTCCACAGGAATGCTTCTTCCGCCCGAAATCGTCACTTTTGCATCGGGCATGGAACGCCAGACGACAGGTGCTCCGGGCGCTCCCGCATCATTTTCATTGAAAACCAAGGATGCGGTTTGATCGTATTGCCCCTCTCCTACCCAGACTGTTAATCCACCCTTCGGCAGGTCGTGGATGGCCTTATACTGCCTCACCAGGTCGCGGGCCGCCTCTAAAGTAACTACAGGTTTCTCCTTCGTACCCGGATTGCTGTCATTGCCGGATTTACTCACATAAACATCCTGCGCATTGGCACTTACTGTTAAAGCCAGCAATAAGGTGAGTTGCAGGAATTTGAAAAGATTTGAAAATGGATTAGTTAGATGGTTCATCCGTATTAAATTAGTTTTTAGAGGTCGCATGTAACTCTCAGGCTTTTTTACATCGCTTTTTGTGGGCCAAAGCACAGGAGGGTTTGATTTCCAAATTGGCGCCATTTATTGATTTTTAAAATATTTCGAATAGTTGACATGCATCTGATCCAGGTGACTGCTGTTGATTTTCAACCGCCGGATAAAATCAGGATAATATTTCGAAGCGGCCGGAGACCATGCCCCCTCTGCCAGGGCGCACAAACGTGGGAAGGTCATGTATTCTGCCGTCTCACCGGTAGTCACATATTCACTCCAGAGATTAGCCTGTATCCCGATGATATTCTTAGCCTCTGCAGCGTTTAACTTATCCGATACCGGATTGTATTTATAGACATTTTCCAGCGGGATTAATCCCGGATAGGCCAATGGAGTTAAGATTTTTTCCTTGTCTTCGTACAGATTGAAATAGAAGGGTTCCAGCGGACTCATAATCACCTTAAATCCATCTTTTGCGGCTTCGAGGACAGGTTGATCCTTCAGCCAGGTGCGCCAGTACATCAGCGTGGCACCAGGAGTCAAACCTCCCTCGACAATCTCATCCCACCCAATGATATTCCTGCCTTTTGAATTCAGAAACTTCTGGATTCTCCGGATGAAATAACTCTGGAGTTCATTCTCGTTTTTAAGGTTCTCCTCTTTCATGCGTTGCTGACAGGTTGGACAAACTTTCCAGCGAGTCTTTGGACATTCGTCCCCGCCGATGTGTATCAACTTAGAAGGAAAAATCTCAACCACTTCACTCAATACATCTTCCAGGAATTTAAAGGTCGACTCCTTCGTGCAGTAAACGTCTTCGAAGACCCCATAATCCGGCGTCACCTCAAATTTCTTCGGGAAGCAGGTCAGCTCCGGATAGGCCGCCAAAGCGGCAGTAGAATGACCGGGCATTTCGATCTCAGGAATAATGGTGATAAACCTTTCCTGGGCATAACGCACTAGCTCCTTCAGCTGTTCCTGCGTATAAAAGCCACCATGCCTGATTCCGTCGTATTTTCGGGGTTTGTCGCCAAAATGACCAACGACCGACTCCTTCCTCCATGAACTGATCTCCTGCAGTTTGGGGTATTTTTTGATCTCTATCCGCCAACCCTGGTCGTCTGTGAGATGAAGATGAAAATGGTTGATCTTGTAAAATGCCAGCAGATCGACATACTTTTTCAGCACCTCGATCGGCTGAAAATGTCTCGCAACATCCAGCATGAATCCCCTGTATTCAAACCTTGGTTCGTCTGTGATTTCAACGCAAGGGACAATCCATTTACCGTCGATCTTAGTCTTACTTTCCACCGTACCCGGAAGCAACTGCCTCAACGTCTGAAAGGCATAAAACAGTCCGGACTCCGTTCTATACCTGATCTCTATTTTCTGTTTGTCAACGGTCAAACAATATCCTTCCCGGTTAGAAATCTGATTGTCCTGCGAAATGACAATCGCCCTGGAGCCGGGAAGATTAGCGGCATATTTCATTTCAAAACCCATCGATCCGGCCAGCTGCATTCTGAAAATGTCCACCGCAGCCCTGGCCGTAAGCGAAGCCGGGGACAAAAATATCCTGGTCTTCTTGTCCAAATTGAATGTTCCGGGCATCGACCGCAGCGACGATGGCATGGGAATAATTGAAGGGGAAATACGTTGATATCTTTTTATCACCACATCATTCTTCTGATCTTTTCCCTCCGTGCTGCGTCCTTTCACAATCAACTGCTCCAGGTAACTGCTCATTTCCTTTGCCTTACCAGGAAACTCCTTCACCAAGTTATTCGACTCACCCAGATCATCCGCCAAATTATAAAGCCTCGTATTCTTGAACAAACCCTGGCCAGAATCCGGTGCCGAAACAGAATCCGTGATCAATTTCCAGTCCCCCCGCCGAAGGGTAAAGACTCCTGACAAAGAGCAATTCACCGCGTCCCTGCGAACCGGCTGATCCTCTCCTTTCAGTAAAGGCAAGAAGCTAAAACTATCCTCACCGGCATTTTCCGGTAATTTTTGATGCAAAATGCCGGCAAAAGTGGCTAACATATCCGCCTGCAATACCAGCTGGTTGCAGACTGATGAAGGCTTTACCACACCCGGCCAGCGAACGATAAAAGGAATCCGGTGACCCCCCTCCCATTCATCCATCTTGTACCCGCGAAGTGGTCCGCTGGGAAAATGCCCCTTGTCCTCCAGATCCTTCACGCCGATATATTTGGCACAACCGTTATCGCTGGTTAAAATCACCAGCGTATTCTTCGCCAGACCAGTCTTTTCGAGGGTATCCAGGATTCTGCCGATCATGGCATCCGTCTCCATCACGAAATCTGCGTAGGTATTCAATCCGCTTTTATTCCGCCATTTATCAATCACCGCTAGAGGTGTATGCGGCGCCGTCAGCGGAAGATAGAGCAAAAATGGGTCCTTTTTCGTCGCGGCATCATTTAAGAATGCCGAAGCCCTGTCGATGAGCGCAGGAAGGATGTCTTCCAGTTTCCACTCCTTCAACGCCGGACCATTCAGGCTGGCCAGGTTTTTCTGGTAATTTTTGGCAGGAAGGAATTCTGTCGGAATACCGATCGTTCTATCATTTTCAATGAAGCAAAAGGGCGGCCAATTGGGCACATCCGTCCCAAAATAACTATCGAATCCACTAGCTGTCGGTCCGCCCGGAATGGCTTTTGAAAACAGCGCCTTCCAGGCTACTTGCTCTTCGGAGGTTACCATCATCTCTTCCATCTCATCCACTTTTGGAATAATCTGGCTAAAAAACTTGCGATTTTCAGATTCAATGGGCCAATCCCATCCCAGGTGCCACTTACCGATGCAAGCCGTGCGGTATCCAGACTGTTTCACCAGTCCGGCGATGGTGAGCCGGCCCGGTGCGATCAGACGCTCTCCAAAAACATTTACGATTCCCGACTGCAGCCTGGTACGCCAGTGATAACGGCCTGTCAGTAAGCTATATCTGGATGGAGAACAGACCGAAGAGGAAGAATGCGCATCCGTGAACCGCATCCCCTGGCTCGCCAAACGATCGATATTGGGTGTCGGGATTTTCCCGCGCTGCGGATTGTAACATTGAACGTCGCCATAGCCCAAATCGTCGGCCAGAATAACCAGGATATTGGGTTTGTCAGTCTGGTTCTTGGGTGAAGCATCAGCAGTAAATGCCGGTTGAACCGACGCAAAAGCTGCCGCAAAAAGGGCAATATTTTTTGTTTTCATTTAAAAAAGCGATTGAATATCATTTTTAATTCTCGCGGCGATATCCGGTTGCAGGCCTTTGAGTCCATTGAATTCGATGTAGCCGTTGGCTACTCCCACGCCGGTCTTGATTTTCCTGGCTAGGTCCATCTGCGGTTCCCACATCTGGATGAAATGCCATGAGCAGGGAATCCAGGGCTTTTCGCACAAGGGAGCCTGAAATCGTATCGGCATCTTCCGGTACAAAGGATTACCAAGAAGGTTCGGATAGGAATGATCGCCTGCCTCACCATCTGCCCAGAGCACCATGCCGGACATGCTGCAATCGCTGGTTAGCAATGCTTTATCCTTTCCATAAGAGTGTATCAATGTACGCATATCCTTGATCACACCGATAGAGTGATCCGAAAGCGGACCTTTTCGGTCTGGATGCTCTTCATAGCCCAGACAGAGGAAGGTCTCGTCCAGCACGATCGCATCCGGATTTAAGATCTCCATGATGTACTCCGTCTGTTTCAACAGGTGATCTCGCCAGTCTTTGGCGGCGAAAGACATGAACCAGTTCGAACCGGCCGTGTCCACATTAGACCAGGGATAAGGAATCTGTTTGCCCTGCTCATTCACCATGATGGAATCCTTCAGTTTTGGGAATAAGGGTGAAGCATCGTCGAAACAAAGGGTATGCATGTAAACCGCAGGATGTGTCCCGACTGCTCTGGTTGCCGCTATCCGCTCCTTCATCTTCTTAATTGACATCTCCACAGAGCCGTTTTTATCTCCCTGCATGGCTTTCCAGGAAGGTCTGTTTGGTTGCAGGAAATCACCTATCGAAGGATAATATCCGTGCTGGGTAGCCATTCCGACCCTGAACTGCTTAAAAAATTCGAGATCTGCTTCATAACCATCGCCCCGGTGACCATCCTTTCCGTGCGCCGAAGAGAGGAAATCATAATAGTGAACTTTTACCTCCCTCAACCATTCAGGCACGACGGCTAATTCGTGATGACCATAATGATGGAAGGCTTTCCAGGCAAGGCCTGAATCTTCTTGGTGGATATGCAGGAAACAGCGCAAGACCCTCTCCTCTCCTGCTTTCAGGGCAATTCTTTGTTGCGCGCTCCATTGGGGGATATTTTGTTCATTGGTCGTTTGCATGAATTCGCGCGCCTGGGAGGATTCTGTAAACATGGCCACCCGCCAGGGAGTCCCTGGGTAATAGCTATCGATGACCGGTGCCAGTAAGAGCGCTTTGGTCTTGCGGACAGACGGATTACTGGCCATCGGCTCGAGGTAGTGGCAGGCGAAAGGCTCTTTTCCAACCTGGTTGTCGCAGTCGGTCAGAAACTCCAGACTGCCGATGGAGGCGTGTCGAGTATCCTTGAAAAGACCTGCTGCAGAGATGGGTATATAAAGTTTTTGTCCGGCATACTGATCCGAAGAGTGCGTACTGGAGACAAATTTTACATCGATGTTTTTGATCGCACTGCTTGTGTTGCGAATTGTTATAGTTGCTTCCAACAGATCCTCCTCTGGTCCCAAACCGCTTTTATGCAGCCGATGGTGCAAGGACGCCTTCAGCTGATATTGTTCCACAGTTTCAGCTCCAGGCTTCAGGTTAATGGTTGATTTTCCGTTGGAATCATCGACTATAATACAACAAGCATCTAACACAGAAGCACTTGCCATCCTAACAAACGGCGCTCCATCACAAATCACCTGGCCAAACAATTTGCTGCCGGATGATTGTACCCACTTAATTGCCTGATTGGATCTTGTTATCCCAATCAATTGTTCAGGTATCAAAGCAGCTCCTGCGATACCTGCTCCCGCAATCTCCAAAAAATTTCGACGCTTCATATATTTCTACTTTTCTTTTTCATACTACACCAACGCTCCGGCAGATTTGCAATCTGCCGGTATTCCTTCTTCTTCGCTACAGCAGATTTATAATCTGCCATCTATATTCCTCTTAGCTCCAGCAGATTTGTAATCTGCTGGTTTTCCACCCTCTTCGCCCTAGCTCCGGCAGATTTGCAATCTGCCGGCTATCTCCTCCAGCAGAATGCAAATCTACTGGAGCATGCTTGCACTTTGCATTTTTCACTTCTCCAAAGAAACCGCCTCTAACTTTGGCGACAACCTGTGCATGACGAAAATCCCGATCAAATAACCAAAAGACGCCACAACAAAAGGAAAGACATACCCCGCTGTGCCTGCAGTGTTCAGCGCATACCCGATCAGCAAAGAAGTAATCATCGCGCCAACAGCGCTGACAGTTGTTGCAAAGCCGATCACCGAACCGACAACGGATTTAGGAAAGAGGTCGGAGGCTACAGTAAAAATATTGGCCGACCACGAATTATGAGCCGCTGCAGCCAAGGCGATGAGGCCCACGCATAGGTAAATGGAGTCCAGAAATGGAACCAACATGACGGGCAGTACCAGTAAAGCACTGACCATCATGGTAATTTTTCTGGCAAAATTGACGGAACGTCCTTTCTTTAATAACCACGAAGACATTGCGCCACCGCCAATTCCGCCGAAATATCCAGTTATATATATGGTAATCAAAGGTATAGCAAGTCCGGACAGATTCACCCCGAATTTGGCATGGAGGAATTTGGCTCCCCAGAAAAGATAGAAATACCAAACCGGGTCGGCAAAGAGTTTTCCAAGGGCTACCACCCAGGTCTGCCGGTAAAAAATCAGCCTCTTCCAAGGAACTTTGATTTTTTCTACGGCGCCGTCACCCGAACGGATGTAATCCCTTTCTTCCTGGTTCACAAACCGCGATAAATCAGGTGTCCTGTAAACGACCAGCCACATCACCAGCCAAAGCACGCTAAGCAAACCAGAAAACAGAAATACAAACTGCCAGGAGACAAAAACCATCAAAATAACCGGGATAAGCAGAGGTGCCAGCACCTGTCCGACATTGGATCCGCCATTAAAAAGGCCTGTAGCGAAGGCCCGCTCCTTAGCAGGAAACCACTCGGCAACCGTCTTGATGCTAGCCGGAAAATTGGCCGCCTGACCAATTCCAAGTCCCATGCGGGAAAAAGCGAACCCAATCCAACTTCGCGCCAGCGCATGGGAACTACTGGCTAATCCCCAGAGAAAAACGGCCAGCACGAATCCCCAGCGGGTACCCAAACGATCCATGACGTAGCCCATGACAAATGTTCCAAGGGCATAGGTCAGCTGAAATGCAAAGACGATGTACCCATATTGTTGCTCATTCCAGCCCAGGCTCGCACCCAGGTCGGGTGCCAATATCCCAAGCAGGACACGGTCGAAATAGTTGATAGTCGTCGACAGAAAAAGCATGCCGATAATCACCCACCGGAAATTGGATTTTGCAGAAGTCATCCCAAGCGGTTTTTGGTCCGGTTATTTACCTGTAGCATATCTTTCACGGTAGGTATTCCAGGTAGCCATCGATTTGGTCAGATTAGCCTCGGCATCCATTTTGATGTTGTAGCACTGCAATCCGATTCTTCCTTTGTAACCATTGTCTTTCAGCAATTTAACCAATGGATAGGGATCATAAGTCCCCTCGCCAAGCGGTTTGATCAGCCTGTCCCAATCATAGGTTTTCGTGTCACCCGTATCAGCTCCACAGAGTGAAAACATGAACAAATGAGGCAAAGCCTTCAGTAGCTGTTGTTCAATGCCTGCGGGACCCTTCACCTTCAGATAATGACAGAGGTTAACGACGACTCCGAGGTTTGGTCGGTTCACCATCTTTACCAATTTCAAGGCATGATCAACGTCTTCACAATAAAAAGAAAAATGGGGATAAACAGAAAGCTTGACCTTGTATTTTGCGGCGTAATCGGCCAGTTCGGTTAGTACAGCGGCAAATTTCAGGTCTCCTTCTTCCTTGTTTTTCATGAATTGGTCACTGTGCAGATGCAGGGTGAGCAAGAGATCACGCTTGTTTGAGTCTTTGATAAGATCCTTTAGCAAAGGATTATAAGCCGGAACCCCCGGATCAATTTTAATGGAAATATAGATTTCAGGAATGGCGAGCCCAACTTTATCGAGGGCTTGACGGAAAGCCGGATAGCTTTCCTCACCGCTGCCGGAGATTCCACCATAACCGAGACGTTTGGCCAGATTTGCCTGATCTTCGAGGTTTGTCGGCGCATTGGGCAACCTCATGGCATTGTTGAAGCAGTAAAACAGGTTATCGAGCTTCTTTTTCCTGGCAAAACCATCCACAGACCCGATGAGAAGAACCGCAAGTAAGAGTAATACTATTTTTTTCATAAGATGAAGGACTATTTTAAGGTGATCTGTTGATATTTATTCATCCAGTCGGCTACATTCTTATCCAGCCATTTTTCGCGGATAGGCCGATAAAGCATGGCATCTGCCGCGGTATTGTTCTTGAATTTATTAGCGGCTTTGTCCCAGTTCAGTTCGGTTCCCTGTTTGATGGCAATCAATCCGAGGAGTGTTGTAGTGTACACATTATGACCAACTTCAAGAGGTTCAAAAGCCTTCTTGCCGGTCTCAATAGAGTGCAGAAAGTCAGCTTTATCGGTCATGGTGTCTTTGTAGGAAATCTCTTTTGGCCCCGGTACGTACTTGAGCATGGAAGGATCACTCACTTCCATAATATCCGGGTACGTGATTTTTATCCATCCATTATCACCCTCGAAACGCACGTATGGCTTGTCGATCGAGTAGTTCATGGTCATGCCGTCGGCATATTTATAAGCCACATCGAATGATTCGATGGAATTCCACAATCCCTGAGTGAACTTTCCGGTCCCGGAGATTGAAACTGGCAGTTCCAGCTCTTTCTTCATCCCCCAGAGGGCGATATCGCAGAGGTGCGCTCCCCAGTTGGTAATCATGCCGTTGGAATAATCCTCGTTTCGCAGCCATCCCGGACGGGTTTCGATGGTATGCGGATCGTGTACGCGGGCACGGGTAAAAGGCGCCGGAAAGGCAGTCCCAAGCCACATATCGTAGTTCAGTTCCTTGGGGATCTCCATCTCAGGCTGTGGTCCGACGGCGCTGCCGGATAACTCCGAAGGGACGCCCACTTTCACCGATTTCAGCTTTCCAATCACCTCATTATGGACAATTTCAATGGTTTTCCAGAAATGTGGCAGTGAGCGGAATTCACTGTCAAGACGGTTGTGCACACCCTTGAACTTTACTGCCTCAATAAGGGCGCGGCTGTGCGAAAAGCTGACCGACAACGCCTTCTCTACCGAAACGTGCTTGCCTGCCAGTGCGGCAGCAATTCCGGCTGGAGCATGCCAATGGTCCGGCGTCGAAACCATAATAGCGTCAACACCTTTGTGGGCAATGAGTTCACGGTAGTCGTTGTATGTCTTTACACCTGTTCCGGCTTTGGAGGCATAAGCCTTGTCGATGACGGTCGCAGCATTCGCAAGACGCCAGGAATCGACATCATTAATAGCCACGACACGGCAATTGTCGAGCTTCAGGAATCCGTTATTCAGGTTGGCACTGACTGCCTGTCGACCGACACCGATCATGCCCACATTAATCTTGTTGCTCGGCGCCGACTTGCCAAAAACGGATGACGGGACAATCGTAGGAACAATCAGGCCACCTAAGGCAACCATGCCATTTCTTTTGATAAATTCTTTGCGATTCATTATTTTGATATTTTAGTTTAGTTAATATTTTCCATATTTATCCAGTGTTTCCAGCATTACCATGATGTTGCCGGGGGGCACCTCGCTCTGGATATTGTGAACAGTAGTAAAGACAAATCCACCTCCGGGAGCCAGGTGATCGATGTTCCGCCTCACACTGTCGGCCACCTCAGAAGGCGAGCCGGAAGGAAGGATTTTCTGGGTGTCTATCCCGCCGCCCCAGAAAACGATGTCGCGGCCGAAATCTTTTTTCAACAAGTCGGCTTCCATGCCGGCGGCCGTGATATGCACCGGATTCAGGATATCGACACCCATTTCGATAAAATCGGGAATGATCGGGCGCACGTTTCCACAGGAGTGGAACATCACTTTGGCCCCTGGCGCCTTACGTCTCATTGCCTGAAGGACCCGGCCCATATGAGGTTTATAATAATCGCGAAAATGTTCGGGCGAAATCAGCTGGGACTCCTGCGTACCATAATCATCCCCTTCAGCCACCACGTCCACCACATCACCCAGCTCGTTGAGCGCCATCTCCCAAAATTCGATCTTCAAATCCGCGATCTTTCCGATCAGTAGATCAGAAAATTCAGGGCACATGAAAGAATCCATCAGGGCGTTCGACATGCCGCGTACCCGCTGATGCATCTCAAAAACTCCGGCACAAAGTCCTTTTATCACCACCAACTTACCCATGTCACGGTATTGAAGCGCCTTTTCCCTGAGTCCTGCCACCCTGCGTTTGTCTGCGGCATAAGGCCATTTAAACTCGATGATATCGCTTTCCGATGGATCTTCCAGATGGGCCATCGGATTTTTTACCAACGAAAACCAGTGACCGTCATTCTTGGGAAAATGGTGGGTGAAATTCCACTCATCCTCATATTGAAGATAGTCCCCGGCATCTTTCAGCTGACTATAAATATCCCAATTGTGACTGGTAAGTGGCAGCAATCCTCTTGTATCCACCTTGAGTAAATCAAGTACCAAAGGGGATGGCACTACAATCTGCTGTATCACATCCGCCCAGACAGGCTCCTCAGAAGGCAGATTCAAATGCTTCAGAAGCTTCTGATAAGCCACGTTGGTGATGCCGGTCCAGGTAGATCCGGCCAGATCATAAGGGACCCTGTCAGGCTCCTTGTGATCTAGAGCAAGCAATATTCTTTCGCGCGAGTTCATATTTAATTAGTTTATTTTAAAGGCTTTATCATTAACTCCTCACCTCCGGAAGCAGTCAATTGGAAATAAAGGGGCTATCAGGAAAAGATAGAGTATTAATTTACTATTAATCAATAATTTGACCATTACATAACAAGCAGAGAAAGAAAAATAGGAGTCTCATTTGAGGAAATTTTAAAAAAGGCGCCTGCCTGGTATAGCAAGCGCCTTTGATTTTCCGTCTAATTTAACACAAAACAGTCAAAAAAAGTATCAATAACCCGGATTTTGTTCCAGTACGGCTCCCTTATTTGCCTCGATTTCAGACCGTGGGATTGGCATCTTATTCAGTGTAGCCGGCAGGACATATCCCTTGGTCCTCACCGCTGCATTGTACTTCATGAGGTATTCGGTGAGTTTGCCCAAACGCGTCAAAGTACTAAACCTGAACTCCTCCGTATAAAGTTCCCTTGCACGTTCGTCGAGGATCAGGTCGATATTGACATCACCTGCCGTAACCGGCGTAGCCTTTGCCCGATTGCGGACCGCATTGATATCATCGGCAGCTTTCTGCAAATCCCCCTTGAGCATATATGCTTCCGCTCGCAGCAGGTAAGTCTCAGCTAACCTCATGATATACCAGTCCTTGTAAGTACGTCCGTTGTCGTGCCACTGTTTACTGGTAGCATCCTGAAACTGGTGATAATGAACAGCCGAAACCACCTTCTTAAATTGCGGCGAGGTAATCACATTGACAGTAGTTGGTGTGGCAATATTTGCAGCAGTAATAGGTTTTCCATAAAATTTACTGGCAGGATTAGTCCAGTAAAACACCCGCTGAACATTGTATTCCGAATTTCGGATATCCCTGTTAAAATCACCCTTGTATTTCCAGATAAGTGAATCAGCGTACCCGGAAGCTATGATGTAACCGACAGGTCTCCCCTGTAAGGTATCCTTCAAAAAATTAGGGGCGCCATTGATGTCCTTGATGTTCCACATGGCAGGGCCCCACCATCTTTCCATACCAAAGAGACCTCCTGCAGAGTTGACATCATTTCCTCCACCCAGAATTTTTAAGTCCTGCTGGATATTCCAGATGCATTCTTTGTTGCCCTCCAGCCAGTTAAAATTACCATCCTGGAAAAGGTCAAAATAGACATCACCCCATGGCCTGTAGGGTCCACTATAGGTAAATCCGTTGAAGGTGAAGCTTTTCCAGGCTCCAAAACGGGCCGTCATGAGGCTGCAATTCGTTCCGCCTATAACTGAAGAAGCCGCATCGATAGCTCCCTGATAATCTTTCAGACAGATCCTTATCTCTGTCAACAGGTGATAAGCCGCCTCACGGGGCGCCCTCCCACCTTTCAACTGATTAACCAAAGGCATGTACTGAACGGCAAACTCAAGGTCGCTCTTGCATTGCTTGTAAACCTCGTCCTGTGTCGCCCTTACATAATCAAACTTGGCACCCTTGGTCTCCTCCAGCACAAGTGGAACTCCTCCCCACATGTTGGCAAGGAAATGATAAGCGAAAGCGCGAATGAATTTTGCCTCACCGACAATGGCATTCTTTTCAGCATCTGAAGCCCATTTTGCCGTAGGTTGATCCGCTCTTCCAATAATCGTGTTGGCCTGAAAAATCCAGTCATAATAACGGGCCCACCATTTGGAAGCAAAACCGGCATCAGCATTAAAAGTATTCCAGTTAAAAATCTCATTGTAAACCGTGTTACTGATTTTATAATCTGAAAAATCACAATCGATCCCAAGCATGTCAAAACTCGTCTGAGAATCTCCATCGCCAACATACATTTGGGTGCGGATGGTCAGATAAATATTGGCCAGTGCTGCCTCGAAATTCTCCTTCGTGACGAAAGAGTTCTCCGGACTCGCAAAGTCTTTCGGTATTTCTGTCAGATTTTCTTTGCAGGAATTTCCGGCGAAAGCCAGGAGAAGTAGGATTAAGTATAATATTTTTTTCATCGCTTTACAGATTAGAAGTTAAGTGCAACTGAGAAAAGATAAGTACGGATCGATGGGATCGAGGTATCTGTCAGACCGTTATTGGTCTCAGGATCCAGTCCTACCCAGTGCGGGGCATAGGTAAAGAGGTTATCGGCGCTTAGAGAGCAGTTCAGGCCCTGAAGTCCCCAGGGCTTCACTATTTTCGTGAAATCGTAGGTCAGAGAGATCTTCTGTAGCTTGATAAAACTTCTGTCGAAATATTTCACACCACGGTAAGCAGCGCTGCTGACATTTGGCCGCGGAAACATGGCACCAGGATTGGTAGGTGTCCAGTAATCGAAGATTGAGTGGTTCATCGCACCATTGTTGGCATAACCATCATTATAAGGAGTATTGCTGCCTGATAAATAATATCCGTTGCCTCCCCAGATGGAATACAGGTAAACCATCAACGATAACTCTTTGTATTTGAAGTTATTGGTCAAACTCCAACGGAAATTCTCCTTGGAATTTCCAATAAACTGCCTGTCCTGGTCTGAAGTAATCTTTCCGTCATTATTCACGTCTTCCAGTTTATAGGATCCCGGAAGCATACCCGTCATGATGGCAGCAGCGTCTTTGTCTGCCTGCTGCCACATGCCTGTTACCTTGTAAGTATAAATAGTTCCAAGGGACCTTCCGATGAAATAGCCGGCAGAAATCAGGTCGGCCTCGATACCTGTTTTCGGATCGGGTCCGAGGATGGTAACTACCTTATTTCTGTTGATAGAGAAAGAGACGTCTGAGGTCCAGTTGAAATTGGCACGCTTGACATTCAGGGTACTGAGATTGAATTCCAGACCCTTGTTCTGAATCTCCCCAATGTTGGAGGTAATACTGCTTTTACCGGATGCACGTGGTAAAGGCAGACTGAACATCAGGTCGTGGGTGGCAGTTTGATAGGCATCCACGGAGCCTTTGATCCTGCTTTTCAATACGGAGAAATCGACACCTAGATTTAGTCCGGTGGTAGACTCCCAGCCGAGGTCATCATTAGCCAACGTAGAGATATACTGTGTGAAAGCATAGGAAGCATCATTGTAGAACAAATATTTGCTTGATGCCATCTTTGCCAGGGTACTATAAGCTGCAACAGACTGATTACCATTACTTCCATAGGATGCACGCAGAGCAATATTATCTATTGGTTTGATGTTTTTCATGAAACCTTCTTTGGAAATATTCCAGTTAACACCCACCGATGGGAAGGTACCCCATTTCTTGTTTTTGCTGAATCCGGAATATCCGTCTGTCCTGATTGTTCCGGTGAGAGAATATTTATTGTCGTAAGTATAGGTTCCACGGGCCATTTTACCGAAACCAGTGGTCTCGCCTCCACCGGTCGAGACTTTCTGGATCTTGCCATCCTGCAAACGATAGGTTCCCAAGGCCGCATTGTCAAAGCTTTCCGCATAGGCTACCTGGCTATCGTAAACAGTATGCTCATAAGAATAGAGCAGGGTCAGGTCGACATTGTGTTTCTGAGAGAAGGTGTTGTTGTACTTGATGATATTATCCATCATCGTGCTGTAAGTATTGTTGATTCCTCTTTGACCGGTCCCAGCTTTGGCCAAACCATCCAGTGTGTTTTTGTCGTAGAAATAGTATCTGTTTGACCAGTTAAGCGTATTGGAATAAGTTGCATTGTAGGAAAGTCCTTTCACCCATGGAACCTTAATCACTGCTGAAATAACAGCATTCAAGCTATTCCGCTTGTCAAGGTCCTCTGTTGCCATCTGCCAGAATGGGTTATTAAAAGAGGTCGTAGTCTGGGGAAATTGTTTATAAGTCCCGTCGTCATTGAAAAGCGACGCATAAGGGCTGAACCAGTTTGGGCTACTGCCGCTGGCACTGGTTCCCATACCATAAATGGATGAACCAGAATAATCCCTTAAGCTGTAATTGCTCTTTATCCCAAGATTGAACCAGCTGGTCAGGTCACTGTCAATGTTGATCCTTCCAGTTAAGGACTTGTATTCATCATTGAGAATTACACCCTTTTGCCTGATTATGTTGGCAGAAATAAAATATCGGCTCTTTTCTGTCCTGTTCGATACGCTCACAGAAGTATTGAAAGCATGTCCCATCTGGCTAAACAGGGAATGTGGATCTTCCAGCGTCGGCTTGTGATCAGGTGTAGCCCTGTAATTTTTTTGCTCCTCAACCTGCATATAGAGGTCTACCTTGGCGGGATCCGCTTCCAGGCCATTAGCCGACCTGATGTCCAGCAATCGCTGTAAATAGCCCTTTGCATCATATACTTTTAGAGCCTCCAGCTCATTGCTGATACCATAGCTGGATTTCACTTCAAACCTTGGTTTACCGTCAATACCGGTACCTCTCTTAGTTTCGATCAGGATGACGCCGTTGGCGGAACGCGAACCATAAACCGCTGCTGCACTGGCATCCTTCAAAACCGTAAAACTTTCAATGTCGTTGGGGGAGATATCTGAGATAGTTCCACTAAATACCGCACCGTCCACAATAATCAAGGGTGAGCTTCCTGCTGCCTGTGATTTCTGTCCGCGGATGGTCATTCCGGCCTCACCTCCTGCCGTGTTGGTACCGCCTACATTCAATCCGGGAATAGTTCCCTTGACGGTTTCCAAAACGTTGTTCACCGGAACCATTTTATATTCATCCAGCTTCGCGGTAGAGACGGCGCCGGTCACTGCATTCTTCTTCTGCGTACCATAACCAATGGCTACAACCTCTTCGAGCCCGATACTCTCATCGGCGAGTACGACATTAATAACCGACTGATTACCAATTACAATTTCTTGTGATTTCATGCCCACAAAAGAGAAAACCAAGATCTTCGCATCCCGGGGAAGGGAGAAATTATAACTACCGTCATTGTTGGTGGTAACGCCCATGGTCGTACCCTTTACCACAACCGAGACACCTACAATCGGTACCCCTCCCGAGTCGGTGACTTTACCCGTTATCTTGCCGCCCTGTTGAGCTGAGTCGTTATCAGAGGTCTCTCTGGGCTTGATGATAATATTCTTTCCGATGATCTCATAATTGACGCTTTTATCTCCAAAAACGGCCGACAATATTTCGTCAATTTTAACATCTTTCACATTCACTGAAACCCTTTGCTGATCGTTGGTTTGCTCTTTGTTATAAAAGAAAAAGAAATCAGACTGTTTCTCGATGGCATCGAATACTTCGGCAATGGTGGCGTTCTCCATTTTAAGGGTCAATCGGGTATTTTGCGAATACACGCTCGCGCTTACACTGCTAATGGTGACGATTAAAATTAATAGGTATAGTTTCATAACTCTGCTTAGTTTTTTTAACAAGAGTTCTCTCCCCCTGTTCGGATCGGGATTTTTTTTCATATTTTTGGTTGTTTTAAATAAATAAAATGATCTGATCGTTTTCCGCCTCCGGGCGTTTTTTTGCGGGAATAGGTGGTACTATTCCCGCTTCTTTAAGCGGTCTTCTCCTCGTAAAGTTATCTTCTCATAGGCAATACAAATTAAAATATTTTCACTCCAGCCAGACCTCGCGGCCTTTGATGGTGTAACTCATCTTAACACTGTGCTTCAGCGTCTCAAACGCGTCCAGTAAGTCCTCATCATAACTGAACATCCCCCGGAATCTGCGGTTTTCCAGTTTCGGGTTATTGATGTGGATTTTGATATCATAAAGCCGTTCCAATTCAGTGAGGATAGTCCTCAGATCGGCATCCCTGAACAGATATTTCTCACCTTTCCACGAACTATAAAGAGATGGATCAACTTTACTAATATGCAATTTGTTGGATTGAGTATCAAAAATCGCCTGCTCCCCCGGATGCAAAATACTAGGAATAGAACCCGGCAGACCGGCAGTTAGTTCGATGGAACCTTCTTCGAGGGTAGTCACTATATTGACCTCAGCAGGATAGGCTTTCATATTAAATACGGTGCCCAAAACTCTCACGGTAGCCCGGGAAGTTATCACATAAAAAGGTCTCTTTGAGTCTTTGGCAACTTTAAAATAACCTTCACCAGACAATTTCACCTCCCTTTTGTCTCCTTGATTATCAGATGGATAACTAAGTGTGGATCCTGCATTCAACCAGACTTCCGATCCGTCTGCCATATTAACGATGGCGATGTGTTTCTTGGGAGCGGTTACGGTATTCCAGGTCAACACCTTACCAGGAAGGTTCGTCTGTCCGATATACCAGCCCAGCATTAACATCAGGGGTAATAGAACAGCAGCCGCTGACCCCACCAGCCAAAGGATTCTTCTGCTTAACCTTTGTTGCGTAACAGATTGAGCAATAATTTGATCCTTAACCTCTTGCTTGCCATCTTGAATAGCCTGATCTTCAATCGGTTGAAGAGAGTTGTTCCAAACCCTGACGGTTGCTTCAAAAATCCTCAGATTCTCTTCGCTTGAGTTCTTCCAGTTCTCCAGTTGTTCATTTTCTGCAGGAGTACTGTTTCCGGAGATATAAGATGCTATTTGTGGGTATTTGTCTTCGTCGGACGGAGTCATGAAGCATCAGGATTGGTTATTTGATACTACGACGTGGAGTCACAAAATTACCCTGTAATGAATATCAACTATTTTTCGACAGAATGAAAAATAGCAACTGAATATTCTGATCTTCAGTGAGTTTAATTCTTAATTTCTTCAAGGCAATTCCCATCTGCATCTCTACAGTCTTCACAGAGATATCCAGTTTCTTTGCGATTTCAAGGTATTTCATCTCTTCGAAACGGCAAAGCAGAAATATTTCACGGCATTTAGGGGGCAATTCATTAATAGCTGCATTGATACGGGCATTCAGTTCGGCCTCTTCAATCAGGTTTTTGTCGTAGGAAATATGATCTGGATGAAGTTTCTCGAGATATTTGTGCTCAACAGCCTCATGCCTGATCTCGTCTAGTGCATAGTTGCGGACAGTTCTGAAAAGATAAGATTTTAAAGATTGAGTGATGTCTAGCTTGTCTCGCTTCATCCAGAGGTCGACGAAAACTTGCTGCACAAGTGAGCGGGACTCATCGGGGTCGTGCAGGTATTTATCGGCATAAAAACACAAAACCGGATAATAGTGGTCAAATGCTTCAGTAAAAGATTTTTCGTCCCCCAGATAAATTTTATGTAATATTTCAGGATCGCCCCTCATCGTAACCGAAAGTATCGTCTTGGATTAGTCACGTAAATATATAACAAAGTGTGCATCCGGAACAATTGCACTTTGAAATAAAAATCACCTGCCGTTAACTTGTTTCTGCTGAATTTAGGTATTTATTACCTTCCGCACTAAAAGGACGTCTCATACTTTAAAATTACCCCAATGGTGACACCCGTAGTATTCTTCAATAAATCTGTCACATAAACCCTGGCGTATAAATAAGGAAGAGTCGGCGAGGTCAGATCTTTTGATTTCTTGTACCGGATAACATATCCATGTCCTACCTGGATGGCCCTGTTTGGAGTATAACCTGTTGTTGGTTTTGTTACAACATTACCCAGACCGCTTACTATTCCCATGTCAGCTTCCTCTCCCCCGATACCTCCAAGTCCCCACCAAATTGGATTCGTCATGGATCCGCTGTTATTTTGTACAACTGCAGTATGATAAGTGAAATTCAGCGTGCCTTCCAAACCAAAAACGATAGTTACATAAGGGTAAGTGTACCCATTCAATTGATAGGGCCCATCTGCGGCTAGGCCTGAATACAAGGTTATGGGCTTATCGTTGAAATTAATCGAGATACCTAAAGCATTTGGTGGATCAGTCGTGAAAGAAATTTCATTGCCATAAGACGTCCCAACACTATTTGTAGCGTATGCCCTTAAATAATAGGTAGTAGCTGCTAATAAACCTGTAATACTACTGCTAAAGCTCCCGACACCAGTTCCATCAGAAGTTTTGTTACCCGATATGGTGGGCGAAGAAGTTGTACTCCAACAAACTCCTCTTGCCGTGACTGTTGCACTTCCATCAGATGTAACATTTCCTCCACCTGTAGCAGTTGTTTTTCCAACGGATGTAACATTAGTGGTTGTAACGGATGGGGGATTGGCCGATGTCTTGAATGTTACTTCATTTCCATAAATAGTTCCAACCGAATTGGTCGAATATGCCCTAACATAATAGGTTGTATTAGGAATTAAACCAGTCAGGGAACTAGTAAATGTGCCTATTCCGGTACCATCAGTAGTCTTATTGCCGGAAATTGTAGGAGAAGTGGTCGCTCCCCAACAAACTCCTCTGGCAGTAATTGCTGCTCCTCCATCGTTGGTGATGTTTCCACCACTTGTTCCTGTGGTCGTTGTGATGTTGGAAACGCCAATGGTATTAATCATAGATATACCATTTAATGTTCTGAAATTGAACTCATTCCCATAAGTCGTCCCGGCGGCATTAATGGCATACGCCCTTACAAAGTAGTTGGTGTTAGAGAGTAGACCAGTCATCGTACTAGTAAATGAGCCTGTCCCAGTCCCATCTGTTGTCTTGCTTCCTGCAATTGTTGGATTCGAGGTAGTTGCCCAACAGACTCCCCTCGCCGAAATAGGAGAACCACCATCAGTGGTAATTGAACCTCCAGAGACAGCAGAAAGAGCAGTTATTGTTCCTACAAAATTTGTTGTGACCCCACCGGCAGCCAAAATTGGCCTTACTTGTGCGGTCACACTATTACTCTGGTTACTACCTGCTGTTGCGATTAAAGTGTAGCTATGAATTTTGCCTCCTTCAGTAATGCTGCCGTCAACATATTGATTCATTCCTTTCTCAATGTTTAAATCACCTGTTTGTATACCATCAACCGTTTTTCCAAGTTTAAATCCGTCGATTTGATTGACGGTTTGAATCCAGTTCAATTTAATGGTCAGACCTTCCTGCACCGCTTTGAAATTTGTGGGTGACCAATAGTCCTTGGGACAATTTGGATCAAAAGGATTGTTCCAAAAGAGCTTTTGACAACTCATCAAGGTGAGAAGAAATATAGACAAGAAAATATATTTTTTCATAAGATTGGTTTTTAAGGAGATCATATCAAAATTTACAAATCAAGCCAAGACCAGCGCCCTGATTATAATGCAGAGGGTAAAAACTCAATGAATTATTTTTTGCCTTTCCCTGCTTACCTGCCTTTATAACAAACTCTAAGGCACAAAAACCTGCAATACCAAAAGCTACTGTTTCCAACTCATTTAAAGTCGCAGCCTTTTCATGCAACCTTTCAGCATCGAAAGTTGCATTCTGGTAATCTGCATACTTCTTTTTTACCTGAAAATAGAGAGCAGTCCCAGCTCCAGCGCTTATCAATGTAGAAGTAAGCCAAAAATTCTTGCGCTTTTTGTACTTGTAATAATCTGCATTAAACGAAAGCTTGTCAATGGAAGTATCTATGGGTTTGTCAGCCCTCTGTTCCATTGGTTTGGTCACCGGAAGCTTAACGGATTTTTCAGTTGTTTTGTCAATCGTTCGAACCGGCTCCGGTTTTACGGATTCATTTTTGGACTCTGCGGTAACTGGTGGAGTGTCGTTAACAAGATTACTTACCAAGGTTTCATTGATCTCTGTCGTCTTGTTCTCAACAATGGTCACGTCTATTAACTTTCCGAAGTATCCCTCTTTTTCCAGCCTTAGTTCATACTTTCCTACCATCAGGTTAGGAATCGGCAGCGGAGTTGTTCCTTTTTTCTCGCCATTCAAATAAATGACTGCATCAATTGGAGTAGAGAGAATCTCAAGCCGACCGATGATTGGCTGTGGATTTAGATTGATGGTCACAGAATCACCTACAGCAATATCCTGATTCTTCTTATCCGTATAAAACCCATTCTTCTTAGCTTCAAATGTGACCACCCCGGAGGGTATAAGTCCTTGGTAAACAGCCTTGCCGACTAATTTACCATCGATATAAATTTCGGCATCATTCTGAGCGTTGACAGTAACATTGGAAGCATTGGTCGTAAGCTTAATTGTCTTTTCAAATAATCCCCCATCCGTGACAATGGCCTCAATATTTTGTGGCTGATACAAATCTTTCTTCACTGTGATCCTGTGACTGCCGCTTTTCACTTTTGTCATCGTAAACGGTGTGATCTTGCCAGTTTCTTCATTATCCAAAAATATAGTCGCACCAACTGGCAAAGTGTTAATCTTAATGGTTCCAAAAGCTGGCTTCAAAACAACAGTCTTTTCAGTCTTCCCGTCCTTTTCCTGTCCACTGATGATGATGCTCCCGGCCGATGGATTATAGAGTGCTTTATCCACCCGGTAAGTGTACTTTCCTGGTAATAATTTGACTGAACAGGGAGTACTGCCTTTCAAGATGTCATTTACATATACGTCTGCACCTTCCGGTGTGCTGCGAAAAGTGAGAAAGACCGGATCAAGCGGTTTAATAATGGTCTCCACACTACCGGTGATTAGTTCCATTTCGTAAACCGTCGCCTTCTCAATACTTACCGGTAAAGTATAGTTTCTTAATGATCCCAGAAATTGATGGGTAATTGTCAGACGTTTCGTTTCACGGGGGACATACACCCATATTTCGCCAGGTTTTTCAACTACACCAACAATACCAATTTGTCCATTATCAAACGAAAACCCTTTTTGTGTCGTTAATACTTTAATGATGGCGCACAGATTTCCATCCGGATCCTTCTTTGGCTCATTGACACGGGCATCCAAATCATTCGGCATTTTATCGAATCTTTTTACACTCAATGGTTGTTGAGCAAATAAAGGGGCGACGAAAAAAATAAGAAGGCAGATGGTTAGGATTTTTTTCATTCGATGAGGTATAATAAGTTATTGATTGCTGACTGATGAACTCAGCTCATCAGAAATCGGATAAACCATAGATACTACCGTCAGGATTCTTCTCAGGCTGCCAGGTACGTACATGTATCTGGGGCTTTAAGGTGTCAGACAAGTCCACCAACAAAAACAAGTACCCTGAATCTCCGTAATTGGTAGAGAAGTAGTCCTGCTTGATCTGAATCCCATAAACATCCACTCCTTTACCCGATCGTCTGACATTGTTATCTGCAAAGCGGATATTGATGTACTCCTTACTATCAAAGGAATATTTAAGCTTCTTAAGATATTCCGTCTTTGATTGGCGGTTGTATTTGATGATTGTGTTATTGGCAAATTGAGAGTCCGACGTTCTTGCGACTTTTGTCACCAAACCAGTAATAATCAGCGCATCATCCGAGAAGATCTGGTCAATATAATCATACCTCTTAAGCGCGAAAGCTGTTTTGTAGTTTTCCAGGAAACTAATCAGCAAAACTCTGTTGGACTCACTCCAACTCTCGTTGGAAGCGATGTCCTCAATGGCTTTTCTGGATAATCCAAATGATATATTGCATAACTTATTTTGCTTGTCGAAATAAAAGACAACATCCTCAATGAAGGTCCTGTTATTGGTCTTGAAACTGAAGCTCATCGGAATGGAGCGACAGATTACATAATCATCATACTGATAGTACTTTAGATCGAACGATTTAATGATTTTAGCATTCCCGTATTGTAACAACTTTTGAAAGACTGAATATCCTTCATCCGTAAAGAGTGGTTTCACGGTAGTAAAATCCTTTCTGGTAATGGCGGCAACGACACTTTTCATAACAGCATCCTGCGCCATCGAATTTGTAACTTCATGAACTGCGCCTGTGTGTTCCGGTTTTGGTTCTATTTCTACTTTGGCTGGCGCTTGGGCTACTTTTACAGCATTGGTATCCCGGACTGTTGATTTCTCTGTGGAAATTGCATTTACAGGAGCAGCCACAGGGACCGTCACCTTGGGCCTGGGTTTGGCGCTGATGTTAAAGTAACAACTCTTGTAGGGTATTTGCGGCAATTTCTCCATCACCGTGCGGAGTTCCAGATCAATGTTTGCTTCCCCTTCAAAAGCATACTCACACTTGAGCCGGATCTCCCCCCTATTATCAATCTTTGGTAATTCTACGATGCCTACTCCATTTTTGGCACTAACAATATTCGACCAATCCTGACCGCTCCAATAGGTATAATCCAAATTTAGCAATGGCACATTTTTGTACCTGATATCGAGCAGGTAATTGCAGAAATCATCCTCGTCGTGGATGGTATCGACACCAATTGAAAGGTTGGCCATGATTTGATTGATTTGCATGGGAAGCCAGGTGATCAGCAAAACATCCTTTCCGGATTTATCCATCATCCTGATATCGGAAGACTCAGGGTGACTTCTCAGAAGTGTTTGAGACCAATAGAAATATCGAAGGGCATCGGCTATCTGCAGATTATCCAGGGCAACAACGCCATTCTTTGCCAATTCTATCAGCTTGTTCTTTCGGGATTCAAAGATTTTAGTAATCTCGCTTCGTTTGATGTACCTGAAAACTTTGGCATCAGGCTCTTCCTTGACAAGAATTCTTTCAGCGTTTTTGAGTGTCGCGCTGGAGTAAGTTCTAACAACATCTTTGACTGTTTCCTTAAATTTCTCCCCGGTAGTTTCTATTTTTGACATCTCAAAATTGCTCTCAACCTGCAGATAGATCTGTTCTATAATGATTGCAAGCGCTTCCTGATCAGCAGCCCGTTCAGTTGGACCGGTTCCCATGCCACAAATATAAGTTTGACGATCCGCCTGTATCTCTGCAACGCTTTGGGATTTAACACTTTTAACCAATCCAAATTGAATAATCAGGATGATACAAAGGAAAAACCTTACTTGGCTAATCATTGGTTTAGTATTAAGAGGTAATCGAAACAGAAACAAAATCTAACTGAAAATGAAACAATTGCAATTATTTTTCTCTTTTAGCATATAAATTTAGCAATTAGTTTTACAAATAACAGGAACAAGGATTGATTTTTTCAACAATAGCCCGAAGTCTTGCGAAATACTAATCTTTCATACGTAATTAATTATTCTAAATTTTTAATTTTCAATATTTTATAAGAAT
>JBAXKJ010000008.1:0-166311 GCA_037137375.1 Prolixibacteraceae bacterium
GTTTTTAATGATGAACTTTCTGTTGATGCATTTTTTTAGCATTGGCTATAACGTTCGAAACTATATGCAGTTGCCGACTTCGGGGCGCATTCCTGTTGAACCGCACAAAAAGTTGATGCGGGTTGGAAACTTATAATTATGCACGAAAACGGCAATTTACATATAGTTTTTGTTACCGCCAGGTTTTCGGTCTTTCAAGCGAGTTTTACCGTCTGATTTAGCAACTCAACATTGAAATTGACCTTAGCATTTAAAGCCTTAAAAACTTTGATTATCGTCTCAAACCTAGCATCAGTCAAACTGTTCTCCAATTTGGAGATTTGTGCTTTCTTAACTCCAACAAGAAGTCCAAGTTGTTCTTGTGTCATGTTCCTGTCTTTGCGAGCTTGTTTGATTGCTTCTCCAAGTAAGTCAAGCCGTAATTCGTTTTCAAATGCATCACGTTTTGGCGTTCCAATCTCTCCGATATACTTGTCGGTGATTTCCTCTAAACTAATTGACGTTAATGGCTTATTTTTCATTGCGATTGATTTTTAAATTAAAATATTGTCTCCTTATGTTCTCCGCTTTATCTATCTCTCCTTGAGGCGTTTTATCTGTCTTTTTGATTAACCCATGCGTAGAAATTACAACTGTTTCAGTATTGTCTGTCTTGTCCCAAAAGGCAAAAAGCCGGTAATGGGTTTTGTTATATAAAGTCCTAAACTCCCAAATTTCACCTTTCAGCTTACTAAATAGCTCCTTTTCATTTGAGACTCTTGCTTTTTGAATGTTGTAAATCACTTTGTCTCTGGTTTTTTCGTCGAGTTTGCCAATAAATTCAGCCGCGTCAACTAAAAATTCAACCCGAAATTTCGCAATCATATTATAAAGTTTATGCAAATATAAATGTTTCTTTATTAGGAAACAAATTTAGTTTTGTACGGTCCCCTAAACTTGGCGGTAACGGTCTGGGCTATGAGCAGGAGCGGGTTACGAGCTGCTAATTTGTCCGCCAGGACAAATTTGTAAACGTGATCGTCTGTTGTTGATCCACATAAGCCGCTTTTGCTCCATAGCCTTTGTTAGTGGCTGGCGTTCCACTCCAGGAAAACCTAATTATTGGAGTTAGGCATTGATTTTTCGACGTTGAGCTACCTTCGTGCTTCTAACTTGTTTCTTTGCCCCCAACAATTTTTGAGCTTTTATATATTCGCTGATAAATTTCTCTTCCTCTTTTGTCATGGGATCTTGTCCACCAATAAAATCCACATCAAGCTCTGTAAGTTTACGTTTCATTTTGGAAAATATTTATTGATGAGTTTTAATGCTGCTTTGGTATCAATTATCATTATTCGTCCACCGATATGTATGGCACCTAAAGTGTCAATATAATGTTGAACAAGCTGCGTCTTTGAGATAAAGGAGACATTCCCTTCGTGTCCCCGCTGGAAAGCAAGTTTACATGCAAAAGCGACTAAATTCCCAGGAACCCCGGCATAAACTTTAGTTTTCCCTTTGTTAAATGGGGCACTCTCAACCAAGTGCATGTAAACGTGGTCGGACTTTATTTCTATACTTACTAATCCTTGAATAACCGATTGATTGTTTACTATTGTCAGTTTGTAAACGTCTTTCTCAGGTTGTCTAAACTCTGATCTCCATTCAAACTGCCAGCCTTTCTTCTTGGTTACTGTTTTGAGATCCGCAATTGAAATAATTGTGATATCGGTAGCAAAACTGTCGCCAGTCACAACATTTTCAATCGAGTTTGTCAATTTGTCAACCTCAAAATCAAGCCCTATTTGTTCGCACTTCTTCACTACTCAAAGATACTAAATATGGGTTAAATATACTCATTTGCAGCCCGAAAGTTCGAATTAGCACATGTCTCATACGCTTGCCACTAACGGCCCGAGGCTATAAGCAGAAGCGGAAATAATTGCATCGTCCCGACCGGCAGGATGGGCTTTTATTCCGGTGCAGGTTTGCGTCAGCCTTCTTCTTCAACCGCTTTTGTTTATAGCCTCTGTTAGCGGTTCGGCTTTTTCTATTAGCATTTTATTTGTAAAACCGGTTAATCAATAATAACAATCTAAATTTCTGGTATTGATTATTGAAAAAATATATTTTCTTTCCATCTTTGATGCTTAGAGATTCTTTGGAGTTTCTTTTTTTTGGAAACCGAAAATCAACTGCATCAAGATTTAATGAAGTATCAGCGGCGAATTTAAAATAGCAAGTCGGACAAATGATAGTGCCAGCACTATTATTTTTTGTTTTTAATTTACTCTTGCAGATAGGGCATTCAATAATGTTTAGGTTTGTATCATTTAATGAATCCTTCAATTTTTTATCAACTAATTTTCGATTAATTTTTAGAAGCCTGTTATACTCCAGCGAATTGAATCTGATCTTAGGAATATCTCTTCTTATTTTTTTTGACTTATTTGGTTCAGAAATAACTTTTGTCAAAAAATCCTTTTTAAAATTTCGTAATTCAGTTTCTGTCAGATTTAGTTGCTCGAATTCAAATTTTAAATATTCACTAATTTCGTTTTGATTGATAGGCCTTAAGATTCGTGAGAGTTTTTCTAAATATGCAATTTTGTAACGCAAACTGTTTATTGTAATGCTTTTTTGTCTGTATAATTTTATGTTCTTAAAGAATACTCGATATTTTTCTTCAATATTTTTTACTGCAATAATGACATCAGTTCTTAATTGGGAATAAAAACTTAATCTACTCACACCATTTAAATAATTAATTGTTAGATATATAAATGCGAGTTGCTCTCTATTTAAATAACCTACTTTTTTCGTATAAGTGTTCTCAGCGTTTCCATTAGTGCTCTTTTTTGTTACCTCTACACCATTTAACATTAATTTACCAAAGCCTAAGAAAACAGAAGTTAAATCTGTAAAGACTTCATTCTCATAGGAATTATTAAAAGTAAGTTTGTTGAAATGAATATATTTATGTGATATTTCATGCGATAGTGTCGCTAATATCGAATCTGGATATTTTTCTAAATCTCTTGAAAGATGAATTAAAACATCTTCATTTTCATCTAAAAGTATATTTCCGGCTGTATTATTTGAATAAACTTCATGAATTGTTCCATGTGTTTTATTGAAATCCTTAAGTGAAACTGTAAATATTAGTTTATCATATCCAATATGTCGGCTCAGTATTTTGGCAATTGTTTGAATTTCAATTACATCTAAATTTCCATCATAATCTGGTGGATTTAGTAGATCATAATTTTTCATTCTGCAAGAATGATTCTCCAAATTGATGATTTTGTCAATATAATCGTGGCAAGGTATTTGGTCCATGGAAACAAATACTTTTAGGATTTCGAGCTTTTCATTACTTTTTGCAATTAAAAAAATTGAGTCATGAGGTTTTTATTTGTTTTTCTACCCCCAATAGACTTTTAAATTCATAAGTCAATAAATCTAATACTTGTTTAATTTCATTAGGTATCCTATTAGCAGAATTGAGAGCTTGTTCAAAAGTTATCTCATTTTTTGTTCCTTTTTGTGAAACATAGGATATGAAATTTTGACTATAGTCGCTCAGAATGCTATTAATTTTATCTACAATATTTTGTGGAATAAATATTAGATTATCTTGATAAAATAGATACAAATCATCATATGCAATTATTGCATCTGAAACAGCATCGATTTCTTTATTTTCTGTTTCATCGGTTCTTTCAGTCAAATTCTTCATCAGAACCACTGGCATTATTGCCATCTTTCTATTCAATATTGTGAGTTTTTTATGAATGTCAATTATTATTGATAGTAGTTGCTCATAAATTTTTGTCGCTTTATAATTTCGAAGATTCAATTCATTTTTGTAAGTCTCCAATTCGCTGTCCAAGAAGAATTGGAACTCTTTTGTTTTCTGGTCTAATTCTGATTTATATTTTTCGAATTTTCGATCAGCTGACTTTGTTAAGAGCATTTGAATAAACCACATAGCCAAACCAAAAACTCCAATATTTCCTAATAATTCAAAAATTTTTTCAATTATCATCGTATTATATTTTTATATGTGTTACTTCCTTTCCAGCTGACCGCTAACGGTTTGCGGCTTGGCGAAGGGCGGGATTTTGGCACCAAAACTCATTCGAAGCAATACTATTTGTTTTAGCACAGATGTCTCTACGAATAACATCAGCCCGCCTTTTGCCAAACTGCTGTTATCGGTAGTGCTAACTTTCATTATCGATGGTATCAATGATTTTTAGTGTCTCATCAAGTCCTAAGTATAGTTTGTTTGGGTCGTAGCCTAGCCAGATTGTTTGTTTAATGATATACTCATAAGTCGTTTTGGTATTATCAGTTAAGATTTTGTGATGCCTGTCGAAACACAAAGGCTCGTGATGAGCAATTCTGTTTCTCAAACTTCTTATCTCGTCAAGTTCGTTGAAAATTAGTTTTTGAGTAGTCGCTTTGGGTCGGTTGATGTAAATTTTATGCAGTCCTTGACCTCCCACCACAAACTGAATAGGTGCAAACAAATATGTCCAAAACCCGAAACTTAGCTCAGCAACAAGTCTGTCATGGTTATATCGTCTGCCGAGTTGAGCAAATGTTGTTTGGATTTTTGTTCTACTCTCAAAGCCATATTTTGAAAACGAGGGATGACTGAAAATTCCACTTTGTCCACAATTATTTTTAAGCCATTCATTGTCATCAAAGCGTTTCCGATAATATTGATCAATTTGATTCCGAAGTGTTACCTCAAAAATACTTAAAAGTCCGAAAAGTGTTTGTGATAGTTGAATATTTTGCTTGTATAGACGTAACGCCTTGTCTTTGTCACCGTTAGCTGCCAAAAGGAATCGTCCAATTCTTGGTTTTGATAATGCTATTTCAAAGTCGGTATAGGTCATGAAAAAAGTTTCTCAAATGTAACGATTTTATATTTTTCTTTGTATATTTGCATCGTAGTCCCGGTTGTCACTGACGAAAGTCACACAATCGGGTTTCGTTTTTTATAGTTCTCCCTTTTGCTGTCGCAATGTCATCCCAGCATTACCGATAACGGTTTGCGGCTTGGCGAAGGGCGGGATTTTGGCACCAAAACTCATTCGAAGCAATACTATTTGTTTTAGCACAGATGTCTCTACGAATAACATCAGCCCGCCTTTTGCCAAACTGCTGTTATCGGTAGTGCTAACTTTCATTATCGATGGTATCAATGATTTTTAGTGTCTCATCAAGTCCTAAGTATAGTTTGTTTGGGTCGTAGCCTAGCCAGATTGTTTGTTTAATGATATACTCATAAGTCGTTTTGGTATTATCAGTTAAGATTTTGTGATGCCTGTCGAAACACAAAGGCTCGTGATGAGCAATTCTGTTTCTCAAACTTCTTATCTCGTCAAGTTCGTTGAAAATTAGTTTTTGAGTAGTCGCTTTGGGTCGGTTGATGTAAATTTTATGCAGTCCTTGACCTCCCACCACAAACTGAATAGGTGCAAACAAATATGTCCAAAACCCGAAACTTAGCTCAGCAACAAGTCTGTCATGGTTATATCGTCTGCCGAGTTGAGCAAATGTTGTTTGGATTTTTGTTCTACTCTCAAAGCCATATTTTGAAAACGAGGGATGACTGAAAATTCCACTTTGTCCACAATTATTTTTAAGCCATTCATTGTCATCAAAGCGTTTCCGATAATATTGATCAATTTGATTCCGAAGTGTTACCTCAAAAATACTTAAAAGTCCGAAAAGTGTTTGTGATAGTTGAATATTTTGCTTGTATAGACGTAACGCCTTGTCTTTGTCACCGTTAGCTGCCAAAAGGAATCGTCCAATTCTTGGTTTTGATAATGCTATTTCAAAGTCGGTATAGGTCATGAAAAAAGTTTCTCAAATGTAACGATTTTATATTTTTCTTTGTATATTTGCATCGTAGTCCCGGTTGTCACTGACGAAAGTCACACAATCGGGTTTCGTTTTTTATAGTTCTCCCTTTTGCTGTCGCAATGTCATCCCAGCATTACCGATAACGGTCGAAACTATATGCAGTTGCGGACTTGCGGGCGGTCTCCCTTCTGATCTGCCACCGGTGTTTGAGCGGCGAATCGCTGTCTGCATACCACCAAAACCGCAATTGACATATAGTTTTTGTTGTAGGGCGTATTCTTGTTCAATAAAGATATATAACTTTCTTTTCAGTACAAACCTTTCAGGCAGCGTCCAGGCCCAATCCCCATTGCTCGTCTCTGCCAACGCACTGTTCCAAAAAGCCCGTCCTGGTCAACCGACCACAGTGTTTCAAAAAAGCAGTCTTTCTAAACGGCTAGTCCGGTTCAAACCCAGAAAATGTTTCCGGCGACGATAATCAATTATCAGCTAAAACCCGAAATATTTTTAAGCTTCGATCATATGCCCTACAACGGTCGAAACTATATGCAGTTGCGGACTTGCGGGCGGTCTCCCTTCTGATCTGCCACCGGTGTTTGAGCGGCGAATCGCTGTCTGCATACCACCAAAACCGCAATTGACATATAGTTTTTGTTGTAGGGCGTATTCTTGTTCAATAAAGATATATAACTTTCTTTTCAGTACAAACCTTTCAGGCAGCGTCCAGGCCCAATCCCCATTGCTCGTCTCTGCCAACGCACTGTTCCAAAAAGCCCGTCCTGGTCAACCGACCACAGTGTTTCAAAAAAGCAGTCTTTCTAAACGGCTAGTCCGGTTCAAACCCAGAAAATGTTTCCGGCGACGATAATCAATTATCAGCTAAAACCCGAAATATTTTTAAGCTTCGATCATATGCCCTACAACGGCTGACGCTATGGCAAGTGCAGGAATAAATTGTTGCTCAACTGTCTGCCAGCACAAATGTATATAAAGATTACAAATGTTTCGACAAACACGCAAACCCTGCATTTGCTATAGCGTTTGTTATGCCTCCGTGCTTTATTTTTTCTGTTTGTTTTACTCTCTATTCTGTTTCTTCGTCCGCCGTAAGTGTATAGTAATCATCTGTCTTGGAGGAAATGAGCTTTGGTTTTGATTTTACGAATAATCCATTCTTGAAAGAATAAATTATCGAATATGTTTCTTCTTCTATCTGCATGTCCCAGTATGTTTCCCCTTCACTCAATTTTTGTTCTTTATTCAAAAGTAGACCAATTCTCCTTGAATCAAAAATATCCTTGATTCCATTGTTGTCTATGTCTTTCAACTCATTCGAGTGGAATTCATAAACAGTATCTCCAATTGTCAGGCCAGATACATAATCGTCTTCACCTGGTAATAAGAAGCTATTGTTTGAATACAATATTTTCTCTTTGCCACTTTTTAAGGAAATGATTTGGTACTTTTTGTTTACACAACCATGATAAAGCGAAGAGAAACTATACGCTATTTCTTTCAAACCATCATTAGGATCAATGTCAATCGTATCAGCAAATTCACCACTATATGGATAATTTTCACCAATGTGCATATAATCCTTTGCCCAAGGCAAAGTCGAATTTGCTCTACTAAAATGAATTACCATATCTCTTGAATTGCCGCCATATAAAACCGGAACAATCACAAGGCATTCTTTTGACGGCAAATTATTAAATTTGGCATCTATGAATCTGAACGGAATTTCAGTTTCTACGCTCAACTCCCTGTCACCAGAAGCAATTAGTTTTCGATTCTGATCACCAATAATTTTTAAAACTGTTGGCTTTGAAGGGAAATCTTGGGCAAAAGAGGAATAAATACAAACGAATAGGAATAGAAGGATAAAAATTATGGATTTCATAGGATTTTATTATTTGGTGAGATTATTAATAATCCTCGAAACCTGTCCTAAGCACTTTAAAAGTACTTCATCTTTATTTTTGTTATCCTTTTCCGCTTTTTTGAGATGAGCTCTGACCGAGCTTGTCAGTCTGCTCACTTGTCCATTTATTGACTTTGCTTGCTCTGAAAAACTAAGTTCTTCAAAAGTCTTGTCGTTCTTTCCGTGTGTGCCTTTAGCCATTTGAATATTTGTTTATTGGTTATGGTAATTGAATACTGACAACGTTTGATGGAGTAGTGGAAAGACAGCCATAAACATATTTCTGAGTTTTTGCATCAAAATATGATTTATTGCCTCGATTTGAGGTTCCATAAGAAATAATATACACGGTATTTCCTGCTGAAAATCCATTTTGGTATAGTTCTGAAATACTTGTCGAAATTGTATAAGTCGAATCAGTTGAGCCAATAGTTGTCGGGCTATATAGCCAGGTTGAAGGATCACCTGAAATTGAACTTGTCTTTCCGAAGAATACGGCTTCTGTCCTGTAAAAACTATAAATTGGCGGAACGGTAAATTCACCTTTTACTTCAACGTTGCCTCCAGCTACAAGTTTAGCCTCTAAATTCTTGATTGAAAATACAGGTAATATAGGTAACTCAAAACTATTCATATTATTCGCATGGTCTAAAGATGGGACTATTACATCTTTATATGTTCCAAAACCTGACTTTTCAAAAACAACTGTCTGAGAAGCGGCTTTCACTCCTTTTATTGTCCAATTACCAGAAGCGTCTGTAAAGGTTGAAAGGTCTGTTCCTTCGATAGAGACTTTAATGTTGTCATGGGAACTTAAAAGTCCGTCGTCATTACAAAGTACAACGTTGCCGGATTGGTCAGTCGTTGGGTCTGATTTTTCGCAGCCTCCAAGTAGTAAAATTGCAGCCAATAGAGAAAAATAAAGTTTAGTTTTCATATAAGTATTTGTTAGTTAGTATTTTCGAGGTAATTGAGATTTTTTTTTAGCATGAGGCATAACTAGTATGTATCGGAAGGTTTACAGTACTTTTATGGCGATTGATTGATTTCAATTGGTGGTAATATTTCATCCTCAACAGACTACTTCGGTTCAGATTATGCCGAAGATAACTGGTATTTTTGAAAATATAAGACTTTTTAGCGCTTATTTTCAATTTTCTTAATTCCAAAAGTACCAATGGCTAAATTGTCCAGCGGACTAACAATCTTCCTGACAGCTGTCGGGGTTATGTGGGTGTAAATCATCGTGGTCTTAATGCTGCTGTGCCCTAATAACTGCTGAATATAACGAACATCCGTGCCACTTTCCAGTAAATGTGTGGCAAATGAATGCCTGAGCGTATGTACAGTAGCCTTCTTTTCAAGTCCGGCCTTGTTTACAGCATTTTTCATGACCTGCTGTACCGTTCGGGCACTCAAGGCCTCTCCTTTGTACTGACCCGCAAATACCCAGTCATCACTGGGGTAAAGTGCCCGGTAGGATGTCAAATAAGACACCACCGAATAAGGCAACATCACAATCCGATCCTTATTCCCCTTGGTTTGCTTAACATGAATCTTGTGCTCTTCAAATAAAATGTCCTCCCATTTAAGAGATACAATCTCACTGCGTCGCAACCCGGCTCCATATCCGATCAACAACAGTAATTTGTGCTTCGGATTATTTACATGACTGAAAATCCGGAAGCACTCTTCCATCGTCAAAACCGTCGGCAAATGATGCTCCCGTCGTGGTCTTGGTATCCTGATCTCAAACGCATTGAGCTTTAAAACTGTCCTGAAATAATAGAGTAACGCATTGATCACCATGTTCAGACTAGAGGGTGATAGCCCCTTCTCGGTCATCCCCGCAAGGTGTTTTACAATTTGCATTTCTGTTAAGGAATCAGGACTCTGATAACGGTTTGTCCGTAGGAAAAGATTAAATGCACTTACGTAATTGCGTATCGTATTGGCGCTGTAATTTTGTGCCAGCAGGTAATCTATCATCGCCAACGTATAGGTATGAGCCATGGACGGAACTTGCTTCAACAAACTCTCCCTCAGACTTCCTAGCTGCGATACCTTTTTGTTTGTCGTCTTATATTTGCTTATATATTTGTCGGAAAGTCTATTGTGAAAAGGTATATTCAACTCGACAGACAACTTTTGCAGATTTTCTATCATGGCCGGAGTGGCGGAAAGCAGGTAAGCCCCATTGGCCATGCTATAACGGCTCCCTTCCCAACGTTTTACCTGTTCTATCAAATAGGGTATCGGAGGACAGCTCAATACCATCCACTTATTGTCTGTCGGGTATTCATTCAGCTCAATAAAAGTATTCCGATTCGAAACATCCACCGCTAAATTGAAATAGTCTCGTGGAAAAATTTCACCAATACCCAACAAAGCTTCTACTTTGATTTTAACATTAACATGCCTGAGCACAAAAAAGGCTTTTTGGCTTTTGTTCCAGTATACACCTTTGATGTCCATTAATTTAGGAGTAATTTGCCCAATGTAGGGCACCTTAAGCAACCAGTATTTACCGGTTGTACCGATGCAGACAATCTTGCTGGCGAATTCAGGATTTTCACCCTTATGTTCAGCCTCTAAATTGGGCCGAATTTCGCTGATTACCTCAGCTATTTGAACAGTTTCTTGCTGTACGACAGCAGGTTCAGTGCGCCTTTGATCGTTAGTATCGTAAATAATCTCAATATCCTCAAAGGTATGCTTTATTAAGTTGTAATTGTCCTTGTTGTACAAAACATACCAACATTTATTTGTCTGGCTCCAAATTGCTCCAATGCTTCTTGCTTTGCTTTTCAATTCATCGCTAAACCCAAAATAAATCGCTATCTGGAAATTCCCATTGTGATATATCTTTCCAATTTTTACCATCACATATTTCTATTCTCTTAAAGTTAACCCTTTTTAAGAAGAATAAATAATTAGAAGGATAAAGGCTAAAGGTTAAAGGTTAAAGTGAAGAACGCTCTGATCAACATTTTTTAAACTCTCAACTCTTAGTTCTCAACTCTCCCAATAAACTCTGCCATTCCCTCTGCGGCACCTTTGGCAATTACATTTACCCTTGGGTGTTTTTTAACCGCATATTAGTGGCTGACTTTATTGTTTTAATGTTTTGATAAATTCACTTGCTGTCATGACAGGAATCTTTGAAATTTTAAAGTCTTTCAAATTCCTTGTAATTAATATTTCTTGACTATTCTCGATTGCTGAGTAATATTGAATTGCATCTTCAAAATCCCTAAATCCTCTATCATTTAACGCCAAGTCAATTATTTTGTCATCTAAAGACAAAACTGTAGTAAGTATTTTGAACTTTCTAAGAATCTCTTTTGCAGTCGGTGCAGAGTTCGTCTTTTGCAATAAGTAATTTGTATTGGCAAAAGTTAATGACGAAACACTCAGTTTTATCATGTTTTTATCGGAAAGAGAAAATAATTTTGCTGCATCTTCGTAAAATGGTTCTCTTTCAGCAAGCAAATCAATTACGATATTTGTATCAATGAATAACTTTCTCATTTGTACTTGTCAGATAAGTAATCAGCATAATCCTTTTTGAAATCATCATCTGCGCTAAGTTTAACCACTCCACTTAAACTTCTTACCAATGGCGTAATTTCAATATCCTTTGATTTTTGCTGTGTTACTGAATCCAAATAGGATTCTATCATCCGAGAAACGCTGATATTGTGATTTCGAGCATATGATTTTGCTCTATCTATCACATTACTGTCTAATCGTACTGTTAATTTCGAATCCATGTTTTTTATTTTTGACGTACAAATATAAAATATTCATACGTCGATTTCAAATTTATTTCGAAGAAAAATAACTTCAGGGCATTCAATACCTGATTAGGAAGTGTTCCAGAATAACCTTAAATGACAAAAATTTCACGTGCATATCTCAACCCTATTATTTTTTTAGTTATCATTGCAGAAAGAAATAAACATGACGAAAATCAACTTTCATTTGGGACATCACCATCTCTTGCCATAAGGTAAGCTGTAGTTGATTTTCAAAAAATATTGACAATTCATTAGGCAGGCTTACCATTAAAAGGTAAGCCTGCTTTCATTTTAAAAGATATGGACACATCATTGCGCATTGCCATTCAGACCAAAGGCCGGTTGAATGAAGATTCCATCCTGCTGCTTCAGGAAGCCGGGATCAAACTGATCGATGGAAAAAGAAGACTAATCTCATCGGCTAAAAATTTCCCTTTGGAGGTACTCTACCTGCGGGACGACGATATTCCACAGTGTGTAGCCGATGGTGTGGCTGATGTTGGTATCGTAGGAAAAAACGAGATGGAGGAACAGAAGAAGATCGTGGAAGTGGTCAAGAATCTTGGTTTCAGCAAATGCCGCCTATCTCTTGCAATACCAAAGGATGAAAGTTATCCAGGCCTCAGTTGGTTCGAAGGAAAGAAGATCGCCACCTCCTATCCTGGTATTCTTAAGGAATTTCTGGATAAGAACAAAGTTAAATCAGACATCCATTTCATCGCCGGATCAGTAGAAATTGCTCCCGGGATCGGATTGGCAGATGCCATCTTTGATATCGTGAGTTCAGGAAGCACACTGGTCAGCAATCGTCTGAAAGAGGTGGAAGTTGTGATGTATTCGGAAGCCGTCATGATCACAGATCCTGCCATCTCCAAAGAAAAGCAAGCCATTCTCGACGAGCTGATCTTCCGGATCGAATCCGTCGAAAACGGCAGAGGAAAGAAATATATCCTGCTAAATGCACCCAATGAGAAAATGGAGCAAATCATTAAAGTGCTTCCAGGTATGACCTCTCCTACCCTCATGCCCCTCGCCAGACAAGGATGGAGCTCACTTCACTCGGTGATCGCCGAATCTGAATTCTGGGAAGTGATCGGTAACCTCAAGCGAAACGGTGCGGAAGGAATTCTCGTATTACCCATTGAAAAGATGATCTATTAATCGAGCCATGGAAATCTATCGCTATCCTTCTCAGGAAACCTGGAATGCACTGACAACAAGGGCTACCGCAGATTACTCCGATAAATTTGCAATCGTGGAAGAGGTTCTGCAAAATATTAGGACCCGCGGGGATGTCGCCGTGAAGGATTATACCGCGAAATTCGACAAGGCCAACATTGACCGACTTCAAGTTTCACAGGAGGAACTGAAAATGGCCGAAAGTTTTATTGAACCAGCACTAGCCGATGCTATTCGTGTTGCAGCAACAAATATTTCAGCCTTTCATGCATCACAAAAGGTTGAAGTAAAAATTGTAGAAACTTTTCCAGGCGTCCGGTGCTGGCAGAAAAACCTCCCTGTCGAATCGGTCGGACTCTATGTCCCAGGCGGTTCAGCCCCTCTCTTTTCGACAGTTCTGATGCTCGCTATTCCTGCCATGATTGCAGGTTGCCCCGAGGTAGTTCTCTGCACGCCACCTGACCTTAATGGGAAAATACCTCCCGCTATTCTCTTCGCTGCTCATATTTGTAAAGTATCCAAAGTCTTTAAAATTGGCGGTATTCAAGCCATTGGCGCCATGGCTTATGGCACGGAATCGGTTCCTAAAGTTCACAAAATCTTCGGTCCGGGTAACGCCTGGGTCACCGCTGCTAAACAATATGTCAGCCTTAACACCTGCTCTATCGACCTGCCCGCGGGGCCATCCGAACTGGCTGTTGTGGCTGATCATTCCTCCAATCCTGCCTTCGTGGCGTCCGATCTGCTTTCACAAGCCGAACATGGAGCCGACAGTCAGGTCGTGCTGGTAACGATCGAAGAAGCGATGATCGAAAAAGTGTCAGCCGAAATCTCTAGGCAACTGGAGCGCCTTCCCCGGAAGGAAATTGCGAGGGCTTCACTGGAACACAGCCGAATAATTTTGCTGAAGGATGAGGACGAAATGGTGTCGTTTATCAACCTGTATGCACCTGAGCACCTAATACTTCAAGTAAATAATGCAGGTGAAATGGCTGAAAAAATCACCAATGCGGGTTCGGTATTTATTGGTCACTGGACCCCGGAAAGTGCCGGCGATTACGCCTCCGGAACCAATCATACGCTGCCTACAAACGGCTGGGCTCGCTCGGTAAGCGGACTCAACCTCGACAGCTTTTGCAAGAAAATCACCTACCAGGAAATCACCAGAGATGGTTTGGAGCAACTCGGACCGGTAATCGAGACCATGGCTGAAGCAGAAATGCTGCAAGCTCATAAGAATGCAGTGACGATTAGAATCAAGAAATAATATGAAAATTGGGAAATGGGACATTAGCCCGCTCCAGCGGATTTGTAATCCACTGGGAAAGATGGCCAGCAGATTACAAATCTGCTGGAGCGGGTGCGAGATTACAAATCCGCTGGTACGAATGAGAGAGTATTTCCAAATTACGAAAAGTTATGAAGTTTAACATTCAAGATATTACAAGGAAAAACATATTGGCTTTACATCCTTATTCCAGTGCAAGGGATGAATTCACGGGTGAAGCATCGGTCTTTCTGGATGCCAACGAGAATCCATTCAACACCCCCTTTAACCGATATCCCGATCCGCGGCAGCTGGCGCTCAAAGACCAAATTGGCCGGATTAAGGGTGTTTTGGCAGAAAACATTTTCCTGGGTAACGGCAGCGATGAGCCGATCGACCTGCTCTTTCGTGCCTTTTGCGAACCAGGCACAGATAACGTTGTCTCCATCGCACCGACTTACGGCATGTACCGCGTCGCAGCCGATATCAATAACATAAAATTCAAAGAAGTACTTCTGAATGAGGATTTTACGCTAGATGCTTCGAGTGTTTTGTCGGCAGTCGACGATCAAACGAAACTGATATTCCTTTGTTCACCGAATAACCCTACCGGGAATGCCCTGGATCAGAAGCAGATACTTCATATTATTGAAAATTTTAACGGATTAGTCATTCTCGATGAGGCCTATATCGATTTTTGCCCGGAAAAGACTTTGCTCGCTAAACTGAATGAATATCCAAGTCTGGTGATCCTTCAGACCCTCTCGAAAGCATGGGGATTAGCGGGTATCCGACTAGGAATGGCCTTCGCCTCCAAAGAAATTATTGATCTGCTGAGTAAGATCAAATATCCATATAACATCAATCTGCTGACCCAACACAAGGCACTCGAGATGCTGAAGTCATCCGATGCGAAGGAAAATTGGGTGGAGACTATCCTTACTCAGAAAGCATTATTGATCAAAGAATTGCATAACTTGCAGAATGTGTTGAAGATTTACCCCAGTGATGCCAACTTCGTTCTGGTGAAAACCACTGACGCTAAAAAAATCTACCATGCCCTGGTCGAAAGACAGATCATCGTTCGCGACCGCTCCAAAGTTGTGCTTTGTGGTGAAGCCTTGCGAATCACGGTAGGTACTGCAGAAGAAAACAGATTTCTCATCGATGCATTGAAAGAAATTGGATAAATTTAGGACATGAAAAAAGCACTATTTATCGACCGTGATGGCACGTTAATCGTTGAACCGCCTGACGATTTTCAGGTGGACACACTCGAGAAACTGGAGTTTCTACCAGGTGTCTTTCGGAATCTTTATGCCATCCAAAAACATTTTGGTTACGAGCTAGTGATGGTTTCCAACCAGGACGGCCTGGGTGGCGAAGGTTATCCGGAAGAAAATTTCCATTTGGTACAAGGCAAAGTCCTAAAAGCCTTCGAAAATGAGGGTGTAACCTTTAAACGCATCTTCATCGATAGCTCTTTCCCGGAAGATAATTCACCAACCAGGAAACCGGAAATCGGACTCCTGCAGGAATACCTCGATGGCTCCTATGATTTGGCTAATTCGTTTGTCATCGGCGACCGCCTGACAGACGTGCAGATGGCGAAAAACCTGGGATCAAAGGCGATCTACTTCGCGCCCGAAACAAGAGCTGACGATCTCATTTCGAGTAATCTATCTTCCTCTTGCGCAATGGTTTCGGACAACTGGGAAGAGATATTCCTTTTCCTCTCTGACATCGAGCGCAAGGCTTCGGTAAAAAGGGAAACCAGGGAGACGAACATATTTGTCGAAATAAACCTTGCCGGGAAAGGGGTCGGAAGGATCTCTACCGGACTTCACTTTTTCGATCACATGCTCCAGCAAATTTCCACCCATTCGGGCTGCGACCTGACCATCCAGGTAATTGGCGACCTGGAAGTGGACGAACACCATACCGTCGAAGATACTGCCATCGCTCTGGGCGAAGTCATCCGCAAAGCACTTGGTGACAAACGTGGCATCGAACGATACGGATTCTGTCTGCCAATGGATGACTGTCTTGCCCAGGTTGCGATCGATTTCGGCGGTAGGCCCTGGCTGGTCTGGGAGGCCGAATTTCAGCGCGAATATGTCGGAGATGTGCCAACAGAACTTTTCCACCATTTCTTCAAATCATTCTCAGACGCTGCCTTGTGCAACCTGAATATCTGGGCCGAAGGCACTAATGAGCACCATAAAATCGAGGGAATCTTCAAGGCATTTGCCCGCTCCATCAAGATGGCAATCAGAAAAGATCCTTACCAGGATACCCTTCCCAGCTCAAAAGGCAAACTATAAAAAATATTTCAAACGTTCGAAACGCAAACGGCCAGTGGCCAAAAAGTCAAGCAAATGTTAAGCAACAAAAACAAAGAAACCGCAGTCCTGCTGATCCACTGCCCCGACCAGCAAGGAATTCTGGCCGATGTAACCCAGTTTCTGAACAAAAACAACGGCAATATCATCTACCTGGACGAGAATGTAGATCGTGTCGAATCTATCTTTTTCATGCGCGTCGAATGGGAAATTGAAAACTTTGATATCCCAAAGGAGAAGATTGCTGACTATTTCGATACCCTGATTGCAAAGAAATACAACATCAGTTTTCAACTTCATTTTTCGGATAAGGTACCCAGGATGGCACTCTTTGTTTCGAAAATGTCTCATTGCATGTTCGACATCCTGGCTAGATATATGGCAGGTGAATGGGTGGTAAATATTCCATTGATCGTCAGCAACCACAAAGACATGCAACCCATTGCCGAACAATTTGGCATTGATTTCTATTGTTTTGAAAAGAACAGTACCAACAAAGCTGAACAGGAAGCAAAAGAAATAGCCCTGCTAAAAGAGAAAAATATTGATCTGATCGTGCTGGGTCGTTACATGCAGGTGCTGAGTGATCATTTCGTTTCTCATTTCCCCAACCGGATTATCAATATCCACCACTCCTTCCTGCCCGCTTTTGCAGGCGCTAAACCATACCATGCGGCCTACGAACGCGGGGTGAAACTCATCGGGGCCACCAGCCATTATGTCACAGCAGAACTCGATGCCGGTCCTATCATTGCACAGAATGTGGCCCATATTTCTCATATCGACAGCATCGACAACCTGGTCCGCAAGGGTCGGGATCTTGAGAAGATAGTACTGAGCGAAGCCGTGCACAAACATCTTGAGCACAAGATTCTTGTATTCAATAACAGAACCGTAATTTTTCACTGATGAAGAGTAGATATTTTTACGGCATTCAATTGGGAATGCTCCTTTTGAGTTCACTAATGGTTCCCAATCATTCCATTGGCCAAATCCCTGTAAAAGAAGTTCCTGCCGACTATGGTTACGTCGTAAAAATCGGCGACCAGATTCCGGAATTTTCTACTATAACGACTGATGGAAAAAAAATCTCAACCGCCGACTTCAAAGGCAAGATAGTCATGCTTCAGTTTACTGCCAGCTGGTGTAGCATCTGCCGCAAGGAAATGCCTTTCATTGAGAAGGATATATGGCAAAAGCAGAAAAACAATAAAAATTTTGTTTTGATTGGCATCGATTTGGACGAACCTGTCGAAAAGGTAAAAAAATTCAGAGAGGATATTAAAATTACCTATCCGCTTGCGCTCGATCCCGCTGGAAAAATATTCGGTCTCGTCGCAGAAAAAAAAGCCGGAGTAACCAGGAATGTCATCCTCGACAAAACAGGCAAAATTATTTATCTGACAAGACTATACAAAGAGGACGAATTCGCCGAAATGGTTAAGGTTATAGAGACATTATTAAAAGATTAAAGGTTAGTGGCCTAACGACACAAATTATTCAAACACGCCAGGTGTAATTCAATGAAAGTTGCAATAATAAAATACAATGCAGGAAACATTCAATCAGTCGATTATGCCCTCAGGCGACTGGGAATTGAAGCATCCGTCACTGCCAACCATCAGGAAATCCAGTCGGCCGACAGGGTCATCTTTCCCGGTGTGGGAGAAGCCTCCACAACCATGGCTTACCTGCGAACCCACGGACTTGACAAACTCATCACCGGACTGAAACAACCAGTCCTAGGTATTTGTCTGGGTTTGCAGCTAATGTGCCGTCACTCCGAAGAGGGTGATGTCGATTGCCTCGGCATCTTCGACGAAACTGTCAGGAAATTCATCCTTCAACCCGAGCAGCTCCCAAGCATGAAAATTCCTCACATGGGATGGAATACCATCAGTGGACTGAAAAGCAATCTGTTCGATCCGTCGCTGGAAAATGAATATTGTTATTTCGTTCACTCCTTCTACGCAACCATCGGGGCAAATACAGCAGCTATTTGCAATTATCCGGAGCCCTTCAGCGCAGCGCTTCAAAAAGATAATTTCTATGCGGTTCAGTTTCACCCCGAAAAAAGTGGAATCGTAGGTGCAAGAATCCTGGAAAATTTTCTGAATCTTAACGTGTAATTATGAGTATTGAAATTATCCCTGCCATAGATATTATCGGTGGAAAATGCGTCAGGCTCAGTCAGGGCGACTACAACCGCAAGACCATCTACAACGAGGATCCGCTTGAAGTTGCCAAAATGTTCGAGTCGAATGGTATCACAAGGTTGCACCTGGTTGATCTTGATGGCGCCAAGGCACACCATATTGTAAACTATAAAGTTCTGGAGAATATCGCCAACAATACTGACTTGATCATTGATTTTGGTGGCGGACTCAAAAGTGACAGAGACCTGGAAATTGCCTTCGAATCGGGTGCTGCCATGATTACAGGCGGAAGCATTGCAGTTAAATCACCCGAAACCATGATTAGCTGGATCGAAAATTTTGGCTCCGAAAGAATCATTCTCGGAGCAGATGTCTCTGATCGAAAAATAGCTGTTTCCGGCTGGACCGAGGATAGCGGCCTCGATATTTTCTCTTTCATCAATGGATGGCAGGAAAAAGGCATCGACAAGGTCATCAGCACTGATATCAGCCGGGATGGTATGCTGACCGGCCCATCGCTTGAACTCTATCAGGAAATCATTAATAGATTTCCTGACATATACTTGATTGCAAGTGGCGGTGTTGGTTCCTTACAAGACCTAATCGATCTGGAATATATTGGCATACAGTCTGTTATCGTAGGCAAAGCCATCTACGAAGGAAAAATTTCGATGGAAGATATCCAAAGGTTCAAATAGCAAACCCTCATCAGCATGCTCAGTAAACGCATCATTCCCTGCCTGGATATCCGCAACGGCCAAACCGTCAAGGGAGTCAATTTCGTCAACATCCGCGAAGTCGGGGATCCTGTCGAGCTGGGTAAAACCTACTCGGCACAAGGCGCCGATGAACTGGTTTTTCTGGATATCACCGCCACGCATGAAGGGCGTAAAACCTTTGTCGAACTGGTCAAGCGTATCGCTGCCAACCTCAATATCCCCTTCACGGTAGGTGGAGGGATCAGTGAGCTCAAAGATGCGGATGCCCTGCTGGCAGCAGGTGCCGACAAGATATCCATCAACTCTTCGGCTATTAAGAATCCGAAATTAATCGATGACCTGGCGCTTCATTTTGGTAGCCAGTTTGTGGTGGTGGCCATCGATGCCCGGGAGGAAAACAACAGGTGGGAAGCGACCATTCATGGTGGCAGAATCCCTACCGGGAAAGAACTTTTTGCATGGGCCAAAGAAGCCGAGAACCGTGGCGCCGGCGAAATTTTGTTCACTTCTATGAACCACGATGGCACCAAAAACGGGTTCGCAAATGAAGCGCTTGCGCACATGGCAGATCTGCTGACTATCCCCTTGATCGCTTCTGGCGGAGCCGGCACGATGGAACACTTTGTCGACCTCTTCACTTACGGAAAGGCCGATGCCGGACTGGCTGCCAGTATTTTCCATTTTGGAGAGATCGCCATTCCGGATTTAAAAAGTTATCTTCGCATGAATGGAATCCCCATGAGGTGAGTTTTCTGAAAAAAAACAGTAGCGTTCTTATCATTTTCACATTTTACAATTTCAACATTAATGAATATCAACTTCAATAAAGACGAATCAGGCCTCATCCCAGCTATCATTCAGGATCAGCGTTCCAATAAAGTCCTGATGTTGGGTTACATGAACCAGGAATCCTACGATAAAACAGTGCAATCCGGTCTGGTTACTTTCTACAGCCGTACCCGGAAACGCCTATGGACCAAGGGAGAGGAATCCGGAAATTTTCTCAATGTCGTCTCGATAACTCCCGACTGTGATCAGGATACCCTGCTGATTAAGGCAATCCCGGTAGGGCCTGTTTGCCATACCGGAGCAGATACCTGCTGGGACGAGAACAATCCGACAGACGATTTCTACTTCCTAAAGACGCTTCAGGATTATATTTCCAGGAGGAAAAATGAGATGCCGAAAGGTTCCTATACCACTTCATTGTTTGAATCCGGGACTGCCAAGATTGCCCAAAAAGTTGGGGAGGAAGCAGTGGAAACAGTCATTGAGGCAATGGCCAACAATGATGAAAGGCTGATTTACGAGGCCTCAGACCTGGTCTATCATCTTATGGTGCTGCTAACACACAAAGGATATTCTCTTTCGGATCTGGCAAGCGAGTTGAAGAAGAGGCACAAATAGGAAATTAGGAAATACTCGCTCCAATGGATTTGTAATCCGTTGGTGAAAGATTATCCGAGTATTAGAATTCCCAATAATATCGTAATGTCGCAAAATTTAAACTCAAATCAGCGTATCATGAAATATAGCCTAGCACTTTTGTTACTGACAACATTTATTCTTATCAATCCAATTCAAGCTGCAGACACTGAGGTTTCGAAAATGGACAAGGCCATGATCAAGAATAAACTGGATAGATTTTCAAAAGAGAAATCTCTTCCGATGGGTGATCTGGTACTGAAAATCGGACTGGATTTTATCAATACGCCATATGTTGCCAAGACACTCGACAAGACCAAAGAGGAAAAACTGGTCATCAACCTGCATCAACTCGACTGCACCACTTTCGCCGAAAATTGCCTGGCACTCGCAAGAACGGTTAAGAGCAGCCACCCGGATGCTGACACATTTTGCTCAGAGATTGAGAAGATCCGATACCGCGGAGGTAAAATGGATGGCTATGCCAGTCGCCTGCACTATTTTTGCGAATGGATTTCAGACAATGAAATGCGCGGCAACGTAAAGGCCATGGCAAAAGAAATGGGAGGAAAATTGTTGCCCGTTCATCTTAATTTTATGAGTACTCACCCGAAAGAGTACCCTCAACTGATCAATGACCCGGCGACCACAGGCAAAATCAAGATAATAGAGGAAAAAGTCTCAGCCCAACAGTTTTATTATATCCCTGCTGATCAGTTTGAAAGCATCGAAGGTCAGGTGAAGGACGGCGATATTGTAACACTCACCACTTCCATCCCCGGAATCGATGTATCTCATGTGGGCATCCTGATGAAAAAAGATGGAAGGATATTTCTGCTGCATGCATCCTCTGGTATCATGAAGGTAGTCGTCAGTCAGGAGCCTTTTGCTCAATATCTGGCCAAGAGTAAAAAAACGACGGGGGTGATGATTGCCAGACCTCAGGAATAAACCGAACTGGGCCAAGCCAAATTATCTTAATGTTAATTCATCTATTGCACTGAAACTTTTACTTGTTACGGGAGTATCAACTGTATTATTAATTTTAATACAATTGAACATGTCACTCTTAGAACAATTAAATAAGCGTTACGCAACCAAAAAATTTGATTCTTCCAGAAAAATATCTTCTGAAGATCTCAACACCCTGCTGGAGGCAATTCGCCTTTCCGCTTCTTCCTATGGTCTACAAGCATATAAAATTCTCGTTGTAGAGAATCCTGAAATTCGTAAACAACTGCGCGCGGCTGCCTACGACCAATCCCAGATTACCGATGCATCGCAATTACTGGTTTTTGCATTAGATACCAATTTTGATGAAAAAGGCGTTGACCATTTTATTGAATTAACGGCCAAAACCCGCAAGGTAAATGTATCTGATCTTTCAGGGTACTCCGACATGATGAAGGGAAGCGTCCAGAGGCCAAAAGAGATGGTGCAAAACTGGTTTACCCATCAGATATATATTGCCTTAGGCTTTGGACTCGTCTCAGCTGCTCAGCTGAAACTGGATAGCTGTCCAATGGAGGGATTTGACAATGGCAAGTTTGATGAAATCCTCGGGTTAAAAGAAAAGAACCTACACTCAGTCGTGCTTCTGACTGTAGGATACCGTTCACCTGAAGATAATTACCAGAACTTGACTAAAGTTAGACTTCCAAAAGATGAACTCTTTTTGAATATCTGATAATTCAAATTTTCCTTTCCCATTCGTCAGAAAAAGCTAATTTTGATGCTGATATGTGTGAGCTTGTTCTTATGAACCAGTTTATACATATCAGCATTTTAATTTGACCCTACTTGACTAATATGAAGAGAAGTCGCCAATATATCCTATTGATTATCATCCCTTTTATCTTAATCGGATGTGATCTTCCGCGGCTTGACCTAAGTAAATTCAAGAAGTTTGACAGTTTGACGCCAGTAATAGTTCTGCCCATAGCCTCTGGCGATTACCTGGTTAGCGATTATGCCTCTATCCCTGAAACCGGTAATGCACAGGTCAACACACCCCAGGTGACACTCACCCCAATTGTTTACGCACTGACCGGACTGGATTACAATATAGATGCAGTGGATTCCTTTTTCGTGGTGATCAAGACAACCAATGCCTGTCCGATGCAGCTTCAGTATTCCCTGACTTTCGATAACGTTAAGCTCAATTCTGCTGTCTTGTCTGGCGGGACACTCGATGCTGTGGGTCATGTTACTTCTCCTACCGAAAGAACGACGCAATTTATCCTGAATAATGCTGACTTCAGGAAATTCAATCAGGCTACCAGCCTGACACTATCCGTTACCTTGTCCCAACCTACGACAGGACGGGTTATTGCCAGTGACTTGAAATCAGGCAAAATTTCTGTGAGAATTTCTTTCAGAGCTTCTTTAAATCTATTAAAGCTCTGACCATGAAACGTTCACAACTTTTGCTCTTTGTATTTATCCTCTTAACAATCAATGGTTTTCGTCTTGAGGCTCAACCTAACACTTTCTATTTCATGAAGGGGTTGCCCCAGACAAAAGAGTTGAATCCTTCCAGGGCCGGTGTTAAGAACGGGTTTTATATCAGTATGCCTTTGATTTCAGCAGTAGATATAAGTCTGAATACCAACAACTGGAGTGTTAATGATTTGATCCGAAATGGTACTGGACTTCAAAAAGATTCAATGGTTTATGACCTGGGCAACCTGATCAGTAAATTTGGGACAAAAAATTTCCTGTTCGAAACTACCTCCTGGACACTCATCGACTTTGGATGGAAAAAGAAAAACAAGGCCTATTCATTTTCGATAAGTGAGCACCTGCTTATCGAACCTTTCGTGAGTCAAGATTTTGCCAATCTAGTCTTTTATGGTAATGAAAAATATATGGGGAGTGCCTACAATAGCGGCAACTTTGGACTCTCAGCCATGCATTACCGCCAGTTTGCCTTCAATTTTTCTAAAGACTTGAACAGTATTTTTACTATAGGAGGAACAGGAAAAGTTCTCTTCGGAATGGCAGGAGTGCACACATCAGGGCTCAACATCTCTACTTACATGCCCTCTTCCGGAGAAAGGGTTAATTTGTCTGCTGGAGGGACAATCCATATGTCGGCTCCGGTTATTATCACGCAAAACCCTACTAATGATTATAACTTCAACACACAGGGTGATTTCTCCGCGCTAAAATATCTGCTTAATTTCAGCAATCCCGGGTTCGCCCTCGACTTGGGAGTTACTGCAAAAATTAACAAGAAGCTGGATCTTTCTATGAGCCTGATTGATATTGGATTGATTTCATGGAGCGACCATGTCACGAACTTTACAGGTCAGGGCTCATTCACCTACCAGGGCATTAACCTAAATGATCCTTCACAGAAACCTCCGACTACCAAACTCCTCACTCCATTGGTACATCAGCTGAGAGACAGCATCGTAAAAGCCTTTCCACTGGATCTCAATACCTCGAAATTTTATTCTTTACTCCCTTTCAAACTATATTTAGGTGCCGAATACCGGTTATCGAATAAGTTTACCCTGGGCGGATTGGCACGAGTAAGAATGTTTAATAATATGTTTCACACCTCGGGAACAGCATCCCTTAATATGACCGTCAGGCGAAACCTATCCCTTACCGCAGCCTATTCGATATTAGAATCTACATACACCAACATTGGCGCCGGAATTTTATTAAGAGCCGGATTCTTCCAGATTTATGGAGCGACAGACAATTTACTAGCCCCTTTTTATCCGCTTGCTGCATCGAATATAAGTATCAGACTAGGGGTCAACCTGATGTTTGAGGAAATAGACAGGATCACAAAGAGGAACCACCAGTATATTCCCACGACGGGTGGCCGGGGTCGAAAATAACCCGAACGATTTGTCTCACACGTCTTTGATAATATTCCAGATCCAGTTAAGCAAAACCAATAGGATTGCAGGAATGGCTACCCATTTGCGCTGAAATGTGCTCTCAATAGCATGAAAAAAATTCAACAACGTCGATTTCCTGGTAATCAGGTCATAAGCAATCCAGAAAGGAGATATAACCATTACCATGAATATCACAAAGCCAAGGGGGTTCCAGTAAAGACCACCCCAGATGTCACCATGCATAAGGGCAAGGACGGATCTGGTTGATCCGCACGACGGACATGGAATATGTGCAAAGTGATGGATGACGCACACATCATATTGCGTACCCACCTCTTCGGGTTTAAGCCTGCTAATCAGGGCAAGCCAGATATACCCGGCAATGCAGGCCAATGATAAATAGAAAAGAAACCGATTACGGGTCAAAGGCATTAATAAATTGCCCTCATGAGTTTTTCAGTGTTTTTCTGGCGGGTAACTCCCATGATGATAATCCAGTCGACCAACATCCAGATGCCGAATCCACCGCAGGTAATGAGTTTGGCAATACCGAGACCTGTGTCACCGATCATGAAACGGTCGACAGCCAGCGGTCCCGTCACAAGGGAAACTATCAGAATAATTACCGGATCGTTAAACTGCATGAATTGAAGCATTCTCCATTTGGGCTCCTCCATTTCGAGCAATCGTTCCCGGATATAATACATCTGATGATCCTCCAGATATTTTGCATTTGCCATCAGAAACATGTCTACACTTTGCGCATCCATCTTGTAATTATTTAAGGTTTAAATGGGATATTTTCCTATAAGACTGTGATTCTGAGCTAAAATTACAAAATATGAATTCAAAAATCAGCGCTCTTCGATATTATTTTTTTTTAATTCTATCCTTAAATATCTTTTCAAATTTTTCCATTTTTGGCTGGATGACCATTCTGCAATAAGGTTCATTCTTATGCAGTCTGTAGTATTCCTGATGGTAATCTTCTGCCTCGTAGAATTTTTTCAAAGGGACAACCTGGGTGACGATGGGTTTGTCATAGACCTTATCCTTGCTGAGTGCCCCAATAAGCTCATTAGCTATATCCTGCTGTTTCTTGTCCTGATAGAAAATCACCGACCGGTACTGGGTTCCAGCATCTGCACCTTGCCTGTTGAGAGTTGTTGGATCGTGGACCGTAAAGAAAACCTTAAGAATCTCCAGGAGGCTGGTTTTGGAAGGATCGAAAACGACCTGAACGACTTCGGCATGACCGGTCTCCCCGGTGCAGACTTCCCGGTAGGTTGGATTGGCAACATTCCCGCCGGCATATCCTGAGGTGACTTTTTCAACTCCCTGAAGGCTTTTATAAATGGCTTCGATGCACCAGAAACATCCTCCACCAAGGGTAATGGTGTCATATTGAACGGTTGCTGAAGACTCCAAACCATCGGGCTCAAACTCCAGTGCAACCGAGTTCATGCAATACCGTTTGCCAGTTGGCAACGGACCGTCATCAAAAAGATGACCAAGGTGTCCTCCACATCTTCCGCAAAGTGCCTCAGTCCGGCGCATGCCATGACTATTGTCTGTCTGAAAATGAATGCTTGTTGCATCCGATTGTTCGAAGAAACTCGGCCAGCCGCATTCGCTGGCAAATTTAGCGTCGGAACGGAAAAGCTTATTTCCGCAGACAGCACAGAAGTAGGTACCTTTGCCGGTGAAATCCCAGTACTTTCCGGTGAAGGATCGTTCGGTACCCTTGTTTCGTGATATCTCATAAAGATCGGCCGGAAGCACGCGTTTCCACTCGGAATCCGAGACGTTTAGTTTCTTTTTGTCTGTCCTGGAATAATAAGGATTTCCAGGTTTATTGTTTTCAGGTGTATTCATAGCTGAAGTATTTAGCGTTATAAATGAGCTGCATACTAATAATAGCAGGATGTATAAAATAGCTTTCATAATCATATTGTCTTTTGACATTATGATTCCTTCTACGAAAAAAGTGAATCGGAAGTTTATTTTCGGGTGTCAGAAACGGAGAAAGCCCCTTTTCGTCTTTCCCTGCTTGAATAAAACAATATCAGCTTTTTCTGAAGTGATCAGGCATCCGGTGCTGATTTTGTCGAACCATGGAAGAATTTTCTGTGTAAATTTTTCGATCTTATCCGCCTGATCCACGATTTCAATGACTACCGGGAGTTTCTCAGTAATCTCCCAGAACCTCGTAGACCGGATTACGCTGCTGGATCCGAATCCCATCACTCCTTTCAAGACAGTCGCACCGCTTAAACCATATCGTTTGGCAGCAAAAACGATGGTCTCATATAACAATCCGCTCTTGAACTTATCTGTCGAGCTGACAAAAATTCTAAGTACACGTGCCTCTGCATTGTTTTCCATGACTAAAATAATTTTGTGACAGCGTTACCAAAAAATACTGCAATTAATCCCAGGAAGACACTCAATCCGGTATATAGGGCAAAATAAAAGAAGTTGCCATCCCTCAGAAGGGTCATATTTTCGTTGGCAAAAGTAGAGAAGGTGGTAAAGCCTCCGCAGAAACCGACAGTTAGAAAAATTCGCCATTCATCGCTAAGGAAATTGGTGCGTTCTGAAACTCCAAATATGAAACCAATCAGTAAGCATCCCAGAATGTTAACGACCATGGTTCCATAGGGAAAGGCAGAGACGAGACTGTTCTGAACGGCTCTGGCAGTCAAATATCTTGCGATACCACCAATAAAACTTCCTATGCCAATGTAAAGCAGTGTTTTAACCATTTATTCCCCTCCCAATCATTTCCAGGAACAGCGCCATCCCTTTCCGTTTTGAATCGTCCAGATGATAAAATATGTTTTCCCTAAAATATTCTTCGAAAGGATAATCGGGATATAGCAGCTGATATTCTTCGATCACTTCAGGAATATGTGCTATCCCTGACTGAAGCGCTTCGGTAAATCTCTCAGAAAATTCCGGATCGATCGGCTTATTTGCCACCCAACATGCAAATACGAAATCCAGACCGGTTAGGGCTTTCCAGGCTTCGCCTAAATCATACACATATGGAAATTGCTTCTCAGCCTCAAAGACGCGGTCGCCAATAATCACACCCGCCGTCGTTCCCTTGATATCCTCCTGGATATAATTAACGCCGCCATTCATCCATTCAGGCTTAATTTTCCAATGATCCCTTACCAGGATTCTCACCAACTGCACAGACGTACGCGACTGATAATCAAGGACTATTCTCTGAACATCCTCGATGGGCACCCAACTTACCAAAACCACCGTCCGCACTTTCCCCGAACAGGAAATACAAAAATCTGTCAGAAGATGGGCTCCTTTTACCTCCGAAATCTCTGCAACAGGAATGATTCCCAGATCTGCTGTTCCTGCTTTCATCTTATCCGCACAAACAGAAGGGACATCCAGCGACAGATCGATGTCATCCATGATGGTGGAATGTGTTATCCCATATAAAAAGGGCTTGGTATTCAGGTAAGCAATGGCAGATATCTTAATTTTACTCATGATCGTCTATTGTCAAGCAAATTTACGAAAGATTTAGTTGTTAGGGCTCAATTGGAGATACGCAAAAATTCATTTTCGGTAACAACGAGGATTTTGTTACTTTTGTATTTGAATCGAAAACAGACATTTGATGGAATTGCAGATTTTAACGGCAATATCTCCGATTGACGGAAGATACCGGGATAAAGTGGATGCCCTTGGAGATTATTTTTCGGAATTTGCCTTGATCAAATACCGCCTCTTTGTTGAAGTAGAGTATTTTATAGCCTTAACCGAAATTCCTTTACCACAGCTAACTACCTTGAATGATCAGACCCAGGTGGAGCTAAGAAATATCTATCACAATTTCTCTCTCGAGGATGCCGGCCGGATCAAGGAGATTGAAAAAATCACCAACCACGATGTCAAGGCTGTCGAATATTTCATTAAAGAAAAATTTGACCAAATCGGACTTTCTGCACATAAAGAGTTCATCCACTTTGGACTAACTTCCCAGGATATCAACAACACTGCAGTACCTTGTTCGATCCAGGATGCGATTCAGAAGGTCTATCTTCCAGTGATGGAGGAGTTGCTTGCTAAACTGAATGAACTTGCTACATCCTGGAAAGATATCCCAATGCTTGCCAAAACGCATGGTCAGCCAGCCTCTCCTACCCTTCTAGGTAAGGAAATCAGGGTATTCATTGAAAGACTCGATGTTCAGTTAAGCCAATTGAAAAACATCCCGTGCTATGCGAAATTTGGAGGTGCAACAGGAAATTTCAACGCCCACCACGTCGCTTATCCAAGTATCAACTGGATTGACTTCGCCAATCGCTTCGTGAAACATGCGCTGGGTCTGGAGCGTTCACAGACCACGACACAGATTGCCCACTACGATAATTATGCTGCGATATTTGATTGCCTGAAGAGAATTAATACGATTCTTATTGACCTGGACCGTGATTTCTGGAGCTATGTCTCGATGAACTACTTCAAACAGCAAATCAAGAAGGGCGAGATCGGTTCCTCGGCCATGCCACATAAGGTGAATCCCATCGACTTCGAAAATTCCGAAGGGAACCTGGGAGTTGCCAATGCCCTTTTCGAGCACTTATCAGGGAAGCTTCCCATCTCAAGGTTACAACGGGACCTAACGGATTCTACCGTTCTGCGCAATGTCGGAGTACCCTTCGCACACACTGTATTATCTGTAAAATCCACACTTAAGGGTCTTTCTAAATTGCTCCTTAATGCTGAGATGATCAACCGTGATTTGGAGGACAACTGGGCTGTCGTTGCAGAGGCTATCCAGACTATTTTAAGAAGGGAAGCCTATCCTAATCCTTATGAGGCACTTAAAGATCTGACCCGTGTTAACCGGAAAATAGACCAGTCCGTATTTCTGGAATTCATTGAAAACCTTAAGATCTCCGATGATTTGAAAGAGGAACTCAGGAAAATAACACCTCAGAATTATACCGGCATCGTTTAATAACCCATTCAGTAATATATAACTCCCTCAATGAAAGGTCTCTATCAACTGCTGATGCGGTTTTTGCCCCCCTACAAAGGATATGTTTTCTTAAATGTGCTTTTCAATTTCCTGGGCGCTCTCTTTGGAGCTTTCCAGTTTGCCGCCCTCGCGCCAGTTTTAGGCATATTGTTCGGAACACAGAAAATGGTAGACAAACCTGTAGAGTTGAGTTTTTCATTAGATAGCCTGAAGGACAATCTTTTATATTTTATCAGTGACATGATAAAAACAAACGGGAAGGAAAAATCTCTGATTTATTTTGGAATTTTCATCATTCTCATGGTCATATTAAAGGTTGGCTTTACCTATATGGCTTCCTTCGTGATGGTCCCTTTGCGAAATGGCATCGTCTGCGATATTCGCAACCAGATATACAACAAGATATTATCCTTGCCCCTTGGATTTTTTTCAGAGGAACGCAAGGGGGATATAATTGCCCGGATTACAGGAGATGTACAGGAGATTGACAATTCAATTTTCAACTCCATTGAGATGATGTTCAAAGACCCCATGATCATTCTAATTTCCCTGATCGTAATGATTTACATGTCATGGTCATTGACGCTCTTCGTCTTTCTGATGCTGCCAATTGTCGGATTTCTAATTGGCAAAGTCGGGAAGAGTCTTAAAAAACCTTCCATGAGAGGCCAGAACAAGATGGGGGAAATCTTATCGACGATTGAAGAGTCTCTCTCCGGATTGCGAATTATTAAGGCCTTCAATGCAGAGAAGAAGATGAACAAGGTGTTTGCACGGCAAAACAGCGAGTATCTTCATATCATGAACAAACTCATGTGGCGCAGGTATCTTGCTCACCCAATGAGCGAATTCCTGGGCACTATCGTCATCGTGGTAGTATTATGGTATGGAGGACGCCTGGTACTTAGCAATTCGAGTCCGTTGTCTCCAGAGGCTTTCATCACTTACCTCGTGTTTTTTTACACCATCATCAACCCAGCTAAGTCATTTTCCACTTCACTTTACTCGGTGCAGAAAGGTCTTGCCTCGATGGAACGGATCGACATGGTACTCCTGGCCGAGAACAACATCGTCAACAAACCCAATGCCATATCTGTGAAGGAATTCCACCATCGTATCGAATACAAGAATGTCAAATTCAGATACCTGGAAGACGAAGTTTTGAAAGATGTGTCCCTGACCATCGAGAAAGGGAAGACTATTGCTTTAGTAGGACAGTCTGGTTCCGGAAAGTCCACTTTTGTTGACCTGCTTCCCCGCTTCTGGGACTTGCAGTCCGGGAATATCCTGATTGATGGAATTGATGTCAGGGACTATAAAATCGCGGATTTAAGGGGTCTGATGGGCAACGTAAACCAGGATCCAATCCTGTTCAATGATACCTTCTACAATAATATTTCTTTTGGGGTGGATACTGCCACAGAAGAAGAGGTTATCGCTGCGGCTAAAGTTGCGAATGCCCACGACTTTATTGTTGCCTCTCCTGATGGCTATCAGACGAATATTGGAGACCGTGGAGGTAAATTATCGGGTGGACAACGTCAACGGATCTCGATTGCGAGGGCGGTGCTAAAAAACCCTCCTATTCTGATTCTTGATGAGGCCACTTCAGCCTTGGATACCGAATCCGAAAAATTGGTACAGGAAGCACTCGAGAACCTCATGATGAACCGTACTTCTATTGTCATTGCCCATCGCCTTTCAACCATAAAGAAGGCAGATCTCATCTGTGTCTTCCATGAAGGAGAGATTGTGGAAAGAGGGACGCATGACGAATTGTTGAAACATGCGGGAATTTACAAGAAATTGCATGCCTTGCAAAACTTTTAAGGTCAGAAAACCAGCCTCATGATTGGACATAATATCAACAAAAAAGGGAACCTAGGCTCCCTTTTTTTGTTCTTTTAGCGGTAATCGTTACTGTACTGCATCGGTCAATTCATTACCGGCTTTGAATTTAACGACTTTTTTTCCAGCAATCTTAATAGTTGCACCGGTTTGAGGATTACGACCTGTACGAGCAGGACGATCAGAAACTGAGAAAGAACCAAAACCTACAAGAGCGAGGCGATCACCTTGCTTTAAAGCTTCAGTAGTTGTTTTTACAAATGCTTCGATGGCTTTTTTTGCATCAGCTTTTGTCATTCCGGCTTCAACAGCGACGGCGTCAATTAATTGCGCTTTGTTCATAACTAATAAGGATAATAAATGGTTAATAATTTAGGTTGTACGGAAGTTCATTGCAATTGTTTGATTGAAACTACCAACTTTTGTTAAAAATTGTTAAGTAGACAAATTCCTCCGGAAAACCCATCATTTGGCCAGTTTCATAATAAAAATGATTCAAATGATTTCTACGGACTAATTTCCATACAATTTTCTACATATCAAAATTTTCGCACACTTTTTATCATAATAACTGCCAATATTTTTTTCAGAGTTTTTTTTGCCGAACGGAAAAAAGGTTTACTTTTGCACTCGCTATCAAGGAGAGATGGCAGAGTGGTCGATTGCGGCGGTCTTGAAAACCGTTGTACTGTGAGGTACCGGGGGTTCGAATCCCTCTCTCTCCGCAAATACGGGTGTAGCTCAGTCGGTAGAGCACTGGTCTCCAAAACCAGGTGTCGGGCGTTCGAGTCGCTCCTCCCGTGCAATTTTCCCCCTTGCACACAAGAATATTTAAAGAAGCCTTTCATGCTATCTCCATGCATTAAAGGCTTCTTTTTCAGTATTATCTACCTTTTTCGTACAATTAAAACACTGATTAATCTCCTCTACAAATAATACAATTCAGCATTTTGGCAAATAGAATTTATTCTAAATATCTAGATTACAGTAATTTAACTTATTGTCTTATTCAATTTTAATACTTATTATTCTCTTTGACCGCCTTCTGGGTACGTTTTCACCTCACTTCCAATTTTTCACATTTTAATCCCCAAACTCTTTGTCATTTTTTCAGTCTCCTGCTAATGACCCGTCCGAGAGAGCCAGGAAAAACTGCCATATAGTCAGCCGGAATCACTTGGCACAAGCTTTGATCCACCCAATTGTCATTATGAAATTTTTAACTTAAAATAGGTTTGTACATGAAAGGAAAAATCGGGGTAACGAGCGAAAACCTCTTCCCAATTATCAAGAAATTTCTCTATTCTGATCACGATATTTTTCTTCGTGAGATCGTTTCTAACGCTGTTGATGCCACCCAAAAGCTGAAAACTCTAGCCAAAGCGGGTAAATACAGTGAGGAAATAGCAGATTTGAAGGTCAAAGTCACGGTAGACAAGGACAAGAAAACGCTTACGGTGTCGGATTATGGCATTGGAATGACTTCAGACGAGGTTGAAAAGTATATCAACCAGATTGCATTCTCTGGTGCTGACGAGTTTCTGAAGAAGTACAAAAACGATGCGAATGCCATTATCGGCCATTTTGGGCTAGGTTTCTATTCATCTTTCATGGTATCGGAAGAAGTAGAGATCATCTCAAAATCTTACAAGAAAAATGCCAAAGCCGTACGCTGGGTGTGTGATGGTTCACCTGAATTTATGATGGAGGACACCGAAAAAGATCAGGTAGGCACCGATATCATCATGCATTTGAATTCTGACTCGGTAGAATTCCTGGAAGAAAACAGGATTACTGAGCTTCTTAATAAATATTGTAAATTCCTTCCTGTTCCGGTAGTATTCGGTAAGAAGAAAGAATGGAAGGATGGTAAATATGAAGATACCGCGGAGGACAATCAAATAAACGATATTACTCCAGCCTGGACAAAGAAACCGGTTGATCTCAAAGACGAGGATTATACAAGTTTTTATCGGCAGTTGTATCCCATGGCGGATGAGCCATTATTCAATATCCACTTGAATGTTGATTATCCTTTTAACCTGACCGGAATTCTTTATTTTCCGAAGCTGAAAAACAATTTCGAGGTCCAGAAGAATAAAATCCAGCTCTATTGCAACCAGGTATTTGTGACAGATTCAGTCGAGGGCATCGTACCAGAATTTCTGACGCTATTGCATGGAGTTCTTGACTCCCCGGATATTCCACTGAATGTTTCCAGATCCTACTTGCAGAATGACTCAAATGTCAGAAAAATTAGCAGCCATATTACCAAGAAGGTGGCCGACAGGCTTCAGGATATCTTCAAGGATAAACGCACGGAACTCGAAGAAAAATGGAACGATCTGAAGCTTTTCATTGAATACGGGATGCTGACGGATGAGAAATTCTATGAAAAAGCCCTAAAATTCTTCTTCTTCACCAATACTGATAAGAAGCTTTTCACCTGGGATGAATACAAAACATTAATTGAATCGGCACAGACCGACAAGAACAAGAAGTTGGTTTACCTCTACGCAACAGATCCTGAGTCGCAGTTCACCTTCATTGAGGCTGCCAAAAACAAGGGATATGATGTTCTACTGATGGATGACGTACTTGCTACTCCGCTGTTGAATCATTTCGAACAGAAGTACCCTGAATCTCATTTCGTCCGGGTCGACTCAGATGTTGTCGAAAAACTCATTGTAAAAGAAGAACATGAACCAACCAACCTCACCACAGAGGAAAAGAACGAACTCAGTCCGATCTTCCAGGCTGTCATTCCTAAGGAGCGTGGTCAGTTTATTATCGATTTCCAGAATCTTGGAGAAGTTGGGTCTCCGATGGTCATCACGCAGAATGAGTTCATGCGCAGGATGAAAGACATGTCAAAAATGCAGGCTGGGATGAGCTTTTACGGCGAGATGCCTGATAGCTATAACCTTGTGGTTAACCTTTCCCATCCGTTGGTGAAAAAGGTTTTGAATGAAAAAGATGCAAATCTTAGTACGGAACTCGCTGCCTTTAAGTCTGAACTTTCCAAATTGAATGATCAAAAAAGCTCGCTGGAAAAGATGAAGGAAGGAAAAAAAGACGAGGAAATTCCGCAAGAGGAAAAGGATCTTCTGAATGAAACACGCGATCAGATCAGTAAAGTGGAAGCCGAAAGACGGGGAAAACTCGAACAATTTGGATCCGCAAATCCATTGGCCAACCAGCTGGTAGACCTGGCTTTTCTGGCCAACAACATGCTAAAAGGTGAGGCACTGGCTAATTTCGTCAAGCGAAGCATTGACTTGATCAGTTAATTACTGCTAACAAAAGACACTTCAGAACAGATGAGTCAATTTTGTTTCTGAACAAGTGTACCAAAAATTACGGCTATCTCATCACTCTGAGATAGCCGTAATTTTTTATTTCATGCCATGAAATAACGCAAGGCCACCTTCGGAGGTTTCCTTGTAAATAGAAGGTAAATCATGCCCGGTCTGAGCCATTGTCTGCACAATTTTATCAAAGCTGATCATGTGCCTGCCATCAGAAAGCATGGCATAATTATTATGGTTGATAGCCCTTGCCGCCGCAAAAGCATTGCGCTCGATACAAGGTACCTGAACCAGTCCGGCAACAGGATCGCAGGTGAGACCCAGATGGTGTTCCAGTCCCATTTCGGCGGCATACTCCACCTGAAAGATACTTCCCCCGCTCATCTGGGTAGCTGCGGCTGAAGCCATCGCGCAAGCAGTTCCTACTTCCCCCTGACAACCGACATCTGCTCCTGAGATGGAAGCGTTTGTCTTAACTATGTTTCCAATAATACCGGCAGTGGCCAGCGCCCTGAGAATCTTCTTATCCGACATCTTATAGAATTTGGCCGAATACTTGAGTACAGAAGGGATCACCCCACAGGCTCCGCAAGTAGGAGCAGTAGCAATGAGTCCACCGGCGGCATTTTCCTCAGAAACTGCCAGGGCATAAGCATAAATCATACCCCGCTTCTTGATATCCGGCTCAAAATAGCTTGCCTTCTCATAATAAGAAGAGGCTTTTCTTGGATAATTGAGAATCCCCGGAAGGGAACCCTCCGTATCCAGTCCTCTCTTGATCGCATTCTGCATGACCGTCCATACTTCTTGCAGGTAATCCCAGATATCTTCGTCCTCATGTTCTCCGACATATTCCCAAATGTTCTTACCATTTTGGTAACACCACGTCAAAATATCTTCCAGATTTTTCTCCGGATAGATCAGTTTAGTCTCGGCTACGGTAAAATCATCCACGATAGAACCACCTCCTACAGAATATGCTATCCACTTTTCGATCAAATGATTATCACTATCAAAAGACTCAAATTTCATTGCGTTTGGATGCCTTGGCAAGAAGACTGCAGGCAACCATTCGAATTCGACAGGATAAGGTTTGAGGGTATTTAGAATTGCCAGATCAGTAAGGTGGCCTTTACCTGTCGCAGCCAGGCTACCATATAATGTAACCCTGAAGGTAGCGGCCTGCCTGTTTCTCTGAAGAAAGTTCTCGGCAGCCTTTTTTGGACCCATGGTATGGCTGGAAGAAGGTCCATATCCTATCTTATAAATCTCTCTGATCGATTCCATTAGCTTAGATCGTATTAGTCCGGACAAAGATAGCAATTTGCAGAAACGCCTATTTGCCTGTTAGAAAATTACTGAAACAGTCGTTTTTTAGGCAGGAAAAAAGGATATTTGTAATACAATAAAGTACAATTTGAATGGCATTAAATCTCTCTGAAAAAGATCTCGAAAAAATCATTATGGTTGGCGACAGGGTATTGGTCCGACCGAAGAATCCTAATCATCAGACCAGTTCCGGGCTCTATCTTCCTCCAGCTGCCGTCGAAAAGGAGACTGTTCAGTCAGGGTATGTAATCAGGACCGGTCCTGGCTTTCCGATTCCAGCCCTGACAGACGATGACGAACCATGGAAAGAGGTAAAAGAAGAAGTGAAATATGTACCACTTCAGGCACACGAGGGTGATCTTGCCGTTTACATGAATAAAATGGGAATTGAAATTGAATTCAAGAACGAAAAATACCTGATACTGCCGCATTCAGCAATCCTTATGCTAGTCAGGGAAGAAGGTCTTTTCGAATAAATTATTCAACAAAAAAAGGGTGCCAAGCGGCACCCTTTTTACTTAACCTAACTAACCTTAATCCTATGAAAAACTGCTCTTCAGCAACAATTCAAAAATATAAAGCTTCTTTATTAATTGCTTCTAATCTAAGTTAATTAACGTTAACTGGAATAACTTTTAACTATTCAGCAACTTCAACAGCTACTTCATTGCTTTGCCAGAGACCATGCTTGGTGCAAAATGCATGCGCCATCAGTTTCATGCTCCTGGTAGGAACAACGTAAAGATCGACCTCGAACTGACTGGGGGCACTACCCAGCGCACCGGCAGTCAGGGTTACCTGGGCCAACATTTTTTCACCATCCCATAGTTGGATCCAGCTGATGTAATGATCAAAATCATCAGGGTGTTTGTACTCTTCACCGACCTTTACCTTCACCTTGAATTTTTCGCCTTTTACAGCGGAAGAAGCGCAATGAACAAAGGCCGAATGACGGTCGATGTAGTCTCTCTTTGCTTCCCTTTCGATCTGGGAAATGTCTTCGTAACGGTTAATCTTCATTTTGTATTTGTATTAATTTAATATTTATCTGTAAATATACAGAATATCAGTGTTTTGAAAGATAACTTGCAACACCTTCCGCGGAAGCATTCATCGCCTCATCACCTGCTTTCCAATTGGCAGGACAAACTTCGCCAAACTCTTCGAAATGAGCAAGGGCATCTACCATCCGAATCGCCTCGTCCACGCTGCGTCCAAGAGGCAGATCATTCACTAACTGGTGTCTGACAACACCCTTCTTGTCAATCAGGAAAAGACCTCTGTAAGCCACCGGTGCTCCGACAAAAGTAGACTCACCAGCCTCATTTACTTCATATTCGCCTGCCAATACTCCATAATTCTCAGCAATCGTCTTGGAAAGGTCGGCCACCAACGGAAATTTCACTCCCTTGATACCACCGTTCTTCTTTTCTGTGTTCAGCCATGCCCAGTGTGAAAATTCAGAGTCAACAGAACAGCCGACTACAGCGACATTGCGTTTTTCAAATTCGGCCAGCTTTTCCTGGAAGGCAAGAATCTCGGTAGGACATACAAAAGTAAAATCCAGCGGATAGAAGAAAAACAATACATATTTCTGACCGACAAATTGCTCAAGAGAAAAGTCAGAAACGAAATCATTGCCATTTACAACGGCAGTTGCCTTAAAAACAGGCGCTTTTTTACCAACTAAAGTACACATATCTATAAATTTAAATAATTAATTGTAATGAATACAAAAATAGCCTTAATATTCCTATTTTGAAAATATTATACGTAAATATCACAATAATATATGGTAATAAATAGGTTTTTAGCACTTTATTTTACCAATAATCAAAACATTATGGCTAATTCTTTGTACAATGAAAAAAAATCAATCATATTTGTATTGAAAACAATAAAATAGATGGACCAACTACAGATTTCAGCTTATCTCACAAAAAACGGAGTAAGACCCTTGCAGAAGCGTGTTAAGATCATGAGTTATCTTGTCACCAAGAGAAACCATCCGACTGTGGACATGATTTACAGCGATCTTATACACGAAATTAATGGTTTATCTAAGACGACTATCTATAATGTTTTGAATCTATTTGTTGATTCAGGTGTTGCCCTCGCCCTTAATATTGAAGGAAACGAGGTTCGCTATGATGCCGACACTTCGACACATGGACATTTTAAGTGCAAGATTTGCTCCGGGGTAATCGACTTCAGGGTAAAAAAGGATGAGTTGCCCATACCCGTCATGGAAGGTTTCAGGGTGGATGAGCAGCATTATTATCTAAAAGGTGTCTGTTCATTCTGTGCCAACAAAATTGAAGCCTAAATGGCAACTAAACTCTGGGAAAAGGGTACAAAAATCAATGCTTTAATTGAATCATTCACTGTCGGGAAAGACCGTGAAATGGATTTACACCTGGCTAAATTCGATGTTATCGGTTCTTTGGCGCACACCCGGATGCTTGAACAAATCGGATTGATCACTTCTGAAGAGCTTTCCATCCTTTCCAGGGAACTTAAAACGATCTACCGTGAAATTGTTGAAGGAAATTTCACCATTGAGGAAGGCATTGAAGATATTCATTCCCAGGTTGAATTGTTACTAACCAAGAGACTCGGCGAAGTAGGCAAAAAGATCCATAGCGGAAGGTCCCGCAACGACCAGGTTCTTCTTGATCTGAAACTTTTCACCAGGGATGCCATCGAATCTGTCGCGGAAAACACGCTCACCCTGTTTAATATTCTGATCGCTCAGAGCAGTCGGTATAGCCAAATATTGATGCCGGGATACACCCATCTTCAGGTAGCCATGCCCTCTTCCTTTGGTTTGTGGTTCAGCGCTTATGCCGAGAGCCTGGCAGATGACCTACTGCTCTTGCAGGCCAGCTATCGCATTGCAGACCAGAATCCTCTTGGCTCGGCAGCCGGATATGGCTCTTCATTTCCACTTAACCGTCAGATGACGACAGATCTGCTGGGTTTCGAAACTTTGAACTTCAATGTGGTATATGCACAAATGGGACGGGGCAGGATGGAAAAAACAGTACTCTTTGCGCTCTCCTCAATCGCTTCCACTATCTCCAGAATGGCCTATGACGTATGTCTTTTCATGAGCCAGAATTTCAATTTCGTCAGCCTTCCAGATGAACTGACAACGGGTTCCAGCATCATGCCCCACAAGAAAAATCCGGATGTCTTTGAACTTCTGCGGGCCCATTGCAACAGGATCCAATCATTGCCCAACCAGATGCTGACAGTTACCAATAATCTGCCCAGCGGATATTTCAGGGATATGCAGCTGACCAAAGAGCTTTTTATCCCGGCTTTTCAGGAGTTGAACGAATGTATCGCTATCGCTGCTTTCGCGGTAGATAATTTAAAGGTCAATGAAAACATCCTTAACGATGACAAATACCAATACCTGTATAGCGTTGAGGAAGTAAACAGACTGGTCTTAAGTGGCATACCTTTCCGTGATGCCTACCGTGAAGTCGGATCTTCCATTGAAAAAGGCCAGTTTAGTCCAACAAAAGTAATCCATCATACCCATGAAGGAAGCATCGGAAACCTTTGTTTGGACCAGATCGAGACGAAGATGAAGGCGGTACTTGCGGATTTCAATTTCGAAAAAGCCACATCAGCCCTATCCTCACTTCTGGCCGACTAGTTACCCCCTTTCAGTATCCTCCGTTTAGTTAAGTTATATTAAACTGCCTGCTCGTGCATGGAGACTAATTTAAAATCGTATTTTTAGGATAGTTTTCGTGCAAAACCTTCATGGTAAGTTGATAGTTTTTAGCCGATTAATATCGGAATGATTCCCTGAATACTTAAATATTCCCGGATTTAACCTTAAATTAATTTTTAATTTAAAATAAAAAGCTATTTTTGCTTTCGAATTTTAAGATATAGAGCTATTTTTCTTACATGTTGTAATTTTTTTTGACAATTATCGTAAGATTTAAAACAATTTCGAAATTATAATATACATCTCAATTTATACGTGTTATGGAACACAAGAAATTTCCAACGCCTGTAGGACTTTATGATCCGGCTTACGAACACGACGCTTGTGGCATCGGTTTCGTCGCCCATATCAAAGGGGCCAAATCGCATGATATTGTTCAGCGCGGTCTCACGGTTCTTCTGAACATGGACCATCGGGGAGCTACCAGTTCTGACAACAAAACAGGAGACGGAGCAGGTATTCTGCTGCAGATGCCTCATGACTTTTTCCTCTCTCAGGGGATTAGTCTTCCTGAACCCGGACAATATGGGGCTGGATTGGTCTTTCTTCCGATTGTAGAGGAAGAGGCTGATTTTTGTGTGGAAGTACTGAACAGATTTATCGAAGCCGAAGGATTAAAACTCATTACCTGGAGGAACGTACCTGTAGACGGTTCGGTCATCGGGGAGATTGCCCGCAGTACGGAACCGCTCATCAGGCAGGTTTTCGTCAGAGGCAACTATGAGCAGGATGTCCTGGAAAGAAAACTTTATCAGGCCAGAAAACAGGCTGAAAGGTCGGTGAGGGAATCCAAACTCGCGGGGAAAAACAGTTTCTATCTACCGAGTTTTTCAAGTAAAATAATGATTTACAAGGGGATGTTTACCCCTAGTCAGTTGCGTGATTATTACAAAGATCTTTCGCATCCTGAAATGAAGAGTGCCATCGCCCTGGTACACTCTCGTTTTAGCACCAATACCTTCCCGACATGGGATCTGGCCCAGCCTTTCCGAATGATCGCCCACAATGGGGAAATCAACACTATCAAGGGTAACCGTCAGTGGATGCATGCCCGTGAGGCCTTGCTGGAATCCGCCCTCTTCGGTGAAGATATCGACAAACTGTTTCCAATCATCGAACCGGGCAAATCGGACTCTGCCTCCTTCGATAATACGCTGGAATTTCTACACATGTCGGGGCGCAGCATGCCACATTCCCTGTGCATGATGATTCCCGAATCATTTAACGAGAAAAACCCGATTCCAGAGAGCCTCAAGGCATTCTATGAATACCATTCTACCCTGATGGAACCCTGGGACGGTCCGGCCTCCATGGTCTTTTCAGATGGCAGATACATAGGTGGCACGCTCGACCGCAATGGTTTGAGACCTTCCAGGTATGTCATTACCAAGAATGATCTTATTGTGATGGGATCGGAAGTTGGCGTACAGGTATTTAAACCTGAAGAGATCAAAGAAAAAGGAAGACTCCGACCGGGGAAACTCCTGCTTGTAGATACCCAGTTGGGAATCATCATCCCGGACAAGGAAGTGAAAGCCGACCTCAGCAGAAGAAATCCGTACATCAACTGGCTCAAGGAAAACAGGCTGATGCTGGAAGATATCGTCGTGAAACAACGGGTCAGTTCCAATATGGGCGATCAGTTTGGCACCTACAGCAAGGTGTTTGGCTACAGCAAGGAAGACATGCAAGTCTTGATCAAGGAGATGGCCGAGACGGCTAATGAACCTACCAGTTCGATGGGAAACGATACTCCACTGGCTGTTTTTTCTGACAAACCAAAACGCTTTTTCAGCTATTTCCGTCAGCTTTTTGCACAGGTAACGAATCCACCGATCGATCCGATTCGCGAAGGACTGGTGATGTCGCTTACTAACTACATCGGATCATTGACAAGTAACATCCTGAATGAGACATCTATCCATGCCAAGCTGATCAAGTTTGACAGTCCGATCATCACTAATACTGACCTTGGCAAAATCAAGGATCTTAAGCTTGAGGTCTTTACCCATGCCACTATCCCTATGGTTTTCCCTTTAAAAGAGGGCGTGGAGGGATTCAAAAAGGCCTTCAAAAAAATGCTCGCGAGTGCTGAAAAAGCCGTGGATGAGAAGAAGAATTTCATCATACTGACGGACCGCAATATTTCTGAGGATATGGTTCCGATCCCATCGCTTCTCTCTGTTGCAGCGGTTCATCATCACCTGATTAAGACCAAGAAGCGGATGCAGATCGGTATTCTGGTTGAGAGTGCCGAGCCGCGCGAGGTGATGCATTTCGCGCTGCTTCTGGGATACGGGGCAAGCGCCATCAATCCTTATCTTGCATTTGCAGCGATTGATCATCTGATCAAGAATGATGAAATCAAGTTACCCTATTCGGAAGCCAGAAAAAATTACATCAAAGCCATCGACAAGGGACTGCTCAAGATCTTGTCTAAAATGGGAATCTCGACCCTTCGTTCCTACCACGGATCGCAACTTTTTGAAGCTGTGGGTGTCAGTGATGACCTGATTGAAGAATATTTCAAGGGTACATCTTCCCGCATCAGCGGGGTGGGTTCGAAAGAACTCTTCGCTGAGGCCGTGATGTTCCACAAGGAGGCTTATAGTAAAGATCAGAAAAAAGTCGTCTTTGATTCAACTGGTGAATACCATTACCGAAACAACGGTGAACATCATGCCTGGAATCCGGAATCTATTGCCTTGTTGCAATGGGCTACCAAGACCGATAGTTACGACGTATTCAAGAAATTTTCGACGCTCGTCGATAAGCAGAATCAGAAACCCGCTTTCATCAGGGGTGCGCTTCGATGGAAATCTAATCCTATCCCGATCGATGAAGTGGAGCCAGCAGATGCAATTCTGAAACGCTTCGTTACCGGCGCAATGTCTTATGGATCAATCTCTAAGGAAGCACATGAGGCACTTGCAATCGCCATGAATGAAATTGGTGGCCGCAGTAATACCGGTGAAGGAGGAGAAGATCCTGAACGTTTCGGAACCGAGAAAAATTCAAAGATCAAGCAGATTGCTTCCGGCAGATTCGGGGTAACCAATAATTACCTTATGAATGCTGAGGAGCTTCAAATCAAGATAGCTCAGGGGGCTAAGCCTGGTGAAGGGGGTCAGCTGCCTGGATTTAAGGTAAACAAAATCATTGCAAAAACACGTAATTCCACACCTGGTATTACCCTGATATCACCACCTCCTCATCACGATATTTATTCGATTGAGGATTTGGCACAATTGATATTCGACCTAAAGAATGTCAATCCGAAAGCAAAAGTCTCTGTGAAACTGGTTTCTGAAACCGGCGTCGGAACCATTGCAGCAGGGGTGGCCAAGGGTTTTGCTGATATTATTATCCTGAGTGGTTGCGAAGGTGGAACAGGAGCTTCTCCAGCAAGTTCCATCAAGCACGCCGGATTGCCCGCTGAATTTGGAATCGCTGAAACCCAGCAGACGCTGGTGATGAACAACCTGCGTGGCAGGGTCAAATTGCAGGTAGACGGTCAGTTGAAGACCGGCCGCGATGTGGTCATCATGGGAATGTTAGGGGCCGAGGAATTTGGTTTTTCCACAGGAGCGTTGATTTCCCTTGGATGTATCATGATGCGCAAGTGTCATCTAAATACCTGTCCAGCAGGTATTGCCACACAAAACAAAAACCTGCGCAAGCGATTCCTTGGAAGATCTCAATATGTAATCAACTATTTCCAATTTATTGCAAGGGAAATTCGGGAATACATGGCAGAGATTGGCGTGCGAACCTTCGATGAGTTGGTTGGCCGAACCGATTTACTGGAGGCAAATCCTGAAGTGAGCAACTGGAAGATGAAGAACGTTAGCTTCACCAAATTCCTGCACATGCCGGAAGAGTCGAAAATTTATCCGATTCGAAATGTCCATCCGAATACCAAAGATCTGACTGATGTGCTGGATCGCACGCTGATCCGGGAAGCCAATAAGGCGATCAAGAGTGGGGAGAAAGTCTGGATCGGTCACAATATCAACAATGTGATGCGGACGACCGGAGCCATGCTTTCAGGCGAAATCTCCAAAAGATACGGAGAAGTTGGACTACCAAAAGATACCATTAATTGCACTTTCAAGGGTTCTGCCGGACAGAGTTTTGGCGCTTTCCTGGTAAAGGGTGTCACCCTGAGACTGGAAGGAGACTCGAACGACTATCTTGGTAAAGGATTATCGGGAGGCAAGATCATTGTTGTTCCGCCGATCGGAACCACTTTCGAGCCCCACAAGAATATCATCGTTGGAAACACCACACTTTATGGCGCTACCAGTGGAGAAGTTTATATCAAGGGTGTAGCCGGCGAACGTTTCTGTGTAAGAAATTCAGGTGCAAAGGCCGTTGTCGAAGGCACCGGGGATCACTGCTGCGAATATATGACGGGTGGGAGGACAGTTGTACTAGGCACGACCGGACGCAATTTCGCCGCGGGTATGAGCGGGGGTATCGCTTATGTGCTGGATGAAAATGGTGATTTTGATTATTACTGTAACAAGGGTCTTGTTGAACTGAGTGATCTGGAAGATAAAGCCGATGTTCAGGAACTTCAGGAGATGATCCAGAAGCACTTACTCTATACTCAGAGTCCGCAGGCCGAAAAAATACTGACCAACTGGGAGGAATATCTTCCGAAATTCGTGAAAGTAATACCACTTGAATACAAGAAAGTATTGAATGAGGCGAAACTGAAAGAGGTGAAAAGGAAGCTGGAGTTGGCTGAGGATGCGCCGAATATCAGGGAATAAAGGATAAAGGTTAAAGGGGAAAGGTTAAAGGTTAAAGGATAGAGGGTAAAGGTGGGCCTGGGTGGCTGTCCTTCATCAAAGATTCAAGATTTAATAGCAAGAGAAATGGGAAATCCAAAAGGTTTTATAGAGATAGAAAGAAAAATTGGCGGATACAGGCCGGTGAGTGAACGAACAGGTGATTTTGGAGAAGTCGAACAGACTTTGGATGATCAGGACCGGATTAATCAAGCCTCGCGGTGTATGGACTGCGGCATTCCATTTTGCCATTGGGCGTGTCCTGTAGGCAGTAACATACCAGAATGGCAAGATGCTGTTTACCATGGAAAGTGGGATGAGGCTTACCAGATTCTGACCAAGACCAATAGTTTTCCTGAATTTACAGGCAGGGTTTGTCCGGCGCCATGCGAGAAATCGTGTGTGCTGGCTATCCATGATGAGTCTGTAACGATCAGGGAAAACGAGTGCGCTGTGGTGGAACATGCCTTCGATCTGAACCTGGTTCATCCGAACATTCCTGAAAAGAGAACCGGCAAAAAAATCGCGGTTGTAGGATCTGGTCCGGCCGGACTTTCAGTTGCCGATCTTCTTAATCAGGCTGGGCATACCGTAACAGTGTTTGAACAGGATAATGAGATCGGCGGATTGCTTCGCTATGGAATTCCTGACTTCAAACTCAACAAGGGTATCATCGATCGTCGAATAGAACTATTTGTCAAAGAAGGGGTTATCTTCAAGACCAACATCACGGTCGGTGTACACATCACAGAAAAGCAATTACTGGAAGATTTTGACGCAGTATGCCTGGCTTGTGGTGCCATGAAACCCCGGGATCTGAGCAATACACCCGGAAGGGAATTGAAAGGAATTTATTTTGCAATGGACTTTCTGAAGCAACAAAATAAAGTCGTAAAAGGAGAGACAATTCCTGACACCTTACATATTCATGCCAAGGACAAGAAAGTGCTGGTGATTGGCGGCGGAGATACTGGTTCAGATTGTGTCGGTACGTCGATCCGTCAGAAGGCGCATTCAGTGGTCCAGATCGAAATTCTAGACAAACCTTCAGAAACCAGATCCGAAGATAATCCATGGCCTTACTGGCCCAACACGCTACGTACTTCCAGTTCTCATTTGGAAGGTTGTGAGCGGCGCTGGTCGTTGAATACCCGACGTTTCATCGGCGAGAATGGCGTTCTGAAGGCAGTTGAAGTTGTCAAAGTTGAATGGACAAATAACAAGGGGCAAATGTCGATGAGGGAGATTCCGGGTACGGAAGAGATCATTGAGACAGACCTTGTGATGTTATCGCTTGGGTTCTTATCCCCTGTACATGAAGGATTGCTCGACAAGCTGAAGGTAGAATACGATGCCCGGGGTAATGTCAAAGCGCAAGATTTTGCAACCAGTGTAGATAAAATTTTTGTGGCTGGTGATGCAACCCGCGGTGCAAGTTTGGTAGTTCATGCCATCCGCTCCGGCCGGGATGCTGCGCTGAAAATCAATGAATTTGTTTCTAAATAAAACATCCACCCACTTAATTCAACAAACCCCGTTATTTGCATGATGGGGTTTGTTGTTTCTCTGCAAATTTTGGATATTTTTGGCGGTCCTGAAAAGGAGTAATCTTTCGCAATTCCAAACTATTGCCACGGATAAATCATCGAATTGAAAAAAATCATCATGAGAAAGAATCTGTTCACGCTTTTTGTTGTATTCACTTTAACTTTGGTGAATTACTGTCTTTTTGCCCAGAATAAACCCATTGAAAACGCCGACTACCGGCTGGCCGAAAGGTTCTCGCCGACTAAGATCAGCAAGATGGTTTTCAGCACCTCCGTAAATCCAAGATGGTTGAAAACCGGCGATCAGTTCTGGTTCCCCGATACTACTTCCGAAGGGGTCACTTTCTATCTGGTTGATCTGGAAAAACGCACCAAGACCCTGCTGTTTGACAACCACAAAATGGCTTCCATGCTGACGAAAATCACAAAGGATCCATATGACTGGCAGCATCTGCCCCCAATTAAGCTAAAGTTTAAGAAGAACGATACGGTCTTTCAGTTCGATGTAACCAGCAGTCAGGATGAAGAGAAGAAGAAGGAGCCGGCAGCCGCAGCTAAATCTGCCACTGGCAAGAAAGATTCCGTTGTAGTTGTGAAGGATAGTCTTTTGTCCAAAAAAACTGCAAAAAGTCCCATTGACAAGGAAAAAGACAAAGTCAAAAAGAAAGTTTTCCACCTCGAATATAACCTGAAGACAAATGAGCTAACGGTCAATAAGGATTGGAAAGAAGAGAAGGACAATCCCGATTGGGCCAGCATATCCCCAAACGGCGAATATGTTTTCTTTGGGCGCGATTATAACCTCTGGTGGATGGATAAAGAAAATTTCCAGAAGGCGAAGAAAGATGATAAGGATTCTACTATTGTCGAGCACCAGTTGACGACCGATGGTGTTAAAGATTATAGTTACGGGGGCGGCTTTACGGCAGCTGCAAATGATGATGAGAAGAAAATCAAAGAGGAGAAGAAGAAACGAAGGGGTGCGTTTATCAGCTGGTCGCGTGATTCCAAAAAATTCGCGATGGTTAGGACGGACAGCAGAAAAGTAAAGGATTTGTGGGTCATCAATGTATTGAAGGAACCCCGTCCGGAGCTGGAAACCTATAAGTACGAGATGCCTGGAGAGAAAGAGTCTCCTCAGGATGAACTGTGGGTTTTTGATATAGCCACCAAGAAAGGGAAAAAATTTACTGTCGACCAATTTAAGGATCAGACGTTATCCATTCACAGGGCCAATCTCACCAACAAGGAAAGACTGGAAGACTATGTTCCAAGCACCTGGTTGTCTGAAACTTCTGATAAATTATATTTTACACGCAAGAGCCGCGATCTTTACCGGACAGATGTCTGCAGCCTTAATACTGAAACCGGTGAGACAAAAGTACTGATTGAAGAACGGATGAATACTTACATCGAGACCAAAAGATTATTCACCTTAAACGGTGGCAAGGAACTCATCCACTGGTCGGAGCGGGACGGCTGGGGTCATTATTACCTCTATGACGACAATGGCAACCTGAAGAATCAGATTACCTCCGGTCCTTGGCATTGCGGAGATATTGTGAAACTGGATGAAAAAAGCAGGGTACTCTATTTCATTGCCAATGGTCGCGAGAGTGGCGAAAATCCGTATTATGAGCATTTGTACAGGATCAACCTGGACGGAACCGGCCTGCAATTGCTAAATCCCGGCAATTTCACACATGATATGGACATGAGTGATTCCTTCAAATATTTCGTTGATAATTTCTCGAGGGTGAACACGATCCCCAAAACTGAATTACGGGATAATACAGGAAAGCTGGTAATGGACCTTGCGACAGCCGATTTGCGGAGTCTTTTCCAGGCAGGTTATAAGTTCCCAGAGCCCTTCAAGGCTAAAGCGGCAGACGGTATCACGGATATTTACGGTGTGATGTACAAACCCTTCAATTTCGATTCAACGAAACTTTATCCATTGATCGAATACGTCTATCCTGGCCCTCAAACCGAAGCTGTCAATGCAGCTTTTTCCAGTCGGATGGATCGGACCGATCGTTTGGCACAGGTTGGATTTATAGTGATTACGCTCGGCAACAGGGGAGGTAATCCAAACCGTTCCAAATGGTATCACAATTACGGGTATGGCGATTTAAGGGATTATGGCCTGGCCGATAAAAAATACGTAGCCGAAGAACTAGCCGACCGTTACAAATTCATCGACATTACCAAGGTTGGGATTACCGGTCACTCCGGTGGAGGATTCATGTCGACCGCCGCCTTGTGTCAGTACCCTGATTTCTTTAAAGTTGCAGTTAGCGCTTCGGGGAACCACGAGAACAATATCTACAACCGTTGGTGGAGTGAGACACATAATGGTGTCAAGGAGAATGTCAGCGACAGTGGTGAGACTCAGTTCGTTTATGATATCGAAAAGAATTCACAACTTGCAAAGAACCTGAAAGGCAAATTATTGCTGATGACCGGCGATATCGACAACAATGTTCATGCAGGAAATACTATCAGGATGGCGAATGCCCTGATTAGAGCCAATAAACGGTTCGACTTCTTCCTCATGCCCGGACAACGACATGCATACGGAGAATTTACCGAGTATTCCTTCTGGATGAGGGCCGATTATTTCAGCAAGTACCTCATCGGCGATTCCTCCATCAGCACAGATATTTTTGAAATGAATCGGGAGACTAAAGCAACTCCCAGCAAGAAGACTTCAAATTAAAATACTATCCTGATTCCTGCCCCACCCGCAGAGACGATGAAATTATAATTGATTTCACGGCGGTCAATTCCGACTGATTCGTTACCACCAAATCTTTCGTGGTAACGTTTTAGTTCCTTCTTTGCCCGTAATGGTTGCGTCCAGATTTGTGACTCTGAGATGACGCAATTGAGGGCGAAGTTAGCGACACCATCCCACACCGTGCGGTGAAATCCGATCCAGGTAACCAGTCCGCTGGCCAGATTGACTCCCAGCGAGGGTAGATGAGCCTTCCATTTACGGGATTCAATTTCCAAAGCAGACCTGTCGGTCAGGAACTTTTCCATCTGGGTCATCTTACTCAATCGTTCGGCTGAAGTCCCTTCTGGCAACTGACTGAATTTTACGGCAAAATGTTGTGGCTGATAGGTAGAAACGAACTGGCCGATCAACCCCAGAAAGGTAGTAGCTGCGCCGGTTGCCATGTCCTGCCTTAAGGTGGTTTCCTGACTCGAATACCAGACTGCACCCTGACCGGCAGTCAGAACGCTGTATCCGGCTAGCCAGCCATACCACCATTGAATAGTTCCCTTCTGGTCGTTGCTGATACTCTTTTGCAGGAAGTCAATTCTTTGGTGCACGATAGCATCAGGCATATCCTGCGCTTCTGCAAACGAGGAAAAGAAGGCCATCACAACTATCATGGTAATAAGCCTGCAAAATTTATCGATGGGTCGGAAAGCCCAAGACCTTGCTGCTAAAATAGAAAGCATGTGAGATAGCCGGGATGAAGCCAGATAATTTAGTTGCATTACTACTTGCTGAGAGGTGATTGATTATGTGCCGTTTCAACTTGCAATTTCTGGTCGGCAACCGGTCCTGTGGCTGTTAGGATTTTGGACTCTTTCAGCCGGGCAGAAAGAAGAAAACTAAATATCATCAGGCCAATGAGGACCATCAGTGGGTAGGTCATGGAGCCTGTTGCTTCCGATTTGAAGCCATCCATGCCGAAGATAAAAGCGATCCCCGAAACCTGACCCATCAGAAGCAACCAACCGTTTGAAGCACCTTCTGAAGCCGGGAAGGTTATTTCCGCACCATATTGGAAGCCGATGGGTCCGGAGCTTAGCAGGAAAAATCCGAGCATAGCGCCGAAAGTAAGTAAAAGGGGATAGCTGGTGGCGAAGGTGATTCCTATCAATCCGATGGTTGCCCCAGCCAGGGCAATCATTATAAATGGGGTCCTTCGACGATAATAATCTGATAAAAAGGGCATTATGAGGGCTCCGACGATGCCGCCGGCTATCATAGCGCCTCCGGTATTCCCGGCTTGCACGGCAGTAAATCCACGGGGCATCATGATATTTTCAATCCAGGTGGTTACACTGTTGAAAACACCCAATCCAATGAAGAAGATGATCATCAGCAACCAGAAATCACGGGATTTGAACATCATCCGGAATCCATCCATCGCCAGCGCCCGCTCTTCACCGTGTGCTTCGCAAGGTGGTGTCGGAGGTGCATTCCTTGAAAAAACCAAGAATATTACTGCTATTACGGCTGCACCTATGCCGTAAATATTCATCATCCCTATCAGTCCGTTGGAGGTGAAAAGGACTGGAGTGACGACCATTCCTGCTAATATTCCGATATACATGGACAAGGTGCCGAGTCCGGCAGCAGTGGCGCGTTCCTCCATGGGAAACCAAAGGGCAGAAAGTTTTGTAATTGAATTCAGCAAGAAAGGCTGGCCGATGGCGATGCCAATCTGAGCCATCAAGACCATGTTAAAATCGGCTCCGGCCCAGCCACGCATCAGACCAAACGCGCCAGTAAGTAAAGCTCCAATACCGGCACCAATTTTTATCCCGTAGGTATCAATGATCCAGGAGGCAGGTATAGACACCACCATGTAGACAATCATGAATGACATGGAGAGAATCCCAATCATCAAATCGGAAACTTTAAAGAACGAAGAAGCGTCGACCGTTATTGGAGCAAAAGTAATCCACAAGACCTGGTTAGCCGCCACCATTACCATGAATAACGCCAGCATCACCCAGCGGTACCCGTAAACTTTGTATTTAGTCATTTTGGAAGTTTTGCATTTATTACAAATTTAATACAATATTACACTTAGAGGATACAGTCCTCAATCGGAATCTTTAATGCTACGAGCATGTGTTAGGAAAATTAATGCAAGCTGGTAAACAAAAAATTGCAAAATAAAAAAGTAATCCATTAAACAGGAACTGGGCTTGATTGAGTCTCTCCAATTAAATTATCAGGTGGAATTCTTACATATTACAAACAATTTGGAAATTTTTCATTTGTCAAATCAAGTTTAGTTAAGCCATTCTAATTGTGAATTTCGCCATTATCCTACATGTGCCATAGTGTTTTATGATCCCAACAGTTGCAGTTAGGAGCAATGGTCCTGTCCTAATTATACAATAATTCAAAAACATTAACGAAAAAATTTGTATAACTTAAAAATAATTCGTATAATTAATTAATACACAAGATCTAACTAAATTAGACAATCATGGAGATTATTTGTCATCAACTTTGTAAAGAAACTTATTATGTTCCTAATTGGCCTATTAAACATTTATTCTTAGGAACATTTAATACAGAGGGAGGGGAAAAAGTTCATTATTATTATGGGAGAGTAACAGGTGAAAAAGGTAATAAAACATGGAAACTTTTGTCGGAAATCTTCAATACGACTTTTGATCCAAGAAGTCCTCTATTTTTTGATGTGTTAAAAAATTATCGGATTGGATGTATAGATTTAATTCATAGTGTAGAAATTGATGAATCAAAAACTGAATTAGTGATAGGGAAAGGATATAAAGACACCATAATTATTAATAATAAGGTAAAACGTATTTACAACACCTCAGAGATTCTAAGAATTATTGCCAATAATCCAGGAGCAAAAATTTATTCGACTTGGGGTAAAGGTCCATCTCTTAAAAATTGGATAACAGAAGTAAGTAAAATTGAAAATGTAATTAAACTAGTTTCACCTAGTATGGCTGCTTGGGTTCCAAAAGGAACTAATAAATTTGAATTCATGCTGTCTGACTGGAAGTCAAAGATTATTATATAGCTGTAAATCTGTATTTTGATCATTATCATATTGAATGAACGGCTTACACGAAATTTATATACATAGATCTGATTATCCCGAATTAGTCGAATTGTACGAAGCTTGGTTTAATCATGAACTCAAAATGGATTATTATCATTTCGTTTATTTAAACGATAAGGATGGATTGCAATTAATTATTTGTCGAGGATCCTCGGATCCGATCGCGAAACTAAATGTTGAGTTTCTTACGCGTTTTCGTCAATTGAAAATTTATTCCTTTGACGAGTTATGCTTTCTTATTTCAGTTTACCAACTAGATTGTATGTTAGGTGAGATCGAGGTAGTTCCGAAGAATCTAGCTCTACTAAGAAAGAATCTTCCTTTATGTGTTTATCAACTTCTCGAATCAACTTATGGATACTTAATTAATTGGGAACAAGGAGCAAGTTTGTATAGGTTGGCTACAGGTTGTGATTTAAACGAAGCGAATGACTGGGTTAAACGCTTAAGGCTCAAAGATGACAATATTTTACAAGGTATAAATTTCTTAAAAATTGAAAACAAACCTATCGACTATTTGTATGATCTAATCCTTCATAAAGAAGGATTGCATTGTCTTGTAAAGAAACCAGTAAATGAAGCACAAGTTTTATTAAAATATTGCTCTTATTGAGTTTATGAATATTAAAGCGAGTAATCGTTGATTATTTAAAACCTAAAATCAGAACTATGAACAAATTAATTATGTCCGGTAATGCATTTGTTAGATACAGAGATGAAAATGACATAGCTCCTTTTCCTGATATATACGTCCCTGCAACGCTATACCAAACAAATGAAAATTATCTTTTGTTAAAGTTCAAAATTACTTTTCCGGAAGTCAAAATGGATGAATTGATCCAGTGTTATCTGTGGCTTTCACATAATATTAAAAGACAGATATGGAAACCATGGAATGAAGCTGCGCTAAAAATATCTGAGGATGAACTGATTATAGAGTTTAATTTATTCCAAAATACCGAAGAATTAGACCCAAGTAATTGCATTGTATGGGCAAGATTGAAGGGCGAAATACCAGAAAATATTCCGCAAGAATTCCTTATTGATTTGACAGAATAATATTTCATTTGAACCTCAAAAAATTACTTCTAAATGGACTCAATAAACGCTGGCGATATTCAAAGAATCGATTTTGCCAGAACCAAGTTAAGTAAACAACTTAGTAATGCTAAGGATGAAATAACTGATTTTCAATATCTTACATTTCAAAAAATGATTAATGCTAAGGATAAGGCATTATTTCAAGAACTAAAGTCCTATGCGGACAAAATCATTATTGACAAATTCGAGGTTTCAGATGTAGAAAAAAAATATATCTATCTGACAAACACGAATAAAAATTTAGGTTATGCACAATGTTACCTTTGGTGTTACTATGATAAATCTTTTAGTGATTTTGCATTTAACTTAAAAAAGGGTGACTTTGTTGAAATAGAAGCTAAGATTAAAAAAATAAGTGATGAGACAGATACAATAGATGCTCAACTATTAAAAATCTCAATTGCTAAAAAAACAGGATGTTTTATTGCAACGGCTTGCTACGGGGATTATAATAGTGTAGAAGTGACTATTTTGAAAAAATATAGAGATGAAAATTTGAAGAGATCAGAAATTGGCCGCCAAATGATCAAGTTTTATTACTTTCTCTCTCCTCCGATTGCAAACTACTTAATAAGGAAGCCACTGCAAAAAAAACTCACAAAAACATTAATTCTTGATCCTATTGTTTTCCTGATAAAGAAGTCAATAAACTAAGGCAGGAACATACCTATATTTTACAATTTGTAAATCTCAGTATATGTGGAAAAACTTAAATCCAAATATAAGGTCCTGGTTAAATTCATTAATTATTATTTTCATAATCTTCTTCGCAATTAAAGGAATTATCAGACTATTGTGGAATTCTAAGGATGATGATGTAATGATGGGTAGAATAAAATTTGTATTTATTTTACTTTTTGTTTTCTCCTTGTTATTTATAGTCTCAATTTATCATATTGTGGGTCCATACAAAGTGGATATTTACTATAAAATCTTTATAATCACGTTCCTAGTATTTATTGTAGTTGGACTAATTTATAATCAAATCTATAATCTCAGATTTCAGAAATCAGAGGAATCTGATTCGAACAATATAAATTATAAGGAGTTATTTGACTTCTATAAGGCTGGAACAAATAAAAAATCAAGAATGGATAAATCAAAAAAAGTAACTCATAATTAACTAATTAACATCCAATTGTACACAAAGTGGGAAAATTATGTATAAAAAAAGTGTTACATGGAGACAAAATAGTTAAAGACTTGGATAAGCAAGCCTAAATTGTTTTCTTAAGGAAGGATCTTGTGCACAATCAAATTGTTTCAAGTGCAATGAAAACCAAACTGGAAGTGTAATTTTTTCAGGGTATCTGATAAATTGAAGATTTATGGAACAAAAAGGAGAAATATTAATTTACCGAAGTAAACAGGGGAATACAAAGATTGATGCCAGAATGGTGAACGAAAGCCTTTGGTTAACCCAAAAACAGTTAGCCGACTTGTTCCAGACGACCGTTCCAAATATCAATATGCACATCAAAAATATTTTTGAAGAGGGCGAGTTGGATGCAGATCGAACTATTCAGGATTTCTTAATAATTCAAAAAGAAGGCAACCGAAATATTAAACGAAATGTGGAGCATTACAATCTCGATCTGGTAATTTCTGTAGGCTATCGAATTAAATCAAGCATTGCAACCCAATTCCGGATATGGGCTACCCGGCAGTTGAAAGAATTCATTATAAAAGGATTTGTACTTGACGACGAACGACTGAAGCTAGCCCGGAACAATTATTTTGACGAACTGCTTTCTCAAATCCGGGATATCCGATCTTCTGAAAAAGTGTTTTATCGAAAGATATGCGACATTTATGCTACCAGTGTCGATTATGATCCCGATCAACCATCAACGCATGATTTTTTTGCCACAGTACAAAACAAATTTCATTGGGCCATTCACCAACACACTGCCGCAGAATTACTCATGCTCCGGGCCGATGCTAACAGCCCCAATATGGGTCTGACCAACTGGCCGGGTGAGCAAATTCGCATACAAGATGCAGAGGTGGCTAAAAACTATTTAAACACTGATGAACTCGAAATTCTTAACCGAATAGTGAACCAGTATCTTGAATTCGCCGAAATGCAGGCACTTGACCGGAAACCGATGTATATGAAAGATTGGATCAGTAAGTTACACGCATTTTTAACGCTCAACGAAAAAGAAATCCTGCTCGATGCAGGTACCATTTCAGCCGAAATGGCCAAAGAACATGTTCATAAGGAATATGAGAAATTTACAAAAATGATTGAAGCTTCAGAACCTGACGAATGGGATAAAGCGATGAAGCGGTTAACTGATAAGAAGTAATAGGTGCAGATTGCAAATCTGCACCAGCGGATCTGTACTAGCAAATCTGCACCAGCGTGTTGGTGTCAGGATACTTACTTGATTACCTTCGCTTCTTCAAGGATTACATCGTATTTATAGCCATAGCCGAAATCCTTGTTCACAGCGATTACGCCTTCAAAGGAGACGACTTTTCCAACTTCAACCGCATCGAGTGTAGTAACTGTAAGATCGAAAGAACCATTAGCTTCTGAACCATCCTGGATATGAACCCAGTTTTTCTGCATGATCTCAGGACTAAATTTGATTACCTGTCCGGATACCTTAACTTTCTTGCCATTGAAACTAGAAGGATTGGCAAAAATTTCTGACAATTTAATGCCTCCGCTGATGGGTTCAACTTTGATTCCACCAACCTGTTCCATATTCTGTCGGCCCTTCGTTGTAAGAGCTGGCAGGGGTTTTGGTTTGATGGGTTGATCACTGAAATCCTGAATAAAGAGGATGTTTTCGAAGGTACGATTCAACTCTTTGCTCTTGAAATTTGACATTTCCATGCTCTGATTGTAGTAGTAGGTCTTACCTTTTTCCGCTTCAAACCGCGAAACAGCTACCCAATATTCCTTGTCGCCTTCTTTTACCTGCAAATAGGTGTAACCACTGGTTTGTACAACATCTTTGGCTACTACCGCATGCATATCAGGTGTTGCGGTGCTCCCGGCAGCAGGCTTATTTTCGGTTTTCTTCACTTTTGCGTTGTTACATCCTGCTAAGAATGCCAACACTATTACTAAATAGGTTATCGATCTCATAATAAGATATTTGCTTTGATTTATGAATTATTATTTAATTTTTTAGATCCAATTTTGACTGACTATTATATGCCTTGAAGGCGATACCACCGACAAGGATTAGAACTACCACCAAAGCCACAGGAAAGGATGATGCACTTCCGCTACCATAAGAGTGAAGTCCTGTGAGATAATAGTTTACACCAAGATAGGTCATCAAGACGGAAAGCAGTCCGGCTACGGAAGCGAGGTTAACGGCAAACCATCCGCGGTATCCTGGCATCAGGCGCATGTGTGTGATGAAAGCATAGACGAGGATAGTCACCAGCGACCAGGTCTCCTTTGGATCCCAGCCCCAGTATCTTCCCCATGATTCGTTGGCCCAGATTGCTCCAAGAAACGTACCGATGGTTAGCAGGTAAAGTCCAAGGATCATCGCAGCTTCATTGATCCACGTCATGTGTTGAATGTTCCGCGCAACCCGCTCTTTATTACCGGGTTTTACCATGCTGGTAAGAAGCAGGTTCATCAGACCGATGATGGCGCTAACTCCCAGAAATCCATAACTTGCGGTAATCACGGCTACGTGCAAGGCAAGCCAGTATGATTTCAGAACCGGAACAAGATTGGTGATCTCCGGATTTAGCCAGCTCATCTGCGCGACAAAAAGCGTCAGTCCGGATAGAAGCGCTGCAGCACCCATGACCATTGGATTTCTACGTGCAAAAATCAGACCTGCCAACATTCCCGCCCAGGCAATATAAATCATGGATTCATAGCCATCGCTCCAGGGCATGTGACTGGCAATATAGCCTCTGGTGATTAGTCCGAGGGTATGAAGGGCGAATCCTGTCAGGAAGATCCATCCCGTATATCGCACTATCTGAGGACTCATCGATCCTGTTGTAAGCAGTGCCCTGAAGTAAAATATCATCAAAACCAGTCCCGCCAGGAGGTATAGGAAGGAGAGATCCCTGAAAATATTCACCCTGTTGTAAAGAATTTCAAGTTTCTGTTTGGTGGCACCAGGAATGAGATCTGCACCCAGCTTGTTCTGAAATTGGCTGATCATACCCAGATCCGTCTTCTGTCTGGTTTCATCATTGGATTGTACCGCATTCAGATAGTCTGAAAAAACCTTCATCATCATCGCCCCGGAGGTGGAAGCGGGAGCTGTAGTAAGATCTTCCCAGGTGGTATTATTCTTGTCGGAGGATGGGAAAAGCCGGAGCATTTCACCCTTGTACACCAGGTAGGAGACATTGAGGCGTTCGTCGACTTTTATGATGGCATTTTCTAAGGTGCCGCGTTGCGAGGGCTGTTTGGCATAGGCATCGCTGACTTCTTTCTGTAACTTATAATTACCTTTTGCATCGAAGAAATCGGCAAAGGAGGCCTTCCCTGAAACGCTTAGAAGTTGTTCAATCTTGGAATCATTGATGGCGATCATTGGCACTTTCTGCCAATCGTCAGGATAAGTCATCATGCTAAGAACTGCTTGTTCCGGAGATAATCCGTTCAAACTTTCCTGCCGTGAAATCTTCATAATAACTTCGTAAGCCAATGTGCTGAAAGGTTTTATTCTTCCATCATGTCCCTGAACCCATACCTTGGAAAACTCATCGGCTGCTTGTTTGGAGACTTCCGCACCCTTGGCCTGGCCAGCAAAGAAAAGCAGTCCAGTTACAACTATGGCAGAAACAGGTTTAGCCGCTTTCTGCATTAAACGATAGAAATAGCTTTTCTTATTAAATATCGATAGCAGGATGGCGCCAAATAAAAGAATATAACCAATGTAAGTAAGGGTTGTACCGGGCAGGTCTTTGTTGACAGAGAGAATGGTTCCCTTTTCATCCTGATCATAGGAGGATTGATAGAATCTGTAACCCCTGTGTTTCAATACATTATTCATATAGATTGAAAAATCCCTGTTGATTCCCTGTTCTTTGTCTTCGAGGGTCACTTCGCTCTTGTAGGAGGAAGGGCTCATGGAACCCGGGTACCGGATTAATTGAAAGTCTTTCAGATGGATGGCGAAAGGAAGGGTTTCGACTTTGGGACCGATCCACATTTCATAATCTGCTCCGCCAAACTGACCTTTTACTGAAGCAGCCCTGCCCTCATCACTGATTAAAACGTTGGCAAATTCCTCTTTCGAACCATCCGACAGACTGATCTTCGCACCGGTATTCTGTCTGGCCATGCCGCCCATTGCTGCTGCTGAATTGAAATTACGCAGAAATTCAATGGATCTGACCCTGATTTTTTTACCTTCCAGCTCGAAAGTAGCATTCACTTCTTTTTGAGAAAAAGGCGTTAGCATCACCTTCTGTTCTGCCTCCATATTTTGAGTTCCTTGTGAAAGCAGCATATGAAAATATTGTTCAGAAGATATCAATTCCGAGGAGGACTCCCCTTCCCTGATATGGATGACGCCTTCTTCGCCTATATATCTTGTCACACCAGCCCCGGCTATCATCAGAATAAATGCAAGGTGAAACAGTCCAACTGTCATTTTCTCCTTCAAATACATCTTTTTCCGGAAATAGATGACAGTCATGGAAACTGCAAGAAAGAGCAGTAAGAGTTCGAACCATGTTGAACCATAAACAAGCGCCTTTGCAGCCTCTGCACCGTAAGAACTTTCCACGAAAGTGGCAAAACCCAGAATCATAGCCAGCAAAAGCATGCCAAAGCCGGCGGTATTAATCGTAAAAATTGAATTCTTAAATTCTGCCAGTAATGCAAATATTTTGTTCATACTCAATTTTAATAGTTTAAGTCGTCAAAAGTACGAAAAAACCAATCGTAAAATAAAAAAATGGAGCCTTGCATGACTCCATTTTTGTAATTATTACAATTTAGACAGTTTCAATAACTGATCCACCTTGAAAATCTATTTCACATTTGCCTGTGCTGCTGCCAAACGTGCGATTGGAACGCGGAAAGGAGAACAGCTTACATAGTCTAATCCTACTTTATTGCAGAATTCTACTGAACTTGGTTCACCACCATGCTCACCGCAAATACCAATTTTTAGTCCTGGCTTGGTTGAGCGTCCTTTTGTCACAGCCATTTCGACAAGCAATCCTACTCCCTGCTGATCCAGAATCTGGAAAGGATCGTTTTTCAGGATGCCTCTGTCAAGGTAATCAGGAAGGAACTTGCCAGCATCGTCGCGGGAGAAACCCATGGTCATTTGGGTAAGGTCGTTCGTGCCGAAGGAGAAGAAATCCGCCTCTTTGGCGATAAGTTCTGCAGTCAGGGCAGCTCTTGGAACTTCAATCATCGTACCTACCAGGTAGTCGATCGTCGCATTGCGCTCAGCAAAGACTTTCTGGATAGTCGCGTGGATCACGTCGTTCTGATTTTTCAGCTCGGCAACTGTACCTACCAGAGGAACCATGATTTCCGGACGGGCATCGATGCCTTTTGCTTTCAGGTTCAATGCAGCCTCGATAATAGCGCGGGCCTGCATCTCGGTGATTTCAGGGTACGTGATTCCCAAACGGCAGCCACGGTGACCCAACATCGGATTAAACTCTTCGAGATCGGCTACTTTTTGTTTGATCTGATCGATGGTAAGGCCCATCTCGTCGGCCAGTTCTTTCTGCATCGCCAGTTCATGAGGAACAAATTCATGCAAAGGTGGATCGAGCAAACGGACCGTTACGCCATAACCTGCCATTGCTTCGAAGATACCTTCGAAATCGGCACGTTGGTAAGGAAGTAGTTTGGCAAGTGCCTCTTTACGTCCTTCGACTGAAGAAGAAAGGATCATCTCACGCATGGCCTTGATACGGGCGCCTTCGAAGAACATGTGCTCCGTGCGGCAGAGGCCGATTCCTTTTGCACCGAACTGGCGGGCAATTCTGGCATCGTGAGGTGTATCGGCATTGGTGCGGACAGACATGCGGGTATATTTATCGGCAAGCTCCATGACTTTAGCGAAATCGGCGCTGATGGTGGCCTCCTGGGTCTTAACTTTTCCGTCGAAAACTTCGCCGGTTGAACCGTTGAGTGAAATCCAGTCGCCTTCTTTATAGACTTTACCGCTGGCTTCCATGGTCCGGGTTTTGTAGTTGATTCTAAGTGCTCCGGCACCTGAAACACAGCATTTACCCATTCCGCGGGCCACAACTGCTGCGTGGGATGTCATTCCGCCACGGGCTGTGAGGATACCACGGGCAATATTCATACCTTCCAAATCTTCCGGAGATGTTTCAATTCTTACCAGGATGGAGGCGTCATAATTTTTTGCTTCATCGGCGAAGAAAACAATCTGGCCAGTAGCAGCTCCCGGGGAAGCTGGAAGACCTTTGCCGATCAATTTGGCTGTTTTGAGTGCGTCGACGTCGAAAACAGGGTGCAACAGCTCATCTAGTTTGTTAGGTTCGACCCTAAGCATGGCTGTCTTTTCGTCGATCTTTCCTTCGCTCAGAAGGTCGACAGCGATCTTCAACATGGCAGCGCCAGTGCGCTTACCATTACGGGTTTGCAGCAACCAGAGTTTGCCATCCTGGATCGTGAATTCGATGTCCTGCATATCTTTGTAGTGACCCTCAAGTTTCGCTTGAATTTCGGCCAACTGTTGATAAGCGGCAGGCATCGTTTCTTCCAGTGATGGAAATTTGGAAGCACGCTCCTCCTCAGAAACATTTTGCAGTTCCGCCCAACGCAGCGATCCTATTTTGGTGATCTGCTGTGGGGTACGGATACCGGCTACTACATCTTCGCCCTGAGCGTTGATCAGGTATTCGCCAATAAACATATTTTCGCCTGTAGAAGCATCACGGGTAAAACCGACACCGGTAGCGGAATTGGCGCCCATGTTTCCGAATACCATCGCCTGTACGTTCACGGCGGTACCCCATTCAACAGGAATATTGTTCAGTTTTCTGTAATAGATGGCGCGGTCGTTCATCCAGCTTTCGAATACGGCTGCGACGGCTCCCCAAAGTTGCTCCCATGGATCAACCGGGAAATCTCTGCCGGTAACCTTCAGAACGGCAGCTTTAAATCGCAGCACCAAAGTTTTCAGGTTTTCGACAGTGAATTCAGTATCTTCTTTGATACCTACTTCCTCTTTCATGTGCTCGATGATCTCCTCGAAAGGATCGATATCGGTCTTGCTGTGAGGTTTCATACCCAAAACCACATCGCCATACATCTGAACGAAACGGCGATAAGAATCCCAAGCAAAACGAGGGTTACCTGATTTTAAAGCAATTCCTTCCACGGCCACATCATTGAGACCAAGATTCAGGATCGTATCCATCATACCGGGCATAGATGCTCTTGCGCCGGAACGAACGGATACAAGACAGGGATTTTCCTTGGAACCAAATTTTGTTCCGGTAATATTTTCGATGTATGCGACAGCCGCCTGTACCTCTTTTTCGATCAAATCAAAAGCAGCTTTTCTGCCTTTTGCAGTAAATTCAGTACAAACTTCTGTAGTGATAGTGAATCCCGGAGGAACCGGTACACCAATCAGATTCATCTCCGCCAGGTTGGCGCCTTTGCCACCCAGCAAGTTTTTCATCTCTGCACGACCTTCGGCCTGGCCGTTGCCGAATGTATAAACATACTTCGTCATAAAATAAAATATTTGGTTTGAGAATTAATAGCTGTCTAAAAATTGCCTGCAAAGTTAAAATTTATAACTAAAGGATATAATGATATTTAGCCTATTTTTGCAAAAATTTCATTGAATGCGGATCGTTTTATTTGGTACAGGGAACGTGGCTACCCGACTGGGGATAGCCCTTCAGGCAAAAAACGCTGAAATTGTTCAGGTTTATGGCCGGAACGTTTCAAACGCCTCCCTTCTGGCCGAAAAACTCGGTTGTCCGTTTACCTCTTCCATTGATGAAATCGACACTGATGCAGAGCTTTACCTGCTCGCAGTTTCCGATGAGGCCATCTCCAGTGCTGCCTCCACTATCCCGGTAGGCAACCGGATGATTGTGCATACGGCAGGAAGTGTAGACATGAATGTTCTAGCTCCATATGCTGCTGATTTTGGTGTTCTATATCCGTTACAAACACTGTCTGTCAGCAGGGAAACGGACTTCACCCGGGTACCTTTTTGCATAGAAGCGAACAAGGCTTCAAACCTCGAAAAACTGAGCAGTTTAGCTTCGTTACTTTCTGAAAAAGTAGTTTCGATAGGTTCTGAGCAACGAAGGCAACTGCACCTCGCCGCGGTCTTCGTGTGCAATTTTGTTAACCATTTTTATGCCGTTGGGGAGGAATTAACTGAGGAAAAACAGTTGGATTTTGATTTATTGAAACCCCTCATCCTGGAAACAGCTCTGAAAGCGATGCAGCATTCCCCTTTGACAGTTCAGACGGGCCCTGCTATTCGTGGTAACAAAACTATTATGGATCAACATCTTATGATGCTTTCTGACCATCCAGAATGGCAGAATCTATATTCGCTTATAAGTAAAGACATTAAATATCTTCAATCCTAACTATGGCATTTTTCAAAGAAGAGTTGAGCAAAATCAAGGCATTTGTCTTTGACGTTGATGGTGTACTTTCGCATAACGTTCAGGGACTTTCTCCAGAAGGCGATCCAATACGCACCTCCAACATGAAGGACGGATATGCCATCATGTACGCCCTCCGCTCGGGATATCCCATCTGTATCATCACGGGAGGAAAGACCAGAGATACCAGGGGACGCCTGGAGAGGCTGGGAATCAAGGATGTTTACATGGGTACGCTCGACAAAGTTCCTTGTCTGATAGATTTCCTCAAAAAGCATGACCTTTCAGCCGATGAAGTGTTATATATGGGGGACGATATTCCAGATTACAATGTCATGAAAAAAGTTGGCATGCCAGTGTGCCCGAATGACGCAGCCCCCGAAATCAAAGACATCTCCGTATATATTTCCCATATGAACGGAGGAGAAGGTTGCGTCAGGGATGTGATTGAGCAAGTCATGCGGGCACAAGAGAAATGGTGCCACCCGGAGGATATCAATTGGAGCAGTTTCTGAGAAGAACCTGTCCTCGCTCTGCGCTTGCTCCAACGGATTTGCAATCCGCTGGTAAATGATTTCAAGCGGATTGCAAATCCGCTTGAGCGGGTAATGATGGAGCTGGTCTAACCGGTCACTGAGCCTGTTGAGGGCTTTTGTATGAATTGAAAAAAATTAAAAACATTATCGTGGGAAGAAGTTCAAAGAATTTGCCTTTACTTGAGAACGTTGAAATTACCGATGCCGGGGCTGAAGGAAAAGCCGTTGCCAGGGTGGAGGGTCAGGTAGTCTTTACGACGAATGTTATACCCGGTGATATAGTTGATATTCAAATCACCAAAAAAAGAGAGAAATACCTGGAGGGTAGGGTTACCGCATTAAGAAAACCCTCCCCCGACCGAATCGAAGCCTTCTGCGAACATTTCGACCTCTGCGGCGGATGCAAATGGCAATACCTTCCCTACGAAAAACAACTCTTCTATAAGCAGAAACAGGTGGTCGAACAGCTTACCAGGATTGGCAGGGTGACCATTCCAAAACTCGTCCCAATCAAAGGATCAGAAAGGACTACCTATTACCGCAACAAATTGGAATATACCTTTTCCAACCGGAGATGGCTCTCCCTGGAAGAGATCAGATCAGGAGATGAAATCGGCAACCAGGATGTTTTGGGATTCCATATCCCCGGAATGTTCGACAAGGTGATGGATATCAGAAATTGCTGGCTGCAACCATCTCCCTCCAACGAAATCCGTAATGCCGTTCGTGAATATGCCCTGAAGAACCGGCTCTCCTTTTTCGATTTAAGAAACCGAAGCGGACTCCTCCGGACGCTCACTGTCAGAAACAATGTGAAAGGCGAAGTGATGGTCATTGTGATGTTTTATGAGGATGACCTCGATGCGCGAGAAGGACTCCTGCGTTTCATTGCAGACACTTTCCCAATGATCACCTCTCTTTTGTATGTGATCAACCAGAAGGGGAATGACACTATCACCGATCAGGAAGTGTTGGTTTTCAAGGGAAACGATCATATTATAGAGGAGATGGAAGGGCTGAAATTCATCGTTGGGGCCAAATCTTTCTATCAGACCAACTCATTACAAGCTTATGAACTCTATAAAATAACCAGAGAGCTAGCCGATCTGACCGGATCAGAAATCGTATACGATCTTTACACAGGAACCGGCACCATTGCCAATTTTATTGCGCATCAGGCAAAGAAAGTCATTGGTATTGAGTACGTTCCGGAAGCTATTGCAGACGCCAAAATCAATTCAGACAACAACGGTATCGACAATACACTTTTCTTTGCCGGCGATATGAAAGATATCCTGACGGAGGAGTTTGTGACAAAACACGGCAAGCCGGATGTCATCATCACGGATCCGCCAAGGGCCGGAATGGATGAGAAAGTGATTCAGGTTATCCTGGCGGCATCTCCCGAGAGGATTGTTTATGTAAGCTGCAATCCAGCCACACAGGCACGCGATTTACAACTGATGCAGAGTCAATATACTGTCGCAGAGGTACATCCGGTAGATATGTTCCCGCACACCCATCATGTGGAGAATGTTGTATTGCTCCAGAAAATTAGCCGTTGAGAAGGTGCAGATTGCAAATCTGCACCAGCAGTTTGTATTTAAACTGATGCAGATTTGCAATCTGCATCTTCAACCCACATTCTAATTTGACACTTTGATCAGAATAACCCTTCAATTGAGAGGTATTTCTCGCCACTATCGTAAACGAAGGTGAGCACCGTGGCGCCTTTCGGAATCTCCGGCAATTTTTTGGCAACCGCGGCCAGTGACGCCCCGGATGAGATCCCAATGAAGAGACCCTCCTGCAGTGCGGCTTTCCTGGTAAAGTCGAACGCTTCAGCCTTATCAACCTGTATGACTCCATCAAGAAGATCCACATTCAGATTCTTTGGAATGAATCCGGCCCCGATACCCTGAATAGGGTGAGGGGAAGGTGATCCACCGCTGATAACAGGTGATGCCTGAGGTTCTACGGCAAATACTTTGATATTCGGGAATTGCTTCTTCAGCGCTTTTGCCACCCCTGTGATATGACCTCCGGTTCCGACTCCAGTGATCAGGTAATCGATGCCATTCGGAAAATCGGCGACAATCTCGGCAGCTGTAAAATTCTCATGTGCGGCAATGTTGGCCGGATTTTCAAACTGCATAGGAATCCAGGCATCCTTAATCTCGGCTGCCAGCTCGTTGGCCTTGGCGATGGCGCCCTTCATCCCTAGTTCCCTCGGTGTCAACTCAAGCTCAGCCCCATAAGCAGCCAGAATGCTGCGGCGTTCGACCGACATCGAATCAGGCATGGTCAAAATCAAACGATAACCCTTCACGGCAGCTACCAAGGCGAGTCCGATACCGGTATTTCCTGAGGTGGGTTCAATGATGACACTACCCTTTTTCAGGATTCCCTTTTGCTCTGCATCTTCGACCATTGAAAGAGCAATGCGGTCTTTAATGCTCCCACCCGGATTGGTTTTTTCGAGTTTTGCATATACATGATGACCTTCCCCGAAGATCCTGTTTATACGTACATGGGGTGTGTTGCCTATCGTTTGTAAGATATTGTCAGCCTTCATAATTCTATAAATAAAATGTAAGTTTTCTGCAACAAATATCGGGTTACTTAATGGCAGACAAAATACCTGATTTAGGGTATAATTAATAGTTAATTAAAGGTATGAACTGGATAAATGTCACATTTTAATTTCGGAGTCACCGCAAAAAATCGCTTACAGCCTTCCGAATCCCTATTTTAACGCTTTCCCAAGTTTGATTTTTGAAGCTGACAGGAGTTTCACTGTCTTCTGCATCAACAAAATAGGTGATGGCATGGGGAATACTTATTGCCAGCATCTGGCTTGGGAATTTTTGTTTGTGCCAATCCATCATTTGTTGTAACGAATAATGTTGTAGCAATTCATATATATCCCAAAAGTCCTTTTTCTTTCCACGTCCAAGAACCGCTTGTATTTTCATCGCACAGATATCGGCGCTACTATAGAATCTAATCCCATTCTCTTCTTCAATCGATGAAATCGGCAAATGGGGGTAATAAACAAGATCCACTTTAATGTCATCAATAAAGCAAAATATTCCAAAATAGGTATGTTGTTGTTTGTAAACAAACCTTTCCTGAAAAAAAAGCTCCAAATCATTAATCAACTGAGGCTGATCAAATTTCTCATGTAAAAACAGATCCAAGACAATTGAACTGCGGTGTCCGTAACGAAGCGACAAAGCAGTCCCTCCTACCAATGAAAAACAGTGAAGCGAGGGCATTTCCATCAACTCCTTTAGTAAGGAAAAAGTCCGGGGTTCAACTGTCTTAATGTATAACATCTGAATTCATCAATAGGTTTATCAATGATCGCACTAGCAAAATAAATAGTGTGTAATGGTAAAAACTTGGCTTTCAGCAACGCCTCCGTCACTTTTTCATCGCCATAATATCTCCGGCACTGCCGGATATCCTCCACATCGCCCCTTTCGAAAACCCGCTCAATAACAAAGTTGGCTTTGGCATCGTAATCGATCTGCTCAAAGTTCACATCCCAGAAGATGCGCTTCGCAAAGATGGGTTTTGGCCTGCTGTTCATACTGCTAAAATAGTCAAATCTTCCTTCAATTGTATTTTTCCCTTCGCTTCAGACTTATGACGAATACCTCTCAGAGACCATTTGCATTTACTCGTGTTCATCCCCTTAAAAGCAAATTAGCACATTAGCATATTAGCACATTTTGTCATTTCCCTAGGCGATCATTCCTGAGCCGATCAACTCCTCCCCATCGTACCAGGCGGCAAACTGTCCGGAGGTAATGCCCCGTTGTTCCCTTTCAAAAAGGATATAGGCTCCTTCCTCTTTCATGATCATGGTCGCCTTCTCAAGCGGTTGTCTGTAACGAACCCTTACCAGGAAATTGTACTCCTCACCCGGTTTCAATTGTCGGTCAGTCCTGATCCAATGAAGCTCTTCAGAGGCCACAAACAATCCAATCCGAAATAACCCGGGATGCTCCTTCCCTTCTCCTACATAAACAATATTCCTGACAACATCAGTGGCCAGTACAAACAGAGGCTCCGTAAACCCACCGATATTCAGTCCTTTCCGCTGACCGATCGTATAATAATGCGCCCCATTATGTTCACCGATCACGGTTCCCTGCCAGGGTTTAAATGGAAACGCGGAGGTGAGTCTGGGCAAATTTTTCGCATCCTCTCCGGTACTCTTCTTCCTGGCTGAAAAGCTTGCAGGAATAAGAATTACATTCCCCTTTTTGGGAGCGAGCTGCTGCTGAAGGAAGACTGGCAGATCCACCTTACCCACGAAGCAAATGCCCTGTGAATCTTTGCGTTCAGCTGTGATCAATCCCTGTCTGCGGGCAATCTCCCTGACTTCAGGTTTCAGCAGATGACCTATCGGGAACAACGATTTCGAAAGTTGGTACTGATTAAGCTGGCATAAGAAATAACTCTGGTCCTTGTTTGGATCCAGCCCTTCCAATAGCTTGAAAGTCTGAACCCCATCCACCACAATTTCCTCTCTCCGACAATAATGTCCGGTGGCTACATAATCCGCGCCCAGGTCCAAAGCCTTTTGAAGAAAAATATCAAATTTAATTTCCCGGTTACATAATACATCAGGATTTGGGGTCCTCCCCTTTTCATATTCGGAGAACATATAGTCGACCACACGTGATCTGTAATACTCAGAAAGGTCTACGATGTGAAAAGGAATATCCAATTTTTTGGCTGTCATTTCCGCAAAAACCACATCATCTTCCCAGGTGCACGCTGCGGTAATGGAGCCGGTAGTTTCCTTCCAGTTGATCATAAAAAGGGCAAAGACGTCATATCCCTGCTCCTTCAGCAGGTAGGCAGCGACGCTCGAATCCACGCCACCCGACAGACCAATGCAAACTTTCTTTCCCATTCCCGACATTTCTCCCCGCAAAAATAGCTCTTTTCCGCTCAATTCAGCAAAAACAAGCCAAATGTGGTATCTTTGCCACATGCTTACGGTAAAAGAGATATTAGATCAAAGTCTGTTTTCAAAGGAGAATCTGGTGACTTTACTCGGTGCCAAAGGGGCCGAAGCATGGTCGATATTGAAAAAAGGCAATGAAGTAAAACTGAAGCAGGTAGGCACCAAAGTGTTCTTCCGCGGATTGATCGAGCTATCCAACGTATGTGAAAAGGATTGTCTATACTGTGGAATCCGCAAATCAAACAAGGCAGTGACCCGTTATAACCTGACCGATGATGAAGTACTCGAAGCCGCCAGGTTTGCCACCCGCGAAAGATATGGATCAATTGTTATCCAATCCGGAGAGGTCACCAACGAGAATTTTGTGGCACGGATAGAGCGGTTGATAAAGGAGATCAAAACCCTAAGCAATAATCAGCTGGGAATTACCCTGTCGATGGGAGAACAGACCGATGATGTATACAAACGATGGTTCGAAGCCGGTGCCCACCGGTATCTGTTGCGAATAGAAAGCAGCAATCCGGAACTATACAAAAAAATGCATCCCGATGACGGTCATCATCTTTTTCAGCAGCGTTTGAAAGCCCTGCAAACCGTTCAGCAAGCGGGGTTTCAAACAGGTACAGGGATCATGATCGGCACGCCATGGCAAACACTCGAGGATTTGGCCAATGACCTCCTGTTTTTTAAAGAATTTGATGTAGACATGGTCGGAATGGGGCCTTACATTGAACACGACGACACTCCATTTAAAAATTATTCTGCGGAATTATTGCCTTTGTCCGAGAGGTTCAATCTTTCGCTTAAGATGGTGGCCATTCTTCGGACAATGATGCCAGACATTAACATTGCCGCGACAACCGCATTGCAGGCCATCGATCCGCTTGGAAGGGAAAAGGCAGTAAAGGCAGGTGCCAACATCATCATGCCGAATATCACTCCTGGTAAATACCGGAATAATTACCTTTTATACAACAACAAACCATGTACCGACGAGGAACCTGAACAATGCGTGGGCTGCCTCGATGCCCGCCTGGCCCTTGCTGAGGGAGAAATCGGATATGGAGAATGGGGCGATTCGGAACACTTCAAAAATAAGATAGCAAGTAAGATCAGATAGGTTGATTGCTCCGGTATTGGTATACCCGAAAATGGAATAATGCGATTGCCCTTTTCAGGGACTCCTCCAGCCAGTCAGGTTTATCCGAAAATAGCATCATCGGCAATAAAGATTCACCTTCCCGGTAGGGTGGCTGAAAATAGTTGATTGGCAGCGAATTAAATCCACATCGATTGTAAAATATGACTCGTCTTTGACTCGCGGGATCATAGGGAATCTCCACCTCAAGCAGCACCTGATCACCCATTTTCTGAAGTAAATGCAAGGCCCATGTTCCTATCCCTTGTCCACGTCGATCCGGAAAAACGGCGAGATGTTCAACATATAAAAAACCTTCGAATCTCCAATAAACCAACAGTCCAACGCATTGTTCTTTAAACAGTATAGCGGTAAAAAACATTTGAGGATCATCGAGTATTCTCAGAAGAGCAGCCTGTTCCCGCCTTTCTTCCTTGAGGAAAGATGACTCATATAAAAAGAAAAGATCCTTCAGTAAAGGGTGTCCGAACTCTCGAATTCTTTCAAATACCAGTTTCATTCAGGATACCGGTAAGTCTATTATTGGGCACGATAACTTTTACTCATAGAAGCCGGAGTTACAAGGATGAAATTACCCAATCCCTTGTTCTCTTTGGAGATCTCTTCGATGGAGTCCTGCTCCGTAGATCCAATCGTAACTACCTTCAAATCCGGACGTGCCTGTTTCAGATACCATTCGATGGCAGTATGATTATCGCTGTGGTAGGAACCATTGTAATGGATAAAAGTCTGTCCGGCGGCAAGATTCTTCAGAATAAAATAGGCCATTGTTGCATCCTTAATAGCCTGAGATTTAGGGAGATTCTGTCCACCGTGACCCTTGGCCGCTTCAAAAATTTCCTTGTAGCATTTTAATTCCTTATCATAGGCGATAGGCAGTGGGGCAATCCACCTTTTAGCTTCTGATTCAATGCTATCCAGTTTCTCCAAGCCTCTTGAGTAAACCATATTAGCATATCTCCTTGGCACATTGGTCGCAATAAATTTCAGCTTATTCGTCTTTGCAAAATCAAGGAGTGGTTTATAATCACTCGGAAAATTAGTCCATAGCTTACATTCGTCCTTAAAGGTTTTCTCGGTCAGTGAACCTGAAAGATATTCATTGACAACCACCTGATCGTCTGCTTCAAACATTTCGGCGCCCAACACAAGGTTCTCCTTTTTTATACTGAAGAGATCCTTTGTAAGCTCTTGCTCCAACCAGTGATCGATCGGATTATCATGTTGTTCCCCAAAAAGGATCACATCAGCCTCCTTCGCTTCCTCCAGCATTTTGGCATAATGACATTCCTTTCCCTTTGCGTCAAAAATCATATAGGCATTTTTATCGCTCTTAAATGCGAACAACACGAGAGCCGCAGACAAACTCAAAACCATCTTGAACATATATAATCTTTTAAATTCAGCATCAAATATATCAATTCTCTATAACATAAGTAATATCTGGATAACAACGTTAGCAAGAAGTTGCTATCTGATAGTAATCGACCAAAAAAATCTAAAAATTCTTTGGATCTCACCATGGGAGAAACAGAACTATTTATATCTTCGTCCGTAGAAAGTTGTTGTTTAGCAAGAATTCTGTCTGGCAATTCCTTAGACATTTAATTATGAAGTCTTTTTTTAAAAAATTATTTGAAAGGGGAACATTTGAGAACCGCCTTTTTTTGGCCTCTCTAACTATTTTAGTCTTTCTGACCATTATAGATGATTTGTTTGATCAGTATATTTGGCAAAGCGATCTAAACTGGGTTCTTATCTCTTCATTAAAATTTCTTGTTTCAATTCCTATCTCCTGGCTGGTCATATTTTTATTGGGAAGATTCTTCAATAAGGAGCTCACAAAGACCAGAATAGCACTGGAAACCAGCGAGAAGAGGTTCCGTACAATCTTTGAAAACAATGCCTCTTCTATCATGATCATCGAACGGGACTCAACGATCACTATGGTCAATAATGCATATTGCGAGATAACGGGATTTTCGCGGGAAGAGATCGTTGGATCCAGCTGGATGAATCTGGTACCGGACTCTGAGTTGGAAAGATTAAAAGAATATAACCGTCTCAGGTTCTCCGGAGCATCTGATATTCCAAACATTTACGAATTTAAGTTCATTAAGAAAAACGGTGAAATAAGAGTTGGACTCATGTCAGTCTTTTTTGACGAGTTCCTCAATCAGATTGTTATTTCCATTACGGATATTACGGATCGAAAAGCGATTGAAGTATCCCTCGAGGAGAGCAAGAAAAGATACCAGAGTCTTGTTGAGATGCAGGGTGAAGGACTTGGAAATGTTGATAAAGAGGAGCGTTTTATTTTCGCTAATGCTGCCGCTGAAAGGATCATGGGCGTGCCCCCCGGAACTTTGGTCGGAAGGAAGTTAGATGAATTTGTCAGTCAACCGACCCTGAAACAAATCCAGAAAGAGACTTATATCAGAAAGGAAGGCTCTCAAAGTACTTATGAGATGGAGATTATCAGGCCGGATGGTGAAAAAAGGGTGCTACTGGTGACAGCTACTCCTAATTTTAACCCTAGCGGGGAATTTGAGTACAGCTTGGGAATCTTTCTCGACATCACAGATCGCAAAAATATTGAGAACGAACTGAAGAAAAACGAAACAGAGCTGAAAGCACTCAATACTACAAAAGACAAGCTATTTTCTATCATAGCACACGATTTAAGAGGGCCAGTCGGTACATCTGCCGACTTACTGGAAGTGATGATGGAAAACTATACCAGTTTGAGTGATGAAGAGCAACTTAAAATGTTGGAAATTCTAAAAAACTCTGCGAAATCAACTTTCAACCTTTTAGAAACACTCTTAAACTGGACCATCATTCAAACAGGGAACCTTGTATTCAAACCCGAATTTTTCAGTCTAACGGGCTGCATCGAGTCCATTGTAGAAAATTTGAGTCCATCGGCATTTTCAAAAAGCATTCTGCTCTCGTTTAATCCCGAACAGGAGTTGTTTGTCTATGCAGATCGGAATATGATGCAGACAATACTCCGAAATTTGATCGGGAACGCCATCAAATACACTTCAAGGGGAGGATCTATTGTTGTAAATGCAATTAATAAGAACAATAATCCGGAAATTTCTATTGCTGACAATGGAGTTGGCATGGATGAAGAAACCAGGAAAAACTTGTTTGTCCTAAATAGGCAAAACTCCAAATACGGCACTGAAAATGAAAAAGGAACAGGCCTTGGATTGATATTGTGCAAAGAATTCATTGAGAAACATAGAGGCCGGTTGATTGTTGAAAGTGAATTTGGCAAAGGCTCTACCTTCACATTTGATATTCCGAAGATCTTTAATCAGCCCGATGTACAAGACAAGAAGCCCATCGAACTTAATCCGGAATCAAAGAAATTCAACAATGAGTTAATACTTATTGTTGAAGATGAAGAGATAAATTACCACATCATAAGGTCGATATTGACAAGCGTAAATCTGCAATACGAGCGGGCGAGCAACGGGAAGAAGGCTGTCGACATGTTTCTGCACAACAAGTATAGTCTAATCCTGATGGATATTCAATTGTCTGAAATGAATGGGTGGGAAGCTACCATGAAAATAAGGGAGAATGATTCTGAAATTCCTATCATTGCAGTGACGGCCTATGCCTCTGATCCCACACGTAGGAAGAGCCTTGAAGCAGGTTGTAACGATTTTATCACAAAACCTATCAACAAGACCAAACTGATTCAACTTATTGAGAAATATTTAAATAAGAGTAGGATCAGTCTAATAACCAATTCATAAAGAAAAGAGGCTGTCCCTCCTACATAGATTCGGGACAGCCTCTCTTTATTTTTGAAATCTACTACTTCTTAACCTTTGGTACAAACTGGTCTGATGAATAAGTGAATTTATAATTCCCTGAGCCTAACTGAACTACTGTCTGATCTCCCTTTTTCTCTGCCTTACACTCTTTGCTTGTCGTAAGTGGTAACAAGTTGAGCGAAACATTAGCCGGGTCGGCGTGCGGAAGCGTTACTGTTGCCGTTGTGTTGGCAGGGACAGTCACTTCGTAGGTAAATTGAGCCTGATCCAGAATCCATGCTGATTTTACTGGCCCATAGATGCTCTTCAGTTCGGCAGATGCTCTGGATAGCTGTCCACCGGGATGCGGATAAAACAGAATGTGCTTGTATCCCGGATTCATCGGATCAATGTCAACTCCAGCAACATATTTATACAGCCATTCTCCAATGGCGCCATAAGCGTAGTGATTGAAGCTGTTCATGCCAACATCCTGAAATGTTCCGTCAGGCTTTTGGCCGTCCCACCTTTCCCAAATGGTAGTAGCGCCTTGTGTGACAGGGTACAACCACGATGGGTATTTCTTCAGTTTCAACAGAAAGAATGCTTGATTTTCGTGACCTGTTGCCGAAAGAGTTTTACATAACAGAGGTGTGCCAACAAAACCCGTGGTCAGGTGTCCCATCTTATCCACATCAGATGAGAGAAAATCTGCTGCGGTATTTCTCAGATTTTCAGGAAGCAGATCAAAGGCGAGGGCGAGACAATATCCGGTCTGGGTATGTGAAACTACCCTTCCGTTCTTGGTTACAAATTCGTCAATAAATGCCTTCTTAACAGCTTCGGAAAGATTTAGATAGTACTTTGCATCCTCATTTTTCCCAAGAATCGAAGCAATTTGGCTAAGCATTTTGGAGGAATGCGCATAATAGGCAGTCGCGATAAGATCCTTCTCGGTTGTGGCACCCGGATAAGAAGAGCTATTGGAAGCGAAGGCGAGCCAGTCTCCGAAATGTGCATCACCGGTCCAAAGGTTTTTATCACCTGCCCTTTTGTGCATGTATTCGACCCATGCTTTCATGGTATTGTATTGTTCGGCCAGGATCCTCTTATCTCCATATACCTGGTAAACGGTCCAGGGAACGATAATGGAAGCATCGGCCCATGCGGTAGCGCCACCTTCACCTTTGAGAACATCCGGAATGACATGAGGAACACGTCCGCTGGCAAGCTGATCGGCAGTAAAATCCTTCATCCATTTGGTATAGAAGCCGGCAACATCAAAATTGAAGGAAGCTGTCGGAGCAAAAACCTGCGCATCACCTGTCCAGCCTAATCTTTCATCTCTCTGCGGACAGTCGGTAGGAACATCAACAAAATTTCCTTTCTGTCCCCATTGAATGTTGTGCTGCAACTGGTTAATCAGGGTATCGGAGCAAGCAAATTGGCCGGTGGGTGTCATCGCGGAATGAATGACCACTCCGGTTACCTGATCGAGAGAAGGCGCAGAAGATAAACCTTCGAGCTTTACAAACCTGAAACCATGAAAAGTAAACCGGGGTTGATAAATTTCTTCGGCTCCTCCTTTGAGGATATAAGTATCGGTACACTTGGCAGCGCGCAGGTTATCCGTGTAAAAATTACCGGCCTTGTCAAGGACTTCAGCGAATTTCACCACAACCTTATCGCCCGCATTGCCTTTAACTTTAAGTCTGACAACCCCTACCATATTTTGACCCATGTCGAGCACCATTTCGCCCTTGGGTGTCCTGATGATTTTCACGGGTTTAACCTCTTCGATAGCCTGAACCGGAACACCCTGAGGAGCAATCAGTTTTGACTTTTGATATTGATAGACTTCGGCATTATTCCATTTGGAATCGCTATATCCGACCTGATCCCAGCCTGTTAATTCCATTCTGGCGTCATAGGTCTCCCCGTTATAAATATCGGATTCCAAAATCGGTCCGGTAGTTACTTTCCAGTCCGCACCGGATGCGATTGTTTCACTGGTACCATCTACATAGTTGATTACCAATTGAGCCAATAAAGCGCTCTTGTCACCATAGTAGCTTCTTTGTCCCTTGAAACCAATGTTACCACGATACCATCCATCACCAACAATGGCACCAATGGTGTTCTTTGGTCCCAGGAGTGTAGTGACATCATAGGTTTGATATTGGATCCTGTTGTTGTAACTTGTCCAACCCGGGGTAAAAAGATCCGAGCCGACTTTCGAACCATTTAGGTGAAGTTCATAGAGTCCAAGGGCTGTGACATATATCCTGGCAGACTTGACTTTTTTCGAAATCGAGAATTCTTTTCTTAAAAATTGCGAAGGACGGGATTCTTTATTATCCTTTTCCTTCCCATATCTGATCCAGGAAGCCTTCCAGTCGCCAGCACCAAGGAGTCCCATCTCCCAGTAGGCGGGTTCGCTCCAGGTTGTGGCCTTATTTTTATTATCCCATACCCGTACCTGCCACCAAAGCCGTTGCATAGATTTTGCCGCGGGGCCTTCATAGTTTACATTGACAGATTCTGAAGAACTGATTTTGCCTGTCGTCCATACAAGTTTACGGCCACCAGTCAGGTCGGCAAGTGTTTCAGCCACACGAATTTCGTAAGCCTGTTGTATGAAATTGTTTTCACCTGCAATGATTTGCCAGCTTAGTCTGGGTTGTAAAATGTCAATCCCGACAGGATTTACATGATAATCGCATTTTAATGAGGTTACCATATTTTTGGAAAATCCGGTTATGGACAACAGACTCATCAATAAGGAAACTAAAATAATTTGGTAGTTGTTGAGCGCTTTCTTCATCTTCTAAGTTGTTAATTTCCCCAAAGGTAAAAAATTTCAGAAGAGAATAAGCGGGAAATTAGGCGATTTTCACCTATTCCATACAGACGGATTGACAATCGAAATATCCTTTCGTCCTTCGAAGAACCGAAGGATATTTTCCGATGCTTCGCGGCCAGTTTCTATCCTGGTGTCAATGGTTCCGGTTGCAGTATGAGGAGTCATCACAACATTGTCAAGGGAAAGTAATCCAGGAGCAATCTGAGGTTCAAATTCATAAACGTCTAGTCCGGCGCCGCCTAGTTTGCCGTTTTGAAGGTATTTCACCAATACATTTTCATGGATGACTGCCCCACGAGATGTATTGATCAGAATCGCACCCTGTTTCATTTTTAAAATTTCAGCTTCGTCAATAAGATGGTGGGTCTCGGGTGTCAGCGGACAGTGAAGTGAAACAACGTCTGATCTTTCCAATAGATCATCCATGCTGACCAACTGGCAATTGTATTTCATTTCTAGTTCGTCCGACAACCTGGTACGGTTATAATAAATGATCTTCATTCCTGAAGCAATGGCTCGTCGGGCGAATGCCTGGCCAATCCTGCCCATGCCGATGATACCAAGGGTTTTACCGAAAATTCCTGTACCCAGATTCTCCATCATGCCCCATTTAAACCCGGGATTAGTCCTAAGACCACGATCTGTGAGGGCGATCTTCCTGGTAAGTGAAAGGAGCAGTCCCAAAGCCATTTCAGCTGTTGGCTCGGTGACTGAATTAGGAGTATTGCAGACGACGACCCCCATTTCAGTAGCCTTGGGTACATCAATATTGTTATACCCGACTCCGAAATTGGCAATAATACGAAGCCTTTCCGCCCTGGCCATCATTTCTGCCGTGAACGGTTTGGTAAAAACTGAGAGCACTCCATCCGCCTGAGGTAGGAAATGTCTTATCTCGTCGTCAGAAAATAGAAAATTTTCCGTCGGATAGATCAAATCAAACTTTTTCTCCAGTTCGGCGAGACCCTGCCTGGGTATTGCAGCAACAACGAGGATTTTCTGTTTCATCATTTATTCTGTTTGACTATTACAATAAATCGTCTGTAATACAAGCCTGTATAATAAAAACGTACAGATGAAATTAACAAAGGCACCGACATCATGAGGTACAAAAATGAGAGATAAACGGGAGCTACCCAACCGGTTGTACGAAGGGTGATGCCCATCGAGATCATCAGCACCATCATAAAGTAGCTTCTGAAATTAAAAAATGAGAAGAGGCACGGAAGCTCTTCCTTCATATTCAGAATCCTGAGAGTATGCTTTAAAGATAATTTCGAGAACAACTTCAGGTAAAATACAATGCCGCAGGTAAGTGCACAAACTAGCTGCAACCATAATAACTGACTTCCCAAATCGAGCATTTTATACCCTTTGAAGAGCAGCATCGAACCCGCAAAAGTCCAGATGACTGCGGCAACAAATAGCAGGACCCTTTTGGGTACGCCCGGTTTAATCCTGGATAAAATATTCACTGTTCACAATATAACTAATCCTGAAAACTGGTTTCCTGTCGCCAAAAGCGCATGAAGTCCACTTTTAGTTGACTGTGCAAATGAAAAGAAAAATTGTGAAACTTACTTCACCAGCGCCAAAATATCGATGACCCTACCTGTAACCCCTACGATTTCCTTTAATATTTTCGTCAGTTTGAACAGCCTTTTTGAAGCGTCAGACAGTTCTTTGGTCAATGCCTTTAGCTCTTTGGATTCTTCTTTTAAGGCCTCAATCAGATTCGTCTCAATTTTTGACATCATCAGTCTCTCTAAATTCCGAAGGTGTAAGGATGCCTTTTCAAGTGTAAGCATCTCTTGCTTATCCAATCCTGTCTTGCCCATTTCTTGGGCAATTTCAACCTGAGCGATCCTGATTTGATCCAGTGTATATTCCTTGTCGTCCATTTTCATTTCCTATTATTAATTTTTCATTTTCCTGTACGCGCCGCCAAGTTCATCCAAATCCGCATAAAAATCGTAGAGACAAGTCGCAATTTCTGTTAGGTTTTTCTTTCGGTTTAACTCAATTTTCAGCGTTTTATGTGCTGCCTTAAGATTACCGGCTGCCCGAATGGTCAGGTTTCGCAAATTCTGCAGTTCCCAAACCCTTTTCATCAACACGACATATTCCTTGTCACTTTCGATCGCCGGGTTTGTTCTTTTTGTATAATAGAACCTAAAACTTTCCTGGATACCCGATTCTTCTGCATCAAGGAGCTGGTTAATTCCTTGTGCCGAAAGGAATTTTATCATTTCATCGCATAATTCCGAAACCAGTGTGTCTGAACGATCGATAAATCCTTTCAGAATTTTCATCTGTCTGTGGGCAAGCCACATACTTGAGCCAATATCCATTGTTTTTGTCAGCACCACACCAGCGCCGGATGGTAGCTTGTTGCCATCACTCATTTGATTATATTGTTCAACCAATACATCGAGGTCTGTTCCCAGTCTGGCAAACAGAACTTTTTGCGAATTGGAAGGTAGGTCACTGGATATTCCTGACAATCCTTTCGCATAATCATCCAAAATTTTGAAAACAATTTTAACCCTACCGGGAATCCTGTCATTGTTTTTTCGTTCCCTGACAATGGCATTCAGTTCAGTTAGATGCTGCTCCGGATCTGCAAATGAACTTGCATACCAGACTCCCCTCGCCTCTCTTATTTCCGCGATTCCAATCATCAATTCTTCCGGATAAGAGGATAAATCTTCCGTCTTACCAGCAAACCGGCGGACTTCCCTAAGTTGCTGTCGCGAAACGGACATGCAGCCAGATGTGGTCTGTAAAATGACCAGAAAGTAAAAGAGCATTCTCATAGGATCATATTTAAAGTGATTAATATTTTGAATGTTATGGAATAGTCTCAGAGATCAGATGGCAGGAATGAAAGCCGTGAAGAAAATAGGTTAATTGCAATTGGATTCCTGATACAACAACCAACAAGAGAGATTTTTGTTTATTTTTTTAGGAAATATTCAAAAAATCAGGGGTACTTTAAGAAAATTTTATAGTTTTGTCCCAAATAATAGAAAAATGATGACTCGTTTGGCGAATACATATTGGTGGTGGCTGGCTTATAACTCTCAGAAGTCGTAAGGAAGCACACCCTTGTATTTACCCTAATTATAAAGTAATAAAGAGGCCTGCCGCACTTGCGACAGGCCTCTTCTCTTTTTAAAAAATAAATTATGAGCACTTATCAGGTAGATGAACATGGTTATTACGGGCAATTTGGCGGCGCTTACATTCCGGAAATCCTTCACCGCTGCGTAACAGAATTGCAGTCGACCTATTTACAGGTCATCGAAAGTGAAGAATTCAAAACAGAATTTCACCAGCTACTCAGGGATTATGTTGGTCGACCGTCACCCTTGTATCATGCCAAACGACTCAGTTCCGTTTATGGATGCAAGATTTATCTCAAACGGGAGGACCTGAATCACACGGGAGCGCACAAAATCAATAACACCATTGGTCAGATACTGCTGGCGCGAAAAATGGGAAAGACCCGTATCATTGCAGAAACGGGTGCTGGTCAGCATGGCGTTGCCACTGCAACCGTCTGTGCCCTGATGAACATGGAATGTGTAGTTTACATGGGTAAAACGGATGTGGCCCGACAGCACATCAATGTCCAGAAGATGAAGATGCTTGGCGCCGAGGTTCGTCCGGTGACTTCCGGTAATATGACCCTGAAAGATGCAACCAACGAAGCTATCCGCGACTGGTGCTGTAATCCGGCAGATACCTATTATATCATAGGCTCTACCGTCGGACCTCATCCCTACCCCGACATGGTTGCCCGTCTGCAATCGGTCATCAGCGAAGAGATCAAAAAACAGCTGATGGAGAAAGAAGGCAGGGACTATCCTGATTACCTCATCGCATGTGTGGGAGGAGGCAGTAATGCGGCAGGAACAATTTTTCATTACCTGGATGATGAAAGAGTAAAAATTGTGCTGGCTGAAGCCGGAGGTATGGGTATCGATTCGGGTGAGAGCGCTGCGACCATTCAACTGGGTCGGATTGGAATTCTTCACGGTTCCAAATCTCTGGTGATGCAGAACGTGGATGGTCAGATTCAAGAGCCTTACTCGATCTCGGCCGGACTCGACTATCCCGGTATCGGCCCATTGCATGCTCATCTGGCGACTACAAAACGAGCCACTGTTCTTGCTGTCGATGATCAGGAGGCACTCAAGGCAGCATTCGAACTTACCCGTTTGGAAGGGATTATCCCGGCACTTGAATCGGCTCATGCATTAGGAGCGTTAGCGAAAGTTGCTTTTAATCCCAGCGATATTGTAGTTCTGAACTTATCGGGAAGAGGGGATAAGGACATGGATACTTATATAGAAGAGATGAAGGTGGGAATATGAGAATAAGAAAAAGCCCTCGCTACAGCGGATTGCAAATCCTCTGGCAATGTTTCACCAGCTGATTGCAAATCCGCTGGAGCGATGAGGGTGAAGACAGGAAAATGAGAAAATTATAATACATGAAAATGAAAGAAAAATATAAATACAAGGCATTTAGTAAGAGGGTACTCGGAGATATGCATACTCCAGTTAGTATCTATCTGAAAATAAGGGATGTATATCCCGAATCGGTACTCCTGGAAAGTTCTGACTCTCATGCAAGTGAGAACAGCCTTTCATTCATAGCTCTGCGTCCGATGGCCAGGGTCGGTATCAACAGCGGCATCTGTACCGCTTCCTTTCCGTATGGGAAAATCTCAGAACGGAGGCTTGATACGGAGTTTGGAGTAGCGGAGGCACTCAATGAATTCATGAACTCTTTTCAAGTGACCGGTGACCAGGCGGATGTCTGCGGAGTATTTGGATACACCGCTTTTGATGCGGTACGATACCTCGAAAATATCGCGGTCATTGAGACGCATCAGACGGAGAATGACGCGCCAGACCTGCTCTACATACTCTACAAATACATATTGGTTTTCAACCATTATACAGACGAACTTACCCTGATCGAACTGGCAGAAGAAGATGAATCTCCGGACCTCAAATCACTTGAAACGCTGATATCCAACCGTAATTATGCATCCTACGACTTCCGGTTGAATGGCAGCGAAAGCTCTCCTATCACAGATGAGAAGTATCGAGAAATGGTTCGAAAAGGAATCTCACACTGTCTGCGGGGAGACGTTTTTCAGGTAGTGCTTTCGAGGCGGTTTGAGCAGCCATTTCTAGGCGATGACTTCAAGGTATACAGGGCTTTGAGAAGCGTGAATCCTTCACCCTATCTCTTCTACTTTGATTTCGGCGGATTCAGGATTTTTGGCTCTTCACCAGAGACTCATTGCAAAATCACCAGTGGGAAAGCCACTATCGATCCTATTGCCGGGACAGTTCGTCGCAGCGGTGTGGTAGTGCAGGACAAGGCGTTGAGTGATGCCTTGCTTCAGGATCCGAAAGAAAATGCCGAACATGTGATGCTGGTAGACCTGGCGCGTAATGACCTGAGTAGGAACTGCCACGATGTTGCCATCGATTTTTACAAGGAAGTCCACTATTTCTCCCACGTCATCCACCTGGTTTCCCGCGTCAGCGGTATCATTAACAAGGATAGCAACCCTATCAAAACTTTTGCCGACACTTTCCCGGCAGGGACGTTAAGTGGCGCTCCCAAAGTAAGGGCAATGCAACTGATCTCAGAGATCGAGCCCCACGACCGCGGCGCTTACGGTGGATGTATCGGATTCATTGGCTTTAATGGTGCGCTTAATCAGGCCATTACGATCCGCACATTCGTCAGCAGGGGGAATACCCTCTTCTATCAAGCCGGAGCGGGTATCGTAGCAAAAAGCAACGACGAAAGTGAACTTCAGGAAGTTAACAACAAACTGGGCGCCCTGAAAAAAGCCATTGACATTGCAGAAACGCTGATAAATTAAGGCTTATGAAAAAGATATTACTGATAGATAACTACGACTCCTTTACCTACAACCTTGTACACCTAATCAAATCGCTTGGTTATGAGGTAGATGTAAAAAGAAACGATGCCATCACACCTGAACAAGCGGATGGCTACGATAAGATTCTGCTGAGTCCGGGGCCAGGGATTCCCAGTGAAGCGGGATTGCTGATCGAAATCGTAAAACATTGCGCGCCGCACAAAAGCATTCTGGGAGTTTGCCTGGGGCATCAGGCCATTGGTGAAGTCTTCGGAGGCACCCTCGTGAATTTGAAAGAGGTACACCACGGCGTGGCCTCTCTGATTAATGTGACTTCAGATGACCTTCTTTTCGACGGACTAGGTAAGAATTTCGAGGCTGGCCGTTATCACTCCTGGGCAGTCAGTCCGGAAAATTTTCCGGATACCCTTGAAGTCACAGCGCTGGATGACTCTGGCGAGATCATGGCTTTGAGGCACAAGAAATTCGATGTAAAAGGGGTGCAGTTTCACCCTGAGTCGGTTCTTACACCCTTGGGCGCGAAGATTATGGAGAATTGGTTAAAAAATTAATTGAGTATGAAAAAAATATTATACAGATTGTTTGAGCACCAGATTCTTGGGAGGGATGAGGCCAGGCAGATCCTGCAAAACATGGTGTCCGGAAAGTATACTGAGGCTCAGATAGCCTCTCTGATAACCGTCTTTCTGATGAGGAGCATCTCAGTGGAGGAACTAGCCGGTTTCCGGGATGCCTTGCTGGACATGAGGGTCGTGGTAGATCTTAGCGAATTTGATCCCATCGATATCGTCGGCACCGGAGGTGATGGGAAAAACACCTTTAATATCTCTACCGCCTCCTGTTTTGTGGTGGCCGGAGCCGGATATAAGGTCGCCAAACACGGAAATTACGGAGCAACCTCTATCAGCGGAGCCTCCAATGTAATAGAATACCATGGAGTGAAATTCACAACAGACAATGATCGGTTGAAGAGATCAATAGCAGAATCGAACATGGCCTATCTTCATGCCCCGATATTTAATCCGGCCCTGAAGGCAGTGGCTGCAGTCAGAAAGAGTCTGGGTGTGCGTAATTTCTTCAACATGCTTGGGCCGCTGGTCAATCCGGCAATGCCCCGGAATCAGTTACTTGGAGTTTACAACCTTCCGCTGCTAAGACTTTACAGCTATTCTTTTCAGCAGAGCGGTAACCGATTTGCGGTTGTGCACAGCCTGGATGGCTACGATGAAATCTCCCTGACTGATTCCTTCAAAGTCATCACCGCTCAAAGCGAACATATTTACAGTCCGGAGGAGCTTGGATTTTCGCGCAATTCCGAAAATGATCTCTTCGGAGGTGATACGATCGAAAAGGCGGCCGAACTATTCGATCAGGTGCTTGCCGGCAGTGCGACGCCTGCACAAAACAACTGTGTGATCACCAATGCAGCCTTCGCAATTAGGGTATTGTGTCCGGAAAAAACAATTTCCGGATGTCTGGATGAAGCCCGCGAGTCGCTGGTCAGCGGGAAGGCATTTATGAAATTTAAGCGGTTTGTTGAACTAAACTCTTAAAGTCATGCAGGATATCCTACAAGAAATAATTCTCAGGAAACACATTGAAGTGGAGCGACAGAAAGCTGCAGTTCCACTGATAGAACTTGAGAATAGGTTAACTCAAGCGATGGCGCGTCCTGTTGTCTCCATGCGTGCTTCCCTTGCAGCCTCTTCGACCGGAATCATTGCCGAATTCAAGAGAAAATCTCCTTCAAAAGGGTGGATTTTCCCTGATGCCAGGGTGGAGGAGGTCTTGCCAGCCTATGAGAAAGCCGGAGCCTCTGCCTGCTCTATACTGACTGATCAGCAGTTCTTTGGAGGATCACTGGAAGACCTTTCTATGGCGCGTCGGTTGGTTAACCTTCCTTTGCTGAGAAAGGAATTCATCATCGATGATTATCAATTGGTGGAAGCCCGTATCGCCGGTGCCGACGCCATTCTGCTCATTGCGGCGGTGCTTACTCCTGAAACCTGCCTGAATTTGGCGCGGAAAGCAAAGGAACTGCAGCTGGAAGTCTTGCTGGAAATTCACGCGGAGAAAGAGCTGGAATACCTCAACGGGTTCATCGATATGCTGGGTATCAACAACAGGAATCTGGGTACTTTTGAAACTTCCCTGGAGCACTCGTTTGGGCTGGTTGAAAAAATCCACGCACTGAAAAGCAGCGCCTTACTGGTCTCGGAAAGTGGCATATCGCTGCCTACTACCGTGAAAGAATTAAGACAACATGGGTTCAGCGGATTTCTAATTGGTGAGACCTTTATGAAAGGCGGCCAACCCGGAAAGACCTTATCAGAATTTATTAACGGAATAATGTCATGATCATCAAAGTTTGCGGGATGAGGGATCCGCTCAATATCAAACAGATCGCAGCAATTGAAGCGGTTGATCTGATTGGGATGATCTTTTATCCTCCCTCTCAACGCTATGTCGACTCGCAACAAACAGCTGATACCATCGCCACATTCTCCCCGCCGCGCAAGGTTGGTGTGTTTGTCAATGAAAAAGCGAAGATTGTAGCCCAAAAATGCGCCATGTACCATTTAGACTATATACAACTTCATGGTAATGAGACCTCGCAATACATCAGTGAACTAAAGAAAATGCTGCCCGAAAACATCGGATTTATCAAGGCATTTTCGGTCCGGTCGAAACAGAACATTGATCTTTTTCAAGATTACGAAGGTCTTTGCGATTATTTTCTGTTCGATACTCCAACGAGTCTATACGGGGGATCCGGCAAGAGCTTCGATTGGAGTATTCTGGAAAATTATGTTGGGAGAACCCCATTTTTGCTGAGTGGGGGCATTTCGGCTGACAGCATCGAAGAACTGGCCAATTTTCAGCATCCGCAGTGGGCAGGAATCGATTTGAACAGTAGATTTGAAACTGCACCGGGACTAAAAGATACCGATCTCCTCACTGATTTTATCAAACGAATAAAAACTATTCACCCATGAACCGTTTAACACGACTTTTTCAGACAAAAAAACATCCAATTTTATCGGTCTATTTTACTGCCGGATATCCGAATCTGAACGACAATTTGCCAATTCTGACGGCCCTGCAAAAGAACGGCATTGATCTCGCTGAAATCGGAATTCCTTTTTCAGATCCAATGGCCGATGGTCCGGTGATTCAACGTTCTGCCGGAGAGGCCTTACACAATGGCATGTCGCTGAGGTTGTTGTTTGAACAATTGAAGGAAATTCGGAAAACCATATCCATGCCTTTGATTTTGATGGGTTATCTGAATCCGATCATGCAATATGGTTTTGACCGGTTCTGCCAATCCTGTTCGGAAGTTGGGATCGATGGTGTGATTATCCCCGATCTACCTTTTGCAGATTATCTGGCAAATTACAAGAGTATTGCTGAATCCCACGATTTGAAAATGATCATGCTCATCACGCCGGAAACTTCTGAAGAGCGAATACGCCTTATTGATCAGCACACGGAAGGGTTCATTTATCTGGTATCAAGCGCCTCCACAACCGGCGCTCAACAGACTTTTGATGAGAGTAAGCAAGCCTATTTTTCAAGGGTAGCCGGCATGAACCTTCGCAATCCTTTGCTGGTCGGATTTGGGATCAGCAACCGTGCGACACTCGAGGCAGCCACGGCCCATACCAATGGCGCGATTGTTGGGAGTAAGTTCATTCAATTATTGGGAGAAAGTAACTCTGCAGACGAAGCCGTGCGAGGATTATTGGCCGCTTTAAAAAATTGAAGTTCAGGGGATTCCAGGATTGTAACTTTTCAGAAAAATTTGACAAGGAAAATTGCCAGCAACAAGGTGATGATGGAAACGATCATGATGAAATTGCCGAATTTCCCGACGTTAGCCTCTGAATCCCTCGCAATATATCCGGTAATAACTCCAATCACGGCGGCAAGTATCAGAAATGAAGCGGTAATGGTATATCCTGCCAAAAGGGTTATAGCGACGAGTCCGGGCAGGCCGATTAAAGCTATCACCAAAATTGTCAGGCATCCTTTGGCCTGAAAAAACTTAAAAAAGAAGGAGAAAAACTTAATCGAAAAATAGGCGATCAGCACCACGAAAAGTAAGGCCGGGATAAAGATCCAGGGATTATGAAGATCTGTCGACAATGCTGATTCGAGTGTGTCCATGCAGCAAATGTAAATATTTTTTTTACTTACCGCGGACAATCGCCTTGATCATTCCCTGGAACATGACCAGATGAATTGGTAAAAGCAGCCACCAGTAAAGTCTGCCACTTAGTCCTTTTGGCATAAAGGTGGCGGTTTGGGTCATGTAAAGGCCATCTTCCCGCAGGACGATTTTAAATTCCAGCCATGCTTCACCGGGCACCTTCATCTCGGCAAACAGCAGTAATCTTTTATTTTCGCGGTCTGCAATCAATACCCTCCAGAAGTCAAGCGCATCGCCGGGATTGAGATCCGTAGCGTTTCTGCGACCTCGCCGAAGTCCGACACCTCCAACCATCTTATCAATGACACCCCGCACGTTCCAGATCCAGTCTGCAAAATACCATCCGGTTTCTCCTCCAATTGCGAAAATTCTATTGAGAACCTTACCAGGATCGCCTTCTAATTTCAGGCTTCTCCTGTCATGAAGAACACCATAAGTTGGAACGTCCAGGTATTCAAATAGTTGGTACCCTTTTGGCATGGAAACTGCGTCAGTCCAGCTGGAAGCTACCGTATCCAGGTTAATGCGCTCCAAGGCTCTTTTACATGCTTCCCGGTAGGTAAGTGGTTCAATACCTAACATTTGCTGAAGTCTGTTATCCTTACAGACCACCTCAACTTTCATGCTGTCGACGAGATTCACGGCCAGGTAATAGGAAGTGGAAGTGACAAAATAGAGCCAATAGGAAGACATCCGGGGACTAAAGAAAGGAATGACGCCGATCCATCTTTTCAGTCCGCGTACCTCCGCATATTGGAGGAGCATTTGTTTATAGGAGAGGATTTCTGGTCCGCCGATATCAAATATGTCATCGTAAGTTTGCGAATTCAGCATGCAGCCGGTCAGGTATTTCAGGACGTCCGCCACACCAAGTGGCTGACAGAGAGTCTTCACCCATGCCGGAGCAACCACAACCGGAAGTATTTCCATTAGGTCGCGGATGATCTCAAAGGAAGCGCTTCCACTGCCCACGATGATACCTGCCCGCAGCACTGTGAGGTGTTTACCTGATTCACGGAGCAATTCCTCCACGTTTTTCCTGGACTGGAGATGCTTCGAAAGCTTGTCGGAATTGGAAATTCCGCTTAGGTATATTATTTGCTGGCAATTGGTCTTACTGATAAAGGCGGCGAAATTCCTTGCCGACAAGGCCTCTTCCTCCATGAACTGGCCGATGGAAGAAGACATAGAGTGAACGAGGTAAAACGCCACATCAATATCCAGGGAATGAAGGTGATCGGGAATGGGTTTTAACAGATCGATTTCATGGCCGGTCACATTAGCATTAGACAATTCAGGCACGATCATGCGTTCCAGACTCCTGACGAAACAGGTCACATCGTGCCCCGCTGCAGAAAGGTTGTTCAGCAATCTTTTACCGATGTAACCGGTACTACCTGTCAATAATACCTTCATCGACAAGTAGATTATTCGTAAAGTACCTTATGGCATTCTGAACAGAAAGAGGTCTTCCATGCACCTTTTATTTCTATCGGATGAACAAACTCCAGTGCTTTATCTGTCGAACTGGTCGTGATCTTTCCGGTAGGGCCTTGGTTGACAATAACATGGCAAAGATCGCAATTGCGGGATATCGTTTCACCCTTTTCAGTCTTGTGACGGTCTGAGTGGCAACGGAAGCATCCATCAGATTCCAGGTGACCGATGTGATTCAGGTATTTGGTCGATTCGGCCCTCATAAACGGGAAGGCATTGACCTTGTATTCCGCCTGGATGGCTACAATTGCCTGGGTAATTCTGCCGGATTCCTTCGCATAGATACCTGGATAGTTGTCCTTATAAAAACCCGTAACAGTCTGATTGATCATATTCATGGCCGAGTCCATACTCGTGAAAGGTACTTTAAGGGCTTCCATTGCGGCCTTTTTGATGTAAGGAATATCCTTTGGAATCTTCCCGGCTACCATGGCGTTATTGATATAGAAAGTAGGGGAATTGTAAAGGTGGGACGGGCGGTTATGGCAGTCCATACAGTCCATGACTCTGGCAGGAATAGAATCCAGCGTAGCCTTCTTAACAGGATTTTCCGTATCCATGAAAGTCTTTACTTCACCTGTCTTGAGGTTGGTCATCTTGACCCAAGGGATACTTTCCCGGTCGGAGGAAGTGGAAACATATTCGATCTTGAAATTCTTGTTGATATGCCAGTGAATACCTTCAGAGAGGCCCATTGAACTGTATTCAGGACCTATTTTCATCATCAGTGAATTGTTCCACTCGGTGCTGGCTGAGTCGGTGAGGTAAGAACGGATATTAATGAGTTTTCTGGAATAGAATTTCTCTGGCCAGTGGCAGCGTTCGCAGGTCTCGCGGGCAGGTCTCAGGTTATGCAACGGCGTCGAGATCGGACGGGCATATTTCTTGAAAGTGACAGAATATACCTGATAAAGTCCTGACATCTTGGATTTTATGTACCAGTCGGCACCCTCTCCAACGTGACACTCCACACAGGCGACCCTTGCGTGGGGAGAATGTTGGTAAGAAACAAATTCCGGTTCCATGACCTGGTGGCACAGTTTACCGCAAAACTCAACAGATTCCGTGTATTGAAATGCCTTGTAGCTTCCCATGGCAGAAATCAGCAGAAGGATTACTGTTATGATAGAGATAGTTATGAAACCTGAGCGAAATTTTGCGTCATTCAGATTGAAGACAGGCCAGTTTCCGGGTTCCTCTGGCGAAGTGTCTTTCTTTCGGATCCGAAGAATAATACCTAATGGAATCATCAAAAGACCGATGACCAAAAACATCGGAACGATGATGTAAATGTAAAGACCAAGATAGGTGTTACTCTGTGCGGAGAAGAGTGAAAAAAGAAAAAGGACAAGGATTACCAACAAGCTGTTGGCCGCTATTACGAACCCGGTAAGGCTCATCCAGTTGTAAAAATTCCTAGATGGTTTCATCAGTATCTAATTTGTTTGTTAAAGGTCTGATGGAATACCCAGATATTCATTTTCGGTTGGTGTGAAAATATTCTCATGGGTATTTCATAAGATATTAATAGGGTTAATCAATCATTTAGTCGAATAATGCATCAAAAATATAGCTTTTCATCTAAATATCTAGATTAGATATCTTAAACAGATTCATTCTCAATAATCAATCACAAAGGTTATTATGATGGTGTCTGGTTCAAATAAATGAGCATTATTTGAATATTTTTACGAATTTTGGAAAAACAAATTCCTTTGATGCAAGACATAACAACCCTGAAAGATGTTCACCTGCTCGTGGATACTTTTTACGCCAAAGTAAGAAAGGATCAGACAATCGGCTACTTTTTCAATGACCGGCTGGTAGGTAAGTGGGAAGCGCACCACAAAAAATTATACCGGTTCTGGCACACTGTATTACTAAGGCGTCCGGATTATTTTGGCAATCCTGTACCCATACATTTCAACATGCAAATCAAGAGGGAACATTTCGACCATTGGCTGAAAGTATGGTGCACTACCGTGGACGAATTATTTGAAGGAATTGTTGCCGATAGGGCGAAGTTAAGGGGCAAGACTATGGCCGATGCTTTTTGGGCAAAGATCAGAAGGGCGGACGCTCCTAAGAGTTGAATTATTCTTCCTCCTTGTTGAGAAAATAGAAATATAATTTTTCAATGGCCGTCCTGATGGCCTCATTGATAGGCATCTGCGGGACGGCAAGATCAGGATCAATCGCAAGCAGTTTCATGAAATAATTACTAAAAACAGGCATTTCATCAGGATTTTCTGATGCGAGATCCGCTGCTTTGGTTACGGCCGCCACTTGCGTGGTTTTCATAATTTTGCATGTGACCAATACCGGGTGGCTTTCCCGGTTTAACCGGTAACCAAAACCAAACAGTCGACAGATCAACCCCCTGTGTTCATAATATTTACATCCCCATTCGCCTTTGGCAGAGGCATCCGGATCGAAGCAGGCACACCATTTGTGGTCAGGGTTCTCCAGCTTTTCAAGAAAATCATTGACTTTCCCTGTCTTGTATAACCATGCGGCCAGTGGCATAAACTCCATTGGTGAAGCCTCTATATCAATTTTCCTGCAGCACATGCCACAAAAATCAGGACATTTGAGTCCGCTTTGCGAAGAGGTAAGGGAAAGATGGTTGTCAAGTTCTTCAAACACTTTTTCGACCTCTTCAATGATCCAGGCTTGTCGCATGTTGCAGTTTAATTAGTGAAAAAAGACATATCCCATGAAGATCGCGACAATGAGCCCCACAAGATCAGCGAAAAGTGCGCAGGCCAAGGCGTGTCTGGTCTTTTTGATCCCAACAGAACCAAAATATACGGCCAGGATAAAGAAGGTTGTGTCGGCCACTCCCTGGACAGTACAACTTAATTTGCCCACGAAGGAGTCTGCCCCGTAAGTCTTCATTACATCGATCATCATGCCCCTTGAGCCGCTTCCGCTCAAAACCTTCATCAGACCGGTCGGCAGTGCTTCAACGAATTCCGAATTAATGCCTACAGATTCGAAAAGCCATTTAATCCCGGCCACAAAATAGTCCATGGCTCCGGAAGCCCTGAAAACACCGATCGCTACCAGGATTGCCACCAGATATGGAATGATCCGTACCGCTGTTGCAAAGCCCTCCTTGGCACCATCTATAAACGTTTCGTAAACATTGATTTTACTCCGCATGCCAAGCAGAATAAAGAAAATGATCAGTGAAAACAGGATAATATTTGTAGAAACCTTCGATACTAGCGTAATTTGTCCCTGTGAGAGGCTGGTCATGGTAAAAATCAGACTCCCCACGAGGGTAATCATCCCGAGCATATAGGCAAGGATCGTCCTGTCCCAGAGATTGATCTTCTGCACAATCGAAACCGTGATAAGGCCTGTCATGTTCGCACAGAAGGTGGCAATCATGATCGGCAAAAAGATATCCGCCGGATTAGCCGCACCCATTTGAGCCCGGTAAACCATGATGGAAATTGGAATCAGGCATAATCCGGAGGCGTTCAGAACCAGGAACATGATTTGCGGATTAGAGGCGACTTCCTTATTCGGATTACTCGCCTGCATCTCCTTCATGGCCTGCAGTCCCATGGGCGTCGCTGCATTGTCGAGGCCCATCATATTCGCCGCAAAATTCAGCATCATAGGACTGTACGCAGGGTGGTTCTTACCCAATTCGGGGAAAAGTTTGTCAAAAAAAGGACCGATCAGTCTGGAAATAATTTTCACGATTCCTCCCATCTCCCCTACTTTCATGATACCGGACCAGAAAGTCAATACACCGGTTAACCCGAGTGAAATCTCAAAGCCTGTCTTGGACATCTCGAAGGTGGCGGTCACCATCTCAGAAATACAATCAGTATTACCAAGAAAAATAAGCTTGAACAATGCGATCACAAAAGCAATCACAAAGAAGAAGATCCAGATGTAGTTTAGGGCCATTTAGTCCGGAGAGATATTATCCTCAATATTTTTTGGCGAAATCTTCGGCAATGACATTAATGGCTTCGTCAGAAAGGTCCGATCCACTGTGTATGACCATCCGGTATCGGAAGGTAACCGATTTACCTGCCGGGATGCTGTAGTTCAATTTCTCTTTTCCATTTGTAAATATGCTCCAACCAAGAGGGTTTGCCGCGAACAAACCGTATCCCCGGGCATGCCAGTATGTTGGGTAACCAACATTTTTGGGATGGTCACAAATGATAATGGCAATTTTTTCGCTTCCGATGGTCCCGTTCAGGTCCATCCATTTGCCACGAGTCGACCAGACTGCATCATCCTTGATTCCTTCACTGCTGCGGTAGCTGCCGGTTACACCCTCGTTGGACATGACTTTCACGGTAGTGGGATTACCTTTGGCATCCGTCATGACGACATTGTCTTTAGAAGGAAGTTCCAATTGACGTGCAACCCGGATAGCAACGACACCTTCTTTGTTGTCGGCCATTGAAACAGCTTCATTTCCTGCGGTCAAAGTAGTTATTCTATCAATTACACGCGACGCGCCCTGGTTGCTGAAGAGGAATTCCGTCTTCTCTGCAAGCAGCTGTTTACCATCGGGGGCATCCCAGGTAGCATTTACGACCAGGATTCCATGACCCTTACCACCCTCCTTCTTTTCAATCGATTTTTGGTGGATGGTGCCGTATTCATTCTTCTTGTTGGCGGGGATGGCTTCTGAATTGTTCCAGAAATCCAGTTTATCGACATCTCCATAATTGAACCAGATACCGATGTGATGCGGATGATCGACACGTTCACCTGCCCTTGGCTTCAGCGGATAACCGCGGGTAACCTCCGTGCCTGCTGAAGTAATGACGGGATATAAGACTGGTTTCATCACGTTCTCAGGCCATATATAAGATGTAAATAGTTTTCCATCCATCATGATATCAATCTGCTTCTTATCACTCTTATCGACGAAAGATACAGTACCCTGCTCCTTGCCTGCCGAAGTATCTTTTGAAAATAATGATTGGGCGGTACCAAATTGTAAACCAATTGCACCCAAGATCAACATCGCTCTAATTTTCATGGATCTAGAATTTTAATGATTCGTAAAAATAGCAAATCTCCACTTCTCATTTACCCTGGCGGAAATATTTCTGAGAGAAAATTATAATTCATAAATTCGCACCGATTAAGTCAGGAAAGACAAGGATGAAACGTACTTCTGCTTTTCCCGTAAACCGATTAAGTTTACGAATCAATTTACCAGAAATTCAACTCACTGATTATGAATAATAAAAAGGCATTAATTTGGATCTTTGCCGTATTGCTAACTATTTCCGCTGCTATTTATCAAAGACTAACCGGTCCAACGCATCCTCAAAGAACCTCGGCTACCATCGCCGGACAGACTTATAAATTCAGACTTCTCCGAACTTTTGACGGCTCAGGTGATTGCCCGATCACCATTTCCATCGCCGATCAGCAGATTTCAGGAACGCTGGAATACAGAATTTTCCCTCAAAAAGTAGCGTATACGAAACTTGAAATGGTTCGTGAAGGGGTAAATCTCACCGCTTCTCTTCCCCACCAGGGAATGGCAGGAAAGTTGGAGTACCGTATCATTCTGAGCAAAGGCAGTGAGCAGGTTGCCCTTAATAACGGCGTCCCAACTGTGATACGTTTCAAGGGTTACGTCCCTGAATTTATCCTGATTCCACACATACTTATCATGTTTCTAGCCATGCTCTTCAGCAACGTGGCCGGGATATTTGCTTTATTCCGGATTCCTTCCTTCAAGATGCTGAAAATCACCCTTTGGACCATCTTTGCTGGTGGACTGATCATGGGTCCTCTGGTGCAGAAATATGCGTTCAATGAACTTTGGGCCGGTGTTCCTTATGGCTGGGACCTGACTGACAACAAGACGCTGATTGCTTTCGTAGCCTGGCTGATTGCCTGGTGGTTCAACCGAAAGAAGGAATCAGGATATTGGGTTGTAGCCGCGATGGTCGTGACCATGGCAATTTTCTCTATTCCTCACAGCCTCTTTGGTTCACAACTCGATGCTTCAACTGGAAAGATTATCCAGGGTACTATTTTGCCTTTTCTCTCCATATTTTAAACTACCCGTCCATGAGACATCTCTGGTATTCAATTGTGTTGCTTTTTCTAACATTATCTGTTTCCGCTCAACCTGAATCCTGGTATTTATCCCTTTCGATGGGAGGCTGTCTGCCGATAGGTTCCTTTGCGAATGCGAATCCTTCCAATGCGGAGAATGGTTTTGCAACGAGAGGTTTTGCCCTCAACCTGGATGCTACCTATCCGTTGAACGCTCATTGGGGCATCAAGGGAATGGTCATGCTCAATAGTAATCCAGTAGATCGGAACGGAATGGGCACCCTGATGGAAAACCGGATGAAGAAACAAGTCTCATTTACAGAAACTGAGCGACCCAGCCTGACGTTTTCTGTTAACCCCTGGATGTCGAACAGCATCATCTTCGGACCTGTTTACAGCTTCAATTTCGATAAGTTTGCCTTGGATTTTCAGTTGATGACAGGCATGCATGTGGCTTATCTGCCGAATCAACACCTGATTTTCAGCAACCTGAATAATGATTGGGATTATCAGCAAAGGAATACCAATCCAGTCCACATTTCGTTGGATCTTCTCGCCGGGACTGCTGTTCGGTTTCCCATTAACGATAAGGTTCAGCTGAAAGTTGCCGTAGATTATCAGACATCAAGAGTCAAGAACAGTTACGAAGAACTCCGGATGAACTATCAGGGTACTACCTATACTTTAGATCATCTTGGAAGTGGAAGCAACACTGTATCTAGTAATGTCGTGATCGGAACTGTCGGTTTTGTGTTTTACTTGTAAGCATTTATCCTTACTTCTTCATCGCTTCCAGAAATTTCTTGATGAATTTCTGATCGTTTGCATCTGAATCCCCGTATTTTGCCCTTATTTCAGTAAGCTTCGAATGTAGCATCTTTTGCGTATCGGCATACGCCGGATCGTTGTACACGTTTTTCATTTCGTGGGGATCCTTTTGCAGATCATACAGTTCCCATTCATCGATGTCATAATAGAAATGCATCAGCTTATATCGCTCTGTTGCAATACCATAATGACGTTTCACCATGTGCTCGGCAGGGTATTCATAATAGGTATAATAGACAGCCTCGCGCCATTTATCAGTCTTCCCGGCAACCAGTTTTCTGAACGATTCACCCTGCATATCGGATGGAATCTTTACCCCGGCATAATCGAGAAAAGTAGGGGCAAAATCGAGGTTCTGAACCAACTTGGTTATCTTGGTGCCAGCTTTTATTTCCTTTGGATACCTTATCAGGAAAGGCGTTTTGAATGATTCCTCGTACATAAACCGCTTGTCAAACCAACCGTGCTCTCCGAGGTAAAAACCCTGATCTGAGGTATAAATCACAATGGTATTCTCCGCTAAACCGTTCTTATCCAAATAGTCTAGCACCTCTCCAACTCCGTCATCGACAGACTTGATGCACCTGAGATAATCCTTAATGTATCGGTTGTATTTCCACACTGCCAACTCTTTTCCTGTTAGTTTTGCCTTGAGGAATGCCTGGTTTTCTTTCTCATATGCCGCCATCCAGTTGGCTCGCTGTGAAGGCGACATTCTCTTCAGGTCATTGATGAAACTAGTCGAATCACCTTTCGGATCTACCAGAAGTTTAAAATCCGGGCCCCAGGTGGCATTCCCGTCAACTTTCATTTCCTGGGATCTGGCTGCAGTACCCCTTCCGGAATAATCATCAAAATAATTGGCTGGCGGAACGAAGGTGGTATCCTGATACAGTTTCAGATATTTTGGAGCAGGCAACCAGTTGCGGTGGGGAGCCTTCTGATGGTACAACAGGCAAAATGGTTTGGTCTTATCCCGAGTTTCTTTCAGCCATTTCAAGGCATATGCTGTGGTAATTTCGGTGCAATAACCTTCGATGCGGGTCTTCACGCCATTGATCAAAAAATCCGGATTATAATATTGTCCCTGACCAGGAAGCACCATAGAATAATCAAAACCCTGAGGCAGACCGTCGAGGTGGATCTTGCCTATCATAGCCGTCTGATATCCAGCCTTCTGCAACTGTTTAGGGAAATTATCCTGATCCCAGTTGAAGCCTCCTCTGTTATCAAGCTTTCCGTTGATGAAACTGTGTTTGCCTGTCAGCATCACAGCCCTGCTGGGTGCGCAGATGGAATTTGTGACACAGGCCCTGGTGAAAATGGCTCCTTCTTTAGCTAAACGGTCAATGTTCGGGGTCTTGTTCAAACCGTAACCGTAAGCGCTGATGGCCTGATAGCCATGGTCATCAGACATGATGTAAATAATGTTCGGCCGTTGCTTCTGAGCTGCCTGAGCGCTCTGAGTTGCCTGATTTGTCTGTCCGTTTAATGTCGGAAGCATTCCAACGGAACAGAGTCCGAGGGTCGAAAATAGTTTGGTGTTCATCGGGTTAATATTTTGATATTTATGAGTCTTGCTGTTTACGAATTTAACGTTTTCCAAGTAGTTTCCAGAATAATTTGTCTCGGATGGGATTAAAAACTCCCAAATTTGGTTGAAAAATGTACAATTCAATTAGCCTTAATAATTCTTTTGTTTGCTCATTAACGCCTTGTACCTTAACATCGCTTCGAGGTAATAATAATCGGCATAAGCTAAAGGATTATCGATGTCGACATTCTTCGGTTTACTGGTAACACTGTGCATCAGGATAAAATCGCCATTTTCACCCAATTTCGCACGATAAGCAGGCGAAGAAAGTGATCTGATCTGGGCTTCCGCGGTAGCCAGGCATGTTTTTGAAAATTCAGGATCTACATACTGACTCAGCTCGATTAAGGCAGAGGCCATGATCGCACCCGATGAGGCGTCACGCTGCTCGTTGGGGATGCCGGGCGCATTGAAATCCCAGTAGGGAATCTTGTCGGCGGGCAAATTTGGCTGACTAATCAGGTATTTGGCAATTTTCACCGCATGGTCGAGGTATTTCTTGTCTTTGGTTTCCCGGTAGGCCATGGTAAATCCATACAACCCCCAGGTCTGCCCCCTGGCCCAGGCCGATTCATCCGAATACCCCTGAGCAGTTTGCCGTTTTTCGACTTTCCCGGTAATGGTGTCGTAAGAAACCACATGGTAACAGCTAAAATCAGGCCTGTAATGATTTTTGATTGTGTTGTCCGCGTGAGACACGGCCATCTTGTAAAAGGTACTATCGCCCGAATATTTAGTCGCCCAAAACATCAGTTCGAGGTTCATCATATTGTCGATAATGACCGGATACTGCCATTTATCAGGCCTTTCCCAAGATTTTATGCAGCCAATTTTAGGATTGAAACGGGTAGCAAGGGACTTTGCGCCTGTCAGGAGGATTTCGTTGTAATTTTTTTCTCCAGTCAATCTCAAGCCATTGCCAAAACTGCAATAGAGTATAAAACCAACATCGTGGTTATTAGTTGTAAATTTTTCACGCTCTACACGGGCATTAATCAATCGGGCATATTCCAGGAATTTGGCATCCTTGGTCCCTTCATACAGGTACCACAGTGATCCCGGAAAGAATCCACTTACCCAGTTCCGGGAGCTGTCGGTCGCTAGTTTGCCTTCTTTGTTGATAGATTTCGGAAGCAAATCCGGTTTTCCTTTCATGACTTCTGCCATCAAAGTGTATTGTTTGGCAGAGAAGGCCAGGGATTCGTCGATCGTAACGTTAATGGATTTTTTTTCGGAGCAGGAAAACAGGCTTACTACTGAAGCTAATGCAGCGATTAAAAAAGTATTTTTCATGAGAATTTGGTTGAATAATTAGATTGGCCTTACCAGTTGGCCTCCACAACAAGGATATTTACTATTATTTGATCAAATATTGAGCAAACGAATCTTTGTATTTTGCGCACCATTCTGCCAAGAGTTTCCTGTTCTCAATCATCACGGACTTATATTTTGGATCGTTAGCCAGGTTGACCATTTCGCCCGGATCGGTCTTGGTGTCGAACAAGGATTCGCGTTGTTTTCCCTGACTGTAGACCCAGTATTTGAAGCGTTCTCCCCTGACCATCCGGCCATCAGGATCTGGCTTCACCCCGTTAACAGCAGCGCCTTGGATAGGTTTCACCGAAGTTACCACGAAGGAGCGGGTATTTTTCCCGCCGGCAGAAATCTTTTTTGCACTCAGTCCAGGTAATTCGGGCGGGACAGGTATTCCGGCATAATCGCAGAGGGTCGGGATCAGATCGATGCCAGTCTGGATTAATTGAGTGGAAACTTCAGGTTTCGACTTTCCTGGTAAGGTGATAATGAAAGGAACATTGACGACTTCCTCGAAGAAATTGGTCTTCTGATTCAGGAAATGCGCTCCCTGGCTATCCCCATGATCTGCCAGAAAAACGATTACGGTATTTTTATCGATGCCTGTTTTTCGCAGATCGTCAAGTATTTTACCGATTTGGCCATCCACTTTTTCGATCATCCGGTAATAAGCCCATCGGTATTGCCGCCATTTGGCATCATCAAAATTACCGACCGGGAACATCGGACTGGCATGGGCCGATGTTCTGAGCAACGAAACGATGTCCGATTCATTCTTGCTAGGGGCATGATTGGCTAGTAGGGGCGGACATTCTGCTGCCGGTGGCGGAACCCCGACCTCACCATCGGGAAGTTTCTGACCTCTCGCCCATTCGCAGATATTATGCGGATCGATAAAGGAAGCAACCATCAGGAAAGGCTTTTGGTGCTTCTGGTGCAAAAAACCTATGGCATCGACAGGGATCAGCGAATCGATGCCATTGGATTTGGTATGTGACGATGTTTCGAATCCGTGGGAACCCTTGTTGTTGATATCGTAAGGCAAATGCCATTTGCCAAAATAGGCAGTTTCATACCCCCCTTTCAGGAAAATATTCCCCATCATCTGGAATCCTACGCTGCTTAAATCTTTATCATTTTCGTTGGCCTGGATACCCACCTGATGCGGATAAAGGCCCGTAAACATGGAGCTTCGCGAAGGAATACACAGTGGATTAGCACAATAGGCACGGGTATAGGTTATCCCATGACTTGCCAGGTAATCCATGTTGGGAGTCTTCAAATATTGACTTCCAATCCTGCTGCTCATCGCATCGGAAGATTGCTGATCTGTAATAATCAAAATTATATTCGGTCTGGGCTCAACCTTTTGCGCATACAGTTGTAGCGATGAACCGGCAACGAGCAAGGCGCTGCATCCTATGAATCCTGCGAAATTTCCTGGTCTCATTTATGTGAAAATTAAAGTAGAGGCGCTGCCTGAAACGCCTCTACTAAAGTATTGATTATTTTTCAGTGTATCTCACCACCGAGGATAACCATGTCAATCAGGTCGGAGCTAAAGGCATAGGGGAAATACTGGTAGGATGAAATTTTCCTGGTCACAAAAACATTGGCTGCCTTCCCCTTTGTGATGGTTCCATATCCCTCTCCAATTCCCATCAGGAAAGCAGAATTAATCGTTGAAGCATTGATGACCTCTTCCGGGACCATTCCATATTTGATGCAAGCCAATGACTGCATGAATTTCATATCGCAGGATGGCATTGAACCAGGATCGAAATCAGTGGCAATAGCAAGAGGAAGTCCTGCATCGATCATCTCCCTGGCCGAAGAGGTGGAGAGATTATGAAAGAATGAAGCACCAGGCATGATGACCGGAAAAATTCCCGCTTCGGCTATTCTGCCAATCTTCTCACGTGTAAAAAGTCCGGGATGGTCGAGTATATCGAGGCAATCTTTAATGTTCGTACCATTGAGCTGATTGAGTCCCAGTTCATCTGTGTGGATTTTAACATTCAACCCTTCGTGCAGTCCCGCAATCAGGATCCTTTCAGTTTCGCTCCTGGACAAGAATTGATGATCGTAATAGAGATCCAAATTTTCAGCCAGCTCATCCTGAGCAAGAGATGGCAGGATATCCAAAATATGATCGATATATTTTGCCGGCGTCCGCCTGAAATTTTCATGGTAAGTATGAGAACCTAAAAAGGTGGATTTGATGACAAGTGGGGTGGTCATCTTTAATTTCCTTATTACCTGAAGCAATTTGATTTCATCTTCGGCTTCCAGTCCGTATCCACTCTTAATCTCGATGGCTCCGGTACCCTTTTTGACAACCTCCCTGAGATGGTCAAGTGCCTGAAAGTAGAGCTCTTCGACTGTCATTTCATGCAACCTCAGAAATGAATCCGAAAAATAGATTCCCTTCTTCTTTTTGCCGAAACCATATCCGGAGAAATCATTTGCCGGACCAAACGGATAGAGCAAATGGGAATCGGGATCGCAAAAACTTGGGAAGACCAGTCGTCCGGTGCAGTCAATCTCCATCAATAGTTCAAAATTTTCAAGGTCACAATCATTCAGTGATTCCATGGCGCCATAATCGAGGATCATCTCATCACTGATCAGCAGGAAAGCATTCTTGATGGAACTAAGAGATGACATCTGCTTTCCAGATAAGAAAACAGGTGGATTTTCACCGGTTTGGATCAACTCCTTAATATTAAGAAGCAATAATTCCATGAATGAAAATGCTGTAAATGAGTTATTTGCAATACGACATACTAAAGCTAGAAAATATTTTTATATAATGCAAGATTCAAAGTTAAAATTTTCAAAATAGACAAAAAAAACCTGCTTGAGATCAAGCAGGTTAGTAAAAGCCTTTCGTTTTGTAACTTGTCTTTGTTACGCAGGTGATATTGCATCAGTAGGACAGACTTCAACACATGATCCACAATCGGTGCAAAGTTCAGCATCAATTTTATAGATTTCACCTTCGCTGATTGCTTCAACCGGACACTCATCGATGCATGTTCCACAAGCAATGCATTCATCAGAAATTTTATAAGCCATAACTTAAATTATTTGTTTTACAGAAAATTAATTTCAGCACATCGTGGCAAAAGTACAAAGATTGTCCGAAAAACAAATATTTAAGTTGAAATTTTCGAGTAATATTGAAATTAGATGTTCCTCCCAAAAGAACACCATGTTTTCAGTCCGCAAGTTTCGCAAAGGGGCTTTCTGGCCTGACAGACATACCGTCCATGAAGGATCAGCCAATGATGTGCAACCGGCAATAATTCTGGAGCAAATAATCTCACAAGCTGTCTTTCAGTCTCTTCCGGCGTCCTGGAGTTAACTGTTAGTCCGAGCCTTTCTGATACCCTGAATACATGTGTATCCACAGCCATCGCAGGCTTGTTAAATACTACAGATAAAATAACATTGGCCGTTTTCCTTCCGACTCCGGGCAATTGCAATAAATCCTCCATTTCTGCTGGTACAGTACCCTGAAAATCGGAGACCAATTTCCTAGCCATCCCCACCAGATTTTTAGCCTTGTTGTTTGGATAGGAACAAGACCTGATGTATTCAAATACCTCCTCCGATTCTACTTCTGACATTTTTTCAGGAGTTGGAAAACGCTGGAAAAGGGCCGGAGTGATCATATTTACCCGCTTATCCGTGCACTGGGCCGAAAGTATGGTAGCAACCAGCATTTGGTAAGGATTGGTATAATGGAGCTCCGTCTCGGCTACCGGCATATTCTCCTGAAACCAGGCAGTTATCTTCTCACATATTTCTTTTGGTTCCATTTTCTGGGTTTATTCCACAAATTAAACAATTTTCTATTTAAATCAACACGCTCCAGTGGATTTGAAATCCGCTGGCAACCATTCACCAACGGATTGCAAATCCATTGGTGCGAGGAGTGCTTTTCACTTTTCATTTCTTCCTACCTTTGCATCCAACAAAATGATTCTATGATTCCATACTTACAACTCGACAATCTCTCGAAAAACTGGGGAGATTTAGAGCTTTTCAAAGATATATCCTTCACTATCAACCAGGGTGATAAGGTAGCCCTGATCGCTAAAAACGGAGCAGGTAAGACAACCCTCATGAATATCCTATCGGGCGACGAGGTGGCTGATAGTGGTAAAGTCACTTTCAACAACGATATCCGGATCGGTTACCTGCGACAATTACCCGAACTGAACCCCAATGAAACCATCCTGGAGGCAGCTTTTAGTTCTTCAGGCGAAAATATTTCTGCCGTCCGCGAATACGAAAGCGCCATCGAAAGCGGTGACCACAAGGCTATTGAAAAGTCCATGGACAGACTTAATACACTGAACTGCTGGGACTTTGAGCTAAAAATAAAGCAAATTCTCACTGAATTAAATATCCACGATCTGCAACAACCCATTCGGGAACTCTCTGGCGGGCAGAAAAAGCGGGTTGCCCTCGCCCATGTCCTGATCGATGAACCGGACTTTCTAATCCTGGATGAACCTACCAACCACCTCGACCTTGAGATGATCGAATGGCTCGAACGAACACTTGAAAAAGCCAAATGCACCCTTTTGATGGTTACCCACGACAGATATTTTCTCGACAGAGTCTGCAATGAGATCATAGAAATGGATGAACATTCCCTTTTCAGATACAAAGGAAACTACTCCTATTATGTTGAAAAACGTGACGAGCGGATCCAAAACCTTAACAGTGAAATCGAAAGAGACAGAAACTTATTCAAAACGGAGCTCGAATGGCTCAGGCGAATGCCACAGGCCCGCTCGCACAAATCCAAATACCGAACTGAAAATGCATATCTGCTGAAAGAAAAAGCTTCCAGGCGGATAGACGATAATAAACTTGAACTAGCTATCAACTCACAGCGTCTGGGCAATAAGATCATCAACCTCGACCATCTGTCAAAAGCCTTCGGTGATGTCATTATCCTGAAAGACTTCAGTTACAAATTTGCACGACTGGAAAAAATTGGAATTGTCGGGAAAAACGGTTCCGGAAAGAGTACTTTTCTGAACTTGCTGACAGGCGCTTATCCTGCAGACAGCGGCAAAATGGATACCGGAGAAACAGTTCAGTTCGGCTATTTCAGACAAGATGGAATTCAATTCTCACCTGAAGACAGGGTCATAGATATCATCAAGGAGATTGCAGAAGTGGTGGAAATGGGTGACGGCTCCAAATTATCTGCCTCTCAATTTCTTAACTATTTTCTCTTCCCACCGGAAACACAATATTCTTTTGTAGGCAAGCTGAGCGGCGGGGAGAAACGCAGGTTATATCTTTGCACGATCCTGATGCGTAATCCCAATTTTCTGATTCTCGATGAGCCCACCAACGATTTGGATATCATGACACTAAACGTCCTGGAGGATTATCTTAGATCATTTAAGGGATGTACGATTGTGGTCTCCCATGACCGTTTCTTCATGGATAAAATTGTCGATCATCTATTTGTATTTGAGGGCAACGGAGTCATCAAAGATTTCCCCGGAAACTATTCCGATTACCGCGACTGGGCTGAAGAGAAGTCAAAGGCGAAACAAGTTGTTGTCAAAACAGAAAAACCCATCCGGGAAAAACCTGCCACCGAGAAGAAAAAATTAAGCTTCAAGGAAAAAAAGGAGCTGGATGAGCTGGAAAAAGATATTTCTGATCTTGAAAAAGAGAAAAAAATTCTGGAGGAAGATCTCAATTCAGGTCTACTAGCAGCCGATTTATTGCACAAAAAATCGTTGCGTTACAGTGAAGTCACCTCTTTGCTCGAAGAGAAGGAGATGCGCTGGCTGGAATTAAGCGATTTTTAAGATTCTACAGAAAGCAGGTAATTCCTGAACTCCTCAAATCCGGTACCTATTTCGACTGTTTTCTTCTCCCCTTTCATGAACTCCTTAAGCCGCTCTGGCATCGGAACATTGCCCTTACCAATAATTTCTTCCACTGTTTCAGTGAATTTTGCCGGGTGGGCAGTCTCCAGAAAGATCCCGGTTTCACCCTGCTGCAACTGTTCCTTCAATGCACGATAAGCAACAGTACCATGAGGATCAGGCAAATAGCCACTCCGATGATAGCACTCTGCCAGGCTTTCCCTAATCTGTTCGTCCGAATAGGTTGTGCCCGACATCACCGCACTAATTCGGCTGTGATCGTGTCCATAAAGATCCAGAATTCTGGCAAAATTACTAGGGTCGCCGACATCCATGGCATTGGCAATCGTGGTAACGGACGGTTTTGTCTTGTAGTTTCCTGATTTTAAATAATTGAAAACCACATCATTACTATTATTGGCAGCAATAAAACGATGGACCGGTAGTCCCATGATGTTGGCAATAAGACCTGCCGTCAGGTTTCCAAAATTACCGCTTGGAACAGAGAATACAACCTTTGGCGAATTTACTTTTAACTGTGACACAGCATTAAAATAGTAGAAAGCCTGGGGTAGGAACCGGGCGACATTGATCGAATTGGCAGATGTCAGCACCATTTTTCTTTGAAGCTCCGCATCCATGAAAGCGGACTTTACCAATGCCTGACAATCGTCGAATGAGCCATCGACCTCGAGGGCGGTGATATTCTGTCCAAGCGTGACAAATTGCATTTCCTGAATTTCGCTCACCTTCCCTTTTGGATAAAGCACATGCACCCTGATGCCTTCAATTCCCAAAAAACCATTAGCTACAGCACTGCCAGTATCGCCCGATGTCGCAACAAGAACATGGACAACATTTTTTTCTTCCTTTAAAAAATAGGAAAGCATTCTGGCCATGAACCTTGCACCAACATCTTTAAAGGCAAGAGTTGGACCATGAAATAACTCAAGCGAATAAATATCCTTATCAACTTCAACCAGTGGAGTATTGAAACTAAGTGTTTCATAAACAATCTCTTGTAATTGATCTAATGGAATATCTTCACCAAAAAGATTCCTTGCCACCTCGAAAGCCATTCTTTGAAAAGTCATTTCAGGCAGCTGAGCAAAGAATACCTGGTCGAGTTGAAGAATCCTTTCCGGCATATAAAGACCACGATCAGGCGCCAGGCCTTTGGTGACGGCTGTTCGCAAATCTACCTCTGGCGATTGTTTATTAGTGCTGTAATATTTCATTAGAGATTTAAAAACTTTTTCATGAATTGTGAGCCCTTCAATTCTCCATAACCTCCTAGCAAAGCTGCCTTTTCATCGTAACGTTCAACGCTGTCAGGTGTTTCGCCCGGGCAATAGATGACAAAAGGAACTGCCTCCCGGGTATGGGTCCTAAGTTTCCATGGGGTAGGATGATCGGGAAGAAGAGCAATTGTGACCGGTTCTGTCATTTTCGAACACTCCTCCATCAAGTATTTCAGAATCCTTTCATCGAGGTATTCGATGGTGCGGACCTTCAGATCCAGGTCCCCCTCGTGGCCGGCTTCATCGCTGGCTTCCACATGCAGGTAGACGAAATCATGATCCTCAAGGGCTTTGATGGCTGCTTTAGCCTTCCCCTCATAATTCGTATCGTACAGTCCGGTAGCGCCTTCAACTTTTATCACATCCAGTCCTGCATAGACACCAATACCTTGAATGAGGTCGACGGCGGAGATGACGGCTCCATTTTGCACTCCGAAGAGTTCTTTCAGGCTTTTCATGGCTGGTTTGTAGCCGGGAGACCAGGGCCAGATTGAGTTGGCCGGTTCTTTGCCAAGCGATTTCCTGGTAAGGTTAACAGGATGATTCTGCAATAATTCCTGCGAACGAAGCATGAGATCGTTCAAGAGGCGCGCCGTTTCCTGCCCATGCGAATTAGATTCACGAGGTAATAATGGTTGGTATTTCTTCCCGGGAACATCGTGGGGAGGCGTGCAAATAAGATTTTTGTTTCCTCCTTTGATAACCAAAAGGTGCCGATAGGATACACCCGTGTAAAATTGGACTAAGTCGCTGCCTAGATGCTCATTAAGGTGTCGTATCAGCACATCAGCCTCTACTGTGGAAATATGTCCGGCAGAGTGATTCAAAATGATATCTCCGGTTAATGTGACCAGGTTGCAACGCATAGCCAGATCATCAGCCCGCAATTCTACTCCAATGCTGGCGGCCTCAATCACACCTCTTCCTTCATAAACTGCTTCCACATCGTAGCCAAGAACGGCAAGGTTGGCCACCTCGCTGCCGGGATGCAGGGACTCAGGAATGGTCTTGAGGGTACCGCTTCGTCCAAGTGCAGCCAAACGGTCCATATGAGGGGTATTGGCCAGCATCAGCGGAGTCTTGCCTCCACATTCGTCTTGTGGCTGATCAGACATGCCATCACCCAATAAAATGATATATTTCATATTAAATATTAGCAACTTTGATTAGATCCGCAAAAACGCCGGCAGCCGTAACAGCTGCTCCTGCCCCGTATCCTTTAATCAGCATCGGAGACTCATTATATCTTTCCGTGGTGAGCAAGACAATATTGTTACTCCCTTCCAGATCGTAAAAAGGATGACCAGGTCCCACCGACTGCAACGAGACAGATGCCCGCCCCTCTTCCATTAGTCCGACGAAACGCCATTTCTTCTTTTCTTTTTCGAGGACAATCCTTTCAGCCTCAAAATAATCATCCATCTCATGTATATCCCGCCAGAAATCATCGAGTGTGGATTCAAAATAACGATCCGGGATGAAACGTTTCTGCACCACATCCTCCTGACTTAGTTTGTACCCTGATTCCCTTCCCAGGATCACCAGCTTCCTGACCACATCAACGCCACTCAGATCAATACGCGGATCGGGTTCCGAGAATCCCTTTTCTTTCGACATCCGGATGGCAGTGCTCAAAGGGATTTCACTGCTAAGGGTGTTGAATATAAAATTCAGGGTACCGGAAAGAACTGCTTCAATCCTTACGATGCGATCACCGGAACGCATCAGATCGTTGATTGTTGAGATGAGAGGCAAGCCGGCACCTACATTGGTTTCAAAGAGATATTTGACACCATGGTTCGCCGCCAATTCCTTCAACTCCCTGTAAGCCAGGAAATCGGATGAGGCCGCAACTTTATTTGCAGCAACAATGGAGATAAAATTATTAAGGATGGTCCGGTATTGATCAGCTACTTTTTTCTCAGCAGTGCAATCGACAAACACAGAATTAAACATATTCATATCAACCATCCGGCTGCAGAAACCATTCATATCAGACTTTTCAGCCTCTTCGCCTGAAAGCAGTTTCGCAATAGAATCCGGTTCCAGACCTTCCCTGTTGAAAATCATCTTCCGAGAATTGGCGACCCCACAAATGCGAAGCAACAAACGGTGCTCCTTTTGCAACTTCAACTGCTGTTGATTGATCTGTTTGATCAGATCGCGGCCTACTGTACCAATGCCTACCAGGAAGATATTTAATTCGATAAATGGTGACAGGAAAAATGATTCGTGAACAACATTCAATGTCTTCCTTAAGTCAGACTTTTTGACGACCCATGAGATATTCTGTTCGGAGGCTCCCTGCGCAATGGCAACCACGTTGATACCATTTTTGCCAATGGTAAAAAACAACTTACCAGCAATTCCCGCAGAGTGCTTCATGTTCTCTCCGACAATTGCTACGATACAAAGATCTTCCTCACTACTGATTTTATTGATCAATCCGGAGAAAATTTCTCGCTCAAACTCCTTTTGAATGGCAGATTCAGCAATTTTACCCCGGGTAGAGTCAATGGCAAAGCTGATGGAATTTTCTGATGATGCCTGGGAAATCAGAATGACATTGATATCCTCTTTCGCCAGGGCGCCGAACAGTCTCATGGCAATCCCTGTAACACCAACCATTCCGAGTCCCTGAACTGTGAAAAGGGAAATTCCGTCAATGGAAGAGATACCTTTGATAGGATGTTCGGCGATACGCTGATCGAATTTCCCGATAATTGTACCTTCGGCTGAAGGATTCATGGTATTCTTTATCTGAACCGGAATCGATTTCTGATACACAGGGAGTATCGTTGGCGGATATATCACTTTGGCTCCAAAATGTGATAATTCCAATGCTTCGCTGTAAGTGAGTTGAGGAATAGGATAAGCCTTGCTGATGACCCTTGGGTCGGCAGTCATGAAGCCATCCACATCCGTCCATATTTCGAGTTTCTCCGCATTCAAAGCAGCCGCGAAAAGCGCAGCCGTATAATCTGAACCTCCTCTTCCAAGTGTGGTCACGGTACCATCGGCGGAGGTTGAAATAAATCCCGGGGCAACAGCAATCCTTTTTAATCCGGAGCACACCTTGCTGATCTGCTCATAGGTGACGGAAAAATCAACATTGGCCCTACCATGGTTGCTGTCGGTCCGGATAAGGGCCGCACTATCAATTAATTCGGCATGCAGAAACCTTGAAATAAAATTCGAGGAAAGACGTTCTCCAAACCCAAGCACTTTGTCAAGCGTCTTAGGGGTAAGTTCACCAATCAACCTGATTCCCTGAAGGATTTTCTCCAATTCATCGAAAAGGCTTTTCAGATTAATCCTGACTTCAGCGATTGTATTCTGATCGAAGAGACCTGACAAAATTCTCTCGTGACGTGACCATATTTCCTCCAGGAAGGAAGTTACTTCATTACCTTTTGCCCCGGCGGTTGCTGCAGCCAGAAGAAGATCAGTGACCCCTCCAACGGCGCTGACGACCACGATCAGTTCTGTATTCTGATTTCGAACTATTTCTTCAATTTTCTTGATGTTTTCAACGGAACCTACGGATGTTCCACCGAATTTTATTACTTTCATGAGGCTTTACCTTATAAATTAACACAATTACCAAACCGCAAATGTCCAAAAAAAATCTGAACCGAAGGTGTCCCGGTTCAGATTTCGTAATATTTTCACATTAACTTTAAATCTCAAGTGACGGTGTATAATTCTTAATGATCTTCTTTTCGATCTCTTCGGCTAGTTCAGGATTGTCTTTTAAGAGTGCCTTGACCGATTCACGTCCCTGACCGATTTTGGTCTCACCATAGCTGAACCAGGACCCACTTTTCTTAATAATATTCAGTTCAACTCCAAGGTCAATGATCTCACCTATCTTTGAAATACCTTCACCGAAGATGATATCAAACTCTGCCTTACGAAAAGGTGGCGCGATCTTGTTTTTCACAATCTTGACCCGGGTATGGTTTCCCTGAACCTCTTCCCCTTCTTTCAGCTGACCGATCTTCCTGATATCCACGCGGACTGAGGCATAAAATTTGAGTGCGTTACCACCGGTAGTCGTTTCTGGATTCCCAAACATCACCCCGATTTTTTCACGTAACTGATTGATGAAAATGCAGCAGGTCTTTGTCTTGCTGATACTGGCAGTAAGTTTTCGAAGTGCCTGTGACATAAGCCTGGCTTGCAATCCCATTTTGGAATCCCCCATTTCACCTTCGATTTCAGCCTTAGGAGTCAGTGCGGCAACAGAGTCAATGACGATAATATCTATTGCGCCTGACCTGATCAGGTTGTCAGCAATCTCCAATGCCTGCTCTCCGTTATCCGGCTGAGAAATCAGCAAATCGTTGATGTTCACGCCAAGCTTGGTCGCATATGAAGTGTCGAAAGCGTGTTCGGCATCGATGATGGCCGCTATGCCTCCCTGTTTTTGAGCTTCGGCAATAGCATGGATTGCGAGGGTCGTTTTCCCCGAAGATTCTGGACCAAAAATCTCAATCACACGGCCTTTCGGGTAACCGCCGATTCCCAGTGCAAGATCCAGTGCAATGGAACCTGAACTTATGGCAGCGACATCGTCGACAGGCTTGTCGCCCAATCGCATGATAGAACCTTTGCCATAACTCTTTTCAATCTTGTCCATTGTCAGTTGCAATGCTTTCAACTTTTCCAGGTTTACTGCCTTGTCGGCAGCAATACCCTTTGCTTCATCTTTTGCCATTATATATAATTTAAATATTTATCTCTTTTACAATTTGTTCCGTATGATTTTTGGTATCTACCTTCTTGAAAATCTTCTCAATAACTCCGTTTTCATTGATCACAAAAGTAGTCCTGATGACTCCCATGTAAGGCTTGCCATAATTCATCTTCTCCCCCCATACACCAAAATCCTGGAGAATCTTCTTTTCTGTATCGGCAATCAGATTAAAACGAAGACCGTATTTGTCGATAAATTTTTGATGAGAGGCAGAGCTGTCAGGGCTAACACCGACTACTTCGTACCCTTTTGACAACCAAAAATCATAATTTGCACTTAAATCACATGATTCTGCCGTGCATCCCGGAGTATTGTCTTTCGGATAAAAGTAAAGAATCAATTTTTTACCCTTAAAATCGTTCAGTGAAATGGCGCTTCCATTCTGAGTCTTTCCCTCGAAATAAGGGGCAGCGGCGCCTTCTGTCAATTGTTCCATAATAATTTCTTTTAAATAGTGTACTTTACAAATTTAAGTGAATCCGACCACTTTCAAAAATGCCGGAGGTTAATAAATCAATTATTATACGGTTACCTGACAAATGGGTTATATTTGTATTTTTAGGCCGGATATCGCATGCTATTATCATCATGAAAAAAGCCTTCTTTTCAATACATAACTTCGCAGTTGTATTACTCCTCATAAGCTCATTTCAAACAACTTTTGGTCAGCAAAAGCTTGGAAAAGAGACCCTTGGTATTGACTATTTCAACCAGGGTAATTACGAAAAAGCCCTTCCCATATTCGCAAAACTTGCTCAGAGTTATTCAGACAATGCCATGTACAACTATTATTATGGTGTGTGTCTGATCAAGAATAATATTTTTGAGACAGCCGCCAAAGAGGCGCTTCTGAATTCGGTTGTCGATAAGACGCCCGTCAACGCCAATTTCTACCTGGGCAATTATTTTCATGCCCTCGAAAATTGGCAGGAAGCCAAAGCTTTTTATGACAGATACGAAAAAGTAGGAACTAAACAAGAAAAAAGGGCCCTCAAATTTGACTATTTCGTCGATCTCTGCAACAAGAAGAACAATCCTTTTAAACCTGTTAAAACTACCGATACCGCACTCTTCGGAGATTCACTTTTGAAACCACCGCCAAAAATTGACGAAAAGAATTTCCCTATCCCGGAAGCTCTTAAGAATGCGAGTTTTAATTTCCAGGTTAATGAAGTTTTGGCCTACCATGCCATCACTGATTTCCGCAGCGAAGCAAGTAAGATCCTCTTTACCAAGGCTTGGATCTGCACCGGTAAAAACGATTCACTCGTTGCCCTTACTGATTCGCTAAGAAAAGTCCATGACAGCATAGCCCGGGTGGATACCCGACTGGGGATCGTGCAACAGATCGTAGATTGTGAGCAGAAATCCTATCAGTTGATGCGCGACCGCGAAAAATTTCTGGATCAATCGCGGGTGAAAGAATCCGCCTATTGGGAAAGAGAAGGCACGAAGGCTGCCACATCCTATAATACCACCATCCTGGAAAGGGAAAATAAGTTGAATCAGGACAGGATCAAGGATGAAAAATCCAGGGAAAACGTGCAGGAATCCAAAGTGACAGTCGTGCCGGAAGTCAGGAAAGAAAATATTCAGACTGCACCTGTGCAACCCCAGACTTCCCCTGCTGAAGCAAAAGACAGAAACTCGGAGACTGACGAACTGGTCTATAAAGTTCAGATTGGCGCTTTCAAAAATGGAGCGCTAACACCTTCATTTAAGACACTTTATGCCAGGATCAGCAAGTTAAGGAAGATCGATAAATTCACGGATGCAAAGAAGTATGTCATTTATACCATTGGCAGTTTCACCCACTCAGTGGATGCCGAGAAAATGAAGGATCAGCTTATAAGGGAAGGGATAAAAGGGGCAAAGGTGGCATCCTTCAACAAGAAAGGTGAAAAAGCCACAAAGCCAGCCGCAATAGTAGTTTCCAAAAAAGATTCGGTGAAAAGTGTGGAGGCCATACCTCCATTAACTCCTCCGGGGGCTTCACAAGCGGGTACATCAGGCAAAAGCGTTGCCGTCGAAAATCTGATTTTCAAGGTACAGATTGGTTCATTCAGGAATGGAGTCGTCACCCCTTCTTTCAAGAAAATATATTTAAGAATCAGTAAATCAAATAAGATCAATAAATATACGGATTCCAGAAAATTCGAAATTTACACGATTGGTGATTTCCCTGCCTATGCCGATGCTACCAAGATGAAGGATCAAATGGTTCGGGAAGGCATTAAGGATGCATTCGTTGCAGCCTTTTTAAAGGGAGAAAGAATAAAGGTCTCGGAAGCGCTTAAACTTGCAGGAGGAAAATAAATTCATTTTCTTTGCACTAAGTATATTAAAGTACAGTAATGAAGCAGGATACGGATAAATCTGTCAGCAAGAAGGATAAATCCTCGGAAGGAACCGGAAATGAGAATTCTCTGGTTTTATACAATGATGATTATCATACCTTTAACTATGTTATCGATGCATTAATGGAGGTCTGTAATATGGAACGTGTGCAGGCCATCCAGTGTACCTATCTGGTTCATTACAAAGAGAAATGTGAAATCAAAAGGGGGGCCAAAAAGGATTTACTGCCTATTCGCCGGGCTCTTTCAGCGAAGGACTTAAAAGCAACGATTCACTGACTTTGGGTTTTCTCTTAACAGATTTTCGGATCAGTCGCCACAATGCCACACCAACCTTCTCCATTTTTATAAATAACTGCCTGATAATCTTCCTGATCAGCGGCATTTTATCTTCTCTTGGCCAAAGCATACCGGTCTGTCGGATATAATCCCGGTAGTCATCGCCAAAAAATTTCACCAGAAGTGATTCTTCCCTATTGATCTGATAGAGACAAAAAGGTGCAACCAGAAAAAGTGAGGCGGGACCAGCGATCCAGTTCTGTATCATGAAAACCTGGCAGATAGCAATCCCAATCAGCGAGGCATACATGGGATGCCGGATATACAAATAAGAGCCACCCTTCACCAGTTCAAGGTCGTCTTTCAGTTCCTGACCAGGAGTCCACCATTTGCCGAGATCTGTCAGTGCCTTGATAAATAGCCATATACAAAAGAGATAAGCGAATATTACCGGAAAGCCCAGCCATTTCCACAATTGGTAATCGGTAGGGCCAAAATCTATAGAGAAAATATAGAAGAAAGGGATTACCTGAACGCCAATCATCAGGATGAAAAGAAATGTGCGCTTCTTTTTTTGGGCAATCAAGATCTTTTTATCTGACTCAAAATGGAGCAGATAATAAATTTCCAGAAGCGCCATCAAGGCAATTCCACAAAGAAAAATTGTTTCTAAAAAAGCACGTTCCATCTAACCAGGATTCTGTTCAATCGAAATGCAAATTTACTGAAGACATTGGATCTCCAAAATGAAAAATTGATTATCAGACCGATCCGATGTAAAAACCGGATAACTCATCGCCTAATTCAACCAAAACAAACTAATTAAAGCAAGTGGTGAACTATTTTGGTTTTAGGGTAAGGGTAAACCTTCTTTATAACTGTCATAAATTATTAAGTATTATCGTTGATTAGTGGTTAATATTTTGCCTTGAAAGCAAAACCGTTTACTTTTACGAAAAAAACAGATGAGAACTTTTCACCTACTTTTTCTATCGGCTAGCCTACTGATGGTTGGCGACCTGGCGACAGGACAGACGGCCAAAAAAAATTATCTGCCTGACACACCCAAGCTGAAATCAGATCTGATGACACCGGAAGTGCTCTGGTCATTTGGACGCGTTGGATCAGTACAGGTTTCCCCGGATGGGGACAAAATATTGTATGATGTCACGTATTTCAATATCTCAGAAAATAAATCCTACCGGGATCTCTATACCGCACCAATTTCAGGTGGCCCGGCCGTGCGTATCACAGACACGCCGGAAAAGGAATCGGAAGAAATCTGGCGGCCCGACGGAAAGAAAATAGGTTATATTACGACCGCTTCCGGTGAGCCGCAGCTCTGGGAAGTCAACCCGGATGGTTCCTCTCCCAGGCAGGTCTCCAAAGTTAAGGACGGCATCGGAGGCTTTAGGTATTCACCGGATATGAAGCATATCTTCTTCATCGGCACAGTCAAGGTAGACAAGGATCTGCACGACCTCTATCCCGACCTGCCCAAGGCGAATGCCCGTTTGTACGACGACATCATGTACCGGCACTGGGACACCTGGAGCGACGGGACCTATCAGCATGTTTTTGTGGCAAACTATGGCGAAAACGGTCTTTCAGACATCAAAGACATCCAGCAGGGCGAACGTTATGACACCCCGATGAAGCCAAATGGCGGGACGGAACAGATTGCCTGGAGTGCGGATGGAAAAACCATCGCCTATACCTGCAAGAAAAAGGCCGGCAAAGAATATGCCGTTTCTACCAATTCAGACATCTACTTCTATAACCTGGAAACCGGTTCGACCAAGAATTTTACTTCAGGGATGATGGGATATGACCAAAATCCAACCTTTTCCCCTGATGGCAAAATGATTGCATGGGAGAGTATGGAACGCGATGGTTATGAGGCAGATAAGAATCGTCTTTTCGTTGCGGACCTGGCTACCGGGAAGAAGGAAGACCTGAGTGCAAGTTTCGATCAGAATGTCCAGAATATGCATTGGTCCAAAGACAGCAAGACCCTCTGGTTTATTTCGGATATTAAGGCAACCGATGAAATCTTCAGGCTGGATTTTCCAACGAAAAAAATCTCCAGGGTAACGGACGGAATTCATAATTACCAGAATGTACTTCCTGCCGGGGATAAACTTGTGGCGTCAAAAGTTTCCATGTCTCAACCCGCGGAAATTTATCTGGTAGATCCGAAGACCGGACAAGATAAGCCTCTCACGACTGTCAACAAGGGCATTCTGGACCAGCTGGCTATTGGAAAAGTGGAAAGCCGTTGGATCACCACGACGGATAAGAAGAAAATGCGTGCCTGGGTGATCTATCCGCCACATTTCGATCCGAAGAAGAAATATCCTGCCCTGCTTTTCTGTGAAGGCGGACCTCAAAATACCGTCAATCAGTTTTGGTCATACAGATGGAATTTCCAGATTATGGCTGCCAACAATTATATTATCATCGCTCCTAACCGCCGGGGCCTTCCGGGGTTCGGCCACGAATGGAACGAGCAGATCTCGGGCGACTACGGTGGTCAGAACATGAAGGACTACCTGACTGCGATCGACACTCTTGCCGCAGAGCCTTATGTCAATAAAAATAAACTTGGCGCCGTAGGGGCCAGCTATGGGGGTTATTCCATCTATTACCTCGCGGGAATCCACAAGGGAAGATTCAAAGCTTTCATCTCGCATAGCGGCATCTTCAACATGGAAGCACTTTATTCAACAACCGAAGAGATGTGGTTCGTCAACTGGGATAACGGAGGAGCTTACTGGGATATGAAAAATGCAGTCGCTCAGAATACATACAAGAACTTCTCCCCACACAAATTGGTGCAAAACTGGGATACCCCAATGTTGGTCATCCACGGAGAAAGAGATTACAGAATTCCTTATACCCAGGGCATGGGAGCCTTTAATTCAGCCAGATTAAAGAACATTCCGGCAGAGCTTTTACTCTTCCCGGAGGAAAACCACTGGATCCTTCAGGCACAGAATGGAATCCTTTGGCAGCGCGTATTCTTTAACTGGTTAGATCGTTGGCTGAAGTAGCTTTTATTAACAAATTATGTATATTTACACTGTAAAAAATTAACTCATTTATGAGCAGCAGAAGACTCTATGATAAAGTAATGACGATTGTCGGAACATTGATGATCTTTTTTTACTTTGGAATGGCCTATGTTATCTTATTTTCTTCGATTATCAATGCGGAGCAGACCATGAAGGTGATTTTTGCTACTCCACTTTTGCTCTATGGAACGTACCGGATTGTGCTTTCTTATCAAAAGATCAAAGAAAATTTTTTCGAGTCAGAAGATGATTAATTTCGCTCATATTTTGATGCCTAATCGCTGATTTTCAGGATTATTTAAACTCAATCTAAATTTTGCAGACTTTTTAGAATGTTTTAGTTTGAAAGTTAAATAGTTCAGCTAAAAAAAAAATAAGAATGTGATAATTTATTGCCCTATAACAAATTTGATTTATTATTATTGCAACGAAATTTTAACCATTTCAGACTGAATTTGTGAAATTGTTTTCAAACTTGAGGGACAAAAGGTCGATCGGACTGATAATCTGTAGTTTAGTATTAATTACAATACTAAGCATTCAGTGCGGCCCCCGTACGCCCGCTGCGATGGAAGAGACGCCAACCAGGGGGAACATCCGTATGGTTGTAGATCCTTCCTTTCAGCCAATTGTCGAGGAAGAAATAGCTATTTTCACTTCGGTTTATAAATTTGCGCACATAACCCCTGTTTATCTATCCGAGAAGGATTTGATCGCAGCTTTTCTCAATGATTCAATAAAGACCGTTGTTACAGCCTGGGAACCAACTACGCAGCAAAAGGAACTCTTGTTAAGTATGCAAACTATTGCCAGGACTAACACGGTGGCTTATGATGCGATCGCCTTGGTCCTGAACAAAGAAAATATGGATTCCCTTTTTACTTATCAGAATGTGAATGATCTTTTCACTGGTAAGCTAAACGACTGGAAGCAAATGAATGCCAAATCAAAACTAGGTAAGATTGTGGCAGTCTTCGACAATGATAAGTCAGCCAATATCCGGTATTTTAAGGAAACTTTTAATCTCCCAACGCAATTGCCTTCCAACTTTTATTCAGTTAATACCAACCAGGAAGTAATCGACTATGTTCAAAAGAACAAGAATGCCATCGGCATGGTGAGTGTCAACTGGATTGGAGACAAGAAGGATTCTATCAGCAGGTCATTTTCGGATAAAATCAAAATTGCCGCTGTTTCGCAAAAATTTCTTGAGCAGGGATCCTACTTTTTGCCTGTTCAGGGATCCATTTATGACAAGAGTTATCCTTTTACCAGAAAGATAAATGTGGTTACCAGGGAGAGCTTTAAAGGGTTGGGGACTGGTTTCAATTCGTGGTGGTCTGGCGAAAGGGGACAACGGATTGTTCTTAAATCAGGATTGGTTCCGGCAACAATGCCTATACGATTAATGCAGATAAAGAAGTAACTCAAATATATTGTTAAAATGATAAATAGTCTATTTAAAAAAACATCTGTGATCATTATCCTGCTTATTCTTGGAAGTATATCCGGATTAAAGGCACAGACACTGGAAGAAGCAATCACTGCAACAAACAATGAACAGTACGACAAGGCAGACCAGATACTTCAGGGCCTGGCCAAGAGTGCTCCCAGTAGTAAGGTCTACTACCGGCTCGGAGAGAACATCTTGTTAAATTTCTTTTCTGACTCGATTTCCAACTCCTTAAAAGTCATAGCAATTGAGGCAAAGCAAGCTTTTGACAAGGGTATTGCGCTGAGTCCAAATGATCCTTTAAACTACGTGGGTTTAGCCAAAGTTGCTTCCTATCTGGGCGACCAGAAGACTGCTACAGACATGAGGGCAAAGGCAAAGAGTTTTTTACTTCCTTATAAAAAGGTTACCAAGATTCCAAATCCGCAGGAATATGCTTATACCTTAGCAAAACTGGCCGAATCATATATCGTTTTCAACAGTGTAGATACTGTTCTTGCTATGCCTGCCTTGAGGGAAGCGCTTTCCATCGACCAGAAAAATGGTGAGATATACATCATCGCCGGAGATATTTATCTGCTGGTCAACAATGGTTCTCTTGCAATTAAGATGTACAATAAGGCTCAGGAGATTGATGTAAAATCTCCGATGGCCAACATGAAAATCGGCAGTATCTACTTCAAAGGTAAAAATTATGGTGCAGCCATTCCCTATTACGAACAGGCAATTGCACTGGATAAAAACTATGCTCCTGCTTACCGCGAACTCGGTCAGCTATATGCCGGGGCTGCAAGGTTGGCAGAATCCAAAGCTAATTATGAGATTTACCTCAAATTGACCAATCAGAATATACCAGCAAAGATTCGTTATGTCATCTCTCTTTTCTATTCGAAAGATTATGCAGCAGTAATTAAAAACGTGGAGGATATTTTCGCAGTAGACAAATCAAGAATTGTCCTGAACCGTCTGGCGGGATACTCTTCCTACGAAATGGGTAATTATCCTCAGGCCCAGACCTACATGGACCGCCTCTTTGCCAATCTACCCGCTGACAAGCTCATCAAAAAAGACTATATTTATTATGCCAGGATTCTGATGAAAAAGAATCAGAATTATCCAAAACTACTGATTGAACTTGACAAGGCCAATGCGGATCTTGCAAAAGCCAAGGATAAGAATGAATCACTGAAGGGTCCGGCTAAAGAAAAAGAAAAAATCAACGAGGCACCTCTGGCAGCTAAAGTTGCAGAAGTTCAGAACAACATCAGTGCCATTGAAAAAGAGCTCGCTAAAGGATATGAATCCTACGAAAAAGCCATCACTTTTGGCGATGAAGATGTCAACCTGATCCAGGAAAAAGCAAACAATCACTACATGCACAAACAGTATAGCCATGCTGCAGAAAACTGGAAAAGACTGATTGCCAAGGGTAAAGATTCCGAAGAAAACTTCCTTCAGATTGGAAAAGCCTATTATCAAGGTAAGGAGTTTGACAAGGCCGATGAGGTATTCGGTCAGATGATTGCTAAATATCCCGATCAGATTTCGGCCTACCAATGGTCAGCCATAAACGCCTCTGCCAAGGATCCAGATTCAAAACTTGGTTTAGGCAAACAGAAATTCGCCGCTCTTCTTGCCAAAGCTACTTCTGATTCTGTTAAGTATGTAAAAGAAATCTTTGATGCGTTACGTTTCCTTGGGTACAATGCCTTGCAAGCAGACAAATTTGATGAGGCCAAGGCTTATTACAACCGCATGGCAAATCTTGATCCAAAGAATAAAGACATGATGATCCAGGCATATAGCTCTATGGCCTCCATGTACCTGCAAAAGGGCGAATACCCGAGAGCTACTGAATCATATAATAAGATTCTCGAATTGGATCCTGCTAATGAGGCGGCCAAATCATCTATTAAATATATAGTAGCCCTGCAATCGAGTGCTAAACCCAAAGCCAATCCGAATGAGATATCAGGTGTCATCAAGGACAGCTCGGGAATACCAATTGCAGGAGCTTCAGTAAGGGTAAAAGACACCGCTGCAGAAGCCTGGACGAACGCGAAAGGGGAATACAGATTTACGATGCCTGAAGCCTCCACAACACTGGTGATCAGCGCCAAAGATTACAAAGCAACCGAAATCACAGTGACTGCAAAAAGGGTTTACAATGCCACTTTGAGCAAATAATTAAATTGGAATCAAAACAATAACATAGAGATTCAATAAAGTTTTATTTAACCACGAAAACAATTAAAAAGATGAGTAAAAATTCAGGTTCATTCAAAAAAATGTTCGAGTCATTTTTTGCCACAGGTGCAATTCTTATTGCATTCTTATTCGCTTACTATCTGTACTCAAGTATTATGGGTAGCCCGGTCAACTTTGAAGGGGGAAATCCAAAAGGAACACCACTCCCAGGTAATTACATGGGAATGCTTTACAAAGGAGGTCCTATTGTACCTATCCTGATGACATGTATTCTTACCCTGCTTATTTTCATTGTTGAAAGAGCAATTACCTTGGCCAAAGTAAAAGGAAAAAGCAGTTTGGACGCTTTCGTCGCAAACATTCAATCTCTTACCGCTAAGGATAAAATTGAAGATGCCATCACCGCATGTGACACCCAGAAAGGTTCTTTGGCAAATGTTGTAAAAGCAGGATTAGAGCGCTACAGAGACCTCGAAAACGATAAGACCCTCGAGAAAGATCAAAAGATCACTTCGATGAAACAAGCTTTGGAAGAAGCTTCCGCATTGGAATTGCCTATGCTGTCCAAAAACATGGTAATCCTTTCCACTCTTGCCTCTATCTCCGTATTGATCGGTTTGATTGGAACTGTACTCGGTATGATCCGCGCATTCGCTGCCCTTTCACAAGCTGGTGGATCTCCTGACGCTCTTCAATTGGCAACTGGTATTTCTGAGGCTTTGATCAACACCGCATTCGGTATTACAGGATCAACGTTGGCCATCATTTTCTACAACTATTTCTCCTCTAAGATTGACGCCTTCACCTTCAAGATTGATGAGGCAGGCTTCAGCTTAACTCAGACATTCGCTGCTCGTATCAGAAAATAATTGTCTGGGTTTAATTCTTTTGGTCACTAAAAAAATTAAAACTATCGCATGCCAAAGATTAAAATACCCCATAAATCGCCTCATGTTGACATGACGCCGATGGTGGACCTCTTCTCGCTGCTGCTGACCTTCTTTATGTTGACTGCAACCATGAAGCCATCCGAACCGGCTCCTGTCGATACACCAAAGTCTATATCTGAAAAACCCTCTCCTGACAAGAATATCATGACTATCACCATAGCCAAGGACAACAGGGTGTTTTTCAATGTAGACAATGGTCCGGATACCATCTTGCATTTCAGACCCAAAATCCTTGAAGAGATGGGTAAGAGATACAACATCGTATTCACCCCGCAAGAACTGCGCTATTTCGAAAAAAACAGTGTCCCCTTTGGAGTCAACATTAAGGATTTTAAAGCCTACCTTGCTGCGAAGGACAACGAAAGAGCCAAGTTCGAAAAAGGAATCCCTCTTGATTCAACTGATAACCAGATGGCCTTGTGGATACTTTTCTCACGTCAGATTAACCCAGCAGTTAATGCCCTGATAAAAGGCGACAACGATGTGGAATATCCACTTGTGAAAAAAGTACTGGATATTTTGCAGGATAAGAACGTAAACAGGTTCAGCCTGATTACCAGCCTTGAAAAAGTTGAAGTAGTAGAAGAAGCTAAAAAGTAGTATTATGGCAGAAATTATACAAGAAGATAAACACCAAGGCGGGAAGAAGAAACCTAAAAAACATTCAACCGCCATAGACATGACTCCGATGGTAGACCTTATGTGTCTGCTTATCACGTTCTTCATGCTTACGACTGCTTTTGCCAAACCTAAGGTCATGGAAATCGCTTTACCTGAGAAAATCAAGAAAAACGAAAAAGTGGATCCTCCTAAAATTGCCGAGAGTCGTACCCTTAACATCATCATGGGTCCAAACGACAAGGTATTTTGGTATCCCGGCAAGGCAGATCCTGCGGCATTGGTTCCGCTACAGGAAACTAACTTCAGCGCAACTGGTATCCGTCAGGTTTTACTTGACAGAAACAGGGCACTCTTCAAAAAAATTGAAGCGTTTAAGTCTGATGTTATTGCAGGTAAGATTGATATCAAGCAAGATTCATTGCAGTCAGCTATCCGACAGCTCAAGAAAAATGATGATACCGGTCCGATTGTACTTATCAAATTCTACAAGAAGTCGAAGTACAAGAATTTTGTCGATATAATTGATGAAATGTCAATCGTAGGTATTGCCATATACATTGTTACCGACATAGACTGGGTTGAGCAAAATATGGTTGAACGTGCTCTTGGGATACCGTTAACTGCTTTCTCACCCCCTACAGCAAAAAAATAAAGATCGACACGTATGGTAATAGATAAACAGTTCACTCCTACTTTCGATGACATAGTCTTCGAGAATAGAAACCAGGAATATGGCGCGTATCAGATTCGGAAAAAATACAACCGTGTTGTTCTAATCTCTACGCTGATCGGTATTTTCGTCCTCGGTTTAATCGTAATTGTTCCCTATATCAGGGCAAGCAATCAAGCGAGAGCAAAAGCCAGGGATGCCAAAGAGGTAATCGCGGAAATGGCCAACAACCTTCAACAGGATGCTCCGCCACCGCCGCCACCACCGCCACCACCACCACCAGCTGAACAACAAGCAGTTGTCAAATACGTTGCTCCAGTTGTTGTAGACTCCGTGAAAGTTGAAGATCAAAGTAAACTGATGATCTCCGACGAGCAGGTAACCACCACCGTCAACAAAGAAGTTGTGGAAGTGGTAGAACAAAAACAGGAGGAAGTACAAGAGAAGGAAGAACAACAGGTCTTCGTTGTGGTAGAGGAGATGCCGGAATTCCCCGGCGGCGAGACTGCACTTCGTAATTACATTGCCAAAGCAATCGTCTATCCGACCGTTGCCCAGGAAAATGGTATTCAGGGTAAAGTATTCGTAACCTTCGTCGTAAACAAGGACGGTTCGGTGTCAAACGCCAAGATCGCCCGAGGTGTGGATGCATCACTCGATACAGAAGCATTACGCGTGGTCTCAACCTTACCGAAGTGGAAACCAGGGAAACAACGTGGTGTGCCTGTAAGGGTTTCTTACACCGTTCCGATCAGCTTCAAACTTCAATAGTGCATGATACAGGATTAATTGCCTGTTTGTAATATAAAGAAAGCCGCTTACTTCAATGTAAGCGGCTTTCTTTTTGTGGTTGAAATTTCCTTATTTGGAAGCTTCAAGATACAGTTTGTTAGCACGATCCCAGTTTACTACATTCCAGTAAGCATCAGTATAATCTGCCCGCTTGTTCTGATATTTCAGATAATATGCGTGTTCCCAAACATCCAGGGATAAAACCGGCGTACCTTTTACGTCAGATACAGGCATCAAAGGATTGTCCTGATTAGGAGTAGAATGTATGGCTAACTTTCCATTGACCACCGAAAGCCAAACCCAGCCTGATCCAAACCGGCCCAGCGCTGCCTTCTTAAACTCCTCCTTAAAATGATCGAAGCTTCCCCATCCCGACTTAATGGCCTCCCCTAACTTACCGGAAGGTTCACCACCCGACTTGGGTGCCATCCCGTTGAAGAAGAAAGTGTGGTTCCAGACTCCGCCTCCATTGTTTCGGATGGCTGCAGGCGTCTCAGCTGTGACTGATTTTTGTAAATCCAGGAGGGACATCTTTTCCTGTGGTGTGCCGGCAACAGCCTTATTTAAATTATCGACATAAGCCTTATGATGACGACCATAATGGATCTCCATGGTGGTTTTATCGATATAAGGTTCGAGCGCGTCAAACGCGTATGGCAATGGCTCTTGGGTAAACTGAGCAAATGCATTTGTTTCCATGACTAACAAGATTAAAATGAATAATAAATTTTTCATGACGTAAATTATTTAGAATGAATATAAACATTCAAAATTTATTACGAGCCATTGAAATTTTTGTTTCCGATTTGCTCATTTTTGTCAAATGGAAATTACCCCTACATTTACTCCTAAAATTGCTACTAACGTCCAATCTTCTATATGATATTTGATACCCGAAAATCTGGCGTCCTCCTGCACCCCTCTTCCTTACCAGGAAATTACGGAATTGGGACACTGGGTGAAGAAGCTTTCAGATTCGTTGACTGGCTCAATGAAGCCGGACAAAAAATTTGGCAGATCCTGCCACTCGGACCCACAGACTGGAGCCACTCACCCTATCAATCCTACTCTGCCTTTGCAGGAAACCCCGATCTGATTGATCTGGACCTGCTTAACAAAGAAGGATTACTCTCCTCCGTCGCCCTCCAAAACCCACCCGATTTTCCAAAAGATAAAATTGATTATAAAATTTTACTTCCCTATCGTGAAAAACTGCTAAAGGAAGCATTCCTGAATTTCTCCTCCTCAGGAGGTTTTAACACCGGAGAATACCATCAATTTTGGGAGCACAACTGGTGGTGGCTCGAATCATGGTCCCTGTTCGATGCCTGTCGCCGCAATCTGCCTGGCACCGACTGGAGTAAATGGAAGAATCCCATCAAAACTCGTCTGGAGCCGGCGCTCAAAGATAATTATACCCTGTTCCGCGAATCAGTAGATTTTAGCAGGTTTCTTCAGTTTATATTCTTCAAACAATGGTTCGCCCTCAAAAGATACGCCAATGAAAAAGGGGTCTTCATTCTAGGGGACATCCCCCTCTATGTCGCCTATAATAGTGCGGATGTATGGAGTAACCAATCACTTTTTCTGCTAGACGAAGCGCTTCAACCAACCTACGTCGGCGGTGTCCCTCCCGACTATTTCAGCAAAACTGGTCAGCTTTGGGGAAACCCGCTCTTCGACTGGCAAAAGATGAAAGAAACTGGGTTCCAATGGTGGATGGCCCGAATTCACTTCAACCTGAGACTCTTTGACCTTGTGAGGATTGACCACTTCCGCGGACTGGAGTCCTTTTGGGCCGTCGCGGCAGGAGAAAAAACTGCTATCAATGGCAGCTGGATGAAAGCCAATGGGGATGAGATGTTGCAACTTCTTCAGCAGCAGTTAGGGTCATTGCCTATTGTGGCCGAAGACCTCGGACTGATTACACACGAAGTCGATCAACTAAGAAAAAAATATGCCCTTCCGGGGATGAAAGTAATCCAGTTTGCCTTCTCAGATGACCCGGAGAATAACCACCTTCCCCACAATTACACCAAAGATTTCGTCGCCTATACTGGCACGCACGACAACAATACTACGAACGGCTGGTTGCAATCCCTCAAAAAAAACGATCTAAAGCAGGTAGAAAAATATTTAGGCTCGGAACAATTAAATTCCTGGCACCTTATCAGGAAAGTGGAGGAATCAGTAGCTCAACTCGCCATCATTCCGATGCAGGATATTCTCGGATTGCTGTCCACTTCGAGGATGAATAAACCAGGGACCGTCAAAGGGAACTGGATCTGGCGTATGGACATTGAACTTCTCAAGAAAGACCACGGTACCAAACTACTTGAGCTCACGAAATTGTTTGGACGAAACAGCTTCGTTTGATTTTCAAAAGTCGTCGACCTGCCTATTGAATATTCATTTTTTGAATTTTCTTGTGTATCCCAAGGTATTCAGAAAGCGCTGCCGATCCATACCATTTAAATAAATCCACAGCGAAAATCTTTTGCTTGATAGTCGGGTCCGTTTTTAACAATTCGTTGGCCTCTTCAAAAGTAGGTACATTGAGGATGAAAATTCCACGATATGCCTTGTCATTTTCTCCAAAAGGACCGGCCACAACTAATTTTCCCAATTCGGCTAATCGCCCGATGTTACGCATATGGCCGGCGAACAAGCTGTCGCGTTTAGCTTTGTCTTCCTCATGGTTACTGCCAGTTTTAAGAATTACCATGACATACCATTTCATTCCATAATCGTCGGCCCCTAATTTTTTTGCTAAAACAGGATCATAACCCTCACTATTCTGTTGTCCGACTGCAGAAATGGACAACAAAAACAAGGCGGAAAGCATTAAGATAGTTTTCATTCTACAACAATATTTATTCAATTTGACCTTATAAACTTTTACGGAGTAATAATAAATAATATTTATAATGATTCCAAATAATATAAGAGAAATAGAAACATCCTGCCGGTCGTGAGCGTATAAACACCGAATTTAAACTATATAATTATGGCACAAGTCGGTACATATTTGAATTTTAAACGGAACACGGAAGAAGCGTTTCTATTTTATCAGTCTGTATTTGGAGGAGAATTCAGCAGAGGTGGGATGATGCGTTATAAAGATGTCCCTCCAACAGAAGGGATGCCCCCAATGGCGGAAGAAGATAAAGATCTGGTTATGCACGTCGAATTGCCAATCCTGGCGGGTCATGTACTCATGGGAACCGATGCTCCCGAATCGATGGGGTTTGTCATCCAACCAGGAAACAACTTCCAAATTGATCTGGAGCCTGATACCCAGACTGAAACAAAGCAGCTTTTCGATGCGCTTTCTGTTGGCGGAACTGTTACTTCTGAGTTGAAGGATATGTTCTGGGGGTCTTATTATGGAGCATTAACAGATCGATTTGGAATCCAGTGGATGTTCAACTGTTCAGAAAAATGAATGATGATGGAATCTAAACAACCCGTCTTTATTGCTGTTGAAGTTTCAATTGACACACCCGTATCTGCTGTCTGGAAGCGTTGGACTACCCCTGCCGATATTCAAGGATGGAATCATGCCTCAGACGACTGGCATACTACTTATGCAGAGAATGACCTGCGGGAGGGTGGCAGATTCCTCTATCGAATGGAGGCAAAAGATGGCAGTTTTGGGTTCGATTTTAGCGGGACTTACGATCAGGTCATTCCAAACCGATTAATCGAATATACCCTCGACGATGAACGTAAAGTCAGGATCTCGTTTCAAAACAGTGGAGACAGCATCAGAGTGATAGAGACCTTTGAAGCCGAAACCGTAAATACCGTCGAATTACAACGATTCGGCTGGCAAGCCATTCTAGACAACTTCAAAAAACACACCGAATCTGCATTAATAGAATAATTTTCGATTCTTTTTAGTACGCTTAACTGTGTTGACATTTTTCTCAGAAGAATCTCCCACCTTAACAAAGCCGGGCATAATACTTAAATGTTGTGAGGTGTAGTTCTGAATGTCTAAGCATACATAACGACTCAGTCGTTTATTGCCATGATTCCCCATAGATATGGCCAAAAGTCGACGAAATGACAACGAAGATCAATCTGCACTTTCTTCTAACCTCAACGAAGCACAGATAAATAATGGCTTTTAATTGAGATAATGGAGGTTTTTACTGAAATTGTGATGCTTCCTCTTTTGGAAATCTATCTTTGTTATGATTTCAGTAAAGAACAGATTCCTTCATGAATAAATCCTTCAAGATTGAGATAATTGAGACCCTGCTTTTCGGTTTAGGCTGGATAGGAATCTTCTCCATCCCATTCTTTAATCAATGGGGTTATAGCTCTCTTGACTGGCAAAAACTGCTGTCAGAATGGTTACGCATCCTCGCATTCCTCTTGGTATTTCTGCTGAATATTTTTTACCTGATACCTCAATTTCTGATCCAGCAGAAATACAAGACCTATTTAATCTCGGCTTCAATTCTTATTGTCGCCATGACAGCCGCGGAACTTATATTACACTCCATGCTATTCCCTGAACCGGTTGCCATGCCCCCAATGAACCTGGGATCAGGAATCCCAATGGAATTAGGGAACGGCATGCCCGCACCAATCGGCTTTAAACCGGAGAGAAAAACCAATTATGATACGGTGTCCCTGCATATCATCGCCAACATGATTATCTCTATCCTAATCGTTGGTACTAGCACAACTTTTAAAGTCATCGGACAGTGGCTGATTGCAGAAGACAGGCGGAAGGATCTGGAAAAAGAACAGTTAAGAACTGAACTGGCTTTCCTGAGACATCAGGTTAGTCCGCACTTCTTCATGAACACCCTTAACAATATCCATTCCCTGATAGATATCAATGCGGAGGACGCAAAAGACGCAGTCATACGACTCTCCACCATGATGAGATATCTTCTTTATGATACCTCACAAGGTAAAACAAGTCTGGTGAAAGAGATCGGCTTTATCAGAAGTTATATCTCCCTGATGCAACTTCGGTTTTCCGAACATGTTCAGGTAACCCTGGATGTTCCGGATGAAGTTCCGGATATTCAGATTCCTCCCATGCTTTTTATCTCCCTGCTGGAGAATGCATTCAAACATGGAGTCAGCTATCAGAAAGATTCTTACGTGCATCTGAAACTGGACATTAGCAATAACATGATCAATTGCACGATCAAAAACAGCAAACACGGGAAAGCCATAGAAAAGAAAAGTAAATATTCGGGAATTGGACTTTCAAATATCAGGAAGAGCCTGGAATTGCTGTATAATAAAAACTACCAGTTCAATATTCAGGAATCTGAGTTAGAATATATTGTCTTTTTAAGTGTACCGATAGAATAAAACCGTTAATACTTTTAGCATGAAGATCAGATGTTTAGCCATTGACGATGAACCACTGGCACTCAAACAAATCGGAACCTATATTGAGAGAACCCCATTTTTGGAAAAGATCGCCCTGTGCTCAAGTGCCCTGGAAGCCTTGAAATATGTCAGGGAGGAAGAGATAGAACTTCTTTTCGTCGACATCAACATGCCCGATCTCAATGGAATGGATTTTGTAAAATCCCTGGAGCAAAAAATTCCTGTCATTTTCACCACAGCCTATAGTGAGTATGCCATCGAAGGTTTTCAGGTCGACGCACTGGATTATTTACTTAAACCAATCAGCTTTCCGTCATTTTTAAAGTCGGCCAACAAGGCAAAAGCCTGGTTCGATTTAAACAAGAAAACGACGGAAACTCCTCAGCCAACGCAGGATTACATTTTCGTCAAGGCGGAGCACCGCCTGATCCGCATTTTCCTTGCAGACATCAAATACATTGAAGGTTCGAATGAATATATTGTGATTCATTTAGTCAAAGACAAGCCGGTGACCACCCTGATGAGAATGAAGAATATTGAAACAGAGCTTCCGGAAAACTTGTTCATGCGGGTTCACAGATCGTTTATTGTCAACCTTTCTCAAGTTAAGGTAATCGAACGAAACAGGATCATTTTCGACGAGAAAATCTACATCCCCATCGGGGAACAGTACAAAGAGAATTTCCAAAGATTCCTGGATAAGACCTTTTACCTTTAATAACCTTAAACCTTATGAGATTCAAAAAGAATATAGCAACCAGTGAAGCAGGATTCATTTTCAATCCGTCGTCAGGAGACTCATTTTCATCCAATCCCATTGGTTCGGATATATTATTCCTGTTCAAGGAAGATAAATCCCGGCAGGAAATACTCGATTCGATATGCTCCAGGTATGAGGTAGACAGAAGCCAGTTCGACAAGGACCTGGATGACTTTTTATCTCAGCTGAGAGATTACAACCTAATGGAAGAATAGCATATTACGAGATGAAAGAGATAGAACAAATCAGGCGTACAGATAAAAGGAGACTGGTGATTGCCGTTACCGCACTCAATGCTATTGATAGTCCGGGTCCGGGAGTAGCAGTGATCCGTTCGATCAAAGAATGTCCTGATTTTGAGACTCGTATCATCGGACTAAGCTATGAAGCGCTGGAGCCTGGAATCTACATGCACGACCTTGTCGACAAAACTTATCAGATTCCCTATCCATCGGCTGGAACTGAGAGCCTACTTCATCGTCTGGAAGCCATACATGAAATTGAGAATATCGATCTGATAATTCCCAATTTCGATGCCGAGCTCTTCAATTTCATCAAATTGCGCGACAAACTGAATCTCCTTGGAATCCGCACTTTCCTTCCTGATCTTGAGCATTTTGAGGCACGTCATAAAATGCTTCTTTACAAATTCGGGAAGAAACACCACTTCATGGTTCCTGAAGACAAGATGATATACCGGCCTTCAGAATTGAACGCTGCCGCTGATGAACTGGATTTTCCGCTCGTCGTCAAAGGGAAATATTATGACGCTGAAATTGTCAACAGCAGAGAGGATGCGCAAAAAGCCTTTTTTCGACTTCAGGCCAAATGGGGATTGCCAATCATCGTGCAAAAATTCATCCGGGGTACCGAATTCAACATTGCGGCACTCGGAGATGGTAATGGGAACACCATCAGTGTGATACCAATGAGAAAACTATATATTACGGATAAGGGTAAGGCTTGGGCTGGGATTACGATCGAAGACAGCTCCTTCATTGATCTTGCTCATAAATTTATCCGGGCTACCAAATGGCGGGGGGGATGTGAGCTGGAGATCATGCAGACCACTGATGGCATATCCTATATTATGGAAGTGAATCCGAGATTCCCAGCATGGATCTATTTATCGGCCGCTGCCGGTCAAAACCAACCTGTCGCCCTCGTTAAAATGGCTTTGGGGGAAACCGTAGAACCATTTAAAAAATATGAAGTAGGAAAGATGTTTATACGATATTCCTGGGATTTAATCACCGACGTAAGTGAATTTCAGACCATTTCAGGAAAAGGAGAATTATAAAACAGTTATAGGGGCGGCCCTATGTGGCAGTCAATCATGATTTTAATAAATCAATCAATGGAAAAACTAAAATACGAGCGACCAATCATAAAAAAGCTGAATATTGGCTTTACGAATAAGTTTGGGTCTCAGGTAAAGAATGAAGTTGTTTCTGATATAGAGGGGGCTAGTGTCAAGGAGCTGATTCAACAATACGGATCACCACTTTTTGTGATTTCGGAAAAACAGATCAGGCGAAACTATCAGCTTTCCTGCAGGATTTTCAAGACCAGGTATCCCAAGGTTCAATTTGCCTGGTCGTACAAAACCAACTACCTCAATGCCGTTTGTAAAATTTTTCACCAGGAGGGATCCTGGGCAGAAGTTGTGTCCGGATTTGAATACGACAAAGCCATCAAAAACGGCGTTCCTGGTAATAAAATCATCTTCAACGGTCCTGATAAGACTGACGAACAATTACTTACAGCCGCAAGAAACAATTCTCTTATCCACATTGATCATTTTGATGAACTTTATTCCCTGATCAAAATTAGCGATGAACATCGACTGAAGCCACGGGTAGCTATCCGAGTGAACATGGATACCGGCATCTTCCCAAAATGGGACCGTTTCGGTTTCAACTATGAGAACGGTCAGGCCTGGAATGCCGTCACCAGAATCATCAACAGTGAAAATCTCAACCTGGTTGGTTTGCATTGCCATATCGGAACTTTTATGATGGAGACATCCGCCTACGCAATTGCAGCCACCAAGATGTGCGAACTGGCCCGCGATATCAAGGTTAAACTCAATAAAACGATTCAATATCTCGACTTAGGTGGAGGCTTCCCATCTACCAATACCCTGAAGGGCTCTTATCTCCCTGGTACGGATACGGTCCCGGCAATCGACCAGTTTGCAGATGCCATCACAGATGTGATACTTGGCTTTGGATTCAATCAGGACGATCTGCCACTGTTAATTCTCGAAACCGGCAGGGCACTCATTGACGATGCCGGATTTTTACTGGGTACCGTTCTGTCCAACAAGAGACTCTCAGATGGCAGACGATCAACGATTGTGGATTTTGGCGTAAATGTGCTATTTACATCCCTCTGGTATGATCACAAAATCAGTCCAGCCCAGGAAGCCGGTCAGCATACCGAAGAAACGGTGATGTATGGTCCCCTTTGCATGAACATTGACATTATTCGGGAGAATATTACCCTGCCATTACTGCAAAAAGGTGATCATCTTGTTGTTCATAAAGTAGGAGCTTACAACATGACGCAGTGGATGCAGTTCATTACACTTCGTCCCAACGTAGTCCTGTTAGACCAGGACGGCCATCCCCAACTGATCAGAAAAGCTGAGACGCTGGAATATCTCGAATATGGCGAACAAATTCCAGCACACCTTACCAGGAATCCACTCACCTGATAATAGAAAACCGAATGAAAGCCAGCCGACTCATAGCGTCCATAAAGGAGAACATTTTGCCCTCCACCCTGAATAGCTATTCCATTATTTTCTTCATGGATAATAAACTTTTATCATTCGGAATTCTTGTTGTCACTTTCTTTAACTTCTATGCCGGACTGAGTGGCTTGATAGCTACCCTGGCCGCCGTTACCATTGCGAATTCAATGGGATTCGACAAAACACAATTAAGAAAAGGGCTTTATAGTTTCAATTCCCTGTTGCTTGGCTTGGGGATGGGAACGTTTTTCGACCCGGGTCTAGTCTATTTTGCTCTGTTGTTACTGGCAGTTCTCCTTACTTTAATCTTATCGGTTACCCTTGGCGGATGGCTCGGCAAACACGGATTGCCACATCTCAGCATTCCGTTTGTTATTGGCTTCTGGCTAATCGTCCTGCCTTCCTCGACTTTTGTAAACCTGGGACTCACACAAAGAAATATCTATTGGATCAATGAAGCGTACTCCGTAGGCGGAAGCCATCTGGTCAACTTTCTTCAATCCATTGAAGGCCTTTCATTCAACAAACTGGCAGACACCTACCTGAGATCGCTCAGTTCGATCTTCTTTCAAAGCAATATTCTTTCCGGAATCGTGATCGCTGTTCTTTTGCTCATCAGCTCAAGAATCGCCTTCACTTTATCCATTATCGGATTTCTTACAGCCTATCTTTTTGCCTCCTTCATTGGATCCGAATCGACTGGTTTCTCTTACTATAATATTGGTGCCAATTACATTATGACTGCTCTGGCAATTGGCGGTTTTTTTGTAATTCCTTCGCGTAAATCATATCTCTGGACCATCTTTCTCGTCCCATTGACTTCACTGGTCTTGCTTTTTCTCACCAAATTTTTTGGCGGGATTCAGCTTCCTGTATTTTCACTACCCTTCTCCATCGTTGTTATTTTATTCGTCTATTTCCTGATGCTCAGGAAAGGACATTCAAGCCTTGTGCTTACACCCATTCAACATTATTCACCCGAAATAAATTTATATTCTTACCTGAATAATAAAAGCAGGCTTTCCCAACTCCTATATTTCCCCCTCCATCTTCCATTCTGGGGAGAGTGGGTTGTGAGCCAGGGTCATGAAGGTAAATTTACGCACAAGGGAGACTGGAGTTATGCTTACGACTTCATGTTATTGGATGAAGAGATGAAGACTTTCACTTCCAACGGATTACTCTGTGAAAATTACCATTGTTACAACAAACCCGTTCTAGCGCCCGCTGACGGCATTGTTGAAGAGATCACAGATCATATCGAAGACAACGAAATCGGAAAGACGGACATCATTAACAACTGGGGGAATACAATAATAATCAGACACTTACCAGGATTATATTCCCAAATTTCCCACTTAAAGAAGGGCACTTTTAAGGTTTCAAAAGGAGATCATGTAAAACGGGGTGATTTTTTAGCTACTTGTGGCAATTCAGGCAGATCGCCTCAGCCGCATATCCATTTTCAGGTCCAATCATCTCCAAAAACAGGAGCTAAAACGCTGAACTACCCAATCTCTTATTATCTGAAAGCTGAACCCAACGGGAGTAAGCTTTCAACCTTCACCGTTCCCGAAGAAGGTGAAATAATCTCAGATCTGCATTCGAATACTATATTAAAGAAGGCATTCGGTATTCAACCAAATTCTGTATTGAAATTCAAATACACCAACGAAAAAGGGATAGAAAAAACGGAAAGGTGGGAAGCCTATACCGATGCGTACAACAGCAGCTACCTGTACTGCAGTGAAACAGATAGTACAGCCTACTACGTCAATGACGGAAGTACATTCTATTTCACCACCTTTTATGGGAACAAGAAAACTCTGCTGTACTATTTTTATCTGACGGCTTTCAAGGTACTCCTGGGTTATTATGAGAAACTCGAAATAACAGATGAATTAGCGCTGAACTCCATTTATCATAAAAATGCACTCGTCTGGCTGCATGATTTCATCGCACCGTTTACTAAGAAGATCCGTGCTTGTTATACGATCCTTCCGACTAAAACAGACGACGCCGTAATGCCGCAATATCTGAAACTTTCCTCCAGGATTGACCTTAAGATTTTTGGACGGACGAAGAATGAAAGCACTGGAACTATTACACTAAAAAACAATCGGATAGATATGTTTACATACGAAAATAACAGGTTCAAAATTGAGGCCCAATGCGTAGATACCTTGTAATTTTTTTTCTCACGATGCCGCTGTTCTGCATTTCCCAGACGAAGCTAAATTTTAGTCAGGCAGACAGTCTCACCTACCAGTTATACCTTAAGGGAGACTGGAAGAAGCTAATCAGTTTATCAAAAGATTTAGCCGTCCAAAACATCGAATCCAAGCTCATCAGACAGAGGGTTGGCTATGCCTATTTTGTCACCGGTGACTATTTTTCGGCCAGAAATCAGTACGAAAAAGCATACGAATTTGATCATTCAGATGATGTCTCAAATGAAATGATCTATTATTCTAACCTTTATTCAGGATCTATCAATACCCGGTTTAGTGCAGGAAATCTCTCACAGTCTTCGTTGACGAAACTGGGAATTGTAAAATATAATCCTGTCGAATCAGTCGATGCAGAATTCAATCTCAAGACAAACCAGACCGTGACCCGATCTGATCAGATGTATTACCGGTTTGGGATCAAGACAGACCTTGGATACCGGTTATCCGTGTACCAGGCCTATTCCTATTACAACCAAACTATTAGCAATGTAGTTACACAACAGCCTGAATACCAAGCCTTGCTGAAGTATACGATTTCACCTGTCTGGCATGTAAAGGCAGCCTATCATCACCTCTTTACCAACGTAGGCAATGTCAATTATCCTCAGAACCTGGGCTTTTTGGCCATGTATTCTCAACTCAACCGATTCAACTTCGAAGTCAACACCTCTATTTTGTCTTCATCCTTGAGTACGACAAACCAGTTTGGATTTCATGCCGGAGCCATCTTACCAGGAATGTACAGAATCTATTTGAACAGCGCAGTGATCGGAATTTATGAAAATGCTGCCTTCAGGACCATTTTTGCCGAAACGGCCGGTCTGAAATGTACTAAAAACCTTTGGGCTGAAGGGAACCTCACCCTCGGAAATCTAAAAAATTATAACTCCAATGATGCATTATATGTTTTTAATTCAGCGGATCCCTCTCTCTTTAGGACCGGATTCTCGCTGATTTACTATTTAGGCAAGCACCTGACTATCATTGGAAATTTCACTTTTGATCAACAGGAAAACTCTAGTGTCACTATAAATAAATACTATTATCAATATTCTTACTCAGGAGGTTTAAAATGGAAACTTTAAGGAAATCAATTTTGCTGGCATCATTTTTTCTGATCGCCATCGCATTAAATGCCCAAAACATGATTGAATTGCAATCGGCATTCAGCAAAAGCTATATCGCAGAAAACCAGAACAACTATAGCCAGGCTATCAGCGAGATGAAACCCATCTATCAGGAAAATGACTATATCTCAAACATTCGTCTGGGCTGGCTCAATTACCTGGCTAAACAGTACAATGAGTCGATCTCCTATTACAAGAAAGCGATTGCGCTGAAACCTTATGCTATTGAGGCAAGACTGGGTTGCGTAAAACCACTTAGCGCCATCGAAAATTGGGAAAAAGTAAAAGAGGAATATACAGAAATCCTGAAAATTGACCCCTTAAATACCACTACCAACTATTGGCTCGGTGTGATATATTATAACAGGAAAGATTACAAGACGGCAGTCAGTCTTTTCGAAAAAGTAGTAAACCTCTACCCGTTGGACTATGATTCTATGATTATGCTGGCCTGGTCTAAAATGTTTAATAACAATCATACAGATGCCAAATTACTGTTTCAGCAAGCACTAATTATCCGACCTAACGACACTTCAGCCCTCAGCGGATTACAACAGATCAGCAAATGGCTGGAGAGCAATTTGATCACCCCGGTACAAAAGAAATAGAAGCTTCATTTAACGTTTAAAAAATTCCAGGCAACAGATAAATGTTTGAAAAATATCTTTTACTTTCACCAAGGTTAAAAACTGACCAGGCGTAGATTTATTATTCAAACACTATTCTAATGCAAAAAAACGTGTTACGCTCCGTGTGGGTGGTAGTACTACTCGCATTTTTTACCAATGTGGGAGCCCAAAACGGGATAACTTTCGACAAGTACAAAACGAATTCTGAAGTACAGAAAGCTCTTATCGCCTTGCAACAAAAGGCTCCTGCCAGGATTGCCATCCATAAGATTGCTGATAGTCCGGGAGGTGATCCAATCAATATTCTTGAAATAGGAAAGGACCTGAAGAATGTTCCGGCAATATTTGTTGGGGCCAACTTCGAAGGGAAGACCCCGCTCTCCACAGAAGGAGCGCTATACCTTGCCAAAATGCTTCTCGACTCATCAGTTTATACCAGCAATCTTAAATGGTATATTCTTCCATTACCCAACCCCGACGCGACTTCAGGGTACTTCTCAAAAGTAAAATGGGAACGGACAGTCAATGATTTTATCGTCAATGACGACAAAGATGATCAAGTCAATGAAGACGGTCCGGATGATCTTAATGCAGACGGCTGGATCACTCAGATGAGGGTAGAAGACCCTGAAGGAACCTATATTATTTCTGACAAAGATCCCCGCATTATGTTAAGGGCCGATCCTGCGAAAGGGGAAAGGGGAAAATACAAACTTTACCAGGAAGGTCTGGATAACGATGGTGATGGCGAGATCAACGAAGACGGTCCCGGTGGAATCAACGTTGGCATCAATTTTCCACATCTCTTCAAGACTAATTTGAAGGACACAGGATTATGGCCGGGGGAGACACCTGAAGTATATGGAATCATGGAATTCATCTTTAACCATCCTGAAATAGCCATGGTACAAACTTTGGGAACTTCTGATTTCTGCATGGCTCCGCCGAGAGGAGGCCGCAAAGGCGGTGTCAACCTGGAGAGTCTGAAAATTCCGGCCCGCTTTGCCGCCCGCATTGGCGCGGATCCGGAAAAAACGTACTCGATGAATGAGGTGCTGGAAATGTTTAAATCCGGCATGGGAGGCCGCGGAGGAAGGGAAATCAACGCTGAAACCGTGATGGATATGCTCGGTTTGGGTGCCACTGTAAATCCCATGGAAGGCGATTTGAAGTTCTATACCGATTTATCTGAGAAATACAAGAGTTACCTGAAGGCAAAAGGCGCTTCTGTTGACAGGCTGGCCGCCGACGCGGACAAAGACGGCTCCTTCGAGCTCTGGGCCTATTATCATTTAGGCGTGCCATCATTCAGTATGAACCTCTTTACACCGCCAAAACCGGCTTCCGAGACCCGCACCCGCGAGGGAGGTGGATCAAGGGAGGCAGGTATGGGAATGCCGTTCGCGAGAAGTTCAGCTCCGGAAGGAGACGACAGGGAGAAAACCATCCTTGCATACATTGACAAAAAACTAAATGGGGATGGATTTGTCAAATGGCAACCCTATAACCATCCTACCCTGGGAAAGGTCGAAATAGGCGGCATCAAACCGTTTGTGACCTCTACCCCTCCCACTACACAAATCGATTCATTATGTAAAGTTCAGCTTCCATGGCTCCTGCAGTTATCTAAGAAACTGCCAGATCTTCGGATCATGAAGGAGGTGGTAACCGATTTAGGGGCCGGCGTTTACAAGCTGGAACTCTTCGTTGAGAACCAGGGTATATTGCCTTATCCGACAGCCATGGGCTCCAGGAACAAGCAACCCGCACCGGTCATCATCATTCTTGAAGGGGATAAGCTGGAATTTCTGGAAGGCTATAAAAGAACGCCTCTCGGTGATATGGGAGGAAATCAGGTCAGGAAGTTAACCTGGACCATAAAAGCCGAAAAGAACAGCTTGATCAAAGCCAGAATTGAATCTGTTATTTTCGGTTCCGGAGTCAAACAAATTAAGATCGGAGGTTAACCATGAAAAAGATATTTACGCTGATTATATCGTGCCTACTGACCTTCGCGGTAGTGGCAGAAAGCAAAGGGAAAATTGAAATTCCGCTCCGTTTTGACAGGTATTATAATTATGAAGACGTGGTGGAAGCATTAAAATTATTGCATAGTACCTTCCCGAAGATGACTAAATTAGATCTCGTAGGCAAGAGCGAGGAAGGCCGCGAAATTTATGCACTGACCATCAACAATCCAGCAACGGGTGAGGCACTGTCTAAACCGGGGGTGTATGTCGACGGGAACATTCATGGTAATGAAATACAGGCAGGCGAAGTCTGTCTCTATTTCGCTAATATGTTGCTGACCAAATACTCCGAAAATGAGAAAATCAAAAAAGTGGTCGATAAGAATTCCTATTATATCCTTCCTGTGGTCAATGTGGACGGTAGGGCTCACTTCTTTAATGATGCCCAAAACCCGAGTTCCGGCCGTAGTGTGAGGGTACCGAAAGACGACGACAGGGATGGTCTGGTAGATGAAGACGGTCCGGACGACCTGGATGGTGATGGAAATATTTGCATGATGAGGATCAAAGACCCGCTGGGTGACTACAAAACGGATCCTGAAGACAGCAGGCTGATGATACCCGTGAAGCCCGGAGAGAAAGGCGAATGGACGATTTTGGGTGAAGAAGGTATCGATAATGACAATGACGGAAAGATCAATGAAGATAGTGAGGGTTACCTGGATTGTAACCGAAACTGGGGCTACAACTGGCAACCACCTTATATTCAAAGTGGTGCGGGAAATTTTCCACTATCTAGTATGGAGGCTAAATGTATTGCTGCTTATATCCATGCCCGACCAAACATCCTGATCAATTTTGCCTTTCACAATTCGGGTGGCATGTGGCTGCGGGCCCCGGCCATCAAGGAAGAGAAGGTCGATGCCAGGGATGTGGCAGTCTACGACATCATTGGTAAGAACGCGACCAAAATGACTCCGGGTTATGTTTATCAGCCATCTTATGATTTATACGACACCTTCGGCGATACAGACTCACATATGTTCTGCCTCGAAGGTTCCTACTCTTTCGTGGGAGAACTTTTCATGAGATCCCAGGAAACTTACCGGGATAATGTTGACAAGCCCGTAGCCGTTTCGACCGAAAGTTCGTCAGGAGGCAGACGTGGCGGAGGTAATCCGGAATTGAACCGCGAACAAATCAAATTCAACGATTACCTCGCACTGAATGAGCTTTACAAAGAATGGAAACCATTTAAACACCCTACTTATGGTGACATCGAGATTGGTGGATGGGTCAAAATGAGTACCCGCCTTCCTCATCCGTTTATGCTTCCTGAGCTGGTTCACAGAAATTCAATGGTTGTCCTTTACGCCGCCGAACAGACTCCTGAAATAACTCTCGACGTATTCGATATCAAAGAGATCGGCAAGAACCTTCATCAGGTCAGGGTCAGGCTTAAAAATGACAAGGGACTACCCTCCATGTCTTCGAAAGCCATGAGTACAAAGATCTATACTCCAGATATGCTGAAAATTACCGGTGCAAAAGTGGTGGCTTCAGGCAGAATAACAGACCTGCGGACGAATAAAGTGAGTTATCAGGAGCATAAGCCCGAAATCATCTATACTTCAGTGCCCAGTTACGGTTTTACTGAATATCAATTTCTGGTTGAAGGAAAGGGAGATATCACTGTCAGCTTTCATTCACGCAAGGCAGGAGACCTGCAAAAGACGCTGAAACTTTAAAAAGATCGAAAATAAATTAGGTTAAAAAGCCATCGATTTTTTAAAGCATTGAGGTAAATTGTCAATAAACTTTTCAATTTTGCTATATTTGGCAACGCAAACTAACTTTTAAGGAGCAAAAAGTGGGAATATTACAAGAAAAACTTTCGAAATTTGATCTGCCACAGAAAATAATTGAAGCAGGTATTTACCCCTATTTCAGGGTAATAGAATCAGATCAGGATACCGTTGTTAAAATCAATGGCAAGCAAGTGTTGATGTTCGGATCGAACAGTTACCTGGGCCTTACCAATGATCCCCGGATCAAGGAAGCTTCCAAAAAAGCGATCGATAAATATGGAACCGGCTGTGCAGGGTCCAGATTTTTAAATGGCACGCTTGACATTCACATCGAATTGGAAGAGAAACTGGCCAAACTGACAGGTAAAGAAGGCGCCCTCTGCTACAGCACCGGATTTCAGGTAAATCTTGGCGTTGTTTCAGTCTTGACCGGACGAAGTGACCACTTGCTACTCGACGAACTCGATCATGCTTCTATCATCGAAGGAAGTCGGCTCTCTTTTTCCAGGGTGCTGAAATTTCAGCACAACGACATGAAGTCGCTCGAAAGCAAACTGAAACACTGCACACCCGAAAGCATCAAACTCATCGTTGTGGATGGAATTTTCTCCATGGAAGGAGATATTGTAAAACTTCCTGCCATCGTTAAACTCGCTGAGAAATATAATGCCACAATAATGGTCGATGATGCCCACTCTCTTGGCGTGATCGGCGTAAACGGATCAGGAACAGCTTCTCATTTTGGTCTGACCGACAAGGTGGATCTTATCATGGGGACTTTCTCCAAATCTTTTGCTTCTCTTGGTGGATTTATTGCCTCCGATTCCAGTACGATCAATTTCCTCAAACATAATTCACGTTCACTGATCTTCAGTGCCAGCATGACACCCGCCTCTGCTGCAACAGTACTGAAAGCCATCGAAATCATGGAGAGTGAACCTGAAAGGATCCAACATCTTTGGGAAATAACTAATTATGCCTTGAAAGGCTTTAAATCAAAGGGTTTCGACACAGGAAAATCAGAGACGCCCATTATCCCTCTATTTATTCGGGACGATACAAAAGCCTTATTTCTTACCAAGATGTTGCTCGAAGACGGCGTTTTTGTCAATCCGGTCGTCTCTCCAGGCGTTCCAAAAGAGTGTAGCCTCATCAGGTACTCACTCATGGCCACACATACAAAAGAACAGGTTGAGATTTCCATCGAGAAAATCAGCAAGGCAGCTAAAGCACTCGGAATAATTTAATTTCATGGAAAAAGTCATTTTCATTACTGGCATTTCATCAGGTTTTGGTAAAGTCACCGCCTCACTTCTTGCCGCACAAGGCCATATCGTTTACGGCACTGTGCGCAAGGATACCAATACCGATCCGGCAGTAAATGCAGTGATCATGGATCTTTCAGATGGAGATTCCATCATTTCGGCGGTAAATAAAGTGGTGAGCAAAGAGGGGCGAATTGATGTGCTGATCAACAATGCGGGAATGCACACTGGCGGACCGATTGAAACACTTCCACTGGATACCATTAAGCTGCAGATGAATACCAATTTTATCGGGCTGGTTCAGCTTACCCAGCTGGTTTTACCGGTGATGCGCAAACAGGGCGGTGGTAAAATAATCAACTTCAGTTCTATCGGTGGACTCATGGGCCTACCCTACCAAGGAATCTACTCTGCAGGGAAATTTGCCATCGAAGGTTTCAGCGAAGCCCTTCGGATGGAAGTCAAAGAATTCAACATCAAGGTAGTAGTCATTAATCCAGGTGACTTTAATACAAGTAATACTGCCAATCGCCGCGGATTTCTTGCCCCTACCGGGGATAGCGATCCTTACAAATCTCAGTTCGCCAAGACCCTGTCAGTCATCGAGAAAGATGAGACCAAGGGCTGGAAACCGGAGATTCTGGCAAAAAAACTGGTCAGGATCGTGGAATGCTCTAATCCACGTCAAAACTATGTCATCGCTTCTTTTGAACAAAAACTAGCCGTGGTGATCAAATATATCTTACCAGGAAAGCTCTTCAGCAAAATTCTGCGGGATCATTACGGGATCAAATAGCTCGCTGAGGTTTACTTTCCTTTATTTCACCAAAGGTGTGCCAAATGGGAGAACAGTCTTCCCTGCCACGTCGTTCAGGATAATGGCTGCCATCATATACCAGGCAGAAAAAGCACAGACAAAAAGCTCATATCCAGCCACTTTATTCCATATTGGATCGACGAAATGACCAATATCCAAGAGTATGAATCCAAGCAAAAGCGTTAGGAAGGTAATGGCCATGGCCGTGTGAATGCGCAATGATGCGACAAACATGATAGCCGTATAGAGTGTCCAGCCAACCAGATAATACCCCACGTCAGTCGTACTTGATTCATAAATCTTGTAGAAATTTAACATCCAGATGATTCCGAGACCAATCCAGAAACTGCCGTAAGCAACAAAAGCACTGTACCCGAAATTATTTCCCGTCTTCTGTTCCTGAAAACCTGCGATTAACTGCGCCATGCCGCCAAAAATAAAACCCATGGCAACTACAGGGCCAAGGCCCATGAGTCCAATGTTGTGAAACTGCAGTAAAATTGTTGTCATCCCGAAACCTGCAAGTCCTACAACCGCAGGATTACCCATCTTTTTTTCCATAAAATGTAGTTTTTAGTTCGGGTAAATATATAATAAATTATCTGTGTTTATAAATGGTGGACATTTATACGATTAATTCACTCCAGTGCGGATGGCGCTTCAGTGGCTTTCGTTCCTGCGGGTAGTGCTCCAGAGGGTAACGCTCCTGCAGATTTGCAATCTGCTGGTAAAGGTATGCCAGCGGATGGCAATTCCACTGGAGCAAAATAATAACGAAATCGAAAAATGAAAAATGACCCCTCGTAACAGTTATATTCAGGAGATAAATTAACTTTATAACCATAGAATTGACGAATCATACCTATTACTCCAATGAAAAACGAATCAAAGAGTCAGCTTTCGCGCAGGAATTTCCTCAGGAGTGCCGCGTCAGGCACATCATTTCTTGTCCTTGCCCCTACTGCCAACCTTTTTGCAGGCAATGTCAGCGAAGGTTTTGTCTGGACTACGGAGGCTTCGAAATTTAAGATACACATGATCGGTCAGGCACACATCGACCCGGTTTGGCTTTGGCACTGGTCTGAAGGAATCTCCGTTGTTCACAGCACTTTTCAGTCGGCCCTCGACAGGATGAAGGAAGAACCTGATTTCAAGTTTACAGCCAGCTCGGCTCAGTTTTATGTGTGGGTAGCAGAAAATGATCCTGCCATGCTGAAAGAAATCCGCAAACGGGTGGATGAAGGACGCTGGAGCATTCCGGGTGGTTGGTGGGTCGAACCAGATATGAATATCCCTTCCGGGGAGGCGATGGTCAGGCAGGGACTCTACGGTCAGCTGACCTTCCAGAAATTGCTGGGGCACCGCTCGAAAGTTGCCTACAATCCTGATTCATTTGGACATACAGGCAACCTGCCACAGATTATCACCAAACAGGGAATGGAAAATTACATCTTCATGCGTCCGGGTATCCGGGAGAAAACCTTGCCATCCGATCTGTTCTGGTGGGAAGGCACCGATGGCACAAAAGTCCTGACCTATCGCATCCAGTTTAGTTACAATGACAGCGGATCTGTTCATTCCCGGGTCGAAAATTTGGTAGCGCAATACGGGAACCAGCCGATGAAGAATTTCATGGCGTATTACGGAGCCGGCGACCATGGTGGCGGGGCAACGAAAGTCAACATTAGTTCAATCAATGAATTAAGAATAGAAAAGGGTGCGCCGAAGGTCCTCTACAGCACTCCTGATACATATTTTAAGGAAGCCCGCGAAGAGAATAATCCCAATCTACCAACCATCAAGGACGACCTTCAGCATCATGCAGTAGGCTGTTATACTGCGGAATCCGAGATCAAGAAAGGCAACCGTCATTCGGAAGCAGCGCTTGTTGCAGCCGAGAAAATCTCCGCAATCGGATCTGTCGCCTGGGTGGCACATTATCCAAAACAAGAGCTCACCGCAGCATGGCATAAGGTCCTCTTCCTGCAGTTTCATGACAGTCTGGCCGGATCTTCGCTCTTCGATCATTCGCAGTCCGCCCGCGAGGGATACGGATATGCACAGGACATTGCCCACCAATCGACCTTCATGGCTGTTCAGAAACTCGAATGGCAGGTCGCTGCCGAGGATCCGGATTCACAGTATCTTCTGGTCTTTAATCCACATGCATGGGAAGTCAGTGGCAACATCGAATACGATTACAACTGGGGAACCACTCATAAGTCTTCCAGGGTCGACGACGAGATAGGCAATGCACTCCCGCACCAGTGGGCACCTGGTTCTTCCGAGGCTGGAAGCAGGAAAAAACTGGTGGTAAGCATGGCGGTTCCAGCGATGGGCTACCGCCAGCTCCGCTTGTGGGATGGAGAGAATCCTGCATCAAAGCAGATAGTTAAAGTCACTGAGAATACACTGGAAAACGAGTTCGTTAAATTACAAATCTCCTATAACGGTTCTATAGGATTGTACGATAAAGTCAATGGGAAGAACCTGTTTTCCGGAGGTGATACCGGCTGTAAGGCAATCATCATCGATGATCCGAGCGATACCTGGAGTCACGACATCAAGACCTTCAACAAGGAGATCGGCGCCTTCGGCAATGCCTCCATCAAAATCCTGGAAGAGGGACTTTTGCGGGGTAAGATCAGATCTATTGCGACTTATGGAAATTCGACACTAACCATCGACTGGATCCTATATGCAGGATCCAGAAATCCCGAAGCTCAGGTGACGCTCGACTGGCATGAACACCTGAAGATGTTGAAATTTAGCTTCCCGGTCGAGGTGGAATCGCCGGTAGCAACTTATGAAACCTCTTACGGAACCATCATTCGCACCACCAATGGTGACGAGGATCCGGGTCAGCGGTGGATTGATGTGACCGGCAAAACAGGTGCCGGCAATTATGGACTAGCTGTTTTCAATGATGCCAAATACGGGTACAGTGTAACTGGAAGCGATATGCGAATCTCGGTAGCACGGTCGGCAGTTTATGCCCATCACAATCCTAAAGTACTGGACATGAAAGCCGAACATTTGTGGATGGATCAGGGGATACAAACCTTCAGGATGATCCTTGTACCACATAAAGGAAACTGGCAACACAGCAACCTGGTTAGAATCGCTGAGGAAATGATGGCTCCTTGCGTCCCCATTTATCAGGGAATTCACAAGGGCACCCTTCCAAAATCAGGATCATTCCTTTCTGTCGATGCGGCTAATATTATTGTTTCTGCCGTTAAACAGGCAGAAAATGGGGAAGATCTTATCCTTCGATGTGTTGAAACCAATGGAACGGCTATTGTAGCCAATCTGGATCTTAATTTTGCCAAAAAGAAATGGACTGGAAATTTCAGGCCTTATGAGATCAAGACGCTTCGGATGGATACCAAGTCCGGAAATATCAGGGAAGTAAATCTTCTCGAAGAGTAAAATTGCTTCAGGTAACTTGAAAAGTTGTTTTTATTGCCTATTTTTCGTAAACAAAATTATCAACATTTAAACCAGAATTATCTTATGAAAAAAAGATCAATGTTCAGGATGACCATCCTGGCTTTAACTATTCTTCTCACACTTCAGGGGATGGCTCAGTCCAATTACAAAACTGAAACGCCAGAGCAGAAGGCCAAGCGTATGGCTTGGTGGACAGATGCCCGATTTGGGATGTTTATTCACTGGGGACTCTACGCCTTACCCGCCCGTCACGAATGGGTAAAGAACAATGAGCGAATGACCAATGAGCAGTATCAGAAGTATTTCGAAGAATACAATCCCGATCTGTACAACCCGAAAGAGTGGGCCCGTATGGCTAAGGAAGCCGGCATGAAGTATGTGGTACTGACTGCTAAACACCATGAGGGATTCTGTAATTTCGATTCAAAATTTACTGATTACAAGACTACCAACACCAAGTTTGGCAGGGATGTCGTCAAGGAATATGTCGAAGCCCTCAGAGGCGAAGGATTAAGGGTCGGGTTCTATTATTCGTTGATTGACTGGCACCATCCCGACTATACCATCGACCGGGTTCACCCACAGCGTCAGGAATCTGATTCCGCTTATGCCAGGCTGAACAAGGGGAAAGATATGGCCAAATACCGCGAATATCTGAAAAACCAGGTTCGTGAGCTGCTCACCAACTATGGGCAGATTGATGTGATCTGGTTCGATTTCTCCTTTCCTGGTAAGAATGGCAAGGGTCACGACGACTGGGATTCAGAGGGATTGCTGAAAATGGTCCGTCAGTTGCAACCGAATATTATCATTGATGACCGTCTCGACCTGAAGGACAAGGACTATGGATGGGATTTCGAATCTCCTGAGCAATACAAGGTCGAAAAATGGCCGGAACACAATGGACAAAAAGTATATTGGGAAACCTGTCAGACCTTCTCCGGATCATGGGGCTACTACCGTGATGAAACCAGTTGGAAGAATCCTGCTCAATTACTTGAGTTGTTAATTGAATCAGTTGGGAAAGGTGGAAATCTGTTGCTGAATGTCGGACCAACCGCCCGCGGATTATTCGACTATCGCGCCCAGGACAGGTTAAAAGCCATGGGTGAATGGATGAAATACAACAACCGTTCAATCTATGGATGTACAGAAGCTCCGGCGGAATTTGTTGCTCCGGCTAATACGCTTCTGACTTATAATGCCAAGACAAACAGACTATATATCCACTTGCTGGCCTATCCGATGGGCAATCTGAAGTTGAAAAATGTAGCAGACAAGGTAAAATATATTCAATTTCTGCACGATGCTTCGGAAGTTAAATATCGCGCCGGCAGCGGCGAAGAGAGCAAGAATCTTAATCTATCCTTGCCAGTATTGAAACCACCTATGGAGATTCCAGTCTTGGAGGTGATCCTGAAGTAATCGATTACAATCTATCAAGTTTCCAAAGTTTTAGCTGTATGCAAATTATGCACGTAGATAAAACTTTGGAAACTTTTTTATTATTAGCTCTTTAGTAAAAGGAACAACACAACTGCAGAAACTGCACCCAGGAAAGGTCCAAGGATCGGTACCCAGGCATATTTCCAATCGCTGTCGCGTTTGTTCGGGATAGGCAGAAATTGGTGCATGATCCGTGGGCCGAGGTCGCGGGCCGGATTAATGGCATAGCCTGTTGGCCCACCAATGGATAGGCCAATACCAAGGACAACGAGTGCGACCGGAAGGGCATTCAAAGCTCCCAGTCCAACATCCGGCGCAGCCATATAAAGGACAGCCATAATAAGTACGTGTGTGCCAATAATTTCGGTTAATAAATTGTATCCGTAGCTTCTGATGCTCGGACCTGAACAGAAAACACCAAGTTTCGTACTACCATCCGTTGTAACATCAAAATGCTTCTTGTAAGCCAGCCAGACGAGACCTGCCCCGAACATGGCCCCAAGTAGTTGTGCTGCCATATAGGTAAACATCAAGGATGGAGAAAACTTGTGAGCCAGCACAAGCGCTAGCGTAACCGCAGGATTCAGATGAGCTCCGCTAATCGGCGCCGCAAAAAGAACACCTGTAAATACTCCGATCGCCCATCCGAAAGTAATCACGATCCAGCCACTCTTGTGACCGTTTGTCTTATCAAGCGCCACATTGGCACAGACGCCTCCTCCCGAAAGAAGGATGATCGCAGTTCCGAAAAATTCTCCAAAAAATGGGTTCATAAGTTGATTAATTATAGTTTTAGGATGTTGGTTGTTTGCCTATTCTTCTGCCCAGGCTGTAGCTGCTCTGACAGAACGATTCCAGCCGCTGATAAGTGAAATAGTTTCACTCTCCGGAATCCCCGGCGAAAAAATCCGGTCTATCTGCCATTGCTGACGAATCTCCTGGATATTTTTCCAGTAATTAACCGCCAATCCGGCAAGATAGGCAGCTCCGAGTGCAGTAGTTTCAGTGATTTTCGGCCTGGCCACTTTGGTTTGAAGGAGATCAGCCTGAAATTGAAGCAGCAAATTGTTGACGGTAGCTCCACCATCAACCCTTAATTCTCTGATGGTGACTCCTGAATCCTGTTGCATCGCCAGCAAGACTTCGAGTGTCTGGTAGGCAATACTGTCGAGTGCAGCACGGGCGATATGTGCAGCCGTCGAACCCCGGGTGATTCCGGTAATCGTGCCACGTGCATGTTGGTTCCAGTAAGGAGCTCCCAATCCTGCAAATGCCGGAACAAAATATACACCGCCACTATCCTTGACTTTGGCAACAAGTTTCTCAACATCATTGGATGTTCGGATGACACCCAATCCATCGCGAAGCCATTGAACCACAGCTCCTCCAATAAATATACTCCCTTCGAGTGCATAAGTTGTTTCATTCCCGATCTTCCAGGCTACCGTCGTAAGAAGCTTATTTTTTGACTCAATGGGTTTGTCCCCGATATTCATCATCATGAAACAGCCTGTCCCATAAGTGTTCTTCACCATTCCGGGCTCGACGCACATCTGCCCGAAAAGCGCAGACTGCTGGTCACCGGCAATTCCGGCAATCGCAATGGGTTTGCCAAAACTACCTGAAGTCATGCCATAGACTTCACTTGAAGATCTCACTTCCGGCAGGATGCTGACCGGAATATTGAAAAGCTCGAGTAATTCGCTGTCCCATTGGAGGGTATTAATATTGAACAGCATAGTCCGTGAAGCATTGGAGACATCTGTGACATGCAATTTTCCATTAGTCAGGTTCCAAACCAGCCAAGTGTCGATGGTGCCGAAGGCTAACCGTCCCTTTTTTGCTAATACCCTGGCTCCCTCAACGTTATCAAGAATCCATCTGATCTTGGTGGCGGAGAAATAGGCATCTGGAATCAGTCCGGTCTTATCCAGGATCATCTTCCCATGACCTTCACTCTTCAGCTGATCACAATACGCTGCCGTTCGTCTGTCTTGCCAGACAATGGCATTGTAAATGGATTTCCCCGACTTCCGGTCCCACACAACGGTTGTTTCCCTTTGGTTAGTGATGCCCAGTGCAGCTATGTGGTTTCCGCTAAGCCCTGCCTGGGTCATGGCTTCCACAGCAACGCCTGCCTGGGTAGACCATATTTCTTCGGGATTGTGTTCCACCCAACCCGGTTGCGGGTAAATCTGAGTGAATTCTTTTTGTGCCGTGGAAACGGGCAAACCATCGTGGTCAAATACAATTGCACGTGAACTGGTAGTACCCTGATCTAGTGCCAGAATAAATTTTTTCATAGTTTAGTGTTTGAAGAACCTGATTCTTGAGGCGAATTTCTCACAGAATTAGCTGCAAATTACTAAAAAAATAAAAATAAAAATTCTTCAGTAATTCACTTCGAGGTGCTTCAGGACAAATCTTATTTCTGCATAACTATATTTATCCCCCAATTTTGCCTTCAGGTCGCTAATTTGTCTGAAATTATTAAGCTCGAAACACTCCTCAATCGCTTTTACCTTCTTCTTTTCTACCAGACGGTCTATTGGAATTTCCCTGGAAGCTACATAATAAAGCAAGTGGCTCTCAATAGTTGAAACGGCCATCTGCCTGTTGCGGGCAATCTCAGGTACAGTGAGTCCGTTTTTAAAAAGTTCGTACGATAGTTGTCTCGAATCCATCCCAGCCCTTGAGGCTTCTTTTTCTGCTTCCGCCGGAACCTCCATCCCTTGTCTGGTCCGGTAATCCAAAACCATCTCCAGGATTTCGCGTCCAAACTGCTTCATTCGCACGCCCCCCATACCTTTTACTTCCTTTAGCTCTTTCCCGGTTACGGGAAGGGTTTGGACGATTTCCAGCAAGGTCTTCTGCGCCAGGATTCGGGCTACCTCAACCTGCATCAATTCCGCTTTTTCTGCTCGCCATTTTTTTAGCTGGGTATAGAAATCCGGATTGGAAGAGATGGCAGCCCCGCCCTCTGATTTCTTCCTTCCACGAACAGTTTCCTCGACTTCAATGATCGCTTTTGACCGGGTTTCCAGGTAAGTCTTAACATTAAATCCGGAAGAACAATTTTCGAGACAGATTTTCTTGACCCTGATTTCTTTGCGGAGCTTATCGGTCGCTTCTCCGATACTCTTGCGAACAGCCTTATTGTCACTCTCAAAAATTGCTTCGCTCAAGGGCTTTTCAAGAAGTTGCTCCAACTTTTCTGAATAAAACGCTGTGGCTTTGATGATCCGATCCTGCAGTTGCTGGTTTTCTTCGGGGTTTGGAGTAAGGGGAAGCAATTGCCTGATCTGATTTTCGAAGCGGACTGCAACCTCAATCATTTCAGTCTGGACGGGGTTGATCATGCCTTTTAGAGCAAAGCTCAAATTACCAAGCAGCTGAGTGGAATGCTCCTCCCACAATTTCAGAACGTATTGAATCTGTCTGATAACCGGTCTGTAATCGAACATTTCGCCAACCAATTGCTGAAAATATTCCTTCCGGGAAAGTGCCAGATCTTCAGGCCCTGGTTGGTTTTGCACTACTTCTTCACTGAATTGTCCGACAGTATAATCATTCTTTACGCTGTGCATGGCGATAGGAGAACTGAGTACGAGTCCTTCGAATGTCTTGCAACGGCTAAGGGCCACATAAACCTGGCCATGAGCAAAGGAAGATCGGGCATCGATGATGGCCTTTTCGAATGTAAGTCCCTGGCTTTTGTGAATGGTGATAGCCCAGGCGAGTTTTAAAGGGAACTGACTGTAGGTACCGATGACCTCTTCCTCGATCTCCTGGGTCACTTCATTCAGGGCATACTTCATATTATGCCAGGCAGCCCTTTCAACATTAATCACAAATTTGTCTCCGGGACAGGTTACTTCGATCGACTCCTCTTCCAGATCGGTTATCTTTCCGATTTTCCCATTAAAAAATTGCTTTTCGGGCGAAGGATCGTTCTTCACGAACATCACCTGGGCCCCGACTTTCAGTTCCAGTAAAGGGTCGGTTGGATAGGAATATTCGGGAAAATCTCCATTTATCTCAGCGTTAAATTTGGTGACAGGCATATTCAACTGACTCAGCTTAGTAGTGTTGATCTGTTGTGACTGAACATTATGCGTGGTCAGTGATATATAACCCTCCTTGTCATCCGGGTTGAAACCTGGTTGATAGCGCTGATTCAATAAGGCAAGTGTTGATGAGTCTATCTGGTTGTTGCGCACTTTATTTAACAGATCAATGAACTGCCGGTCACTCTGGCGAAAAATATGCTGCAGCTCTATGCTGGTAAAGCTGGATCTTTTCAGGGCCCGGCTGCTAAAGAAAAATGCTGTGTCGTAATAGTTCTTCAATATTTCCCATTCGTCTTCTTTCACAATGGGTGCCAGTTGCTGCATGTCACCGATCATCAATAACTGCACACCGCCAAAGGGCTTATAACGGGTGCGATACCTTCGTAGAACATCATCAATGGCATCCAGCATATCGGCCCGGACCATGCTGATTTCATCGATAACCAGCAAATCGAGGCTCCGGATGATATTGATTTTTTCCTTACTGAAGCGCTTGATGCCGTACGCTCCTTCCTGTGTATTCAGGGCAGGAAAGGGTTTATCGGGGTCGTGCGGTATTTGCGGACCGAAGGAAAGCTGAAAAAAGGAGTGGATTGTTACGCCTCCTGCATTGATGGCTGCCACTCCCGTTGGTGCGACAACAACCATCCTTTTAGGTGACTGTATTTTAAGATTCTTTAGAAAAGTGGTCTTTCCCGTCCCGGCTTTCCCGGTAAGGAAAAGATTCTGTCCCGTAAATTGAACGAAATCGAATGCCAGTTCTAATTGGGGATTGCTGAGATAGGTTTGTTGATCTGAATTATTCATGTAAGCGCTTTACACAAATATAACGGATTTCGACCAAAACTAGTAACGAAGTCCCGCCGTCAAGCTCTGCAACGCTCCTTCTCCCCCTCATACATATAAATCGAACCAACTTTTTAATGGGAATAGTTGAGCGTATACCATCAACTTCAAAGAATCGCTTAGTTTTTTACACAGCGAACTGCATATCCAAATTGTTTTTCGGAAGTGGATTTCACTAACATACTCGAAGTGTAGGAAAGAACTAAGTACCAAGCGTTAGCGGATGTGCTTTCAGTAGAAGACCACCAATCACCACTGCCATTCATGTAGTAATATAGACCATCGTTAAATCGATAACCACCTGGAATAGCAGTAAAACCGGTTGAGTTGGTGGCATCTGGATTTGGAGATGGCCAATGGCTTGTTCCGGTTTCCTTTAACTTTGCGGATGCCGTATTTGCATCACCCAAATAGGTCATGAATGTAATCAAATCTGCATTACTTGGAACTCGCCAACCAGTTGGGCAAAGCTTACCAGTATTAGCAGTGTACCAATTATAAAGTGCACCATAAGTATTTTTATTTTTCGCCGCATCATTATCGTACCAACAATATCCCGGACCTTTAAGATTACTCCAGGCATATCCATCTGTAACTAATGGGATGGTTGTGCCATCATTGAATTTTGTTGTTTTTAAGTTTTCCGTCATCCAAACCTGGGTTCCAATTGTGACAGTCTTATAGCTATTACCTTCGGTGTCGGTTATCGGACTACTTTGATTGCCCGCAGTTGTATCTGTATTATCAGACTCCTTAATTGGCTCACAACTCATAATAAAAACGGAGATAAAGCAAAAGGCGATTAATTCGAAAATGGATTTCTTCTTCATAGGTATAAATGTATATAATTGAATATTAATGCATAACAGAAATAATTATCGTGTTTGACACGGATTATCATGTCAAAACAGTGATTGATCAAACGACTATTTATTCAACGGAGAAAAAGATGGTGAAGAAATTGGAGCTCATTCAAGACTGCGAGCCAAAACTAATTTCATTTTTTGTTTTACCCAATAGCCCATTGGGGCTATTTATTTATCTGGATTGGGGAAGATCACGGCTAAACGAAAGACAATTCTTGATAAACCGTTTAAAATTTGAATTAAAAATAGAAGAAAAATAGCGTGCAATATTCATTTAAACAGTTCGCTGATGGGCTTTTCCTTTCCTTCTTTCACTTCCCTAATGGCGGTCTCGATGTCTTTGTAAACCTTGGATTTCTGAATTTCTACAGATCCATCCTTTTCAAGTTCATTAATAAGACGGACCAGGTTTCTACCCTTGCTTTTGCGGGTGTTTATTTTTAGTGTAATCGTTTCCATGATTCAAGATTTTTTACAAAGATATAAATTGAAAATAATGAATAACTCAAATAAGGAATTATATCAACTGGAAGACAGAGAGTCTGAGATAAATGTTCAACTTAACATAGACTCATGAATTTACTTTTCAGGTTAAAGTATCCGAACTTTATGGTTGACTCAATTGAGAATAGTATCTTTGAAATCATTCGTGTTTAATCTAATCTGAATAATGCCAACCTTAAACTGGATCGGGAAAGACAAAGTTATCAACCACCATATTGATGTTCCATTTAAAGTATTGGAACACACTTACGGATTTGACAACGGCGCCCAAACCACAGCCGAAACTAACAGCGGTAACAAAATAATTCATGGCGATAACCTGGAAGCTTTAAAGGCTCTTTTGCCTGAATATGAAGGCCGGATCAAATGCATCTATATCGACCCTCCCTACAACACCGGCAATGAAAGCTGGGTATATAACGACAATGTAAATGATCCGAAAATTAGAAAATGGCTGGGACAGGTAGTGGGGAAAGAGGCAGAAGACTTGACAAGGCATGATAAATGGCTGTGCATGATGTATCCCAGGCTGAAACTACTTCATAAATTGTTGGCTGACGATGGTGCTATTTTTATTTCTATCGATGATAATGAACAAGCAAACCTAAAATTGATATGTGACGAGATTTTTGGGAAAAATAAATTTGTATGCCAATTTGTTTGGAAGTCACGACAAAATAAAGATAATAGGAATGTTAACAGAGTGTCTAATGATCATGAATATGTCATATGTTATGGGACTGCATTAAGTGGCTTAGCAAGAGATTATAATAAATATTCTAATCCTGATAATGACCCAAGGGGCCCATGGCAGAGTGCGAATATGGTTGGATTGCTAGATGAAAAACAAAGACCCAATTTGCATTATGATCTAATTGATCCAGGGACTACCATAAACTATGGAAAACCCAAGATGGGTTGGCGGTATGATAGAAATTCAATGCAAAGATTAATCATTGAATCCCGAATTATTTGGCCAAAATCATCCAGTGGACGTCCAAGAAAAAAACAGTTTCTCGATGAGTTAAAAGATGGAGTTACTGGCTATTCATCAATAATTGGAGCCAATTATTTCACCCGAGATGGAACAAATACCATACAGAAAATTTTTAATTTGCGAATTTTTGAATTTTCAAAACCAGCTGAATTAATTGAGGATTTAATTTGTCAAATAGCTGATTCAAACGATATAATTCTTGATTCTTTCTCGGGATCAGGCACCACTGCCCACGCCGTTCTCAACCTCAACAAACAAGATGGAGGCAACCGTAAATTTATCCTCATCGAAATGGAAGACTATGCCGAAACCATCACGGCCGAGCGCGTCAAGAGGGTAATCAAGGGCTATGGCTCGGCTGGCTCACCAACCGCTGAAGGTACCGGTGGAAGTTTCGATTACTACGAATTGGGGCAACCCCTTTTTCAGGAAGACGGGAACCTGAATGAAAGCGTTGGTGTGGAGAAAATCAGGCAATACATCTATTATAGCGAAACCAGGCAGTCGTTGTCTGGATTAGAATTTACAGAAATAAAGAATGAACAGAACGAAGGAAGCACTAAGATAATTACTAACAAATCTGATTCAGACAGCTTCCTTGGCAAATGCAACAACACCGCTTTCTATTTCAATTACCAACCCAACGAAATTACCACCCTCGACCATGCTTTTCTGGCAACCATGAAAACCAAGGCTGAGCAATATGTGATTTATGCCGACAATTGCTTGCTTACCAAAGAATTTACAACCAGGCACCATATTATTTTCAAGAAGATTCCAAGGGATATAACAAGATTCTAAGCAATGTCACAAGAGAATAAAATACAACTGTTTCAGGACAAAAAGGTGAGAACCCATTGGGATGCAGAACATGAGCAATGGTATTTCTCGGTAGTTGATATTGTGGCGATCCTGACAGATAGCCCTAATCCCAACAATTATTGGAAAGTACTGAAGCATAGACTAAAAAAAGAGGGAAACGAGTCGGTTACAAATTGTAACCAACTGAAAATGCAATCTACCGACGGCAAATTTTATAAAACCGATGTTCTTGATACTGAGCAATTGTTCCGCTTAATTCAAAGCATTCCATCGAACAAGGCCGAGCCATTTAAAATGTGGTTAGCACAGGTTGGGCGTGAACGTATCGATGAAATTGAAGATCCCGAATTGGGCATCGACCGACTAATGGAAACCTATCTGCGTAAAGGTTATAGCAAAGAGTGGATCAATCAACGTTTAAAAAGCATCGAAATTCGCAAGGAGTTAACCGATGAATGGGAAGACCGCGGCGTAAAAAAAGGTCAGGAATTCGCCATCCTAACCGACGAAATTACCAAAGCCTGGAGCGGATTGACTACCAAGCAGTATAAAAATTTGAAAGATCTGAAAAAGGAAAATCTTCGCGACAATATGACAAATCTTGAGTTGGTACTCAACATGCTTGCCGAAGCTTCTACCACTGAAATTTCGAAAGACAAACAACCCAAAACCTTCACCGAAAATAAAATTGTTGCCCAAAAGGGCGGAAACGTTGCAAAAGCAGCCCGGGTACAACTGGAAAATACAACCGGGAAGAAGGTGGTTACGAAACTGAATGCCAAAGGAATTGACAAAAACAAGCAACTGGGCAATTAACCATGGAACTTAAACCTTACCAACAGCAGGTAATCAACGACTTATCTTCCTTCCTGGATCAAGTGCAGGAAACTAAGGAGGTGAAAGAAGCCTTTTATAATTTTTGGGTCAACCACCCAAGAACACCGTTGTTCCCCTTTTCAGGAACTGCCATCGAACCCTACAAAAATAATGTGCCCAGGGTACCCCATATCTGTGTGAAAGTCCCAACGGCAGGAGGTAAAACATTTATCGCCTGCAATGCTATTAAAACCATCTTTGATGCTTTCGAATACGACAGACACAAAGCTGTTGTTTGGCTGGTGCCTTCTATCACCATTCTAGACCAAACCATCAAGAACCTGAAAGACACTTCCCATCCGTATCGCCAAAAAATCAATTCGCACTTTGGCAACAAAGTCGAAGTTTTCGACAAATCTGCCTTGCTACAAGGAAGCGGTTTCAATGCCACTTCCGTGAAGGAACAATTGAATATTTTTGTGCTCAGCTTTGATAGTATCCGCACTGCCAACAAAGAGGGACGAAAGGTATTTGAACAGAACGGTTCATTGCAATCTTTTGAAACACTTTTGGGCACAGAAGAAGAAATCTCTTTGATGAAGGTGATGAAATACCTGAATCCATTGGTGATAGTTGATGAAAGTCACAATGCAGAAACTAACCTGAGTGTGGACATGCTGAAGGAATTTAATCCTTGCTTTATCCTTGATCTTACTGCAACGCCAAGGAACAACAGCAACATTATCAGCTTCATTGATGCCATGGAATTGAAACGGGAAAACATGGTGAAGCTGCCAGTTATTGTCTACAATCACCAGGATAAAACAGAGGTCATCAATTCAAGTCTGCAACTGCAAAAACGGCTGGAGTTACAAGCGATCGATGAAGAAAAGAATGGCGGCAAATACATCCGTCCTATTGTTCTGTTCCAGGCACAACCGAAAAACGGCAAGGATTTCCTCAACGAAGAGGAAGAAAAATCCAATGTTCAGAAATTGAAAGAGAAGCTGATTGAGCTGAAGATCCCGGAAAGCCAAATAAAAATCAAGACCGCTTGCATCAACGAAATCAAAGGGATTGACCTGATGGGCAAAGATTGCGAAGTGCGTTTCATCATTACCATCAACGCCTTGAAAGAGGGGTGGGATTGTCCATTTGCATACATTCTGGCTTCATTAGCAGACAAGAGTTCGCCTGTTGATGTTGAACAAATCCTCGGTAGGGTATTGCGACAACCTTATGTCATGAAACACAATTTCCCTTTGTTAAATCTGTGTTATGTGTTAACCGCCTCTTCGAAGTTTCTGGAAACTTTGGATAACATAGTGAAAGGGCTGAACAAAGCCGGTTTCAGTGACAAAGATTATAAACTGACTGATAATTTTATCGCCGAACAAACCAGAAAACAAGATCCATTAGTACAACTCACCTTTTTCAGCGACTCCAAAAAAGAAAACGAAGATATTACTGCTGATATTGATACTTCCAGGATATCCGTTCCCTCGACAGAAGTATTACCAAGTGAATCAATAGCTGAAATTGAAAAAACTGCAATTGAACAGACCGAAGCTTTTGAACAAATTGTTTCCGAATTAAATGCGACCAATACATCAGCATTGCCTAACGAAATACAACAACTTGTGAAAACCTACGCCATCAAAGAAATCTTCAAAGAGCAGGCAAAACAGATCAATTTACCACAATTCTATTTGAAAGTTCCTGTCAGTGACTTGTTTGGAGGAAAAGAAGAGGAATTGCCATTAGAAAAGGAGAACCTATTGGACGGTTTTGCCCTTAGCAAAGAAGATACCAACATTGCTTTTGACAACATCACTTCCGAACTTTACAAAGTAGATCTGGACGAAACAAAAAAGGAACACACTCCTACTTTTGTAAGGCTTGACGGCGCCGTCAAGGAAAGCGTGATGACGTATATTCTTAATCCGGAAAGGAAGAATAGCCGGATAAAGAATTTCACGAAAAGGATCATGGACATCATCGGGAATATGTACCCAATTCCGGATAAGGAAATTGAAAAATACATCAACCGTATATTAGAAGATTTTAAAGACGAACAGTTCAATGATTTTGCCAACAACGAATACACCTATACCGACAAGATCAAGCAAAAAATAAGATCACTTTCTGACCGCTTCGCAGAGAAGAAATTCAGAGATTTTCTGGATACAGACAAAGTATTTATCAAGCCATCTTTTCTGTTACCCCAAATCATATCCCCCGGTGAAACATCCAAAAATATCACCAAATCCCTATATGAGAAGGAAGGCAGTATGAACGGTTTCGAAGAACGGGTGATCAATGAGATTGGTAACATGAACAATATCTCTTTTTGGACCAGAAACATTGAAAGAAGAGGGTTTCGGATCAACGGGTTTATCAACCATTACCCCGACTTCATCATTCACACAAAAAGTGGTAAGACTATTTTACTGGAAACCAAGGGCGACCATCTTGATGCCGAACCCAAAATAAGACTTGGGGCACATTGGGCAGGTAAAGCGGGCAATAACTACCGGTATTTTATGGTTTACGAAAGGAGAACAGTGGATGGCGCTTACAAATTGGAAGACTTTTTGAAAATTATAAATGATATCTAAAATTCTCAAAATTGTTTGGTTTTAGAGTGATCGAATCCCAAATTTATTGCAATCCCATAACTGCTCAAATCATAATTCGGGGAGATTCTGATTAAATAGGAAGTTTGTCTATTTGAAAATTCAAGGCTATTCCATTTGGGGATGGATGCACCAAATGCAGTGCCTATTAATGCTCCAATAACTGTTCCTCCGAATGCAACGGATACACCAAATTTAGGTCCAAAGCTATACGGGCTATTCACTTGAGAAATCAAGCATGAAAATAAACCAATTCCTGCACCTACAACTCCATAAGCTGCTGCATAGGATCCCTTCTTCTCTGAAATTGTCATAACATCCGGAACTTTCAATTGTGCATACTCCCCACTCAAATAATGATTTAATTCAATAGTAGAATCATTTAATAACTTGAAACTTCTTGTCTTTACTATTCGATTGTTTTTTAACTGCAATTTCATAACAGAATATTTCTTTCCCTTTTCAAGAAGATTGATTTGGCCAGAGGCGGAAACTGCAATTAAAAGGATGGATAAAGTAAAAGCAATTTTATAAATTGGCTTCATAATGAGTTGATTATTTGTATTTTAGCTTACCCAATTGGATGCAGAACAGTCCTCCAAAGAATGATTTCTCGGGATTTATATTTGCAAACCCATATATTCCAAAACCTATGACTGAAGATGGGGTCCAAAAAAGCTGACTTTCTAATGGAATTCCAAATGTGCTAAAAGTCTTTTGTTCGTAGTTAAAGGTGTAGTTGCTCAAATTCTGAAAGGCTCCACGTTGCTCTCCGAATACACGGCTAATCCCGCCAGATAAAGAAACAAAACCTAATGGAATTTTTGCTATTCGTCCATAGAGTACGCCAAAATCAGAAACCGATTGCTTCGGTGACATTCTTAAGAAAACCATCTCTTCATTGTAAATAAAACGAATCGAAAGAAGTCCCTTTTTAATTTGAGAAGAGAAGTTGATTCCAAACGATGGGCCTACTGCATTATCCGTGTGGTTGCTATCAAATCCTCCGATGACCGTTCCAGCCCCAACTCCAACATTGAACCAGAAATTTGGCCTTTCCAATTTGGGACCATATTTATATTCAAAAACACCTTCAAGTGGAAGAAAGGTTTTTACCTCTGTTCCATTTTTTTTACGGATATGATAATGGATGTTTATGGAATCAACCTTTATGATATTACAAATGATCTTTACACCGGTTTTTCTGGTAATTGTATCTTGAGCCCAACTAAATTTGAACATGATCAAAAGAAAAGTAATGGAAATTATAGCGCTTCTCATAACTTTAGATTTAGGCTTGATCAAAACTAACAAATTAACAATGAATTACAAACATAAATGAATGAGACTTTTGCATAACTTTACGAATCCAAACGAGTCCAATTAACTATGAAAAATATTACTCCATATATACGACTAGGCCTGAGCATTCTTCTTCTAATAACAGCCTTATCAAATAGTGCCCAGCAAAAATCCGAGCCAAAAAAATTCGGTATTGAGACCAAAAACGGTAACAATTATGTAGGAAAAATCATTTCCAGCGATTCGGTGAAAGTGGTATTCAAATCTGACCAACTTGGGGAAATAACACTTAATCAAGCGGACATAAAAAAAATAATCAGTCTGGGTGCAATAACTGAAAACGGCGATCAAAATAATTCTGCAAATCTGCAGGCAACGCGCTACTTCTTTTCACCAAATGGATACGGATTGAAAAAAGGCGAAGGTTATTATCAGAATATCTGGGTGATGTTCAATTCGTTTGCCATTGGATTAACTGATTATTTTTCAGTCGGCGGCGGAACAGTCCCGTTGTTTCTTTTTGACGGAACCCCAACTCCGGTATGGGTCACAGCCAAATTTTCCATACCTGTCTCCAAGGATAAATTTAATCTGGCAGCTGGAGTCCTTGCCGGCAGCGTTCTGGGAGAATCAGGTACAGGATTTGGGATTTTTTATGGTATTGCCACCCTTGGTTCACGGGATGCAAATTTAAGCCTGGGTGTCGGTTACGCTTTCGCAGGAGGAGAAATATCAAATTCCCCGATGCTCAATTTAAATGGAATGTTGCGAGTCAGTCCCAGATTCTACCTGCTTTCAGAAAACTACCTATTTCCCACCAGCTCCAAAAGCACCCTACTACTATCCTTCGGCGCCCGGTCACTCATCAGGAATGTCGGATTGGATTATGGCTTATTCATTCCTTTCGTTCCAGAATCTGCACTGATTGCCGGTCCTTGGCTGGGCATCACCATCCCTTTCGGTAAGAAACATTGAGGACGAATTTCCTGATTTGAAAATGTATTGTAACTTGAAGACCGTTTTCTGCTACTTCTTATACTCTTTCAAATGATCAGAAATCTATTAATTATCAGCATTTTAATATGTAATTCAATTGCTACAAAAGCCCAATCCACCATTTCCTCCAAAGCCATTATTCAACAGGAACTGGTATTCCCTTACCAGGATGAACACACCCACGGCAGTTCCATCGTTCAGCTACCCAACGGTGACTTGCTGGCAGCCTGGTTCCAGGGAAGCGGCGAACGAACAGCAGACGACGTAAGAATTATGGGCTCACGGCAGAAAAAGGGCACTAGCACCTGGGCCACTCCCTTTCTGATGGCTGACACAAAGAATATCCCCGACTGTAATCCTGTACTATTTCTTAACAAAAAAGGCAAACTGTTCCTCTTCTGGATCGCCGTTCAGGCTAATCAGTGGGAATATTCTATTCTCCGCTTCCGTACTTCAACCAATTTTCAGGGTGAAGGCGCCCCAAAATGGGACTGGCAAGACAACATTCTACTGAAACCAAATGATAGTTTTGCCGATGAAATTGCGAAGAAATTCAAGCAGATGAACGACCAAAACCATGGTTGGGCCGGGTACGCTCCAAAATATGACAACATGATCATCGAAGCATCCAAAGACAAGATGAAACGCAGTCTTGGCTGGATGACCCGTATCCACCCAATAACCCTGGAAAGCGGCAGAATCCTGCTCCCCCTCTATTCCGACGGATTCAACCTTTCTATGATTGCCATCTCCGATGATAATGGTGAAACCTGGCGCCCAAGTCTTCCGATTGTGGGCCGCGGACCGATCCAACCTTCCCTGGCAGTTAGGAAAGACGGCGAAATTGTCGCTTACATGCGCGACAGTGGCGATGCCCCCTCCAGGGTATGGTTCAGCACTTCCAAAGATAACGGCGAATCATGGGCACTGGCCGAAAAGACCGATATCCCTAACGAGGCAAGCGTCGAACTGGAATCTCTAAAAGATGGAAGGTGGGTCTATTTTGGTAACGATATCGATGACGGCCGATACAAATTATCGCTGTATATATCTAACGATGAAGGCCATACCTGGAAAACCAAGGAGGTAATTGAGTATGCTCCCGATAAGCAGGGAAGCTTCTCCTACCCTTGTCTGATCCAGACAATCGACGGATTGATCCACATTTCCTATTCCTATGCTTTCGGTAAAGGAAAGCAATCAATCAAACATGTGGTGATCGATATCAATAAAATTAAGTAGTCTGCTATTCTCCTTGTTTCTTGTGCCCGTGCCTGTCGCCCCGATCGCGGTGCCTGAAATCTTTTTTAGCTGTAGGACGGCTTCCTCCCCTTCCTCCGGAGGATGGTCTGAAGGCAGCTTTCCTACTTAGGGCCGGATTGTACTCCGGACCCGCCTCCATGCCTGCAGGTAATGGGATCTTAATGATCACCCGCTCAATCAGGTCTTCAATTTTCTTGAAGCTGTGCGCATCATTGTCCGAAATCAACGTAATCGCAACACCGGAAAGCTGGGCGCGTGCCGTCCGGCCAATGCGGTGGACGTAGTCTTCAGGATCCCTCGGTACATCGTAGTTCATCACCAGGTCGATCCCGTCAATGTCAATTCCGCGTGAAACAATATCGGTAGCCACAAGAATCTGCGTTTCGCGGTTACGGAAACGAAGCATGACCTCTTCCCGTTCCTTTTGCTCAAGATCCGATAACATACCGTCTGCAGAAAAGCCCATTCTTCTAAGCTCGCGAACAATTCCATTGACATTAGCCTTACGGGAAGTGAAAATCAACACACTCTTGTAATCCGTTTTTCCCTTGAGCAACTCTTTAAGCAACTGCACCTTCTGTCCCTCATAGACCATATACGCGGCCTGAATAATGTTCTCGGCAGGTTTCGAGATGGCAATATTGATCTGCTCCGGATTCTTCAGAATGACTCCCGACATTTGACGGATCTTTGGAGGCATCGTCGCCGAAAAGAGCAATGTTTGCCGTTCGGTAGGAAGCTCGGCAACGATTCGCATGATGTCGTCGTAGAAGCCCATGTCGAGCATCCTGTCCGCTTCATCAAGAATCAGGGTCTGAATCGTACTGAAATCGGAATATTTCATGTTGATGTGCGAGAGTAACCTACCGGGAGTCGCGACGATGATATCGGCGCCCTGCACCAGGGCAGATTTTTGCTGATCGAAGGCAGCGCCTACTCCCCCACCGTAAACCGCAAGCGACGATGCTCCGGTAAAATAGGAGAACCCTTCGATCTGCTGATCAATCTGCAAAACGAGTTCCCTTGTTGGCGCAATGATCAGGGTGTGCATTCCGGTGTGGCCCTCCCTGGAAATATTGTTTAGAATCGGCAGAAGATAGGCTGCCGTTTTGCCTGTACCGGTCTGGGCGCAGGCGATCAGGTCTTTACCCTGCAGGATAACCGGTATGGCAAACTCCTGAACCGGGGTGCAATTTTCGAAGCCCATGGCATTTAAGCCATCCATAACTTCATTAGTGAAGTCAAATTCTTTAAAATTCAATGTTCTATGAAATAAGATGAACGATGTTATTCTACATACAAGACCAGTCCTTTCAGGTATTCACCTTCGGGGTGAAAGATGTTGATCGGATGGTCGGCCGGCTGGGACAACTGGTGCAGAATACGCACCTCCCGTCCGGCGATCGCAGCAGCCGAAAAAACGGCTTCGCGGAAGTTATTCCTGGTCACAACCTGTGAGCAGGAAAAAGTAAAAAGGATGCCTCCCGGCTTGATTTGCTGGAAAGCCTTGGCATTAAGACGTTTATAACCCTGAAGCGCCTGTGATAAGACGTTTCGGTGTTTGGCGAAAGCCGGAGGATCAAGCACGATCACATCGTATTTATTTTTGATCTCCTGCATGAAATCAAAGGCATCGGCCACAAAGGACTCATGACGTGGATCATCCGGAAAATTCAACGCCACATTTTCATTCGTCAGCTCGATTGCTTTTGCCGAAGAATCGACCGAATGAACCAGTGTAGCACCACCCGTTAAGGCCGAGAAGGAGAAACCACCGGTGTAACAAAACATATTTAGTACTGCCTTGTCAAGGGAATATTGAGATAGAAGCCTGCGGTTTTCGCGCTGGTCGATAAAAAAACCTGTCTTCTGACCTTCCTGCCAGTCGACCTTGAAATGGTTCCCATATTCGGTAACCACTCCGGCTGAGGACTGCCCAAAAAGATACCCGTCAACGGCAGTGATATTGGCTTTAAAAGGCAGCGTCTTCGAACTCTTGTCAAAAACTGCAACCAATTTATCACCCAACACTTCTTTAAGTGCCTCAACGATAGCCTCCCGAACCAACCACATGCCCACTGAGTGAGACTGCAGCACGACAGTTCCGTTATAATAATCTGCAATCAGTCCTGGCAATCCGTCTCCTTCTCCATGAATCAGGCGATAGACATTCGTGTCTGTCGCGTCAGTAAGTCCGGCAGTCTTGCGAAGCTGATAGGCCTTTCGGATCTGATCTGTCCAGTATGAATCACCTGGAAGTTCTTCCCCGAAGGAAAAAACCCTGACGGCTATCGAGCCGATGGCACAATGTCCGAAACCGATAACCTTCCCGCTACTCTTTTCAACGGATACCAGATCACCCTCTTCCACCGGTCCTTCGATCCGATCAATGGCACCCGAGAAGACCCAGGGATGAAACCGTTCCATCGATTCCTCCTTGCCTTTCTTAAGTATGACTCTGGCGACGGGTTGCATTCGATAATTATTGTGTGAGACCGGTATAGATGACGTAGGCAATCCAGGCATCTGTTGCGGCGTAAATTTGTTGTTGTTCAGTTAAGACAGGGGCTTCCCAGTTGGTCAGACGCTGAGATTTTGAGATCCGCAAGCCACAAACAATGGCGGCAAGTTTCTTCAGACTGAAATTTTCTATTCCGTAGAGCTTAACCATCTCCTGTAATTCAACAAAACCACCAGGCTTAAAGGAAGTAATCCGCTGCAGAATTTTGATGTCGTCACGGATGGCGGCACCAATCTTGAGGATGGAAGGAGAAGCCAGTACCCTGATGAGTCCGGGTGACAGACCGATCAGGTTAGTTCTGATCAGAAATGCCTCGTCTGCAGTGGAAAGCTGCAACAACGCCACCTGATGATTCTGACCTTTCTTGAAGGATGGACGCGTTTCGGTATCGAAACCCAGGATCTTCTGCGTCTTCAAATAGTTGACTGCATCAGTTAGCTGCTCAACCCTTTCAATCAGATGAATCTTTCCTTCAAAGAAAGCTAGCGGAAGTTCCGCCAACTCTTCATCTGTAATACTTTTCTTAAATTCCTTAATATTTTCACTCATTATTCTCAAAATCCGGCTTTTGGCATTCCTAATCGATGGTAAGATTGCCGTATATCAACTGGTGAATGGCACGGAGGCCGTTAACCAGTTTCTGACCCCAATATTGTTCAAAATTATTCCTGCATTCCCACAATGCAGCCTTCATCACCTCCACTGTTCCAATTCTGTATGCCAGAATAAAATCCTTCAGATCCTGGTAGATATCGGCAACATTCTCAGAAATATTCGCTTCAACGTTGGCCTCACCCAGGGGTGTTCCAGGTTCGAATATCTCCGGATAACTATCAAACTCCCCTAACTTGGAACTCAGTTTCTGAAGGATATACGAATAATCCTCCTCCATCACGAATTTCTCGGGAGACTCTTCTGCATCTTCCTCAGCAATAGCAGGCAAGAGGGATGCCTTCAAATAAAGTAAGGGTAAAATCTTTTGTAGCTTTCCAAGAAAGTCTTTCCTCTGAAAATCATTCACTGATTCGGTAAAAGCGCAAAATTCATTGGCTACGGTAGCAAACTCAATCACATTTCGGGAATACACAACATCCGGAAAATGAGATTCATCTATTGATCTTTGTCCCATTTATAAAAAAAACAACTTCTATCGTGCAAAGGTAATCAAACTTCGGTGAGTCAGAGCCATTAATCCAAAATTTGACCATTTTTCAATTCAATCAGATTAGTGGCATTCATCCCGAGTGTTCCCTGATCCAGCAACCACCTGATAACTTTCAATACATTCTTCTCTTTTGCCTCCGTATTACTGACTATTTGCCTGATTTCCACGGGTCCGTTCTGCAACAACTGACAGACCCTTTCCGAGATCAGCTGAAACTCCGCATTCGAGATGCCCGACTGATGTTCACCGGTGCAGACGTCACACTTTCCGCAAGGTCGGGATCCATGTTCACCAAAATAGGCCAGCAACTGTGCGCTCCTGCATTGATCTGTTTTTAACGCATAATTGATAACCGAATCTACCCGGCGCTGGTAGCTGACTTTCCGATCCTGGTAATTGATTTTGGAAATCCTGATTCTCTCCCTGGGAACACGTTCTGTGAGAAGCTGGAGGACAGGCTTATCCCTCCGGGGAATGTAGTGGATGATCTTTTGCTGAGAAAGGTACTTTAGATTTTGATATAGATCATCGGCAGTCACGTTTAACCTTCTGGCTAATAGTACTTCATCTATTCTGACATAATCGGTGAACAATCCGGTATAGGAGCGCAACAACATCCCTATTAACTCTTCCAGGTTCTTCACTTTGGTGTCGATCCGATAAAGTTCATCCCTTCTGGCCAGAAAATAGACCCGGGCAGAACTTTCCGGGTCATCCGTATATTCAAGATAACCTTCCTTCTCCATCAGCTTCAGACTATGGTGGACGGACGTAAAAGGAAAGCCGAATTTTTTAGCAAAATCTTCCGGCTGGAAGGTGTAGAAAAATTCCTTCCCGGTGCCAACGGCAATTTGAAGGTAGTCGCCCAAAGCCTGGTAAACATCCCTTATGCGTTCAATCTCAGGAAAAGCATCGGTGACCATTTTATGGAGGCGCCGCTTGTCCGTTCCATTGTAGATCATGGTTGCTACCGACCTTTCTCCATCCCTGCCAGCGCGGCCGGCTTCCTGGAAGTATGCCTCCAAAGAATCCGGAAGGTCCAGATGAAGCACAAAACGGACATCCGGCTTATCGATTCCCATGCCAAACGCGTTGGTCGCCACCATCACCCGGGAGGATCCAGTCATCCATTTGTTCTGCTTTTCCCTTCGCAGCGATTGGTCCAGTCCGGCATGGTAAAAATCTGCCAACACCCCCTGCTGCCTTAAAAGCTCCGAGATCTCGCGGCATTTTTTCCTGCTTCGGACATAAATGATGCCCGAACCCTTCGATTTTGTAACGGTATCGACAAGATAGCCCAATTTATCTTCTTTCTGGCGAACAAGATAGGTGACGTTTTCGCGAACAAAGCTCTTCTTTAACAGATTTTTGCGGGGGAAAAGAAGTTTATCCTGGATGTCGCCGATTACTTCATTGGTTGCCGTTGCCGTGAGGGCCAGTAATGGAACAGAAGGAAAATACTTCCGGATGTTGGCTATGTGCAGATAAGAAGGGCGGAAATCGTAGCCCCACTGGGATATGCAATGTGCCTCATCAACCACAATCAAATTCAGTTTGAAGCGAATCAGGTATTCAAGAAAATGTTCAGAAAGGAGACGTTCCGGTGAGATATACAAGAATTTGTAATCACCATAGACGGCATTGTTGCAGGCAATTTCGATCTCACGGGAGGTCATCCCCGAGAAGATGGACAAAGCCTTGATCCCTTTGGCCCTCAGATTATCAACCTGGTCGTTCATCAATGCGATCAAAGGCGTCACTACCAGACACATACCTTCCTCCGAAAGCGCATACACCTGAAAAGTAATAGACTTGCCGCCACCAGTTGGCATGAGTCCGAGTGTGTCGTTTCCGGCAGCAACCGAGTGGATAATATCCTCCTGCAAGGGTCGGAACTGGTCAAACCCCCAATGTTTTAACAATATTTCACGGTACGTATCCATCGTTAACCAAACATATTCATTTTTTCACTCATTTTTCTTAATTTTGCGCAACAAAAGTCTTACCAAATTTCTCACCCATGTCATTTCTCTCAGATAAAGTGGTACTCGAAGGATTAACCTTCGATGACGTGCTCTTAATACCCGATTATTC
>JBAXKJ010000009.1:0-152293 GCA_037137375.1 Prolixibacteraceae bacterium
TTTTGACCTCAAAACCTATCTTTTTTAGTGTCTAATTTCTAATGCGAAACTTCAGCTATTTACTTTGCGTTTTGAAGCTTTTGCTAATGCTCGTTTTAAAATCATAAATTATTTTATTGTTTCCAATGTGACAGGTCCCAATAATCCGGATGGTACCAGCGAATCATTGGCTTTCCAAAAGAGTCGGGCGGAGACTTTGGTCTTGCGGATAGCCCCCGGTTGTTCATCTCCAATGAGCTGGTTCCACCACTGGTTTACCATCTCAACTTCCAGTTTATTCTCTCCATTTACCAGATAATCAGAAACATTCGCCCGATAAGGATAGCACCAGAGGGTGTTGACCTCTCTGCCATTGAGTTTGATTTTTGCAAGTGATTCTACTTTGCCCAGATTGAGGTACCAGTTACCTGGAAGCTTTCCACCGAAAGGAAAACCGATGGCATAAGTCGCCTTACCACAAAAATATTTGACCTCCTTTTCTCTGGATGAGGTCCAGTCGGACAACTTTTCCAGCGTTCTTGTAAAAGCAGGATTGATACTACTGTTGAAGTTGACCTCCCACTTTCCGGAAATTGTTTGAGTCTGGGTATAATCAGGATAATTTTTCAATTGTTCCTCAGAAGGTTTTCCGCCATTCCTGAACAAAACAAAACAGGACCCTGCCTGCGCGAATTCCATTGGAATGACAGTTCTCCCCTCCTTCATGGAATATTGGTTAAGTTTCCTTCTTTCACCGGTAAGCGGATCCCAAAGTTCCGGTTGTTTATTGATTACCTTGAAGGAAATATTAACCTTGCGGGGCTCGTTTTTCTGGTTGGCAATAAAATAAATTTCCGTGTCGGCTTCTTTTCGGTGGGTAAAAACAAAGTCGGCAGGCATCTCTGCATCGGGAGTCAAATTAATGACTTTTAACAAACCGGCCAGACCCTGACCAAAAAATAGCTGACCCTTGCCATAGCTGTGGTGCATGATATTTTTCCCGTCAATAGCTCCCCAAAGACGGTCTGCCAGGTTCTTCACCATGTCATCGCATACGGGAAAGCCTTTCAGACTGGGCGACTGGAGGGGTTTCGGACCATAAACTATTAATCCTTCTTTGACATACCCCTCAAGCTTTTGCAATAATTCTGGACGCATCAGAGTGCTTGGGGGTAAAATCAAGACCCTGTACGATGCCCCGGATGGGAAGCTCAGCCGTCCATTTTCAACTTTAGCTAGATTGATCAGCGCATCAAAATTGATGAAATCCAGGTCGTAGCCTGGAGGCAAGGTATAAGGCAGGACGGGTTTATCGCACGGTACATCATCGCCGATGTAGAATGCCAGATCGGTTTGTCGCTGGCCTCTTTGCACCAGTGCCGAAATTCGTTTGATGTAGTCGACATAGGTTTTGGCATCCTGAAACCAATTATTATTCCGGTTAAATTCCGTACCATACCAGGTGTTTATTCCGGGTTTGTCATCGTTTGGCTGCAGTACTGAAACATGAAAGGTATAATGATTCATTCCCTGAGCAAAGGCCCAGTCGCCCAATATTTTCAGATCGCGTGGGATCATTTTATACAAATAAGTGCTGTTGGAAGTAAACGTCTCCACGGACACTATTTTTCGGCCATAGACATTTGCAACTGAGGAGCCCGCCCTGCAGGTGGCAAAGTCTGCTCCGGGAGAACCCGCCACCCAAAACTCGCCTGCAGGTACATCATCATATTTTCCAAGATTGAGAAACTCTCCAGGAAAACCATGACCAGCATATGGTTCATGCCAAAATTTCAAGCCATTTTGGTGGCTTCGCTCACTGATTGCACCCGAAAAGTTTTCGGGTATTAAATCGGCCACCAACCTGCGCAAATCCCATAAGAACCGATCGGATTGTTCCGGACTCTCAACAATATGACCTTTTAGTACCGGCGTCCATGGCATCGGATCATACCCATACGCGGACCTGAATTTTTGGGCAAATCCATCGGTCCAGTTGGCAGAGCCTTGTTCGTAGCTGTCCAGCACAATCCTGGTAAGAGTTTTCCGTTTCTCTGCTGGAATATGTTTTAGTATTTGCCCGATATAGGCATCAAAACTTGCCTGTATCGCTTCTTTGTTCAAAGCATCAGCAGAAAAACCCCTTACCTCATCTGAAGGAACGGGATGGATCTGAACGCCGGTCTGGTTCATTCCAGAATGTTGTATCGTCCAATCTCCTGCTGGTACATCCCAGGTAAGTAATCCGGTTTTATCCACATAAGATTGAAGATTAAGCACTTCTCCTGTTTTAATTGCGAATCCGCTTTCATTTGGAAGAAGGGCTGTCTGTCCTCCTTTATCATAAGCAGCCTTATTTCCCAACTGTTTTTCGGCATAATTGTTTAACAGAATTGTTCCGAGGAGTTTAATCTCTGCAATTCGCGCTTTTTCCTCTTTTTTCGAATCTGCATTGGCTATTGGTTTTGGAGACGCAGTTTCATTTTCGCTTAGGGTAATTCTGAATTTCTTTGAACTGACGGCTGAAAACGATTGTGAAACCGGGGCGAAAGGCAGAAAACCGGAGGCAATAATTCTGGTTTCGCCACGATTGATCCTACGTGAGAGGACTTTTTCCCATTCACCATTCACATTCTGATATTCCAATTTACACCAGGCATTGCATGGAATATCGGCCGGAACAATCTCTAATGAACGAATGGTCAACGATTCTTTCAGACTCAATTCGATGGATACAGGCAAACTAAATAGGGAAGCTTTTGTGGCTTCATTACCATCGAACATGGCCTCGACTCCCTCAATTTTAGGATTTGAGGTGATGACCGGTTGTCTCGAAGAGATTAGATCATTCGAGCCCTTAGGTGCCAGAAATGCCTGAATTCCAACTTGTTGAAATTTGAAAGTCGATTTGTCAATTTCGTATTGAAAGGAAAGTGATGACTGTGGAACTCGTTCTTTAGAGGCGTAATCCGGCAATTGCATTACCAGCTTTTGAGGTCCTTTCACCTTGTATTCATGCACATCCAGGTATCGCATGGCTTGCTCCGGTTTGATCCATACACCGCCAGTTCCGCTCCATCCGGGGGAATTAAACAGGCTGACCTCAATGCCCAAACGGGTAGCTTCCTCCATGGCATAAGTCAGGCAATCCCACCATTCTTCGCTAAACATCTTCACTTTTCCTATCGGGGAATCCTTGTATCCGATTTGCGCAATGTTGACCCCTCCAATTCCAATTTTGGCCATAGCCTCCAGGTCTTTCCTGATGCCTTCCCTCGAAATATTGTTACTGACCCAATACCAATAAACATGCGGTCTGGTAGATACCGGAGGATTGGCAAAAACATTCTCGAGGGAAGGCAATAGGACGCTGTTCTCTTTATTTTGCGAGAAAAGTGCCGACGTCAAAATAATCAGGAATAAACCTGCTAACGAAAGATTTCTAATTTTCATGAACCGAATCAACTAATAAATAAGCTAGATCTTTTATAACAGTTACTGCAGGATCAAGTCCTTCTATATCAGATACTTTGAATTTCATCCAATAGTTTGATTAATTTTCAGGCAATAACAATTATCAATTTTTCACCCATGCTTATTTGAACCGAATTATTCAGTGTAATCAATAGCTTATCTCCTTCCTTTTTAATTTTGGCCGGAAGAGATTTTGTTCCGAGCTTTACGTGAACGGCTTTTCCTGACGGACTCTGTAGCGAGACTGATTTTAGTTTTAGTATCCCAAAATGCACGGAGATTTCGGATGTTAATTCGCTTCCGGTAATTTTTTGTGTAAAGCTCCCCCAGCCTTCGGCACCCGTGAAGGCACACTTGAAGCTTTCAGGCGAAAGTCTGGGCGCGAAGCCAATATGCTGATCCGGTCCATGATACTCGTATCCGCATGCTGCCAGATAAACCCCATAACTTGCCATGGAACGGGCATAATGGTCGCCGCACTCGACTTCATTCCAGGGATTTCGGCGTGAGGCATGGTAGCGGTCATGTACGGCACGGGTGACGGCAAGCCCCTCGGTCACCAGGCCTTCCCAGATCATATGTCCGGCAGCCTGATATTCGAATCCGTTCATGCACTCATTAAAATATCCTGCAAAACCTTCTGATCCCTTCCCTCTGGCTTTGTCGTAATCCCAATCATTTCTTGGGAAAGTACACATTAGCAGTCCGGCCTCTCCTGCCATGGCATACCAGCGACCCGGTTTAAATACCGCACGATATGGCCCGACATCAGGTGAAAAATTGTAACGCCAAAGTGATTTCAGTGCAGTAAGAGTTTCCTTTTGAGGCAAGACTCTTGGCAAACCAACCTGAAAAGCCCAGCTTTGTCCGAACATCTGATCTATTTCGCAACCGGTACCCGAATTAATAGCATCGAGATGATTGGGATCAACTTTATTAATAAAATACTCTCCATCGAAAAGTTGTTCAACCAGGTTCTTCTGTCCGGTTGCAAAAATGCCCCGGCACTGACTTGCAAACGCATGATCCCCGACTTCATCCGCCATTTTTGCGGCACCAAGTAGTGAGGCAAGATATAATCCGCTTAACCATGCCACCTTTCCAAACCAATCAGCATCCAGGGTATTGTGCTGGTTACTCTCGATCAGGCCATCGTTGTTGGCGTCTTTGTTGATCAACCACTGTGTGGCTAGTTTGATTTTTGGCCAGTTGCGTTTAAGAAACGAACCATCTGATGACATTTGATGCTCACGAAGAGCCCTCAGAATGGTTCCCGCCTGACCGTCAATAGCCGGAATCTTATTGAATTCTCCACGGAAATAGATGGCGCCATCTGGTTGCAAGGCGAGTCCAAAATCGACCCGCTCACGCGTATCGCGCTCGAGTTCAGGGAAAAGCCTTCCTGCGGCATGTGCATAATGATAAACATGCCCGCAGGTACCGGCACAACATCCCACTCCTTCCCAACCATAAAATCGTCCATCAGCAAAACGGAAACAGGTAGAAGTGGCGAGAATTGAAGTATTCAGCATGGTGCGGTCAAGAAACCAGTAAGGCAGTGTTGAATCATACCAGGTGTCACGCCACATTCGTGTACTCTTTGTCAAACGATCAAAATTTGATGAGATATAGCGGGCAACCTCAAAGGCAGAAGAAAATTTTGAGGCATAATAGCGACCCGCTTTTTCCAAAGGCTTATCGAGAGAGAAATTGGGGAAATGCCAGGCAATAATAAAATTAATGCTGGTAGATTCGCCGGCAGCTAATTTAAAATTGCGACCAAGCATGCCTATCTGCTTTTCTCCAAAGCGAACTGCAGCATCTTTACTCAAATGATCTCCTGCTTTCCCTGTTAATGCCAGTACCATCGAGCCTGTATCCGGCAATTTTTCAAATGGAATTGAATCATCGATCTTGTCGGCGAAGGTGATTTTTCCGACTAATAAGCTGTCCCAGCCACCTCCGGCATTGTCATCCACAATTTCGAGTCTGGCCTTCTTCCCGACAAAATCACAAACATCCATATGTCTCAATACCAGACTTTTATTCTTATTTCCTCCAATAGTGTAAACAGGATGGTCTTCGACGAAAAGTGTCACCCCAAAACGTGACCCCCTTCCTCCTCCAATCCAGCAGTCAATAAAGTGACGCTCAATAGTGAATTCCCTGCTAATTAGCTTTCCTGCAGCCTTATCCGTTCTGAATTCCGGGCTATTGACTGCAAAAGCACTCGAACTGATGATAAATAAGGTGTCACCTCCTTCGTTCTGCAAGTCAGGAATATCTGATTTTTTAATGGGTGCCTGACCGAAAGCCGTGCCTTCCACTTTCCAATCATTGAAATTGCCTTTACTCCAATCTTCAAAGACAATATCGGATCGTTTTTCCACAGGTTCTGCTTTCTCGGAGGAAAATAGCAGTGCTGTCAATCCGGATTCCTGAACGATTTTCAGACGCAACTTACCATCGCGCCAACGGTTGTTTCTGGATACTCCATTCTCCATCTCACCAATGAGGCTTGCCTCGACAGGTGCGCCAGAAGTGTTTCTAATGGTAAAAGATAGTATCGTCGCCGGAAGGGATGAATCGTCTGTCTGAAGCGGAATAAAGGGAGAAAATGCTTCGAGCTTAATGGCGAAAGGCACTTCCGGATTGGTGTATTCTGAGATTCCTATCGGATACTCCCCACGAAAGGTGACATCTGGAAAACCGCTGGCATCCAGTTGATAGGATTTATCACCAATTTTTATCGAAAAGCGCTGGATCAGTCTTTGATCGGGAATAAATGGTTCTGCATAGTGAGCGGCTCCTGTTGAAATATGCTGATTAAAGATATCCCAATGCAGCAGTCGGCCATCACCGCCGAGGTAAAGTTGACCACAGCCAATCCCTCCTACCGGCATACCCACATACCTGAGTTCACTACCTCTCAGAACCTCTGGTTTACCCCGTTCATAGAGTGATTTCACCCATTCTGGACGCAGTTTTTTATCTGCCGGGACCAGTTTTTCAAAGTCTTTGCGGGTAAAAGGACCTGCCATGGTCATCTGTCCTGGAGCAAGCAAGGCAATCGAGCTGATTCCTGCCAGGCGAAGAAAATCACGACGCGCCAAACCGGACTTCGGTTCGCAACATCCGGATTTTTGATTACAACTGTTACTAATTTCGTCTGATGTTTTCATATCTTTTTGTATAAGTAGTTAGTTAGATATCTTTTTTGAATACTTCAATTGGTTTTTACCAAGTCTTTAAACCATTTCCTTAACTGTTGTGTGGATGGTCGGTCATCGAGAAACATCGCACATGAATGGAAGCCGAGTCCTGAACTTACGTATGTTGTTTTCGTCTTCATTTCATCCATCACCGGCTGGAAAAATTCTTCAGAGTTATCCGTTTGGAAGACAGCCTGTCCTGCAAAGCGTCTTGCGCGCTCTTTCGCCCCCTCCATAGTCGCGCCATTCCAACCGTCTCCGTCATAATGCTGACAGGCATGAAATGCTTTCCACAAAGGTGCAATTCGATCATTACGCAATCCTATAAAGCCGCAGGCAATGGCCCCGCGCGAGAATCCGGTAAGGACTATATTTTTCTTGTCACCATTGTATTTTGAGCAAATTTCTTCTACCATGGAGACCGCATAGTCTGCAGTAGCCTCCGGATCGCCCCACCCATTTTCTACCATCTCCCCTTTTTTACGATCAATAAAAGGCAGGCTCACCCAGATGGCATCTTTACCCCGTGTCATGCCATAGCCGATGACGCATTGATCGGGGAGTCCATTAGAGTAGCAAGCTTTTGCATAATAGATGTTTCCAGGATACTCCATGATTACAGGTAAAGATTTACTTTTTTTCCAGTTAGAGGGCAGGTACACCAAACAATATATTCCATTGTTTTCGTCTCCTTTAAGTCTGTATCTGACCAGATGACCGGCAGCGGGTGGTCCATCCATTATTTTGGGCACTTTTAGCCATCCGGCCGGACGCTTCCAGGGTGAGACCTTACCTGTCACTACCAGATTGTCTACCTGGAGTTTTGAGCCTTTAACGGCTTTGGAAATCATTACCTGTATTTGTCTGATATGACCCGGATCAATCTTCGGAGTTCCATCCGGAAAGGTCTCCCGCAGGTTGCAGGAGAATTTGCGCATCTCTCCCGGTGACAAAGTCTGAAAATCTCCCACGGCTTCCCTTCCCAAATCTCCAACAGTCCACAATGTCACTTCAACTGGGGAATCGCCTCTATTTGAGATATCAGCTTCGACCCTGGCGTATTTATTAAAATTCCAACTATTTTTCGGGGCGGGAAAAGTTGCCCATGCATAATTGGCAGTGTTGGTCACTTCGAGACTAAGATTATACCCAGAAGCACCTGCATTCAAATCAGCACGCATCCCACACATTTCTCCGAGATCACTTGCAGTATTAAAATGACTGAAAAGATTTAAAGCTGAGGCCTTTTTACTGAGTGATTTAATTTTGGTCGGAGGTTTTTGCAAAGTGCCGCGAAGGAGAATTTTTCCAATATAAATAGCTGAATGATTGTATTTTGCGGGATTCATGGTAATATCTGAAAGCTGTGAATTACCAAGAATCTTTGCTTTATCAGGTATTTCGACCGAAATCTTCAGAAGAACCGTATGGTTACCTGGTTTTGTTTTAATGAAGACGCATTGCCCACGGTAACGGTTGTTGCAATAATGGTTGAACCGGTTGATAGCTGTTAAATCTGTAATCCTATCAGTAACAACGTAATTGATGGAACTTTTTTCTTCGAAATGAACCGGAACCCCATCTATTTCCAATTCGATCTGACCGACTTCCGGTCCTCCGATATCAAATATTCCGAGCATCGTTCCGTTGAAACTAAATTTAAGCCAGGCACCAGGTTTTTCGGCCTTCATCACATAGGGGAACCAACCAGAAAATTGATTTAATGACTCAATTGCCTTAGGATTAACGATCTCCCATCCCGGACTAAAGGTAGCTGAACTTTTAGGATCCAGCATCACTGCGTCTTCCCAGTTATCGGTAAGTATTGGAGTACTTAGCTTATAGTTTTTGTCTTCAGCATTGTTTTCCATTTTCAGCAAGGCCCGGCCAATGGCTTCAGCATAAAGATTTCCACCTGCCTCGAGCGGATGCGTTCCATCCCCAGAAAATACTATCTGATTCTTGAAGGTTGTAGAATCCGATTTCCAAATGAGCTTGCCCTGTTTTTCCAGTATCGAGGCCTGGAGCCCCATATGGACGGATGGAATGGCATAATAATCTGCGATCTTTTCCAGATTCCGGATATTCTCCGGTACATTTCCTGCAGCATAAATCTTAGTCTGGCCAGTCGAAATGGTATATATCAAACAGATGTCAATCAATGGATTGTATTTCCGGATTTGGCGGATAATGCCTTCGACACCTTCCTGGTAAGCCCCATTCACTGCAAATTCAACGAAAATAAGGTCAGGATTGTATTTAAGCAGCTGGTCGTGCAAACGGCATGCGCCAAGGTCTGATCCGGTTCCGGAGACGCCCGCATTTATCCCGGTCACTTTTACGGCAGGAAATCGACTTTGAATAAACTTTGTAGCCTGACACCGGTACTGATTATCGGCTCTAGTGATACTCCCTCCCAAATATCCAATGGTAACATCCTTACCCTTTTTAATTTTATTGAAAAAATTCGGAAGTCCGTCTCTGACTTTGAATTCATTTGGATCAGAGAAATTTTGAGTCTGAATAACCGCAGATGCGAAGTTAGCCGGATCAAAAAACAATGGGCTTGCTCCTGCCTGACTCGCAGCGATCAAATTCTCATGATTATCTTCGTAAACACTCAAATTCCAGTTATTTCGCCAAGCAATGGAGATTTTATCTTGCTGAAATTCTACCGGCAACCAAATATACCGGCCTGCGACCGGATTCTCAGGCTTCCAAATGTCAAACATTGCGATGTAAGCATCTTTCATGCCTTGCACCGGAATGATGTAGGATGATTGTGCCCCAAAAGTTCTTTCGACGCCAACGCTATCAACACCATTGAAGCCAAGACAAGGATTTCCGTGATAGGTCCATTTGCCCAATAAACTGTCTGACGTAAAGTAGCGGGCGGCATTTGGTTTCCATCCACTGGATCCAGAGCCCAGCAAATGATAGACTCCAGCCCGTTTAAAAACCACCGGAGCTTCTGTGTGCAAAGTAATTCCTTCACAAATAGAATAATCACCTTCCGGATAATAATAGTCACTATCCAATTTGCCGATTACAAAGGCTTTGTCTGGTTTACGAACCGTTAAGTGGTATAAACTGCCATTGTCATCCTTGAACATAGAAAAATCACCGGATCCGTTGGGAGACCCTCCGCCATGAAACTTATGGTGATACCTGAACGGGCCGGTCGGTTGGTCGGCCACCGCAACCCCAACATTACTGGTTTCATAACCAACACCTTTAAGATAGAGTTTGAAGAAAGCTACAAATTGCTTGTTTTTCTCATTGTAAACTACTTTGGGCCTTTCCAGGATACAACCATATGCCAAATCACTGTTTTTATCCTTATAATCAACACTTAAGACCAAACCTTCATCCTTCCAGTTTACCAGATCAGAGGAGGAATAGCAGTGAATGCCCCCATCGGCAAAGGTCGCTTCCGATTTGCCTTCCATTTTGTGCTCACCATACCAGTAATATATACCCTTAAAGAAAATTACCCCACCACCATGTGCGTTGATGGGTACACCATTCGTGTCTGACCAGACCTGCGCTGGTCGGAAATCAGTTTGCGACAAAAATGGTTTTTGAGTCTGACCAGAGCAAAAAAGACTCACTAAAACACTGAAAAATATGATATTGAATATCTTCATCTGAATTTGTCTTGGTAAGAATTGGGTGCAGAGCATTTTCTGCAAGTTTGATTATCTATCAACAGTGAGTTTTACATGTTTTTTTCCAACTGCCATTTTTACTTCATAAAAGCCGTCACCCAAATCGGTCATCACGAATTCCGGAGATTTTGGCACCCCTTTGCCACACCAGATAATTACCGGACCAGATTCGTGCATAGTTACAATCAATCTATTAGCTGAAATTTTAACATCCTCATTTACCGCACAGGAAAGATATTTATCAGAACGACCGATGATGGCCCAGTCATCCTTAACAGGACTCATAATAAATAATTTGTCTGAGAAAACCTTTAAATCGAACTCAAGCCGTTTTACCAGTTTGTAACCTTTTCTGTCGTACCAGTCCCAGGCTACAAGTCCACCCGCAGGTAGTTGCCATTTCCCCTGGAATGGCTGAACCATATCTGCTGCATGGGTATAATCTTCAGGTGATATATACCCTTTTACCGTTGCCGGAATCTCTGTTTCCCCGGTTGGTTTCGTCCAATAATCGAATTTGACATTGCTGTAAAGATTGTAAACTACAATTGCCACGGAACCATCCTGGAAAGGAGCAATTACTCTATAAGGGGATTTCTCTTCCATTGGCTGTATCAGCAAAGATTCAGGCAGAGGACCTCCCGGTGCAATGGGCCTTAAAAGTTCGCCATCCTTATAACACAAAGGCAGTATGTATTCATTGACAAACTTGTCAGGATTATCAGACAAATATACCGGTGCGGCACTCATCGCCTTGGAAACAGCCATCATCCGACCGCTATATGGGTCACTTGAATGAAACATATCATGGTCGCCCCAGACGGTTTGACCTAACAAGGGAGTATTGTTGAACGACTGCCACAGATGATGCCTGCTTTTGGGTGCATCTCCTACTTTATAGTCCATACTGCTCCGGGTAATGGCGCTGAACCGGGTATTAAAAAGACAGACAGGATTGTGCGCCATGCAATTTATTAATCCTTTCAGATCCCTGTTGGCGGAAATCTCCATGGACTTCAGATTAGTGGCAGTGGCTGCCACAGCATTATCAGTTCCAGTATACCACCAAAGGTCTCGAAGCTGATAATCGATCTTTGCAAAATCAAAACCCCATTTTTTAACCGAACCAATGAGCGCGTCATAAAATGCCTGCGAAGATATCGGATTGTCTTTAGGCACGATTCCAGTCTGATTCGCACTCACGACATCAACCAATTTATTATCTGCAGATTGCACCTTAGCTAAACCAGTTTTAAAATTTGCATTTGCCGGAGTAACCTTCATCAGGTGCTTGTTTAATTCCCCAAAATCATTGTCCGGGTGAATGGTGTTCTGAAGCCCGTCGAAGCTGTGCCAAATTCCCATCCATTTTATTTTATCCTCTTTCCGCATAGCCAGAAATGGTTTCCAACCTACCGGGAATTTCTTAGGATCGGGAGTAAAACTCTTTAACCTGGTACCCTCTGCTATTCCGTTCTGGTGTCCGTCATCGACAAGAATATATCTTACCGGGATTGCCGAGCTTTCAATTTTCCTGGCTACATTAACCAACAGATCACTGCTGATCTCCTTTTTATACTCCTCCCAACTGCACCAGCCCAGGTATTTGAAACAATCGTTGTACTTCTTCTTGTAACGCCAGTCAGTATTTCCCTTTACAGGCTTTGATTCAATTGCCAGTTCCCAGACTTTCCTGCAGGCAGTGTAAACATCGTCTGATTTGCTCCATGCTATTAGCGGGACATCACAGTTGACCGTTTTTGTCCCAAGTGTACCAAAATAGAGTTTCAAGGTATGAGTGTCCGTGGCTTCTATCCAGGACATGGTCTGTGAATCAGAGACCGGTAACAAGACGAGAAAACCGTCACTTTTCAGCTCAAGAACCAGAAAAATTCCCCTGAAACTGAATTTTTCATCCAGAATCCGATCGAAATTTTCCTTTAGGATATAGGGAGCATACTGGTTTCCGCCTGCAGCCCAACTGTTTTTAGGTTGTCTGTCGCTGTAATAGCAACCTCTTTTGAAATCCCCGACTTTCAGTTCATAAGTACCCAGAATACCGCTGGAATCGGGCATTCCGGAATAGTTTTCCAGAATTTTTATGCCGGAACTGCCAAGTTCAGAGAAAGCGATTGTTTTAACTTCCGTTTTTCCTTTCGAAAGATGCTGGCATGTCGCATTCAAGTGACATCCCCATAAAACTGAAAATAGGATCAGAAGTTTGACAATTTTCATCACGTTCTTGATTAATTTCTATAATCATTAAAATACCTGCAAACCAAAAAGGGAAACCGGAATATTTTCAAACTTACGAATAAATTGTACTGCTAACGCCGATGTCTGCACAACCTTTTCGAACCGAATCTCATTGCGTGAGTGGTGATTTTCAGCTGCTTCATAGATTACTTGCCCCTTATCATCCATGATTTTATACTTCTGTACACAAAATGGCATGATATTCTCCGGATGTCCCATCAGGCAGGATTCCATCGGATGATCAAAGTCAGTATCGAACCACAAAACCACAGAGCTGACCGATTGAGGTTTTTCCCATTTCAAATTCAAAACCGGTTGTTCCTCCTTTAAGGCTGCTACCCAGGCATTGGTCCGGTTTCCGGCCGGTCTGAAGGTAAACGTCCTCAATTGTTCCACATCAAAAGCCATAAGTCCAGGAGTAATTATCATGGCAAAATTCTTTCCTTGTGGACGACGATCCGGAGAGTAAAAAGGAATCTCATCTAATCCGAACTTGTCATCTTTTCGCTGTATCCCCCGATTAAATACGGATAGAATACCGGTTACCCGAACAGCCGACTGGGCAACACTTACCTTGTCATTTTTAGCAATATGTAAAAAGCCATACTGGGCTTCATTCAAGGACAAATCAAAATCAATTTCAATTGTTGAAGTACCGGAAGAGAGATGAAATTCCTTTGTTGCAAGGACAGTATCAGGAGTATAGCTGCCTAACCGCTGACTAAGAATAAAACTGATATTGATATTTGCAGGTTCATCCGCTTTAAATGTGAGGGTAAACTGGGGGATTTTCCCTTTCTCAAAAGGAAGGAGCATAGCCGAATGCTGGGTCAATTTCCTCCAGGTCCCATCCGTGGAAAGTTCTGTCAACACCAAAGTCGAGGAAGGAAATAATTTCGCCTCTGCCGCAAGGTCTCCGGAAGGTTTTGACATTACCCTTGGAATATACTGCCCGGTCTGTATTAAATTCCGCTGCAATTCACTGACGAATTTTTTCTCATAGACATCAGCTGGCAGGATTCTGTTTACCAAGCAAATTTTTGCAGCAAGGGCTGCACCCTGTCCGCACAAGGTACCTGTTGAAATGACCCTTGTGGAACCAAAAGCTGCGTGCGAAACACTAATCAACCGTCCTGCCAAAAACAGATTCCCGATGTTCCGGCTGTAAATGGAGCGGTAAGGAATGGTATAAACCCCTTTGCTATGGTATTGTGTACACCCGTGATAACTGCTGTAAACCCCGTTTGACGGATGAAGGTCCAACGCCCATCCTCCGTAAGCAATTGCATCCTCGAAATGCGTTTGATTGACAATATCTTGCTGTATCAGGGTATAATCACCTTCAAATCTACGGCTTTCCCGTTTTCCGGGGATGGTACTTGCCCACTCGAGTGTGAGATTATCCACATTTTCGAAAGTTCCGGAATTTTTGATGTAGTCCCAGACACCGTATATCACTTTCCATAGTTCATTTTTTATCTCTTCAGAATCAAATACTCTGTCTAATTCGCCGCCCCATTCGAGCCACCAAAGCCTGCATCCGCTCGAATCGCGTTGAATGTCTTTGAACCTGGGAATGTGTTTTGGAATATCTTTCAACGCAAAGGTAGGAGGAACATATTTAACAGGAACACCAGCATCTTTGCTGTAGAAATACATGGAATGGCCCAGCAGTTTTCCGAAATCATCCGGCATGATAAATTTCTCTCCAAAAACTTCGGTTGTTTCTGCTCCTTGCCTGAAAGCCGCACCAGCAAGAAAACCCAGAATCCCATCTCCCGAAGCATCGCAGAATATGGGTGCACTTATTTCGTAATGGGTCGAATTCTGGCTGCAAAAAGCGATGACTTTCTTTATTTGGTTGCCCTTTTTCATTTCAACCTGGTGAACAGAAGTATTTAAAAGTAAGGTGATATTGGGTTCAGCCCATACTTTGTCGATCAAAAGTGCATCAAAGAAAACGGGATTCCCTTCCTTGTTCCGGTACATATTCTCAACCAGAAGTTCTTCATGGACACCGCCTTCGCGGGCCCATCGGTTGTTGTTGTTCATGTGACTGGTTGCGCCGAGTATCCAGAGACGAATCTCACTTGAGGCATTGCCGCCCAGCACAGGTCTGTCCTGTATCAACACTACTTTTAATCCGGCACGTGCAGCCGTGATGGCGGAACAGGTTCCGGCAATTCCCCCACCCACGACCACATAATCAACCTGATAATTAATATCCGGTAATCCGGAATTTGGGATCTGATTTCCCTTTAATTGCTTGCTTTCTGTCTCTGCCAACCCAACAACTGGTAAGCCAAAACCGGCAATTACCGCACCTGTGGTCCTAAAAAAGGTACGTCGTCCTGATGAGTGCTGGTCCAATGATTTCATGGCAATTGTTGTTAGTTAGTGATAATTGATGCCTATTACAGGTTAATTTAGGTGAACCACTTTTTCATGGCCGTTTCAATGGGATCTGAACATTGTAAGAATGCCCTAATGTCTCATTGACAGCACAAAGCAAGGCAACCATCTGCCCATTTTCAAAAAACAGCTGTGGACGCTCCAATGCTTCCAGCTTTTTGGTAGTGCCGTCTGCCCATTTGATGTTCAAATCGGAAACCAGCGGATGCTTTGCCAGTTTCCAATCCAATCCGTCCAATGAATAAAAAAGCACCAGACTTCGTCCGGCCTTGGTAAAAGAACCTTTCATATCCTTTACAATTGCGTAATAACAGTTATCCTGGTACCAGACAAACGGATCTTCCGCCGGAAAATCAACATTTTCTGCCGTGAAGATCGGTTTGTATTGTTTGACAAACGGACCTTCCGGTTGATCCGAAATGGCAGTCAGATGGACTACCGGACCACCGAAAGGTTGTGGCCTCTTCCTGGCTACAGCTTTGTAAACCATCAGGTAACGACCATCCGGCATTTGGGTAACAGATGGATTAGCCATCATTTGCGCATCTGCAGCAGTAGTATCTTTAGACACGTCGATAATCGGTTGATCAAAACGCTTCCATGGACCGTTAGGATTATCCGCCACTGCCACGCCAATGCGCTGGTGATTGCGGTGGGTCCAGTTAAGCTGGGAACCGGTAATTTTCCCATCGCCATAGTTCCCTGTGTAATAAAGGTAATATTTTCCGTTGAAGTAATGGACCGTGGGATTGTGAGTCACCATACCGTCCCAATATTTTTCTCCTCGAACAGGTAAGGCAATATCCCTGAATTTGAAGGGACCGAAAGGCGAATCGGATACGGCATGAGCCACTTCCGATTTGGTTACCCATGCAGCCATTCCATATTGTCTGGGCCAACGCGAATAAAATAAATGGTATTTCTGATCAAGATTCGACTTAACCAGGGTGCCGCACCAAATGTAGGAGGTGTCATTAATGAATTTGGCCGTCAGGGGTATCGGTTGAATCATACTTCCAATATTCAAATCCTGTGCTTCGGCATTAACCGTAGAAAAAGACAAAACGATGCACAACACTATCGGAAATAAATTGATTAGGTACTTCATGATCATTTCTTTAATTTTATATACAAAAGTTTCCAAGATTGATAGTGAAATATCTGACTGTGCTGAGCCATTATTGGATAGGTTCTCACTTGAATTCTATGTTTACAGGTCCTATCAATCCTGAATTAATCCTGCCAATATACTGGGAAGGAGTTGTCAGATAATGATTTCCCAATGTATTGTATATTAATACTTCAATTCTATTTTCACCCACTTTTAGTTTACCTGTAAGATCAAATATCCAGGGTGCGGTCAATTTTGTACCCACCTTTAAACCGTTGACCAAAAGCTCTGCCGAAGAGACAACCTTGCCAAGGTTCAGGAAAACTTTGCCCGAATTTGCTTGACTAGCATTCATAGTAATGGACTTTCCGTAAATCATTCCGCCAGAATAGGTCCTCAGAGATTCAACATCTGCCAAATCTCCAGAAAGGATCTTTCCCTTTCCGCATTCAAAAATGATGGGTTCAGGAATAGCCGCACCACCGTAAAATCCCGGCAGTTGTTCAATTCTGATTGCTAAAGCAGTTGAATTGGGCAAGGTTTCAGGAAGCTCAACTTTCCAGGTTGTTAGTCCAGGTTCGGCGATCCTTCCCTTTTCAAGTTGACCTGGCTTGCAGGCAATCTCTTTCCCATCCACCCAAACTTCCGGCTTTGCTTTCGAAGTAATATAAATACTCCGGACTCCAGGGGGAGTCTTAAATCGGTACCATCCAAAAGGATTAGTCGTTTGAGTTGTTGCGACATATGGTAAAATACCAGAATTCAGATACCAGTCGGTGGCCAGCGAAACAGGTTTTTCAGATCTTTCAGTAAACTGGGTATTTTCAAAAACAAATATTCCCCTCCCAACTTTATTGTACCTCAACAATAGAGGATTTCTCCCCTGTTTCAATGTAACCATCTCCCTGTCAGCTTCTACCATGCTATTATTCAGGTATACTTTTGATGGCAAAAGGCCGGATCGATGGATTTTTGCCTGTATCAGACCGGGTGACAAAACGTTAGACCATAAATAATAAACAGATCCTCCCTCCTCTGCTTTGAGTGAATAGACAGGCATGTACTTTTTGGATTTATCGATGGTCCCAAACGATAACAACTCATTGTTTACCTGACCTTTAAGTCCATGGTACCCCTGATGGCCGGCATCCTCTTTTAAACCCCATCTCCACGAAAATTCGTAAGGTTTCCAATAGTACTTTTTGCCATTTAATACGATGGGCTGACTAACTTCTACTTTATCCAAGACAGACAATTGTGCATCTAATAGGGAAGAATCTGCAGTCGAGGGTAAGGGACCCAACCTGAAAAATTGCGGTCCAAAGGAAACTTTGCAAACCGACCAGTTGTGATCATCAAAATCCGGATCTTTCGCGTTTAATGCAGGGGAAGTTTCTAGTGCATATTTCATTTCCCACACTTCCGCGCCTAATTTTCCATCGAAGGCAGGAAGGCGGTAATCGCCATATTTGTTGTCGAGAGTTGGTTTAAGTTCGAAATCCCAGTAACCATCCATTTTCAGAACCTTCGCTTCACCTGAGTTGACAGGCAATTTCTCCATTTCTGGCTTACCCGGACTGAAGACAATCAATTGAGGCTCTGTTTTTTCCAATGGAAGTTTGAGTGTAGTACCTCCATCGGATACCTTTGATACAGCCAGGGATTTGGTCGTGCCATTCCATGGATTCCAGAGTTCCGCTTTCCCTGTAGTACGGAAAAAACATTCCGAATTCCGGGGAAGGCCATAAACGAAATAGAGATCCCTGTCACCAATTTTTCGATGCATAATTCCCGGAACGATTTCTCCCGTTAAGACTTTAAAATCAGGTTGTAGCAGACTGGAAACCATTTTTTTTACTTCAAGGGGATTGTGAATAAACAAGCCGGATCCGCCTGCCTTGCTTTTTTTTGAATAAACAATTGTGGTATCATTATTTTCGGCATAAGTAGTACCGAACATCTCCCGGATCATCGCCTGCAGGTCTGGATCATTGCCTCCGATCCGGTCACTGGCTTCAGGAAGCGAACCGATAGCCAGTACAATACCGCCTGACCTAAAGAAATCAAGCGCTTTTGCTACCGTGGAATAGCGAACTGCAGAAAGTGCAGGCAAAACGAGCACCTTGTACTTTTCGCCGCTGACACTTAACTCTTTGTTTTCAATTTTGCATCTGTCAAGCGATTCAAAATCCATGAAGTCAAAATCGATTCCATTGGGATATAGATCTTTGGCAATAGAGAAGGCCGTTTCGGTGGATGCTTTCCCCTTCAGGTTTGCTTCGGTTGGCGCTACCGGATAGACCATGGCTACATCGCAACGGTGATGGCCCTGCGACAAAATGTAACTAAGTCTCTCCGTGCATTTCAAGAAACCACCCATATTTTCCCAATAGGGTTGTCGCCAATGGTTGTCGGGGGCAGCCCATTCCCACCAACTTCCATGTGTGGAATAGTAGAGTCCATGTAGACTGAGCAGGTTGTGCCCCATGGCAAAATCAGTGAAGGTAGCATCGGCCAGTTCGTCGCTGCTCGTTCCCCAGCCGCTGCCATAATATCCCTCCAGCCAGGTACGCGGGCGTTCGTAAAGGTGCGCGATGGAACTTGCCACTTTTGCCTTTACGATGTCCTTGCCCAAATTAGGCTGGTCGCAACCCGGACCTGACATCCAGCGCTGGGTGCGGAAATAGTCGCCAAATTCGGTCACATCCCTGCCCCTGCCGCCGTGGTCACAACCGAACAGCATGCCCCTGCTGTTGTGCCAGTTGTATACAGGTTTGAAGAAACCATCTTCTGAAAGGGCAACCATCACATCGTTATAATCGAGTCTGATTTTGTAAGATCTCGGGCCAAGATCAGCAAAAAGATGAGCCAGTTCAGGTAGTATTTCATAGCCTTTTCGCTTCTTAAATTCTGCTGCAAAATGGTCGTTCCAGAGAAAACCCCTAATCCCAAACTGAAGTTCATCGGAGAAGAAGAAATTCAACCCTTTGCCTGCTTCACCCGGACAGTGGTCTTCGAACCGCTGGTAAAATTTCTCTGCAACTTTGGGACCACTCAATGGATTCATCGGATCGAACGAGGTCTTCACTTCATTCTTATAAATCAACAAAACTTTCCATTTGCCTGACGGTGCCTTCCAGGTAAGTTCCCCGTCTTTTATCCTGGGTAGAAGGTCTATGGAATTGGATGCATTTAAGGAACCATTTACATTTTCATAAGCCACAGCGGTCAGGATATTTGTGGGAACAGTAGTTTTGAATTCTTTGTCTGCCAAAATATCAAACTGTTTGGATTCCAGTTTTGTACCATGCAAGCCAGGATTCTCTTTGAGCATTTCATCCACAAACCAGCCCTGTCCGGCAGCGCCGAGTGTATAATCGCTCAGACTGACCGACATATCCCGCTTTTTTGCTTCCTTCAAGAACCACTGCAACAACTCCCACCATTTGGGACTGAAGAGGGCCGGCTGACTTGGGTAAGTTAGTCCATAGGTCGCCCCGCCCTTGTCGGTATGACAATAATTGATCTGTAATCCGGTTATTCCTTTGTCTTTCAACTGGTCCAGCTGCCAGAGAATACGGTCGTGGGTCAGCGTGTCGCCAATCCACCAATAGAAAGATACCTCACCGTAACCTTTAGGTGGTTGAATAAATCCTGGTAAAACATTCATACCAGGAGAACGATCCGGGAAACCGGGAGGTAACTTCTGGTTTTTTTGGCCTGAAACCTGGAAAAACAACAGTAGTGCGATACTACTGATAATGAATTTCTTAAACATACACATTTTGATCATATCACTATCCTCCGATTATTTATTTTGATACACTTTCACCCAATCCACAACCATGCTGGTTCCATCGATTGCGTCTGTCACTGCACCTGCCCAGCTAATAATTGCCTCACTCAGGTAGACTGGTGCCGGACTATGGCAAATATCATTTTTTATTCGTCTTACTACTTTATTGTCAAACGAATAGATCAGCGAATCCTTGCTCCAGTCGAGGGAATAGGTGTGAAATTCATTGGCAAGATTCATTCCGGAACTCATTGAATCATAAACGGCCAAATCTACCCACACACTCCCATTGAAATATTGCACCTTGTAATTATCAATCACTGCATTCCACGCACTACCACTCAACCAGCCACTTACAAACTGGATACAGCCAATCGTTTTATCTGAGCTAAACTCAAATTCGAGCCATTTGGTCCCGCTGTCCTGCGAAACCCAATGTTTCACCAGACCCCCGTCTGCCGCATTCTGGGCTTCATATCCTGCCCCATAAACACCGCTGGCACTTATTTTCGTAAGAGGATCTCTGGCATAATTTACCAATCCTGCCAAATCCTGATCTGCAGTTGGCGATAAGACCGACGGGTATCCACCCGCGTTTGGCTTATAAATCCTGAATTCCTGGATATGAAAATGGCTGAAATATTCAGAGGTAAGGTGAATTCGTTTAGTCGTGACCGGATTTGAGAGCTGGATCGTAACATCCGGTTTGGATTGATTGAAATTAAAGGATTGAGAGGAGGAGGGATGAGTGGAGCTTCCTGTAGCCGGATCGGTTGAGACATCCGTCCAATTATGAAGATTTGTTGCCATTTCGGAAGGATAATGTCCTTCATTGATGTCAATTTCAAATTTCTTTCCTGCCGAAGGAGTTATGCCGGTAGTTATGAGCCAAAAGGAATTATTGGTCCCGGTAGCCGCTGCATATTTATAACGGCACTCGAACCTGCCGTACTGGAATTGTTGTTTGGTCCAGATACTGGCTGAGGTCCACTCCTGCCCTCCCCGGTTTTCCTTCTTGTTTTGAAGATACAGCAGACCGTCCTTAACCACTGCATTTTCCCTCCAACGACTGCACAGAATGTGCGTATTGGGCCCATTTTGTGCTATCCAGGTTTTATCAAGTGTGGCATCCGGATAGTCAAAATTATCACTCCATACCAGTTGCATTCCTGGTGGAGCCGCAGAATCATCCAGAAGCGATTTTTCCTGTGTACAACCATTCAGGCACAATAAAAGCAGAAAAAACAAAAGGCAGGATGTTCGCATAAATGGTGCTTTTTAGTTTTTTGAGATATTATTAATGATCTCCTTCTGTGTGATGGACCTGTTAAACACCCTAATATTCTGAAGGGTTCCCTTGTAACGGGTAATATTCTTTTGCTGAACATTTTTATTTCCCGTTTCACCTTTTAAAGGAATAAAAACATCGGCAATAACTTGCAATTGTTCACCTACATCTCCCAATCTTCCTGCAGAATTTTTGTCCATTGTTGATTGTAATATCCCCTCTTCTCTTTTTACCATCACCCCATCAATAAAAATCTCTGCTGTCCCTTTATTGAACCTGCAGGCCACTGCTGTTTTCTTTCCTTTTCTATAAACCGCATTTGCAATTACATCCCGGTGATTCTCCTGGCTGCCGATCCTAAAGACCAGGCTACCATTTTCTGTGAGCTGCAAAGCCCAGCCGGAGTCCCCTTTCTGCGGAATTCTGGCAATAGGTGTCATGTTGGCGACTGTATCAGGATTCATCACAAAAGATACGGAAATAGCTTCTCCAAAACCAACATTTCTATCAAAAAAATAAAATTTCTGATCCCCCGTAAAACGGATAGGTTCTTGCTTGGCCAGGTGCCAGATAGGATCGCCTACCAGTACAAAAGGTTCAGGTTTTATTTTTTTCACATCCTTAGGGAGAGACTTAAATAGCTGTATATCATCAATCTCCAGCCATTGTCCTGCATTACCCTCTGACCGTATACCCACATTTATACCGTTATTACTTACCAGGATATTGTTAATCGAGATTTCTTTCCATCCGCTACTTTGGCCGATATTACAGGAAAGTTCCTTCCCGCCGAAATCAGCAACAAACAATTCAGCTGTTTTTTGTCCGCCTGAACTACGAATCCGCGCAGTTAGAGAATAATTTCCATTCATGATGAATTCCAATTTTTGACTGGCCCCCGCTAAAAAATTCGAGGCTTTAGATCCTTGTTTCAAAAAATAGTGATCTCTGAAAGCCTTTCCAAACGATACCCAGGAAGAGCCAGGTGTCCCGGAAGTTCTCCAGGCAACTGGCTTAAGTGAATCAGTCTTATCCTGGTTGTACTCAAAATTTCCATTAGGCAGGATGTTGACTCCAGGATAATCTTTGGCATAATAACGGAAATAATCAAAAAGTGACTCTCCCGGTTGTTTATCCTTTTCAACTTTTCCAAACCCATTTAATGCAGTAAGCCATACCTTTTGAGCGGCAGTTAACTCCTTCCATTCCGCCTTTGCAACCACCTTGCCATTGTCATAATAGATCACCCCTTCCGGCGTATATTCAAAGGCATCCAGCAACCATCCGTCCTGTCTGTAACTCATGGGTATCTTGGCCCTGTGTGGCCACGGAACTTCGCTGTAATCTTTCGGTGAAATATGAACATATAAATTGTTGTCTCCCAGAAAGGTCTTTGAATCAATTTCGTAGGAATCAATTTCGAAAATCTTGTTGTAGACTTCCGGATCTGCTCCCCCAGCCTGCCAGAAGGCTGAATGCACTCCCGTTCCAGCCATAAAAGGCTTCGAAAGGCATTCATAATAGCCATACCCAAACTGCCTTTTACTAATCAACCCACCTCCAGTGTTCTCAGGAACACCATTAATGGTATCCTGCCTGACCGCAACATGAAGGTAACCCCCTGAAATACTAACATTCTCCTTCCTGTTAAGTGCATTGAAACTTCCCCCCTGACGACGGTCTAACCGAAATGACCAATCATCTTCACGCACACTTTTTCCATCAAAATTGTCCTCAAAAAGTAGTTTATATCCCTTACCAGGAGGTTGGGCAAAGAGTGATTTATGAGAAGAAAGCAAGATGAAAATCGTGATCAGCAGACTGAAAAAAGTAAATTTTCGTTTCATTTAATGATTTATTTCTTAGCATTACCAAGAAAGGCTGGCCACTAAGAACCAGCCTTTCGCCTACCATGTTTATATTACAAAAATTAACTCAATACTTTCTGTGGTGTAAATTACCAGCCCGGATTTTGTTTTAGGTCTGGGTTAAGGCTCAATTCGGTTTCAGGTATTGGCCACAGATAGTCACGGCTCTTGTTAAAGTTTGTCCTGATAAGTACACGATAATCTGTTGATGGATGTGCAACATATTTGCTTTCATCATATATCGGATCTCCAAAGGAATCGAATGCAACTGACGGATATACATTGAATTCTCCTAGTACAGGCCTTCCGAAGATAGGTCTGGTCATAATAACCTCAGCACGTTTCCAACGAAGAAGGTCATCCCAGCGTAGGTTTTCATTCCAAAGTTCAATTTTACGTTCGTAACGTACAAGATTTCTCATATCTGACTGACTTAAAGCTGCAGTAACAAGAGGCATGCTTACATCGCTTCGTCCACGTACCAGGTTGATGGCACTCAAACAATCCGCATCAATTTGGTTCAATTCAATCTTGGCTTCTGCGAATGTCAGCAGTACTTCAGCATAACGACAAAGCATGAAAGGGGTCTCACATTGGGTAAGTTTACTCACATACTTGAAATCATAATACTTACGCACCATATATCCGGTAAAGGAAGTAAATTGCGTAGCTGCATAACTATCCAGATTCTTTACAGACTGACCCTGATCATTCAAGGTAGTGGTTTTATCCATTCGGGAATCATAAATATACCCATTCCACATATCACCAGGAAGGACAAAACAATAACGCAGACGCGGATCACGGTTGTCATAAGGTTTTGATTTGTTATACAAAGGAGATTTGCTGATATCCTTTCCATCAGTACACTGGTAAGAATCGAGCATGTTCTGTGTTGGAACGATGGTTGTAAAACCTCCTGAAACTGAACGCGCAGAGGTATATTGCGGGAAATTCGTGGCATTATTTGCAGAGTAAAGGTGCATATTGGTCAATATCTGCTCCGTATTGGTCGTGCTATTCAAAATAGCCTCAGTAAACAAGGTTGAATATTTCGGCATCAGACTGTACTGTTTTGAATCGATCACTGTTTTGGCAGCTGCTGCTGCAACAGCCCAATCATTATTTTGAAGGGCAGCACGTGCCTTGTAAGCCATTGCGGCTCCGGCAGTCACACGACCCAGCGTTTTCACTGATGACCCAGTCAATAAAGAGTAGGATAGATCAAAGTCAGCATAGATTTTTTTCAGTACTTCAGCCCTGGCCATCCGGGTTACCGTCTTTCCGTCAGCTACTGATGTTACAGGCTTGTCAAGATATACCACGTCACCAAACATATTTGTCAGACGAAGATAGTAGTTGGCACGAAGGAAATAAATCTCTCCCTGAAACTGCTTCACCTTATCTGCAGTCAGTGCACTCTTGTTCGCTTCAATCTTCTGCAACATCAGATTACAGCGTGCAATCCCCTGGTACATATTAAGCCATAAGGTCCTGAAATGGCCTTCTTTAAAGTCAAGGACAGACATCATTACATTCTGTGCAAAACCACCCCCACGGATAAAAACTGTTTCCGTCAAGGCATCATAACTGTATTCAGGAACAAAATATCCATTGTTTCCAGCAACAATAAAAGTATAGCATGCATTCACACCACCCTGAATTTCAGTTTCATTGGTGTAAAAAGTGTCTGCTGAAGGTGAATCCAGCGGATAGCGTTCCAAAGCTTTGTCACAACTGGTAACAAGCAGCAACACCATCAAGGCCATGTATATTAAATTCTTCTTCATCGTTTTTTCTATTTAATTCATGTAATATTATTCAACTAAAATTTCACTTCCACTCCAAATGTGTAAGTCGCAAGAAGCGGCACATAGTTATTGGAATTTTCAGGTGACTCAGGATCCATATCAACAGGCATTTTACTGACTGTGAATAAATTGTTACCATTAGCATAGAGTCGTACACCTGCTATTCCGGCTTTTTTCGTCACCTTGGATGGTATTGTATAACCCAGCTGAATATTTTTCAATCTTGTATAAGCTGCGTTAACAAGCCAGAAGGATGAAGCCTGAAGGTTGTTTGATTGCGTGTTGACGGATAAACGCGGCAGAGCTGCATTAGGATTTGGGTTCGCCTCATACCAACGATCCAGGTGCGATACGAGTGCTGTTGACGCATTTTGGAACGGATAGGCCGACCATCCTGAATTATAACTGTCTCTTTTACCAATTCCCTGGAAGAACATGGTAAAGTCAAAACCTTTATAAGAGCTGTATAATTCGAGTGAATAGGCATATCTTGGAATAGGATTGCCAAGAACCAGACGGTCTGTGCCGGTGATTTTATTATCTGCGTCTAAATCTTTATAACGGATATCCCCACCCTGTAATTTTCCATATTGCGTCACGGGATATGCCCTGGCTTCTGTGAATGAATTAAACAGACCATCTGATTGCAGACCATAGAATGCATCAATCGGAGAGCCTACCTGCCTAACGTGTACACCACTTACCTGAGGTGCAAGTCCACCTAAATCGGTGATTTGATTTTTAACATCCGATAATATACCGGTTACTTTGTAGTAGAATTTCCCAATAGTATTATTATGGGAAATCGTTAGGTCCCAACCTTTATTCTCTACAGAACCTGCATTTTGTTTTGGTGAATTGGCATAACCCATCACACCTGGGATTGCCATATTAAGCAAAATATTGTCTGTTTGCTTTTTATACCAGTCAAAACTTACATCAAGTTTTCCTGAGAGGAATGATAAATCAGTACCAAAGTCAATCATACTGGTTGACTCCCACGTGATATCATTTAGTGCAAAATTAACTGCAGCATAACCAGGGTTCAGAACACCGCCAAAAACGGTATATTGATTGGTAGCAATGGTGAGGGCGAAAGGATAATTGGAACCAAGACCCGCCTGATTGCCCAACTGACCCCACGAAGCACGCAGCTTTCCATTGGTCAGCCACTTGAAATTCTTCATGAAATTTTCAGATGAGAAACGCCATGCACCTGAGAATGAAGGGAAAAGTCCCCATTTGTAACCGTTCGCAAAACGGGAAGATCCGTCGTACCGTACATTACCTTCTAAAAGATATTTTCCTGCAAAGGAATAATTAACGCGGCCAAAATAGGACTGTAAAGCCCATTGGTTGGTATATCCATTTGTAATCTGTCCCGTTGGATCATAAGCATTAATTTCTTCAAACTGTTGGAAATTATTCCCCTGCCTTGTACCGTACAATTCATTAAAATCGTTGGTAAGGTATTGGTAACCTGCCAATAAGGTAAAATCATGTTTCCCTAAGGATTTCGTATAAGTTGCCAAAGCATTGAGGTCATTCTCAACAGTTCTATCCCTTGTTTCGTACATACTTGCCAAACCTGTCGGTTTATAAATAACAGCTCCGGTCTTGTAATCATAAAGGGAGGTCTGTTTAGTCACACCTTTATAATTAGCCGTGTTAATCTTTGGTGTATAGGAAAAATCAAATTGCATTCCTTTGATAGGAGTAATTTTAGTATAGATTTTAGCTATTGTTTCCTGATAATCCTCATAACGCATATTTAACTTATCAAATATTGTTTGCATGACATGTGGTGTTCCTGCATAACTGGATCCCCATACTCCGTTTGAAAAACGGGTTGGATATATAGCGGGTTGCCTAAGCATTCCTTCAATCTCTGTTCCGGGACCTGCATCATTGATGTGAGTATTACGGGTTGACAGATCAAGGCCAAACTCAAAGTATTTGCTGACCGTATAGCTGTTGTTCGAACGGACACCATATCGTTTGTAGTCTGTATTAGGTAAATTCGAATCCTGCCAGGTGTAGTTCAACGAAGTATTTGACCTGAACTTGTCATTACCTACAGAGAAACCAAGATATTGCTGCGTCTGAGTTGCAGAATTCTTATAGGTTTCTCTGATCATATCCGAACTTGGATAAGCATCACGGTCTGTCGAATTTTTCCAGGCATCAATCTTGGCGGTACCATAGACCGTACCACCTGCCACACCTGCATCATTGCGCAAATCATTGCCATTGGCTTCATCAAAAAGTGTCATATAATCCCAGGCAGTGGCATTTTGGGGAAGAACCAAAGGTGTTGTGAAACCAACTGAACCTTTGTAAGTTACAGTTACCTTGTCTGATTTGCCCCGTTTAGTTGTGATCAGAATTACACCGTTCGCTGCACGGGAACCGTAAATAGCAGAAGAGGCTGCATCCTTCAAAATAGACATACTTTCTATGTCGTTAGGGTCAACAGCATCAACAGATGAAGCAACACCGTCGATTAATACCAATGGATTGTTATCGTTAATGGTACCAATTCCACGTATTCGGATCGAAGTATTCTCCTTACCAGGCTTGCCACTATTCGAAGTAACAGTAACTCCGGCGGCTATACCTTGTAATGCCTGAGAAGTCTGAATGCTGTTCTTCTTTGCAAGAGTTTCTCCCTTTACAGCTTCAATGGCGCCCGACAAGTTTACCTTCTTTTGCACGCCATATCCTACTGCCACAACTTCTTCCAATCCAATAGAGCTTAATTTAAGCTTGATATTCACAACAGATTTCCCTGTAATATTTACATCCTGAGTATCAAACCCGATGAATGTAACTGTCAGGATTTTGCTGTTGGCAGGGACCTGAATCTTGTAATTACCATCGACGTCAGTAACGGTACCATTTGTAGTACCCTTTATCACAACATTGGCACCTGGCACGGGTTCGTTGTTTTCATCGGTCACCCGGCCGGTGACACTCTTCTGCTGTGCGAACAGCACAGAAAAAGATAGCATCAAAGAAAAAAGCAAAATGATTCTTTTCATAGTTAATAATTTAATAATCAATTTATCAGTCAATATATATTTCAAATAGTGAAGTAGGGACGTTTGCTGCCGGTTGTTCAAATTCAAAACAAAGAATTCTCGTCTCAATCGCCCTTTCAGGTTTCCAGCAGCTAATTGTCTGGTAGTTTTCTGTTCTTTCGAAAAGCAGATTTCCGTTTTCGTCTTTAATCCTGTAATTCCTGATGCAGAATGGAATCACATCTTCCGGATGTCCCATCTGGGATGACTCCATGGGATGGTCAAAATCTGTGTCAAAATGAAGCGTCACAGAATTTATTGTTTGTACTTTTTCCCATTTCAGGGAAACAGTTGAGATCAGTTCATGCCAGTCGGCCGCCCAGGCGTTGGGTCGAAGATAAGGTCTCGTAAAACCGTTAATTAGATTTTTTCCTGAGAAACATTTTAGTGCCGGAGTGATATTCATGGCGATGTTCTCCCCTTTGGGTCTGCGCTCCGGGCACCAGAATTCAAAGGCGTCAAACCCACTGTTTTCCGGCGGAACCTGTTTCCCATAATTATTAACAGCCGGATTAGTCTTATTGAAAACGGACAATATCCCGGTGATTCTTTTGTCACTGCAACAAACTTTGAGATTGGGATTGCTGCGAAAAATGATAAAAGCATATTGGTCCTCATTCAGGGTTTTAGTGAAATCGATTTTCACCCGCTGTTCTCCTGCGGCCAGTGTAATCTTTTTCTTTTCAACCAAATGGTCAGGAGTGTAATTATGAATCTTCGAACTGGTTTTGAGTTCAACCACCAGATTCGTTTCCTCGACCGCGTCGGCTAATACCTCAATGCTGTATTTCGTGCCTTTTGCAAGTGGAAGTAATTGTGCAGCAGCGGATTTGAGCTCTATCCAACATCCGTCAAAGGGAATCTGACTGATTGTCAGAGTGCTGGAAACCTCTATTGTTGCCTCTGAAGCAAGATTCCAGGTTGGGTCTATCGTGATACCAGGAATGCTTTGTCCGGCCAGATTCAGTCTTTGCTGCAGTATCTTGACGTTTTCAGCATCTGTAAATGCCAGTGGTGTTGTTCCGGCTTGAATGCACATGGCAGCCGCCATCCCGATGACCTGCCCCCCAAGACCTGCAGTAGCCATCACCCTGGTGGAACCGAAAGCCACATGGGAAGCACTAATCAAACGCCCTGCAATAAACAGATTGCGGATATCCTTGCTGATATAGCAACGATATGGGATTTCATAAACACCTTTAGAATGATACTGGTTACAGGAGGGCAGTTCAGAGAAAACACCATCAGCCGGATGAAGATCGATGGCCCAGCCACCAAATGATACAGCATCATAAAAATGGGTCTGCTCAACGATATCCTGTTGCTTGAGCATATAGGGACCTTCAAATCTGCGGCTTTCGCGCTTACCGGGAATATTTCCGACCCATTCGAGTGCAAGATTTTCAGCCTCGGGAAACTTGCCCGAGTTTTTAATGTAATCCCAAACGCCGTAGATCACACCCCACAGTTCCCATTTGATCTCTTCGGTATCGTGAATGGTATCCCCTCTTCCACCAAACTCAAACCACCAGAAATTGCAGCCCATCTGACCGGTTTTGATATTTTTGAATTTGGGTATTTTGGTGATATCCTTCAAGGCATAAGAAGGGGCGACGTATTTTACCGGTTTGCCTGTGTCCTTGCTGTAAAAATACATAGTATGGCCCAATAGTTCCCCATATTCAGCCGTTGGAGTAAATCCTTCACCAAATTCTGACTTGGTTTCAGCTCCCATGCGAAAAGAAGCACCCGCCTTATATCCAACAATTCCGTCACCCGATGCGTCGCAAAATAAAGGGGCATGTAAATGATATTCAGTAGAATTCTGACTACAGAAGGCTTTCAGGGCGGAAATGTTTTCAGCATCCTTTTTCTCCAGGTCATAGACCATGGTATTGAGTAAGAGCGTGATATTGGATTCAAGTCTGACTTTTTCCAACAAAACCGTATCGAAAATAATGGCATTTCCCTCTTTGTTTCGATACAGGTTCTCTACCAGGATCTCGTCAATCACGCCACCCTCACGTGCCCACCGGTTGTTGTTTCCCATGTGGGAAGTAGCTCCCAGGACCCACAATCTTACCTCACTGGAACTGTTTCCGCCCAGAACAGGTCTGTCCTGAACCAATATCACCTTAATTCCGCTTCTGGCGGCAGTGATCGCAGCGCAGGTTCCTGCGATGCCTCCACCCACCACAATCAGGTCCGAATTGAGCGTAACTTTCTTATTGCCCCTTACTATCGGGGATATATCTCGTTTCATCATACAATCTAAGTAATGTTATTTGAGTGCTTTGGAAAATATTCCTGCGCCTACCATTAGCAGGAGGAATGCAACTCCTAACACATATATTTTGCCTATCGAAGCCATTAATCCCAAAAAGCCAATGATAAATCCGGTAGTGAGAATTCCGATACCGATCATCTTCTTTCCAAATTTATTTTCGCCGGCAGATTCGTTAGGATTATCGGACGCCTGATCAGAATTATCAGCCTTAAAAACCAAATAATTTTGGTAGTTGTCGAATTCCGTGGTTGGATTTTTCTTTAAGGCCAATACCAGTTCAAAAAAAGCAAGGATCGATACAGGCACCAAAACGCCGGTTACCATTTCTGCTGCCCTTGACAAAGGAGTTCCTCCTGCCAATGGTAATATGAATTTCAGAGACAGGCAGATTGTCAGTGAGAGGATTGTTGTGGCCAAGACGGTATAACTATTTTGCTTTTTCGAATACAGTGTCCATATCACCGGAAAATACATGGCTCCCCCGGAAATCGATGCCACACTCAAAATGACATTGGTGGCTCCTCCCATCAGAGGAACCATCATCCCCATCAGGATCACAACAAGCCCCATCAGGAAAGTCGCTCCTTTAGCAACCCGAATCAATAATTTCTCAGAGGAAAGGGGATAGATGGTTTTGAACAGATCGTTGGTAATTACACCGGCCGAAATATTCAGGAATCCCTGCACAGAACTGTTTGTCGCAAAGGAGAGACTGATAATAATCAGTCCGAGCATTCCGGATGGCAGTGCTGTTTTGGCCATCAGCATATAGGCCTGCTCACTTTCGATTCCGGCCAGACTCGGATTGATCGCCCTGTATATCATAGGGGGAAGCATCCAGATCACCGGACTGATAACATAGAACAGTCCAAACAAAACTCCAATCTTCCTGGCTTCTTTTGGTGTTGACACACTGGTGTACCTTTGAATGAAACTCCATTGTCCGCCAAGGTAAAATACATTGTAAAACAGGAATCCAAGTAAGAAACTAATGGTGTATTTATGGTCGCTGAGATTGAAAAACTCGGTAAGTTGCTGGGCCTTAATGGTATTAACAAATGAGGATACGCCGCCAATTTTTTCAAATGAGAGCGGAAGCAGAATCAATCCCGCAGAAAGAAGTATGATAAACTGTAAAACGTCAGTTACCACGACAGCCCATAAACCGCCGAAGGTCGTATACAAAATCACGATTAGGCCCAGTAATCCAACCCATACATACAGCGATATCCCAGTTGCCACCTGCAGAATAATTGCCACGGCATACAGGCACACCCCTTTCAGGAAGACCATGATAAACAGGTAGATATAGGAATAAGTATTTTGGGTCCTGACACCCAATCGGTTACAAATATATTCGGCAGCTGTCAGAGACTTTGTTTTGTGCCATTTGGGTGCGATAAAAAAACCAACGATTAATCCGGCTACCGACATGGCCCATTGAATGGTAATAGCAACCCAGCCGGATGAGTAGGCAATCGAACCCCATACGACAAAAGTACTGGCAGAAACAAACCCCATAAACAGTGACAAACTATTGATCCACCAGGGAACTGCTCCTCCGGCGGCAAAGAAAGTCTTCATGTCTTTGCCGGCATTTCTTGAGAAAGAAAGACCTATAGCAAAGATCATTAACGAAAACAATACGATTACCAAATAATCGAGAGGGGTCATTCTGGTGAAATTTAATATCAGTTAATTTTGGTAATACAATGTTAATTGAGTGTTAACCCAATTGAAAGTTTATAAGAAAATATTTTATCGGAAACGTTTTCGGAAACGTTTTTATTTTCGGAAACGTTCTCGGAAACGTTTCCGAAAACCAATTTAGTTTTCTATTTTTGCAAACAGGTCTAATCTATGGAAATAAATTAATTATTAATGAAACACATTACAATTAAAGATGTTGCCAAAAGACTGAATTGCTCAGTTTCCACTATTTCGAGGGCTTTCAACGATAAATACGATATCAGGAAAGAGACCCGCGACAAGATATTGGCCACCGCCAAAGAGATGGGCTACTCTCCGAATCCAATTGCCAAGAGTCTCCTTAAACAGTGTTCCAACCAGATAGGTGTAGTGGTTCCTGAATTTATCAACTCATTTTTTCCTGAAGTGATTATTGGAATCCAGGAAGTATTTATCAAAAAAGGATATCAGGTTTTGATCATGCAATCCAATGAATCGTATGAAAACGAATTAGAAAATGTGAAAGCCATGGAAAATAACATGGTAGACGGATTGATCCTTTCGCTATCATTTGAGACACAAAATGTTGAGTATTACGAAAATCTCATTCAACAAGGATTCCCAATGGTCCTTTTTAACAGAGTATCCAACAAATTAAATACCCATAAGGTGGTCTTCGACGATTATAAATGGGCCTTCTTCGCTACAGAACATCTTATCTATCAGGGTTATAAAAATATTGTACACTTTACAACTTCTCATTCATTGTCATTTTCACAAAACAGGATAAAAGGTTTTATCGATGCGCATAAAAAGCACAAATTGAAAATGCATGACGGATCTATTATTGAAGCTGGACTCCTGATTAGTGATGGGGAACGGGAAATGGAAAAACTGATCGCACAACACAAATTGCCTGATGCCATTTTCTGTGTCAATGATATGTGCGCCTTCGGAGCCATGAAAATGTTGAAGAAATACGGATATAAAATCCCTGCAGATGTCGCATTGGTTGGCTTTACCGAGACCAAACTTGCCGAAATGGTCGATCCGTCCTTGACTAGCGTGGCTCAGCCAACGAAAGAAATTGGACGAACTGCTGCCCTACTTCTGCTGGAACAAATCGAATCAAAAGGAATCTTCGTTCTTCAAACAGTTGTCCTAAACGGCCGCTTAAACGTGCGTGAATCCTCAGTGAGGCCTAAATAATTTCACAACTGAAGAATTTTTATTCAACCGCTGCCACAAAATGGCGGGTCCTAATGAAAAGAGTATTGCCCGAAATACCGGGAGTCGCCATACAAACATCCCCCATTTCATTCTTTGCCAATAACTCATACACGGGTCCGGCTTTGATGACATAAATAATCCCTGTCTCTGAAGAAAAATAAACTTTCCCATCTGCTGCAATACCCGAAGCTGAGAAGGCATCATTCAGGCTCTGTTTGTATTTGACCTCCCCGGTCAGGGCGTCGAAACAGATCAATTGACCATTCACCTGGAGGTTGTACAAAAAACCATGATAAATAAGCGGTGTCTGCATGTAAGCTCCGCCGCGTTTGACACTCCACGGGATGAAATTATTTTTGGTACTGTCAGCCGCAAGGGTAATATCCCCTTTGGCGTCTGGCTTTACGGCAAAGATTGGTGAATTCTTGCCATGAGCACTATTCAGATAAATCAGTCCACCGGAAATAACAGGTGTTGGAGTAGGGATATCCCCGCCATTGCTTAGCTTCCATATTTCCTTCCCAGTTTCGAATTCATATCCTCCCATATGTTTGAATCCGTTGACAATTACCTGTGTTTGTCCGATGCCATTATTGTAAATTGCCGGCGTACCATAGGTTTCAACTTCATCACCCCGGGAAGTTCTCCAAATTTCCTTGCCGGTGGCCAATTCAAGGGAAGTGAGATAAGGAGTCTTTGGGATATCACATTGCAGAATTATCCGGTTCCTGTAGATGACGGGTGAACTAGAATAACCCCATTCGATTCCGGGAGCCATATAAAAGCCTGGATTCAACAAACCCATGTTCTTTTCCCAGAGCAGGTTTCCTTTCAGATCGTAACAAAAAAGACCTTCAGAACCAAAACTGACTACTAGGAATTTACCATCCGTCGCAGGGGTACAATTGGCTTGCGAAGCCTTGGTATGGCGTTTTGATTTCGGAATCCCTTTGTGGGCTACTTTTTCCCAAAGTATTTTGCCGGTATTTTTATCCAGGCAATAAACTTTAAATTCATGGATGCTGCTGTCATTAGCCATGCCAATATCACCATAAAGGCCAACCTTCAAAGATTCATCACTTTTTTCATTGCTTGCCGTAGTTACAAAGACTTTGTCATCCCAGATAACAGGCGATGAATGCCCCATCCCGGGTATGGATGTTTTCCATTTGATATTCTTAGAATTTTCTACATTCCAGGTGACAGCTGTCTTAGAACCTTCGATATAACCGCAAGCAAAGGGGCCACGAAAGCCAGGCCATTGCTGGTTGTAGGAGGTTTGACCTATTAATTGAAAAGAAGAAAAACTTACCAGGAAAACCAAAGCCAGGCATAAAATCCTTGTTACTCTCATTGTGTGCAATTTAGGTGATGCAACCAAAATTACGATTTTTTCCAGTTTTTAGGATTGAAATACGATTTGTATTTGGAAAAAAGTTCCTTTCCCAGGAGTAATCCTCCTGACCAGAACACAATTTCGCCCGTCACTAACAAAACAGTTGAGATAATAATTTTGACTCCCTTTTCCAGATTTAGAAAAGGGATAACGGGTATTGCAAGAAAGAATGGCACGCAAACGATTACCAGTATTAAACCCAATCTGAATTTTAGCGACTTTTTCATGGCAGGGATAGCCGGAGATTATTTGTTGGTTGAAGTCTTGTCATTGGATAATTCCAATACGCCTAGATAGAGTAACTTGGCGGCATCCTCCATGATTTCTGGCGTAAGCGCATCGACATTGTCGAGCGGATGATGATAGTAGACTGTCTTAACAGTTCCTGAAGTATAAAGACTCAGTACCTTGTACCCGGCCTTTTCGAAAATTGCCCCATCTGTTCTGGGACGGCTGTAGGTTGGCCTGTTTTCTGAGGAACCAAAATCCCGGTGGATATATTGATCGTTGGCATCCGAGAAGTATTTTAATAAGTCCGGGAAGGTCTTGCCACCAGCTAAAAAGAGTCCGGTGCCATTGCCCACCATATCGAGGTTGATCATGCAGAGCACTTTCTCCCTTGGCCAAACGGGTGAGTCAACGCAAGTTTTACTTCCATACAGACCGCATTCCTCTCCACCAAAGAATACAAAAATGACAGTTCTTCCGGGTTTTACAGGGGAAGCGGCCATTGCTTTCGCGGTAGCGAGGATATCTATGGAACCTGAACCATTGTCGAGAGCCCCGGGAAACAAGCAACCCGGACTTCCTACCGCATCGAAATGGGCGCCCAGGATGATGGCTTCATCTTTTAGCTTAGGGTCTGATCCTGGGATCATTCCGACGATATTGCAGGAGCGACTATTGGGAAAATATCGGGTAGAAGCGGTAATTCGCACACTCTTATGCAGGGCCAAAGAATTCGGCTGCACGCTTTTAACCACTCCTGCGTGTGTCTCCGCATAGGTCTTGCCACTGCCGGCAAAAAGCTCTTCAGCCACTGGTTCTCCTACGTGAGCATAAACGAATCCCTTCAGGTAGGACGTATTTGGATTGGCAATCTTACTCACATATAAGAGTCCAGCCGCTCCGAGCTCTTTAGCATGCTGGAACTTGTATCTGTGGTAACTGTAGGGCTCCCATTTGCGCTGGATGCTGTCATTCGCACCATAGGGTACGCCGGTTTCCATCAGCAGAATCTTCCCTTTGACATCGATATTGCGATAATCGTCATATCCAAGTTCAGGTGCCGAGATTCCAAATCCGACATAGACCACTTCTCCGGAAACAGTACCTGAAGCTGAATTGGAGCCGGGAAAATAGTCGTCAGGGAAACGATATTCCTTGCGGGCGTTCGATTTCCCCGCCAGCAGGGTCACTGATCCCGGTGTGAGAACATCAGAATAAGCGTTTGGAAAATATTGAAGATAGGTGCTGTCTTTCAATACCGGCTTGACTCCAGCCTTCCTGAGCTCACCTTCCACCCATTTTGCGGCGGCCAGATATCCCGGTGACCCGGAAAGCCGTCCTCCATATTTTGCCGAGGTAATCTCGGCCGCATCATTGAGCATGTCATTGCTCGAAATGGCATGAAATGTAGCGCGAATGGCCTTCTCCCGATCCTGAGAAAAAAGATTCGTTGCAACCAGGCACAATAATATCAACGAGATAAGTCTAGTATACATTGGATAGTCTTGAGTAATGTTGTTCTACGTTTTGGCTTCAAGCGCCATACTGAACCAGCACAACTTAATTGTAAATGTAGTTATTTAGCCAAACAGGCCAAATAATCATAGGTTTAGTACAAATTAATACCCAACGCCGATTTCAGTCTGTAACCTGTCAATACCCTTTCAATTTTGGCTTTCAGGTACAACAGGCTGCTTTCTGCTACGGTATTCTCGGCATCCAGCAGATCAAGATTGGTAAGGGTACCCGATTTAAATTTCAACTCAGCCAATTCCAGTGCCTTTGTGGCCTGGGACAGTTGCATCCCGAAGAGCTCCGTTTTGGAGATGGCGGCCTTCATAGTATTGATACTTTCCATTACTTCATTGGTGATGGATCTTTTGGTGAGATCAATTTCCTGTCCGACAGATCTTAAGGCAGATCCTGCCAACTGAGTGTTCAGGCTCGTCCTGTTCGCATCAAAAATCGGTATCAGCAGGCTCAAGCCCACGGCATAATTTGCCTTTGGCTTTTCTTGCTCGGGAATGTAGCCATTTTTCCATCCACCAGCTGCAAAGGCAGAGAGAACAGGCTTTTCATGCAGTTTAACCAGATCCTGGTAAGCCTGCGTAACGACCATTTTCTTTTCCGCGATCTTCAGTTCATTGCGGTTGTTTAAGGCAATGCTGATGAGTGAATCTTCGTTAAAAGGGAACAATTCGTTTCTTAACGCGTTTTTAACCCGGTGCCGGGAAGTCGCACTTTCTCCCAAAAGCATGTTCAGGTAGGAGTTCTGCAGGCTCAGGGCAGTGATCACATCAGTTTTCTGGCTTTCAACATTGGAAATACGAACTTTCGTACTGAGAATTTCGTATTGGGTTGCCGAACCAGTTTCCGCTTTCTTTTCCACATTTTTCAAGTGCTGTGCCAGGGTGGCCAGTTGCTGATCTTTAATGGAGACAGCTTCCTGGTAAAAAAGAAGATTAAAATAGCAGCCAATCACGGCAAGTGACATCTTCTGTTTTACCTGATCCATACCCAGGGAAACGAGTTGCTTGCTTTTTTCCTCGTATTCAATGTTTTTCTTGGTTTTTCCAAAATCAGTGATGGTCTGATTGATGTTAACAGACGCATTTACAGGATTATGCGGGGCTAGGGAGAAACTGCCCACATCCGGAAGAGTCAGCGAAGGGACAGGACCTATATGGGAAAAAGATCCCGTCGCCATGGCATTTGGCAGGTAAGCAGTACGGGCCAGCTCAATTTTAAGATCCGCCGCGGTGAGCGCTTCGGCTGCCTGCTGAATGGTCGGATAAGTCAGCATCACTTTATTAATCAAGGGTGTAAGCTCGAGTGAATCGCTGGCAATAGTCTGACAAAATCCTCTTCCGGCAAAAGTCAGTATCAACAGGCATGCCATTAATATCTGACGAAATTTTTTGTTTATCATTGTTATGTTTTTATTTCTTTTTTCTTCTTCCTGACGCGCAGAAAGATTACTGGGATACCTCCGATTAGCGTCACGATGGCAGCAACCAGAAAATCATCATTAACTCCCTCAATATAAGCCTGTTTGGTAACGTTAGAGACGATCATGTATTGAGATTGCATTCGTGCCGCAGCGACTGAACTTCCCGCATTATGAACGAATGAGGCACTCATATTTCTTGCTGTCGTCTGGTAAACCGGCGAATTGACATCAAGCGCCCCTCCATATTGTTGGGCATGGTAATTTACCCTGGTGGTCAGGAAAGTAGCCAGGATGGCCACGCCAAAACTCCCACCTAACTGTCTGACAACATTATTGATACCAGATGCCTGTGCCATCTTGTCTTTTGGAATATCGACCAGGGCGACTGCCATTAACGCAGTATAAACGATCCCCATTCCGAATCCGCGGATGTAAAGCGGTAACATAATCGCCGAATGTTCTGTCAGAAAGGATAGGTGCCCATTCAGGTAAAAACTAAACGACATCAGCAGAATCCCTAGGATGATGGGTATTTTGGCATTAATTTTCCCGGTTACATAGCCGGCAATCGGGGCCACCATTCCCTGGATGATACCGACCGGTAGAAATACAGAGCCTGACTGTAAGGCCGTGTATCCCAACGAATTCTGTAAATATAATGGCAAAAGGAAAGTGCTGCCGAACATCCCTATCCCGAAGAGAAATATAATTAACGAGCTGATCCCGAAATTCAGATTTCCTAGTAGCCGAAGTTCAATCATCGGATTTTTCACCACAAACTCAGCAGTAATAAATACTGCAAAGGCAATGATTGACAGGGCAAAGCAAATCAGAATATAAGGCGCCTTCCAGCCTTCCGGATTGGTAATCGCATTCCCTTCCGTGAGTGCAAAAAGGATGATAGGCAGAAAGAGACTCACGGAAATGAATCCGACAATATCGAATTTCCCTGTTCGCTTCTGCTTCATCTCCCTCTGAATCACGAGGGTAAAGATCATTCCAACGATGCCAATTGGCACATTGATATCGAAAATTAGCTGCCAGTTAAAATTATCTACCAGGAAACCGCCGATCAGAGGTCCGAAGGAAACGGAAGCAGCGGCCGCGATGGACCAGAATCCTACCGCTAACCCACGCTGTTTCGGAGGAAATTCCCTCACGACAATTGCCATTCCTAACGGTTGAATGATCCCTGCTCCTAAACCCTGGATAACCCGCGAAAAGATCAGCATATTTTCATTGTTCGACATACCGCACATGAACGATCCGAGGGTAAACACAAACATCCCCCAAAAATACATTTTCTTGTAGCCAAAATGATCAGCAAGCCAGGCAGAAGCCGGAAGCATTACTGCAAGTGCAAGCATGTAAGCAGTTAATACCCATTCAATTGTATCAAGACCAATACCGAATGAAGCCATCATCTTTGGCAGGGCCACATTGACAATAGTCGCATCCAGCACAGCCATGAAAGTACCGATCATGATGTTGGCCAGAACGAACCATTTGTACCAGTCGTGGCTCGGATGCCACTTCGAATAGCGGTTTCTGATCAGAACCCTGATCCTATGCGAGGGAGTCGCTTTCCGCATTATTTATCCTTTAAAATTTTAACCACTACCGACATTCCCGGCAGGATTCCTAATTTCTTAATATCTGACCCTATCTCATCACTATCGATGGAAATCTTAACAGGAACGCGCTGGGTTACTTTCGTGAAGTTGCCTGAAGCATTATTGGCAGGAATGAGCGAAAACAAGGCTGCCGTTGAAGCGCCGACATAGAAGATCTTCCCATTGAATACCCTGTCGCCAAAGGCGTCAATGGTGAATTTTGCTGTTTGGCCCATCCGCAATTCCGAAACCTTAGTTTCTTCCAGATAGACAATTACCCATCTTCCCGTCTTGCCTGTTAGGGAGAATACCGATTGACCCGGCTGAACGATATCACCGGCAAGCAACCATCTCTTGGAGATGATCCCATCAAAAGGAGCAAAGAGTTTAGTGTGCGTCAGCTGTGTTTGGATGACCTGGATCTGGGCATTCGCAAGTCCAATGGACGAATTGGCACTTTCAATCTGGGCTTTGGAAACGGAAAGTTGTGATTTGGCAGCCTCCAGTTGGGCCTTCGTCGTTTCCCAAGCCTTCTTGAAATGATCGAATTGTTCCTTGGTAATTACATCACCAGCTATCTGAGCCTTGGCTCGATCGAGATCTTCTTTAGCCTTTTCGTTGGAAACTTCGTAGACTTTGATGGTCTGCGTGTCGAAATTAAGCTTGGCTCTGGCCTGATCCAACTGAGAATTTGCCTGCTCCATCAAGGCTAAAGTCTGGTTCTTTTGAGCCAGAAAGTCCAGACTGTCCAATTCAACCAGCAGGGTATTTTTCCTTACCGTATCTCCTTCTGCGGCATAAAGATGTGTAATCCTGCCCAAAATTTTCGATCCAATCTGAACATTATCTGACTCAATATGAGCATCATCAGTGGAGATGTACTTAGTATAATCACTGTACCAATACCAGAATGCACTTCCAGTAATCAGGATAATCAGGAATAAAGGAATATAGATTTTAATTCCTTTCTTTGAAGTTTCGCTTTGAGCCATTGTTCTATAATTATTGTCGTTATTGGGTCTCCACACAAATTGCGGTGCAAATTTAGTCGTTTAACGGACAAATAAATCCGTGTGGTTCATTTTTTTACTGCACTTCAACCATTTCGTGAATTTTAAAGGAGGGCAGGCCATGCAAAAACTTTTTAACTTTGCCCGATTGAAAATATTTCTGATATGTTAAATAAAAGAACGATTGCAATTTTTATAGCCTGCTGTTTTATCAGCACCTTATCAGCAAAAGCGCCTGTATTCACTGAAAAGGACTATTTAAACCACCCTCCCCGTATTATTCGTACCTGCTGTGCATTTGGAACCGATTTAAAGGTTTCAATCATGCCTTTTTACAGGTATACGATGCTCACGGGAGTGAATGAACTGGGAACACATCATTACCTGGGCAGCAAGTCAGAAAAAAATGGTATTTTATATACGAAGAGGGGCGGATTCATCGATTTTGGCCACCTGCGCGACATCATCGACTGGACGGCTTACCTCTATAACACTGAAAAAAAGAGTCAGGCAGAAGGTCAAATTTCCCTCCATCTGGGTTTTGAAGCGGGTGTGAAATCTCTGGTAATCAAGATCCCAGCTTCAGAAAAAGATGAAAATTTGCTGACTATTGCTGGCAGAATGGCATACGACCTTTCTATCTGGCATGAAATCACCTCCTGGTTTGGCGCTTCAGCCGTTCCACTGGTTTCAGAGAAATTCTCCAGTTTCTCGGTAGAAGATGCCTATTCAAACTTGTTGGGAAGTAGGATCGCTGTGGAAGCCATAAAAAGCGATCTACCTTTTGAACAAGCGGTTACAGAAATTATCAAGCGGACACTTACCGAGCTGGAGGCTGTTCCTACTATGCAGGACAGTTATCAGGCGATGGAAGATGTCAGGGAAATCTGGTGGACCAGAAAAAAACACCTTCCTAACAATAAAGTAATGATTCAAAGGCAGTTGGGGGTATACACCGCCCTCTCCCCAATGCTCGTTCCGGGATGGGAAAGTAAGACCGGGACACCCTTAAAAATGGAGGTTCCGGAAATGACCAATGACGGCATTCCACTATCCGAATTCTATACTTTGATCATTAACAAGAACAATAAAATACCGGTGAAGCGAATTTTTCCTGACCGACAGAACCGAACGGTCACACAAAACGATTTTACCCGCATCATCGCATACATCGCCATTGGGATGCAAAGATCCCATATTCTTTTCCTGATCTAAAGACAGCAAATTGAAAGACAGCAAATTAACCGATCATCTTTCCGAATATTCGTTGATTCTGGGATCTCAGTCACCCAGAAGAAAGGAGCTCTTTGCCGGTCTGCATATTCCTTTTTTGGTGGAGGTCAGGGAGACCGATGAGAACTATCCAATGAATATGAATCCCCTTGAAGTTCCTGAGTTTCTGGCAGTATTAAAGAGTACCCCCTTTAAGCAGGATTTCAGGCAGAACGACCTGCTCATTACAGCTGATACAATTGTTTTAATTGAGGATCAGATACTTGGAAAGCCTCTTGATTACGGACATGCCTTCGAAATGCTGCGGAAACTCTCAGGTAAGAAGCATGTGGTCATCACCGGCGTATGCCTTACCTCAGCAGAAAAGCAGATCACCTTCGCCGACCATACCGATGTGTGGTTCAAGAACTTATCAGACGATGAGATAGATTATTACCTGACGCACTTCAAGCCATTCGATAAGGCCGGATCTTATGGAGTTCAGGAATGGATTGGTTATGTCGCGATCGAAAGGATTGAAGGATCCTATTATAACGTGATGGGGTTGCCGATTCAAAGACTTTATGAGGAGCTTCTGAAATTCTGAAACCAGGCTATTTTTCGGTACGAAGCAGGCCTGATTTTTTTAGCAGTTGGTATTCGTGTTCAAAATTGGGCGTAAAGACCCCCTTTCCCAGGTTTTGCTCAACTTCAGTGAATTTCCAGAACTTGCCATCGGTTATCTCCGCTGAACCTGCCGGATCTGGCTTTCCCTGGTAACTGATGAAGCTATAAACCAGTTCGGATTCGATATCTGTCTTCCAAACGTATCTAAGAGCAGGAACCGGCTCAAAATCCTGCAGACCAATCTCTTCCATAGCTTCACGCCTGAGAGACGCCTCAATGGATTCACCATAAGCTAGATGGCCGCCAACCGCTGTATCCCATTTCCCCGGCTGAATCAACTTGTCTTCTGCCCGTTTCTGTAGATAGATGGTCCGGAAATGACCCAGCAAGTGCAAATGCACTACCGGATGAAGTGTCTTGGAACCATTGTGGCAGTACGAACGAAGCGCTTTCCCAAGGATATTACCCTGTTCGTCGACCATCGGAAGCCATTCTTCTGCATCCTGGTAAGCCTCAGTTACCCTTTTGGGGCGCAAGAATTTATGCCTGAGCAGTTCGAAACCCATGTATGCCCCCATCATGATAAAGAGGGCGAAACTGCTGATAAATGCCCAGATTTCTTTGCTGAGAAAGAAGGCCGCCCATAGGACCATCAAGGTATGGATAAGCGTAATCCAGAAAATGACCCAAAGATTGCGCCTGAAAAGTTCTTTCTTTTCTCCTTCTAATTTAAGGTCACCCAGGTAACGCTGAGACATTGATCCTAAAGGGTCTATCCTGGTAAAGAGTGATAAGGAAAGCAAAGCCAGCAGCATGAGATCAATCATCGCAGGTTTTACCTTGAAAAAAATTTCGTTTTCGAATAGATAGGAAAGTGCTGAAAGTAAGAGTAGTAAGAAGGTATCCAGCAATACAAAACGGTCGAGCTTCCGGTCCTTGATCCAAGTGATGAGCAGTTCTGCGATTCCGATAGAAACAGCCACGATGAGACCAACCTTCATCCCCCATATCTCATCTGCCAGAATGAATACCAGCAGGGGGATTAAACCCGGTATCAGTTTCTTAATCAAAGCTTTCTAGTTCATTTTCAAGGGAAGAACAGGAACCTTCTGGATGGTCTTGAGGGTATCAGTGGAGCGGTAGACTTTGTATACCTTGACATAAAAAACAAGGGACGAATAAGCAGGAATAGAACTCTGGGTCTGCCCTGCGTAGGCATCTTTTGAAGGAATGACCCATTTCGCCTCACCCCCTTCTTTCATCAGTAAAATCGCTTCATCCCAACCGGCAATAACGGAACTGGTTCCTACCGTGAAACCGAAAGGTTCGTAATTTCCGGAGGAATCAAAATTATATCCGTCTTTAACTCCCAATGAATCATTGTCTTCAATCAGGTATCCCTTGTAGAAAACTTTCACATAATTGCCTGCAACAATTGCATTTCCGGTACCCGCCTTGGTCTCGATATAATACAAACCGGAAGCGGTAGGTGTGACATCCTTGTGGTATTTTGCGATATATTTAGCCAACAATACCTTTTCATCTGCTATGGCAATCTGGAGAGTCGTTTTGGTGCAGGAAGCAAGACCCAGCACCAATGTTGCCACAAAAACCAGAAATGTATATTTTCCCAACTTCATCAGAATATTATTAACTTATTTGGGTTCAAAGCATGAACCGGGATGCAAGGATACAAAATGTTCGCGACCTACTCAACTTTTGACCGTTGATTTGAATTGAACGCTGCAAAATTAACCAAATTTAACCCTAAGCCAAACCTGAAACGATAAAAATCAGGCTTCCTTTTGACTTTCTTCCTCAAGAATTCCGGCATACTGAGGAAGAAGACCGATTAGCTGATTAATCGCTTCAGCCAGAGATTTTCTGGATTCGCCCCCTGAGGCATTCCGGTGGCCACCTCCACTAAAATGACTGGCTGAAAACTCGTTGACGGCAAATCCTCCTTTGGAGCGAAATGAAATCTTTATTTTATCGTCATTCTCCATGAAGAAACTGGAGAAAACGATGCCTTTAATGGAGAGTGGATAATTTACAAAACCCTCTGTATCACCAATTTTGAAATTATATCTCCTTAATTCTTCAGCTGATAAGGCAATAACTGCCGTATGATATTCGGGGAATATTTGCATTTTTTCCGAAAGTGCAAATCCCAGCAAACGAAGCCTGTCCTCTGTATTGGTATTAAACAACGCTTCCTGGATTCTGTACTGATCGGCTCCGTGCTCGATCAGGTTTGCCGTGGCTTTATATAGTTCCGGCCGTCTGGCGTTGTGACTGAATGAGGCCGTGTCCGCAATTATACCTGTCAGCAAGGCGCTCGCTCCGGGTGCATCCAACAGCTTTTCCCACCCCATTTTGACGATAAAATCATAGACCAGTTCAGCCGTTGAACTGACTCTGATGTCAGAAAACAAGTACGGGGTAACGATCAAAGGCTGAGGATGATGATCGATCAAAACAATGGTCTTATTAAGATTTTCCACCTTGCTTTTCATCTTTCCCAACCTTTTCAAATCGTTAAAATCAAGCATAATAAGCAGGTCTGCCTTGCTGAATAATTGTCCCGCTTTCCGGACATTCTGTTCAAAAATTATCCAGTCATCATATTCTTTTAACCCTGGAAGGATCTGTGGAAAATTGGTTGGGAAAACAACTGTCGAATTAAAACCTGCATTTTTCAATACGCAGTTCAGACCGAGTGAAGATCCAAGTGCGTCCCCGTCCGGATTGGCGTGCGTAAGGATGACGATATTCTGTACTTTATCCTTCATCCAGGACAATAGTTCAAGGCATTTTTCGAAGTTAATATTGGTCATTATTCAATCATTTCAATTAAACCACAAAAATAGTCTATTCTTGTTCAATCGAGCCTATCAAAAAATTAATTACCATGAATTCAGTACCCTGAATGTTCCTACCTCACCGTTAGCCTCCAAATTTCTCTGCATTTTGACGATTTATTTCTACTTTTGAGCAAAAATTTTCTAACGTTTAAATCAGACAAAAATGGCACAAAACCTCACTTTCACGATGATCAAACCTAGTTCGGTCCGCAACAATCACATAGGTGCAATTCTTAAAATGATCAATGATAACGGCTTCCGTATCAAGGCGATGAAATTGACCAGCATGACCAGGGCAAATGCCGAAGCTTTCTACGGTATCCATGCCGGCAAGCCTTTCTTCGAAGGCCTGGTCGACTTCATGTCATCCGGACCGATCGTTGCAGCTATTCTGGAAAAAGAGAATGCAATTGCTGATTATCGTGAATTGATTGGAAATACCAATCCGGAAAAGGCAGCTCCCGGAACGATACGTGCTTTGTTTGCGGAATCCATGACTGCCAATGCTGTTCATGGCTCTGATAGTGACGAGAATGCACTCATTGAAGGGAAATTTTTCTTCTCTGAACTGGAACAATTCTGATAAAAATTGAATCCCTGGGTTCCTTTTTTTCGTACAATGGAATAAAAAATTTAATTATTAAATATATGAATGAAAGTTCTGTGAAAATCACTTTTGCCGGCAATCCGCTTACCCTTTTGGGAAATGAGATTAAAGTCGGTGACAAAGCTCCTGAATTCGTAGCTGTTGGCGCTGGTTTGGCTCCATTTAAACTGTCCGATGTGGCAGGTAAAACTGTAGTTATTGCAATCTATCCTTCCATCGACACAGGTGTTTGCGCCTCTCAAAACAGAAGGTTCAATGCGGAAGCCAATGATATGAAGGATGTTGTCGTCTTATCTATCTCCTGCGACCTACCTTTTGCTCAAAGCCGTTTCTGCGCTGCTGAGGGCCTCTCAAACATCAAAACCATCTCGGACCACCGAGACCTTGACTTCGGTCAGAAGTATGGTTTCTGGATCAAAGAACTGCGTTTATTAGCCCGTGGAACGGTCATCATCGATAAGACCGGGATTGTACGTTATGTAGAATATGTTTCCGAGGTAACACATGAACCAAATTACGAGGCCGCACTATCATGCGTCAAAAGCCTGTAGATTAACACATTAATATTTGAAAGGGACCCATTCGCGGTCCCTTTTCTTATTTAAATAGAAGACAGACCGGAGTATAAGCGTTAATCTGATCCGTAAATGTTAGCATACCGGTTTCGCCATTTCGTCTGAAAGCGACAATATTATTGGTGTTCTGATTGGCAACCAGGAGAAAGGTTCCATCAGGAGTAAGCGTAAAATTTCTTGGCATCTCACCTTTGGTATCTTCATGGCCTGCCAATTTGATTTTGGTACCCTTTTCGTCGACGGTAAAAATGGCAATGCTGTTCATTCCCCTATTGGAAACATATAGGAATTTTGCATCCGGAGACAGATGAATATCAGCACTTGTATTTGGTTGAGTGAAACCGGCAGGCAAGGTTGAAACAGTCTCAATCAGCTTATATCCACCATTTTCGAGCAACTGAACTACCGACACAGAACAGCCCAGCTCATTCGCAATATAAAGTAATTTCCCGTTTGGATGAATTGCCATGTGCCGGGGACCGCTTCCCGGAGCCAGCTTAATTTCGGGAAATTTGAAAGGTTTAAGGGTAAAGTTGGTTTTGTCGATGGTATAGACTTTCACCCTGTCGATCCCTAGATCCGCTACAAAAATCCGCTTTCCTTTCGGTTCGAAAAGGGAACTGTGGACATGAGGTATTTCCTGGCGGCCCGCCACCGGACCAGACCCTTTGTGCTGATCTGCCGAGAGAACTTCGGACAATTCGCCGGTAGGCAGAATGCGCATCAACGTAACATTTCCTCCTATATAATTGGATGCAAGTACTTCACCCTCCTCATTTACTGCTACATGGCATGGATGGGCACCTCCGCTGGAGACCTTGTTAATGGAGGATAAATTGCCGGATTCGTCCACTTTGAACAGTTCAATATAACCCATGCTCTCATTCTTCTCGTCTTTCGTCTCTCTGACAGCAAGAAGGAATTGTCCGTCGCGGGTCAGTGCCAGATAAGATGGATTCTCTGAAAGAACGGCTAATCCGTTGCTGTGCAACTTTCCCGAAGCCTTGTCCAGACCAAAACGGTAGATTCCTTCGCTACCATTATCGGTGTAGGTTCCGACATAAAAATGGCTAATATTTAAGGGCTCAGTTGTTTGGGAATGAGACAGACATGCAAATCCAAAGCACACCAACAAAAGAAATATATTTTTCATATCTAACTGATTTTATTATATCTACATCATTTAATTATAGTATAAATATAAGTACCTGAACCAACTTTGCAGAAAAATTTCCCATCACTGGTTTTAGACATGGTCACCTCTTTTCCACTCTCCGTAACCTTTGACCCGTCTGTAGCAGGGAAATAAATCTTTGCGGAAGTGTTAGAAGGGATTTCAACTTCCATAGTCACCTGATCCTTATCCTTTTTCCATTCACTCCTGATCCGTCCATGAACTGAATTATAGGAAGCTTTTACAAAAGCAATATCCCCAACCAATTCCGGTCTGATGATGATATTTTTAAATCCCGGAGATCCTTGTTCCTGCTTGATACCTGCCAATCCGGTATAAAACCATTCCATCAGGTGGCCCAGCATCAGATGATTGTTGGAAACCTGCTCCAGGGCTGGCCATGATTCGGTTAGTGCCGTTGCTCCTTTCTTTAGCTGAAATCCATAACCTGGAACGTCGTCCCGGACATTCATGTCGAATAAAAGTTGAGAGCCTCCACCCTCTTCGAGTGCCTTAACCAGAAAATGAAACCCTATATCGCCAGCCGTCAAGGATTTACCTGAATTTTCGATTGATTTTACGAGATTACCAAATACCTCATTCCTGTATTTATCTTCGACCAGACCCACGCATAGAGGCATTGCCATAGCCGTCTGACTGCCAGTGGAATAGACTTTAACCAGCGGATCGAAAAATTTCTTGTTGAATGATGCTTTTACCTGGGTAGCAAGATTATCGGTAAAGGCAGCATCTGAGGTTTTATCACAGATTCTCTGCATCTTACCAAGAAGTTGCAGGTCATAATAGTAGATCGCCGTAGCTGTCAGCGCTTTTGGCGTTAACTGAGCCTCTCCCGGCGACTTGGGTCCATAATCGAACCAGTCGCCCAAACCGTGAGACAAAACATGGTCCTTTGCCATCGTTCCAAGGTATGCCACATAATTTTTCATCATGGGTAAGGCCTCCTGGACGATGGATTTATCACCATACCATTCCCAAAGCATCCAGGGCAGAATTACGGCTGCACTACCCCATTCCGGTGAATCACGGAACCCTCCAACGAACTGCGTATACTCAGGTGCAATATCCGGAACCAGGCCATTCGCAGCCTGAGCGTCAATCATATCCCTGATGGCTTTCCTGTACAAGGGACCCAATTCAGAGTTGTAATGCAGGGACGCACCCATCAGGTAAGTCTGCTCCAGCCACCCAAGTTTTTCCCTGTGCGGACAATCGGTCACAACACTCTGCAGATTGCTCCTTACTGCCCAGTCTATCAGCGAATAAATCCTGTTAAACAGTTGATTGGAACAGGTGAATTCACCGCTTTTCGGAGAGGAATTGCAGGTATGCAGCATATCAAGTTGCACCACCAGAGGCAGATCATTGTTTTCGGCCGCTTTCTCAGGGACAGCGCCTTCCAGCATTAAATACCTGAAACCATAATAGGAAAACCGGGGCCGCCAGGTTTCAACACCCTCACCTTTCAACGTGTAAGTAAAGAAATAAGGAGAACCGGTAGCCTTCTGGTTGATCTCCTTATCCGGGGTAATTAATTCTCCGGGCGTCAACTTAATGACCGATCCCCTCTTTCCTTTTACTTTGAGTTCGACAATACCTGATGCATTCTGGCCAAAATCATACAAATATTTGCTTTGCTCCTTCTTTAGGATTTTTTTTACCTCAATAATCTGGTTGACCGTGACCGGATAATCCGTTTCAGCCTTTAGTTTTCCGGTAGGAATGGTCGCATATATAGCTGATTTCCAGCCTGAATCATCGAAACCAGGTTGATCCCATCCTTTTTGTTCCAAAGAGGCATCATAGTCCTCTCCACCATAAATACTGGTATAGCAGATGGCGGAAGGCGCACATTTCCAGTCGGTTCCGGAAACAACATCAGAAGTAGTACCATCCGTATAGGTAATTTTTAATAGACAAATCATTTTAGGATACCCCTGGGCAATCACCAGCTTACGGTATCTTTGACGATTGATGTAATAAAAACCATTGCCAACGATGGCACTCAGCACATTTTTGCCCTGCTGAACCTTGGTGGTCACATCGAAAGTGTTGTAGAGGCAGGTCTTGTTATAATCCGTCCAGCCAGGTGAGAGAAAACTGTTTCCAATGCGTTGTCCATTTATTGAAGTCTCATACTGCCCTAATCCACTGATATATAATACTGCATTGCTAACTGATTTGTTTAACTCAAATTCCTTCCTGAAAAGAGGATTAATGCTTTTATCCACCGCTTTGTTTCCCAGGTTATTTCCTGATCCATGAATACCTGGGAAGACCCTCATCGAATCAACCAGATTTTCGAAGGCGATCCACCTGGCATTACCCCAGTCTTTCGTTGTCAGAAGTCCGGTTCGGAACCAGGCTATCTCGCTCCATTCGGAGGATTGCCCAGACTTGTCTAATACTTTGACTTTCCAGAAATATTTCCTTCCAGCCTCTAATTTCTTGCCATTAAAAATCACCTGAGACATCTGATCAGAGTTACAAACTTTTGAATCCCAAATGGTTCCCAGGTTATTATTAAGAATTTCGGGTGAGTCTGCGACCAGAATATGGTAGCTAAGCTGTCTGGTATCCCGGAGCGAAGAGGTGATCCACCAGCTCAAATGCGGCGTATTCTCGGATACTCCGACCGGATTGATCATGGATTCGCATCGCAAATTGGAAACAGAAATTTTTTCACCCCCGAAGCTGGTGAGTGAACTGATAACAAAAAACAGCAGCAGATATTTCATTCGTAACAATATTAGTTAAATTATTGAATATCTGTAAGTACACATAGAACTCGCAGATGCATTTACATAGACTGTTGTGAAATTAGCCCATGTTCGTTTCATCGGAATTGATATTATAGATTAAAAGTAATTTATTTCTCTAATTTTGCCATAAGAGTCTTTCAGTTACCTGTGAAAACGCTAAAAAGCCATAAGTATGAAACGAACATGTTGCTTCACAACACCCGTGGTAAGAATATTAATTTTCATCAACATGGAGTTCCATACTACCTTTAAAAAACAAATTATTACAGTATGAAATATCTAATTCTCTTCTCGGTCTTACTCGTCGCCTCTTGTGCAACTTCCGTGAAAAATGAACCCCAAAAGATGAACAATAATCGAATTTCAGAAAAATCCATCAAGGATGCAGTTGATTCACTGGTCATTAAGTATGGAAATACCTTAAGTCCTACTATTGAGAAAGGTGTAAAGCACGCTGCATCACTTTGGACATCCGTCGACGGTACTGATGCAGAATTCAACCATTTCTGTACCACTGGTTTTGTTGGTGATCCAAATAAAAGAACTTTACTTCTCACGAAGTTATCGGATTATTTTGAATCAATCAGTGGTCATTTCAATAAAATCACCCTCGATCTCAAGCAGAATGTCGATCTGAACAATGGCGAATTACTTGAGATAGATAAGATTTTTAGTGGCTATTCAGTTGGAGCCCACCTGAATGAGGATCTCTACCAAAACAAGACTGCCTTCGTGGTTGCCCTTAATTTTCCATATTATTCTCTGAACGAGAAAGAGGCGCTTGGGAAGAGCTGGTCCCGGGAACAATGGGCAGCAGCCAGAATGGGTGATCAGTTTATCTCGAGGGTTCCGGCGGAAGTTAAGCAGGCTGTAGCCAAGGCAGAAGCCGGGGCTGACCTTTACATTTCGGAATATAATATCCAGATGGGTTCCCTCCGAACAGAAGAAGGAGAACAAATCTTCCCTGATAAGATGTCGCTGCTTTCACATTGGAATCTCAGGGATGAGATCAAGGCCGATTATGCCGACAAGGATAAGGGGATGGTCAAGCAGAAGATGATTTACAATATTATGCAGCATATTATCAATCAGGACATTCCTGGTAAGGTGATCAATAATCCCGCTTATCTTTGGAAACCCTTTTCTAACCAGGTACTTCAAAATGATAAAGTAATTGCCTGCGCTGCCGAACCTAATGCGAGATATCAGCAGATCCTCAATAATTTCCATGCGCAGCAGGCCGTTGATCCAAATGAACCGGAGATGAACACCTTTATCCAGCGGAAGTTCTCCGGTGAAATGGAGATTCCTCAAGAGGAAGTAGAGGCTCTTTTTGACAACTATCTGAAATCTCCGCAACTAGTAAGGGTAGGTAAAATTATTTCAGAAAGGCTTGGGCGAAAATTGGAGGCATTCGATATTTGGTACGACGGTTTCAAGGCCCGCAGTGAATTTCCACAGGAAAAACTCAATGGCTTGACTACTTCCAGATATCCTGATCCTAAAGCTTTTGAGAAAGATATGCCGGTTATTTTGGGCAAACTCGGTTGGACCAAAGAACGTGCTGCCTATCTGTCTGACAAGATCGTAGTGGATCCGGCTCGTGGCTCAGGTCATGCCTGGGGAGCAGGAATGAAGGGTGAAAAATCTCATCTTCGTACCAGAATCGCACCTACCGGGATGGATTATAAAGGATATAATATAGCGGTTCATGAGTTCGGACACAATGTCGAGCAGACAATTTCCATGTACGATGTGGACGATTTTATGATGAATGGTGTGCCAAATACGGCATTTACGGAAGCGCTTGCCTTCATCTTTCAGAGCCGTGATTTGAATCTTTTAGGTCTATCTGGACAGAGCAAGAATCAAAAGAACCTGAATATGCTGGATACTTCGTGGACGCTGATGGAGATTATGGGAGTCGGACTGGTTGATATGCGGACCTGGAAGTGGATGTATAGTCACCCGAACGCCAATGCTGAAGAGTTGAAAAAGGCTGTGATAGAAATTGCCACCAATGTTTGGAATACTTATTTTGCGGCCGTTTTCGGCATGAAGGACCAACCGATACTGGCTATCTATTCCCATATGATTTCAAATCCCTTGTACCTTGCAGCCTATTCCTATGGACAAATCATTGAATTCCAGATTGAAGACCATCTGGTTGGGAAACGCTTCCCTGACGAAATAGACAGAATTTACAAACAGGGAAGGCTCATTCCTCAAATCTGGATGCAGGGTGCCGTAGGAAGTAAAATATCCGTCGATCCTATCATTAAGCAACTCGACGAAGCTTTGACAGCATTTTAGTAATCGTTAAGATGAAGAATAAGAACAAATTCAAAAAAATCGATGTACGAAAATTCGTACCAAGTGCGTCTGCGAAGGATACCCCTCCTGGAACCGTTGAATATGTTGGCAAGCCGCGAATAGAAAAAACAAGGATAGATCTGATAGAATTCAATGAAACTGATGTCTCTGAATCTCAAATAGATAATCCGGATCATATCAAAAAATTCCTCTCTTCTGATAAGATCAAATGGATCCGTGTGATTGGGGTTCATGATAGCGTTATCATTACCAAATTGGGAGATATTTTTCGGATCAACCAGCTTGAACTCGAAGATATTACCAATACTTCACAGCGACCCCGGATGGAGGAAAGAGACGATTATATCTTCATGGTATTCAAAGCTTTAATTCCAAATCCGGAAGAACAGGACGTTACCATTGAACAGGTGAGTCTGATTCTGGGAGAAAATTTTGTCCTCTCTTTTCATGAGACAGAGCCTAAATTATTTGGTCCGCTAAGAAACAGGATCATCACAGGAAAAGGAAGAGTTAGGAAGATGAAGAGTGATTATCTGGCCTTTGCCATTGCTGACATCATGATTGATCAATATTTTGTGGTGATGGAAGATATTGGAAACACCATTGAAAGTATTGAAAGTGAGCTAGTTATTAATCCTGGCAGTTCGGATCAGGAGGCTATTTACAGAATCAAGCGAAGACTTGTCTATGTGGGCAGAACAATCTGGCCGGTCAGGGAATTGATTAATGAAATTGAGCGTTCCGATCATCACCTGATACATGAAGAAAGCAGGATCTATTTTAGGAATATTTACGACCACACAGTCCAGATCATTGAGACGCTGGATAGTCTTAGAGACCTGACTTCCAGCATGATGGATTTATATCTTTCCAGCGTTAGCCTGAAACTAAATGAAATCATGAAGGTATTGACGATTTTTTCCGCGTTATTTATACCTCTCACATTTCTCGCAGGAGTATATGGCATGAATTTCACCTATTTACCGGAAAAAGACTGGCATTATGGATATGCAGGGTTTTGGGCTATTTGTATTTTAGCGACTATTTTTATGCTGTTTTATTTTAGAAGGAAGAAGTGGATGTAAAGGATTAAATTACGCTCCAGTGGATTTGTAATCCGCTGGCAATGAGTAACCATCGGATTGCAAATCCGATGGAGCGGCTGAGAAAATAAAACTAATAATATATAAAATGAAACCGATTGTTACCGCACTTTGTTCGTTTGGGATGTCTGGCCAGGTATTTCATGGTCCGTCGCTAAAAGTCTTACCACAATACAAGATCCACAAGATTCTTGAAAGAAATCAGCGAATATCTGAGAAACACTATCCTCAGGCCACCATCGTAAAGGATTTCGACAAGATTTTGAACGATCCGGTGATTGAGCTAGTTATTGTCAATACTCCTGATTATCTTCATTTTGAAATGGCGAAAATGGCCATGCAAGCAGGTAAACACATTGTCGTTGAAAAACCGTTTGTCAAAAATAGCGCAGATGCAGTCAAATTAATCGAAATTGCCAGGCGAAACAAAGTTTTAATGACAGTCTATCAGAACCGAAGGTTGGACGGAGGGTTTTTAACCGTTCAGAAAGTTCTGGAAAACAAACTACTGGGCAGGATGGTTGAGTTTGAATGTCACTACGACCGCTATCGGAATTACATTCAGGAAGGTTCCTGGAAGGAAGAAGGAGATGAGCGAACAGGTGTACTATTCAATCTGGGTTCGCACGTCGTAGACCAGACTTTGGTTCTTTTTGGAAAACCAAAAGCTGTAACGGCTCATTTGTCCATTTTGAGAACAGGTGGAAAGACGACCGATCAGTTTTCCATCCGGTTACATTACGATGGATTTGATGCTACTTTGCGTTGTTCCTATCTGGTGAGGGAGATGGGACCCCAGTTTATTATTCACGGGACGGAAGGATCTTTTGTCAAAATGGGAACCGATCCGCAGGAAGAGATGCTCAAGCTTCATAGACTTCCAGATGAACCTGATTGGGGAAAAGAATCCAGGAGCGATTGGGGAAAGCTCAACACGAGCGTTGGCGGTTTGCACGTGGAAGGCATTATAGAAACCATACCAGGCAATTACTCCCATTTCTATACCAATCTTTATCATGCCATCAGAGAGGGTGCTCCGATGATGGTTTTGCCTGAGCAGGCATTAATGACAATCAGGGTACTGGAGGCTTGCCTGGACAGTAACCGGGAGCAAAAAACAATTCCATTCATTTGACCCGGTGATACCTTACATTGATCTGCATACCCACGGAAATGTTCGCAAGAATGACGAAATAAAGGTATTTAATCTGTTGCTGAATGAGTCTTCAGATATTCCTTTACTTCCATTTTCAGCCGGACTGCATCCATGGTACGCAGATCAATTATCGGTAGATGATCTATCTAAAAGACTCAATCAATGCCTGCAAAGTCCTGATTTGTTTGCCATTGGGGAAACCGGCCTGGACAAAGTCTGCAAAACTGCCCTGAATTTACAATTGGATATCTTTGAATGTCAGCTGAAAATCGCTTCCGAGAATAATTTGCCGGTAATCATTCATTGTGTAAGAGCCTGGGAAGAACTGATCGAAATATCGGGCAATTATCATTCGACCAAGATATTGCATGGATACCAGGGAGGTGTTCAATTAACAGAGCGCTTATTGAAGAAGGGATTTTGTTTTTCCATTGGTAAGGCAATTCTAAATTCAGGTTCTGCGATTCAATCATCGATACATCTGATTCCAAAAACTTCCTTGTTTTGCGAAACAGATACTTCAGTAGTTTCTATTAAGGAAATCTATGAAAAGATCTGCGCAATCCTTAAATTGCATGAGGAGGATTTGCGGAAAACAATATTTGAGAATTACAAAAAGTTAAAGGTTAAAGTGGAAAGGTTAAAGGATAAAGGATAAAGGTTAAAGGTTAAAGGTTAAAGGAGGGGTAATTTGACGAAGAAGGTACTCCCCTCGCCTTCTTTACTCTCCACCCAGATTTCGCCCTTGTGCTTGGAGACAAATTCCTTGCAAAGCAAAAGCCCAAGTCCAGAGCTCAATTCCCCGGCTGTACCGGTTCTGGACGTACTAAAACCAATCTTAAAAAGTGAATTCTTGATATTTTCATTCATCCCAATTCCTGAATCCTTTATAGAAATAAGGGTGTATTTGTCAGGAGTAGTCTTAGAAGATATGGATATTGTTCCGCCTTCAGGAGTAAATTTAAGGGCATTTGATAACAGATTCCTGATAAGTGATCTTAGCATGTTTTGATCTGAATAAACCATTTCGTCGGCCGAAACAGAATTAATGATCGTTATATTTTTTTTTAGAGCGGTATTGGAATAGTTCATAATACATTCAAATATCTCAGGATAGAGCGCAAACTGATAAGGGTAAAATCTTGACAAACCCTGGTTAATCATCGACCATTCCAATAAATTCTCCAGTAAGCCATACAGATTTCTTGCAGAATCCTTCATCTTCTGAGCAACCTGATCAGTCTCATTTTTAGTGAGTTGCGACAAATCTTCGGCAATTATTTCTGTCAAACCCAGGAAGGTGCTAATAGGATTTCGAAGGTCATGGGCAATGATTGAGAAGAATTTATCCTTCTCGCTATTGAGGGTTTGTAACTGAAGATTCTTATCCAGAATCTCCTGCTCTCCTCTTTTCTGAGAAGTAATATCCTTCACGATATTTATCAGATAAGATTTATCCTCCAGTTTGACCACCTTACTGGAAAGTAATCCGATAATCTTTTGATGATCTTTTAATTGAAAAACAGTCTCAAAATCCAAACAATAGCCATGCATTGCGATCTGTTTACTAAAGACCAGTCTTTCTTCCGGATTAACCCAAAAATTCAATTCCAGGGTAGTTTTACCAAGAAGTTCTTCCGTCTTGTAACCCGAGATTTCAATAAAATTATCATTAACTGTTGTGATCCGACTATTATCCAGATTAGTTATCAGAATAGCGTCTGGGGAAGTATTAAAAATAGCCTCAAAATAATCTTTGGCCTTCTCTTTCTCCCACATCAGTTTCTGGTTAATCATCATGATCATCGCAAAAGTCCAAAAAATTGATACAAATAGAAGATTAAAATAAGAGGAAATATTTAAAAATGATTGAGTTGTAAAGGTCAATATTTCACCGCCACTGAGTAGAAAGGCAACTTTTGAAGCACTAAAAAGTCCGTGAACGACAAAAGTCAATATGCAAATATTGGCTGAAAGTTCCAGCGCTTTGGTTTTATAGAGATGAAGATCATAGGCGCTAATAAAAGCTATTAACGCACTCGTCAGCCAGATTAAATAAGTTCTGATACGAATATTATCCTCGAAATATATAAAATAGCACAGGAGTAAAAAATAAGTTATAGATATGATAATCAAAGCTTTCAGCCTTTCTCTTCGGCCAAGAAACCGCATTAAACCAATATAAAGGAAGGATGAACTCAGTATCAATAAAGTGTTCTGACACAGGATGGAGATTTTCTCTATCGCTGGAATCTGCCTCGTTTGCATAAAAATATAACCAAGAATCGCAGTTGCACACCACAATATCCACCATCCGGGACCGTTGTAGGTTTTGTGGATATTATACTCTATTAAAAAAATCAGTAACTGAATTGAAGCAATAATTCCAAGTACCAGGGCAAATGTGTAGATGTCAATGTTCATCTAAAGTTTGATATAAATTTTTTTCCTGTGTAACAAATAAGCTGGAATAAAGTTAATCATTACAAACAAAATAGCGTAGACCATGCTCCAAAATTGTGGTGAAGGTCCCACCGACGAAAAAAGTGCCAAAAAATGATCGTTCAGGGATGCTCCGCTTATCTTCATCTCGTAGAAGAAAAGCGCCCAGATATCGGCCAGAAAATACACGGCGATTGCATTGGCACCGAAGATGATTCCTCCTTTGGTGAAACGGCTCATTCCCAAAATATCGATCAGATAATAGCTAGTTCCCAAAACAAGCGCTGCCACTCCTGAAGTTATCAGCACAAAAGAGCTGCTCCAAATATTCTCGTTACAAGGGAAATTCAGGTTCCACAAGTACCCCACCAAAACTGTCACAAAACCGCCAACCATCAAATAAAGTGCCTTGTCCCTTTTATCCAGGTTACTCAACAAAAGCCGGCCAGCAATCATTCCGGTTATCCCTGTAACAAATGAGGGAAAGGTGCTAAGAATTCCTTCAGGATCCCAGGTCTTTTGCCACATCGTTCCCGGAAGAAATTTGGTATCCAGCCAGGCTGCAAGATTAATCCCCGGTTCCAGCATAGGTTTATCATAACCCGGTGTTGGAATGTAAAGCATTGCCAACCAATAAGTAACCAGGATACCCAAACCAATCCATGCTTGCTTTTTCCAGTCTGTATTTAGAAATAATATGGCGCAAAACAAAAATACTATCGCTATCCTCGGTAGGGTACCGGTGTACCGCAGGTCGGAAAAATTGAAATCGGGCAAGAGATTCAGGAAGATTCCAACCAGATAAATCTTGAGCGTACGCCAAAGGATTTTCTTGTACATATCGGTCTTCGGTAGTCCCATTTCCAATCGTCTGGTATAAGCAAAAGCAATTGAGACGCCAACCACGAAAAGGAAAATCGGCGCAATCAGATCCGTTGGGGAAAGGCCGTTCCATTTAGTGTGATTCAATGGCGCATAGGAAAATTGTTCACTTCCGGGATAGTTGACCAGGATCATGGCTGCCACGGTGAATCCTCGCATTACATCCAATGAAATAAGTCTTTTTGTTTCAGTCATGGTTAATAGTCTAAAACAGATTCGTTAATTTTAGAGAAAATACTGGAGTCGAATTCTCCTTAAAGTTAATCAATATGGCCAAAATCAGCAGTTTTTTTCTATTTTCCGGGATAATTTTCCTGTTATTCGGTTGCATCAGGGATCAATCGCAATCCCTACCATTATCGTCTGAACTGGAAGTCAAGTGGGAATTAGTCACCAATCTGTACCAAGGCAAAGAGCGCGTTTTGGCTGCCTTTACGATCTATAACCATAGCAAGATGACGCTTGAAAACAAAGGTTGGGAGATGTTCTTTTCCCAGATGCCACCCATTCCGATTATAGAGGATTCTGTCAGGACTGCCAAAGTTGTGCACCTGAACGGCGACTGGTTCAAGCTCGTTCCCTCACGGGATTTCAGGCTCTCTCCGGGAGATTCAATCACCATCAAATATTGCGGAACCGGATTCAACATCAAAGAAACCGATGCTGCATTGGGTATTTACTTTGTCTTCTACGATTCAAATGGAAAAGAACTTGCCGTCGTACCAGCCGGAAAACAAAGTATCACTCCCTTTCTTCGCCCCGAACAGCTAAAACGCTCTGAAGCAGACCAATCAATAGTTCCTACTCCCGAAAGTAGATTCTATGAAAATCAGAATCTGTCACTTTTGCCTGATAGCGCTCAGCAGCAATTAGTCCCGACTCCGGTATCCACGAAGAGAGGCAAAGATTCAGTTGAACTATCTTCTTCGTGGCCCATTTTTTTCGGCGCAGGACTCGAAATGGAGGCTGGTTTCCTTGCTAAAAAACTACAAAATCTAACAGGAAAGGAATTTTGGTTAGTTAAAGGTACTCCAACAAGATTACCGGCAATTTCACTTCAAAAAATAGATTCAAAAGCCCTAAAAAAAGAATCATATCAATTGAATATAAATCCGAAAGAAGGAATTTCAATCAATAGCCCGGATGCTGCGGGAGTCTTCTATGGCATTCAGAGTTTTTTGGCCACTCTGCCTGTCGATCGGCTGACTGCTTCTTCAAAACCACTCAGAACAACCTCGGTTCAAATCACTGATTCTCCCAGATTCTCTTACCGCGGACTTCAATTAGACGTGGCCAGGAATTTTCAGAGCAAAGAAACTATCCTAAAAATGCTTGATATCATGGCATTTTACAAACTCAACTACTTCTTATTTTATTTTATGGAAGATGAAGGGTGGCGGGTCGACATTCCAGGGTTACCCGAACTTACAGAGGTTGGAAGTCGCAGAATGCATGGGAAAGTGAGTGATCCTATGCTTCATCCTTCCTATGGCAGCGGACCGTTTGCTGACCCAAAATCAGGTTTTGGAACCGGTTATTTCACTCAGGATGAGTTCATTGAAATGCTGAAATTTGCGAAGGAAAGACATATTACGGTTATCCCGGTACTAAATTTTCCTGCGCATGTTCGCTCTGCTATCAAATCAATGGAGTTCAGGTACCAGCGTCTCATTAAGGATGGAAAAGAGGCTGAAGCCAATGAATTCAGGCTGATTGACCCGGATGATACTTCGAGGTATATCTCTGCCCAGGGTTATCACGACAATGTAGTTAATGTCGGACGCGAATCAGCTTTTCACTTTTACGATACAGCTGTGAAAGGTATCCGGCAGATGTATTCGAAGGCAGGTGTTCCAATGGAAATCTTCCATACGGGTGGCGATGAAGTCGCAATAGGCGCCTGGAATGGTTCACCGATGGTAAAAAAATTGCTGGCGGATCATCCGGAAATTAAACCCGATGATAAGAGTTTGCAGGCTTATTGTTTCAGGAGAATCTCGGAGATTCTCAAAAATAATGGCGTGAAAGAAATCGGCGGATGGGAAGAGGCAGCCCTGTTGTCGGATGCTAACGGTAAACCAACTCCTAATTTTGAATTCGTCGGGCAAGGGCTTCTGCCCTATTTGTGGAACAACACGGAAGGGGCCGAAGATCTGGGTTACAAACTTGCCAACGCAGGCTACAAGGTTGTGCTCTGCGATGTCACCAATTTTTATCTTGACTTTCCTTACGACAAAGATCCAAAAGAACCTGGCAACTACTGGGCAGGATTCCTGGATACCAAAGATTGTTATGCTTTCGCTCCGTTCGACCTGTTTAAGACTACGACCAAGACGCCGATGGGAAGATTGGTGGATACTGAAAAGGAATACTCCAGTAAAGTGAGATTAAAGCCTGCGGCTCATCAGAATATTCTCGGAGTCCAGGCACAGTTATGGAGCGAGACCATCAAGGGACCCGAAATGCTGGAATATTATTATTTACCACGACTGATCGCTTTTTCAGAAACGGCCTGGTCTCCGGAAAGAAAATGGGAGACCATAGAAAATGAGGAACAGCGGGAGAAACAGTTGACAAAAAGTTGGAATATCCTCGCTAACGCCATGGCTGCAAGGGAACTTCCACGACTCAGTAAAATGAACGGAGGATTTAACTACCGTGTTCCAATGCCAGGTGCGATAATCAAAGATGGAATACTAGAGGCAAATGTTCAATTCCCGGGATTGGAAATCCGTTATACCACAGATGGTTCAGAGCCTTGTTGTACAAGTACTTTGTATACAGGACCCGTTAAAATATCCGGTCCCGTGAAACTAAAAAGTTTTGTAAAGAATGGCTTATCAAGTAGGACAAGTGTTGTGTTAAGTACCAATTGACAGGTATAGCTTAGCACAACAATTGTCTGGTATGATGAAGGTTTAGAACCGGATATTGTATTTCAGCTTGAACCGCAGCGCACTTTCGTCCATGACGTACCGCTCCAGTGGTTGCGATAGTTTGGTAGTCCAGGCAATGATGATGACATTCCCCGGTTTGAAGATCCATTGAAACCTGGATTGAATTCCTATGACTTTTGAATTGTTGTCGTACTGCAAGTAGTTGTACCAGGTAATATCCGGATTAAAGAGAATATTTGCATTCACGGAATAGATTCGTGCCGTAAAACTTCCGGCCGGTAAGCTAACCTCATTCTGCTTGTATCTTGCCCCAACGAAGAAGGGTACTGCAACTTTGTAGTTAACGCCGGCGTTCAGATCTTTGCGAGAGCCGTTGTAAAAATCGCCCCATGACCAGGACACGTCACCGGCTAGATTTCTGCTTCCAGCGGTGATAAGACTGAGCGTATTCCTGAAATAATCATAGCTTCCAACCGGAATGACGAAGGAAGAAAAAATATTAAAATTCTTTTCCAGGTATTCATAGTTTTTGTTGACCGTATAGGAAAGCTCTTCCCCTGACTTAAAGCGGATTCTCAATGGGGTAAAATTAAATTGGCGTGACTCCAGGATATTGGAAAAATTCACGATATGATTGAAACCAACTCCGGTTAAAACCTGTAAAATCCCCTTTATTTTCGGACGGGGGCCAATCTGGATGTTTCCATAAGTATCCTTGATATTGGTTCTGGGAACAAAACCCATACCGGCAACAAAATTTTGACCAATTTCATAATGACCCAGACTGTACGAGAGTAGATCATTTGGATAGGAGATCGTGCCTCCCCAGGATAAATCATGATCTGATAGCCCTTTGGTATTTGATTTAAGTCCAAATAATATCAAAGAGAGATTTTTATTTCCTTTAAATTTTGAAGTTGCCAGCTTCAAATCGACTCCTCCCACATAATTTTCTGCAGCAGAAACCGCATTTCCATAGGTTCCGATTACACCGACGGAAGATTCAGAACCAATGCTTCGTGAAATCCTGGCTACAGAAAAATTTGTATTCCCATTGGTATGTTCATCATTGACCTGCATAATACCGATGTTCCATTTATTGATCATCCCGGTCAGTTTCGCTGCATAGTTGATCTGGATTGGTAAACCGCTGTTATCCAGACCCATTCTGCGAGAAAAAAATGGAATAATGTTCTTGCCATAGGTATTGGCATCTTCTCCCTGGATTCCGAATGAAAATAGGCTGGCCCCATCCAGAAAGAAATCCCTTTTTTCCGGGAAAAGAAGATCGAAACGTGTGAGATTGATCTGACGGTCATCGACTTCAGTCTCGGCAAAGTCTGTATGAATAGTTAGGGAAGATTTCAGGCTTGGGGTTATCTGATAGAACACATCCAATCCACCTTTGATGGGATATTTGTTTTTGGCATCTTTTTTTGTATCCATGCCGCCGACTATGTACGGGGAGATATCGAGACCAATTCCCTGGGTGATATTCTTCAATCCAGTAAACAATCCGGCATCGGAGACTTGAAATCTATAACTATTCACATTTGCTGAAGGCCAGTACGACATCTCCAGTTTTCGTTTAATGTGCCGGATAAATTTGATGCCCCAGTTTGGATTGTATTTATCGAAGCCCATGGTCTTGAATGGAATGGCCATTTCGGCTTCCCATCCGTCGGCTACGATACGTGCCTTTCCTTCCCAAAGTCCGTCCCATTGCTTGTTAAATACCGCACCGTTTTCGCTGATCGTCGCGTCACCAATTGAACCTCTCGGACCAATTTGAAACCAGTAACCATTGCGGTGATCAAGGTAAGTATCCAGGATAACCTGGACCCTGTCATCATTGCTCAGGCTCACGTCGCGGGCCATCTCCTTGGCAGTGATCTTCTTAGGGTCATCGAAGCATTTGATGCCAACATACAGGTAATTGGCGTCATAGCAGATATAAAATTTGGTTTTTTCGGAGACTGGCTGTCCGATATTTGGTTCCCGCTGCACCAGCTGATCTACCACAAATGCTTTCTTCCAGGCTTCATCGTTCAAACGGCCGTCAATCGCTGGCGCTTTATCAACGAAGATTGCTTGTACAGAAGGTTGTGCAAGACTGAAAAATGGCATAACAAAGGCAAAGAACAAGATCCCTAGTGAACATTTCATGGTAATTATCTAAATTTTATCTGCAGAAAACCCATAAACTGTTCAATATCCAATCAAAAAATGACAGACAAGCATTGAAACTTATGAAGGAATCCGTTATCAGAAGAAGTTTGAATTAGTTGCCGAAAATAGTAAAAAAATCCTTAAAGACTAACGATCTTTCGGATGTCATCCAGTATTTTCATAAGGTTGAGTGAATCCTGATGGCTCATGATATCACTCTCTAACTGCTTATATTCCAGGCATTTCATAGCATTAATAGCCTCGAGTTTTAGTCCGCAGGAACCTTCCTCCCAGTTTAAGACTTTCGTGGGTTCACCTGGAATTTGAATTTCGAGTGTTTGGTCTAATGCTGAACTCCTTCTGAGCCGAAGCGAGCCCTTTTCGCAAAAAATATCTGTTCCTACCCCTACAGAAGACATAAAGGAAGCAAAAATGGAGGCGGTCTTATCTCCTTCAAACTTGAAAAGGGCCGTGATGGACTGATCAATCTTTTGAGGAGTAAAATCGGCAAAAGCGGCCATTTCCAAGGGTTTTCCAATGAACCACAAGGCATCGAAAATTGGATACAGACCAATATCCAGCAATGCGCTACCACCCAGTTCCGGATTATAAAGCCTGCCTTTAGGGTCGTAAGGGGATCTGTTGAAACCAAACCACCCCTGGAGATGTTTGATTTCTCCTAAGAGTCCGGAATTAAGTATTTTACGGGCTTCCTGGTAAGAGGGCTGATGCGGGGTGAAGAAAGCCTCCATCAAGAAGGTTTGTTCCTCCTGTGCGGTCCGGATCATCTCTTTGACCTGAGTTGAATTCAATGCGAATGCCTTTTCGCACAATACTGCCTTCTTGCTCTTCAGGCAGAGAATGGTATGTTCAGCATGAAAGGCATGTGGGGATGCAATGTAAATGATATCGAGGTCCGGATCGGCTACGAGTTCCTCGTATGAACCATAGGAACGCTCTATTTCATGAGTAGATGCAAATTTCTTTGCCTTTGACAGATCTCTGGAACCAACTGACAAGACCCTTGCATTGGAAACTGATTTTAACTCAGAGACAAATTTCCCGGCAATATTTCCGGGAGCAAGAATACCCCAGTTAAAGGTTTTGGTCATGGATGGAGGCTAGCTCTTATTTCATTGAAGATTGTTCAAACGGTTTCTGCTTGAACAAATTTGAGAAAAAAGATTTGGCGACAGTCTCGGTAGGTGAATTGCTCTTAATCATAAACTTGCTGGCAATTGTAGACTGTTTGACCTCTTTGATAATTTCCTGTTTTTTCTGTGAAATGACAGAATCGGCTTTTGGTGACCAGATCGTCATACTCACCAGTTTTTCATATACATTCTTGTGTTGGGCCAGTAACCACTGGTACACACTTTGCTCTGCATATACGTGATGAATGTCGTGGCCCTCCCCTTTCAGGACGGAAAATTTAGGTCTTGAACCCTGATCCTGCATTGCTTCCACCATCTCTTCTGAGCGGTTAAGACGAACTTTTCTATCTTTTTCACCGTGGAAAACCCATGTTGGCAGATCTTTGATCGTTTCGGCCATATCGGGTTTACCGCCACCGCACAAAGGCATAATGGCCGCGAAATACTGTGGGTATCTTGAAGCGAGACTCCATGTGCCGAAACCGCCGAGACTCATTCCGGTTAGATAAACGCGAGAGGGATCAACATGATATTTTTCGAGTATTTCAGAGTAAAATGACTCAAACCAGTCGCCAATCACCCAGCTCCGGTTCGACGGGCATTGAGGTGAAATCACGATGGCATCCACTTGCATTCCACGATCGAGGTAGAATGGCGGACCATATTTTTTTAATCTCTCCAGGTTACTTCCTTTACATGAACTACCATGAAGATAAATAATCAAAGGCCATTCTTTGCCAATGGATTCCTGATATCCGTTAGGCAAGTATGCCAGGTACGGATAAGTCTTGGATTTCTCCTTTTTCTGTTGTGGGTTTGCCCCGAGAATGTTTCCTCCCAAAAGAAGAAGACAAGCCAGAACCAAAGTCAACATTTTACCAATCATGCTATCACATTTAATACAAAATCAACACAAAAATAAACATTATACCCAAAAAAACCGCAGTTAAACACTTTTTAACGTTTTGTAACGTTTTCATTTATAGACCTCATCGTGAAAATTTATGAGTCTAACAAGTACTAAACGACTGGTTATCAATCGATGTTCCTTTCAGAGATTTTTATATTAAATTTTTCTCTTTCAACAGAATTTTCATCTCTATTTGCGTCTCTTTGGCCGCTTCACCTGCCTTTTCAGCAAAATCTGATCCCGCGGATGCATATAAAATTGCCCTGGAAGAGTTGACCAATAATCCGCACTGATCGTTTAATCCAAAGTTAGCTACTTCACTTAAACTGCCCCCTTGGGCACCTACCCCTGGTACCAGCAAAAAATGATCTGGTACGATCTGGCGGATGCCTTTCAATTCTTCAGCCTTTGTTGCGCCAACGACATACATCATATTTTCTGTTCCAGCCCACTTCTGAGAAGTACGCAATACTTTTTCAAAGAGTTTTTCACCCTGTGCGTCTGTCATGAATTGAAAATCAAAGGCACCCTTATTCGAAGTCAGTGCCAAGAGGATCACCCATTTACCAGCGTATCCAAGAAATGGGATAACTGAATCCTCCCCCATGTAAGGAGCAATGGTCACCGCATCAAAATCATACGTTTTGAAGAAGGTTCGTGCATACATGGCTGAGGTATTGCCAATATCACCCCTTTTGGCATCCGCAATAATAAAAATGTCAGGATATCTGTCACGGATATAATGCACGGTTTTCTCCAGACTGTTCCAGCCATCCAGACCATTTGATTCGTAAAAAGCCAGGTTGGGTTTATAAGCGACAGTATAGGCGGCAGTAGCGTCAATAATTCGTTGGTTAAAATAGAACTGCGGATCTGAAGTATCGAGTAAAAATTCCGGAATCTTTTGAATATCAGTATCTAACCCGACGCAAAGGAAGGATTGTTTCTTTTTTATCTGTTCAAAAAGCTGTGTTTTGTTCATAGTTCTGTTTCTTTGAGACGTTCTGCATTTTCCTCATAGCGAAGTTTCTCAATGATCTCGCCAATATCGCCATCCATGATCGCCGGAAGGTTATAGAGTGTCAAGCCTATGCGATGATCCGTCATTCGTCCTTGAGGATAGTTGTAAGTCCTGATCTTTGCGGATCTGTCGCCGGTTGAAACCATGGTCTTTCTTTTGGAGGAAATCTCGTCGAGATACTTCTGGTGCTCCATGTTATAGATTCTGGTCCGGAGTTCGGACATGGCTTTTGCCAGATTTTTTATCTGTGATTTTTCATCCTGGCAGGTTACGACAATCCCGGTAGGAATATGTGTCAGACGGATGGCTGAATAGGTTGTGTTGACACTTTGACCGCCCGGCCCGGAGGAACAGTAGGTATCTTTCCGGATATCGCTATCTCTTAAATCGATATCAAACTCCTCAGCTTCAGGAAGTATCGCGACGGTGGAGGCAGAAGTATGCACCCTTCCCTGTGTTTCTGTTTGTGGCACCCGTTGTACGCGGTGAACGCCCGACTCATATTTCAGGAGCCCGTACACATCTTTTCCCGAGACTTTAGCCACCAGTTCCTTGAAACCTCCGGAAGGACCTTCGGAAGTATTGGTGACTTCCAGCTTCCAGCCCATGCGGTCGCAAAACTTGGAATACATCCTGAAAAGATCTCCTGCAAATATGGCTGCTTCGTCACCACCCGTGCCTCCCCGAATTTCGAGAATAGCATTCTTACTATCTTCAGGATCGGCGGGAATCAGAAGTAGTTTGATCTCATCCTCGAAGGCAGTGACTTTTTGCGCCCCTTCCTCGAGCTCTTCCCGGGCCATTTCACGAAGTTCCTCATCGGTCTCATTTTCAAGGATCTCCTTGGCGTCTGCGATATTTTGCAGGTAATTTTTGTAACGCATGAAAGACTGCACTAGAGCATCCAGCTGCTTATATTCCTGGTTGAGTTTGACATATCGTTTCATGTCTTTCATGAGATCCGGATCGGAGATCTGCTGGCTTACCTCATCGAAGCGAATCTTGATACCTTCGTATTTTTCGATTAATGAATTATCGGACATTATTTGGATTTTGAATATTGTGGTTAAAAAAATGACTCAGCTGAATAGATTGCGGCTGAGCTAATACTCGAAAGTACCGAACTGGCTATGTATGGTGACTTTCTTACCGAAGAAGGATTCTACGTGTCCAACAATTTGCGCATCGATGCCGAATGAAGCGGAAATGGCGATCAGATCAGAAGCAATCGAGGGATCAGTATAAATTTCCATCCTGTGACCCATATTGAAAACCTTGTACATTTCCTGCCAGCTGGTTCCGCTTTGTTCCTGAATCACCCTGAACAACTCGGGTACCTCGAAGAGATTATCCTTTACAACATGCACATTATCAATAAAATGCAGTACTTTCGTCTGGGCCCCACCCGAACAGTGAATGATTCCGTCAATTTGTTTTCTGAAGGATTCTAACATCTTCTTGATAACCGGAGCATAAGTGCGTGTGGGAGACAAAACCATCTTACCGGCATCCATTCCGATAGCTGGTATGTTGTCTGTCAGACGTTTGCTACCCGAATAAACGAGCTCTCCCGGTAAGGAAGGATCGAAACTTTCGGGATATTTTTCGGCCAGGTAATTTGCAAAAACGTCGTGCCTTGCGGAGGTAAGGCCATTGCTACCCATGCCTCCATTGTATTCCTTTTCGTAGGATGCCTTGCCTGAAGAAGCCAGGCCAACGATGACATTTCCTGCTTTTATACGATCGGAGCTAATGATTTCTGACCTTTTCATCCGGCAGGTAACGGTAGAATCGACGATAATAGTCCTAACCAGGTCGCCGACATCCGCAGTTTCGCCTCCGGTTGGAAAAATGGAAATTCCCAGGTCACGCATCTCACTGCAGAATTCCTCTGTCCCATTGATAATTGCTGTTATAACCTCTCCGGGTATCAGTTGTTTGTTACGTCCTATCGTGGAGGAAAGTAAAATGTTATCAGTTGCTCCTACACATATCAGGTCATCCAGATTCATGACAATGGCATCCTGTGCGATGCCTTTCCAAACAGAAATATCCCCAGTTTCTTTCCAATAGAGATAGGCGAGAGAAGATTTTGTGCCCGCCCCGTCTGCATGCATGACATTGCAATAAAGCGGATCTCCACCAAGAATATCGGGCACGACCTTACAGAAAGCCTTGGGAAACAATCCCTTATCAATCTTACTGATCGCCTGGTGTACATCCTCTTTGGACGAAGAAACTCCTCTGCGTAGGTATCGTTGATTGTCGTTCATAATAATTGCGCAAAAGTAGCAACTTTTTCGCTTCGCTACTCCTTAAATTTTTCGCGGTATTCTAAGGAGACAACCTTGAATTCAGTGCGGCGATTGAGCTGATGGCAGATTTCCCGTTCCTCCTCTTTCTTTAGCGCTTCGATGAACTGACAAGTCAATACCTGTCCTTTTTTCAAAAACGGATAGCGCTTCACTAATTTGGCGTCTACAGTTTTAGGATTCTTCTTTCCATACCCTTTTGCCGTTAGTCTTCCCGGTTGAATTCCTTTGGTTACCAGGTAATCGACAACAGACTGAGCTCTTTTTTGAGAGAGCGTAATATTATCCGCATCATTTCCACGGCAGTCCGTATGTGACATCAATTCAATAGCAACGGTCGGATTTAGTTTCAGGAGTGCAACGAGTGAATCCAAAGCCGCGACCGATTGGGGAAGTAAATCCCATTTGTTCAAGTCGTAAAAAATATTATCCACGTTAATTGGCTGGTCTACAGGCGTTAGCTCCATCCTGACAGAAAATTTCTTTCCCTGGTCCATTCCTACCGTAGAAAGCGAGGCCTTGGCATTCAGAAATCCTTTCTTAAAAGCAGTGACCAGGTATTCTACATCTGGTTTCAATTTAAAAGTAAATCCCGCATTCTCAGATTTTAGCCGGAGCATGGTGCCATCGGTTCCAATAAGTTTTACCGAGGCTCCATCGACCAGTTCATTGGTCTCCTTATTATATAGCTTTCCTTCGACACTATACGTTTTTGGCGGCAGGATAAAAGAATATATATCGTCTCCTCTACTACCCTCCCGGTTACTGGTGAAGAGCCCTTTTTCTTCACCCGGATAGAAGGAAATGGCAAAATCATCACCTGTTGAATTGATTGGAGTACCCATATTTTCGACTTTCCAATGATTGGTTTCGACTGGAATGGCCCTGAAAATATCGAGACCACCTAAACCAACATGGGTATCAGAAGCAAAATAAAGTTCACCGTTATCACGGATAAAGGGAAACATTTCATTCCCTGCAGTATTAATCTCTGGTCCGAGATTTTGCGGCTGGCCCCATTTCCCCTCACCTGCTCGGAGCGCCATCCAGATATCGTTTCCTCCCAAGCTGCCGGGCCTGTTTGAGACAAAATATATTTTTTCCCCATCCCTCGAAACAGAAGGATGTGCAACCATCAGACTATCAGTTCCAATAGAGAGCTTAACGGCCCTGCCCCAGCTGCCACTGACCAAAGTAGATTCGAAGACACCAACTTTGGCATCGACTCCCTTCTCAGAGGCAGTTCGTGTAAAATAGATAGTATTACCAGTTTTATCGAAACAGGGAGAACCCTCCTCATCAATGGTATTAATCATGAAAGTCTCCTCAATCCGCTTGGGTGGATCCCATTTTTTCTTCTCCGCATTGAATACTGAACGGTAGATATCGGCATTATATTCTCCGGTTACCTGATTTCTCTTTTTTCCAGTAGCGTCATCCCTGGAAGAAGAAAAAACTAGTTCTGTCTCTATCAATCCTGGATAGACACCGGCATAATCTGAGAATCTGGAATTAATTTCCTTCAGGTTTTCAATGGTATATTTCGTAGGATTCGCAATCAGCGACATAGAAGTATTGCAGGAAGAGATACCATTCAGAGCCCGGTCATCACCAGGAAATGACGATAGAAATTTTTGATAATTTTTGATCGACTCTTCATATTTTCCGTTAGCTCTCAAGACCTCTGCATACTTCAGAAAGACAATTTTATCGGCAGGATCCTTATAAATGGCACTCTTGAAATAGCTTTCAGCCTGACGGTACTGTCCAATTTTATAGAAGGCGTCAGCAATTTTCAGCTGAATAGCAGCCTTGTTTTCCCTACCCTTGGTAAGGCCATATACCTTCCTGTATGCGGCAATACTCTTAAAGAATTCACCGTTTTCGAAAGAAGCTGCGGCAAGTTTTGTCTGATGTGAAACCGTGCATCCTTCACCCAGAAGGAGCAAAGAAATCAGGCAGAAAATGGATCCCAATCGTCGGATCATGCGGAAGGTTTTGAAAGATATTCCGACAAATATAAGGCAAATGGAAGAGATATCTTTCGGAAAGAGATATCTTTGCCGAAACAAAAATTCAAATTATGTCACAAGCAGAGATTCATACCGCAAAAGGTGTAATGAAAGTTAATTTCTATGATAATGATGCGCCAGGAACGGTGGCAAATTTTATTAAACTTTCCAAAGAGGGATTCTATGATGGCCTGAATTTTCACAGGGTCATACCGAATTTCGTCATTCAGGGCGGATGTCCGAAAGGTACAGGAGTTGGCGGACCAGGTTATACCATTCAATGTGAACTGGACGGAGGGAATCAATACCATGATCGTGGTGTGTTATCCATGGCACATGCCGGCAGAAACACAGGTGGTTCTCAGTTCTTTATCTGTCACAGCAGGACCAACACCCAGCATCTCGACCGCCAGCATACCTGTTTCGGCAAGGTATACGAAGGACTCGATGTGATCGATGCGATCCGTCAGGGCGACAAAATCGAAAAAATCGTGATTATCGAGGAATAATGGGTTTAAAAGAAGAGCTACTACGCCGGAGAACTTTTGGTATTGTCAGTCATCCCGATGCGGGAAAAACCACCCTGACCGAAAAATTATTACTTTTTGGAGGTGCCATTCATGTTGCAGGTGCGGTAAAAAGCAACAAAATCAAGAAGGGAGCGACTTCAGATTTCATGGAAATTGAGCGTCAGAGAGGAATCTCTGTCGCTACTTCCGTGATGGGTTTCGAATATGACGGGTATAAGATCAATATTCTGGATACTCCTGGTCACCAGGACTTTCAGGAAGATACATTTCGTACCCTGACGGCTGTTGACAGCGTTATTATCGTGATCGATGCCGCCAAAGGAGTAGAGCCGCAAACAGAAAAGCTGATGAACGTCTGCCGGATGAGAAAGACTCCGGTAATCGTATTTATCAACAAAATGGACCGCCCTTCCGGCGATACTTTCGACCTGCTGGATGACATCGAAAGGCAGTTGATGATTAAGGTCAGACCCCTAAGCTGGCCGATCAACAACGGACCAGAATTCAAGGGGGTTTACAATATTTTCGACAGTAGCCTGAGTCTCTTCAATCCAAGCATTACAGATATTGAAAAAGGGATTCGCTTTGAGAATCTGAATGACCCACAGCTCGACAAACTCATTGGGAATGATGCTGTTGTGTTGCGTGAAGACCTGGAAATGGTCGAAGGCATCTATCCCGATTTTGATCATTACCAGTACCTCGACGGGGAGCTGGCTCCCGTGTTTTTTGGCAGTGCCCTTTACAATTTTGGCGTCAGGGAACTGTTGGATACATTTGTCAAATTGGCGCCTTCCCCACGCCCAAAGAAATCAGAGGAAAGAATGGTAAATCCTGAGGAAGAAACTTTTACGGGTTTCGTATTCAAGATCCATGCCAACATCGATCCAAATCACCGCAGCAGGATTGCCTTCGTAAAGATCTGCTCCGGCACTTTTGAAAGAAACAAAAACTACCGCCACATCAGGTTGGCGAAGACCTTTAAATACTCTAGTCCGACTGCCTTCATGGCCGACAAAAAAGAGGTCATAGAATTCGCCTTTCCGGGCGACATCATCGGTTTGCCCGATACCGGGAATTTCGTCATCGGAGACACCCTCACTGAAGGGGAAAACCTGCATTACAAAGGCATACCATCCTTTTCTCCCGAGATTTTCCGGTACATAGAAAATGCTGATCCTATGCGCTCCAAACAGCTGGCCAAGGGAGTAGATCAACTTATGGATGAGGGTGTTGCACAGCTATTTACGAGTCAGTTAAATGGTCGTAAGATCATTGGAACCGTTGGCGCCCTCCAGTTTGAAGTCATTGAATACCGCCTCGAGCATGAATATACGGCCAAGTGCCGATGGGAATCCATCTCACTTTATAAGGCTTGCTGGATAGAAAGCGAGGACAGGGCCGTCCTGGATGATTTCAAGAAACGGAAATACAATAAAATGGCAACGGATAAACAGGGTCGCGACGTTTTTTTGGCTGATTCTGCCTTTATCCTGGATATGGCACAAAGGGATTTCCCGAAAATCAAGTTTCATTTTACTTCGGAATTTTGACATATAGCCGGGCAGTCAATAGCCATTAAAAAAATGGCGGATCATTCAAGGTATTGATTAAGTTTAGATCGTGGATATATACTTGACATATAAAATACTATGAAAAATTTCCAGATTCTAGTTTCTCTTGTAATCCTGATTTCCCTGACCGGATTTTCACCTGCTGCGAAGAAAATCACCATTTTTACCATTGGCGACTCCACCATGGCCAATAAGGACACGACAAAGCACAATCCGGAACGCGGCTGGTGCCAGGTACTCCCGCAATACTTCGATGAGAATTTCGTTCAGATCGATAACAGGGCAAAAAACGGCAGGAGTTCCAAAAGCTTTTTAGACGAAGGATTATGGCAAAAAGTGCTGGATGATTTGAAAAAGGGAGATTATGTTTTCATTCAGTTTGGACACAACGATTCCAAACCCGATGCCGCCCGGAAGACTGACCCACGCACGACTTACAAGGCAAATCTTGTAAAATATATCACCGAGACCAGGAAAAAAGAAGCCGTTCCGATTCTCTTCACTTCCATCGTCAGACGTTCTTTTAACGAAGAAGGAAAGGCAGTTAATACACTTGGCGAGTATCCTGCAGTGACGCGTGAGGTGGGTAAAGAATTGAATGTTCCTGTAATTGACCTGAATGTTTCCAGTGAAAAATTGATCAATGATTTGGGCGCTGAGGGATCCAAGTCTTTATATATGCACATTGAACCAGGGGTCTCCCAGCTGGAGCCTTATGGACGCACAGATAATACCCACCTGAATCCGCTTGGTGCCTCAAAAATTGCAGAGCTGGCTGTTCAGGAGATTAAATCAAAAAAACTGCCTTTTGCAAAATATGCTAAAAAGGAAGTTCATACGGTCACCAAATTTCGTGGTAACATCGACCGGGAAGCCTTGGTAAACAGGCATAATATTAAATTAGACCGGGTAGATTCCCTTTGCTCCCTCACGGTTGGCAACGGCAATTTTGCCTTTACCGCAGATGTTACCGGATTACAGACTTTTCCGGATTACTATGAGAGTGGGATCCCACTGGGAACGCAGTCTCAATGGGGCTGGCACGAATTTCCGAACACGGAAGGCTTCAAGCCTGAAGAGAGTCTGAAGAATTACAATTTTCACGGTAGGCCGGAACCTTATTCCGTTCAATTGAAGGAACCAAAGCGCGGAACAGAGGCAGGAGAATATTTAAGGGTGAATGCCCACCGGCTACATCTGGGCATCGTCGGACTGGAAATTACAAAGAAAGATGGTAAAGAAATCACTATCAAGGATTTAGAGAATATCCATGAGGAGCTCAACCTGTTGAAAGGCGAGATTCACAGCACATTCACCATCGAAGGCGTCCCTGTCGAAGTAACCACTTTTTGTCATCCTGATTTTGACATGATATCGGCCAAAATCACCTCGCCCCTGATCGATGCTGGCAGACTGAAAGTGAAATTTAATTTTCCCTACCCTACCGGGAATTTCGGAGATTCAGGTTGTGACTGGAAACATCCGGAAAAACATCAGACTTTAGTTAGTTCATATTCAACTAATTATACTACATTTGAGCATACACTGGATGCAACAAAATATTATGCAAGAGTAGACTGGAAAGGGAATGGCTGGATGGCTAAGAAGGCGACTCACCAATTTGAACTAATCCCGGTAAAAAACAGCATAGAATTTAGCTGCCTTTTTAGCAAGGTTAAAGGCTCTTTTGATCTCGCAGATTTTGATCACACCCAAATGGCCAGCAAGGCAAAGTGGAGTTATTTCTGGAACCGTGGCGGAGCGGTTGATTTCAGTGGAAGCACAGATCAGCGGGCAAATGAACTGGAGAGGCGTATCGTACTATCAGAGTACCTGATGGCCGTGCAATGTGCCGGCGACTATCCACCGCAGGAGACAGGGCTCACCTACAACAGTTGGTATGGCAAGTTCCATTTGGAGATGCATTGGTGGCATGCGGCACATTTTGCGCTCTGGAACCGTATCGATCTGCTGGAGAAGAGTCTGGGCTGGTACCGCGATGTACTCCCTATTGCGCAGAAAATTGCTCAGAGACAAGGCTTTAAGGGAGCCCGCTGGATGAAAATGACAGACACTACGGGGATGGAGGCACCTTCGGGAGTGGGTTCTTTCCTGATCTGGCAACAACCTCATATAATCTATTTTGCAGAGCTTTGTTACAGGAATTATCACAGCAACGATATCCTGGAGAAATACAAGAATCTGGTATTTGAAACGGCCGATTTCATGGCCTCTTTCGCTTCCTACGATCCTGACAAGAATCGATATAACCTCGTTGGCATCATTCCTGCACAGGAGTCATTTAATCCTGAGCTCACCTATAATTCGCCCTATGAACTAGCCTACTGGCACTGGGGACTCACAACAGCCCAGGAATGGCGTATCAGACTGGAAATGGGACGAAACCGTCTTTGGGATCAGATCATTGAGAAAATTGCGGTCCTGGCTCAGAAAGACGGGATATACCTTTCAGCAGAGAGTGCCCCGGATTCCTATACCAATCTCCCTTTCCACTCAGATCATCCAGCTGTTTTAGGGGCTTTGGGTTTTATGCCACTATCAAGAGTGGTGAACAAGAAAATAATGAATTCCACGTTTGACTACATTTGGGATCACTGGAACTGGAGCAAGACCTGGGGCTGGGATTTCCCGCTGGTTTCCATGACTGCTACCCGCCTTGGCCGTCCGGATAAAGCCATTGATGCCTTGTTTATGCCGATTCAGACCAATACCTACCTCAAGAATGGGCATAACTATCAGAATTCCAGACTCAGGCTTTATCTGCCCGGAAATGGCGGGTTATTATCGGCGGTGGCGCTCATGTGTGCCGGATACGACGGCTGTGAGACGGAAAATCCAGGTATTCCAAAAGACGGAAAATGGAAAGTCAGGTGGGAAGGTTTAAGCAGGATGCCTTAAGACAGGATATTAATTTGAGCGCTGCATTTGTTGCAGAGATGGTTGCTTTTTTGATCAATATCTTCCACATACGTACTCGATCGCATTACGCAGGTCTGGTCGTGGCAATGAATGAGTCCGAAGGCATGTCCAAGTTCATGGATCACCTCCTTTCTGAATCGGTCTACCAGTAATTTTTCATCCTTTTTCATGCCATAACGCTCATTTCTTAGCCGATAGACAGATGCAATCCCTGCTCTTCCATTCAAGTAAGCCTGACCGAAGATATAAGTCAGAATTGGAATAAAAAGATCTACATCGAATACCCCGAGCGTTTTCATGGCATCCTCCGAAAATTTCGCATCCACCTCTTTCAGGAGAAGAAAACCGTCGTATTGTCTGCGTCCGGAATTGTAAAACTCGCTAAGGTCCAAATGCCCTTCCCTGATCCTAACGGGAAGCAGAAACTCATGCTCCACATCCTGAACAATCATTTCAAGAAGATCCTTCTCAAAAGAGCCAAAAGAGATCAAAATGATGCTTTCAAGGTTCATTCTGCGACAAAAAAGCAGTTTTTCAGCTACTTACTATTCGGTTTTAAATCGTATTTCTTGATTTTATTGTAGAGGGTCACCCGGTCGACTTGCAGGGCCTTTGCGGAAGCGGAGATATTCCAGTCGTATTTGTTCAGGATCTGCATAATATGCTTTTTACCGAGATCATCAAGGCTTTCGAGCGTTGGGGCGGCAGTCTCTTTCCAAAGGGGAAGATCTTTTATGCTGATTTTCTTGCCATTACCTACCACGATTGCACGTTCTATCATATTTTCCAACTCTCGTATATTCCCAGGGAAGGGATATTCTTCGATGCGCTTCAAGGCGGAAGTATCAATGGTCATGACTGGCTTATTCATGGAAAGACAGTACTTTTTGATAAAATGATCGACAAGCAGGGGGATATCTTCCGGACGTTCCCTAAGGGGTGGAACATGGATGTTGACTACATTAAGCCTGTAAAAAAGATCCTCGCGGAAAGTACCCTTGTCTACCATGCTTTTCAAGTCTCTGTTTGTCGCGCAGATGACCCTGAAATCAGAGCTGATCTCCTTGTTTCCTCCTACCCTTACGAAGGACTTTGTTTCGAGGACCCGTAGCAGTTCTACCTGCATTTTTGCTGAAATAGTGGCGATCTCGTCAAGAAATATGGTACCGCTATCCGCCATTTCGAAACGGCCTTTTCGATTGTACACAGCACCGGTAAAGGCGCCTTTCTCATGACCGAAAAGTTCGCTTTCCAAAAGGCTTTCCGTCAGCGCGCCACAATGAACGCTTACCATCGGGAAGAACCTCCGCGGCGAATTTGCATGTATAGCTCTGGCTACAAGTTCTTTACCAGTACCACTTTCACCCGTGATGATAACCGATGCATTTGAACTTGCCACACTCTCGATTTCATGAAACACCATTTGCATGGCGACGCTATTTCCAACAACGTCCTCCACGTTTTCGAGGGAAACGACCCTGTCCTTGAGTATTTCATTTTCTTCCACGAGAGTTATCTGCCTGGATGCATTTCGGATCAAATGCGACAGATCGTCCGGATCGAAGGGCTTGGTGACATAATCGAAGGCTCCGTCTTTCAAGGCCTGAACCGCGGTATCCACCGTAGCGAAGGCCGTCATGACAATGACAATCGACTCTTTGCGAAGGGTCTTAATCCGCTTCAGCATTTCCAGGCCGTCCATTCCAGGCATTTTTATATCTGCCAGTACAATGTCATAATTTTCGGACTGGAGGATGTTTAAGGCTTTTTTTGCATTTTCTGCACATTCCACCTTATAATCATCTTCGATAAACCAGTTATACAGTGAATCTCTGACAGATTCTTCATCATCAACTATCAATATGGAAATTTTCCTGACCATAACGCCAATATTTATGTCTTTAACAAGGGTAAAGTTATTGATAATGTTGTTCCTTTTCCACGTTCAGATCTCACTTCGGCTTTACCCTTGTGATTCTGTATGATGCCGTGAACGATTGCGAGACCCAAACCGATGCCGCTCACATTCTCTTTGGTCGAAAAGAATGGCTCAAAGATATGAGGAAGATCTTCTTCATTGATCCCAACACCATTATCCGAGATCTCAATCCTTACATGATTTTCGTCCGGGTTGAAAGTTCTGAAAATGACCTCACCATTTTCCGTGACTGCCTCAGAGGCATTGACCAGCATGCCGATACACGCTTGTTTGATTTGATTTGGACTGCACATGATCATATCCGGTTTTGCGGTAAAATCGGACAAGAAATTGACATTTGCAATCTTCATCGGATGAGTCATGAGTTCAAAAGTTTCCAGCAGAATCTCATGCAAGTGCTTAGGTTCGAATCCATCCTGGTCTTTTCTTGAAAAATCGAGCAAACCCTTGACAATATCACCGCAACGTTTCGTCTCGTTCTCAATTAATTTCAAATTCTTCATCATCAACTCTTTCTTCTCAGGATCAAAATCCTGGTTACTCAATTGTTTCTGAATGAGTTTTGAATAGATCAATATTCCTGAAAGTGGATTGTTAATCTCATGAGCTACAGACAAGGAGAGTTTTCCAAGAGAGGCTATCCTTTCAACATTTATTAACTCTTTTTGAGCCTGACCGAGCTCTTCAGACTTCTTTTGCACCTTATATTCAAGCTGTTGAGACCAATTATGCAATTCATTGGTGGCGGTCTGCAGATTATCAAGCATATCGTTAAAGGCGAAAGAGACCATTCTCATATCAGATAACTGATGTGGTTTAATTTCCAACCTTGTACTACGGTCTCCTTTAGCTACTGCCTCGCTTGCCTTGATGATCGCATTCAGCGGGTCTTTAATTTTTTTCCTCGTGAAAAAGAATAGAAACAGGAGCAGCAGAGCGGTAGCAAATGAGGCAAGAAGAAAATAATTGGTGGTCGAATCTTTCAGGGCAAGATCGAGATTTCCCAGGGGCATCTTGATGATCAGTGATCCCAGCACTTCTTCGTCCGGGGTATGGGCATGGCAGGAAGTAGTCGAACAGGAGGGTCTGTTCAGAATGGGAGATTTAATCAATAAGTGCCTGACATTATTATTGTTATGATTCATGCTGCACTCACTGTTGATCGCAATAATCCTATGGGATTTCTCCTTAACGGAAAACATTGTGCCAAAATTTTTGTGACAACTGATGCAGTCGGGGTCGCTGTGATTGGTTGTATCGTTGTTGATGGATGAATATACCAGGTTGTTATTCCTGTCGTAGAGATTGACATCGTCGATACCCGACATGGTATTGATTACATCCAGCGTACCCTGCAGGGAGTTTCTGTCATTTTCGAGCATCGAACGATAAAGTGCTCCTTCCACCATCATACCCAGGTTATTCCCATTCTGCTGAATGACGGATTTCATATATTCCTCGTTGACCGACCTAAAAATCAATCCGAATGCCAGAAACAGAAAAAACGAAGATATAGTTATGATTATCACAACTCTCCCATAAATAGAGGATCTAAATCTTACATATCCACTGACGATTGGTCCTCCAACAAAGGGATTATCTGATATCTTTTTTCTCCAGCCCATTATAGTTGCTTGTATCTATTATTTACCTAAATTACTAAAAGCTAACTGAACCACAAAATTTTACAGAATGGTTCAAATATTCAACTTTGATATATAGCAATGAAGCGATGTAATGATCACATCGCTTCATTGCTAAAACACTATATCACTGATTTTTAAGCTTAATATCTATTAAAAATACTCGGGTCCGTATTCTTGTTTTCCCAAGCTCTGAAAATGAGGATACTTTGGTTTGGTACCCAGAAAGCGGTGTTCAAAATCTTTCCATACTTCCTGAGGGAGTTCGTTCAGAGGATGATCTATCAGTTCACCACCGTCTTGCATCACGAGAAGGGAAGAATCTGAAGTGTACCTTTCGACAGAGGTCGCAAGAAAATCCTTGAAACGCTCAATCTCCTTTTCCGACCATTTTGAGGCCTCCTCGGCAAGGTAGAAATTATTAGTCTCGGCAATCCAACGGTAGGGCTTAATCTTGTACATCCATCCCTTTTGGTAAGGGTCTTCATTCATGAGGGATGGATTTTCGAGCAATTCATGGTTATTGTCGATTATTTCGCCGGAAATGGGTGAAGTAATCTTCAGTGAATTGCCTTTGTGATCGATGTCAATGAGTATCTCCCCCTTTTTTACGATTTCACCCGGACTCCTGAGTGTCCGTACGCTAACATCCCCGGTTAGGTGAAGGAGAAGATCATCTACTCCAACCCGTGCGACACCTGCCTTATCAAGATGTGTCCAGGTATGGTTCTGGCTAAAAAACACTCCTTGCGGGATTCTCAATGCAGCTGCTGTAAGCTTTCCCAATCTCTTCTGTAATTGTTTAGTCACTTTAACTTGTCTGTTTAGAACAATCCAAAATGGAATCAGCAAAGCAAAAAACACAACGATAGCAAGATACTCGATTCCTTTCGTTTCAAAAATGTTGTTGTAAGTAAATCCGTCCATGATTTTAATTTTTAAGTTGTCTTAATAAATCACTCTTTTAAATTATCTCAAATTTTTAATATATTGTTCTATTTCATAGAATATTTAGGCTTGTTACCCTGATCATACCAAATTGAATGATCAATTTTTATCATGTTCTACCCAAGACGGGGATTCCCGCAAAACCGGCATTCTTCTGATTACCCATCTGAATATCCAGATTTCTGTGAAGATTACAGCGAAGGTTACTACTATTTCCATCCATGATGGTACATAATGGGTGGCCGCATCCCATCTGAAACCAATCACTGTCACATTGAGCCTGTTTAGGATTACACCTATCATTGTTAGAATTGCAGCAATTTTAATGGTCAGGATATTACGTTTGCGGTAGCTATAGAAAAATAGCATCATCGGAATCAACACGAATCCTATCATCTCAAGTAAAAACCAGTATCCCATCGGTGTATTCAATAAATCCCAGTTTCTACCATGCAGAAATACCAGAAATTGCAGAAATAGGTAAGCAAACATTGAACCAGCACAAATTTTAGCTAATCCGTGAATGATACTATCATGCTCTTTGGCATGCTTTTCACTGATTTGGTCGAAAAAAACCTTCTGACTAATTGATCCCTCAAAAATCACCATAGAGAGTCCTGCAAAGACACTTGATACTAAAAATAGGATGGGTATAAATTCAGAATACCACAAAGGATGGATTTTATCTTTAGCCATCAGATAGAGGGCCCCAAGTCCTGACTGGTGAAGGGATGAGAGTGTTATTCCCAGGATTACCGCCCCGACAGTCATACCCGAGAGTATTTTCGCCGCACGTCTGGCTCCAAGCCATTCGGCAATAGCGGGTGAAAATTCAAACAATTCGGCAAGCATGTAGAGCAAAAAATGCCAGGCAACCAAAAAAAGCACCGAACTGGCACCAAAATTGTTGCCAATAATTGGATTCACCACATTCCAGGGCCTGCCCAGGTCCAGAAGTAAGGCGCCGGTATAAAAGGCATAAGCAAGAAATCCATTCAAAACGGTCACTCTTACAATCGAATGGTATTTTTTCATATTTAAAATATACACCATGAATGTAAGCACGTAAGCCCCTCCCGCAAATGCGACACCGGTTACGACATCAAAACCAATCCATAATCCCCAGGGAACCTCCTGTGTCAGGTTTGTAATCGATCCCAAACCTTTCCAGAACCTAAATATGATCAGACCCAATCCAAGAAGTACAATTGGAAAAGAGATGATATTGAAAGGAGTAAGGAGCTTACTTTTGGGTTTAAGTTCACTCTTAATAAAACTGTAAACAGAACTTCCGTCGTTGTCTTTAAATGATGGTTGCACCTTACTATTCATTGTCTTCTTCTTTTGATTTATTATTTTTAGTTGCTTCATAGATGGCCAGGAGGAGTGGTGGTAAGAGTACATCCACCGATGGAACACTGTAAAGAAATCCTTTTGTCAAAGCCGGATAAGATGAATTTTGAAGTTTCGTATTGAAGCCCAATTCTTTAAAAGGGGCAGGAGAAAGATATAAGAGTCCGGTACCACCTGCCACTTCTTCTCCAAATATCTGATTAACATAGTCTTTCGGATTCTCAAATATCCTTTTTCTTGCCTCGGCTATCAATTCCCTTCTTGACCCAAAAGTTAGGGCATCCCCTGGACAGGCTTCTGCACATGCCGGAATCTTTCCCTCTTTGATTCTATCATAACATAGATCACATTTCTGGATCTTGGGGTTCGCACTGTGAAATTCAAATTTTGGTACATCGAAAGGACAAGAGACCATGCAATACCTGCAGCCCATGCATTTATCTCCCCTCCAGATCACAGGACCTTCTTTAGTCTTGTACATGGCCTGGGTCAGACAGGCAGCTGTGCAGGCAGGTTCATTGCAATGCATGCACTGATTTTTAACGAATACTTCACCTTTGGAAGTTATGCAATTATTGATTACTGAGCGCTGGGATTCACTTGTCTTGCGCACTACACCCGCTTTCAACTCATCAGTAGCTTCCGGCAGATTGTGGGCTTTTGCGCACACTCTTTCGCAGGCCCTGCATCCCAAGCAACGGGTTGAATCATAGAGCATTCCTTGAAATTCTATTGCATTCTCATCCGATTTAACAGCGGCAAAACTGTTTCCCACTGCGAGCGTTGCACCTGCAACACAAACGGTTCTAAAGAAGTTACGGCGATCTAAGCCCATATCATAAGTATTTAATTAGGATTAATATTTGTTTGTGGAACACTACCTTGAAGAATCGATGAAATTAGTCTGAAAATCTTCCCATACTTCTGGTTCAAGATCTGCTAATACATTGTCGGTCAATTCGCCACCGTCTTGCAGGACTACATGTTGGTAGACCAGGTTATCCGTTCTTACTGAATCAGCTATGAAATCTTTGAGGCGGATAAATTCATCCCTTAACCAATCCACATATTTTTCTCCGATGAACAAGAACTGGATTTCCCTGAGCCAGTTGGTCGGTTCAATCTGATAGACCCAACCTTTAAAGAAGGGAGATGAATTGATGATGGAGGAGTCAGCAAGTAACATTCCATTATTCTCCAGAATTGTTCCGGAAACAGGAGCATAAAGGTTTAATTGTTTTCCTTCATGTATGATTGTCATGATTTTCTCGCCTTTCCTAATTTTCTCTCCGGCTTCCTTCATTTTAATCTTGGTGACCTTGCCGGTTATGTGCTGCAGAAAATCATCAATACCAACTCTTACATTTCCATCCTGCTCCATGAAAGCCCAGGTATGTGTCTTGTCAAAATAAAGGCCCTTGGGTGCGTCAATGACATTTTCCATCAGTAGCGGAGCGATTTGAATATCTTGTTCCTTGATCGCAGAGGATTTGGATTTTTTACTGTAATAAAATAAGACAAAGAATAAGCCGATCAGGAGCATCATGATAATAAAAACAGGCCAGAATGCAGGTGAGGAAGCAGTATTAACTTCCTTAATATCCCTGGCAAAATTGTTCAGTAAGGCAGCTGAGTTCTCTCTTTTCTCGCTGGATGTAAGATCGCAGACACCATAAGAATTTAGCAACTTCTGTCCGTCGTTTAGAATCCAGGAAAGAAATACGAGTTCATTCTCATTAGCAGGTTTGGTGGCAGCAACTGCATAAATATTGTTGCTCAGTGATGTCGGATATTTTCCGATCCATACACCGTGTGTGAAATCTTCCAGGTTACTGTAGATTTTCTCGAAATTATCCAGACGACCGTTGCCGTTCTTATCTATTGGAAGCAGGCAAATACCCGTCATGCCTCCGTTGGCAGCCTCACTTCTCAAGTCACTCAATTTACAGAAGCCGATCGCCAGCACGTCCTTCTTAACCGCATTGATCACATCTAAAGAATTGACGACCTTCGTGCCAATCAATAAACTCTTCTCTGTCCTGGCAAATTCACTTACTGCTTTTATCACTTCTTCATTATCTGGTAACCATACGGCCAAATTCGTATTTTGTCCGTTATTGAGTATTGCAGACCAGTTATGTTTCGCCGGATTGGCGAAGAGCATGGCAAATTCTTCTTGTGAAATGCCCTGCTGATTCAGGATGCTCATCATAGGATTACCAGTGTTCACGATCGGAACGATCACATCCCGTCCAATGACCATTTTCCAGTTTGTCTGGCTATTGATCAAAGCAGAATTTTCATCCGAAGCAATGGACAGATTTGTTACCGTTTGTGCCTTTTGTACCAGATTTTGATCCAGATTGATCCTGCTTGAAGGATTTGACTTGTTAAATTCACTGACCCAATTAACGGCGAGATGATACAATTCAGGGGAACTTGAAACCTTGATGATTTTTGCACCAGACTGAACTGTTTGAACTTCTCCGGGATTGTCAGCCCTGTTTAAAGAGAAGGCTGTGTTTCCGCACAGTAAAAGTGACAATCCGATCAATAAAAGTGAATAGTTTTTCATGGCAGAGATTAAAAAAGTTGACAATTATTTATTTCTATTATTTACTTGTCAAAACCCGTGCCAATCAAAATTTTTATTTATATCTCACTGATATATAGTCATTTAAATTTTACCTATTGATTTATTATACAATGAAATTGTTGAATATTTATACAACATTTACAAAAAAAGTCCGTATAATATTGATTTATACGGACTTAAATACATTGTATATATTTTATACAGTGTTGCAAATTTAAACACAACACATTATATCTTACTGTGGTTCAATCATATAATAAAATTCGAAATCCTATTTAAATGACCCTTTTGTTTCTTATTGGTATTTTTTCACAGGATTTTTCATTGCCCTATAGATGAGGAATGCACCTGCAAGAATAAAAGGAATTGAAAGAATCTGTCCCATGTTTAGCGTCATTCCGGCCTCGAAAGCTTCCTGATTTTCCTTGATAAATTCAACAAAGAAACGGGTAAGGAATATGCCTACAAATCCATAACCGATGAAGAAACCTTCGCGGTCTTTCAACTCCTTCGTCTTAAAGAAGAGCCAAATTGAGGATCCAAAAACCATAAGGTAGCAGAGCGCCTCATAGATTTGAGTCGGATGCTTGGCAACGATTTCATGGTTGCGTTCGAAGATGAATCCCCAGGGCAGATTTGTTGCCACACCATAAATTTCGGAGTTCATCAAATTGCCTGTCCTGATCATGGCCCCTACCAAGGCTGTGGGAATGACGAGGCGGTCGAGCGTCCACAACATGGATCGCTTCGTAACATTTTTGGAAAAAATATAGATCGCGATCACGATTCCCAGTCCTCCCCCATGGCTTGCCAATCCCTGGTAACCCACAAATTTTCCGTTGGCAAAAGGCAGCACAATCTCAAGCAGATGCTGGGAATAATAGCTCCAGCCATAGAAGAATACATGGCCGAGACGAGCTCCCACGATAGTCGCCACGATGGTATAGATGAACAACTTATCCAGCCATTCAGTGTTGGAAGATTCAAATTTGAACATCTTGAACATGATCTGGTAACCCAGGAGAAATCCAAGGGCAAACATCAGACCATACCATCGGACTGCGACAGGCCCCAGACTAAAAAACTCCGGACTAACATTCCAGTGAATGGCAAGTAAAGTACTCATTGTCATTAATTTACAATATATTATTCATGCCCGTGGCAGTTCTTGAACTTCTTACCGCTTCCACAGGGACAGGGCTCATTTCTGCCAACTTTTGGCGCATGACGAACCGGTTGCGGAGCCTTGTGCTCTTCCGGTGCTTCGCCACCACGACCTCCTGCTTCGCTTTTCTCTTCGCGGTACTGCGAACGATCCTGTGAACGTCTGACCAAAGGAGCCTCTTTTACCTGATCGGCATCGCTGATAGGAATCTGCCCTTTCATAAGTGTTGAGACCACTCCCCTGTTGATCAGCTCCATCATGGCCTTAAACAGGTTGAAAGACTCGAGTTTGTATATTAAGAGTGGATCCTTTTGCTCATAAGTAGCATTCTGAACTGAAGTCCTGAGCTCATCCAATTCACGTAGATTTTCCTTCCAGTGTTCATCGATGGTAGCCAGAATGACCTGTTTTTCATAAGATTTTACCAGATCCGTACCTTTTGTCTTGTAAGCCTTCTCGAGGTTCGTGACAATATTGAACAGGCGGTGCCCATCAGTTATCGGGACCACTATATTATTGTAAATGTGAGACTTAGTCTCATAAACATCTTTCACGACCGGCCAGGCTTGTTTCGAAATAGCTTGTGACTTCCGCGTAAAATTCTCGATAGAGGCATGATATACTTTATCGGTTACCTGGTCTACATTCATCTTGGTAAACTCCTCTTCGCTCACAGGGCAATCCAGCGATAGCGCCTTAATAAGGTCAATCCTGTAATCTTCGTAAGCTTCCTGGCCATTCGGCTGATGTTCCTGGGTAAGCATCTCACCCATATCGAATATCATGTTCAGGATATCGACTTCAATACGCTCTCCGAACAATGCGTGTCTCCTCTTCTTATAGATTACTTCGCGCTGGGAATTCATCACGTCATCATATTCAAGCAGACGTTTTCTAATTCCAAAGTTGTTTTCTTCTACCTTTTTCTGAGCTCTTTCTATCGATTTGGAAATCATTGAATGCTGGATGACCTCGCCTTCCTTGAGACCCAGACGGTCCATGATTCCAACGATTCTATCAGAAGAGAAGAGTCGCATCAGATCATCTTCGAGTGAAACGAAGAACTGAGACGTACCCGGATCGCCCTGCCGGCCTGCACGTCCCCGTAACTGACGGTCTACGCGCCGGGAGTCGTGCCTTTCTGTTCCAATAATGGCCAATCCGCCCAATTCGCGTGTTTCCTGCGTCAGCTTTATGTCAGTACCACGACCTGCCATGTTGGTTGCAATGGTAACTGTTCCCAGTTTTCCGGCCTCTGCCACGATATCAGCCTCACGCTGGTGTAACTTGGCATTCAGAACCTGATGTTTTATACCCCTCATCTGCAGCATCCTGCTAAGCAATTCGGAAATTTCTACGGAGGTGGTACCAACCAACATCGGCCTTCCAATTTTATTTAAACGAACAATTTCGTCAATAATGGCCTTATATTTCTCGTTCTTAGTCTTGTAGACGAGATCTTCAAAATCTTTTCTGGTAATCGGACGGTTAGTTGGAACCACCACGACTTCCAGCTTATAGATATCCCATAACTCACCCGCTTCGGTTTCGGCCGTACCGGTCATACCAGCAAGTTTGTGGTACATCCTGAAATAATTCTGCAGGGTGATAGTGGCAAACGTTTGAGTAGCAGCTTCTACCACGACCCTTTCCTTGGCCTCGATGGCCTGGTGCAATCCATCGGAGTAACGACGGCCTTCCATGATACGTCCGGTCTGCTCATCGACGATCTTAACCTTGTTCTCTATGAGGACATATTCAACATCCTTTTCGAACATGGTATAGGCCTTAAGCAGCTGGTTAACAGTATGAACCCGCTCTGATTTGATGGCAAAATCCTGCATCAGCTGATCCTTTCTTTCCAGCTTTTCAGCATCGGAAAGAGAATTATCATTCTGAATATCGGCAATTTTGGCTCCCACATCCGGTAGAATAAAGAATCCCTGATCCGAATTATGAGCAGAAAGTATGTCAATTCCCTTATCCGAAAGTTCGACGGAGTTTTGCTTCTCATCAATGATAAAATAGAGCTCATCGGTAACAATATGCATATTCTTGCTATTGTCGGCCATGTAGAAATTTTCCGTCTTGAGCATCTTGGCTTTGTTGCCTTCTTCACTCATGAAACGGATCAGGGGCTTGTATTTTGGCAATCCCTTGTAAGCGCGTAGCAAGGCCATTGAACCATCTTCAACCTCATCTTTGTTGGAAGAATTGATCTTCTTCTTGGCATCCACCAAAAGCTGGTTAACCAGTTCGCGCTGTGTCTTAACCAATTGTTCCACAGGACCTTTCAGTACATCAAAAAGCTGATTTTCACCCTTAGGGACCGGACCGGAAATGATCAACGGTGTACGGGCATCATCAATTAATACCGAGTCAACCTCATCCACAATGGCGTAATGGTGCTTGCGCTGCACCAGGTCGGACGGCTCGGTAGCCATGTTATCGCGCAGGTAATCGAAACCGAATTCATTGTTCGTTCCAAAAGTGATATCCGCATTGTATGCCTTGCGTCGCTCAGGTGAGTTAGGCTGGTGTTTATCGATGCAGTCGACCGAAATACCATGAAACATGTAGATGGGTCCCATCCACTCGGAGTCACGTTTGGCCAGGTAATCGTTAACCGTAACAATATGAACGCCTCGTCCGGCAAGTGCATTCAGGAACACAGGCAGCGTTGCTACAAGCGTCTTGCCTTCTCCAGTGGCCATTTCAGAGATCTTTCCGGTATGAAGGACATAACCTCCAATCAGCTGAACATCATAATGCACCATGTTCCAGGTCTGAAGCGTACCTCCAGCAACCCAGGAATTTCTGTAGATTGCCTTATCGCCTTCGATGGTAACAAAATCCTTTGTAATGGCTAATTCACGGTCAAAATCTGAAACTGAAACTGTCAATTCCTGATTTTCGAAAAAACGCCGCGCGGTATCCTTGACGATGGCGAAGGCAGTCGGCAAAACTGTCAGAAGTACCTCCTCGATTTTCTTGGTAATAACCTCCTCCAGTTTATCGACCCTGTTATAAAGCTTCTCCCCTTCTTCGATTGGCATTTCGCCACTCTCGGCCCGTTCTTTCAATTGGGCAATCTCATCTTCCTCCGCTTTGATGAAGTCAGATACAATCTGCTTTATTCTGGTCGTCTCTGCACGCAGCTGATCATTACTAAAACCGGTGATTCGGTCGTATTCCGCTTTGATCAACGCGATAACCGGCATAACTTCCTTGATATCCCTGTCCGATTTGTTACCAAGAAGACCCTTCAATAAATTTCCAAAAATTGACATATCAATATTTTAGTATTTCTACTTTGTTCGATAAAAACTCTACTTCGGTCTTTTGACCTTTCGACTTCGTTCTACTGATGCGGATTTGCAATCTGCACCAGCGGAACTGTACCACCTTACCTGCACCATTTTAAAGGTGCAAGTTAATTAGTTGGCCGTTAGGCCTTTCCAGGAAAAGGATTAACGAAGACCCTGGCCTGCATTTCGCGGTCCATCATCAGCAAACCCTGGCCTTCACCATTGATAAGCCTCAGGTTATTGAGAATTTGTTCAACATTGGCCTCTTCTTCAACTTGCTCATCAACAAACCATTGCAAAAAGCTTTTGGCTGCATGGTCGCTTTCGCGGATGGCTGTATCCATCAGATTATTAATTAGTCCGGTGACTTTTAATTCATGTGCCAGCGTCTCTTCGAAAACATGCATGACACCCTTAAAATCAGTGTCTACTGCGGCTATCGGAGTCAGGATTACCCTTCCACCTCTTTCCAGTACGTAATCGAAGAAATGGGTGGCATGCGCCAATTCTTCCTGGTATTGAACTTTCAACCAGTTTGCACATCCTGCCATGCCAATTGACTGACAAAAAGCAGACATCGATAAATAAAGATATGCGGAATGAAATTCAGCATTAATTTGCTGATTTATTGCTGTTTCAACTGATTTTTTTAACATGATCCAAGTATTTTAAGTTTTAACTCATTCTATTATTTAGCTCTTCGATCAGGGCTTCCATAAATTTCTCTGTTGTAAGATAATTGTCGGAAGTGAGTTGATCTCCGTAGATTGAAAGCGCTAGGTCTTTTGTCATCTTGCCAGATTCAACTGTGTCGATGCAAACTTTTTCGACCAGTGCGGCAAAATCTCTTAAAGGCTGATTACCATCTAGTTTACCTCTGAAATCCAAGCCACGTGTCCAGGCAAAGATAGATGCGATCGGGTTGGTCGAGGTCGGCCGACCCTTCTGATGCTCGCGGTAGTGGCGTGTTACGGTTCCATGTGCGGCTTCTGCTTCCATGGTTCCACCATCCGGGGTCAGGAGCACGGAAGTCATCAGTCCTAGGGAACCAAAGCCTTGAGCAACAGTATCTGACTGAACATCACCATCGTAATTCTTGCAAGCCCAGATGAAATTACCATTCCATTTTAGTGCTGAAGCCACCATATCATCGATCAGCCGATGTTCATAAGTAATGCCGATGGCATCGAACTGTGCCTTATAATCCTTCAGGAAAATCTCTTCGAAAATATCCTTGAAGAATCCATCATATTTCTTCAGAATTGTATTTTTGGTCGACAAATAGAGTGGCCACTTCTTTGTCAAGGCCATCTTGAAACAACTGTGGGCAAATCCACGGATAGACTCTTCTGTGTTATACATGGCTAGTGCAACGCCGGGTCCGTCGAAATGAAAGACGTCATGGATCTCTTGTTCGGAGCCGTCATCTGCTTTAAAACAAAGGGTTAACTTACCAGGACGGTCGATTACGATGTCAGTAGCCCGGTATTGATCTCCAAAAGCATGACGACCAATCATGATCGGAGCCGTCCACTGCGGAACCAGTCTCGGTACGTTTTCAACGACGATTGGTTCACGGAAGATGGTGCCATCCAGAATATTGCGGATAGTTCCATTCGGTGATTTCCACATTTTCTTGAGACCAAACTCTTTTACGCGCGCCTCATCAGGAGTGATGGTGGCACATTTGATTCCAACATGGTATTTTTTAATCGCATTTGCGGCATCAATGGTAACCTGATCGTTCGTTTCATCGCGGTATTCGATACCAAGGTCATAATATTTGATATCGATATCCAGGTAGGGTAAGATTAATTGCTCTCTGATCATTTTCCAGATGATCCGGGTCATTTCGTCCCCGTCTAACTCTACAACGGGGTTAAGTACTTTAATTTTTTGCATCTATTTTTATTTTTGAGTTCTTCTTTTTTGAAGGGTTAAAAGTACGAAATTTATTGATTTGCTGAATATGAGCGGATCACTCAAAATCCAGGCCAAATCTTTGTTTCATCATACCAAGGATGGGATATTTCGCTGAAAGTGCATTGAATTTCTCCTGATCGGTGTATGGTTTATTCAATATTTCCTGAAGATTTTCCTTTACGCTAAAAATAATTGTGATGTGATCATTGTGTAGCATGGTGCTCAAATATGCCAGCAATTTTGGTTTAAGGTCCAGGATGATCCGCTGATTTTGTACGTCATTATCGAGAATGTATTCAACCACTGAATTATCAAGCAATACGGGCTCCCTGACTGATAGGGCTGACTTCAGCTGGGGGGCATCAACGGTATCTGAAAAATCCCGCCACGCCTTAATTAATTGATCCTGATCGATTGGTTGTTCCTTGATTACACCTTTAGAACCGAAGGAAAGAGGATCGGGTTCTGAATCACCCGACTGCGATTCGCCTCTTAACATTCCTGAAATTGAGGGTGTAGAAAGATTTTCGCTGTGGTGACGTTTGGTCCTTCTTTCAGCGGATGCCGGTCTGACTGGGGTTGTCATCCTGTCAGCAGCATCTGACGGCTTGTCAGATAGTTGTTGTTGGGTTGGTGGCTGAGTTGCTGGCTGGGTTGATTGTTGAATGGACGATTGAGTGGATGGTTGAGTGGATGGTTGAGTGGATGGTTGAGTGGATGGTTGGGAACTTGATTGCTGGTCGGGATTTGCAATCCTGACCTCTTTCTTGTCTCCGGAAGCATCAGTAGTATTAAATATTGGAAGGAAGAAATAGGCATTTACTGCCTCGTCAACTGTTTTTTTTTTAACTGCTCTACCAACTGAGCGATCCTTACAAGCGTAAGCTCAACTAAAAAGCGCTGGTTAGAGGAATTTTTATATTGGATATCACATTCTGAGGCTAAGATCAATGCTGCCGTCAGGAAGTCTTCGGAACACTGGGTTGCCTGTTTCCGGTAACGTTCCTTTATTTCACCACCGACTTCAAGCAGCGGTAGCGTAATGGCATCCCTGCAAATCAGCAGGTCACGAAAATGATGCGACAAGCCTATAATAAAATGATGGGCATTAAATCCTTTGGATAATATCTCATTGAATATCATTAGATTACCAGAAACATCACCCCTAGTAAAACCATCCGTAAGCTTAAAATAATAATCGTAATCGAGTACATTCAGATTGGAGATGGTATCCTGGTAAGTGACATTGTCTCCGCAAAAACTGACCACCTGGTCCAGGATGGATAAGGCATCACGCATGGCGCCATCCGCCTTCTGCGCGATGACATTCAAGGCTTCTGCCTCAATTTTCACCCCTTCTTTTCCGGCGACCTCCAGGAGATGCTTTTCTATGTCGGAAACACTAATTCGGTTGAAATCATAGATCTGGCAACGGGAAAGAATGGTTGGGATGATTTTGTGCTTCTCGGTAGTGGCAAGGATAAAAATCGCGTGAGCCGGAGGTTCTTCCAGCGTCTTCAGGAAGGCGTTAAAAGCCTGAGAAGATAACATGTGGACCTCATCGATGATATAAACGCTGTACTTGCCAATTTGCGGGGGAATTCTGACCTTGTCGACCAGGGAGCGGATATCCTCGACTGAGTTATTCGACGCCGCATCGAGTTCGTGAATGTTGTACGAGCGGTTCTCGCCAAAAGAGATACAGGATTCGCACTTGTTACAGGGTTCGGTATCCGGAGAGAGATTCAAACAGTTGATCGTCTTGGCGAAGATTCTGGCAGAAGTGGTCTTCCCCACTCCTCTCGGACCACAAAACAAATAGGCATGAGCCAGGTGATTGCTCCTGATCGCATTCTTCAGGGTTGAAGTAATGGATGGCTGACCGACTACCGTTGAAAAGGTGTCGGGACGATATTTCCTGGCTGATACGATGTAATGTTCCATGCAAAATGTTCCCGTAATTGACCCCAAAATTAAGAGAAAAATCATAGCTGGCAACCCGATGCGGATAGAAGTTATCAACTAAAAAATTAGGAAAATGTTTAGTAACAAGTTATCTAAACCGCCGTATAAAATACAATGATTCTAAATAATGAAATTTAAAAGAGATATTATGAAAACAATAATTTTTGCATTCGCACTCGTACTTTCAGTTTCAAGCCTGTCTGCTCAATCGAAAAAATTGTATGATTTTAAGGCTACTACCCTGGATGGTCAGTCTTTTGATCTTTCTTCCCTAAAAGGTAAGAAAATCATGGTGGTCAATACCGCCTCAAAATGCGGTCTGACCCCGCAATATGCTAAGCTGCAGAAGCTCTACGACCAGTACAAAGACAAGAATTTTGTGATTATTGGTTTCCCTGCAAACAATTTTGCTTCGCAGGAACCAGGAACAAATTCTGAAATCAAAGAATTCTGTACAAAAAATTATGGTGTCACTTTCCCGATGATGTCGAAAATTTCTGTCAAGGGTGACGATATGGATCCTTTGTACAAGTGGCTCACATCCAAGGACGAAAACAAGGTTCTGGAGGCACCGGTACAATGGAACTTTCAGAAATTCCTGATTGACGAAAAAGGCCAGATTGCGGATGTCGCTTTTCCAAAAGAACTGCCTGATGAAGACAAGATCATCAAATGGATTGAAGGAAAATAACCCATTTTTTCAACAAGAAGAGCAGCTTTTTGCGAATCAGTTCGTATAAGGTTGCTTTTCTCTTTTTAATTCTGCACAACTACTCGTTGGAGGTAATCTTCACTTTTGAGGAGCACTTATCACTTTCAGGTATCTGCCCATCCAATAAGGTAATAACCAGATATCTCCGGCACTATGCTCAGAGGTACCGTTGCCCTTTATTCTATCCAGGCTGAACATATTTCCATTGTGCCTCGAAACCGGCCGCTCATCGGGAGGAAGTACTTCTTTGAGGGTTTGTTTCCTGAAATTTGGTTCTAATAAATCTATATCCTTCCTGTTACTGTTAACAATCACCCAGTCAATCATATCCATTGGGTATTCCCTTAACCACCAGGCTGCCTCATTCAGATCAAAATCCGAAGTCCCCGTCAAAGCGGTAAAAATATTCCAGGCACCCTCCTTTTCGGGTCTTTCAATCTGCCAGTGATCGATGATGGCCTCCTTGAATTTTGCTTTAAGGGTATCATTAAAGGCATACCGGTACAACCCCCAATAGCCCAGAAAATACATTTCATCATCCGAATGGTTCCAGTCTTCTGAAAGCTCTTTGCTTAACTGATCTGCTGAAGGATCCGCCGGCGAGATGTTTGCCATCTTCTGCATGAGGTTTTCGTAGTAACCATATTTGTTCATCAGCTCAAATGCCTTCTGCTTATATTTCTCATTATGAGTAAAATGATAGGCCGTTTGAAGCATGGCTACAATATTGGAAGAATTTATTTTTCGGTCACCAACATTCTTTGGTCTCGCATTGACATAGGCAGGATTCCATTTGCCCCAGGTGGTTGGTTTTCCATCATAATCAATCAGATACATATCATTTCTCACAATATGATCCATTAAAATATCGATCAGGTGAATGGCGCGATTTTTCAGATCAGGATCCGCAATCAGTTCAGCCATAGCCCCGTACACGAAGATATGACCAATTGCCTCATCGCTGCTGGTGGTGGCTTTCCAGTCCCACTCCGGATCGGGCGAATTTTTCCAACGGTCGGGATCTGAAAGATGTTTCATCCAGCCACTTCGCTCAAAAGAACGGGATGGGAAGCCTTTCAGACCATTGATACTGTAGAGCCGTTCCATTGCATCCAGTGATTCACGGCAATTCTGAAGCGCATCTTCCGATTTTGTCACGGCATATCTGAAGACTTCTCCTGCCAGGTACATGGAAGTCCAAAGGCCGTCATTGTCAGAATCGCTCAATCTCCCACTCGCCAGATTTCCCTTTTCCATTCCATCATAAGAGGAGTTGAAACCATTGCGGATATGGCGTAAACGAACCTGTTTCTCATAATATGCTGCCTTGTCGGCAAGCGTCCAGTTCTTGTAAACCAATTCGGACAGCCCTTTATCCGTAAGAATCAGCACACTCCCATTTTCTCCCTTGGCAAAGTCGACCACCAGGTTACCCGGAAGCCATCTTTCACCATTGTAGAAATCATATTTTCCATCTGCCCTCAGTTGAAAGGCTCCCTCAGAAGAACCAAACCACATCATGCCATTCACTTCCTTCAATACGGTGATATTGTTACAGGGCGTCCGCCGGACGATTGCGCCTTCTTGTTTCAACAAATTGGCATCCAATCGAAGGTATCCGTTTGTCGTTCCAATGAAAACAGTCTTTTTGTCTTGAGTCAGATCAAAACAGGTCATATTTTCGGCCTTAAACAAGCTCTTTATATCCTTCTTCACAGGATCGAAACTGCAGAGTTGTTTGTTCCCGAGCAGCCAAAAAATCTTCCGTGAAGAATCATACCTGACAGACAGTACTTTAGAATCTGGAAAGACTCCTTGCCAGAATGCTCCGGTATTGTTTACAAGACTAATATTTTTACCGTCGGACACAAGGAAATTGAAATCCTCCCCTGCTTCGAATAATTTTGCACCTGAAAGTGCGTGCTTATCAAATAGTTTACCGGCCCAGGCATTGCTGAATACGGCCTGGTCATCCAGGAAGATAAACTGATCCTGAAAAACCAGCATATCAGTCAGTTTTTTCTTCTCTACCGGCCTGTAAGAGTGATCCTTTTCGAGGGTTCCCGGATAGAGAAACTGGCCGTCATAAGGTTTGAAAAGTCCTTCGGATGTCATGATTTTGATGTCACCGTTCCGGTCGCAGCCGGCTTTCAACAATTTTAAGCCATCAGATTTGGCATAATACCTGATGCTGTACTCCTGAAGGAACGGAGTGTCCTGGTAAGCAGGTTGTTTGACTTTAACCTCCTTTTCAGGGGAGAAGGAGCATAAAAAAAATCCCCCGACGATCGTCAGAAGGCAGTAAAAATTTCCCATATTGTTGAAGTAGTTATCAATACGATTCGCATCATAAAATTAATCAATTTTTCCCAAAAATTATTTTGGTGTCTTATTATTCTAAATGCGGATCAATTAACTTAGCGGGATAGTCGTAAAATTTAATTTCATGAGAACAATTTTCAGGTATTCGGGTACAGTGATGCTAATTGGCATACTTATTTTTGGCGGATTAGGAACTTCGGCGCAAAAAACTCCCTCCCGGGATTACCCGATCCAGCCCGTCAGTTTTACGAAAGTTAAGGTGGACGATCATTTCTGGGCACCGCGAATCGAACTCAATCAAAAGGTTACCATTCCAATTGCCATTTCACAGTGTTACAAGACTGGCAGAATTGAGAATTTCAAGATTGCGGCTAAACTCACTAAGGGGAAATTTCAGTCAGAATATCCGTTTGATGACTCAGATTTGTACAAGATTATCGAGGGAGCCAGCTATTCGCTTCAGACCAATCCTGATAAGCAATTGGAGAGCCGCATCGACTCTGTGATTAACTATATCGCTCTGGCTCAGGAGCCTGACGGCTATCTTTATACCAACCGTACCATCGATTCATTGCACATGCATAAATGGGTTGGGAAAAAACGCTGGGAAAATGATCCTGTTTTGAGTCATGAATTGTACAATCTCGGGCATCTATATGAGGCCGCTTATGCGCATTATCTTGCTACCGGAAAGCGTACCATGCTGGATGTGGCCATCAAGAGCGCCAACCTGGTGGATCATGATTTCGGTCCCGGGAAGTTGTCTTATTACCCTGGTCATCAGGTCATTGAAATGGGACTCTCTAAGCTTTACCGAATTACTGGAGAAAAGCGTTATCTCCTGCTGGCAAAATTCTTCCTCGACTGCCGGAAGGGTGGCAATGAATACAACCAGGCGCATAAACCTGTTATTGAGCAGGATAAGATTGTAGGACATGCCGTCAGGGCTACCTATATGTACGCCGGAATGGCCGATGTTTCCGCGCTGACGGGAGATAATTCCTACAAAAATGCGATCGATAAGATTTGGAATGACCTGCTTGAGTCGAAATATTATGTTACAGGCGGAATAGGTTCAGGGGGTAAAAATGAGGGCTTCGACGCCCCCTATGAATTGCCTAACCACACTGCCTACTGCGAAACTTGCGCCTCCATCAGCAATGTGATGTGGAATTACCGCATGTTCCTCCTGGAAGGCGATTCCAAATATTATGATGTACTGGAGCGTACACTTTACAATTCACTCTTATCGGGAATCTCCTTGTCGGCCGACAGGTTTTTCTACCCGAATCCGCTCGAATCTCACGGCGAACACAAACGAAGCGCCTGGTTTGGCTGCGCTTGCTGCCCTAGTAATATCTGCCGTTTTATTCCTTCCGTACCCGGATATGTTTATGCTCAAAAAGGTGATTCCTTGTATGTTAACTTATACATGAATAACAAGGCTATGGTCGACCTTCAAGGTAACAAAATTGATATTGAACAAGTTACGGATTATCCATGGGAAGGAAAAATTGTCATGAAGGTGAATCCTGGTAAGGCAGGTAAATTCAGCTTGTTGGTCCGGATACCCGGATGGTCACGAAATATGGCATTCCCGACGGATTTGTACCATTTCAGGACCACAGACCAGGCAAAGGCTTCTATCAGCCTGAATGGCAAGCAATTGCCAATAGAAATCAAGAATGGTTATGCGGTAATTTCGCGGGAGTGGAAGAAAGGCGACCAGCTTGCACTCAATCTGCCAATGCCTGTGCGTGAATTAGTTGCGAATACTCAGATCAAAGAGGACGTGGGAAAAATAGCTTTGCAACGCGGTCCATTGGTTTATTGCACAGAATTTGCTGATAATAAGGACGAAAGCATTGTTAAACTTGCGTTAAGTCCAGGTAGCAAATACATTTCAGAATTCATTCCCGGATTATTGAATGGAGTAACTGTCATCCGGACGAAGACCAATAGCTCAAAACAACCTGCAGGAAATCCTTCGAAAGCTGTTCAGACGACCCTGACTGCCATTCCTTATTTTGCCTGGGCTAACCGCGGACAAGGGGATATGAGCGTTTGGATGAATGCCGGCAAATAAGAAGTTATATTTACAATTTTATACTCGATTACACATGAAAAAACTACTGTTCTGCACGCTGGCAGCAATATTATTGCTGACAAATCTCTCTTTTGCTCAGGAAGCCAACAAGAAAGCAACTCCAGAAGCCACGAAGTTTACCATCGACAACTGCATCAATAAGTTTAATAAGGAGAAGGTAGTGAAAACAGCTGTCGGCTATCAATACTGGTTTATACCACAGGGCTTTCTACCAGACGGACAGACTGTTAAATTGAGTGTTGTTGCACCAAGGCAGGCGACACATGCGCCACATAAACACGCAGGTGACGAAATTTTCTATATTTTGGAAGGTACCGCACAATTTTATATGAACGGAAAAACCGTCACGGGAGGCCCAAATACCACTTTCTACTGTCCGGAAGGCAGCGAACATGGAATCAGCAATGCCGGAGATACGGAATTGAAATATCTGGTTATCAGAAAATATGTTGACGGCGAAAAATAAACTATCGCGGAATCAGGAAATCAGCGAGTTTACAATTAGCAATATAAAAATTGCCATCGCGTAGGTATTGATGAGAATGAATGCGCGGCTGACCGTTTGTGGATTTCTTTCCTTGAACAGGAAACGGTAGAATAATGTGATAAAAAACAGGTTGGTAACGATCAACGTTGCTAAAAGGACGGGCTTCAGATTAAATCCAAAGATTGGGAAGGACATCAGAAATGCAGAAGTTGTGACACCCCAGCCAAAGACTACTTTCTTGATCTGAATTTCGCTTAAAATCCTCGATATCGTGGAGAATCCGGCCAATTCGTACTCTTTGCCATATTTTATCATCAACAGCCAGAAATGCGGGACTTGCCACAGCCAGACGAAGATGAAAAGAAAGATGGCGTTGGGATGAAAGAGATAATGTCCGGCAGAGGTCCAGCCGATTAGCGGAGGCACGCCCCCAACGAGGGCTCCAGGAAGGATAGCCAGCCAGCTTCGGGTCTTTAAGGGTGTATAAATCAGGTTATATAACACCAGATTTAAAAGACCTAGAATCATGGGTATCCATCCGTTTAAAAATAATAAGAAAGATCCGGTAGCGATCAGCAAAATGGTACTGAAGGCTGCTTCTAAGGAAGTGATCTCACCTGCAGGTATAGGCCGACTGATGGTTCTCTGCATCAGCGCATCCTGCCTGTATTCCTGTATCTGGTTCAACACAGAGGCGCCTGCTGAAAGTAAAAATAACCCTGCAAACAGGTATAAAAATGAAATATTTAGTGCATTTCCGGTTAAAAGGTACCCTGTCAGTGCCGAAAAAGTAACCATCAGCGACAGACGGAGCCTTATCAATCTGAAAAAGGCAGAAAAACTCAAAAGAATTTTATTTCTTCTCAACGCTTGCTTTGAAATAATCAACTATTTTATTGAGATCCTCCGGAGTAATCTTGTCCTTGTAAGACTGCATCAAACCCTTGTTAAATCCCTTAACAATTTCAGCATTAGGATCCATAATGGATTTCTTAATATATTCATCCGTTGCCTCGATCTCCTTTTCACCGGCGTCGGTCACTACAACCGTCTTTCTGCCATATAATCCTTTAAATGAGGGACCTATAACTTTGGATCCATCCAATGAATGACAGGTGTTGCAGGCGTTCGCCTTGATAACAGCCAGTCCGGGATGATCCGGAAGATTTACAGTAACCTTCAAGTCAGCCAGCCATTTTTTAAACTCCAGACTATCCACAATGACGACTTTAGCTAACATAGCCGAATGCGCGAGTCCGCAATATTCAGCACAATAAATGTCGAATGTGCCCTTCATGATCGGTTTAAACCACATATAATTGCTGTATCCGGGAATCACATCTTCTTTTACCCTGAAGGCAGGAATAAAAAAACTGTGGTTCACGTCGACCGAGACCAGATTCAATTTTACATCTCTCTGGTATGGAAGTACCAGCTCCTTTGAAACTTTCCCATTGCCATAATCAAAATCCCAGCTCCACATCTTGCCTATTACCTTAACAGGCATGGCATCGGCAGGCACCTGTCGCATCGGGGCAAAACCTACCCAGCCATAGTAAAACATCATCAATACAATAATGAGAGGAAGTACGGTCCAGATAATTTCAAGTTTTGTATTACCGGAAAATTGCTGCGGATTCTTGTTCTTTTTTCGCGAAAAATGGATCAGGATGTAGATCATCAGTGCGACAATCGCGATCGTAAAGATAAAAGATATGGTAAAGATGAAAATAAAGGCCTTATCGACGGCTCCTGCCAAGTTGGATCCCTGGTTAAATAATGTTTCCATGGGTGGGGTTATAATCTGAAATAATAATCAATAAATGTGATGCCAATGACAATCGCAAAAAGGAGAAAAACTCCTCCAACCATTATGCGCAGCAATAAATTCTCGAATTTAAGGTGCATGAAATAGGTGAGAACGATGGTGACCTTGATCGAAGCCAGTATGAGGGCCAGCGCAACCGTATACGGGCCAAGATGAATCTTTATAGCCAAAATAGAAATGGTTGTCAGCAAGAGCAGGACAAGCAGGACTTTCCAGTTAAGAAAATCGCTTGAGATATGGTTTTCGTGGTTGTTCATTTGAATATGTTAAGTGATAAGATACAATAAGGGGAACAGGAAAATCCAGATCAAATCGACCAGGTGCCAGTAAAGCGCACCATTTTCCTGCAAGAGGTAGTGCTGTGAATTGATTTTTCCTGAATTGATTTTGAAGATAATGATTGTCAGCAAGATACCTCCAATGATCACGTGAAGGGCATGCAGTCCGGTCATCATAAAATAGAGACCAAAAAACATGATCTCCCCATGTGGCATGGTCTTCATCACATCGGATCCGGGATAGAGGTGCAACGAAAATTTATGCCCCCATTCAAAGTACTTATTTACCATGAAGACCCCAGCCAAAAGTAAGGTAATAAGAATCAGTCCCATAGCCTTACCAGGACGGTTCATCTGAATGGCGGAAAGGGACATGGCTACGGTCATACTGCTTACCAGCAACACGACGGTATTGGTCGCTCCAACAAAAGCGTTGAGTTCCAGGGCAGCATGGTGAAAATCAACTGCATATTTAGACCGATAGACGGCATAGACAATGAAGAGTCCGCCAAAGAGAAATAATTCGGTAAAAAGGAATAACCACATCCCCATTTTACCGGTATCGCTGTCGATATGTTCAGAATGTTCGGTTGACGACATAGCTATCTTTTATTTAGTGTAAGGATTATCAAATACATAGGGATCGCGAGTAATCACAGGCACTTCATCGAAATTTTCGTGCGGCGGAGGCGATGGGATCTGCCATTCGAGGGTCACCCCATGCCATGGATTGGCTGGCGCTTTCGCCCCCCTGCGAACATGATACACCAGGTTGGAAATCATGCCTATCAAGCCTATAAACAGGATGAATGCGCCAATGGTTGAAATCATCTCACCCGTCTGAAATTTAGGATCATAATCGAAATAGCGCCTAGGCATTCCTTGTATCCCAACTATGAACAAAGGGAAATAGAGCAGGTTGAATCCAAGAAAAAGGAATCCCCAGGAGATATTGGCCCATTTAAAGTTGTACATCCGTCCGTAGATCTTCGGATACCAGTAATGTATTCCCGCAAAGAACCCAAATCCCATTCCGCCGAAGATGATATAATGGAAGTGAGCAACTACAAATTCTGTGTTATGTACTTGAATATTAGTCGCAAGGGAACCCAGTGTGAGGCCTGTGAATCCACCGATAGTAAACAAAAAGATGAATGAAATTGCGAAAAGAAGCGGTGGTTTTAAGTCTACTGATCCGCCATACATGGTAGATAACCAGTTAAATACCTTGATAGCGCTTGGAATGGCAACCAGGAAAGTAAGCAGCGAGAAGAACCATCTTGACTCATAACTCATTCCGGAGGTAAACATGTGATGTCCCCATACGAAATAACCGACAAGGGCAATGGCAAGACTCGAGAAAACGATTGGAACATAGCCGAACACAGGCTTCTGGCTGAAAGTCGGGAAGATCTCTGTCACTACTCCCATGGCGGGGAGGATCATCACATAGACCGCCGGATGAGAATAAATCCAGAAGAGGTGCTGGTAAAGAACCGGATCCCCTCCCAGGGCGGGATCGAAGAATCCGATATGAAAAGTCCTTTCGGCAATAACCATCAAGAGGGTGATCCCAATAATTGGGGTAGCCAAAATCTGAATCCAGGCAGTGGCATAGAGCGACCAGGGGAAGAGTGGCATGCGGAACCAGGTCATGCCCGGCGCCCTCATTCGGTGGATCGTCACAATGAAATTGAGACCCGTAAGGATGGAGGCAAAACCCAGCACAAAGGCCGCAGTAAGCGCAATGACCACATTTGAAGAGGCCTGGGCGCTGTATGGGACATAAAAAGTCCAACCCGTATCAGGGGAATGTCCGTTGGCAAACTGGGAATAGAGGCCCAGGCATGCTCCGGTAATGTAAACGTACCAGGAAAAAAGGTTCAGCTTGGGAAAGGCAACATCCTTTGCACCAATCATGATGGGCAGGAGGATATTTCCAAAAACAGCAGCAAGTCCGGGAATTACCACGATAAAGATCATGATGATGCCGTGGATGGTAAACATTCCATTATAGGTTTGAGCCGTCATAATGGTTTGTCCGGGAGCCATCTTCTCAATCCTCATCAATAGTCCGAGAACTGCGGCGGCACAAAAGAAAATCGTGATCGAATACAGGTAGAGGAGACCGATTCTCTTGTGATCGGTCGAGCTAAGCCACGACCATAGACCAGTCTTGTGATTCAGGTAGTTAAGTGGTTCTGCAGTTGAAGAATTATTCATTTGAATGCTAATTAGTTACGATTATCATTTTTCTTCATCCCGGAAGATTTTCTGCGGGAAGAGACATACAGGTAAAGCACAAAAAACAGGGCCAGGATGATGACAAAAGTGCCCATCAGCCTGGTAAACTGCAAGGTATAAGTCCGGCTTGCAGGATCGTATGCAAAGCAATATTCGAAAATCTTGTTGCTGGTTGGACGAACTTCGCCCTTTTGGGCTTCAACGATGGCCATTTTCAGTTCGAAAGGCAAGAAGGTGATCCCATATAGGTAACGGGTAATTTTCCCCTGAGGACTAAGAATAATGATCGTTGAAGGATGTGCAAAATCGACCCCGGTTGGCTTATATCTGAATCCTACAGATTCGGTAATTTTCTGGATATTAGCTAACTCCCCGGTAAGATAAGTCCAGCTGCCACGTTGATCCTCCTTAATTTTCTGAACAAAATTCTTCTTCTTTTCAACTGCCTTTTCTGGAGTATCCTTCGTGTTGAAACTGATGGTGATGATATCATAATCTTTCCCCAGCACCAGTTCAGCCTTACTGACCACGTCGGCGATCCCATCGAGCAGCGGACTGCACAAACCCGGACAATCAAAGTAGACAAAAGAAAGGATGGTCGGCTTTTTGATGATACTTCCGATGGCAATCGTATCATTTTTTTCATTCACAAACTTCAGGTCCATCGGGATGGTCTGACCCAATTTTTCGACGATGCCAATCTCAACCTCGGGGCTAATCTTTGGCATCTGAGCGAATATACTGATTGACAGCACTAAAAACAGACTAATAACGACAATTTTCTTCATCCTGTCACTTAATTAAGGTTGGCTGGCAAATCTATAATTTGCCTGATTTAAATATTGTCCGTACCTGCAAAAGGACATAAAAAATGAATCCCCAAACAGCTAGCACTGTGAGGGTATAGGTCAGCAGTAACCAGATCGGAGTCTTCTGAACCACATTCCATAAGGCCCTTGGTTCGTTAAGTGGAGGGCGGTTTGTGGCCACACCGATAGCCATCGCCGTATCCGCTTTTGCTTCTCCAAAAGCGGATTCATCGACAGGCCGGGCAGTTAAGGTTACAAAGCCTTTAGTGTCACCGGGCAGGTTCTTTGGGAAAGTAAAATTGGCAACGCCTTGAATATCTGTTGTCCTGGCTTCATCAATGAGCAGATTGCCGAAATATCTCTTCGCGAAAAGTTTCACTTCCGCACCGGCGACTGGCTGACGTTTCATCTCCTTAATCCCTGATAATGAAACCTGAACCTGGTTCTTTTCCCTGTTCCAGGCAAAGAGCATTTTTACCTTTGCGTAGGTAGCGCCAGGACCGGCTTTTTTGGCTACTTCCTGGACGTATTTGTCATTAAAACTCCTGATGAAGGAGATGATTTTCCAGGTATCTGTGGAAGAAATTGTGTTCTTAAAAGACGGCATAGGTCCCCTACCCTCGGCAATCTTGAATAACATGGCGCCATCCTTGTTGACCTGCATCTGGGAAGAAGCGGGATCCGGTGGAGGCGGCACGAGTTTTACCGCATTATTCCTACCAGGATCGCCATGGCACGACTTGCATGAGGTATTAAAAAGATCCCCTCCGGCTTTCCTGGTAGAATCAGAAAATGCGAAAGGACTCAATTTGGACTCGTTTTCAGGAGGAACCACCCAAACCTGGGCAGAAAGACGAATCGAAATAAAAAGAAATAAGAAAAGAAATAATTTGACTCTATTCATAATGTTGTTTTTTCAGCTTTTTGTCTCTTCACGATCATCTTTGAATTCGAACAGCCTGTTTTTTGGAGGAAGATAGTATACCCGGGGTTTTGTACCCAGCTCAGGCATCAGGTGATAGCCACCGTTCACACTCAACAGCTCACTCAAACGATGTGTTTCCTTCGTCGTACCATTTGTCACTGCATCCTGATTTTCGTCTCCGAAATAATAAACACCATTAGGACAGGCAGATACACAATAAGGCAGTTTCCCTTCGCGGAGCCTGTCGGCGCTGAAGAGGCATTTGGAAATCGTTCCTTTTTTTTGAGGCACGTTGAGTTCGATGTTGTATTCCTTGTCTTTGTCCACTTCAGCCATCAGCGGCTGCTCCCAATGGAACATCCTCGCAGAATAAGGACAGGCTGCGATGCAAAAACGACATCCAATGCATCGTTCATTGTCGATTAAAACGATTCCATCTTGTCTTTTGAAAGTAGCATCGACGGGGCAGACTGCCACACAGGGTGGATTATCGCAATGCTGACAGGGCTTGGGCATGTAATAAGGAGCCGTATTGGCAGACTCCTGCATGATCAGCGTATTAATATGGTATTCGTATGGACGAAGATGGTGGGCTCCCTGACAAGCCTGAACACATTTACGAGCATTACGGCATTTAGAGAGATCGATGACCATTACCCATCGGTGACCAGCTAGTCCTTCCCTGCCCTGTTTCTGTAACCTGGAAAGATCCACCTTCAAGTCATTGATCTGGCTTCTAGGAACTTCAACAAGCTTATTATCAGCAGTCAACACCTTAACCATATCGTGGTTTGGTTTGGACTCCTCATATTTATAGCCACTGTAGATGGCTGCTCCTCCAGCCGCAGCCGCCGCTCCAACTAATCCAAATTTTTTAAAAAAAGTACGCCTTGAATTGGTACCTTCTTCAATTTTGTGGTTATTATGATGTTCTGTCTCTGAATTATTTTTGCTCATACAAGAAAAAATTTGTTCGTTTTTCGCTTTGGTTAAAACTACAAATAATATTTTTTGTTTTCATCACAATTTAACAATTCAGGTTCATAAAAATTTTCAGTCCTCCTTCAATAAATATGTATTTTTATCTCGCAAGATTAAGTGCCACAAAATATCCTGACATTCAAAAGTGATCTATCATGAAAAAAATTGCCTTATCGTACCTGATTATCCTTCTTTGTTTTTCCCTGAACGCCCAAAAGAATTTGAGCTATTTTCCTGGTAAGCAACTGATTACAACAGGAGTATATTATTATCCCGAACATTGGGACTCTACGCAATGGGATCGGGACCTTAAGAATATAGCCAGGATGGGGTTCGAATTCACCCATTTCGCAGAATTTGCCTGGGCTCAGCTGGAGCCTGAAGAGGGAAAATATGACTTTGCCTGGCTGGACAAGGCTGTAGGACTGGCTGCCAAATACAATCTGAAGGTCATCATGTGCACTTCCACCTGCACGCCACCCGTTTGGCTGTCGAGAAAACATCCGGAGATATTATCTTTAGACGAAAAGGGGACCAGAATGGACCATGGCTCCAGGCAGCACGCATCCTTCTCAAGCAGCTATTACAGGGCTTATTCGCTGAAAATGGTCGAACAGCTGGCCAAACATTATGGAAATGACCCAAGGATCTGTGGCTGGCAGATAGACAATGAACCACGGGTGTTTTTCGACTTCAACGCGGATGCACAGCAACGGTTTCGCAACTGGCTTCAGCAGAAATATGGCACCATCAGTAAACTTAATGATACCTGGGGAACACTGTTCTGGAGCAATACCTACAGCGATTTTTCGCAAATCAACATCCCTTTACATACGCAATGGGGTATGAATCTGAATCAAAGGCTCGATCACTACCGGTTTGTGGCTTCAGAAACAGCGACATTCCTGGATGACCAGGCTTTGGCCATCAAAAAATTTGCTTCCTCCAGCCAATGGATAACGAGTAATTACATTCCGAATTACGATGGCGGTTATATTGGTAACAGCAAACAACTTGATTTTCTGACCTATACCAGATATATGGTCTATGGCGGATCCATGGGTATTGGGAAAAAAGGATATCGGTTGGGTGACCCGCTGAGTATCTCCATGGCGAATGATTTCTTCAGACCGATTTCTCCAATTTACGGGGTGATGGAACTGCAACCGGGTCAGGTTAACTGGGGAAGCATTAATCCTCAGCCACTTCCGGGAGCCGTCAGGATGTGGCTATGGCATCAGTTTGCGGGAGGCAGCAATTTAGTTTGTACCTATCGCTACCGTGCGCCCTTGGTAGGTTTCGAACAATATCATTATGGAATAGTGGGTCCTGATGGCGTGACACCAACCCCTGGCGGACTCGAATATCAAAAATTCATCCAGGAAATTTCGATGTTGAGAAAAATTGCCACTCCTGAGACAGTTTTGCCTTTAGTTTACACTGCCAGAAGAACGGCAATCCTCTTTAACAATGAGAATATCTGGGGGATGGAGATGAATAAGCAAACCAACCAGTGGAATTCGATGGCTCATATCCTGAAATATTATAAGCAGCTCAAGTCCTTCGGTGCACCAGTGGATTTTATCCGTGATCAGACTGATTTTTCCAAATATCCTGTCTTGATTGCCCCCGCTTACCAGCAGATTGACAAGGGTTTGATCTCAAAACTACAGCAATATGCGCAGTCGGGTGGCAATTTAATTCTTACCTGCAGGACCGGACACAAGGATCGGGAAGGACATTTGTGGGAGGCCAAATTCGCTGCTCCTATTTATAATCTGATCGGTGCGGAGATCGAATTTTATGACCTTCCAATGCCACATGCCGTAGATTCCGTGCTGATGGATGGAAAGAAATTTGCCTGGAAAACCTGGGGTGAAATTCTCAAACCTACTGCTGGAACTGAGGTTTGGGCGTCTTTCCAGGGAGATTTCTATGCAGGAAAACCGGCTGTCATTACCAGAAAACTTGGAAAAGGAACAGTCACTTACGTTGGCGTGGACAGCAACGACGGACTTTTAGAAAAATCAGTGCTGACGAAATTGTATAAGCAACTCCATATTCCTGTTGAAAATTATCCGGAAGGTGTTTCCGTCGAATACCGCGACGGACTAGGTATCGCAGTGAATTATTCGGATAAAACATACACGCTGAAATTACCGGCTGAGTCCAAAATTTTGATCGGTCAGAAGGAGATTCCAACGGCGGGCGTAACAGTCTGGAAAACAAGGTAATTTATCTGAATTTGTTCACATAATTGAGGAACTTCTTCGCGGTAGCGTCCAGGTTGGCAATCGAACCACCACCGTCCAGGACTTCGCACATCTCGTAGACCAGGTAACCCTGGTAGCCGATCTCTTTCAGGGCACCGATGAATGTTTCATAGTCGATGATACCCTCGCCTACGGCCGTTGCCCGCATCACGGGTTTATCAGCCACATAATTAGTGAGCTGATTCTCATAATGGTACCTCGGCATTGTGACGTAATCGGCGATGATGGTGTTCACGATAAAGGGCTTCATCTTCAGTACCGAATTTCTTATTTCTTCTTTGGAAAGTCCTTCCAGCGTGGGTGACCAGGCATCCCAGCCTGCTTTGACATTGGGATGATTGATCTCTTTCAGCATCCAGTACATGGCGTCGTGGTGCAGGGCGATGTCGTGGTGGTTCTGGACAACCAACGTGACACCATATTTCTGAGCTTGTTTGGCAGCCATGGTGATGCCCTCCACAACGAGCGCATATTGTTTATCGTAGGGTACGCCGGGGCGTTCATAACCCGTAAAAATCCGCACCATTTTGGTGCCCAAGTCATTGGCGAGTTCGGCAAGCTGTCCGATGTAGGCGGCCTGGATTTCGGTATGCGGGATGCCGGGTTTGTCGATTCCGGCCGTGAAATCGGAGTAACCGGCGAGTCCGACGAGGGTAAGTCCCAGTTCTTCAATTCGTTTCCTCAGCTTGGCCCTGGCGGGTTTGTCGTAGTCGATTAGCGAGAGATGAGGTCTTTTGGCCATCAGCATCACTCCGTCGAAGCCCAGTTCTTTGGCTTTAACCAGAAATTCATCGACCGTTAATTGGGCTTGTCCGCGCCAGATTCCGGCATAACCGATGGAATGCAGGCAGGTTTTCACTTTGAAATCTGAGGCTTTCCCGGTAGGGATTGCCTGAGCATAAATAATAGAACAAAAGGATATTAACGCAAATCCGGTTAATAGAAGTTTTTTCATGGTATTGTAATGCTTGAGGATTTTTCAGGACTACCAAGATAATAAATGCCGTTGATTTTGTATGTTTATGACAAATTAATTTCACCGTCATGATTAAACGAATTCTTAAAAAGGTATTGGTAGTCCTACTCGCCGTCTTCGTACTTTTCGTCGTGCTGATGTCCATTCCAAGAATCTGGTCAGCCCTAAATCCGAAAAAAGCGCCGATGGGCTATTATTTTGAGACTCCAACCTTATTGGCACTCGTCACCGGACTCGAGTCATTGATCGACAAGGCTCCTCCTGTACCTGAGAATGTTATCGAAACGAAAAACGTTGAATACAAGAATATCAATGGGAAATCCCTGCAAATGGATATTTATCAGCCGAAGGGGCTCACGAAACCCGCGCCATTGCTGGTATTTATCCATGGAGGAGGATGGAAAGGCGGTCAACGGTCAGATTATCTCGTTTACCTCACCCATTTTGCTAAACTGGGATATGTGACGGCAACAGTTTCCTATCGTTTGGTCGGCATTGCGCCCTATCCCGCCTGCGTCGAAGATATCAGGGATGCCGTTCAGTTCTTGTATCAGAATGGTGAAAAATACAATTATGATCCGGACCGCATATGCCTGATTGGTGGATCTGCCGGTTCTCATCTGGCCATGCTGACTGGTTATGGGTGGACAAGAAAGGATGCACCTGTGGATACGACTGCCGTAAAAGGCATACAGCATAAAATAAAGGCCGTTGTGGAAATTTACGGTCCGGTAGATTTTACCACCGAATATGCCAGAAACCACTCCCTGATTACAGGTTTTCTCAAACACACTTACCAGGAAGCTCCCGAAATATTCGTCGAAGCTTCTCCGATCACCTACGTCAGCAAGAACTCCCCTCCCACCCTTATCCTTCAGGGCACCAGAGACATGCTCGTTCCCTGGACCCAGGCTGAATTGCTAAAGAAAAAACTGGATAGTTTTGGGGTGCCGAATGTTTACTGTCTCGTACCAGGATGGCCCCACACGATGGATATCGACCTCAGGGTGAACAAATATTTCAAGGCCTCTATGGCAGATTTCTTTGAGAAATATGTGAAATGAAACGATTAGTCATTCTTACCGGAGCCGGGATGTCGGCCGAAAGTGGCATCCGTACCTTCCGCGACTCCAATGGATTATGGGAAGAATATGATGTGATGGAAGTCGCCAGCATCGATGGATGGCATAAAAATCCAGAGTTAATCCTTCGTTTTTACAACGAACGCAGGAAGCAAATGTTCTCCTGCGAACCAAATAAAGGCCACCTGCTGCTAGCTGAACTGGAGAAACATTTTGAGGTCCGGATTATTACGCAAAATATTGATAACCTGCACGAAAAAGCAGGCTCGTCGCATGTGCTTCACCTCCATGGCGAACTGACCAAGGCCAGGAGTTCCATCGATCCATCGCTTGTCTATACCATTGGTAATAAGGAGATCCATTTGGGTGAAAAATGTGCGAAAGGAAGTCAGCTGCGACCCTATATCGTCTGGTTCGGAGAAGCCGTTCCTGCCATGGACGAAGCTATTCCACTCGTTGAATCGGCTGATATTCTGTGTGTCATCGGCACTTCGCTCAATGTTTATCCTGCGGCCGGGTTGTTGAACTACGCATCGGCCGGCTGCCCGATCTTTCTGATCGATCCTGCTCCCCCATCTGACCTTCCCCGCAGGGTTAAAGTAATTGCCAAAGGTGCAGGTGAAGGCGTCGCGACATTTATGGCAGCAATTTTACCACAAAAATCTGCTTGAAAATATTTCCGTTCTCCTGGTCTTTGACTGATACACATCACTTAGCAACAGCCGTTACTGGAGCAGGACTTTCCTTCGCCAGCTTCAATGCCTCCTCTTCATAAATATTGCCAGTCATCTCTCCCAGTGAGGTACGGCTCACATAGCTGTAACGATCGAAACTATTAAAATCTTCCTTTGTCAGCATATATCCGAAGGCATCATTGGTCAAACCAAACAGCATCGGCTGCACTGTATTCATTTTTCTCTTGACATAAAATCCAATGTTGGGCAACGCCTCTCCCGGAATGGTCAAAATTTGTGCCTTTCCTATATTCAACAGGTTGATCCTGGTATTGATAGAAGAGAAATCATTGTCTTTGGCCATGTCCGCCGCGAGGGGCGAATGTTTGAAAACAAAACGCATTTTTTCTGAATCGATTGGAAGTTTTATGATCCTGGATGTGCAAAAAATAGTTGCATTCTCATCGGCTTTTACCGGTTCAATGATTCGTAAAGCCTCATCTGCCATGAGATTTCCGATCCGGACACATTCTTCCCAATCGTTGGCTTCCTTTCCATTTTCGAGCCTGTTGTCGGCCGTTACCATCCCGCCTTGTGCGCTGTTCATGAAAATGGCCATCCCGCCTATTTTCGATTCGACGCGGTCGTAAAGCGGTCCGCACAGATCAGGACTAATCAACTTGCGGTTAGTACCCAGGATTTCGGGGTGAGTAGCATAATTAATCAACGTCGCAATAGGTTTACCTGCATTATTACCCGTAGTGGCAATTGCCTGAATCACACCCATCCGGGGATCGTACAACTTTGGAGCGTAGTAATTATAGGCAATTTTTCCTTTGGCTTCCGCCACCGCTGTCCTGATGGATGCAGGCTCCAGTCTTGAAACCGCCTCATTGACAGCCTCCGCCATCTGTCTGACACACCAGTCGAGATATTTCAGATCGGCGGCGGTATTCCCCTTTTCATCCGAAAAGCCATACGCGTCCGGACAACTATGTGCATGAGTAGCGCCGATAAGAATATTTTCAGGGGCAATACCTTTGATCAGCTTGCGGGAGCGGTCGCCCAAAAAGGCGGGCCATCCAATGTTATCCACACTGACAATGGCTATTCTTACTTTGCCTTTTTCCAGCACAAAAGCACGAACGGTCAACTTTCCCTTGATTCCTGTGGGAATTTCAGGAGAGCCCATTCCACCTGAAATCGGGATCAGGTGGTCTGGCGTAATGTCTCTCATGGCAGCCCCGGCCTTCAGTGTCTGGGCGTTTAGATTAACACCGTAAAAAAGCAATAATAAAACAAGCAGTCTGAATTTCATAAAAGCAATTGATTAATAGAGATAAATTGGATTCGTATAGACCCATGGCAACCAATCCTTGCCTGGTTTAATTTCGACTTCGAGCCGGTAGGCGCCCTTTTTCAGTTCCTTGTCAAATGAATAGCTATAATCTTCATTGCTAGTCGTTTCGATTGTTTTGCCATCCTTAATCAGGATGAAACGCCCTGGAAATGGTGAAACTGCTGTCAGCTTTTTGAGTTCGCTGATTTTGATGGAATCTCCCATCATACCCTTCATCTTGCCATCTTGTCCGGCTCCAAAAAAGCAGAAACCGGTTGCATCAGCCAAAAATCTGAATGCGGTAAAGTGATGACCTTCAATAATATGATGTGAAATATTGCTCAGATTCAGGGAATCAGCAAAAAGGTAGTTCACCGAATTATTGAAGGATGTTTCATAGGTATTAACGATCATCCATTTGAAAATCCACCCATTCTTATCGGGTTCATGAAGCAGCCATTTGTTCCAGAAGGAGACTTTATAGATTCCAACAGGCTTAGTATCAATACCCATCAGTTGAATCCGGCCATCCGAAGTGTATTTTGCCCTGAAATTTACATTTTCATGCTCATCGACAGCAGAGAATCCGACGATTTTGCGATGGGTGTTGAGTGAATCCCACCGGGCCAAAATGGCGGTTTGCTTATCGAAAACAGTCCGGTATGCCCATGCCCGGTATTTGCTACCATTAATCAGGAAGTCAGTAAGAATAGGCCATGTAGTCGTTTTGGTCTTCACATTCGTGTGAAAATTATAAATCTCCATGCCCTGATAATAGGGGTTGGCCCAATTGTGTGGCTCTTCGGTATGTGCATAGAATACGATGCCTCCATGGTTGACCAATTGTTTCGCAACCGTGTCCTTATCCGTTTTCCAGTCGACCACTCCGTCTTTCAAAGGCCAGGCATCGAAACCCTGCTTCTCACTTCCGGGTTCAAGGAGTATTCCATCATAAAAACCTCTTTTGTAACCTCTTGGAAAAGTATCCTGGTTTCCGTGCGGATGGTCCGTCAGGAAAATGAAGTTGATATTCCGAAGTTTTGCCGCATCGATCAGGTCGCTGATGGTCCCTTTGCTGTCGTGCGACCAGTAACTGTGCAGGTGCATTACTCCCCGGTAGGTTTTCAGATCCGTTACCGAAGGGCATTCTTTCTTCTTCAACTGAAAGGCCTCCACCTGTTTCTGGTATTGAGGGTAGGATACGAATCTGTGCCATATTGGTTTAGCAAACGCATATACCAACACGATCACCATCAACCCCAATAATGCCAAAAGAAAATATTTAAATAGTAACAGTAGTTTTTTTCTCATCATTTTTTCCTCCACTTTTGCATCCATTGCCAAATTATCACATTAACACATTAGCAAATTAGCACATTATCACATTATGGCAATATCCGTCAAATGCCTGATCAGTTCCATGGCATAATCTCCCATGGTCGGACCGAACCATCCCATTAATTTAGGCTCATATTCATCCTGGTAAAAATACCTGCCGGGAACGATGTATCCAATGTAACTACCGTTGAAACTGGAAACCACAGCCTCATGACCTCTGGCGGCCATGGCATATTTGATCTGCAACGCATATTCCCCGCTAAAATCGGATGGAGCAGATACCCAGACGAGTTTTCCGATCCTTACGACCTGAAAATATACATTCTTTGGTTCAGGCATCAGTTTGTTGCTCAGCCAGGTAGAAAGGTTGATCCGTGGCGTCAGGCGCAAATGGTATTCGGGTAATGTAACCCTTAAAGTAGCAGACGAAAAACTGGAACTATCATGGTAAGTGTTCAATGGCAGCCTCTTAATCAGGGTGTCTGCCAGAGACTCACCGATGTAACGCGCACTTTCGAATTCTTTACCCTTGCCACTTGGGCTTTGACTCCCTATTGAACCGGCACAAAATAATGCCATATCGAACGAACCTGCCTCCATTTTCCTCTCCCAGTAACCTGGATAATCGCCGCTGAACAGCATGTTGCCGGCTCCCTGGGTGGTTGCATGCGCCGAAAAAGAACCTATCACCGCCTTCCGTTTCCCTTTCTGATTAACAAGGATATAGGTGAAGTCGCCATTTTTTGTGCCTAATTCGCCAATGAAGCGATTCCTGGTAAGGTTGGCTGCCGCGAAACTGCCACAGGTTATTTGTGAGGCCGACAAATCGGAGACGGCCCCCAGAACAGATTTTACGATGCAGTTCACCAGCCATTTCTGAATTTCGGGATTGGCTTTCCCGGCAAACTGCTCGCCGACAAAACCGGGTCCCCAGCCACCGATGCTGGAGTGACTGTGAGTGGCGGAAAATAATAGCTGATCCCTTGTGATTCCCTTTGCCGCAAGTTGTCCGACAGCCTCATCGATGATATTTGGAGGCATGATCAATAAATCGGCCCCGACAAAAACCATTTGCCTGGATCCTACTTTCAAGGCTACTGACCTGACAAATAGGCTATCGTGGACACCTGTTGCCGGCTTACCTTTGCGGTTGCCAAAACCTGCCAGGGGAACGACTTTAAACTTGCCGGCAGAAGCATCATCAACAGAATTATTGATGCCCGGAGTAATACTGATTTTACAGAAACCAGCCTGCAAAGCTGCAATTACCGGGATTTCAGTTTTCTTCAAACTATCCACCCGGCTCATCGTTTTCTTAAAATAGCTGGAAGTAATTAAAGGATCGTCTTTGACGGAACCTGTCAGCAGGAAAAAAACCAGTCCGAATACAGCTACTATAGCCAAAATAGAATAGAGTACCTTTTTCATTTATAATATTTTTATTGATAAGTATTAATATCAGAGTACTTTAGTTGTATTTGACACAAAAACTCTGGTACTCGTCGTATAAGCAAGTCCCAAAGGAGATTTGTATTTTATATCGACATAAAAAGCCTTGTATCCAATGGTTGGATAATCAATCTGTGCCTTGATAACTGATTTATCTGTCACCGTAATGATTTTATTGGTCCAGGCATCGTTTCTGAAATCCTGATCGGCAGTAGAAGTGGCACTCCAAAGTGTCACATCCAGCAGCAGTTCAGGGGTTGTATTTACTGTCAGGTTGATTTTTCCGCCGGCTTCAGTCAACTGGTATTCGCATTTCGGAAGAACACTTTTGGTCAGCATAATACTGAAAAAGGCATTTAAAGTAGACAAAGCGGTTGTTCCATTGCCCAGATCATGGCCAGCATTTGGAGTATAGCAAAGGCGATTGTCGCCAGGAATATTATCAAGGTAATTCTTAACAGCATCGACAGGCCAGTATGGATCATTCGTTCCGAAGAAAATCATTTTCGGCATGGTAAGGGAGGTCCGGTAAGAATAAGGATCTATCATGCTGACCAACTCGCTTCCACCTGGAGTACTAACCTGCTGAGCAATGCCCAGTTTCACATAATCCTGAATTTCAAAACTATAATCTCCCCAAACTTTTTTCTGATAATCGACATTAACAGGCATATTCAGGATGTCAATCACCATGGGGGCAATAGCAATCACCCGGGAGTCAACGGCGCCGGTCAACCAGGTAGTCCAGCCCCTTTTTGAGGCGCCAGTCACCACAAAACCAGTCAGTTGCTTTCCTGCCTGTTTACTGAGAAACTCCTGTGATGCATCCATTGCCCTTACTGCACTTTTAGTCATTGGAAATAACAATGGCCAGTTAAAATCATGATCGCCAAGGTAATTCGATAGCGTCTTTGAAATGAGGGCGTCTTCAGTTAAACCATAAATCGGCTGATTTGGAATCTGCCAAAGAAGAATTACAGCTGCTTTTTGCATGAGCGCCACGGAACCGGCGTATTGAATATCGCTGTCAGTGAACGGATGAGTATTGGGTAAACCATTGTTATTACTGCCTCCATTGATAATGAGTAATGCTTCAGAATATTGCATATTATCAGGAACAATAACCATCAGATCATGTGTCCATGGAATAGTCTGCCAGGTCTGAGAATTTAGTAGAAGCTGGTAGTAAGTCACCCCAACCGCTTTAAGTTGGGATTTAAGTTCCCATTTGTATGTCGCATCTTTGTTGGATAAATAGGCTTTTAAGGCCGTTTCAGGGGTTATAGCGGTTGACACCTCCGACTGATCTTTTCTGCAAGACTGGGAAAAGATTAAGACGGCTACCAAATACAAACACCTTAAGAAGGCTCTTCTAATCATATTTTCAGTAAATTACTCCTTTAGCAATACCTTTTTATCCGAAGACACAAACATTCTGGTGCATTGAGTGAAGTCTTCACCAAAGGGAGCCTTGTATTTCAGTTCTACATAAAAGGCCTTATAACCTGATTTTGGATATTCAACCTCCACCTGAACTACTGATTTATTAGCTGAATTAAGGCTGACAAATCCCCATTTCTTATCACGGAATTCCTGATTAGAAGAACTAGTCGTAAACAGAAATGCATCCACAAGTTTTTCGGCGGTTGTGTTGACCGAAAGAGATATCTTTCCGTTCACTTCAGAAATTGAATAATTACAGACGGGCAATTTCCCTTTTGTTACTGTAGTTCCGATTAAGGCACTAAGCGTTGCGAAGGCTCGCTTTCTATCTCCCTGGTCATGACCGGCATTTGGGGTGTAACAAATATGATTGTCACCCGGTATGTCATCTATGTAATTCTTTACTGCATCAACAGGCCAGTAATGGTCATTGGTACCCATGAAGAGTATTTTTGGCATGGTAAGTGTCTTCCGGTAGGAATACGGATCGATCATTTTTTCCAGATCATTGCTTTTTGAAGTACCAAATTGCTGCGCAAGTCCGAGCTTTACATAATCCTGAATTTCAATACTATAATCGCCCCAGACGACTTTTTGGTAGGGAATATTGACAGGCATATTGAGCATATCTATCACCATAGGACCTATTGCGACGACCCTTTTATCGTTAGCGCCGGTAAGCCAGGTGGTCCAGCCCCGTTTAGAGGCACCTGAAACGATGAACCCTTTAATTTTTTTATGTACTTCTTTTTTAGAGAACTCCTGAACAATGTCCATGGCCCGCACCGCACTTTTTGTCATGGGGAACAGCAAGGGCCAATTATAATCGTGATCGTTCTGATAGTTATGCAGCGTTTTGGATATCAGGGCATCTTCAGTAAGATCCTCGTAAAGAGGCTGATTTGGAACTTGCCATAAAACAGCGATAACCGACTTGTTTACTTTCGACATTTTACCAAATTCCCTGGCCAGTTCATCGTTAAATTTATGAGAATTGGGAACGCCGTTCTTATTGCTTCCACCGGTGATAAAAAGCAAGGCATCCGTGTATTTCAGATCGTCAGGAATCATGATCATCAAGTCGTGTGTCCAGGCAATTTTTTGCCATGTTTGAGAAGTATACTGGATTCTGAAATAGGTCAGTCCATCGTCTTTCAGCATGTCTTTTAATTCCCATTTAAAAGTGTTGTCGCCGTTATGAAGATAGGACTGCAAAGCCGTTTCCGGAATAACTGCCTTTTTAGTGGCGGTATAACCGGGTTGAAAAAGTACGAATGTTAATAGAAATGATAATAGTAGAAGTCTCATTTGGATTGATCAATAAAATTTGTGTTAAATGTTAATAGTACGTCGATTGCACGTTTATGTTCTAAAAAAAGCCATGAAGCAAGATCAATAAAATCCTTTTGCTTCATGGCTAAATTGATAATTCGAATTAGCAGCGCTAATTACTGCAACAACCACATTCTGGAGGCTTCCGTGTCACCAAGATCCAGTTTCGCAATAGCTGCTTTGTAGTTAATGTTATTATTGCTCATTTCAGTTTCCGGATACCTGTATCGTAATGGGAACTTTACGGCGCTCTTTGGCAAATCTCCATTTGCCTCAATTGCCGGCAACCTGGTCCTCCTGAAATCCGCATAAGATTCAACTCCCATCATAAACAGACCGAGCCATTTCTGAAGTGCGATCTTCGCAAGCTTCTGGTTGTTGGTACCATTCACAGGGAAGGCAGCAGCCTTCGAGCTGAAGTAGTTAGCAGGAATTGTTTCACCCCATCTTTTCAGAGCCATGGTCACACCCGCTTTATAATAGGTTTCAGCAGAACCACTGATGTAGCCCTTAACGGCGGCTTCGGCAAGCAGAAACTGAACTTCGTCAGCCTGGATCACACAGGCTCTGAGAAGAGGATTGGAATTCTCATTCAGCAACTTGGAAAAAATGGAAATCTTGTAGTTCCATTTAGTATCCGGAAATTGCCAGCTTCCATTGGCAGCCAAAGCGTTAATATAACTTCCTGCAGGTAATCCTGCATGGTAAGTAAGCGAATCCTGAATCAGGCTATAAACATTCCTGATCTGGGCATTTGTCCGATCCAAATATTCCCATGTGACATCATAAGAATAACCCTTCTGAACAATGGTTTCCTTTTTGCCATTATCGGCCTTCACGTTCGTCCAGGGCCGCTCAATTGGTGCAGCCCAAATCTTTAAACGCTCATCATTTAAGGCTTTCAATGAATCAACCAGGGTCTTGGAAGGACGGTTTAGGAGAAAGTTATCCGTATAACCCATGTACAAAGCACCCATTGGCCATGAGTAAGTTCTGTCACCACCCTGATATGGAATAGAAGCATTTTCAGGTGTGTCACTAATTAAAGGAAGAGCAGCTACTGCGGCGATATCTGTAGATGCCGTGGACAGTTTATTCGAAGCCCTCATCAGCAATCTCAGTCTGAGTGAATTTGACAGCTTGATCCATTTGGACTTATCTCCTGCATAGAACAGGTCATAAGTCTGGTCGATTGTTTCCGTACCTTCTGTCATCAACTGGGTAGCATTTTTCAAATCCTGGATCAATGCAGGATAGATGTCCTTTTGTTCATCGAATTTTGGGAATAGGATACCATCCTGACCCCGTAATCCCTCCAAATAATAAATATCGCCGTAAAGATCTGTCGTTGCTGACCAGAGCAAGGACTTGAAAATGGTAAAGATACCTTCATAGACCTTCAACTTTTTTTCATGAACGATTCCAATAGCGGCCTGAACCAGTTTGATTTGGGCGGTAAGTGAATAAAGATCACCCATTGGCTTTTGAAAACCCTCATAAATATTATCTCCGGCACTCTTATTTCCCTGCATATACTGCATGGTCACGGAGAGTCTGGTAGAATTTACCCCACCAAGTCCATAATAGGTGTAGGCAGATTTTTGAATGACCGATGAAAGCAATAGTTTCGGCTCGGCTGATTCCAATACATCCCGCTTCTGAATAATTTCATCTTCTCTCAACATTTTCTTAGAGCATGCAGCGAAGATGAGAAGAACCCCAAGTGTAAATAATATCTGTTTTTTCATAATTGCAATAGATTAAACGATTAGAAATCGAATGATAATTTGAATCCGTAGGATCCGATTGAAGGTAACGCTTTACCAACAATACCCTGGCTGGATCCAATTCCTGAGAAAGCTGATTCAGGATCACAATTGGCATCGTCTTTGTTCCATTGGAAAATATTTCTTCCAACAAAACCTACTACAACGTTATCAATTCCAAGTTTCCTGGTATAGCGTGCGGGAATAGTATAATCAAGCGTAACCTCTTTTAATTTAAAGTTGGTCGCATCGCGGAGGAGGCTTTGTGGAAATGCCCAGAATTCCTGGCCGAGCAACAAGCCTGGCAAACCCCAGAAGGTCGCAAGCGGATCCGCACCATTCAAAATATAGTCAGCGTCATTATTTGGATTTCCACCTGGTTTTAACCAAACGCCTTTCATATAACAAGCATCATCGGTCTTAACATTGGTTCCGTATCCGGCATAGGTCTGGACTAAATTCGCCATGATCTGATATTTCATATCTGAAGCCTTTGGCCAGGGATAACCTCCTGTTGCAGCATCACGACCTCCTGATTCATAATTGTTTGGTCCGTTAACGACATCACCGATAGTCCTGAGCGAGTGTCCGTTCGTAACGGCTCTGCGCTCAATATCGGAAACATACTGTCCGCCGTATCTAAGACTTCCTACTAACCCTAACCGCAGATTTTTCCATTTGATGGAAGTATTCATTCCCAGAATAAAGTCAGGATTGTAATTTCCAATAGACTGTCTGTCAGCTTCGTTAGATGAATATTTCCAGTCTGTTCCGCTATCTGCTATGATCAGCATTCCTGCATATTTACTGGTCGCAGGCATTCTCTGAAAAGTTCTGGATGCCCACATGGTACCGATTCTTTCGCCTTCAGCAAGCCTGATGCTTAGGTTCGGTCCGTTTCCATAGAAAGTGTAACCGTTAGGAACATATTCTTTGGAAAGCTGTGTAATTTTGGAATCCACCTTGCTATAGTTGAAGCCAATATCCCAGCTCCAGTCCTTCGTGCGGACAGGGGTCAGGTTAAGGGAAAATTCGTATCCCTGGGCCTCAACCGTTCCAACATTGGTTAACATACCACTATAGCCGACTCCGGGAGAAGTAGGAATAAGTCCTTGCTGATTTTCGTGACTTTTCTTGTAAATAGTAAATTCAGCGGAAACCCGACGGTCAAACATGGCAAGATCAAAACCACCTTCATAGGAGGTAGTAATCTCAGCCTTGATTTTAGGATCAACCAGGTTACCTCCGATATTTACAATTTTTGCACTTCCATAATCCAGCGGACTAAAGCTGAAAGTGTTGTTACTCCTGGGCTGGCCAATACCGTGTCCGACCTGAGCAATACCTGCACGCAGCTTAAGCAGATTGATGACCTTTGGTAATTTAAATGTCGTGGACGGTAACCAGCTCAATGAAAGGGATGGATAAAAATGTTGGTTCTTATCTTCTTCCAGGATGCCGCTCCAGTCATTTCTTCCGGATGCGTCAACAAAAATCTGATTGGCATAACCGACTTGTCCTGTAGCGTACAAACTTTGAGATTTTCCGATTCCCCAGGTATTTGAAGCCGTCATCGTTCCGGCAACGGCATTGCTCAGAGAATAATCGTTGGCCCTGACAAGCTTTTCAGCATTGGCCGAATAACCATAACTGTTAGAGTAAGCATAGTTATAACCAAAGGTTGCATTGGTAGTAAATTTCCCAAAGTCTTTGTCCCACATTAACATGAAATCATTTTGAACACTCAGTCCATTGCTGGTCGTAACAGAGTATTTACCATCTCTCGCATCGGACGACGCAAAATCTTTTGCACGCTTGTATTCATAATTGTCACCATTGTAATCAATACCGGTCCGAACCATAAACTTCAAAGGTTTGATTATTTCCCAATCCATCTGTGCTTTTCCAAAGAAGTTGTCTTTGCGGTAAGTGTTGATTTCACCATAAACGTACATATATGGATTATCGGCGTATGGTGTACCGTCCGGTTTATAGTAAGGGGAATTTTGTTTGATACCTTCGAAACCGGTTTTCCATACCGTCTGCATTTCCTTGACAGGTTGAAGGTGTGCGAGGAATTGCATCGTCAGCTCTTCAATTACATCACTGTTGGCTGAAGTCTTGTTCGGACTGTACTGCCCCATGTAATTTCCATTGACAGAAATCTTTAATTTCTTGGTAATGTTATATTCTGCATTGAAATTAGCGTTGATTCGGTCTGTACGGTTATTAGGCATGACTCCGATATTTGACATTTTACCAATGCCAAAACGGAAGGATCCGTCTTTGTAATTACCTGCCACACTGGCATTATAATTCTGGGTAGCACCGGTCTGCATAAATTCCTTCAAACGGATTTCCTGTGCAGGCTGGAATAATCTGGTCTCGACACGTTGTGTCAAAGTATTGTATTGATCAATCGGAAAATTCGGGAAGTCCGCAAACTTTGCACCCCAGTCATATCCTTGTCCAGGTAAAACATAGGAAGAACGAACTCCAATACCATATTCATTCTGCGTCTTGAAGAAATTGTAAGGTTGATCCCAGAAAATGGAAGTATTAACAGATACTCCAATTCCTTTTTTACCGCCTTTGCCTGTTTTTGTGGTGATCATAATGACCCCGTTACCTGCAGCTGCGCCATAAAGTGCACCTGCGCTGGCACCCTTCAAAACAGAAATACTTTCAATATCATCCGGATTCAGCTGGGACATCAGGTTACCAAAGTCAGCACCATTACGGCTGTCAATGCCTGCGGTTCCCATCGGAATACCATCGATGACAAACAAGGGCTGACTGGCAGCAGTAGAAGACTGAATATTTAAACTGGTCGCTCCGCGGATCGTCACAAATACAGAACCTGCCGGATCAGTACTCGTCGAAGTAAAGTTGACGCCACTGACGCGGCCATCGAGGGACTTAACAAGGTTTGGACTCCCGGCTCTGGCAAGATCGTTTGATTTTACCTCTGAAACAGAATAAGCCAGGGATTTCTTTTCCCTTGAAATACCTAACGCAGTAACCACTACTTCATCAACTCCGATCGTACTTGAGGTAAGTGTAACATCGATTTTACGTTGATTTCCTATGGCTATTTCCTTGGATTCCATACCTACAAATGAAAAAACAAGTGTGGCATTCCCGGGAACCGAAAGTGAGAATTTACCATCAATGTCTGTCACTGTGCCGGTCGTAGTTCCTTTTACTACCACACTGACGCCAGGTAAAGATTGCCCGGTATCATCCTTGACATTACCTGTGACAATATTTTGAGCAAAGAGGCTGCTTGATACAACCATTAGAATGCACAGAAACATTGCTTTAAGCATTTTTCTCTTCATCATAAATAATTTTTATTAGTTGTGATTATGTTTAATTTTTCTGTTTAAATACATTTTAAGGAGCTACTTCAAATGTCATAGTTAAAGCCATGTTCGGAGTGCCTACAAGTCCGGAGGAGACCGTTGAAACAAAGCAATTGGCGATCATTTTTGTATCTGACAATTGTGCAACGATACATTCACTGACGAAATCCTTAATCCCCAGGAATCCTCCTTTGGTAAAGCTAAGTGTTGTAACACCCGGATAAGTTGTTGTCCCAGCTGTTTTCCCATCAAGTGTAGTCGGAAATGTCAATGTTTTACCCTCATTGATTGCAAAAGTTGCTCCTGGAGGGGTCACAAATGTTTTCAGGTAAGCAAGGCCAGCTCCTGCGGCATCTTTATTTGTAACAATAGGTGTTCCGGTGGCAAGACAATATACATAGCCGGCAAAAATTCCGCCACCTTTTGGATTGATTGTCAAGGTACCATCTGCTTTGAAAACAAATTCATCCGTATAAACAGCGCTCAAACCCACTGCGCCCAGAATACTTCCAGGATAGTCGCTGACGACAGGTTGAAAATTTGCGGTCGCCGCAGTGATAAGAAAGGACGGTGCAGAAGAGCTAAGCCGCCATTTCTTGCTACTGGTAGAACCTGCTACACCACCTGTAAGTAATTGCATCTTTGTCTTTGAAGGAATGGAAACTTTTCCAATAACCGAAGTGCTTCCACCAGGACCAATAATAGTCAGGGTAACATTATAATCCGTTCCATAATTGGCAAACGAATGGACCGGAGATTTAATGGTATTGATGTAACTTCCATCGCCAAAATCCCACTCATATTTGCTGTCATTTGTTACCTGAGCGTAAAAAGTGACCGTGTTATTTGTGACAGAGTAAGTAAATGAAGCTTGTGGCAAAGGATATTCTTCTTTACAGGTAGTAAATAAGATTATCCCTAAAAATAACCAGCCGGCTAATTTGAATTTTTTTTTCATAGAAAGTACATTTAAAGTTTAATTACAATAAATACATGATTTTATTTTAGTTATATTCTTTTATGATACATCACCGAATCAATGGATTGTGCTTCCCCGGCGGATAGGAATGTTCCCGACACTAAAATTAATAAATTAGATTAATTCTTTACAATAATAGTTAAAAAAGCTTAATTGACGATTTTTTGCACAGGAAAATTGCAATTATAACAAAAAACGCAAAATATCATAAAATAGGGTTAATATTTCATTAACCGACTGAGTCAGTTGATATTCCGAACCGGTAGAGAACTCATCTCAAATTTTAGGATCCCGCCGTCCGCCAAATCATGATGTTTGAGCCTGAAACCATTGATTAGCTTTCCATTAAACCAAATATTTGAAACATACCTGTTCTTGGGAGAAAAATTTGCAGTTTCAATTTTCAGTGTCTTTTCTCCCATCCGGATGAGGACGCTTTGATACAAAGGCGCAGCAAGCTGGTAATAATCAGACCCAGCAATGGGATAGAATCCCAGGGAAGCAAACAAATACCACGAAGAAAGTGTCGCCCCATCATCGTTCCCGTCCACACCTTCAGCGTTTACCGCATATTTATGGTCAAGTATCCATCCAGACCATTTCTGCGTCAGATCGGGTCTTCCAGCCTCATTAAAAAGATAGGCAGAATGAATATCCGGCTCATTGCCATGCCAGTAATAACCTCCCGGATTCCAACTGCTCATTGCAGGATCCGATTCTTCAAAAAATGTATTCAACTCTCTGGTAAATTGTTCATTACCGCCAAAAAGTGTTATTAGTCCCTTTGGATCCCACGGAACGGCAAACCTCCATTGCAAGGCGCTTCCTTCGACATAATCCTTTGTGTACTTACCATTGGTATCGAAATAGGACAACTTAAGCGGATTAAAAAATTTCGAGAATTGTCCTTTGGAATCCCGCGACTGAAAATACCTGGTCAAAGGATTCCATAGATTTCTGTAGTACCCTGAATGTTCGTAAAAAAGTTTTGCATCCTCTTTAAAACCAAGTGAATCAGCGAGAACTGCAATAGAATAATCAGCCCAGCCATATTCCAAGGTCCTCGATACTGCCTTGTCCATCAAATCTGTCGGGCAATAACCATACTTGTTGTATTCGGCTATCCCACTTCTTCCGCCAAATCGGGCACCTTTTGGCGTAGGATGAAGGGCGATAAATTTCATCCCTTCATAAGCGCTTTTTACGTCAAAATCTCTGATTCCCTTTTGATAAGCCTCCGAAATAACCATGTCGGCCGGAGATCCCAGCATCGAACCGGTATAACCGTTCCCTGCAGGCCATCTTGGCAGCCATCCACCCAGCTCTTTCATTTTTATCAGTGAAACGATCATATCCCGCTGCTCCTTTCGAGCGATCAGGTTGTACAATGGATGCAGGGTCCTGAAAGTGTCCCAAAGGGAAAAATCTGTATAATATTGGAAGCCTTCGGCCTTGTGGACTTTCTTATCAAAACCGGTGAATTCACCGTTCACATCCTGATAAAGAGTGGGCATCTGAAACGAGCGGTACAACGCCGTGTAAAAAATAATCTTCTGGTTTTCGGTCACAAATTCAGGCTGAATCAGGGAAAGTTTTTCTTCCCATCCATTCTTTGCTGCTTCTGCAAGTTGTTCAAAGGTCTTTCCTTCAGTCTCGGTGATGAGATTCAGCCTGGCATTCGCGATGCTGACATGCGAAATTCCCAGTCGTAGATTTATCGTCCCTGCTCCCTCAAAAGTGAAGTCCACCCCGGTTTTTTGTCCGCTTGCGCCCGAACTTCCATCCATAATTTTTGCCCCGTCAAAAATCGAGTACTGCTGAAAAGGCCGGTCAAATTTTGCACAAAAATAGACCGTAATCCCACCATATCGCCCTGAAAATGTGCCAAATGTAGTGACTTCACCCTCCACCTCCATATGATTTGGAAGCACAGATACACTTCCTCCTCCTACTTTTTTATCACCCAAAACGCTGCAAATATCCATCAGAATATGGGAGGATTTCGCCCCGTAGAATTGATATCTGTGAATTCCTGAATGCTGGCCCGCAGTTAATTCCACAAGTACATCAGGGTCCTTCAGCCGGACGGCATAGTAACCCGGAAAAGCGCGCTCATCAGCATGATTGAATGGTATATAATGACCATCCTGGTAAGATTGCCAGGCATTCTGCCGGGTAGCTGGAAAAACCCTGAAATGACCACCATCGGTCGCCCCGGTTCCACTCAGCCGCGTATGGCTAAATCCCATGATTCTGTTATCAGGGAAGTAATATCCTGAGGTATTTAGCGCCTTGCGGCGAAAAACTGAGGAGTAGGTATCCGGGCTAAGCCTGGCCACGCCAAAAGGCATCGAGGCACCGGGGAAGTTGTTCGCGCACACCCAAAAATATCCCCCGGTACCAATAAATGGCACCACATTTTGACCTAATTTTCCAGGCTGAATGGTTGTTTTCAGCTGACCGAAAGCTTGGTTGTTCCGATAACTAAAATAGCCGTATAACGCTGCAATACAGGAAATTCCAATAAAAATCAGGAGGCTTGTAAAGAGTAGTATTCTCTTGAATATTTTCATTTCTCTTCATTTTTTAAGACAAAATGGTAATTACCCGATCCGACAAGGATTTTTGTTTTCCCCTTTTCCATACCCAAAATGCTGAATTCACGATTCTCCCTGACTGGCTTTCCGCTCTCCGATAACCGATTCGTATTCTTACATGGAAAACAGATTATTGCGCTGGTATTAGATGGTATTTCAATATCCATAATCAATTGATCCTTCTCCTTTTTCCACTCCGAAGCGACCCGGCCATTGAGAGATTGATAGCTGGCTTTGGCATAAGTCAACTCACATTCAGTAAAAGGATTGACGATAAATCTCCGCCATCCGGGGAAGGCAGGATCCGGAGCTATACCGGCCAGGGTGTTAAAGAACCAGGCAACAACACTTCCATACATCGGGTGAGAATGAGAGCTCTTGCCATCCCAGTTTTCCCAGATAGTCGTAGCATTTTTCCCAAAGATATAATGACCGTAACCGGGAAAATCCTTTTGGTTCATGACCGTATATGCCAGGTCAGCCCGGCCGTTGGAAGTCAGTACTTTCAGCAGCAAAGGAGTCCCAAGGATGCCTGTATCAAAATGATTTCCAGTCTCCTGCAGATGTTTCAGAATATTTGCAAAAACCAGGGGCATCTCCTTTTCACCTGTCATGCCAAAAGCCATAGGGAAGATATTCGCTCCCTGCTTTCCATCACTGTATTCACCAGTCGCTACTTGGAAAAATTTCTTATTGAAACTGCTTTTTATCGATGATGCTAAGGCCTTAAAATGTTCCCTGTCCTTTGAATTTCCCAATACTTCTGCAACTTGAGCCATCAGGTCTGTGCAATAAAAATAATAGCAGGTGTTCACCAGCTCCGGCGACAACCTGATCTTCTCAGGAGTCGCCCAATCCCCAAGGCACCAGCCCTTTGGCTCCTCTCTTACAACTATTCCCGAAGAGTCGCATCTCGAACCCAAATAACTGATCCACTGCTTCATTCCATTATAATGGGTCTTCAGAACATTTTTGTCACCGTAATTTTGGTAATATATCCAGGGCATGATCACATAGGCCGAACCCCAGGCCGGACCTCCCCCACCGCCACCGAACGGCACAGTATGAGGTATATAGCCTGTCTTATGGTTACGGGCATCCTCCATATCAAGAAACCATTTCTGGTAAAACCGGGTCATATCGAAACTCAATATTGCCGGTTCGACCGCCACCTGGCCATCGCCAGTGTAACCCAATCGCTCCCTGTGCGGACAATCGCTGCTGATACTGCCGTGGAGGTTCTCCTGCTGGGTCCTGCAATAGTTTTCGAAAATCTTGTTGAAAAGGGAATTCGAGCATTCAAATGTTCCAACTGAGGTAACATCAGTATGTACCACTTTCACCAATAGATCCCTGGCTTCCGGCGAGTATTTCAGTCCGCTGATTTCTACCTGTCTGAACGCATGCCAGGTAAACCGGGGTTCATAGACCTCCTCACCTCCACCTTTCATGATATAAGTATCGATCTGATGATAATCACCCCCCAGTTCCTCTATATGTCTTATTCTTATTGTATCGCCTTTCTGCCCATGAATCCGGACCTGCACCCAGCCGGAAATCATCTCTCCAGCATCATACAGACAGGTTCCCTTTTCATCTTTATGAACGAAAACCGGATGGATGATCCGGACGACCTTATCGAAGGGAGCCAGCTGAGATTCAAGATGACCTGCAGGAGCCTTGACTTCCAACGCATTTTGCCAGCTCTGATCGTCGTATCCAATGCTGTTCCAATCAACCATTTCCTTTCTGGCATCGTATAATTCGCCGGTGAATATACCATCATGGAGGATGGGCCCGGTATTTATCTTCCAAGTTTTATCACTGAATACCAACTGCTTACGACCATCCCGGTAGGTTATTTCCAGCTGCAGGATCAATCGTGGAGTGGAATACCACATGCACCCTTCTGCCTTTCGGTCACGCTGATTGTACCATCCATTTCCAAGGATCATTCCAATCACATTTCGACCCGAACGTAACTGCTTTGTCACATCAAATGTGTTATATAGCACGCGTTGCCTGGATTGATCATCATGGTAATAGATCAATTTCTGAAGTTTTCTGGTATCATAATTAGTCTGGGCAGGCGCAAGTACCTGATCTCCAACCTTTGATCCGTTCAGGTAGAGTTCATAAAACCCAAGTCCGGATACCCGGATTCTGGCGGACAAAATTTCGCCCTCCGTTTCAAAAGGCTTGCGCAGATAGGGTGCAGGGCTTGTTAGGGCTGAATCCGGGTATTGATCCTCTCCCCTTCCGATCCACTTTGCCTTCCAGCTGGAGTTTTGCAGATATCCCATTTCCCACCAGACTATTGGACTCCATGCCGAAACCGTTCCTGACAAGTCCCAAACCCTAACCTTCCAATATAGCCTTAAGCCTGTTAGTAGTGCTTTCCCATGGTAAGGGATATTGGCTGTTTCACAAGATAAGACTTTTCCTGAATCCCAAAAATTTCCTTTGTTTTCTGATAATGCATCCTCCTTGTCTGAGACAAGTATCTGGTAGGCAACTTGTTTCTGATTCCTCAAAGTCGATGATAACTGCCAACTGAGCTGAGGAGTAGAAATATCGATGCCCAAAGGATTTATCAGATTTTCACATCTGAGACTGTTTACTTCAAGAGTACAGACTTTCTGATCGTTTTTCGCCTGCAGGACTGAGCAGACAAACAATAGGATGAAAGTTGCACGGGACAACAGTTTCAATACTTCCATAAGGAAATTGGTTAGAATAAATAGTCTAGTAGTAATGGATGCTCTTTTCCGGATTCATATCCAAAATTACAAAAATTCCTATCTGCATCATGGATGGTTTGAAAACAAAGGGCGAAAAATCCTATTCTAAATGTAATTTATTCAAATACCTGATAATCTGTGTATTAAATTATTTGTATTTTTTTTCAAAAAATTTAAAGTATCGAAAAATTTTATCAACTTTGAGTAGAATTGGTCTTCAAGCCGAATTTTAAGTTAATTTCTTTCATAACCAACTAAAATTTCCAATATGATTGATCCGATTTTTTGGGTGATTCCGATCTCCTCAGTAATTGCTTTGCTTTTTGCATGGTATTTTTTTAAAGACATGATGAGTTACAGTGAAGGTAATGACCTGATGAAGAAAATTGCCAAACATGTGAGAGTGGGTGCGATGGCCTATTTGAGACAGCAATACAGGGTCGTATCCATTGTTTTTATTTTTCTGGCCTGCTTCTTTGCTTTTCTCGCTTATGTCCTAAAGATTCAAAATCCTTTCGTTCCATTTGCCTTCCTGACGGGTGGGTTCTTCTCCGGACTCGCCGGATTCTTCGGAATGAAGACCGCAACTTATGCTTCTGCAAGAGCGGCCCACGCGGCAAACCAATCACTGAATAAGGGCTTGGTTGTCGCCTTCAGGAGTGGCGCTGTGATGGGACTGGTCGTAGTCGGACTCGCTTTACTCGATATCTCAGCCTGGTTTGTCATCTTGAATTACATATATCCCGCAGCAGCGACAATCGACGGATCTAACCTGAATATCATCACTACCACTACGTTGACCTTTGGCATGGGAGCCTCCACACAGGCCCTGTTTGCACGCGTCGGGGGAGGAATTTTCACGAAAGCAGCAGATGTAGGCGCTGACCTCGTAGGAAAAATTGAAGCCGGTATCCCGGAAGATGATCCACGAAATCCAGCTACTATTGCGGATAATGTTGGCGACAATGTTGGTGACGTTGCAGGAATGGGGGCCGACCTTTATGAATCCTATTGTGGCGCCGTTTTGTCAACAGCTGCCCTTGGTGCGGCAGGTTTCGCCAGCCTGGGTACAGCCATGCAGTTCATGGCCGTCATCGCTCCAATGCTCATCGCAGCCGTTGGAACCCTGCTTTCCATATTTGGGATTTTCCTGGTACGTACCCGTGAAGGCGCTACACAAAAGCAATTGCTGCGTGCGCTTGGTGTGGGTGTCAACAGCGCAGCTGCCGGCATTGCTGTACTTTCCTGGTTCATCCTTTATTGGCTCCATATCCCAAACTATACCGGAATATGGATGGCCATGTTAAGCGGATTGCTCGCAGGAATTGGGATTGGCCAGGTAACCGAATACTACACTTCGGCCTCCTATAGCCCTACTAAAAAAATTGCGGACGCTTCGACAACGGGCCCTGCAACAGTCATTATTTCCGGCATTGGAACCGGAATGATGTCGACCGCTTTTCCAGTATTGATTGTAGGTGCAGCAATCATACTTTCCTTTGGATTCGCAGCAAGCTGGCACATGAAAGATTTCAGCATGGGACTTTATGGAATCGCCATCTCTGCCGTAGGAATGCTTTCCACGCTAGGGATCACACTGGCTACCGATGCTTATGGCCCCATTGCAGACAATGCAGGAGGAAATGCCGAGATGGCTAAACTTGGGCCAGAAGTCCGCAAACGTACGGATGCCCTGGATTCCCTTGGTAATACCACCGCGGCCACCGGGAAGGGTTTTGCAATAGGTTCGGCAGCCCTGACTGCACTTGCATTGCTTGCTTCATTTCTGGAGGAAGCCCGTATCGGGATGGTGAACTTTCATCCGGATCATCCTCTTACCGCTCATTTAAAAGGAGGAACACTCATTGATGTGCTGGCAGCTTTCGATGTAACGTTCATGAACCCTTTGGTACTGGTTGGAGCGTTCATCGGTGGAATGTCTGCCTTTCTTTTCTGTGGAATGACCATGAATGCAGTCGGACGGGCAGCACACAAAATGGTGGATGAAGTACGTCGCCAGTTCCGTGAGATTGTTGGGATCATGGAAGGAACAGCAGAACCGGATTATGCCAAATGTGTTGAGATTTCTACTAAGGCCGCGCAGAAAGAGATGCTTTTGCCCTCCTTGCTGGCCATCTTTATTCCTGTTGCTGTTGGAATTCTCTTTGGGATACCAGGTGTTATGGGCCTTTTACTGGGAAGTACAGTGACAGGCTTTATCCTGGCTGTTTTCATGGCCAACGCTGGCGGGGCATGGGATAATGCTAAAAAATACATCGAAGAAGGTCATTATGGCGGTAAAAGAAGTCCAAGCCACAATGCAGCAGTCATTGGCGATACCGTTGGTGATCCGTTCAAAGATACATCCGGACCGAGTCTGAACATCCTTATCAAACTAATGACAATGGTTTCCATTGTGATGGTGGGTGTTACGCTCTCCATGAACCTTCTGATTTATTTTTAATCAGCAATAATTTTGCTGTCGAATTTGTTAAACAAAAATTTAGGTGTCACCGTATAAGAAAATACCGCCCGTCAGCGGTGTAAAAGAGAAAACTATGGCAGATCTTAGAACAACATTTATGGGGGTTGAATTAAAAAACCCTATTATTCTTGGGGCTTCAAGCCTTGTAGAAGACTTGAACGTGATAAAAAAAATCGAACGGGCAGGTGTCGCAGCAATTGTTTACCGTTCCCTTTTCGAAGAGCAGATAAATCTGGAGCAGATTCAGCTAAATGAGCAAATTGGTGAATATAGCTACAGGAATGCCGAAATGGGAAATATCTTTCCTGAAATCAAGCATAGCGGGGCTGGAGAGCATCTTTACAACCTTTCAAAGTTGATAAAAAATGTCAGTATTCCAGTTTTTGCCAGCCTGAATGCCATCTACGATCAATCCTGGGAAGATTATGCTGTTCAGTTGGAAAAGACGGGTGTTGCCGGGCTGGAGCTAAATTTCTACGACGTACCGACCGGCGCGGAGAATGACAGTACAATGATCGAAAATCATCAAATTGAAATTCTCAGGAAGCTCAGAAAATTGGTTAAAATTCCTATTAGCGTTAAACTCTCACCTTTCTATGCGAACCCTGTCAATTTTATCACCAGGGCAGACGAAGAAGGTGCAAACGGGATCGTCATCTTCAACCGCTTTTTCCAGCCGGAGATCAACATCGAAAATGAAGAGTTCTTCTTCCCTTTCGATCTGACACATGAAAAAGATTATCAGATTACCCTTAGGTTCGCAGGCCTTTTATTTGGTAATATAAAGGCGGATATTTGTGCCAGCAGAGGAATTTCTGACGGCAAGGATGTGATCAAGATGCTGCTTGCAGGTGCCGGGTCTGTCCAGGTCGTAAGCACGGTTTACAAGAATAAGGCTTCCCATATTACCAATATGATCGAGACCCTTGAAGGTTGGATGGACGCAAAAGGGTACAAGACCATCGACGAATTCAAAGGGAAACTCTCGATGAAATCCAGTAAGGAGCCTTATGCCTATAAAAGGGCTCATTATGTCGACATTTTAATGAAATCTAACGAGATTTTCAAGAAATACCCGATGGTTTAATCTCCAATCGCAGTCAAGGTGTATTAAAATGTCGGCATTACAAATGTCAACGAACAAGCTATAGAAAAAGACCCGGTAATGCCGGGTTTTTTTATGCATTTAGTCCTATTCTAAAATATTTTTACCATTTGTTTGAAAATATGATATAAAACATGCTTCAGCTCTTGTATGCTAAGAATGAATGGTTTAATTTAGTAGAGACTATTCCGGTATCTTTAATTACTCACTTATTTTACCGTTATGGAACTACACAAAAGAATCGTTGAATTGGCCGATCTGCATGGACGTACCCGGGAAAGCCTTCTCCCTATCCTGCAGGGTGTTGTAGAACGCGAAAATTACCTTTCCAGACGATCGATGACCGAAATCGCACATGAGCTGGATTTACCCGCTGCGGAAGTTTATGGTACCGCCACATTCTACTCTTTTCTTGAATTCAAGAAGATGGGGAAATTTACCATCCGGGTATGCAAAACAATCTCCTGCTCCATGAAAGGGAAAAATCAGATTCTTCTGGCGATCAAAGACATGCTGAAGATCGACATCGGGCAGACCACACCAGACGGCAGGTTCAGCCTGGTTGAAACCAATTGTCTGGGCTGGTGTCACAAGGCTCCCGCAATGGTTATCAACCATGAAGTCTTTACGGAACTGACTCCTGAAAAAGTGAGGGCAATCCTCGGCGAATATTTGAAAAAAGAGATTTAGATAACTTCCATAAAATTCATTAAATAACAAGCAATGATCGAGCAACATCTTTTATTAAAAAGGGTCGATTTCATTTTTGTTCACGATACGGATTGGGAGAAAATATTACAAAAAGCCATCCATCGACCTAAGCAGGAACTGATCAATGAACTAATAAGTTCAGAATTAAAGGGTCGAGGCGGAGCAGGCTTTCCGACAGGATTAAAATGGAAACTGACTTCCGAGGCTTCCGGGCCAGAAAAATATGTGATCTGCAATGCCGATGAGGGTGAACCAGGTACCTTTAAAGACCGTGAAATCCTTACACGTGTACCTTACAAGGTGCTGACTGCCATGGCTATATGCGGATTTATAGTAGGTTCGACTAATGGAATAATCTATCTAAGGGGTGAGTACAAATACCTGGAAAACCCCCTCAACGAAGCCATCAACGAATTCAGTTATTTCTGCAAGAAAATCAATCTGGATTTTAACATTAAAGTCTTTATGGGCAGCGGGGCCTATATTTGCGGTGAAGAAACTGCTTTATTTGAATCGCTCGAAGGTAAGAGAGGCGAACCTCGCAACAAGCCACCCTACCCTTCCATCAGTGGTTTCCGCAATAAACCTACAGTAATCAACAATGTTGAAACGCTTGCCCATACCTATACTATTTTCAAGTATGGTGCAAAGAAATTCTATGATCTGGGAGTTCAGTATTCGAGGGGGTCAAAATTGTTTTCCATTTCAGGGGATACGCCCAAACCGGGTATTTACGAATTGGAGCTGGGCATGAGCCTTCAGGATTTTGTCGATGAGTTCGGCGATGGTGATACCAAGGCCGTCCAGGTAGGAGGAGCCTCTGGTTTCCTTGTTCCTCGCAAAAAATTCAATGAGACTGCCATTGGATATCAGGGTAAACTGGTAGGAATATCCTTACCTACCGGAGGATCTATGATGCTCTTTAACAGTTCACGTTCGATGTACAACCTACTGGACAATTATCTCGAATTTTTCAGGGAAGAATCTTGTGGACAATGTACCCCCTGCCGGATCGGATGTCAACAATTGCTGGCCGGAATAAAGGCTGTCAAGAAGGGTGAAAGACCGGCTCCTTACCTCGATAAACTGCTCAAATTGAGTGAGACCATGCAATATACTGCCAAATGCGGACTCGGACAATCGGTCGCCAACTCCTTCGCCTCTATCGTTGAAAATTTCAGGGAGGAGATGATTTACTGATTTAATATCCAAAATCATGTCAGAAAAAATTCATATTACCATCAATGGAATTCCGGTAGAAGTTCAGGAAAACACCGTGATTCTGGAAGCAGCGAAGAAAGTAAATGTTGTTATTCCCACACTTTGCTACCATCAGGACATTTGCGTTGCGGGAAACTGCAGGGTCTGTGTTGTGGAAATTTCCGGCCAAAAGCGATTGGCGGCAGCATGCGCTACTCCTTGTGAAGAGGGAATGGATATTCTCACCAATAGTCTTAAGGTGCGAAACTGCAGGAAGCATATCATCGAACTGCTTCTCTCTGAACATAATTCCGATTGTACAAAATGCTACAAAAACGGAAAATGCGAACTGCAGAAACTGGCTTCTGATTACAAGATTATGACCCAGGATTTCATCGAACTTTACAAGGAAAAGAAATATACCATCGACAATTTCTCCCCCAGCATCGTAAAGGATGACAGTAAATGTATCCGCTGTCAGCGTTGTGTGAGAACCTGCGAAGAGTTACAGGGAGTCAATGCGTTATCGGTTGCCTACAAAGGACATGAAATGAAGATTTCCACCTTTTATGAAAAACCGATGAATGATGTTGTCTGCACGAATTGCGGGCAGTGTGTAAACCGTTGTCCAACGGGAGCACTGGTTGAAAAGAACTACATTGAAGAGGTTTGGGAAGCCATCTCCAATCCGGATCTGCATGTAGTAGTTCAGACTGCTCCTGCGGTCAGGGTCGGATTGGGTGAAGAACTGGGATATCCAGTTGGCCACAGGGTGACCGGTAAGATGGTCTCTGCCCTGAAGAGACTCGGCTTTGATTCTGTTCTGGATACAGATTTTACTGCCGATCTAACTATCATGGAAGAAGGCACAGAACTTTTGGGTCGGTTAAAAAAAGCTTTGGTGGACAAAGATCCTAATGTGGCCCTGCCAATGGCTACCTCCTGCTCTCCCGGATGGATCAAATACATTGAACACATGTATCCGGAATATTTGAGAAATCTGTCGACTTGTAAATCTCCACAACAGATGTTTGGTGCGCTGGTTAAGACCTACTACGCCAAGGCCCGGAACGTCGATCCGAAAACAATAATTTCTGTTTCAGTAATGCCTTGTACGGCCAAAAAATTTGAGGCTGCCCGGACCGAAATGCACGATAGCGGCTACCGTGATGTTGATTATGTACTGACTACCCGTGAGTTAGCTATCATGATCAAACAGGCTGGAATCAATTTTGTGCAACTCGAGGAGATGGAATTCGACCGTCTCATGGGTGATTCAACAGGGGCCGCAGTCATCTTCGGAGCCACGGGAGGAGTCATGGAAGCCGCTCTCAGAACGGTTTACGAAATAGTTACAGGACGGGAGATTCCATTCAAGAACCTGGTCGTTCATCCGATAAGGGGCATGGAAGGAGTCAGAATGAGTAGCGTTAAAATTGAAGATGCACTGGAAGGCTGGAAATTCCTTGAGGGTGTGGAATTGAAGTGTGCCGTTGCCCACGGTTTGACAAATGCAAAAAAAGCAATGGATTTAGTCAAGGCAGGTACTGCTGATTTCCATTTTTTGGAGGTAATGGCATGTCCTGGCGGATGTCTGGGGGGCGGCGGACAGCCGATTCCTACCAATGCAGAAATCCGCAAGAAAAGAGCGGCAGCTATTTATGCAGAGGATCTCGGCAAGCAGATCCGAAAATCGCATGAAAATCCTGAAGTTTTAAAGATATACAACGACTTTCTTGGTAAACCTCTCGGAGAATTATCGCACAAACTATTGCATACAACCTATCAAACAAGAGAAAGAAGCTAGTATATTTGCATTTCAAAATTATGTTATGACAATTGCTAGCACCCGGGAATGGAAAAAAGGAATTATTAACAACGCTGAAATTGAAAAATACCTGGTAGACGGAAAGGATTATATTGATAATCAGTCTATTTACTCAGCTTTGGATCGTAACTGCAATCCAGATCCTGGTTATATAAAAGAAATTTTACAAAAGTCTCTTTCGATCACTACGCTTAGCACGGATGAGACGGCAGCGCTTCTCCAGGTTCAGGATCCTGAACTCTGGCAGGAAATCAATCAAACTTCTCTGGAGGTCAAGAAAAAAGTCTACGACAACCGGATTGTGTTCTTCGCCCCGCTTTATTGCGCCAATTACTGCGTCAACAACTGTGCCTATTGCGGATTTCGTGAGGCCAATGTCCTCGAAAAGAGGCGAATTCTCACTATGGAAGAGGTCAGAAAAGAGACTTCATCCGTCTTGATGGAAGGACATAAGCGGTTGATACTCGTTTTTGGAGAACACCCTTCCACGGATGTGGACTATATGGTCGACTGCATCAAAACAGTCTATTCCGTGAGTGAAATTGCTCCGAAATCCGGTCAGCCTACCAATATCCGCCGCGTAAATATCAATGCCGCGCCGATGGAAATCGCCAAACTTAAGAAGCTGAAAGAGGCTGGCATCGGTACTTATCAGGTTTTTCAGGAGACTTACCACAGGGAAACCTTCGAGGCAGTTCACCCCTCCAACACTTTGAAAGGAAATTACCGCTGGCGGCTTTATGCTCTTCACAGAGCGCTGGAAGCTGGGTTGGATGATGTAGCCATTGGAGCATTATTTGGCCTTTATGACTGGAAATTTGAGGTTATGGGATTACTTCATCACACCCATGATCTTGAACGCCAATTTGGTATCGGTCCGCATACTATTTCATTTCCCCGCATGACACCGGCCTTTGGATCCTGGCTGAGTGACCATTCAGAATATAATGTTTCAGACGAAAATTTCAAGAAACTGGTGGCTGTACTCCGGCTTTCAGTACCAACAGCTGGCCTGATCGTCACGGCAAGGGAAAAGGCATCTATCAAACATGAGGTCTTTCAACTGGGTGTAACACAGACGGATGCCTCAACAAGGATTGGAATCGGGGCTTACAGTGATCAGAAAAACGAGGTAAAAGAGGATCATGAACAGTTTACCATCGGCGATCCCCGCGACCTGGATGCGGTGATTCAGGAAGTAGGCAAACTCGGCTATATTTCATCTTTTTGTACGGCCGGCTACCGCTGCGGACGTACAGGGGAGACTATCATGGGTATGCTTAGCCATTGCGTGGAAAGTAAATTCTGCAAACTGAATGCCGTTCTCACCTACCGTGAATACCTGGACGATTATGCTTCGCCTGAAACGAAATTGATAGGTGAACAACTAATTAATAAAGAGATAGCAGAAATTGAAGGAGCTGAGTATTTTCAAAATAAGCCTCATCTGCTTTCAAGATTTCGCCAGGATTACGGTGAGATTTTACAAGGGAAAAGAGATCTTTACATTTAAATAAAATTGTTGTACTGAGTATGAAAAATTTTCTTGCAGCTTACGTCATTCCAATTGCATTTGTCATAGCGCTATTTGTTTATTTCTTTTTAATGGGCGCTTCCTCAAATTTTCAGGGGAATGACTCCGATAACCTACCTCTTCAGGGAAATTTCCTTGGTTTAATCTACAAGGGTGGTTATGTCGTTCCGATTTTGATGACCCTACTACTTACTGCACTGACATTTTCCATTGAGAGGTATTATACCATCCGGAAGGCTCATGGAAATCTTGCCCCGGTAAAATTCGTTACTAAACTGAAAGAATACCTGGCCACCAATGATATTGAAGGTGCCAGAGCCGAATGCGACAGGGTTCAGGGTTCCGTGGCAAACGTTGCTAAATCGACGCTCGACAAGTATGAGCTGATGGAGAAGGATACCCTGATGACCAAGGAACAGAAGATTCTGGACATTCAAAAGAATGTGGAAGAAGCCATTTCCCTGGAGCTTCCCGGACTGGAGGAAAACTTGCCCGTTCTGGCAACCATAACCTCACTGGCAACTTTGATGGGACTACTTGGAACAGTACTTGGCATGATCCGTTCATTTGCTGCGATGGCCAATGCAGGCGCCCCCGACTCTGTGGCGTTGGCAACAGGTATTTCTGAAGCCCTTGTCAACACTGCCTTTGGTATTGCATCAGCCGCAGTGGCCATGGTTTCCTATAGTTACTTTACCACGAAGATCGATAAGCTAACTTATGCTATCGATGAGGCAGGTTACAGCATCGCCCAGACTTTTGCTGCAAAACACTGACAAGCATAAGCGACCATGCCCAAAGTTAAGATTCACAGAAAGAGTACAGTAATTGACATGACAGCAATGTGTGACGTTGCCTTCCTGTTGCTGACTTTCTTTATGCTGACTTCAAACTTTACGAACAAGGAAGCTACGACAGTTGTTACGCCAACTTCCATTTCAGAAATAAAAATTCCTGAACGAAACATCATGCTTATATTGGTCAATGCACAGGGCAAAGTCTTTTTCGGCATCGACGGACAGGAAAACAGAAAAGCACTGCTGGAGAAAATGGCAACAACTTATCAGGTCTCATTCACTCCTGACGAGTTAAAAGAATTCAGTCTGATAAATAGTTTCGGGGTACCGATGAAAGGCATGAAATCTTTCCTCTCCCTGAAGCCTGAAGATCGGGAAATGCCTGCTAATGCTGTAGGAATTCCTTGTGATTCCATTGACAATCAATTTAAGAACTGGGTAAGTGCGGCGCGGAGTATAAGCGCGGAATACAGGATTGCCATCAAGGCCGATCAGTCGACCCCTTATCCAATTATCAAGAAACTGATGGACACCATGCAGGATTTGAAAGAGAACAGGTATAATCTGATTACCAGTCTCGAAACGGCCTCTGATCTGGAAAATAAATAATCGCCCATGGCTGAAATTGCTCCAAACCATAGAATAGGCAGAAAGAAAAGCCGGACCAAGAAGTTGTCTACAAGGGTTGACTTCACCCCAATGGTAGATCTGGGCTTTCTTCTGATCACCTTTTTTATGCTGGCTACTACGTTGAACAAGCCACAAACCATGGAAATCGCGCTTCCTTCGAAAGATAAAACCAACGAGGAAGATCAAACGAAAGTGAAGGCTTCCAGAGCCACGACTATTCTCCTGGATAAGGACAATAAAGTATACTATTATGAGGGTACCAGGGAAAATGGAGTGGATCCCGCGCTTCATGCGACAGATTTCTCTCCCAACGGTTTACGCCAATACCTGATGAAGAGAAATTATGAGGTAATGGTTAAAGTCAGGGAGCTGAAAGCCGAAAAAGAGAAGAAGAAATTTTCTGAAGAGGAGTTTGAGACCAGGAGGGCTGCCATTACAAAAGACAAGAAAGCTCCGATCGTACTTATCAAAGCAACAGACGAATCTGTGTACCGCAACCTGATTGATGTCCTGGACGAGATGGCCATCTGCAACATCGACCGTTATGCAATTGCCGGCATATCCCCTTTTGACCTTGATCTACTAGCAAAGTTGAAATCAGAAACACTCAGTACAAATGGGACCAAATAGCGATTTGTTTTCAAAGGAATGGTGTGATCTGGTTTTCGATCCAAAATACCGCGAATATGGCGGTTATGAATTAAGGACCAACTCATCCAAAAGACATTTCAACGCCTTGCTGATTGCGGCCATTGCCTTTGTCATGGTAGTTGCCGCCCCTTTTATGATCAGACAGATCTTCCATAAGAAGGTAACCGGAGATACTACCGTTCGGGTGCTGACCAATATCAAGCTTGACCCTCCCAAAGAAGACGAAATACTGAAGGAAGTACCTCCTCCACCGGAACCGCTCAGAAACTCTGTAAAATTCCAACTACCTGAAATTAAGCCAGATGAGCAGGTAAATGAAGAACCTCCCATCACACAGAAAGAGGTGCTGGAACAGAAAGCAGTCATCAGCAGCACGACTTTCGATAAGGGTACCGATGATATCGCGGCTCCCGTTGCCGATACGGAAAGTGCCAAAATAGCAGGAGATGATAACAAGACTTATGTCATGGTCGACCAGATGCCCCAATTTCCAGGTGGCGAAAGGGAGATGCTTCGGTTCATAAAGCTTAATCTTCGGTATCCACTTTCCGCTCAGGAAAACAACATCCAGGGTACTGTCATCTTAAATTTTGTCGTTAACCGCGAGGGAAAAATTATCAACCTGAAGGTCGTTAAGGGTATTGGCTTCGGCTGCGATGAAGAATCCATCCGGGTCATGGAAAAGATGCCTCCCTGGACTCCGGGTAAACAGCGGGGACAAAACGTTTTAGTCAGCTTTACAATGCCTATTCGATTCGTTTTGAATTAATTAACTATTAAGGTGAGACTCCATATATTACTTATCCTGATGCTTTTATCCGGATCTTGCCGGTTCTTTAAAGGAGATCCTTACCGGAATACACCGACCTCTGGCAAAGCCAGGATAGCTGTTGATGAGACTTTTCGCCCCGTATTGGAGTCCGAAGTTGATTTATTCAGGGTAATATATGGATATGCCGACCTTAAAGCTGAATATCTTCCTGAAAATGAATCAATCGAAAAATTATTAAACGATAGTGTCAACCTGATTGTTGCCTCTCGCAGGTTAAAACCGGAAGAAATCAGGATAATCACAGGTAGAAAACTATATGCAAAACAGTTAAAAGTTGCCACCGACGCGATCGCACTGATTGTACATCCATCCTGCAAGGATACCCTGATATCGATGAAACAAATCAGGGAAATACTCGGCGGCAAGATCTCCGACTGGAAACAGCTTAATGCCTCCTCTCCTTCCCTGCCCATCAGGATTCTGTTTGACAATGGAAAATCAGGGATTGTAAGATTTATGGCTGACTCCATTTGCAAGGGTAACTTTTCTGCGACCACAATGGCGGCGCTATCTTACAACAGGGATGTAATTGAATATACTGCCAGCCATCCGGGTGTAATCGGCTTCATTGGTGCCAGCTGGATCGGAAACAAAAACGACTCACTTCACCTCTCTTTTCACAGGAAAATAAGAGTACTCGCCGTAAGTGAATCAGATGTCCCAACAACTGAAAATAGCTACAAACCATACCAGGCTTATCTTCTGGACAAGATGTACCCTCTTACCAGATCTATTTTTATGATAAATACAGAACCCCGGAGCGGTCTTTGCTCAGGATTTGTTTCCTTTGTGGCGAGTGACAAGGGACAGAGGATCATCCTGAAAGCCGGAATCATCCCTGCCGTTGCGCCAACCAGGGTGGTAAATGTCAGACCAAATTTGTAATGGAATTTCCAGATATGAGAGGCAAGCTGATTTTGTTGTTGGTTTTTTTGATCTTAGTCTTGGACTGCAGATCACAAAATACTGAAAACCAAGGCTCAATATTATTAGACGAACATCAATACGAAAAGGCGGCCAACTATTTTCACAATAAAATCAGGTCCTTTCCCGAAGATGTATCTGCACTTATTGGACTTGGCGACGCACTTTTGGCCCAGAACAAACCAGATAGCGCCAAAATATTCTTTCAGAAAGCAGCGGTACTGGATTCAAAAAATCCTTATGCCATAGTGGGTCTGGGAAAAGTTGCCCTTCAGACGAACGACAGGATCGGTGAAACGGAATATTTCGACAGGGCCAGACGCGCAGATAAACTGAATCCTGAGGTTTACAGTGCAATAGCGGAAGGATGTGTCAGCCTGTTGAAAAAAGATACAATCACGGCAAGGCTCTTCATCAACCAGGGCCTCAATATCAACGCCAAATACGCTAAACTTCATCTGACAACTGGAAATCTTGAATTGTTGAAGAAGAACTGGGGACTTGCGGCTAATGCCTACGACCGAGCCATATTCTTTGATCCCAAGTCGGCTGTTGCCTGGCGTAATCGCGGATACATCGACCTTATTTCCCATACCTGGAAAGACGCAATGGCAGCTTTCAATAAATCGGTCGCGCTCCGCCCCGATCAAGTTCTGGTATACAAATACCTGGGTGACTTGTATTACGCTACCGCGAAATATACGGAAGCAGAACAGGCTTACAAAACCTATATTTCCAGGACTCAGCCTACATCTGAAGACAAAGAGCGCTTTGCCATTGTACTCTTCTTCAACAAAAAATATGCTGAAGCAGCGGCGTTACTGGAGGAGGTCATGGCTACCAACCATGACGAATCCGTGCTGCTTAGAATAAGGGGATATATCGCTTTTGAAACCGGAGAATACGGGAATGCGCTTACCTTAATGAAGAAATTTTTCTTATTGCACGATCCTGGTAAGTTGATCGCACTGGATTATGTCTATTATGCAAAAATTCTTCAGAAAACCGGAGAAGATTCACTTGCGATCGAAAACTATCGGAAGGCAGTTCAGATAGAACCCGCCAGGACCGACCTCTACGAAGAGATGGCGAGGTTAGCGGCCAAAAACAGGATGCACAGCCAAGCCGCAGGATTTTATTTTAAAATGATCGAAAACGGTGCCGACAAGCTAAATACCATGTTTCTGATCGGAAAAGAATATTTTTTTGAAGGAGAGAGCTGCAAATCCAGGTATGACTCCCTGATGGAATTACAGAAGAAGAACAGAATCCCTTTCACCGACAGTTTGATAGTGAAAGAAAACAGGAAACATTTCTACCTGAAAGCAGACAGCGCCTTCACGGTAGTTAGCATAATGAAGCCAGATTATGCAGGAAGTTTCATCTGGAAAGGCAGGATGCAGTCACTTCTTGATCCGGAAACCAGGGGTATAGGTGCCAGGGATGCTTATGAAAAAGCTCTTGTGTTACTGCAGAATGGCGATCAGGTCAAGAATCGCAAATCAATCATTGAGTGTTACAAATACCTTGGCTCGTGGTATTTTGTGGCTTATGAGAAATTATACAGCATCAACAAACAGGAGTCCGCAGAAATGAGGTCCAGAACATTGGACTATTTTACCAAAATTATTGAGCTGGATCCTTCGGATGCCCAGGCACGTGAAGTATTGCAGAAGATGAAGGCCAAAAAATAAGTCACAAGAATTCAGCGTTTAAGATTTTCAAATCTGATGAAGTTTCTGCTAAATATACTGCCATAACAGTAATTCAATGATCAACAACAAAAAATCATTAAGAAAACAGATATAATTACCTCTAAAACAGTAAATATTTACATATAGATTAGGTAATTCAAAACAAATTTTGTATTTTTACCGTTATAACAACCAAAAATATGCTTGATCCGAAATTATTGGCATCGGTGATAAAAAATCATCGTAAATCTGCTGGGCTTAGCCAGCATAAACTAGCTGAGATGGCAGGTATTGGAAAAACAGCTGTCTTCGATCTTGAAAAAGGTAAAGAAACCATCCAGTTAGATACCTTAAGAAAAATATTGAAGGTACTCAACATCAAGGTTCAATTGAATAGTCCGCTGTTAACCCAAATGATGAACGATGAAAAACGCTGAAGTCTTCGTGAATAATTTTCACGCCGGTACTTTCACTGAATTGGTTATTGGCAAAAAATACCGATTTGAATATCTGAAGGGTTATTCAGGGCCACCGGTTTCCCTCACCATGCCACTTAATCAGTCCCGCTATGACTTTGATTCTTTTCCCCCATTTTTTGATGGATTACTTCCTGAGGGATATCAACTGGAAGGACTGTTAAAATACAGTAAAGTTGACCGGAACGACTCCTTTTCACAATTAATGATGGTCTGCGAAGATTTAGTAGGGTATGTAACCCTTAAGGAAATTCCCTCATGAACCGTTGTCCAATTACTTATATTCCTTGTGGGAATGCACTTTACCACGAAAGAGGTCTTAGGCAGTTGTCCCCGGTACTGAAAGAACTTGCTTTACTGGATTTTACTGCGGACGAGTTACGGATTGAAGCCATGCAAAGGGCATCAAAAATGTCTATCCAAGGTGTTCAACCCAAACTCAGCGCGGTATTAAACATCAAAGACGGTCGTTTTGAAATTGCAGACAAAAACGGACGGTACATTTTAAAACCCCAGCACTACTTATTCCCAGAGCTTCCCGAAAATGAAGACCTGACCATGCGATTGGCAGATACGATTGGCATTGAAGTCCCTTTACATGGATTGGTTTATTCGAAAGACAAGTCACTTACCTATTTTATCAAGAGGTTCGACCGCAAAGGGCAGAAAGACAAAATAGCTGTTGAAGATTTTGGCCAGTTGGCGGGTATGGGCAGGGATACAAAATACAATTATTCCATGGAGAAATTGTTGAAACTCATCGATAAATATTGCACTTTCCCGGCCATTGAAAAGGCAAGGTTATTTAATTTGGTCCTTTTCAATTTTCTGGTAGGAAATGAAGATATGCATCTCAAAAACTACTCTGTAATCGTTCAAAACGGATTGGTAAAACTGTCCCCATCCTATGATCTACTCAACACTTCAATTGTTTTAAAAGGAGATTTGGAGGAAATTGCCTTAACCTTAAAGGGAAAGAAAAAAAATCTGACCAGGAGATTGCTTGTCAACTATTTTGGCAAAGAGCAATGCAGCTTAAATGAGAAAATTATTGAAAAGACTTTGAATAGTATTCAGACTGCATTACCCTCCTGGTTCGACTTGATTGATATCTGTTTTTTATCGGATGAAATGAAATCAAAATACAAGGTCTTGTTATTAAAAAGAATTGAAATCCTGGGATTGACAATCGGATAAGATCATGGAAATCAAAAAATACTAACAGATGAAACGAAGAACTTTTCTTCACCAGGGTACTGTTCTTTCTGCTGGGTGTCTCGCCGCCAATACAATTTCAGTCTTTGGGACTAATAAGTTGGATACAAAAAAGATCCGATTTGATGCCGATCTTTATCAACTGTTCAAAAATCCGGAATCCAAGTACCGGCCGTTTGTCCGCTGGTGGTGGAACGGCGATAAAGTAGAAGCAAAAGAACTCATCAGGGAATTGCATCTGTTAAAGGCAGCGGGCATTGGCGGAGTAGAAATAAATCCTATTTCGTTTCCATCTACCGGTGATGACTTAGGGAAGAAATCTCTGATCTGGTTGAGTGAGGAGTGGATCAATATGCTGCTGGTTACCTTTGAAGAAGCGAAGAAACTGGACATAACCTGCGATCTGATCGTTGGCTCTGGCTGGCCATTTGGTTCCGAATCGCTACAAGGGGAAGAGCGCGCTCAGGTGGTTATTATCAATGCAGAGAAGCTGGAAGGTCCAATGATTTATGAGTCTTCGCAATTCAATATTTTCAAAAGCATTGATCCTGGAGTAACAGAACCCAATCCTAGTCGTACATTCGAAATTCTTTCACTAAAAATGGTTCCTGACCCGATGAGCGGACTAAATCAGGTCATCGAACTTTCTGACAAACGGAAAGATGAAATCATCCATGTGGAAGTACCTACCGGGAAATATGTACTATACACCCTGGTGAAAGTCAACTCCTTCGCCTGTGTAATCAACGGCGCCCCTGGCGCTGCGGGGCATATCCTTAACCACATGGATAAAACCGCCGTCCGGATATACCTCGACCACATGTCAGAAACGATTCAAAAGAAGACAGGTCCTCTTTCCAACCACCTGCGCGCTTTCTTTACCGATTCGATGGAGCTGGAAGGCTCTAACTGGACAGGTGATCTGGCTGAAGAGTTCAAAAAACGCCGCGGATATGATATGATGCCTTACCTTTCGTTTATCCTGTTTAAAGTAGGTCGTCTGGGTGGAGTAATTGACGATCAATACGGAGCTGTAAAAACGCCGGATTTTGCCGAAGAAATTAAACGTGTCCGTTTCGATTTCGAACTGACCAAGGCCGAATTATTGCGCGAACGCTTCACAGAAACCTTCCTGCAATGGTGCAGGGATCACAACGTAAAATCGCGCGCACAGGCTTACGGACGAGGTTTTTTCCCGTTGGAAACAAGCCTTGGTTATGATATTCCTGAAGGAGAGTCCTGGACAACCAACTGGCTCAAACACAAGATCGGCGAAGAAATGCCGGACGATGATTACCGGCGCGGTCGTGGATACACGATGATCAATAAATATGTCTCTTCCGCGGCGCACCTCACCGGAAAACGGGTAGTCAGCTGCGAGGAGATGACCAACACCTACAATGTTTTCAATGCTACGCTGGAGTTACTTAAAATTGGCTCCGATCAAAGCATCATGTCCGGAATTACCCACTCTGTCTGGCATGGATTCAACTATTCTCCTCCTGAAGCGCCATTCCCTGGTTGGGTTCAATATGGATCCTATTACAACGAAAATAACAACTGGTGGCCCTATTTCAAGTATTTGAACGATTACAAAGCCCGTCTTTCCTCACAACTCCAAAATGCTGATATGTATTCTGACATCGCTATTTTGCCTGCCAATTACGATATGTGGGGTGAAATGGGCGTGCAGACTGATCCGTTTCCTGAAAAACTAAACATCCCGTACACTTCTCTCATTTGGGAGTCTATCAACAAAAACGGAGGTGCTGCGGACTATACAACTGAAATTATTATCAATGATTCGGTTGTCAGACACGGTAAATTATGCTACGGTCCCAAGCAATACGGCACCGTTTTTTTAGTTGAAGTAACCAGTACCGCTCCGGCAACGCTGTCCAAATTATACGATTTTGTCGCATCTGGCGGCAGAATTTTTTGCATTGAGAAATATCCTGAAAAATCACTTGGATTAGTCAATGCCAAAGAAAGGGACATGGAGATCCAGACCTGGAAAGAAAAACTAAAATCCTTTCCGGATCGTTTTATCCTCATACAGAAACCGAAGGACAACCGTTTTCTGGAATGGTACAAAGAGATAATGACGAAGTACAACATTCCGCATTATCTTCAGATTGAAAGTCCTGATCGTTTTGTGATGCAGAATCGCTACCAGGGTGAAGATAAGAGCCATATATTCTTCTTTGCCAATGCCCACATGCATAACGGACACAAGACCAGGGTAACTTTCCCAAAAGAGATTACCAGAAGTCACCATTGCTGGATCTGGGACCCCGATAGTGGCGAGCGCTACAGGATTGAGCTGATAAACAGTAGCCTGGATATTGAACTCGGTCCTGCCGAATCTCGCCTGATTATCTTTAACAAGGAAAGCAAAGGCCTATCATGGACCCCTGCACCAAAATCCGGACCCAACAGTAAATCACTGAATGGTTGGGAGGTAGAATTTCATCATAGTCGCGAGAAATGGGTCAAAACCATGAAAATGGAAATTCCAAAAGATCTCAGGGAAACTGATTTTGTTAATTTCACCGGAACAGTTATTTATCGTCGCAAAATCGATCTGGACAAGCCTTCAACTGCCTTCCTGAATCTGGGCAAAGTATGGGGAATCTCGGAACTTCTCGTAAACGGGAATAGTTGCGGGGTAAAATGGTATGGCAGCAGGATTCATAATATCACAAATTTCATAAATCAAGGGTCCAATAATCTTGAAATCAGGGTAATAACAACGATGGGTAATTATATGAAAACCCTTACCGACAACAAGACGGCCCAAAAATTCACCGTGCTAAAAACCAAAGATCAGCCCATTCAATCGATGGGATTGGTTGGACCCGTAACAATCTATTAATAGTAATATCTCTATTGAATAAAAAATGAATAAACCTAAAATCCTCGTTTTTTTACTGATATCGTTCTGCTTTCTTCGGGTTTTTGCAGAGGATTATAAGGCTTCTGATTTTGGCGCCAAAGCTGACGGGAGTACCATCAACACTTGTTCGTTGCAGAAAGCCATCGATTATATCAACGAAAACGGTGGAGGCCGCCTGGTTTTTGAAACTGGAAACTATGTTACCGGGAGTATTTACCTCAAATCAAATGTTACTCTTCAGCTCAATCATGACGCCACGCTGCTTGGCTCGACCAATCCTTTCGACTACATCAAAGACAAAAAGATTGGCTGGATGTCGATGATTTTTGCCATCAATCAGGAAAATATCGGGATAACGGGAGAAGGGACGATCAACGGGAGGGGCTTCATCACCGCCAACAACATGGTTAGCTATATCCATCAGGGTATCTACACCGATCCGCTCAAACTCGACCGGCCAAATGAAACCAACCGCCCCCAAAACATCTACATCCGTGAATGCAGAAATGTGACCATCACCGATATCACGTTGCGCGATCCGGCGAGCTGGAACCAAACTTACGATCAATGTAAAAACCTCTATGTTGACAATATTAAGGTGGACAGCAAATCATACTGGAACAACGACGGAATCGATGTCGTTGACTGTGATGGAGTAGTGATTAAGAACTCTTACTTTGACGCTGCTGATGATGTACTGTGCTTTAAATCGCATGATGCAACGCAATTTTGTCAGAATGTGGTTGTAGACAATTGCGTTGGACGTTCGAGTGCCAATGGATTGAAATTTGGCACCGTTTCACGAGGTGGCTTCCGCAATTTTAAAGTAACCAACCTGACCATTTTCGACACTTTCCGTTCTGCGATCACATTTGCCGCGGTGGATGGCGGCGAAATAGAAAACATTGTGGTGGATGGCGTTCGTTCCATCAACACGGGCAACGTGATTTACCTACGAATTGGTGACCGCTGGAGCAATGGTAAAAAACCTGTCATGAAGAACATTGTTATCTCCAATGTTTATGCTGAAGTGCCTTTCGGGAAACCGGATGCAGGGTATAATTATGAAGGTCCTGTGGAAGATTTGCCAAGAAATATTTCGCCTGCCAGTATTGTCGGTTTGCCTGATTATAAAATCCAGAATGTCAAACTCAAGAATATAGAGATCGTTTATCCCGGGGCAGGAAATCCATTTTATGCCAAACGAGGTCTCACGCCCGCCGAACTGGACAGTATTCCAGAAATGCGTACTGCCTATCCTGAATTTTCTCAGTTCAAAGAGCTTCCCGCCTGGGGTCTTTATGTGCGTCACGCCGAAGGTATCGAGCTGGAAAATGTCACTTTTACAGCCTTGAAAAAGGATTATCGACCGAGTATCGTCATCGACGATGTGAAAGGTGCCACTTTTAAAGTGGTAAAATTTAACGAGCCCGAAAGCAAAGGCAAGGCGCAGATTTTTCAGCAAAAATCAGATCAAGTGGTTATAAAGTAAACGTAATTTTCAATCCAGATAAAAATCAATTTATGGGCAAGATATTTTCAATGATACTCTTATCTGTTTGTGCATTTTCTCTTTCGGCCAAAGAGTACAAAGCTTCACTGTTTGGCATAAAATCGGATGGCAGTACCCTGAATACCCGTTCCATACAAAAAGCAATCGATTTTATCGGAGAAAACGGCGGTGGCAGGCTAGTTTTTTATGTTGGAAGATACCTCACAGGTACCATTCAGCTCAAATCCAGTGTAACAATTCAGCTTGAGGAAGGAGCCATTATAGTTGGAACTACTTCAGCATATGACTATTTCGGGGTAAATGGCCCAAAAGCGTTGATCACGGCAGATGCCCAGCAAAATATTGGAATCACCGGCAAGGGTGTTATCGAAGGTCAGGGTATTTCCTTACTTGAACAAATTAATCTCCAGTTAAAAAAAGGATTTTTAAAAGAAACCATCTCTCAGGCTAGTCCTGCCTTGATAGCGATGAACAATTGCAGTAACATTAATATCGATCAGCTTAATCTGCAAAATGCCTGTGGAAATGTTGTGTCGCTCTCGGATTGTCACAATTTGTCTGTCAGTGGATTATTGGTCAAAAGTACTGTAGTAATTGGAAGCAAAGGGATTACTCTTTCTGACTGTGAAAATGTAAAACTCATCAACCTGTATCTGGAAACATCCGGTCAAGAGATCTTTTCTGACCCAACTTCCAAAGAGGTCACTATCGTTAATTGCACAAACAAGACAGGTAAAAAACTTTAAGCGAGAAAACCATGACAAGATTTATACAGATTTTATTCCTGATCTGCTTCAGTTTAGGAACTTTTTCGTTGACTGCCCAACAGCAGGCTGAAGATCTTACCCATTACGTCGATCCGCTCATCGGCACCAAAGAGATGGGTCATGTTTTCCCGGGGGCTTGTGTTCCGTTTGGAATGGTGCAACTCAGTCCCGATACCGACACGATTCCGTATGCCGTCAACGGCAAATATACAGGCACTGTTTACCGCTATTGCGCAGGATATCAATATAATGATAAAACAATTGTCGGATTTACACATACTCATCTAAGCGGAACCGGCCACTCTGATCTCTCCGATTTCCTGGTGATGCCAACCGTAGGGCCGGTACAGCTAAATCCTGGAACTGCCGACAAACTTGAAAGTGGTTACCGGTCGCGTTTCAGTCACGAAACAGAAAAGGCAGAGCCCGGTTATTACCGCGTGATGCTGGACGATTACAAGATTAATGCAGAAATGACTACCACTGCCCATGTAGGTTTTCACCAGTATACTTTTCCGAAAACGGAAGATGCACACATCATTTTAGATCTCAACCATGGTATATATAATTACGATAGCAAAGTTTTGTGGTCCTATCTACGGGTTGAAAATGACACTTTAGTAACCGGATATCGGATTACAAGCGGTTGGGCCCGAACAAACTACATCTATTTTGCTATGATTTTCTCTAAACCGATTATAAGTTATGGAGGCAAAAACGACGAAAATCTGGTATACAAGGGATTCTGGAGAAAATTCGACCAGGAGCATAATTTCCCGGAAATGGCAGGTAAGAAGTTGCGTGCTCATTTCGATTTTGCTACCGATGGTGGTGAAAAAATAAAAATCAAGTTTGCAATCTCTGCAGTAAGTACAGAAGGGGCCTTGAAAAACCTAAAGGCTGAAATTCCGAATTTCGACTTCGAAAAGGTACGGTCAGACGCCAAAGCCAACTGGCAAAAAGAGCTCAGCCGCATAACAATTGATGCATCTACTGAAAAGAAAATCACGTTCTATACTTCTCTTTATCATACTTTTATCAATCCGATTCAGTACATGGATGTGGATGGACAATACCGCGGACTCGACCACAACATCCATCAGGCCAAAGGTTTTATCAACTATTCGGTGTTTTCGCTTTGGGATACTTATCGGGCGTTGCATCCTCTTTTCACGCTCATTCAACCAGATCGCGCATCGGACATGATCAACTCGATGCTGGCCCATTACGATCAAAGTGTGCATAAATTATTACCCGTCTGGAGCCATTTTGGAAACGAAAACTGGTGCATGATCGGCTATCACGCCGTGCCCGTCATTGCCGATGCATGGATCAATGGTATCCGTGGTTTTGATGGGAAACGGGCATTGGCGGCATGCATCGCTTCAGCAACCCACAGGAGCTATGGAAATCTCGGCGACTACATGGATTTAGGATATGTACCCTACGAACTGAACGCTGACGGTTCATCCATGACACTGGAATACGCCTATGATGACTGGACCATCGCACAAATGGCCAAAACCTTGGGTGAAACGGCCATTGCTTCACAATTTGAGAAAAGAGCCAACAACTGGAAAAACCTTTTCAATGATAAAACCGGATTTGTTGGAGCCAAAGACAGCAAAGGGAACTGGAAAGTTCCGTTCGATCCGATGCATACCGCCAACGAAGGATTCATCGAAGGAAATTCCTGGAATTACTCACTTTATGTACCACAGGATGTAAAAACTTTAATACAGAAAATGGGCGGAAACAAGCGTTTTGTAGCCCATCTCGATTCATTGTTTACCCAATACATGCCCGACAAATATTTCGCTGAAACGGAAGATATCACCCGCGAAGGATTAGTTGGTTGCTACGTTCATGGTAATGAGCCCAGCCACCACGTTGCTTACCTGTACAATTGGTCAGGGCAACCCTGGAAAACACAGGAACGGATCCACCAAATCGTGAACACCATGTACCTCAATAAACCGGATGGGTTGTGTGGCAACGATGACTGCGGACAGATGTCGGCCTGGTATGTATTTTCAACCTTGGGATTTTATCCCGTTTGCCCGGCATCCGGTGAATATGCCATTGGATCACCTTCTATCAATCAGGCAATAATTCAGCTAGGACAGGGTAAAAAGCTGTTGGTAAAAGCCGATAACCTTTCTGACAAAAATTTCTATATCAAATCAGTCAAACTTAACGGGAAACCTCTCACCTCCAATTTCCTCTCAATCAAAGACATAATCAATGGAGGAGACCTGATTTTTGAAATGAGCAGTCACCCGAATAAAAAGTGAATCTTCAAAGATATTTTGAACCTTGAAGAAATTTCATTTAATTTCAACATTTTATAATGTTCAGGATAGGATTGTTAAATCATGATTAATAAGGAATATGGACCGAATTGAATGCAAAATTAAGCTGGTTGATGAGCGAACGGTTACTCCTTTATAATTCATATAATTTAAGTTTCGCATCAACTTCAAGCCGCATTTAGCGCGGCCTTCATTTTGAT
>JBAXKJ010000010.1:0-151911 GCA_037137375.1 Prolixibacteraceae bacterium
ACTCTTCTGAACCAAAATCAGACGTGTTGCCAATTACACCACGGGTCAATCCTGCATGTCTTATTATTTAAGACGGCGCAAAAGTACAAAGATTTTTTTTTCTGCCAAGTTCAAAATGGAAAAGAACGAAAATTTATTACTTTTCTGCCTTGGATAAAGATTTTATATCTTCGCAGAGTTTTTCCGGGTTAGGTACCTCATGTAGTTGATTAAAATATAAATGATGAGAACATTCAAGTTTTACAATACGGTTGTTGGGTGGGGAATTTTTGTCGTTGCCGCCATTGTCTATCTGATGACAATCGAGCCAACAGCAAGTTTTTGGGACTGTAGTGAGTTTATTACCACTGCCTACCGGCTGGAAGTTGGTCACCCGCCAGGCGCCCCGCTGTTCATGATTCTTGGACGTTTATTTACCATGCTGGCCCCTTCAATTGCAACCATCCCGGTGATGGTCAACATCATGTCAGCCCTGGCCAGTGCATTTACCATCCTCTTCCTCTTCTGGAGCATCACTCACCTGGCTAGAAAGATCATGGTAACTGGTGAAAATGAGACCCTACCTGAAATGATCGCCATCCTGGGCGCTGGCGTCGTTGGTGCCCTGGCCTATACTTTCTCCGATACTTTCTGGTTTTCGGCTGTGGAAGGTGAGGTCTATGGAACCTCATCACTATTTACCGCCTTGGTCTTTTGGGCCATCCTTAAGTGGGAAAACGAAGCAGACGATGCTTATTCTAACCGTTGGCTTGTACTAATCAGCTATCTGATAGGACTTTCCATTGGCGTTCATCTCCTAAATCTACTAGCAATACCAGCCATCGTTTTCGTCTATTATTTCAGGAAATATGAAGTTTCCAGGAATGGGATCCTAATTGCGTCAGGCATTTCACTGGTCTTGCTGGCGACTATGATCTGGGTGGTTATTCCCGGTCTGGTAGTTGCAGCTTCGTGGTTTGAACTCTTATTTGTCAACAGTATCGGATTACCCTATAATTCAGGGGTCATCATCTATGCCATTTTATTGACTGCAGGAATCTGTTATGGAATTGTCTATACTTACCGGCACAAGAAGGTTATAGCCAATACCATATTGATTTGTCTTTCCGTGATTGTGATCGGATATTCTTCCTATGCCATGACCGTTATCCGTTCGTCGGCCAATCCTCCGATGGATCAGAACAATCCCGATAATGTATTTTCCTTGCTATCTTACCTGAACCGCGACCAATATGGAAGCCGTCCGCTTGGTTATGGTCAGTATTATAGTGCTCCACTCGACACGAAAGACCCATATTTGCAAGGTAGTCCGACCTACATCAAGAAAAATGGTCATTACGAGATAGCCGAATACAAACAGACTCCCAACTACGATTCCCGCTTTTGCACGATCTTCCCCAGAATGTACAGTGCTAATGCCGAGCACGTTCAGGAGTACAAGAACTGGGCGGGTATCAAGGGTACTCCCATCCAGGCTACCAACCGTAATGGAGACCCTGAGACCATTATTAAACCTACGTTTGGGGAGAACCTGCAGTTCTTTCTCACTTATCAGGTCGGGTTCATGTACCTTCGGTATTTCCTCTGGAACTTCTCGGGACGTCAGAACGATATTCAGGGACAGGGAGGAATCCTGAATGGTAACTGGATCACCGGGATCAATGCCATCGATGCTATCCGGCTGGGAGATCAGAAACATCTTCCTCCTACACTGGGAGAGAACAAGGCCAAGAATGCCTATTATATGCTTCCCTTTATCCTCGGATTGCTGGGCATGTTTTTCCAGTATCAAGCCGGGAAAAAAGGGAAACAGGATTTTACCGTCGTGATGCTTCTCTTCATTATGACAGGTCTGGCAATCGTTATTTATCTGAATCAGGATCCGTTACAACCTCGTGAGCGGGATTACGCCTATGCGGGATCCTTCTACGCTTTCACCATCTGGATCGGTTTGGGTGTGCTGGCGATTTATGATATGATCAGACGATTTTCGCCGGGAGCCATCAGCGCAATTGCGGCCACGCTGATTTCGTTTTTCGCGGTACCGGTATTAATGGGTTCAGAAAACTGGAATGACCACGACCGTTCAGGACGTTATACCGCTCGTGATTTTGGAGGAAATTATCTCCAGACCTGCGCTCCAAATGCGATCATCTTTACCAATGGCGACAACGATACTTTCCCACTCTGGTATGCCCAGGAAGTTGAGGGAATCCGGACGGATGTGAGGGTTTGTAACCTGAGTTACCTACAGACGGACTGGTACATTGAGCAAATGAGGAGAAAGTATTACGATTCTGATCCGCTGCCGATCAAGTTTACGGACGATCAGGTCGTTCAGGGCACGAGAGACATCATATATGTACTCGACCAGCTCAAGCGGCCGATCAACCTGAATGAGGCGCTCGAATTTATCCGTTCCAACGATCCGGCTACGAAACTACAACAGGCCGATAATGCTTCCTTCCTGCCATCCAAGCAACTTTACCTGCCTGTCGACAAGAAAGAAGTACTGGCAACAGGAACCGTAGCGGCTAAAGATGACTCCATGATCGTGGATAAAATTGATATCAACCTGACGGGTAATTATATCTCAAAGGACGAAATGATTATTCTTGATATTCTCAATAATAACAAGTGGAAACGGCCGGTTTATTTCGCCGTTACGGTCGGAAAGGATAAATACCTTAATCTGCAGGATTATTTCCAGGCGGAGGGGTTTGCCTACCGTTTAGTGCCGATCAAGACCAAGAATAAAGATCAGCAGATTGGCAGGGTCAATTCCACCCTGATGTACGACAATATCATCAAGAAATTTAAGTGGGGCAACATGAACGATCCGAAAGTTTACCTCGATGAAAATAACCAGCGGATGTCCATGAATATCAGGAATAATTTCGTCAGGCTGGCGGATCAGCTGGTGCTCGAAGGCAGGACTGATTCGGCCGTAGCCGTACTGGATCGTTGCAACGAGTTGGTTCCTAATAAGAAAGTTCCTTACAATTACTTTAATCTGCTGATGGCTGAAGCGTATTACAAAGCTGCTCAGTATGATATGCATAGAATGGGCAAGGAGCGCACTTCTATGGAGGTCAATGTCCTTCCTGCTGCCATTAAAAAAGGGAATGAGGTCGTCCGTCAGATGATTGATAACAATGAGCGGGAGATTCTCTATTATCTTTCTCTCGAACCCAAGTTCAGGGATTCCGTTTCGGAGGATCTGCAACGTGCGTTTTATCTGCTTCAGGAGCTGGGATCGATCACGGAACAGTTCGGAGAGAAGGAACTTGCGAAGGAAATCAATGTGAAACTTAGCAAGATGATCTCCGTTATACAACCTGAGAGAGGAAGTTCCATCCAAAAATGATATTTGTACCGGATTGTAACAATTCGAAGATTATCATTACTTTTGAATCAAAGAAGGTATTTAATATATGAAGTTTAAGTTACAGGTACAGCTTCCAGGATTTTTTACCAAGTGGTTTCCCGCTGCCGTATGGCGCATGCCCGGTGATGAAAAGGCTGTCTACCTGACTTTCGACGACGGTCCGGTTCCGGGAGTAACTCCCTGGGTGCTTGATCTCCTCAATGAGCAGGATGTAAAGGCGACCTTCTTTTCCGTTGGTGAAAACGTCTTCAGGTACCCCGAAATTTTCGAACAGATTCTGGAGGATGGTCATGCCGTTGGAAATCATACTTACCATCATCTTCAGGGTTTAAAGACAAGTAACCTCGAATATTTTAAAGATACAGAGCAGGCCAACAGGATCATTGGTTCAAATCTTTTCAGGCCGCCTCATGGCTGGCTGACAAGGGGACAATACTTCTTTCTCTCGCAAAAATACAAGATCATCATGTGGGATGTAATCTCCTGCGATTACAATGGAAACATCACCCGTGAAGAGGTACTCGACAATGTTTTGAGATTTGTCAGACCCGGAAGCATCATTACTTTTCACGATTCCTACAAGGCGGAGGAGCATCTCCGGTGGGCCCTTCCCAGGGCTATTGAGGCGCTCAAGGCGGAAGGTTATGAATTCAGAAAGATTGAGTTCCCGAAAGTCAGGAGACTTTTTGTCACGACTTATTTACAACGGATCAAGAAATTGCGTTCGAATTTCAGGCAGTTTAGGAAGTGGGCATAATAATTTGCTAAAGTGCTAATTTGCTAATGTGCTAATGCAGCAAATTGGACTAGGAGAAAATTGGAATAGTGTTAATACAATAAAATAAAGATATGCTTTTACAGGTAGTCACACAGATACAGGCGGTACCGAATGCGCCAATTCCAACCAGCATCACAATGTTTGACCTGCTGCTCAAAGGAGGATGGATTCTCGTCCCGATCGGGATAATTTCCTTGATCTCCTGTTATCTGATTATTGTTAAATACATTGAGATTAAACGCTATACCAAGGCCGAACCCAATATCATTTCAGGCTTTCATACCTACTTGAAAAGCGGTGATCTTAACCAGGCAGTCGCTACCCTGAAGGCAGGAAACAGCTCCTACAGCAGGATTTTTTACCATGCCACCCAAAATATCGGTCGTCCCATCAAGGAGGTTGAGAGCTCCATTGAGACGGCTGCACAGATAGAGATGAACAAGATGAGCAGGGATCTGCACTATTTGGGCCTCTTTGCCGGTATTGCACCCATGCTTGGATTCATCGGAACCATCGCCGGGGTGATCAAGATTTTCTACGATATCTCACTTTCGGATAACATCAGCATCGGGATTATCTCGGGTGGGCTTTATCAGAAGATGATTTCCAGTGGTCTTGGACTAATCGTTGGGGTCATTGCCTACTCCGGTTATCACATGTTGAATATCATGATAGATAAGTACATGAACGAGGTGGAAGAAGACGCATTCGAGTTTATCAACCTTATCGAGCACAACTAAAATGAAGCTGAGGAAAAGGCTTGAATTTAAACCAGAAGTTGCAACGGGTTCCTTGAATGACATCATGTTTTTCCTGTTGCTATTTTTCCTGTTGGTGGCGACCTTTGCCAATCCCAATGTGATCAAGCTTCTGTTGCCTAAGTCGGCCTCTAACCAGACCATCGACAAGAAACAAATCACCCTTTCCATAACCAAGGAGAAGAATTATTTCATCGATAAGGATCCTGTTCCCTTCAATAAACTCGAAGGTTCCCTTAAGGCTATCAAGCAGAAGATCAGTGATGTCACCATCGTGTTAAGGACAGATAATACCCTCACCATTCAGGACTTGATCGATGTGCTGGCCATCGGAAATAAATTGCAGATTAAGATGATACTCGCTACCGAAAAGCGGGCGGGTTAATCGTCAATATCAATCACCGGCTCACTCTTAAACGCCTTTGTAACCAGGTAATTGTCCAGCACCAGTAAAAGCGATGGCAGTACGATCATGTTGAAGAACATCGCAATGAAAAGCGTCGTCGAGACGAGCAATCCCAACGCCTGGGTCCCGCCAAAGCTCGAAACCATGAAGACGCTGAATCCCAATACCAGAACAATAGAAGTGTAAATCATGCTGAACCCGGCTTCCCGCAAGGCATTCAACGTGGAAAGCTTGATGTTGTTGTTCGTTAGTTTTAGCTCGTGCCGGTACCGCGAGAGGTATTGAATGGTATTATCTACCGAGATGCCCAGGGCGATGCTGAAGACGATGATGGTCGACGGTTTGATCGGGACACCTGTGAAACCCATGATTGCAGCCGTGATAATTAGCGGAATGATATTCGGAATCATGGAGACGGCGATCATCCGGACACTGGTAAACATCAGGGCCATCAGTACAGAGATGAAACCTATTGCCAGTAATACGCTCATCAACAAGTGTTTGATTAGAAATTCCGTTCCCCTGGCATAGATCACACTGCTTCCCGTAATCTTGACGTCATAATCCTTTTTGGCGAAAATGGAGTCTACCTTCGGCCGGATGCTGTCGAGCAGCCGGTTCATCTCCTTCGTGCCGATATCCGCCATCTGGAAACTGATTCGGGTAATTCGTTGAGTGCTGTCGATGAAGGAGTTAAGGAGCTGCTGCTTGCCGTCTGCCTTCTTTGGAAAATAGGAAAGTACGAAGGTCTTTTCCATCGAATTCGGGAGGGAGTACATCTCCGGATTGCCATTGAAATAGGCCTGTTTCGCAAATTTCACGAATTCAGCCACCGAAAGGGGTTTGGAGAACTCAGGGTTCTTTGAGATCTCATTCTGAAGCTGGTCGATGCGCTGAATCGTCGAAAAGAGCATGACCCCTTTTTTCTTTTTCGTATCCACTGAAATTTCGAACGGCATCACTCCACCCAGTTGTTTCTCGAAGAATTTCAGATCCTGGTATAGTGGATTCCCCTGGTGGATATCGTCCGTTACCTTGCCCGAAGTCTGCATGTTAAGCATCCCGGCAATCCCGGTTACGAGAAGCACCGCAGCAATGGTAAACACCCATTTCCGCTTGTATTGAATCACGAAGAGGATCTTTTCGAGGATGCCGTTGAAGATTTTATTGTCGAGGTGCTTGACGTGCTTGTCGGTCGGCGGATCCATGTAGCTGAAGATGATGGGCAGCAGCGTGATGCAGAGCGCATATTCCATGAGGATGCTGATTGCCGCGATGATACCGAATTCGCGTAATAACTGATTGGATACCAGGATGAAAGCGGCAAACCCGGCGGCAGTGGCGGTATTTACCATTAGGGAGGCGAACCCTATTCTGCGGACCACCCGTGAGAGGGCCAGTATTTTATTACCATGATTGCGGTACTCCCAGTGGTATTTGTTGAGGATGTAGATGCAGTTTTCGATGGCGATAACGACGATCAGCGAGGGGATGACGCCGAGGAGGATGCTGATTTTGAAGCCGAAGAGACTGATGAGTCCGACGGTGAAGATGATGCTGATTCCTACCACAATCAGGGAGCTGAACACCACTTTAAAGGAACGGAAGAAGAGGTAGAGGATAAAAGCCGCAATGATGATGGAGAGAATCACGAAGAGAAAAAGTTCTTGCTGGACGGTTCGGGCCATGACGGTCCGGATATAGGGCAGTCCGGAATAATGAAGCTGGCGGCCGGTTTGTTGGGAATACTGCTGGGCACGGTTAACGATATTATCGGTTATGGACAACCTGATCTTATCATTGAGCATCGACTTTTTGAGGGTAATCGCCAGGATGTAAACTTCTGTCTTGGAGTTGAAAAGCAGTCCGTCGTAAAATTTTAGCCCTAAAATTTTGTTCCTGAGGCTGTCGACAGTTGCCTGATTCACTGGCCTGGCAGTCACCAGCGGAAGAAATTCAAACTGTTTCAGGGAATCATTTTTCTGGATGGTGACCCCTTTGGTGATGGACATGACTCCTTCGACGCCGTCGACTTTGGTCATGTCGTTGGTCAGATCGTACCAAAGATTAAAATCCTTCAATTTAAACATGTCAGGATTCTCCACCCCGATGACGATGACGCTCCCGTCCTGACCAAATTTCTGCTTAAAGGCATTATAATCGACGATAAAGCTATCATCTGCAGGGAGAATACTTGCATTGTCGTATGAGAGTCTGGCGTCGAGGCCTTTCCAGCCCATGAAGATGGTCAGGAGAAGAATAACAATCAGTACAACAGGTCTGTTACGCAGGAGTATCCTGGTCAAATATTTCCACATAATAGAAACTAATTCGGTTTTGGGTTGAATGTGCGAAGGTAAATGAATTATACGAAAAAGTCATTTATTCAGAGAGGAGATTTTAGGTGATCCTAATTTTGAACCTCACTGGTTTTTCCTACGTATACGGTTTGTTTTCCTATGCGAGATGAAATCGCCATGAGGTAATTATTATTCCTTTTTGTGATGGACGGATCGTGGCTATTCTATTTTATTGTTTCTATTGTTATATTGCAGGAATATTGTGGGTCTATTCAAAAAATCAGTTATAGTTCAGGTCGCTGGTCCGGTCTTGCGTCAGAACGAAAAACGTAATTAATTAACTAAATATCAATATTATGAACAATCATTTCAGCTTAAGTTTCCGGAGATTTCTTCCTTATGTCAAGGTGTTTTCACTTCTTGTTATCCTTTTGATGGTAGGTTTTCAGGGTAAGGTATCTGCGAAAGGCGGATCCAAATTCGGGGGTGTGCAGGTCGGTGCCATCACTTACAGTTTCCGCAGCATGCCGGATCAGTCGGCCGAAGCGTATCTGAATTATATTGTTCAGTCGGGGATCAGCTCGGTAGAGTTGATGGGCGATGTGGCAGAACGTTTTGCGGGGATTCCGCAGGGAACGAAAGATGCGGAGGTCATCAAGAAATGGCGGACCTCTGTGTCGATGGATAAATACAAGGATCTTAAGAAGTTATATAAATCCAAAGGCGTTGCTATTCATATATTGAAGCTGGGCGACAAGAGTTGGTCGGATGCTGAAATCGATTACGCTTTCAATGCCTGCAAGGCTGTGGGGGCCTTGGGTATCAGCATGGAGATCGGAGAAGATGCGGCTAAACGGATGGAGCCTTTTGCTGAGAAGCACAAACTGTTTGTGATCTTTCACAACCACCTGCAGCCTGGGGATCCGAAATTCAGTTTCGACAAGATACTCGCGCTGGGATCCATGCTGAGACTGAATTTCGATGCTGGGCATTATTTCGGCGCCACTGGATTGAACCCTTGTCTGTTGATTGACAGGCTTCATGGTAAGATAATTAGCATCCACATCAAGGATAAAACCGGTCCGAAGGCAGTTGAGCCGAATAAGAATATGTCTTTTGGCAAGGGTGAGACGCCTGTCAATGAGATGCTTCAACTGGTCCAGAAAAATAAATGGCCGATTTACTGCGACATCGAACTGGAATACACGGTTCCTAAGGAGTCTGATGCGGTAAAAGAGACGACCAAATGTGTGGAATACTGCAAGACGGCGCTAGTTAAGGCCAAATAAATCAACTTTACGACTATCAAGGTATGAAAAATACAATCCTGTTACTATCACTATTTGTGAATGTTATATCTGTAAATGCACAATTTATGAATGCAAAAGCACCTGTCGCCGAGAAAAAAGAACACTGGCGGAACCTCCATGGCGACAAAGTTCTGGATAATTATTACTGGATGTACGATTATTTCGGCAAGGGTCCGGATAGTACGAAGGTGGTCGATTACCTGAAGGCTGAGAATAGTTATCTGGATCAGGTGATGTCCGGGACGAAGAAGTTTCAGGCGGATTTGTTCACGGAGATGAAGAACAGGATCAAGGAGAAGGATGAGAGTGTTCCGGTCTTCAAGAATGGGTATTTCTATTATACGCGGACGGAAGACGGAAAGCAGTATTACAAATATTGTCGCAAAAAGGGTTCGCTTTCTGCTGCGGAAGAGGTTTTACTGGATGTGGACAAGATGGCGGAGGGGCATGCTTATTATGCGGCTTCAGGGTACGATATCAGTGAAGATAATCGCTATATGGCGTTTGGCGTGGACCTGGTGAGCAGAAGGCAGTACACGATCTATATTAAGGACCTGCAGACGGGACTTCTGTTGAAGGATGCCATTGAGAATACCGAGGGGGATCCCTGCTGGGCCAATGATAACAAGACGATTTTTTATACGGCCAAGCATCCGGTGACGCTTTTATCTGAGAAGATTATGCGGCACACGGTCGGGGTGGATGCGAAGAAGGATGTGCTGGTGTATGAGGAGAAGGACAAGAGTAATTATATTGGGGTGGGTAAGACGAAGAACAACAAGTATATCTTCATTGTATCTACGGCTACGATGTCGTCAGAAACGCGGATGATTGATGCTTCCCGGCCATCGGATGCTTTTAAGGTTTTCCAGCCCCGTCTGAAGGATGTTTTGTATTATGTCACACCTCTGGCGGATCGGTTTTTGATTCGGACCAACAAGGATGACGCGAAGAATTTTAAACTGATGGAATGTCCTTTATCCTCGACTTCTGCTTCCTCCTGGAAGGAAGTTATTCCGGTACGTCCGGATGTTTTGTTGCAGGATATCGAAGAATTTAAAGACTTTTTGGTGATCAATGAGCGCAAAGATGGTCTGGTGAAATTGCGCGTCCGTAACCTGAAAGATCTTTCTGAGCATTATATTGATTTTGGCGAGCCTGCCTATTCTGCCAATTTCGGTGCCAATCCGGAATACAACAGTACTTCTTTGCGGTATGGTTATACCTCTTTGACGACGCCTTCCTCTACTTTTGATTACGATCTTTCTCTTCGGGTCAAGACCTTGAAGAAGCAACAGGAAGTACTCGGGGGGTACGATCCGAAGGAATATGTGACCGAGCGTTTGTACGCTACTGCGAAGGACGGCGTTCGTGTACCGATCTCACTGGTTTATAAGAAGGGATTGAAGAAAGATGGCAAGGCTCCGTTACTGCTCTATGGCTATGGAAGTTATGGGTCCAGTATGGATGCATCGTTTGGCAGTACTCGTTTGAGCCTTTTAAACAGGGGATTTGTCTTTGCGATTGCGCACATCCGTGGAGGGCAGGAGATGGGGCGTATGTGGTATGAGGATGGGAAGTTGATGAAGAAGATCAATACTTTTACCGATTTTATTGCTTGTGGGGAATTTCTTGTCCGGGAAAAATTTACTTCCCGGGAGCATTTGTATGCGCATGGCGGAAGTGCCGGCGGATTGCTGATGGGTGCCGTGGTGAATCTTGCGCCGGAGTTGTGGCATGGGGTGATTGCGCAGGTGCCGTTTGTGGATGTGGTGAATACGATGCTGGATGAGAGTATTCCGCTCACTACCAATGAGTTTGATGAATGGGGGAATCCCAAGGAGAAGGAGGCTTATTTCTACATGAAGAGTTATTCGCCTTACGAGAATGTTACGGCTAAGAAATATCCTAATATATTAGTTACCACAGGGTTGCACGACAGTCAGGTGCAGTATTTCGAGCCTGCTAAGTGGGTGGCACGGTTGAGGGCCTTGAAAACGGATAAGAATATGCTGTTGTTGCACACGAACATGGAATTCGGTCATGGTGGTGCAAGCGGCCGTTTCGATTATTTGAAGGATGTGGCCCTGAACTGGGCGTTTTTGCTAACGCTGGAGGGAAAGACAAATTAGTCAATTATCTGCATCTTTTTCATCAAAAAGGAGGCATTCAGTTTTTGACTGATGCCTTTTTTTAGTTTGTAATCGAAGATCAGTTGGTCGTTGGTGAGTTCCACTTCGAAACAGTTATTTAGTACGATATCCGGGTAACTCTTTTCCATTTCGCCCAGCGACAGGTCGTGGGTGGCGACCAGCACTACAGCATTCAGGCTGATCAGTTTTTCCAGCAATCCGCGAGAACCTGCCTGTTTGTCACGGGAGTTGGTACCCCTCAGAATCTCATCTAGTACGACCAGGGTCCGTGGTTGGGTCTTCAGATGTTCGATGATCTCCCTTATCCTTGTCAGTTCTGCATAGAAATAGGATTCATTGTTGGAGAGGGAATCCTGGATCTTGATACTAGAAAGGATGTCGCAAGGGGTGAAAATGAAATTCTTCGCACAGACCGGTGCTCCGTTCATGGCCAGGACCACGTTGACAGACAGGGTACGCAGAAAGGTGCTTTTACCCGCCATGTTCGCCCCGGTGATGATCATGATCCGCGGCGATCCGGAGAATCCGAATGAGTTGCATACCCGTGTGGCAGGGTGGAGCAGCGGATGACCCATCTCTTCAGCCTGAAAGGTAAACTCCTCCTCTGAAATCTGCGGATAGGTAACGGTTTCCTGGTTGTTGAAGGCATAAACGGAGAAACTGGTGAGTGCATCAAAGTTGTAAAGTGCATCAAACCATTGCGGTACAGTCTCTTTATGTCTGGTTTTCCAATTTCCGAGCCGTAGCCAGATCTGTATATCATAAATCAGAAAAGCGTTCAGGAGTATGGAAACCGGCAGATTCAGGCGGAAATCAAAGCTGTTGAGTAATTTAAAGAGTTTTGTCAGGGAGTCGCCGGCTTTGATGTCCTGGCGGCGGAACAGACCCTGTAGCCGGGTGAGGTAATCCGCCCGAAACTCCTCCTCTTCTATTTTACGAATCACGGTAGTATAGCTTTTCAGTGTTCCGGCAGTCTTTGTAAGCAAGAGATGTGCCTCGTTGATTTTCTTCAGATTGAAACCGACGATAGAGAGACTTAACAGGATGGGCACATCAAGCGAGTTGACGGTGAAAGGGCCCAGAATAACCATTGTAATCCAGCCTAAATTAAAGATCGGGATCAGGATAGCCAGCATTTGTAGCAGACGACTCTTTTCGAAGGGCTGGTCGAGCCAGGACTGCAGATTTGACAATTCATTTCCTTTTTCCGTGATGAACATCCCGTGGGTCTGGAAATCCTGTACGAATTCATTTTTCTCTGTCAGCTCGCGGATGGCTTCTTGTTTCTCGCTGATGACCAGTTCTTCTTGCCGCAACTGGCAGAGCGCCTTAGCCAGCTTTAATTTTCCACCCAGGGTAGAGCAACGGTTGAGATACTGGAAGAGGGAACCTGGACCCAAAAGGTCGAAATCCGCTGCCAGACTGGGGTTTAAATAGTGAAAACAAGACCCGGTTTCGCGGTCGGAATATTGGTGATCCAGAATCTTCAGTTCGTTGTTGTTCAGAAGCAGTTTATTGGAGGAATATTTTTCCAGAAACCGGAACTTCAGATCAAACTTTACCGAGACCAGGAAAGCTACTAAGCTGGCCAAAGATAGAATCAACAAGATCACCTGGTTTCCGGAGCGGAAGTAGAGGTTCAGAAACACCAGAAAGAGCAGAAAGGTGAACAGGCGAAAGAGATAGAAGTTGAACAGAATCTTCCTGATCTTCTTCAATCCGGTTTCTTCGGTAGTTATTCTTGACTGGTAATAGGCACTGACTTTTTCTTGCATGTCGATGAATCAGAAATACTGGTTGGGCTGCACCCTCCAAAATTAGCATGAAAAATTTGTATTTACAGGAGTAGTTTTTAGTAATAGAAATTTCTAATCCATCTGACTGAGCAAGTATTCGCTTACTGTTCAAAACAAAATAAGGCAATATCAATAGTATCCATGTTTTTACTTATTTTTGGTAATCCAAACTCAGAAATTAAGTGAGATTTTTAATCATTCTATTTTCAATTTTAGTTGCTGGACTTAATGCTGCAGGTCAGGATGAGCTTTTATCCGGATTATATTTTTCCTCACATGAAGTCATTCCGGATAATCGAACTTCTTTAAATCTAACCCCTTCCGGACCATTCAGATTTCCTGATGGTTTTACAATTGAAATGAATGCAAATTTTCGGAATGGAGATGGGTACTTTGGTTATATTTTTAGAATTATTGGCGACCAAAATACTAACATCGATTTAGTTTCAAGGCAGTTTTCCACTCCCAATTTTTACCTGGTTCTAAAAGACAAAGTCTTAATTACCTTTAATTGGAAGGACATTCCTGATGGAGGATTTAACAAGTGGATAAAAATCAAATTTAGCATCAACACAAGAGAATCGAAGATTGCAGTCACTTTTAATGGGAAGAAACAGGAATCTATCATTGCCGGAATTACTGGACTCAGGAATTTTAATGTGGTATTTGGCGCATGCCGCATTAACTCTTTTCTAAATACCGATGTCGCCCAGATGGCGTTGAAAGATATTCGGATTCTTGATGCGAAAAGTAAACTGGTCAACGAATGGAAACTTTCGAAACATGCTCAGAATTTAGTCTATGACGAAATAAATCATGCGGAGGCGCTTGTTGAAAATCCAATTTGGAACATTGATTCACATGTAAAATGGCGGAAGATTAAAGAATTGAAAATTGACAGTCTGCATGGGATAGCCAAGGATGAGTCAACTGGTCGTGCATTTTTTATTGATAATCACGCAGTTTATATTTTTTCTACAAAAACTTCAAAAATTGATACAATCGAGGTTGTATCAGGTTCCCCCAGTTCTGTGATGGGAACGCAAATATTATACAACAAATCAACAGATGAACTTTGGTCCTATTCTTTCACTCAAAACGCCGTAAGTAAATTCAGCTTCAAAACAAAAACATGGTCATTTAATCAAAAAAGCTATGCAGAACCTGATTTCTGGCACCACAATAAATTTTTCTCTCCTATCGACTCATCGTTAATTACACTTTTTGGTTATGGTCATTATACCTACAAAAGCATCATCCACAGGTATGCTAAAAATTTAAATCAATGGCAGATTATTGACCGCTTCGGACAGATAGAGCCTCGCTATCTGAGTAGTTGTGGATTTCTGAATAACAAGGAAATGCTGATATTTGGAGGATATGGGAGCAAATCGGGAAGGCAGGAATTATCCCCCGAATTTTATTACGACCTGTATTCACTAAATCTGACTGATTATTCTTTTAAAAAGTTATGGACACTCGATCCCCCGGAGAAACCATTCGTCCCCTGTGAAGCGCTAATCCCAGATCAAAAGGAAGGCATTTTTTACACCTTGCTTTATAACAGAATTAATTATGTAAGTTCTTTACGCCTTGCCAAATTCGGCATTGAAAAAAATGAATATCAACCTTTTAACGATTCCATTCCATACAGCTTTTTGGACACCAAATCGTGGTGTACACTTTTCCTTGATCAGAAAACCACACAACTTGTTGCAATTACCACGCACAATTCTCAGGTTTCCCTTTATTCAATGGCCTATCCTCCATTGTTGCCTGAAAATGTTTATCAGCTTGTTCCTTTTCATACGAGATGGTATTTTGGGATGATTGGCGGTTTACTGTTAATTGGCATTATTTCGATCTCAACCATTTTTATCAAAAAGAGAAAAAATCGCGACAAGAAAAAGAGGCTATATGAGCTGGTTGAGCATCCAAATATTGCAGCCATTGAGCCCATCGACCGAAAGACGGTTTCTTCTATCTTTTTTATGGGTGGCTTCCAGATTTATGATTCCAAAGGCCGAAATATCACCTCTGCTTTTTCACCAACGTTGAAACATCTGTTCCTGTTCATCTTTTTGCATACGATTAAAAATGAAAAGGGCATATCATCGGCAAAATTGGACGAGGTGCTGTGGTTTGATAAATCGGGGGACAGTGCACGGAACAACAGGAATGTCAATATCAGTAAACTTCGGTCGATCCTTGAAGATTTAGGTGGAGTAGAAGTTGTAAATGAGAATTCGTTCTGGAAAATTCAAATGGATCTCACCATCTTCTGCGATTACTGTGAGGCCTTGCGTCTTCTAAGAAAGGCCAATTCTTCTGGTCTGAGCGAAATTGAAATTAAACAATTAATCGCTCTTCTGTCATTCGGCGAACTTCTTCCTGCTATACAAACCGATTGGATGGATGAGTTTAAGTCCAGATTTGCCAATGAAACGATCGATGGGCTCAGTTCACTGTTTAACTTAAAAGAGGTTTGGACCAATATTAGTTTACGCTATCATCTGGCAGAGTGCATCCTTGTTTATGATCCACTGAATGATGAAGCTTTTGCCGTGAAATGTTCTGTTTTGTATAACCTTGGCAAAAAGGGAATGGCAAAAAATCTATATGATTCATTTTGCAAAGAATACAAAAAAGCGCTGGGCATTGATTATGCCATATTATTCAACGATACGATAAAATAAGTCAATCAGCATGGTGGTGTTTCTCGATCCAGCCATTAGAAATTAACCAATTTCATCGATTTTAATAGCTCATTCTTTTCATTCTTCCTATCGAGCCGCTTAAAAGTGAATTAATTTCTGTTCATTATCATGATTTTTTCGTGTCATCTTCGCTCCGATGTTTCACATAGTCAGATGGTTGAAATATTAATAAAATATTAATATTTTATTATGTTGACATTTATCCAATATTAATTGGACTGTTAATCACTGATAGTTAATTTTAATGTCCAGATCTTCAAAACCTGAAGACACACCTGAGGAAACAAATGCAAACCACAAATACAAACTATAAAAACTAAATGCCAATGAATTAGTCCGAAGAGCATTGTTCTGAAAATAATCAACACCAAAATATGCACGATAGATCTAGCTAATTATAAATGTTAATTGAATTAAAAACTATGGAAAAGAACCCCTTGTTAAGAAGAAGGCTTAGCTTTCGAAGAGTTTGCACGTTCTTACTCATTTTGATGAGTTTGCAGGTTTCTGCCAATTTTTCAAATAGTGGACTTGCAAGCCAGGCTGAGTCGTCACAGCAGAGCAAAATTACAGGTACGGTAAATGACAATTCCGGGAAGCCTGTTCCCGGAGCGACAGTATTAGTAAAAGGTACTACAAACGGAATCACCACCGATGCCTATGGTCATTACACATTGGGTAATGTTCCACCCAATTCAGTGATTGTATTTTCATTTGTAGGAATGAAAACAGTAGAGATCAAAGTTGGAAAGCAAAATGTCCTCAATGCAGTTCTGGAAGACCAGTCAATCGGTCTCGAAGAAGTGGTGGCTGTTGGTTATTCGACCCAGAAAAAATCAACGTTAACGGGTTCTGTATCAACAGTCAAAAGTGACGCCCTTGTTACCACCAAGAACGAAAATGTGGTCAATATGTTAACCGGGAAAATGCCGGGTGTACGTGTCGTTCAAAAGAGTTCAGCGCCGGGCGCTTACAACTCCATTATTGACATCCGTGGCATGGGGACCCCGTTGTTTGTTATTGACGGAGTGACCCGTGACCAGGATTATTTTGCCCGTATGGACCCGCAGGAACTCGAGAGCATTTCAGTTTTGAAAGACGGTTCCGCAGCCATCTATGGTTTACATGCAGCGAACGGTGTGATCCTGATCACGACGAAGAGTGGTACCTCGCAAGCCGGGAAAGTAGATATTACCTATACCGGTAACTACTCCATGCAACAGTTCCTGAATGTGCCAACCGGAGTAAGTGCATTGGATTATATGACCTTGCGCAACGAGTCAATCTTCCAAAGCTTCTCTACTAACTATTTAGTACGCCAAAATCCGTATTTCAGTCAGGCTCAAATGCAGCCTTACATCGATGGAAAACCGTCGTACGACTGGATGAATGCCATCTTTAATAAAACAACGCCGGAGAATCAGCATAATCTAAGCATCGATGGAGGAAACGATAAGCTGCGTTATTTCATGAGCCTTGGTTATGCTAATCAGGAAGGTTCTTACGTGGGTGGTGGTTATTTTGATAATCGTTGGAACTTCCGTTCTACTGTTGATGCCCAGATTACAAAAGATTTGAAAGCGAAGGTTACGATAGGAGCCATCATGGACGAACTCCATCAACCAACCGGAACAGGCTGGGATACATATAAGGCGTCATGGCTGGAGCGCCCCGATGCGCCTATCTATGCAAATGACAATCCACTATATCTTAACGGCGATCCAGGAGTATTAACCGACAACATGGTGGCAAGAGTCAATTCGAACATAGTTGGTAATACTACAAACAAATCGCGCCGGATAAATGGCTCATTGCAATTAACCTACGACATACCTGGAATAAAAGGATTGTCGGCAAAAGGATCTTACGACTATGCGCTCAACTTACCCGAAACTTCATCTTATAAAAGCAGTTATAATCTTTACGTGTATAACGCTGCTACGGATTTTTATACGACCGCCCCAAAAAACGCGCCTTCCAGTATTACGCGAAACGCTAATTTCAACGTCGATACTGATATGCAGTTGGGGTTGAATTATTACCACAAATTTGGCAAGCATGACTTCAAAGGCTTTCTTATTTACGAAGAAGCTTACAGTAACTGGGACAGTTTTCAGGCATACCGCGAGTTATTGATTGCTTCACAGTACCTGTTTGCCGGTGAAGCCTTAAACCAACAAGCCACTGGTGGTACCCCTGGCGACCGCTTGACCCAGTCTGTCATTGGTTCGGCGAACTACGATTACAGCGGGAAATACCTGTTGGATTTCAAATTCCGTTACGATGGTTCTTCCCGGTTTCCGAAAGGCAGTCGATGGGGATTCTTCCCATCATTTTCAGCAGGGTGGCGCATCAGTGAGGAAGATTTCATGAAAGTTAGCCTTCCAATGATCAGTAATTTAAAGTTGAGGGCTTCTTACGGCGAAATGGGCGACGACGGTTCGGCAGCCAACTATCCTCCAACTTTGGGCTACAGCTTAAACAATAGTCTTGGATGGCAATTTAGCGATGTATTGAATGGGGGTCTTCAGGCACAGGCAATTCCCAACCCGAACCTGACTTGGTACCATATAAAGATGTACAACCTGGCTTTGGATTTTGGCCTATTGAAAAATAAGCTGAATGGAACTTTTGAAATTTACAGACGCGACCTTACAGGTTTGCTTGCGACCAGCAGCGCTGTGGTTCCCGGTACCGTGGGAGCTACCATGCCTCAGGAAAACCTGAACGCAGACCGTAATTTTGGATGGGAATTATCTTTGGATTACCGCAGTAGAATCAGGGATTTCTCTTACTATATAAGCCCCCAAATATCAGCCACAAGAAGTATGCGTACCAAATGGCTTGAAAATGTTGCCAACAACCAGTACGACTATTGGCGCAACCGTACCAGTGGCCGTTACAACAATATCTGGTGGGAAAACGAATCAGTACACATGTTTACTAGTCTGGACGAAATCCGTAACTATAATCTTCCGATGGGCCAGGGCGCAACACCGGGCGACTGGATCCAAAACGACTGGAATGAGGATGGTGTAGTGGACGGCAATGATGTCCACCCGATCGCTACCTACGGGCTTCCCCTGTTTAACTATGGGATTAATATGGGGGGGTCCTGGAAGAACTTCGATATGGCAATGAATTTCCAGGGAGCATTCGGGACTTACGTCGCATATGGTGAGCTGCTGAATCATCCTTTGTCTTTTAACGGACAACAAACGTTGTCGTACTTTATGGACAGATGGCGCCCGACAGACCCAAACGCGGACTTTTTTAGCACCACAACCCAATGGATACCGGGTTTTTGGCCAGTTACACTTCACAACGACCGTGCCCTGGGAAGCAACATGGTCCAGGATGCTTCTTACTTACGTCTGAAGACCCTGGAACTGGGTTACACTTTACCCAAAAGATTATTGTCAAGAACTGGGATCAAGAATTTAAGAGTTTACCTCAGTGGTTATAACCTCTTAACGTTTACCGGACTGAAATATTTAGACCCGGAACGTCAGGGATCAACCCCGGAAAATACCAATAACTATGTGGATTACTATAGCTACCCAGTCAATAAAACCTACACGCTTGGTGCAAGCATTAAATTCTAAAAAATGAGAACCATGAAATTAAGACTTATATTATTTGCAGCATTTTTTGGGTTTGCCGTTTCTTCATGCTATGACCTGGAGTTACAACCCAAAGGTATTCTGGATGAGCCCGCGTTGTTCGGTACTTCCTATGGCGTACAGAAATATTTTATTCAGGCCTATATGCGACTTCCGATTGAAGACTTCATTTATTATGTTAATAACACTGATCAGGACCTAAATAATAATTTTATCGGTTATATGCCAGGCAATAGCAACAAATGGCAGGCATATAAAAACAGCCTTTCACAAATGACCGGTGAAATTTATGGTTGGAACGTAGCGATGAATAGTGCTGGTTTTGGTTACTGGCCATATGCCCCTATCCGATATATCAATACTTTCATTAATAATTTCCCCAATTATAAAGACAAGTACGATGCCGCTACCTATAACTCTTTATTGGCAGAAGGCCGTTTCCTTCGCGCTTTCTATTACGAAGGATTAGCCAAACGTTACGGGGGTGTGCCGATTGTAACGGAGGTGCAGGATCCGGTAGCCGGCGACCCGGCCACATTGAATGTATCTCGTAATACGGAGTACGACACCTGGAAATTTATCTATGCTGACCTGAAGTTTGCAATGGATAACATGAGTGCTACCAGTGTATCAGGGCGTGCCAACAAATATGTGGCTGCCGCTTTAATGTCACGTTCCATGCTTTATGCAGGCAGGATAGCCAAATATACCCAGTACCTGGGTCTTGGCACGGATGCTTCAGTACAAAAAGGTCTTGTAGGCATGGACCCTTCCAAGGCGAATGAATTTTTCCAGTATGCCTACGATGCAGGTACTATGATCAAAGCGGGGCCTTACGCGCTGTATACGAAGAATTACCCGGATAAAGCGACCAATTTTGCCAACCTGTTTTTGGATAAAGCCTCTTCCGAGACGATGTTTAGCAAGGGTTACGATGGGCAGACTTTTGGACATTGTTATGATGCGCTGATGTTGCCTCTCCCGGATATGTCCTCTTTTGTTGGCGCCAACGGTTTTCCGGCACTGGAAATTATGCAGATGTACGACTTCCCCGCTCTCGTCGACGCGCAAGGGAAACCAGTCCGTTTCAACAAACGCAGCGACATTAAAATTGGGATGGAACCCCGTTTGCAGGGTACCTGCTTTTTTGATGGAGATGTGTGTCACAATGTTACTTTCGAAATCCAACGGGGCATTTACCTTCATTTTGCCGGGCTGGCATCAGATGCGCAAAGTGGTAGTAACGCAGCTCCTGTCAACGCTACGAGCAACCGTCTTTTAGGTGCTACCAAGGGTACTACTTATCAAGGTGTTCTTCTGAGCGGCAGACATGGGATGAGCGCCGAGGGTTTTGTAAACAATGGCTTTACAGGCGCTTATATGCGTAAGTACATTGATATAACCCGGACTACAGCCTTAACAAACGTAAACAAGGAGAACCAGTCCTGGATTGTGTTCCGCTTAGGTGAAATCTATTTGAATACGGCGGAAGCGGCTTACGAGCTGGGCAAGAGGACAGAAGCGCTCGATTACATCGAAATGATCCGTGTGCGCGCCGGTTGCCAGGTCACACGCCCGGCCCTTAATCAAACCGTGAGCAACACCTACGGTTACCCGATCGAGGCAAGCCTTCAATTTATCCGTGATGAGCGTTTGCGCGAACTTTTTACTGAGAACCATTATTGGTGGGACCTCAAAACCTGGAGAATTGCAGACCAGGTGTTAAACCTCCATTATCCGAGGGCGATGAGCTGTTATTATGTTTTCGATGAAAAAAAGTATATTTTCATTGATGAAGTTAACAGGGATAACCGAGCCATTTCAGCTCCAAAGAGTGCGGCGTATGAGAAAATTCCACAGTCAGAAATTAACAAGAACACCAATTTGTTACCCCAGAATCCGCTTTATTAATTTTTTAACCATTGACACAAAATATATATGAAAAATTTATTGTATTTAATGTTTGGAGCGGCGCTGTTGTCGTTAGCTTCATGCCAGAAAATCGATAACTGGGACGAACCGGGTTCGCGGTTATATGGAAATATAGTCGATTCCTATACCGGGAAGAATTTGGCGATGGACAATAACGACTGGCAAATTCGCATCATTGACAGGACCTGGGAAAAAATGAACCCCGGAACCGTTGCCCAATATCAATCCCTGGCAGTTAAGTTTGACGGCTCATATAACAATGCGAAGCTATTTTCAGGAACTTATGATATGCTTCCCTATGATGGACCATTTTGGCCAGTGGATACCGTAAAAGGGGTAGTCCTGGATAAAGAGACCCAACAAGATTTCAAGGTAACTCCTTACCTGCAGGTTACGGATTTGACTACATCACTGGTTGGGACAGGTTTGACCCTGACCTGCACAGTGAGGGCTCCTCTACTTGTGAAAGGTACTACGGCACTTCCGAATCTCTATGAGGTCAAGCCTTTCTTAAGCCTGACTACCTTTTGCGGAAACTCAAATTATATTAACATAGCAGAATATAACAATTTGAGAAAATCAATTAACAGGACCTGGGCGGCAGAGTTGACAAATCTTAAACTGCCAGCAACCAGCGATGCGATAACCTATACCATGGGCCCTCTTCCTGTCAAATCAGGTTATACCTATTATGTACGTGTAGGAGCTGATGTAAACGCTTTAAGTCGTAGATACAACTATTCGCCGATTGTAAAGGTTGTCGTACCTTAATTATGGATGGATTTGATAACATATTCTGAATATGTTATCAAATCCATTTTAAACTCCTTCACTCGTCTCCCGATTTTGTTTCAGCCTAAATATCCGTAGGGCTGAGATCTAATTTAATGTCTCAGGCTCTCTTTATTTAGTTACCGCCATCGCTTTGGTTAATTGGGCGTAAGATAATTATGCTTAATTGTTATCTTTCATTATCCCAAATCTTAATAATGTGAGTTTGAGAAAAATTTCTATACAACATCCTATGAGAACTAATCTTCTTGTTTTATTATTCCTGCTAATTGGAATTTGTGCAGGTGCCCGGACCAAACATTCCCCGGATACAAAATATCCTTCCTATAAAGGTCTGGTGATGGCTGGTTACCAGGGATGGTTCCGCCTTCCAGAAAATGGAATTATGTACCCCGATGAGTCAAAGGTCCGGATTGATATGTGGCCGGATGTCACCGAATATGAAAAAACTTACCCTACCGGGTTGAAATTGGCAGACGGCACAACAGCCAGATTCTTCAACTCGGCAGATAAAAGTACAACCGACCTTCATTTTAAATGGATGAAACAGTACGGCCTTGACGGCGTCTTCATGCAACGTTTCTTCAATGCCGCACGTCCTGAAAATCGGAAAAATGCGGAGACGAGAATTTTAAGGAATGCCCTGGAAGCGGCTTCCAGGTATGAAAGGGCTATTGGTGTTATGTATGACCTTTCTGGCTTGAAAGCATCCGGAGAAGACTGTTCTTTACTGGTCGATGACTGGAAGTACCTGGTCGATTCCCTGAATGTAACCAATCAAAAGGGAATCCACACCTATATTTTCCATCGCGGGAAACCATTGGTTACTATCTGGGGAATAGGTTTTCCCGACCGCCCGTATGATATCCGGAACATCGGTATTCAACGTTTTATCGATTTCCTGAAAAATGACCCACAATATGGCGGATGCAGCGTGATGGTCGGTGTGCCAACTTTTTGGCGCGATTTAGATGCTGATTGTGTGCATGATTCCTATTTGCATGAGATTATCAAACAAGCCGATATTGTTATGCCCTGGATGGTTCAACGGTTTACCCCCTTGTTGCATCATGACATGGACCGTTACCGCGATGTCATTTTGAAAGACATGAAGTGGTGCAAAGAGAACCATGTCGATTATGCCCCATGTGTTTGTCCGGGATTCAGCTGGCATAATTTGAGCCGTCAATCCAGGAACGAGGAGGAGAAACCACCTGGATCTATTCCACGAATGGGAGGCACTTTTTATTGGCAACAACTATCGACTGCCATCGCTGCCGGTGCAGACATGATTTATGTTGCGATGTTCGACGAAGTAAATGAAGGAACTGCCATTTTCAAAGTTACCGACAACCCTCCCGTCAGTAGTATTGCCAAGTTTGTGGGAATGGATGGAAAGCCATCAGACCACTACCTCTGGTTGACAGGAGAAGCCGCCAAAATGCTGAGGAAAGAAATTCCTCTGTCGTTTACAATTCCTGAAAGAAAGTGATCTGTGTTTCCTAAAAATTGAGATAAACAATAACCATGAAGGACCTGTTATCAATCTGTTTTTCAATTTTCATAGTCGCCTCTTGTTTTGGCAAATCCAAACCAACTTTTGTGACTATAAATTACGATAAAAACATTCCTGAACTCCAGTTTGCCATCGATGAATTCCGAAAAGCAGGACAGACAGCAGGCATCAATTTTTCTACAGGTCCCGAATTGATCCTTGTGAATTTCGAACTGGATAAATCTTTGGCGAGAGAGGAGTACCAAATCTCCAGAAAAGGGAATACGATTCTTGCCAAAGGGGGTGATGCAAATGGATTGATGTACGCGGGACTGGAGCTGGCCGAAAATATTCAGGATGGCAAAAATCTACTGCAGATCAGTAATTTATCCGACAAACCGTACATGCCCTACCGGGGGATAAAATTCAATTTTCCACTTGATGCCCGTACGCCAAGTTATGACGATACCGGCGATGCGGCTCAGAAAAACATTGAAACGATGTGGGATTTTGACTTTTGGAAGAATTACCTGGACAATATGGCTCGTTACCGCTATAACTTACTGACACTTTGGAGCCTTCATCCATACCCTTCCATGGTTAAAGTACCCGGTTATGAAGATGTGGCACTGAACGATGTTTGTGTTTATACGAATCCTATTACCGCAAAGATTGACAGGGATTGGGGTGGGGAAGATATTCAAAACCCAAAATACCTGAAGGTGATCAAGAAAATAACCATTGATGAAAAAATTGCTTTCTGGAAAAAAGTATTCCAGTATGCTGATGACAGGGGCATTGACATCCACCTGTACCACTGGAATGTTTATGTGATGAATGCCTTGGGAAAACACGGAATTCTTGGCAGACAGGATAATCAGGAAACAGCGGATTATACCCGGGAAAGTGTGAAGCAGTTTTTACTGACCTATCCCAATATAAAGGGGATAGGGGTTACTGCCGGAGAACATACTATCAATAATTTGAAGGGAAAATTTTCGATCGAAAACTGGATCTGGTCTGCGTTCGGTAAGGCAGTGAAGGAGGCCCAGGCATTGAAATCGGAGATAAGGCCGACGTTTATCTTCAGACAACACCAAAGCGATATGAACCAAATATCGGAAGCATTCAAAGATTATGGCGAACCTTTCGATACAGAATTCAAATATTCCAGGGCCCGGATGTTCAGCAGTACAACACCACCCTGGTTTAAACATATTTACCGCGAACAGGTGGAGAAATACAAAGTCAAGGTCTGGATGAATGTCCGCAACGATGATATTTTTAATTTCAGATGGGGCAATCCAGAATACGCCGATGCTTACATTAAAAATATGCCAAAAGAGTTGATGAGCGGCTATTTCTGGGGACCAGACGGCTATATTTATGGACGCGATTTCAATAGTAAAAACCCAAAGGGATTGCCCAAATACGAAATAGACAAACAATGGTACCTGTTTATGATTTTTGGCAGGGCAGGCTATAATCCCAATTTACCCGAATCCTTTTATGTTAACCGCATCAAAGCCCATTTCCCCGGGGTGAATGGTCAGTTGCTTTATGATACCTGGAAATCGACATCCGAAGTTATTTCGTGGGTGGACAAAATTCATTTCAGGCAGAACGATTTTGAATTTATTGCAGAAGGGTGTTTCGATGGCAAAAAATTCCATGATGTAAATAGTTTTTGCAGGGTGCCTTGCATGCCTGAACAAGGCGTAAGTTCGATCGGTGATTTTGTGCTGAAAGGCAAAGTGTCAGGAGAATTGACCCCATTTGAAGTGGCAGAAAAACTGGAACAGGCATCCATGAACCTCTTGGGAGGGGTGTCAAAAATAAAAGCTGGGAACAATCCGGAATTGGCCCAAACTCTTGGAGACCTTTCTGCACTTGGCTATTTGGCAGAATACTATTCACATAAAATCAAGGGGGCAGTCAATTTATCCATGTATCGCCTTTCCGGCGAAGAAAAAAGCAAAACAACAGCGGTCACAGAGCTGGAGAAAGCTGTCGGATCCTGGGAAAATTATGCCAAAACAGCTGCTGCTCATTATCAACCACAACTTTTAGCACGGACACAAATACTTGATTGGGTTGCCTTGACAGAATTTGTGAAGGAAGATGTAATCCTTGCTAAAAAAGCGGAAAAAGGAGAGCCGGTTGAAGTCTCCGGTACAAATAAGTTATGGGAAAGAGAAATGACCAAACAGTAATAGTTGACAGAAATGAATTTATACTTCCAAATGTGCGGATATCAAGGTTGGCACAAAACTCCTACCGATAGGTCGGAACGCTCTGGGTTTGGCATCGAACCGGACGAATTGAAAATATTAAAGTTGTTCAATAAATACATCATTATGAAAGCTAGTTTTAGTAAGAAGAGCAGTAGTTTTTTCCTGGGACTAATCGTTCTGATTTTTGGGTTAGTCGACCGGGTTTCTGCACAAAAACAACCGGTTGACTATGTAAATCCCTATATCGGAAACATCAGCCATCTGTTAGTTCCCACCTTCCCCACCATTCATCTGCCTAACAGTCTTTTGCGCGTTTATCCTGATCGGGGTGATTTTACCGGCGAATTGTTGAGAGGTTTGCCCTTGATCATGACCAGCCATCGCGGAAGTTTTGCTTTTAATCTGAGCCCATTTCAGGGAGATGAAAAAGACATCAAACCGGTTGTTTTGTATAGCTATGATCAGGAAAAGCTCACTCCTTATTCTTATTCTGTTTACCTCGACGAGCAACAAACGGAAGTCAGGTTCGGCCTTTCACACCAGTCGGCTATCTATGAACTTGATTTCACAAAGGATCTTCCGGCCTACCTTATCCTGAATTCACGTGACGGTGCATTGAGATGGGACGGAGAAGCAGTTTCCGGATTTCAGACCATTGGTAAGAACACAAAGGTTTACCTTTACGTGAAGCCACAACAAACTCCTCAAAATATTTCTGTTTTGAAATCTGGTGTACTAACCAGCGAAAAGGAGGCTTCAGGAAGGGATGCATGTGTCGTCTTGAAATACAGTCAGGGTACCAGGTCGCTACGGCTGCGCTACGGCATTTCGTTTATTGATGAAGTCCAGGCCAGGAAAAATCTAGAGCGCGAAATTCAGAATTCCGATGTAAAAACCTTACAGCAGAATGGACGTTTGATATGGAACGAAGCCCTTGGAAAAATTGAAGTTGCCGGAAGTACAGACAATAATAAAACGATATTTTATACTTCATTTTACCGCACTTTTGAGCGTCCGGTTTGCATTTCCGAAGATGGTCGCTATTACAGTGCTTATGATGCAACTGTTCATAACGACAACGGTACACCGTTTTTTACTGACGACTGGATCTGGGATGCCTACCGTGCCCACCACCCGCTTAGAATCCTGATTGATCCAAAAAAAGAAGAAAATATTCTGCATTCGTTTGTAGAGATGACAGGCCAGATGGAACATGCCTGGTGGCCAACTTTCCCTACCATCACTGGAGATAGTCGCAGCATGAATTCCAACCACGGCGTTGCTTCAGTGATTGATGCTTACCGGAAGGGATTGCGTGGCTTTGATCCTGAGAAAGCATACCAGGCCTGCAAAGGTGCAATCACTGAAAAAACACTTGCACCATGGTCTGCCAAACCAGCCGGAAAGCTCGACCAGTTTTACAAAGATCATGGATACCTTCCTGCCTTGAAAGTCGGCGAACAGGAAACCATCCCCGAAGTTCATTCGTTCGAACGCCGTCAGCCTGTTGCCGTGACACTGGGTACTTCCTACGATGAGTGGTGCTTGTCTCAACTGGCAAAAGAGTTGGGCAAAACGGATGATTATAAATATTTTCTGAAATGTTCATATAACTACCGAAATCTGTTCAATCCGGGAACCGGTTTCTTTCATCCGAAAGATAGTGACGGTAAGTTTGTCGAGCCATTCGATTATGTCTTTTCAGGTGGCATGGGTGCCCGCCAGTATTATGACGAGAATAATGCCTGGGTTTATCGTTGGGATGTTCAGCATAATATTTCGGATTTAATCAAACTGATGGGTGGTAATCAAGCATTTGTTCATAACCTGGATGCAATGTTTTCGCAGCCATTAGGAAAATCTAAATTTGAGTTTTATTCACAGCTTCCCGACCACACTGGAAACGTTGGACAATTTTCGATGGCTAACGAACCTAGCTTGCATATTCCGTATTTATATAACTACGCGGGTCAACCCTGGAAAACACAAAAACGAATCAGAGGTCTGCTCAGCGAATGGTTCCGAGATGACCTGATGGGTGTTCCGGGAGACGAAGACGGCGGTGGAATGACCTCGTTCGTAGTTTTTTCGTACATGGGTTTCTATCCTGTAACTCCAGGATTTCCAGCGTATAATATAGGTAGTCCGATGTTTGAAAATTTAAAGGTTCATATGGGTAGCGGAAAGGTTTTCGAGATTGAGGCGAAAAATGCGTCCAACGAGAACAAATACATTCAGTCGGCAGAATTGAACGGGCATAAATGGAACAAACCCTGGTTTAGTCACACCGATATTGCCGGCGGCGGGAAGCTGGTGCTAATTATGGGGCCGAAAGCAAACCTTTCATGGGGTAGTTCACCAACCGATGCTCCTCCGTCGGAAAGAGGTGGGGATAAAAATTAGATTTCAATGATGAAGACAATTAAAAGTATTATCATCGGTTTTGTGATTGTGTTAATGGTTCTTCCTGAAATTCAGGCACAACCGACCACTCAAAAGCCAATTCGTATGGCCATTGCCGGAATGACCCACGGACACACTGCCTTTATTTTGGGCCGAAAGGACAAGGGGGATTTTCAATTGGTGGGAGTCTTTGAACCCAATACTGAGCTGGCAAACAAGCTCTCGAAAAAATATGGATTTGATCCCAAACTGATATACAATGACTTGGGAAAGATGCTCGACAACGTTAAGCCAGAGGCAGTTGTGGCATTTGGTTCCATTTTCGAACACATGGCAGTTGTTGAAGCATGTGCTCCCAGAGGGATACATATAATGGTTGAAAAACCGCTGGCCACCAATGTCCAACATACTAAAAGGATGGTTGAACTGGCTGGTAAGTACCACATTCAATTGCTTACCGATTATGAAACATCCTGGTATCCTTCCACTGCAAAATCATTTCAACTTGTTAACGACAGTAATTTCATTGGAAACATCAAGAAGGTTGTTATTCACGATGGACACCAGGGTCCGAAAGAAATTGGTTGCGACAAAGTCTTTTTAGACTGGCTGACAGATCCTGTTCAAAATGGAGGCGGTGCACTCATTGATTTCGGTTGTTACGGAGCTAATCTAATGACCTATCTGACGAAGGGAGAAGAGCCCATCTCGGTTACTGCAGTCACCCAGCACTTTAAACCTGAGATTTACCCGAAAGTTGAGGACGAAGCGACCATTTTGGTTACTTATCCTAAGTCTCAATGCATTATTCAAGCCTCCTGGAACTGGCCTTTTAACAGAAAGGATATGGAAATATACGGCGAAACGGGATACATTTTGGCCGATAATAATAAAAACATGAGGCTAAGATGCAAATCGATGAAAACTGAAAAGGCCGCAATTGTAACCTCACAGGATATTGCAGTTTATGAAGATCCGTTCTCCTATTTTGCTGACGTTTTAAGAGGAAATATTAAAATGACTAAATACGATCTCTACTCCCTGGAAAACAATGTGACGGTCGTCGAAATTTTATCGGCTGCCAGAGAGTCTGCCAAAACCGGGAAAACAATCATGTTGAAAAAATGAAAATACGAATAACACGGATCATGCGGATTCTTTTTGGGTAGATTGTGATTTTTATGGTTGGCATAGATGCACTGGCGCAAGAGATAACCCCTCTAACTCCTGACTATTCGAAACTAAAAGCAATAGATAGAAATGGAAAAAATCAATCAACATCAGGTAGATATTAAATGCTGCTTTGCTTCAGAATATTATTACTATACCTTTCGCGAAATTTCTAAACATCAATATTGATATGAAAAATATAATGAAATTTCTATCTTATTTAATTCTCATTCTGATCGGTTGTGAAACTGTGATGGCACAGGACGCCAACACATTGGTCCCGGCAAGCGTCCGTCCCCCTAAAGTAACTGCCAAGTGGGATGATCGGGCAAAGGTGTCCACCGGTGGTGAAAAACCTGAAGGTCATTATCTGTTGTGGTATCAAACTCCGGCCAAAGTTTGGGAAGAGGCTTTACCTCTGGGGAATGGCCGGCTGGGAGCCATGGTATTCGGTGGGGTTGCCGACGAAAGGATTCAATTGAATGAAAGTACACTTTGGGATGGTTATTCACTTGACGCCAGTAATCCGGAATCGCTGAATGCATTACCTGAAGTACGAAAACTACTCTTCGAAGGCAAAAACAACGAAGCGGTTAAACTGGCTGGATTAACTATGATGGGGCGTCCCAAGGGTGTCAAACCTTACCAGTCGCTGGGCGAACTCTGGTTCGATACCCCGATAATGAATGCTACTAATTATGTAAGAAGCCTGGATTTGGCCACTGCGGTTGCCAGCACAAATTACAATTCAGATGGAGTGACTTACTCGCGCGAAGCATTCGCTTCTCCGGTCGATGGTGTGATCGTTATTCATTTTACGGCCAGCAAAAAATCTCAGATTACTTTCGCACTCACACTGAAACGTCAGCAGGATGCCACCTGTGAAGCCAATCCAAATGATCCGAATTCGCTGATTATGACCGGTCGGTTACCCATCAAAGACAAAGATGGAAAACCGCGCGGAATCAGTTTTGCTGCATCGGTAAAAGCCATTTGCAAAGGTGGAAAAATTACCATAGGAAACGGAATAATGAATATTTCCGGAGCGGACGAAGTGATGTTATTAGTTGCCGGAGCTACCAATTATCCCGGAATGAAAAATATGTCGGCCGATATAAATTCCCTGAAAATTGATCCGGTAAAAAATTGCAGTAAGCTAATTGCAAAAGCAGCGTCAAAAGACTTCGCGAAGCTCAAACTGGCTCACCTGAATGAACATCAGCGTCTTTTTACCCGTGTCGATCTTCACCTTGGACAGGTCGCTTCCGATATCATGGCTCTGCCCACCAATAAACGACTCGATCTTGCCAAAGCGTCCGGGAAAGCCGATCAGGGTTTAGTTGAAACTTTTTTTCAGTATGGAAGATATTTACTGATTTGCAGTTCACGCCCGGGAGGTATGCCGGCCAACCTGCAGGGACTTTGGGCCTGGCAGATGAATCCGCCATGGAATGCCGATTTCCATACGAACATCAATCTACAGATGAACTACTGGCCTGCCGAAATCACTAACCTTTCCGAGATGCACCTTCCACTTTTCGACCTTTCGGATGCCCTTGTAAAACCAGGACAACACACAGCACAACTGCAGTACGGAGCAGGAGGATGGGTGGTTCATCACTTGACCGACGCCTGGGGATTTACTGCTCCGGCCGATGGTCCGCAGGGAATCTGGCCGATGGGATCTGCCTGGCTGGCACAACATCCATGGGAACATTACACCTACACCGGTGATAAAAAGTTTTTGAAGAATCGTGCTTACCCGTTGATGAAAGGCGCCGCGCGTTTTATCATGGATTTTCTGGTAGAAGCGCCTACCGGGACTGCATGTCCGGGGAAACTGGTTACCAATCCGTCGTATTCTCCTGAAAATGAATTCTATCTTCCGAACGGACAGAAATCTGTATTTACTTACGGAGCAACCATGGACCTTGAAATCATCCATGATCTGCTGACTCATTGCATCGAAGCCTGTGAAATTTTAGGAACAGATGCCGCCTTCAGTGCCGAATGTAAAAAGACATTGGATCGCCTGGCGCCAATCCGCATCAGTTCAGCCACCGGACGTATCCTGGAATGGGCTGAAGATTATAAGGAAAATGATCCGCATCACCGTCATACTTCTCATTTGTTTGGCCTATATCCCGGAACCCAGATAACCACCCTGGGTACTCCGGAATTGGCAGAAGCTGCCCGTAAAACTTTGGTGGCTCGCGGCGACGATGGCACAGGCTGGGGACTGGCCTGGAAAATTAACATGTGGAACCGTCTGCAGGATGGGGATCATGCCTACAAGTTGTTGTCTGTACTTTTGACCACCAAGACCCTGCCGAACCTGTTTGACAACCATCCACCCTTCCAGATTGACGGAAATTTTGGAGCTTCTGCTGCCATTGCCGAAATGCTTTTGCAGAGCCAGTCACGCAATAAGGATGGAGGATATGAAATTCAATTACTGCCTTCATTGCCATCAGCCCTATCCGAAGGATCAGTCACCGGATTATGTGCCCGCGGTGGTTTTGTGGTAGATCTGGCCTGGAAAAACGGTAAAGTGACAGGAGTAAAAATCCTTTCGAAAAATGGCCAAAAGTTGAGTCTCCGGACCCTGACACACCAGTTCGAGTCGCAAACCAAATCAGGAGAAATTATTCAGCTGGATGAGAATCTTATTAGAAAATAAGGGATAAGTTAACCATGAAAACAGCACTGTTTTTCATCTTCTTTTTCAGCATGATTATTCATGCATCTGTTGCGCAAAAAAGCAGTTTTATTGTGCTGGGCGATCTGCATTATGATTTATTACAAGATCATGATATGGTGTGGCTTGGCCAAAAACCAGATGATCTTCGGCAGGTGACTGAAGAATATACAAAATACACCGGGGAGAACTGGAAGGATTTTATGGCAATTCTCAAAAATAGAGTAGTGTCAAAAGATTCAAAGGTCAAAGCGATTGTTCAACTTGGAGATTTGTCGGAAGGTTTGGCAGGCTCTGAAGTAAAGGCACAACAAATGGCTTCCAACGCAATGCGGGCAATAGAAGAAATCAAGATGCCGGTTCCATGGATCATTGCCAAGGGAAATCATGATATTACAGGCCCCGGAGCGGTAAAAGCGTTTGAGGAATTTTATATTCCTATGTTAAAAAAACAAACTGGTAACCCGGAAATCAAAAGTGCGAACTACACTTATCGCTACCAAAATGTTCAGATAACCTGCATTGATCCATGGGACAAAGAAACAGACATAATAGCTTTTCTTGAGCATGAACTTGCCGGATCGGCAGCCAAATTTAAATTTGTCGTCATACACGAGCCTGTTATTCCAGTGACGGAAAGGTGCTGGCATATTTTACGAAACGAACCGTTAAAAAGGGAAAAACTCCTTGAAGTAATTGCCAGGAATAATGCGGTTGTTTTGTGTGGTCATCTTCATAGGTACTCGGTCGTACGCCGCGATACAAAGTACGGACCCATTGTGCAGGTCATGGTTATCAGTGTCATTAAGGACAGAAACTACCAAAAACCAAAAAAGGTTATAACAGCATATGGACCTTCCCTGGCAGAAAATGTTCCTGGCTGGCAGCCGGAAACCCTTGACGTCAGGAAAGCCATGTTAGCCGAAGAAGCAAAATATGTGACCTATTACAAACAAACCGATTTGCCTGGATATGCCGTTATCAATATTGATGAAAAAAAAGAAAACATAAAACTTGAATACTATGCAGCTTTTGCAGAAAATCCATACGACAGGGTTGATTTAACAAAGTTGATGAAGCCTTAAAACCTGATATTTTATTAAGCATAATTTGTGAAAATATGATTTTACAAGGAGCATTGAAAGGAATAATACTCATTGAGACACTGCTTCTGACGACTGTTGGTTTTTCATTTGGACAAAAAAAGAAACCCAATGTCCTCATTCTTTTCTCGGACCAGCACAATAAAAAAGTGATGGGCTTCGAAGGTCACCCAGATGTAATCACACCTAATCTGGATAAACTGGCAAAAGAATCAGTGGTGTTTGATAGGGCTTATTGTACAACAGGTATCTGTGCTCCTTCAAGGTCGTCTCTAATGTCAGGTTTGTATTCGCGCACCCTCGGTTTGATTTCCAATGGAGAAAACACGGAGGTAATGAATGAGGTCGTTTCGTTGGCAACAATTTTTAAACTAAACAACTACAACACCTTTGCTTTCGGTAAAAGACATACATCGCAGGCTGTAGATAGTGGATGGGATGTTCAGAGAAGCCATTTGTGCAATGAAACGCCAGGAAACAGCTATACGGAGTGGGTTGAGAAATTGGGTTATGGAAAAGAATTTGCCCAAGACTGGTCTGCTGAATTTGGGAAAGGTTCTCCATGCTCATCCTATGGAAAAGAGAAACTTCCAACTGCTGACCTTGGAACCCGGATTTCGGCGTTGCCCGAGAACATGACCATGGGGGCGTTTACTACTCAGCTAACTGTACAGATGATTAAAGACCAGGCCAAAAGTGATAAACCATTCTTCTGCTGGGCAACATTTTATAATCCCCATCAACCATATACCCCACAGAAAAAATTCATGGATAGGTATGATGTATCAGCATGGGGGAAGGGAAGGATTAATGGTAGTTCAATCAGAAAACCTGCAAGCCTTTATGAACCAAAAGAGAATATTCCCCCAATGATGCAATCGATTCGCGATGGAGCCAATAAAGTTTGGAATGTTGATAAAGCCTACGCTGACGAACAACTCTGGCGGAATTATATCGGAGCCTACTATGCACTGGTAACCGAAGTGGATCATCAGGTTGGTGAAATACTGAAAGCCTTGGATGAAACAGGTCAGGCAAATGAGACGATAGTAATATACACTTCAGATCACGGCGATTTTGTTGGTAACCATGGAATGGTGGAAAAGGCGGCAGCCGGACAAAATGTTTACGAGGATATTCTAAATATTCCTTTAATCATCCGGTATCCCGGGAACAAACAGAAAGGTAAACGGTCTGCTGAACTGGTAAGTTTAGTGGATATCTATCCTACGCTGGTCGATTTGCTCGGATTGAAAATGCCAAAATTGAAATATCCACTTCAGGGACAATCATTTGTAAAAACACTGACAAAAGGGGCGCCAATGAAGCGGGAATATTTCGTATCGGAAAGCTGGTTTCAGGCAACTGTGATTACCAAGGATTATAAATTGGGGATCATGATTGACCCCACTGATCACCAAAGAAAATTTGACTTCAGGTCGTTTGGTGATCAGTTTTTCATCCGAAAATTGGATTCACTGGAAACTAAAAATCAAATCAACAACAATTCTTATAGGTCTGAAATAGAAAAGCTTAGAGGCTATTATCAGGATTTTGCATCCAAGATACCGGACATAGGAAAACAGGAAGTAATGAGCAAGTCAGCAAAAAAATAAAAATAACGAACTAAATAATTGATATAAATATGAATAGATATATTAATACCGCATTAAAAACTGGCCCCGGCATCATTTTAAGTTTGTTTTTTTCAGTCAATGCAAATGCACAAAAAAAACCAAACCTGCTGATTATCATGACCGACCAACAACGGTTTGATGCGCTGAGCATTGCTGGAAACAAAATACTCAAAACCCCTAATCTCGACCGGCTGGCAAAACAGGGGGCATTATTTACAAATGCCTATACCCAATGTGCCGTTTGCGCACCCACAAGAGCATCGATCCTGACTGGTTGTACCGTCGAAAATCATCAGATACTGACCAACGAAATATCAGGTTCCAATAAGGAAACGGGTCGCATGCCAATGCCAACTTTTGATGAATTATTGAACAAAAGTGGGTATCGCTGCGAATATTACGGGAAATGGCACAGTCCGGAGTTTCATGCCGAAGTCTACCAGAATCCTGAATTAAAGGCAAAAAATGGCAAATCAATTTTTGCTCCCGGCGGACTTACAGCCCAATATATGGATTATTTAAATGTCAAATTTCCAAGGGAAAGTCTTAAGCCGGGAGAGTTGTACGATACTTTTACCAATAGGCCATATACCCTGAATCCATTGGATAAGCGTTATGGCATGACAAACGAGGAAGTACTTCAGTTGAATAAAAAATATATTCAGCCCGATCTCCATGGCGAGTCGACCATTCCGGCAGAACATTCCTTTACCGCTTTTCACGCCAAACAAACCATGGAGGCACTTGAACGGAATAAAAACAATACCTTCAGTATCACTTGTTCCCTGCATTTTCCCCATGCGCCCATGCTTCCGGTTAAACCCTATTCAAAAATGTATCCTGTTAAGAAGATGCCGGTCCCGGTAAGTATTGCAGATCCAATGGTGAATTCGCCATATCGGAGTCAGAATGGAAGGTTGGAGAATACTGAATTTGCGGATCCGGAAAAGATAAAATACATGATTTCTGATTATTACGGCCTTGTTAAGGAAATTGATGACTGGGTCGGGAAGATTCTCGCAAAGCTTAAGGATCTTGGGCTGGAAGAGAATACCCTGGTGATTTTCACCAGCGACCATGGTGAAATGCTGGGATCACATGGCATGCGCGAGAAAAATGTGTTTTATGAAGAGTCGGCCCATATTCCATTGATGATCAGATTTCCGGGTCATATAAAGCCATCAACTACCGTGGATGGCTATGTCTCGAATATCGATCTTTTTGCCACCATCAACGATTATCTGCAAATGCCCGAATACCCTTCCGACGGTCAGAGCCTGCGCACACTGATTGAAGGCACAGATTTATCACATGGAAAATATGTTGTCACCGAATGGTTATATAACGAGGACCGTACTCCGGCCTACATGATCCTAAAAGATGGCTGGAAATTATTTGTTCCCTATTCTGCAGAGTCCAAAGTCATCAATACCCTTTTTAACCTGAAGAACGATCCGTACGAAATGAATAACCTTTTGGGTAACAATCCCGAAAAAGACAAATACAATGACAGGGCAGAAGAATTGCGTAAAGATCTGCTTGTCTGGTTAAAGAAAAACAAATCCACACATTACGAGGGGGTTAAGGCACGTAAACTAATATGAGAAAGTTTCCTCAAATGGAAATTAAAGGACACAAAACCGGGATGGTCAAGACTTGTTTACTCATCTTGCTTTTTTGCTGCTTCAAGGTATTGAATGCGGCAACACCCGTGGCATCAATTGTGCTGTCAGACCCTGCTGTGTCTAATAAGCTGACTCATTTTACAGTGACAGATCCTGCCAATGAGCCCTATACAATTCAAACAACCAGGGATGGGGTTCAATGTCGTCAAATACCGGACAAAAAATATGCCTATTTCAATGTCGATGATGCAACCATTCCCTCAACTCAAAACAACCTGATCTTTTACATCTCTTTTTTTGATGAGGGAACCAGTAGCATCAGTTTGCAATACAATGCCAACGACGGGAACAATTATAAACCGGTATCTTTTACCAAAACCGGTACCAATTCATGGATTACAGTCACTGTTTCAATTACTAACGCATCCTTGCGAAATGCCCAAAACAACAAGTGCGATTTTCGTTTAAGCGGAAGCGGGGACAATTATATTAAAGAAATTGCGATTGCCATCGGCCTGTTAGATCCTGCAAAGGAGACTGTTCCGGTTGTTTCCACCAGTTCGTACTCCGAGTTTACAGGCAAATCTGTTGCCGGTTATCAGGTCTGGTTTGCAACAGGTAATGCAACTTCAGGATGGGTTCACTGGAGCGGAAATACGCCTCCAGCGGCAAATAAGACTCATGTTGAAATCTATCCTGATGTTTCAGAATATGCAGAAACGGATCTGGTCCAGACGGCATTGGCTAATCTGGGTAACGGTTCACTTTCCAAACTTTTTACTTCTTCCAGCAAAACAGTGATTGACAAGCATTTTCAATGGATGAAGGAGTATGGTATTGATGGAGTAGCCGTTCAGAGATTCATCGGGAGTATTGGAGGGGCAATTATCAATTCTCCGAACGCTGCATCACTCAAAATTAAGCAGGCAGCGGAAGCCACCGGTCGCATTTTCTACATATGTTACGATATTTCTTCCACTGGAATGGAAGCGACCTGGGATGATGTCATAAAATTCGATTGGGTGTACAATGTGGAGCAAAATAATCAATTAACATCTTCTCCTGCTTATGCAAAAGTGGGAAATAAACCTGTTGTACAAGTCTGGGGTCCGGGCTTTACCGACAATCACCCCGGGACAGCAGCCGAAACTATTGCATTGATAAATTTTCTGAAATCACGAGGGTGTTATGTGATTGGAGGTACTCCATCCTATTGGAGAACAAACGACAGGGATGCCAAAGGTCCGGCTCAGCCACTAACAGCCGATCAGGAGAGTTTTGAAAAAGTCTATGTAGAATACGATATGATTTCTCCCTGGTTAGTTGGAAGATTTAAGGAAAACACAGGTGCAGACAACCAGCTTGGTAACTTGATGCTGGATAAGGCTTATTGTGACGCAAGAAAAATTAAGTATTTACCGGTTATTTTTCCCGGATTTTCCTGGTCGCAGTGGAACCCTGGTGATCCGAATGCTTTCCCTCGAAATGCGGGAGAATTTATGTGGCGTCAAGCCAGGAACATCAAAAGCTTAGGGGTAAATTCCATTTATTTTGCCATGTTTGATGAGTATGATGAAGGCACGGCTATCATGAAAGCAGCAACAGATTGGAGTATGATCCCGATCGACCAATATTTCCTGACAACGAGTGCGGATGGGATTTGGTGTTCGTCCGATTTTCAGCTTAGGGTTGCGGGTGCTGCCATTCAAATGCTAAAAGGGAATAGAACTGAAACCGCAACTGTTCCTGTTCCCTATTCCAACGGCCCGGTGTTCTACCGCAATAGTTTCGAAAAACGGACTACAGCCTACAATTATGTAAATGGAATTGCCCAAAATACCGGGACTTTTAATGTCGACCCCTGTTTTTATAACCCTGCCGTGCTGTCAAATTCAAATGTCGTCAATCCTGCCTGCGATATTCAGCAAGGCAACGCAAAAAACGGACTCTATTCCGTCAAAGTTTCCGGAAGCATCAATAGCAATGTTTCGGCAACTTATGTTTACAAAACTGCTGCCGTAAAAATGGCAGTAAAACCGAATATGAAGCTTTCTTTCTGGAAGAAAACTGAAAACGATTTGGGCCGCTATGTGTTTGTTGATTTGATGACCAAAAACGGAAGAAACCTTCGCGACAATGGTTACAGAGATCAAAATAGCAACAGCATGAGCCCTTCTACAGGACACGGAACCCCTGGAACAGGCTACGAACAGTTTATCTGCCAGTTTGGAAACGGAACCCTTCTGGGAGATACCATTACCGGTATTGTATTTGCCTACGATCATTCCGGTTCCGGTTCTTATTCCGCTTATTTCGATGACTTCCTAATAGAAGAGGGGCAAGACACTCCAACAGCTATAAACCCGCCGCAACGCATTGAAAACAACTTTACAGTATACCCAAATCCTTCAAATGGTCAGTATAACCTGAAATTGAACCCATCCGGTGAATATCACTTACTCGTTTATGATTCGTTTGGCAAATTGTTGATGAACAGAAAATCGGACAGTACCCTTGAAACAATAAACCTCACCGGTTACTCAGCCGGAATTTATATTCTGAGTATTCTTTCCGACAGGAATAATTATTTACAGAAGCTGGTTAAACAATAAGATAAAGGTCGAATAGTAATTTTTAAATATGGTAGTATTATGAAGGATCACAGTAATTTTTGCAGGGCAATAGGGCCCGGAAACCAATTCAAAAACGGGCTAAACCTGGTTTCAATGGTGGGAAGAATGGCTATTATTACCATGATTGCCATGTTTATTGCAACCCTTGTTAATGCTCAGGTTGGGGCGAATAAACAGAGAACAACCCAACAAAGCATAAAAACTGTGTACAATACAAAGGACTGGGTTATTTCTGACTTTGTGGTGACCGATCCGAAATTTGGCGCGAAAGCCGAACCAGGGTTTGACAACAGATCCGCTTTCCAGGCTGCTATTGATGCCGCATATAACAATGGCGGTGGTGTGGTGTATATACCGGTGGGCAATTATGAGTTCCGCAGCACGCAGACCGCCAAAAGGAACGTCAGGGTACGTCAGGGTACTGAACAAAGCATGAAAGACTTTAACTACCAATATGTGTTGAATCTTCCAACGAGTGTGCAACTTCGCGGCGACTGGGTGGATCCTGAATCAACCAATGGTAAGGTTCTCGGAACTATTCTTGAAGTTCGCGTTGGCAAAAATGCGCCAAATTATAACGGGACTGTTGAAAGTTGGTGGAACGATTCGCAGGCCGGGAACGCACTCCGCACTACCTATACCAGCATTGCCGACAGATTTATTGACATGAACTCGGGAACAGGCGTGACGAACTTGTCAATTTGGTATCCGGAACAGGATATCAACGACATAAAACCATATCCATGGACATTATTTCAGCCAAACAGCGACTGTGTAACTGTTGAACATGTAACTCTTGTAAACGCTTACAACGGTTTCTATTCAGCTCCGAGCGAATTGCATTATGTGTTGAACAGCTACATGACCGCCCTCAATACAGGAATTGAAATCCATGTATGCACCGATATCGGACGTATCGAGAATGTCAAAATTGACCCGAAATATTGGGCCAATTCCGGACTTCCAGGTTCACCCTCACTAGAAAAAGTTACTGGTTACACAAGAGCGAACGGCACAGGATTCAATATGCACCGCTCCGACTGGGAATACGTCTCTTATCTGTACGTTTCCGGTTATAAGACGGGGATGTGGGTCGGCAGGGAACCCGGTTTCTCCGATACTCCAAATGCGCAGTTTTACGAAAATCATATCCAAGATTGCGGAACAGGTTTATATGTTCAAGCTGTCAACCCTTACGGTTTGCTTATTTCCAATTCTACTTTCGGGGCTGGGAAAGATGGTAATGCCGTGTACTTCTACAAAGATTTCAAAACTTCCGTTCAATTTAATGGGGTGGATTTCGCAGGACCAATCGTCAGCGATGGCAGCGATGGTGCGATATCCTTTGAAAGCTGCACGTTTAGCGAATACAACGAATACGCGCTTAGAATAAACAATGGTAACGTACTACTCACTCAGTGCGATTTTAAAAAACCTGCCGGTCATGTGTTTCTTGGTACTGACGTGAATACGCTCAAATCGGTAAACTCCGGTTATAAACGTAAATTGGAAATCAATAATAGCAGCAAATCTGCCAAAGTTGAGATTAATAGCGACAAAAAATATTTGTTTGATCCGATTCCTAAAAATATAATAACAGATATTAAAGTTCACCCAAGACCGGCGTCAAACCTGGTTTTAAAAGCCGATTTGCCAAGAGCCACAGGCTTTAACAACGATCTGCCGACCGAAGATGTTTCGGCTAAAATGCAGATAGCGCTCAACGAGGTGAAGGCTGCCGGTGGCGGTACACTGTATCTTCCGGGTGGAAGATATTTGGTGAACAATCCTATTAAAGTTCCTTCGGGAGTCGAAATAAGAGGAACCTGGGATGTACAACACCATACTCAAAGTGGTGGGACAGGACTATTTACGACTTATTCCGGCGGTACTGCCGGAGAAAAGGGCGCTTCACTTATACAGCTCGGGGAAGGTGCGGGAATAAGAGGAATTACCATCGCACAACTTAATATTGCAACAGACGGTTTCAGCCCTGAGAATCCCAGAGTTACACCATTCCTGATCCAGGGACAAGGTCCGAACGTATATATTGTTAATGTGACCGAGGTCGGGGATAAAGGGATTGACCTCGCTTCATACAACACCAGCGGACACTATGTTGATTATCTTGGCGGCGTACTCGCACGAGCAGGTATTTGGGTCGGCGGAGGTGCCAATGGTGGATTTATCCGGAATATGCAGCTCAATCCGCATTACGGTTCCAGACTTCCACAAGGAGGACAGGGATATCCAAGAATATCTTTGACGCGTTTCCTACAATCAAATTGCAGTGCGCTTAAATTTGCCGACATTAAAAACCAGACGATCTTCAACAATTTTGTTTACGGGTCATTCTATGGACTGCATTTCCTGAAAGATGCAATAACAGGTAAGGATCCCGGCAAAATGACGGTCATTGGTCATGGTTCAGACGGATGTTCGTATTCTTTATTTGTTGAAAACGCCGGCAAAAACACCAAATTGGTCGCGATCAACTCCGAATTGGTTTGTACGCGAACAGCAGAGCCTGTCAGGTCATATGTTCTTGTGGGAGGAGAAGCTAATACCAACAAAATTCATCCTGATGCTCAACTTATTCTGTACAACAGTGCGTTTTGGGGAAGTCCTGTTATCGGGGCTATCATCAATAGCGGTACAGTGCGTTTCCAACAGGCAAATTTCCAACGTTCCGGTGCTCCCGGCATAGACAACAGAGGGGGAAAGACACATGTATACTCTTCTTACTTCGCACAGAAAATGCCGGGTGAGGCTACCGGGGACAACGTGTATGCGAAGCTACATCCGGCTGGCGTCTCCATAGAGCTAACCAATAACTATTATATCTCCGGGTTCAGTGAAAATAACGCGAAACCGGGCATGGTTTATGGATCTGATATTGTTACCGATAAGAAGTGAAAATCTCGTAATTTTAAGGTGGAAGGATCTGGTTTGAGTTAAAGTGGTTTCGATTAACGAAAAGTAAAATAAAATACCATGGAAGATCGCAGAAAGTTTATCAAGAAAGTTGGAACTGTTGCAGCCTTAAGTTTAATCGCAGACTGGGCTTCAGCGATTCCTGTGTCCGACAAATGGGGTAAAATTCTTCCTCAGCGACAGTTGACCAGGGATGGTCAAAAAGTAACAGCTTTTTGCCTCGGAGGCTACCATTTGGGATTCATTGATAGTCCTTCTGACGCTGAGAGAATGGTGGAACGATCCATGGAGTTGGGAGTTCGTTTTTTCGACAATGCCCGGAAATATGTGAATGGTCGTTCAGAAGAGTACATGGGTAAATTTCTTACTCCCAAGTACCGCGACCAGATTTTCCTGATGACCAAAGCTCCTGGTAAAACGGGTGCCGAGGTACGTCAGATGCTGGATGAGTCGTTAAAAGCTTTAAAAACCGATTATGTCGATTTGTGGCAAATACATGCGCTTAATACTCCTGAAGATGTTGACAGTAGATTAAAAGCAGGTGTCCTGGATGCCTTTCTGGAAGCAAAACAAAAAGGCAAGACACGATATATTGGTTTTACCGGACACCAAAGCCCTAAAACACATTTATATTTTCTAAAAAAGCTGGATGAACTGGGCATTCAGTTTGATACCTGCCAAATGCCATTAAATGTTTGTGATCCTTTCTTTGAGTCTTTCCAACATCATGTATTACCAGTACTTTTAGAAAAAAAATACGGTATACTAGCCATGAAAACAATGGCAGGTGGCAGCATGATGGGTAAACGAATAGATACTACACCTAAAGAAATCAAGACTGAAGATATTCCTGATGTAGTAGGAAAAACGGACCTTACTTATGCAAATCTCCATCAGTATGTGTATTCACTTCCTGTTTCTGCATTGATTAGTGGCTGCTTGAATACAAATGAACTGGAGGCAAACGTAAAAGTCCTGAATGGCATGAAAAAACTATCTGAATCAGATATGAAAAAATTGGAGAAATATGCAGAACCTTATGCTGGAATGTTCGTGGAGAACTATAAGAGGGTATTGAAATAAAACCAGATTCAATTAATACTTACCAACTATAATTTAAGCGAATGAAAAAGTCGGAAACTCACTCAGGAATAAGTAGGAGAGATGCGATGAAACTATTTTCCGCAGGCTCAGCAGCAGGACTTTTAGGACTTTTTGAAAGTCCCGAAGCAAGAGCGGAAACACGTATAACACCTTCCTATGCCGTCGGGATGCCCAAGGTAACGATAACGAATGTTAAGGCTATTGCTACTGCACCAGAAGGGGCAAATCTTGTTATCGTGAAAGTGGAGACCAGTGAACCGGGTTTATATGGTATTGGATGTGCCACCTTTACACAAAGGGCTTTTGCCGTTGTTACTGCCATTGAAAAATATCTGGTTGATTTTTGTGTCGGGAAAGACGTAGACAATATCGAAGACATGTGGCAATCGGCTTATGTCAGTTCCTATTGGAGGAATGGGCCTGTACTTAATAATGCGTTGAGTGGCCTGGATGAAGCATTATGGGACATCAAGGGAAAACGGGCAAATATGCCTGTATATCAACTTCTTGGAGGTAAATGCAGGATCGCGGTCGAATGTTATGCCCACGCCAGTGGTCCAACACCTGAAGCGATCTCAGAAAATGTTCAAAAATTCATGGCTCAGGGCTTCCGACATGTCCGTATTCAACAAGGTGGTTATGGAGGTGTGGGCACCATGGAAATTAAACCTGATTTTAAGGAGGCCGGCTTCGGCAGACAAAGTGATTCTTTCTCCGATCAGCATACCTATCTGAAGAGGGTGCCTAAAATGTTTGAAATCGTGCGTAAAAATTGCGGCGAAGATATTGAATTGCTGCATGATGTTCATGAATTGGTAGAACCCATGGATGCCATCAACATGATCAAACAATTAGAGCAATATCACCCCTTCCTGATTGAAGATCCATTTTCTCCCGAAAATATGAAGTGGCTTAAAACCCTTCGGGCTAACACCACAGTTCCAATTGCCATCGGTGAGTTATTCAATAATATCAATGAGTTCCGGGATCCGATGGTTGATCAGCTGATTGATTATATCCGAATTCATATTTCGCAAATTGGAGGCATTACCCCAGCCATGAAAGTTGCGCGACTTGGTGAGTGGTTCAATGTCAAAACTGCCTGGCACGGACCGGGCGATACCTCTCCGGTTGGGCATGCGGCCAATGCTCATATAGATTTATCTATTAAGAATTTCGGAATACAGGAGTCGCACTTTTGGTCAGCCAAAGCACAGGAAGTTTTTCCGGGTTGCCAAACCTATAAGAACGGATATATGTACATCAACGAAGCACCTGGACTTGGCGTTGATATCAACGAAAAGGAAGCGGCAAAATATCCAATTGGTACGAAGTCAAACTGGACCGTGCGCAAAAGTGACGGAACTATCATCAAACCATAAATTTCAGTCTTCAACCTTACGACTTCCGGCTAACCAGAAAAAAATTTAGAATAATGAAAACTGCCTTTGTATTGATCTTTGTTTTATGTGCTATCAATTTGGTTCATAGTCAGGGTAATAACAAAACTTATCCACTTTTGATCGGTACCTACACAAGTTCCCCTTCCAGCGACGGCATTTATGTATATGATTTCAATAGCCAGACCGGAGAGGTCAATTTGAAATCAAAAGTTTCTGGAGAAGAAAACCCATCCTATTTGGCGATTAGCAAAGATGGAAAGCATGTTTACGCGGTTAATGAGGTCAAGAACGGAGGTATAAGCTCTTTTCGCTTTAACCAAACATCAGGGGAACTTACATTTTTAAACCGTGTCAGTTCCGGTGGGGACGGCCCCTGTTATGTTTCTGTGGATGACAGAAACAAATATGTGTTCGCGGGGAATTATGGAAGTGGAAGTTTATCTGCAATTCCTTTAAAAGAGGATGGCTCCTTAGGCGCTGATCCCCAGTTTATTCAGCACAAAGGCGGCAGTATTGATAAAGGAAGGCAGCAAGGCCCGCATGTCCACTGCACGGTTCTTTATCCTGATAATCATTATTTCTTGACTTCTGATTTAGGAACAGATCAAGTCAGCATTTATCATTTTGATGCTTCAAAAGTTTCCCAACCATTGTCCCCTGCCGATCCGGCATTTGTCTCTGTCAAAGCCGGTAGCGGCCCACGACATCTCACTTTTCATCCAAATTCCAAATATGTTTATTTGATCCACGAAATGGAAGGAATGATAACGGTATTTGATTATAAGAAAGGGCAATTAACAGAAAAACAAACTATTACCATGATAGCGCCGGATTTTAAAGGTAGGATAGGTGCGGCAGATATTCATGTTTCACCGGATGGTAAATTTCTGTATGGGTCAAATCGCGGGAACGCCAATGAATTGGTAATATTTGCGATTAATAAAAATGGAACCTTGACTTATGCTGGTCGCCAACCGGCTCAGGGCAAAGCCCCACGTAATTTTGCCATTGATCCTTCCGGTAATTTTCTGCTGGTTGCCAACCAGGATAGTAATGAAATAATTATTTTCAAACGTGATAAACAAACAGGTTTACTCACTCCCACGGGGGGTAAAATTCAGATTAGCAAACCCGTGTGTCTGAAATTTGTGGATAGTAATTAAGACATTTGGCTATTTACAATTGAACAATGCGCATGGAATGGTGAAATAACTCAGATACAGGACAATCAACTTCTACCATTGAAAATTCACCAGTTTCCAATAGATAATATTAATTTTAACCAAACCTTTAACAACCTTCGATTATGATCAAAAAATTGCTGCTGGTGACAACTTTAATGATAGGTTGTTACTTTTCTTATGCGCAAAATGTAGGTTCATCACCCGAATATATTAAAGCTCTTACTGCTGAGTGGAAAGGGGAAAGATTTCCCGATGGCAGACCAAAAGTTTCTTCGCCCCAACACCGGAATGGAACGACAAGCGATCGCACGATAGAATTTTTAGTTAATCTGAATTAATAGTAAAAAACAACCTGCTTCCGAAATATGAAAAGTAACATCTACAAAGTAATCCTTGGGTCTGCCCTTTTACTTTTGATCATCTTCTTTATCTACCTACTCACCGGAAATCTGGATAAATCCGGTCCATTGCTTATTCTTTTTTTCATTTCTCTGGCGATTGGGTTGAGGGGATTTGCCACCTTCCGGGGATTCTCCTTTACCATCTGGATCTTTGCCGCAGTTACAGCTTCAATGTTTTTCCCGCAGTACTTTACTTCCGTGGGAAGCTTCCAGTTGAAACTGTTAATCATCCCGCTACTTCAAATTATAATGTTTGGCATGGGATCTCAAATGAGCCTGGACGATTTCACCGGGGTAATCAAAATGCCAAAGGGCGTAATTATCGGGGTTGGTTCCCATTATTTAATTATGCCGCTTGTCGCTTTCTCTATTTCAAAGATCTTTAATTTTCCTCCTGAAATAGCCGCCGGAATTATCCTGATCGGCTGTGTCCCCAGCGGACTTGCCTCAAACGTGATGTCTTATATTGCCCATGCAAATCTTGCTTTGGCCGTTAGCATCGGGGCTATCTCGACGATGATTTCGCCTTTTGTTACCCCTTTACTGATGAAATTACTGGGCGGACAATACATTGAAGTTAATTTTTGGAGTATGATGCTTGATATATTGAACATGATCATTCTACCCATTGTGGCAGGTTTTATTTTCAATTTGTTTAACGTCGGTAAAGAAAAATGGCGGGCGAAATTGATACAGTTAACTGTTTTCTTCATCATCGTATTACTCACCAATTTTGTTTTCATGAAAGCCAACCATGCGGATTTTGCCGGATTCGCAATAGCTTTAGGCAAATCAATGATTTGGTTTTATTTGTTGCCCATTGCCGTGGCACTGTTACTCCGGCATTATGTGAAAGGCAACAATCAGCTTATTTCGAAAATTCTTTCTTCGGTGTCAATGGTTGGAATTGCCGTTATCATCACTATCATCACAGCGACAGGCCGGGAGAGTCTGTTAAAGGTAGGCGCCTTGTTAATAGTTACAAGTCTGCTGCATAATATTGCCGGTTATTCGCTGGGATATGGCGTTTCCTGGCTCTTTGGAATGCCTGAAAAGGACCGTCGAACGGTTGCGTTTGAAGTCGGAATGCAGAATGGAGGATTAGCTTCCGGCCTCGCCCTGCAAATGGGTAAAATTGCTTCAGTAGGACTTGCGCCTGCCATATTCGGCCCTTTGATGAATATCACCGGATCGGCTTTGGCTAGTTGGTGGAGAAGTAAACCGCCCAAAGAATGAGGGTATTTAATAATAATTACGAGCAATTAATAATCATGAAAAAAGTAATCAACGCAAGAATCACCGTGAAACCAGATGCAGCAGGGAAATTCCTTGCATATGCCGGTGCTATTATAGAAGCCAGCAACCAGGAACAGGGTTGTCTGGTCTACAAATTATTTCAGGAGGTAGATCGCCCTTCAAGTTTCATCTTCTATGAAGAGTATGTAAACCAGGATGCCATTGACTTTCACAATTCTACCAACCATTTCAAAACATTCATTGGTCAGATAACTGAGATATTGGATGGCAGTCCAGTGATTGAAGTTTTTTAGTTTCCAAAATGAATCCAGGTTGTGATTATGAAAACACATCATTTAAAAACGGTCCAGCCATTTTTCTCTGAGATAAAAAATGGGACAAAAACTTTTGAGTTCCGACGAAACGACAGAGATTTTCAAGTAGGTGATGAAGTTTATTTAAAAGAATATGATTTGCAAAAAAACACATTTAGCGGGCAGGAAGTTAGAGCCACCATCACATACGTTTTGAAGGATTGGAAAGGTCTTGATGCCGGTTACTGTGTGTTCTCATTTGTTTTAGTTGCAACTTAATCTGTTAGTTAGGGGTTGTTCTAAATTTGGCATTGTATTTAGGTCACCCCCCCAAAAAAATGCGCTACAATCCGGATTCCCACTTTAACTGGCTTGCCGTAAAAGTTTTATATATTTGTCATATACCCAAAAAGTCATCATGAAAAAGCAAATCTCACTGTCCCTTTTCGCAGCGATGCTGGCACCTTGTGAAGTGCTCTGTGCTGCAGATGCGCCAAAACCTGCCACTTCGAAACCCAATATTATTTTCATCCTCGCAGATGACCTGGGTCTTGACGGTTTGAGTTGCTATGGCTCAGATCTTCGAAAGACTCCCCAGATAGACAAGCTTGCCGCAACAGGTATACGTTTTCAAACCTGTTATGCTGCACCGTTGAGCGGCCCTTCGCGTTGTGCACTAATGACAGGGCGCTATGCCTTTCGCACAGGTGGTATCACAAATGCCTCATGGCGATCCGGAGGACCAGGTGCCTTGTCTAAGGATGAGCAGCCGATGGCTAAAATGCTGAAACTTGGTGGCTATGCTACCGGTATGGCCGGCAAGTGGCGACAAGTAGGTGAGACACCGCACGACTGGGGCTTCGACGAGTATACTACCGATCCGTCGGCAAGCGGCTGGTATTGGCAAACAACCCACCTGAAGAACGGCCAGGAAGTGACTGTCCCGGAAGGAACGTATGCTGGTGATGTTGTTCATGAGTTTACTGTAGACTTCATCCGTAGGCATAAGGATCAGCCATTCTTTTTTTATTATTCAATGCACCATGTCCATGGCCCCATTCAGCATACACCTGATTCGCCTAAGGGTGCTGCTGATGGTGCTGAGCGTTACGACGACAACATCGCCTATATGGACAAACAAGTTGGTGCAATTGTTACAGAATTGGAGAAGCTTGGACTACGGGAAAAAACGCTGATCATATTTTCGGGTGATAATGGCACGGCACTGACATTCCCTTGCACCATCGGTGGGCGCATGATCAACGGCAAGAAGGCATCGATGCTCGAAGGCGGTTCACGCGTACCGCTCATCGCGAACTGGCCTGGCGTAGTCCCTGCCGGGAAATTGAACAATGACATTATCAACTTTACTGACATGCATTCCACCTTCATGGAGCTCGCCGGAGTGAAGACTCCTGATGGCTTCAAATATGACAGCCGCAGCATCGTACCCCAATTAAAAGGAGAAGCAGGCAAACCCCGCGAGTGGGCTTACGTGCAGCTGGGAGCGAAATGGTTCGTTCGCGAAGCGGGCTGGAAGATGAACGAAAGTGGTGAACTTTTCGATATGCGTGATGCTCCTTTCGTTGAGAAGCTTGTCACCGAAGCTGACGATGATGCCTCCAGCAAGGCAGCCCGTACCCGTCTTGCCTCAGTACTCGCCGGACTGAATCCTGCGGGTGGAAAGACTGATGTCGGTGCATCCAAGGTTAAAAAGAATGCTGGGGCTGGCAAAAACAAAGGCAAGAAGAAAAAGAATAAGGCCTTATAGGAGTATGCGCCGGCTAAATTGGTTATTGATAAAATTATCATTGATATGGGCGGCGTGAAAGATACCTCTCCGGGTCCTCCTGAATCTGTCAATTATAAAAATTAAAGTACGGAAGTGGATGATTTTATAATACAGCCACTAGCATGATAGGGAAGGATTGTTGATTTTCAGTTGTCATTTCACCACTTTCCTGTATACCCTTGAGTGATCCTTTAAAATGAACTCCATCAAATACATCCCTGAAGAGAGGGAAGAAGTATTGACCGAATTGCCTTCAATTGATTTTGAAATCAATAACCTGCCATCCAAATCGTAGACATTTACCTGAGTGATTCGAATTGTTGGATCATTGTGAGTGAAATAGGTCGTTGCCGCAATTGGATTTGGATAGACTGTAATATCGGTTTTATTCACTTTTAACTCATTGATACCTACAGAAAGCGATGTCCCGACTTTCATCCCATTGCCGAAGCTGGTCACCCACATCTCGTCCTGATTGAATGGATTAAAGAATACTCTTTCCGGTTGCCGAAACGGATAACTATCCACAAGTGTCCAGGTTGGGGTAGTTGTATTCATGTTATCGCTTTTCCAGAGTCCCTGCGTTTCAGTTGTTAAATAGGCTTGATTAGGGTTCTGTGGATTAAATGTCAGGGAACTGACTCTGTCGAACTGACTCCCTGTCAGTTTTGTCCAGCTCTTCCCCCTGTCAACGGTTTTGTACAAACCTCCTAATCCATTGGGCGCTCCACCCCAACCACTGAAAACGCACACATACCAAATGTTTTGAGCAGGATCAGAAGGATCCGGGACGATGTCTTTAGTCCAATACAGCATTCCGGTGTGACTGACATCACTCCATGAATTGGTTACCGGATTGTAGAGAAAGACGCCTGAACTACCGGTGAAGTTCGTTGCTGTTCTTCTTCCGGAAAAAGTGCATACCATTTTGCCATCATTCAGAACAAGAATACATGCGGGATGACCCTCCGTTCTGGGCGGGTTAGGTAATTTTGACCAGGTGGAAGATGCCCCGGATGACAGGTTGTTCGTGATATATATACCACCGGATTGAGAACCTTGTGTCCCGCCAAAATGGACGACCGAAGCATACATTCTTTCCGGGTTGTTCGGATCATTGGCCAGCCAAAAGACGGGGTGCCCAAAACTATGAAGGGTGGACCAGTTGGCACCGTTATCTGTTGAAAAGATGATTTTCCCATTGCCATCTGCGGCATCCAGCTGGGCATCAGCCAAGCGGGTGCTTTGGTAAAGGTCATGAATATTGGAACAGGCTCCGTATAGATTTCCGTTGTTTGTTTTGACCAGACGATACAAAGAGTTTACGCTGAATCCATTGTAGTTGAAACTCCATTTGTTGCCGCCATCCACACTCCTGATGGCGCCAATGTCGCTGAAACAGGCCATTATCTTGCTGGCATCAATCCAATGTATTTGCCAGCAGGTGGTATTTTCGAGTCCAATGCTGGCATAGGATTGTTTAGTTGGCGTAGCATTTGACGCAGGATGCTGGTCGTTACTGCTCACATAAGCCTGACTCCAGTTATCTCCTCCATCAGAAGTGGATTCAATATTTCCGTAAGTCCCAAAAAGCACTTTTTTTGAATTATTCGGCGCCACGCTTACCCCGAAGCAGGTTTCACTCCAGCTCCAGGCCTTGTCTCCGCCCGATCCTTCCCATCCGGTTATGATATTCTGGTTGTTGGTAGTCTTGAAGACCTTTGACCAAGCCGTGCCACCATTGGTCGATTTATAAACCAATGGTGCACTCAATGCATTATCATGACCGCCCAGGTAGATAGTATTGATATCATTTTCAGCCATTCCAACATACATGACAAAGTCGTTGGCAAAATTGATACCTGTCGATTTGGGGATCCAGTTTCCATTGTCATCATCCATGGTATAGATCCCTTTGGCATAGTTGCTGTAATCCCATGGCATGATGCCATTGTATGTCCCCGAAATATTCGCCGTAATGCAGGAAAATCTGTTACTGTTGCCACTTTTCGCCCCTGCAAAGTTCCAGATTACCTGTCCAGCCGGAATTCCGGTGGTAGTTTGAATATTGAAGGAAGCACCCGCATCAGAAGACTTTAGTAAACCATCATTTGTGCCTATATAAATAGTATTTCCATCCCAAAATACGCCACCAAGGATCAACCCTGCCCCATTGCTGGCGGCATGTTTGACAAGCTTAAATGAAATACCTCCATCTCCCGAAAACAGGATATCGCCATATGCACCTATAAGCAATTGGTTGGGATCGTTGTAGTTGGCAACAATCCGGTAGACATTTCCATAATTGGCGACCGAATAGCCTGGTAAGGCTACCCAGGTGCTGCCTCCATTGGTAGTCTTAACAGGATAGCCTGAATTGCCGTCGTTGAAATTGCAATAGGCAATGGTGTTGACTTTTGTATATTCGTATGTGGAGGTGTTGAAGACCTGCAGTTTAGAGAAATGAACCTGAGAATAGGACTTCCCGAAGTCGGTACTGTGAAATAGTTCGCTCATGTCGCAGCTCACATAAAATTCATTGTCGTTGGAAGGATTGATTTTTGGGAAGAACATGGCGCCCCCGCCTCCAATTCCTCTGGGTGAAAAGAGGTTTGGCTGGGACAAAGCTGTTGTGAGGTCCATGCAAATCAGCAATGTCAGGATGACAAGAAAGTGGGACTTCATAAAGAGGTTAATAGTTGTACAAATCTAAAAATATTGTTCGCCCATTTTGCTTTATAAATTTAGCAGATAATCCATACAAAAGATCAGGCGAGGATCGGAGGTAGTTCACGCTGGTAATCTGGGTCAACTTTCCGGATAAATTTTCAAAATCATATCCTATTGAAAAAAGGGCACTCTAATATTTCGCTTTATATACATTCTTGAATAACCAACCTTCTGCTAAATAATCACCATGGGGGATTGTCTTTATGCCTTTCTTAAGCATCAAAGGTAAGATCAACTTTTAACAACTCGAAGGGAATAGCCAATTTAGCGAACTATGGTACTGTCAACATTTTCCCCAAAAGTTATTTGTATTTTTACTTAGGAATTAGCCATCGGTATTCAACAATGACAAATAAACGAACCATACTTCTGATTTTTTTTATCTTCTCTTTGTCCAGACTCTTGGCGATTGATTCAAATTTTGACTCTTACTCAGTTTTGGATGGACTTTCCAACAGCTCCATCAAGGCAATCTACCAGGATAATTTGGGTTTCATATGGTTTGGGACCAAAGATGGATTGAACCGGTTCGATGGGATTGAGTTCAGAACCTACCGGTTCGACAACAAGAAATCAAATTTCGTATTCTACAACGACATTACCTGTATCACTGCCGACGAAACTGGTAATATGTGGATCGGGACTTTTGATGGAATCGCAATGTTTAACCCTTTGACAGAGGAATATTTTGATTTTGATAAATTAGGGATCAAAATGAACCAAATATCAGGGGTTGTAACACAAATCGTTGTCGATAAAGAAAAACGCATATGGGTATCGACGAAAAAAGGCCTGTACATGATTGATTCCAGGACATACAAGATCAAGACTTTATTGGACGGAATACATGTGAGCAGTCTTGGAGAATGTTCGGAAGGGCATCTTCTCGCTGATATCAACGGGAAAGGGCTTGCTTTGGTTGATACTAAATTATTTACCATTCAATATCTTTCAGGAAAATGGACTAATAAACGTCCACTCATTTCAAAAATATACAAAGATCGGATGTCTCGTATTTGGCTGGCCGCCAGCACGAATAGTTTATTCCTTTATTCGAACGATGACCAGTCAATACAACCGGTAAGTATAACCAGCAGGGATGGCCTGGTTTTCAATAACGAACAAATCCATTGCATCAACGAATTAAATGACTCTACGTTGATTTTGGGAACAGACAAGGGATTTTTAGTCTTGGAAATCAATAAGATGATATTCAATGGAAAGGTGTATTTATTGTCTGGTCAGATGTTCCTTAAGGATGACAGGATCATGAGCCTGTTGCTGGATAATCAGGGTGGGCTCTGGGCTGGTACTTTTAATAAAGGAGTTAAGTATTTTAATCCTTATCGTAAGAAATTCAATTTTTATGAGTTGAAGAAGGAGGGAGAAGTACCGGTGGGTATTATCGGGATGATCGTTGAAAACGAAGGAAAACTATGGATCGGCCACGAAAAAGGAATCAGTTCGATGGAGCTAAAAACTGGGAAATCAACATATTATAATCTGCTTCCAATTATATCAAAGAATAGCAGGAGTAATGAGTCCTATTTTATCTATAAAATCGGGCAAAATCGGCTATGCTTTTATCTGCTGAATAATGGTCTTTTTATCCTGGACCTAAAAAGCATGCGGATTGTAAACCAAATTAATATTCCACCCACATCGCAGGTTCGTGTCATGATGAAGGACAAGAATGGCAGGTTGTGGATTGCCGAAGAAGATCTTTCAATTTATGACCCGATACTGACCACGCTGGAAAATAATTTAGAGACAAATCTAAAATCCTATACAAAGTTCACCCTCACGCAGGATCTCCTTCAACTGAAAAATGGCGACATGTTGGTGGGAACCAGGACAAAGGGGGTTTTCAGGTATATTTATGATGATCCTTCCGGATTGCATTATTCAAAGGTGGAGTCCCTGCAAATCAAAGGACTTGAAAATAAGAATATAAGTACTTTGTTCGAAGATAGCCGGGGGCGCATTTGGATTGGAACTTATGGCACTGGATTGTTTTGTTATGATATTCCGAAAAACCAACTAACTGTTTACAATGAGGCTAATGGTTTATGTCACAATGTGATATGCGGTATATTAGAAGACTATACTACTGGCGATATATGGATTTCAACAGTTAGAGGGGTATCAGAGATCGATGTCAGCAGCGGTGCAATAAGGAATTATACTTTCAAAACCGGATTTCCATTGGGAGAGATTTCACTTCATTCATTTCTTAAAGGATCGGATGGTCAGTTTTACATCGGCGGTAGTAACGGTATTGCCTCTTTTGACCCTCATTCATTTATCGAAAATCCACACATTCCAAAGGTTCAAATTACTGCAATACAATCTTTATCCGGACAGGGTGAATCCAAAAAGGTTAACCTGACAAGTCCTAATTCGATACAACATATAGAGCTAAAATATTCTAATAATAACTTTGTTATAAAGTTCTCAGCCTTGAGTTATCTCTTCCCCAAAGAAAATAGATTCTCTTACATGTTAGTAGGTTTTGATAAAGAGTGGATTAACACAGAGAGGAATGAAGCCACTTTCACTAATCTGACCGAAGGTGATTACGAGTTTTGTGTGAAGGCTTCCAACAACGACGGTTTATGGAATAATGATTGTACAAGGTTAAAAATCACGGTATTGCCGCCTTTCTGGCGTACTATTTGGGCCAAAATTATTTATGTTGCCCTCTTTCTTACCTTCCTTTTCGTACTCATTCAATACCTTATCATCCGAAATTCTTATAAATACCAAAGACAGATTGATCAAATTGAGAAAGACAATCTTGAAAAGAATTATCAGATGAAGATCAGTCTGTTTACAAATTTTTCACATGAGTTACGTACTCCCTTGACGTTGATTGTGGGTCCGGTTACCGACTTACTTCACGATTTGCAATTACCACAAAAATTTCTTTATCCTCTTCAGTTAATTAATAAAAATGCTAACAGATTATTGTTGCTGGTTAATCAGTTAATGGATTTTAGAAAACTGGAATACGGAGCGATGAGGTTACAGGCCCAGAATGTGGACCTATTGACCTATATGAACGATTTAGTGGATAGCTACGAGGAATTTGCAAAGAAAAAAAGAATTAAACTTGTCAGGCAATTTGAATACGATGAAAAGGATGTATGGTTCGATGTGTTGTTGATGGAAAAAGTGGTCTTCAATTTGGTATCCAATGCCTTGAAAGTTTCAACTGAGGGCGGCGAGATTGTATTGAGAACCTACCGGGAAGGCCGCTCCCTGATTCTTTCCGTAAAGGACACAGGGCCAGGGATAGCCAACCATGACATTGAAAGAATTTTTGATCCATTCTATCAGGTGAATCAGGGAAATTTGGCAAATATGTTTGGCTCGGGAATAGGTTTGAATTTGTCAAAAGATATTGTCAACCTGCACCAAGGTTCTATTTGGGCCGAAAGTACTTTGGGTGAAGGAGCAATTTTCTACGTAAAAATAGGTTTGGGAAATCAGCATTTGAGCAAGATTCAAATGGTGGATCAATCTGAATCATATAATTATAACCTTGAAAAATCGTTAGAGAAGAATAGTTTGTCAATTATTCAAGAAAGTGACGGGAGGAAACCAGTCAGCGAGAATTATCTTAACAATGTTTCAATTTTAATTGTTGAAGATGATGCCGATCTGCGACACTATCTGAAGACTCATCTTAGTCTGGAATATACAGTATATGAGGCAGATGACGGAAAAAAAGGATTTGAAATAGCTAAAGAAAAGCTTCCCGACTTGATTGTAAGTGATGTTATGATGCCGATATCCAGTGGTATCGAAATGTGCGATCAGATCAAAGCCGATATGCGTACGTGCCACATTCCTGTGATCCTATTGACGGCGCGGGTCATGAATACTCAAATTCAGGAAGGTTATGAGCACCAGGCAGATGATTATATTTTAAAACCTTTTGATCCTGAATTGCTTAAAATAAGGGTGCGTAATTTGATCGGAGGCAGGATAAAATTGAGGCACATTTTTGGACAAAAAGCAAAGGCACCTGAAACCGGATTATCCGAATTGTCCTCAAATGACAGATTAATGCAAAAGTTGATAGATATTATTCAGAAGAATGTTACTGAGCCTGATTTTTGCATCGAAGACATCCTCGACGAATTGGCGATGAGTAGGGCTCAACTTTACCGTAAGATAAAGGTTATGACCGATTTAACTCCAAATAATCTGATCCTCCAAATCAGGATGAAAATGGCAATCAAACTCTTGGTTACAAAAGATTTCAATATATCAGAGGTAGCTTATCAGGTTGGATTTTCTGACCCTGCTTATTTTAGTAAATATTTCAAGTCGGTCTACAAGATGACCCCCACCGATTATATTAATAAACAGAACAGCCTCTGAGGGTTTTGTTGATCTATTCTAAAATCTAATTTTGATAGGATTATCATGGAATTTGAGACAAATTTCATGAAGATATAATTGACAAGTACATAATTTCGATTTCTATTCAAAACGAAATTATCATGAAAAAAAATGTCCTGATTCTCGCGTTATTCTCCTTGTTAACGCCGCTCTTCGCGTCTAGTGCTTCGTCAGAAACCAGCCGTTATGTGAAGTTGTACGAGCGAATCTTTTCAAGGGCGGAACATGAAAAACAAAGGAAGGGAGCCGAGCCGCTTTGGCTGGCCGATGTTGCTGCCAAGCTTGCAAAAGTTACAAAAAAGGCAGAATATGGGCAAAAATCCTTAGCGATACTGGAGGCAAACTTACCTGAACTGTTGTCGGTGCAAGGCGATTTTCATGTTCAAAGGGCACTCGGACTATTGGTTCTCGACCTTAAGGAACTTGGCCTCAGCAAAGCCGCTCACGACCAGGTGCTCAAGTCCTTTGCCAGAAAGACCTGGGACAATTTCCTCCAAAATAATAAAGGCGAAGACCACAATATTGCCCTGGCAGAGGCTTTAAGCTGTGCTGCCTTTGTCAATTACTTCAAGAACGATCCCTCGATGGATTCGTCCCCAATTCAAAAGTTCCTGGCAAAATACTGGAGTCTGATCATTGAGACCGGCGACCTGGATGAGGATGCCACCAACTATACCTCACTTGGAATCATTCATTGCATTGAGTTGGCAAGGATTTTGGGGCATGAAGGCGATTTGGTCTCACCCGGTTTTCGCAGGATGTTCGAACGTTTACGTAACGTGGTTTCACCTTCCGGATTACTGCCTGAGTGGGGCGATTCCTATTTCGATACGAAAAGGACTTACCTGGATTTTCTGCTGCTTTGCGAATACGCTGCGGTAATTTACAAAGACCCTACCTTTCTGACGGTTGCCCAACGGTTATACGATCCCGAATTCTTGGTTTTGGCCCAGCCGGATTCATGGAGCCGGGGTATTTCCCTCTTCGATATGAACCTATCCACCAGCCAACCCCTGCCGCTACCATTGAGCTCGATGGTCGATTACCGGGTAAACAGAACCAGTGCAAAACCTGTGGTTGATAAGCTTATTTTGCGTACGGGCACCCAGCCGGAAGATGCCATGGTGTTGATGGATCTATATGCCTCTGGAAGCCATTGTCATCCTAATCGGGGTCCTTCAGTGGCCTATTATGAAGTCGATGGGGTGCCACTCTATCACAATCTGGGGCGTCATGGAGTCAAATCGGCCATTGCAGCCAATAATTTCTGGGCCCTCGATGCCAAGCTTCCTTTTCCCGGAGTATGGAAACCTGGTGAATGGTTCACAATGACCATTCCACAAGATTTTATGCTTCATAACCAATCCGATCAATTGAAGATTGGAGAAGGACTGTTCCTGCGCAATTTCCCACGTACCGGAACCCGGGAATTGTGGTTCGACAATCTTCGTCTGGAAGGAAAAGCAGGCATTAAAATGATCGACGGGTTTGAAGATAAAAAACAATGGTCGGATAATCTTTTTGATGCACCGGGCATCAAAATTGAATCCTCTTCCGATCGAACAGAAGGAAGTGCTTCTCAATGTGTCAATTGGGGAGTGCTTAAAGGTTTGGGCTATACCAGAAACCTGGCTGAGATGAGCAATTTCACCTTCAGTCCTGATGAATTCGATAAGATCAGGATCGATCTTAAATACACCGGAATCCGTCCTTATTTTCATTTTCGTCAACTTTGCGAGCAGGTCGATGTTGGGGACCAGATGCTCCCATATACTCTCGCTTCGGCACGGGCAGATCAAAAAGGGAAGGATGCATATGGAGAAGCGATGTATAGCCGTTACATCATCGCAGGGGCAAAACTCGAGCGAAGGTTGGTACTAACGGCCGAGGGTTGCCTTATCGTGCATGACCGGTGGACAACCTTTGATCCAGGGGCCTCCATGAATGCAGGTCAGCTTTGGCAACTTTATGCGATCAAAGAAAGTGGTCAGGATTGGTTTTGTTCCGATGATGATGGGGTGTATAGGACCCCTGACGGAAATGGCGGGATGAAGAGTGTCGCTCGTCGGATGGTAGTGAAGTTTGCATCCAATAATGAAACAAAAACCTTTGTCGAAAAGATTGATCAACCTTGTCATATCCCAAATCCCAAAGGACGCCCCATGGATAAATTTTTTACCGTAGGTAGCAAACGTCTGGTCAGGGCCGGGGAGGAGGCAGCTTTCACCCTGGTTGTTGTTCCGAGTGATCCAGACATTGATCCCGGTAAAATTGCGTCTGCCATAAAATTTCAGGACAGGAAGAATGGAGTCGATGTGGAGGTTAAACTACCCAATACCAGTAAGCCGATAAGGGTGAGCATTTCCAGGGACAGTTCCTGGAAGGTCATTCGAAAATAGTTTTCTGAACACATATTAACAGACGTTGTAATTAATTGATGATGTCACAAAATATGGCGATTTTGAGATTTTTTTAATATGATTTGAGAATAATTTCATAGGGGATTGGTATAGGGTTCTCTATTTTTGATGCGGATCACCAGCTTCTTCCGGGTTCAGGTGGTTTCGATTTTAAAATACATTCGGACTATTGCAATGAATAAACCAAACAACAGACAGAATGAACAACAAGCGCTTTTTCTTCATTTTAATATTTTTCTTCATTTTTTGGGGTTGTGAAAAGGAGCGACAACAATTTTACAAAATACCTGAGAACCTCGATGGTGAGATCTACAAAAAATTGGTTGCCGATGGCCGGTTCACAAAATTTGTAGCTGCGATCGATAAAGTTCCGGGTATCGCCGACGAGTTAAACTCCTCCGGTCTATTCACAGTATTCGCTCCAACTGATGAGGCTTTTTCCAATTATTTCAGGGATAGCAAAGATTACAAATCAATCGACCAGATACCTGTCAGCGAATTAAGCAAGATGATCAAGTTTCATATCCTGAAATGGATGATCTTTAAGTCTCAATTCGATAATCCCGGTGCCACTGGCGACGCATTCGATGTGTTTACATATGAAACACGAATGTCAGAATCGAATTACAAGTCCTATTCTGATAAGGACAAAACATTTCGCAATATTTATTACGAAAATAAGAGGGTTCAGGTATACTCTGGTAGTTTTTGGGCATATAAAGGGATTAATAAAGCAGACTATACAAGTTTGTACGGGCCCCAGGCATTGATTTCCCCTAATTTCAATGTGATGGGAAGCTCTGTTATTGAAATGGATATAGCTTCAGGTAATGGAGTAATTCACGTACTTAACAGTGTTTTGGGATATCCCAGAAATATCGCACAAGAGATCGATCAAAATGCTGATTATTCTGCTTTTGATAAGGTATTGAATGACTATTTCCTGAATTATAAGTTCGATTTGGCTGGAACAAAATTGCAGGGGAATTTAGGGGATCCGAATCGGGATGGTATTTTGGATTCTCTTTTTCGCCGTAACTATGACGTAATTCCGGGCATCGATTATGAGAAAGGTTTTTTCATGACAGCTTTTGTACCAAATAACAATGTCCTGAATCTTTATATAGACAAAAATATAATAGCTGGATTTGGTAATTCCAGATTGCAAGTGCCCTACTATGTTTGGAAGTTACTTATGCAGGCACATTTTTCTACCACAGCATCATGGCCTACCAATGCCACCACCGGTAAAGCAAATTCCCTTTTGAATGAATTAGTAAAGATTTCTTCGGCAGATGTCGAAAAATCAAAGATGTTAAGCAATGGAATTCTTTATCAATTAAATAGGGTAATTGAACCCGCTGCCTTTACCTCAGTTTCGGGAGAAGTTTTACTAAGCAATAACTACTTGACATTCTCGAATATGTTATTGACTTCAGGTTATTTACCCGATTTAAGCGCTACTTATGCATCCTATGTATTCCTGGCACCAAAAGACAATTTATTTTCAAACAAAGGAATCATTGTTGATTTTAAAACCTCCAGGGTAGATGTTCCGAACGACACAGGTACCGGTTTGCGGACTTTATCACTCAAAGAAATTATGGATTATGTCGGAAATCAGGTAATTGTGGCAAAAGTCAATTCTTCCGGTACCTTGGATCCTGGATTTTATAAAACACTCAATGGCAGCGTGGTAAAAGTTGACAATAATGGAAAGGTAACTGGTGGCGATCCAAACTTGTCAGTCAATTTGTCCGGAATTTCGAGGATAAAAGCCAATGGATTAGTGGTTGAATCCAACAATCTCATTATTCCTCCTGCAACAGCTTCATCGTACTATCTGCCGGGCCTTACCACGGGAACAACGGGATCACTATTTGATAAAAGGACCTACTTCGCACGTTTATGTAAAAAAGTTTATTCAAGCAGTTTTGATTTTATTGATCCAAAGCTTGCTGCAAAATATACCTTCCTCATGCCCTCGGATAATGCTCTTACTGCCGCTGCAGCCACAGGGAAAGTCCCATCGGTTTGGCAGACCGTCTGGTTGTCGACCAACCCGGCAACACCCGTTTTAACTACGGATCAAATTACAGAACTAAAAGACTTTCTCAAGATGTATGTAATTAAAGGAGAATGCTATTCTGACGCAAAGAGCCTTGGAGAGTTTGAATCTTTTGCCATTGATACCAAATTGTCCGTCACAAAAAATATTTACCTGAAAGTGGTGGTCGAAAAATTTGCTACTGGTATCCTGAAATTTTCAGATCCATTTGGAAACTCTTCGCTGATCGATAATACTGCTCCTTACGATCAAATTGTTAAGGAAGGGGTAATACATGCTATTAATAATCTATTGTTTACTAAGAGCAAATGAAACAAATGAAAATAGATTTCCGGAGAATTTTTGCAGTACTGGTTCTACTTGTCTACTCTTTGGTTCTGGTTGCCCAGACCCAACAAATCACAGTAAAAGGTACAGTAACTGATATAAAAAAGCTCCCATTACCGGGTGCAAGTGTGGTTGAACGTGGAGAAAACAATCGTTTGATTGGTGGAACTGTAACTGATATGAATGGAAATTTCCAACTCAAAGTAACAAATTCGGAGGCAACACTGGTATTTACTTTCATTGGTATGATTCAGCAAATTATCCCTTTGAAAGGAAGAACGGTGCTCAATGTGACGTTGGAAGATGAGACTATCTCCCTTGGTACCATTACTATAGTAGGAGCAGTTAAGGCTGATGTCGTTAACAATGGATTTATGCAAGTAGAAAAGCGTAACGTTGCTTCTGCCTCAGTTTCCATTAAGATGGAAGAAATCAAAGAGTTGCCAGCCGCTTCAGTCGAAGAGTTGCTCGATGGCCGGGTATCTGGATTAATGGTTTCCATGAATTCAGGGGATCCTGGATCCAGTGCTACTATACAACTGCGCGGAGCAGGTTCTTTAGGTTTGAATACCCGGCCACTCATTGTCGTTGATGGGATACCCTGGAAAGATCAAATGCCTGCCGATCAAGATCTTACGTCATCGGAATCCATTAGTAACTTACTAAATATTTCCCCTACTGATATTACCAACATTGAAATTCTTAAAGATGCTGCCGCTACTGCCGTATTTGGATCTGAGGGTTCTAACGGGGTCATTGTAATTACAACCAAAAGAGGAAATAAAATGAAACCTCAGGTTTCTTTTACTTCCAAGCTCTCAGCCACTCAGGCTCCAAAGATGCTTCCCCTGCTCAATGGAACACAGTACAAAACTATGATGCTTGAGGCCTATCAAAACCGCTTTTTCATGGAGAAAACCCCTGAAGATCTTTTTCTGGAACCTGGGAGTTATAACTATGAGAATTACAATAACAATACGGATTGGATAAAGAAGGTTGGACATTTAGGTTACCAGACAGATAATAATTTGTCGATTCGTGGTGGTGGAGATGCTACCGGTTATTCCATCAGTCTGGGATATCTCAATGAGCGGGGAACTACCATTGGGACAGATTATTCACGGATTAACGGACGATTGGCGTTCGATTATAAAGTTTCTGATAAGCTGAAATTTCTTTCAGACTTCGCCTATGTCCATGGCGTTAAGGATGAGAATACTTCTTCACTGATAAGTATCGCGAACGTGATTGCACCAATTAAACCGGTATTTTTTCAGGATATTTTTGGAAATGATACCTTTTACTATTTTTTAAATCCATCAGGATATCAGGGGAATGTTGTAAATCCTGTTGCGACAGCTGCTCTGGCTTCAGCTTCAACAACAAGCGATCAATTGAACAGCAGTGTTCAGGCTGAATTTCGCCCGCTTAAAGATCGAAACAAACTGTTTATATCAAGTTTGTTCTCCTTGCAGTATAATAATTCCGAGAACAGTAAATTTCTTCCCCGTTCTGCAACCGGCAAGGATTACAATTTTTCTACCATTTCAAGTGGGATAAATACAGCGACAACTTTACCACAATATGGATTAAGTATCTATCAAAAGAACTGGATAACCTATAATCTGCGCAGTGATAAACATCTTATCATGCTTGGCGGAGGAACGATTATGAGGCAGAATACCTCGGAAAGCATCTCCATTGTAATGGATAATCTTCCTTCTGAATATATTACTGATCCTTATTCCAGTAAAATATTTTCCACTCTGACCTCTTCATCAGCACTTGACCGTTCAATTTCTTTAACCTCTCAAGGTATTTATACCTATGGGGACCGATATTCTATTCAGGGGATATTCAGAAGGGATGGTAGCTCAAACTTTGGGGGAAGGAATCGTTTTGGGAATTTCCCCTCCTTGTCTGGTTTTTGGAGACCATCTTCAGAGCCCTTCCTTAAGGATCAGAAGTGGTTGAATGATTGCAAGATCCGGTTTTCCTGGGGACTTACAGGAAGGGCACCGGGTGCATCTTCGAATTATGCAACTTTTAGCTCCAATACCCCCTATGGTGATATGGTAGGTGTAAAGCCAAATAATTTTGAGCTATCCAACCTTCGTTGGGAAAAAACCACACAACTAAATATTGGCTTAGACTTCGCGGCTTTTGATAATCGATTGTCATTGACCGCAGAGCTTTACGACAATACCACGCGTGATTTATTGTGGAGCAGGCCTGTTCCGACCAATTCGGGATTTGCGACAGCGAGTCAAAATTTTGGTGCCCTTAATAACCGGGGTGTTGAAGTTGAATTGTTCGGAATAATTTTCAAAAACAAGGACTGGAGGATCTCCACCGGATTAAATGTTTACAAAAACAGGAGCCTGATCCTTTCATTGCCCGGGGGAAATGAGATATCAAAACAGACCTCCATCGGCAATGGCATGATCATTCAACGGGTAAAAGTTGGGGATAGTTTCGGTACATTCTATGGTTTCAGATATAAAGGGGTTTTTAAAGCCAATGAGGATGCTTTTTTAAGGAATAACGATGGCAGTTTCGTTACAAATTTGTCTGGAGAAAAAATACCTATTCGTTGGAACAACAAAGACGGCGTTGCTTTTCAGGGAGGTGATGCAATCTATGAAGATATAAATAATGATGGGGTTATTAATATGCAGGATGTCGTAAAAATTGGTAATTCAAGTCCGCTTTTTGCAGGTGGTTTTAATTTAATGGTAAACTACAAGGATTTCCGTTTTGGAAGCCAGTTTAGCTTCAGATACGGTAACCAGATTTTTAATGCAACAAAGATGTTGACTACCAACATGTATAATGAAAATAATCAATCCACTGCCGTGATGCGCCGTTGGAGGAAACAGGGTGATGTTACTGATATCCCCCGGGCCATTTATGGTGCAGGAAATAACTGGGTAGGCAGTGATCGTTATGTTGAAGATGGTTCTTACATACGTCTTTCGAATATTTATTTTGGCTATAATATGCCCAAAACAATCATGAAACACATTGGCCTCAAAGCATTATCATTCACCCTTTCAGGGTCGAACCTGTTACTTCTGACAAAGTATAGCGGGGTTGATCCGGAAGTTGGGACAGGAAGCAATACGGATCCATTTGGCATCGGACAGGACAATGCAATCTCTCCGCGCGCTAAGTATTTTACACTGACATCCATCATAAGTTTTTAAATAATAGGAAATATGTATGTTATGAGAAAGATATCTACACAATTTAAAGCAATATTTTTGATCTTACTGATGCTTTCATTGTCTGGTTGCAACAGTTTCTTGAATTTAAAACCTGAAGATAAATTGATCAGGAGCGACTTCTGGAGGACCAAAGATGATGCATTGTCGGCGGTAATCGGTACGTATTCCACTCTTCGTGATCAATTGGAATATTTAGTTTACTGGGGCGAGGTCCGTGGTGAATTTGTGGTTGCATTGCCTGGAAAAGGTGCAGGTTCAGATAAAGAATCGGTTGATGTTTTTTTAGTAGATCCTTCAAACGTGATAACAAAATATGTCACAATCTATTCGGTAATTAATCAGACAAATTTGATCATAAAAAACACACCTTTGATCGTCGATCTCGATCCTCTGCTGACTCAAAAAGAAGCCGATGAATTCGTTGGTGAAGCCCGGTTTTTACGCGCTTACTGTTATTTTCTGCTGACCAGAACATTTAAGGAAGTTCCCCTTCAGCTGGTTCCTGCAGAGACTGACGATCAAAATTATAACCTCGCAAAATCAAAATCAGCCGATATCATTCAAACAATATTGGATGACCTGAAATTTGCCCAGAAATCCTTGCCAATCTCCTATGCCACCACCATTCAAACAAAAGGAAGGGCTACAAAATATGCTGCATGTGCCTTAAGGGCTGAAGTGGAACTATGGAATGAGAATTATCAGGAAGCATTAAATGCCTGTAATGAAATTATTAACTCCAATCGGTTTGGCCTTATGCCTGTTGGAAATTATAGCTCGATCTACTACCCGGGAAATACGATTGAGTCTTTGTGGGAATTTCAATATTCAAAACCCAATAATCAAACGAATTCTCTGTTTAATTGGTTCAGCAGTTCAAACCCATATTTCAATGGAGCACCCTTACGAAGACTTTTTGACAACGATACAGATGTTCGTTTAAACAAATCATTGAATACTTCTAACCTGGTTAGCAAATATAGTGCCAGTACGACCGATGCCCACTGGATATTATATCGCTACTCCGATGTTTTGTTGCTCAGGGCAGAAGCACTGACTTTTTTAAATGGTGACATGAATACCAATTTAAAATTGGCATTGGAGGATCTGAACGATGTAAGAAGACGATCAGATTTACCTGCTATTTCTGACGTTTCAAGTCGGGGTGATATGGCTGGATACTTACTTGATGAGCGTGGCCGTGAACTTTGCTTTGAAGGGAAACGATGGTTCGATCTCATGCGATTTGGAAAACGCAATAATTTCGAGTTTAAATCTCTGCTTTCTCAAAGGATCCTTTCCGGATTTAATGGGGTCGATCAACAAGTGATTTCCATGCGCATCTCGAATCCTGAGAGTTGGTATTTCCCATTGAACGCAGATGATGTGGCAAGTAACAATCTTTTGGTCCAAAATCCATTTTATAATAATTAATTCCAATCGATATGAGATCAATAAAATACAACCTGTCAACACCTTGGCTGCCGGAAAACCCTTCCGGACTCGATTGGATAAAACGTAAAATCGGAATCCTTTTTTGCGTTTTTGTTACTTTATTCTTCCTTAATTCGTGTAAGAATGAATTGCAATTATGGCCAGTAAAGCAGAGTACTTCGATTTTGCAAATACTCAAGAACGACAAGCAATATTCAATTTTAGTGGAGGCACTGGATCTTTCGAACCTGTCAACGATGCTCAATTCGTATGGAACCTATACTCTCTTTGCGCCCACTAATGATGCTTTTGGTACTTATCTCAAGTCAAGGGGTTTAAGTTCAATTTCTGCCATTGATAAGAGCGAGCTGCGAAATATCCTCCTTTATCATCTTTATGCTGCCTTTTATCCTTCTTCCACCTTTATCAACGGTTCGCTGCCTTCGATGACAGCTTTAAAGGAATATGTTGCCATGGATCTAAGCCAGGGATTAAATAAGGCTACGCTCAATACGACAACTAACGTAATCAAATACGATATGTTGGGAACAAACGGAGTATGTCACGGAATTGATGGAGTTTTATTTCCTCCTCCAAATACGATTTATGAGTTGTTAAAGAAAAATGCTTCGTTTTCAATCATTACCAGAGCGCTGGAGGTTACAGACTTAAAATCATTGCTAAATCAGACTGAGACTATTGTAAATGGCGTTTCAACGAAAATGCGATATACGATGTTTGCTGAGCCTGATTCAATTTTCAGAAAAAATGGCTTTAATTCCTTTGATGAACTAGCCACAAAATATTCGCGTAATAAAGACTATACGAGTCTGGATGATTCACTCAATATTTTCATTCGCTATCATATTATCGCTTCGAATAAATTCATCTCAGATTTTAAAGACGAATATCTTGAGAGCCTCTCGTTAAACAATTTTCTGGTGTTTTCAATTACCCCTGATGTTGCCTTGAACAGGCGAACCATTTCGTATGTAGGGGCCGACGGCAAGACTGCTGTCAGGGAGGTTAAGACAAAGATATTGTCGGAATACAACAATGTGTTAGCAAAAAATGGGGTGATTCATGCTGTTAATAAGATATTTGATGTGTATAACCCGGCACCGCTTTATGTCATGGTTCCGTTTATCAAAGATTGTTCCTATTTTCCGACCTGCCTTGGGGCGTTAGGTATGAGAACTGAACAAGAGCAGGTGGCTATACCATGGCTCAAATGGAGTCCGGCTGATATGAGCGTTTCTATAATTAGTTATTCTCCCCTTCTCTCCGGAGCTTTGGCAATCAGTTTTTCGATGCAGCAACCCTATTATGTAGAACTCACCACTCCTGCATTGTTCAAAGGTAAATATAATGTTCTTTTCAATTGGGCGAGAAATAGCGGTGTTGCGCAAAATGTGCAACCCTCTTTAGACGGCGCAGATCTCGGGGGAATTGTCAACATGCAAACCACCTATCCTTATAATGGCGTGCAGGTTAGCGCTCTGCAGCATCTGTTGCTGGGAACAGTAACCTTCTATACCATCACCACACATAAGGTTCGGTTTACGGCTGTTAACTTAGGAACAAACCGGTTTGATTGTATCGAGTTTGTTCCGGTTAAAGATTAAATGATTTGTATTGGCTAAATATTTCAGAATATACTTTTTGCTATGAAAAAAATATTTATAAATGGTACTTTAATCTCTCTGATTGCACTGATATTGATGCTGGTCATAGCTTGTCAGAGCAATTTTGATACTTATTACAAGGAGAGCCCAAAGAGTGGTGTTCTAATGGAGTACCTGGCAAGCCAGCCACAATATTCCGAATTTGTGACTTTGCTGAAGAAAACCGGATACGACATTTCGCTTTCCCAGAATAATCCCATGACAATTTTTGCTCCGGAAAATGGCCATTGGGGTTCTGTCTTGTCCATGTCGAATAAGGATTCTCTTCGCAAGATAGTTGGGATGAATATTGTTTATTCACAAATTAATCTTTCAAAGACAAATGGACGAATCCAGACAATAACAGATAAATATTTCGATATTTTGAGAGTCGGCGAACAATATCAGATTGGCGGGATTGTGGTTCAGCCACAGTACAAGACTTTCTCGGATGGCTATATCTATTCAATTGCGAATCCAATACTCCCACTGAAAAGTCTGTATGAATTCGTCCGTGATAATCCGAAGTATTCGTTGATGAAATCTACCATAGACAGGACCAATGCCGCTGTATTCGATGATCAGCTAAGTACTTTTTTGCGCTATGACTCTCTTGCACGGCCGGTTTACGATACGATTACAGTCATAAAAAACGGTTATCTGACAAATATTCCATTGAATGTGGAAAATGCTTCTTCCACCTTATTTCTTCCAACGGATGATGCTGTTCGTTCAACATTGGGAAGCGACTTTAAAGCCAGGGTGTTAGAGGCAAGAGGTGCAATAACCCGTGGCGATACGTTATCATTTTATGACAATTTATACCGCCATATAGTAGTAACATCAGGAGCCTATTTGCAGGAAAGCCTTACAGGAAGCAATAACTTTAATTCTGTTATTAATACTACATTCAATATTACCAAAGATGCAATATCGTCCGGGAATAAGCCAGCCAGCAACGGAATAATCCATGAAGTGAAAGATTTGAAGGGATCTCTTGTTGATTATCTGTTCCAACGTCCTGTTACAGTGTCTTCCGGTCAGGTTGATTCCTTGAAGCTGGAAGTTCTGACAATCCCTGGACAGGTAAATAAGGCCACAATCGTCAGAAGCAATTTGATTGGTGGTAAAAGATATTTCAAGTTTACTTGCAAAATCAATAGTAACGTAGTTAATTTCCCTCCTCTGGATATAGACTTTGGCATTACAATTCCTAAGGTGGCACCCGGGTTTTACGTCGTCCTCCTAAATTACTATTGCGATGCGAATGGAGGCACATTCAACCTTAAATTTAATGACCCCAAGAGTACTTCAACAATAAACAATACCCCAATTTTTGCTTCTTTCGTTAAAACCAATGTAATAAGAGATAAGGTGATGGGGAAAATTGAAGTCAAAAAAGCAGGGAACGTTATCATCTATTTCGATAGTATCGGTTACAGGGCCGATTATTATATCTCTAATTCGACCTCAAACAATAACTGCGAATTAAATTTTGAGAATATAAAATTGGTTCCGATCCCTACGTGGGATACCAATCTTTAATTTCCTTATGAATCAAATTATTAATCCGAAACTTATGCGAGTAATATTTACCTGTTTATTTCTTTTTACTTTTCCCTGCGTATTTGCGTTTGCATCAAATGCCGGTATAGACCAGTCTCAGGTTCGGGGCGAGATGGTTGTTCATGGAGAAGTAGTTGATCTGTTTTCGAAGAAGGGTTTGGAAGGTATCAATATTAGTATAAAAGGCCTCCGTAGTACCTCTTTGCAAACTGACCCTTCCGGAAGGTTCACAATTGAGGTCCCAATGTCCTTTGTGTCACTGATTATATCTTATCCTGGTTATCAGACACAAGAGATTCCCCTTGATGGAAGAAAAAATATTAAAATACTTTTAGTCCCTGAAAATGTGGATGCGGGAGAGTCGAAGGTGCAATTGCCCTATTCAGTCCAATATCAAAAAGACTTAAATGGAAGTTATTCTATTTATGCCCCTTCTCCAGATCACTTGGGTCAGGACAACAATGTATCTAATCTGTTAAAAGGGAAGTTTTCGGGATTGGAATCTGCCACCTTCTCTGGTATCCCTGACGAAGGAGCTTTGTTAAATATCCGTGGAGTACGCTCCTTGTTTACAACTAATCAACCTTTGATTGTAGTAGATGGATTTCCTCTAAGCGATGCTATTTCTCTATCAGCCATCGCCAAAGGAAATGTTTATAACTATCTTTCTGATTTGAATGTGAAGGATATAGAGTCGATAAGCATTTTGAAAGACGCTGCAGCAGTCGCTTTCTATGGAACCCACGGGGCAAATGGGGTCATATCAGTCAAAACTATCAGTGGTACTACCGGAAAGACGTTTCTGGATCTCAACGTTCAAACGACACTGGGAATAAGTCCCAAAGACATTCCGATGCTGAATGGAAACGAATATACCTCATATTTCCAAAATAAGCTCTTTGATCAAGGCTATTCGCAAACCGATATAAAAGCGAAATACCCTTTTCTTTACACCACAAATCAAGAATCTCAAGACTTTTGGAGGTATCGCAACAACACTAATTGGCAGGATCAGCTTAAACAAAATTCCTTATCTACGGATTATCATCTTGGACTTCGCGGAGGTGATGGTACCTCTCAATACTTGTTCAGCATAGGTTATAATAATCAGAATGGACAGTTTACAGGATTGAGTTCAGACAGACTAAGTACCCGTTTTAATTTAGATTTCAAAATGTTAAGGACATTGAGCGTAGGAACGCGTGTTTCCTATACCAATACTTCCAAACAACTGTTGGATCAAGGGGCTATCACCGATAATAATCCATTCTGGCTTTCTTTGGTTAAGCCTTCCTCGCTCTCAGTAACAGGGAAAAATAATCTTGGCGTTGATTTGGCTTCTTATGAAGCAGGAGCATACGATGGATTGAATAATCCCATCGCCATCGCGAAAATGTCGATGAACAATTTTAAGGATAACTGGTTGAGGGTGAATATTTTTGTTAATGTTGATTTTTCAGCTGCACTGAAAAGTAAATTAAATCTCGGTCTCGATTGGCGTTACGAAGATTCAAAACGCTTCATGCCCAAATTGGGACGTATTGCAACCGTCGAAGGATGGGAACGTATTGCCGAGCGGCAGTTCGAAAAGTACGTAAGATATTGGGTCGAACATACTTTCTCCTACGACAAGACTTTCAATGACGAACATCAATTATCTGGTGTAGCCGGTTACAATATTAATCTTCTGGCAGCCAAAAGGGATTATGGGATGACCGTAGATTCGCCATCGGACAATTTCAAGGGGCTGAATAGCGGAAAGAAAATAAGCGTTGACGGAGAGAATTATAAGATCCATTCGATGGCGCTGTTCGCAAATGCCGACTACAACTTCAGAAAAAAATATTTTCTTAAGGCAGGGATCCGTGCGGATGGAAGTTCCCGTTTTGATAGCGGACTGGATGCTGGTTTGAAAATGCTGGGTACTCCGTTCGCTTTATCCCCTTATGTTGGAGTTGCCTGGAGAGTAAGCGGAGAGCCTTTTATGCAGAATATTTCCTTTATCAATGAATTGAAATTGAGGGGTTCTGCTGGTGTTTCGGCCAATACGGACATAGATCCAACACTTCATATGGCACTTTATACTGCTAAATATTACAGCGGGTTTCCCGGCTTAGTTCCTCAGAATATTGCCAACCGCGGCATCAAATGGGAAACTTACACCAATTACAATGGGGGAATAGATTTAACCATGTTTAATAAAACTGTCCGGGTGAATTTAGACTATTTTCATACACAAACTGATGATATGCTGATACCACTGAGCCTGGATGGCATTTTCGGAATTTCGAGTGTTTGGGTAAATAATGGTTCAATGCAAACTAAGGGTGTTGAGCTGGGAATTAATTATATCGGACAAATTGGTAAAGTGCAGTGGAACCTGGGTGCCACTTTTGCGACGGCAGGTAATAAGATAAACTCCTTGGCTGAAAATCGGTCGATTGTGAATAATTATTATGGATATGAGTCGATTGCAAGGGTTGGATCATCTGCCGGATTATTCTATGGATACGAATCGAAAGGCGTTTTTGCAACACAACAAGCGGCAGATCAGGCGAATCTGGTTGGTCCAAAGGGCATTAAATTCATGGCCGGAGATTATCAATATGTAGATCAGAATAAGGATGGACGTATTGATGCGAATGACCGGGTGGTTATTGGCGATCCGAATCCTGATTTTTACGGGGGATTCTCTTTGGGCCTGACCTATCGCAAATTCGATTTCAATACCGATTTTTATTACACATTCGGAAACGATATTTTGAATATAACAAGAGCTCGGTTGGAATCACCTGATGACTATCAAAATGTGCCGGTTTCAATTGGTCGCGCATGGCAGAAAGAGGGAGATATCAGCCTCCTGGCCAAACCACGATATGGTGATCCATTGAACAATCAAAGAGGATCATCCAATTGGGTTGAAGACGGATCTTTCCTCCGAATGAGATCTCTTTCGGTGGGATATACAGTTGATAAAGCGCTGTCATTTATTCGTTATGCCCGATTTTTTGTTAGAGGTTACAACTTATTTACAATGACAAACTACCTTGGGTTGGATCCGGACTTCAGAATCGGAACCAGTCCATTCACCCGTGGATATGATTTTGGCAATATACCACAATCTGCCTCCATCATGTTGGGAATTAAATTAGGTCTGTAAGTACTAAAAATTGAACCATGAAAATGAAAGTTTTAATTTTGTTAATAGGGTTGTCAATAATTTTTTCAGGCTGCCAAAAATTCTTTATTGTTGAAAATAGTACTTCTGTAAAAGCAGCGGATTATTATACTTCTGCAGATGATCCTGTATCTGTGATCAATGGTCTGTATACACTGGTACAAGATCTGGTTGATCCTCTATGGATATTAGGGGAATCACAAGGTGATTTAGTGCTTCCTGCCAGAGGGGCGAATAGCAATATGTATGATATTGCGATGCTTCGTGCCAATTCAACAAATACCTATACGGATCCAACCCCTTTTTACCGATTGATAAATGCCTGTAATGGCGCGATAGAAGGGCTAATCCGATTGCAACACCTGAGCCAGGACTATAGTGAGGATCTACTCGTGCAACATCTCGCTGAAATAAAAGGTATTCGTTGCTGGGCCTATTATCTGGTTGTTCAAATATGGGGCGATGTTCCATTCTATACCAATTATGTTGACGATCTGTCCCAGGTGAAAAGTTTGCCGATCAAACCCAGGAATGAAATTTTGCGTTCACTTGCACAGGAATTGGAAGCTGCTACACCCAATATTCCAATGCCTAAATTATTGGGGGATGATCGTCGGGCTGTGCGTTTTAACTTTGCCACAATCAGGTATCTTCTAGGTGATATATATGCTGCTTTAGGTGATTATGCAAAGTCCCTTGCCGTCATAACAGAATACGTCCAAGACAATAACGGTGCAATTTCCGGACTGAATACCATGATTGGGGACTATTATTACCTTGCAGGACTTCAGGCAGCTTATACAACAGCATGGGTCAGACAATTTACCTTTCAAAACTATGATCCAAATTCTGATTACAAAAGCCCACCGAAAGCAACCACCATGTATTATATTCGAAGTGATATCAACAGGGGGCGCAGCAATAGCTTAGTTCGTTGGACAAGTAACCAGCCCGGGGCAATATATGCCTTTAAACCTAGTCCTGGTATTATTTCAGCCTGGAACAGTCAGGCGCAGTACGAAGGGCAGGATAATTCAGTCAATGTCCCGAATGGCATCTATTCTGACCGTTACAGGGGGATGGGTCGTTCATATCGAATACTTGGTTCAGATACTTTGATTTATAAATACTTAATGATAGATCAAAATGATTTGAATATCATGAAAAATCCTCATACCCAGGACATGGACTTCATTCTGTATCGTGAAGCACATCTATTTTTCCTGAATGCCGAGATGTTGGCTGTCTCAGGCAGGTACGCACAGGTTTTAGGATTAATCAATTCCATTTTTCGGTATAGGGTAAGCCTGATGTCATATGACCCGAAGGTTCTCAATGCTGATGCTATATGGGGTATTATCCTCGATGAGCATGCCCTTGAGCTTGCATTTGAAGGATCCCGTTGGTTATACCTGAAACACATCGCGAAAATCAGCAACAATCCTAAATTAGTGGCCACAAAGTTAGCCTCTAAATTCCCTGTCAATCAAAGACAGGAAATTATTAGTCGATACAGTGTCCTAAAGAACTGGGATTTGCCATTTAATCTGAGTAATACCGGAGCTAATCCAAATTTGCTTGTCAAATAATCCATAAACATCTTAAATGAGTAAAAACATGATTAGTCTAAAATATATACCCTTTGCATTCTTTTTCCTTGGAATTTTTGCATGTACTGAAACTTTTGACCGTCCTGAGTTGTTAAGGCGACCCGAAATGACGGTTGACGTTAATTCTGCCGTTGTTGACCTGAAGGTAAACGGGAAATCTGATACAACCATTGTAGTGGGTGCTGCCAAAGAATTTGAGGCTGGCTCAGAAGTAGTTTATAGGATTGATATATCTGCAGATTCACCATTGAAGATGTTCTCTGTTGCTTCTTCGTCACTTAACCGTTCCCCTGAATCACGGGTAATCCGGACGATCCCGGAAGGAGCACTGGATGGAACTGGAAATTTTGTTAAATCATTGAATAGCGTCACAGTTTATTATAAGTACTTAATTTCTCTCAAGGATGTACCTGCCAATCCGGTTATTTTGACTTTTACTGTCTATGATGAGAAATTTTCTAATGCAGTCAGGACGAATAAGTTCATTACCCTAAGAGAAGGAAGTACAAAAGGGGAAAGGTTGATCGTTTCCAGGAAGTATGTACTTAACACAGCTTACTCTTATACCAATAGGATCTACTACAACCTGGACTATAAACCAGATCAGGGAAGTATGGTTTCGCTGGATGAAGGGGTTATTTATCCTATCCCAAATGAAGTGCCTGATTTATCGAAGATTGACGTAATTTGTGTGTCAAGTAATGGTGCAATTATGGTAAGCCCTTCGGATCCTATATTGAAAAATACCCCGGCACTTTTCAATTATTACGGGTTCTTTTATGATTCAGCTAATAATTTAAAAACTAAGTCATTAACAAAATTTAAGTTATTGCCGACTTACGATAAACTGAAATTTGATCAAACTTCCCACAGCGAACTTTTTGACAAGGATCTGGCATCGATGACCCAAACCAATACTCCTGCTCTGGTCCCCGGCAACGTTGTAGGATTTCAGCGTTACGATGGTTCAAGAGGGATTTTCTATGTTGAAGCGTCAAGTGGGGCTTCAACAGCCAATGTTTATTGGTTCAAATTTGAAAAACGTCGCTAATGTGTAGAAGTTCATTTACTTGAAAGCGTCGTGGAATGAGCTTTATGATAAATTTTTTTAAACTATCGAAAATACACATCGTGAGAAATGGATTTGATAAACTGGTAATTTCGGTCTTTATTTTCCTGCCTGCTTTCTTGAATGCGCAGACTATCAAAGTATCCGGGAACAGTTATGAAGAAAGGTGCAATGCTTTGATTAGTGTGATGATTACTGCTCCTGTCGATGGAAGCTGGTCAGTGCCTAAATATGAAGGTCCGTACTGTTTTGCCCGTTTGATAAAGGGAGTTGGGTTTGAAGATGCTTTGCTTCAACTTGATAAAATATACTCCCGCTTGTTGATTCCAGAAAACCGAAAAATGCTCGACGGTTCTAATATCCATTTCTTCGACCATGCGACCATGCACGGATATATGTTGGCCAAAGATAAATTGCCTGAACCACTGCGTCTTAAGATGAAGCAGTTTATGCAGTTGAGCGATTTTACCAAACCTTCCGGGACTTTGAACATGGAAATGATGATGCGCTCTGCTGCCATCATGGCTGCCGAAGAGTGGTCCGATTTTAAGGATGCAAAAGGAAATAATGCCCGGCAGATTTTGGATTCCAACAAACCGGTAGTGATGAAAACCCTGAACCAATTCTTATTGCACAACTGTCCTGAAGCAGAGGCATTTACCTATTTCTCTACCAATGTAATGTACGTGAGGATGTTGGCTGAATTTTCCAAAGATCAGGAGTTAAAGAGGTTGGCGCAGAATACCTATCAATATATGGTAGCCTCTTTACTTCCCGGATGGAACCAGGGTATTTATGTCGGTAATCCTCTCCGAAGCAAAGGCTGGGGGAATCTTATGACGGGTGCCCACATAGGAAGTAATGCCATATCGATGCTTTGCTGGGCCTATTTTGGGAATAGGGAAAATCAAATTGAAGTTGCGACAAAGGCAGGAAATGAAAATTATGCGCTAAATTTTTGGTTGTTATATCCCGGAAAAACCAAACCCGATCCGGCAATTTTTCAATGTTACAAGGATAAGAAATATCCTTATATTCATCAGGCCTTGCTTGGTGTTCCCAATTTGGTAAGGTTCCAGAAATATACTTTTCAAAGCGACAATTTTGGCCTGGCAACACAGAGCGAGTTTCCATATAATCTTACCGAATCTCAGTATACCTATATTTACAAGGAAACAAAAAGGCTCTATCTGGCCTGGCAAAGTGATGAAACTCCTTGTGTTTTTAGTGTTTGCCAGGACAATCCAGAGAGACCGCAGCGTTTTCAAACGAAATCGAACAATTTGGGTTATGGAGAGAACCCTTATCATCGGGTCCTGCAATCGAAAAAGGCGGCTATTGGGGTGTACAATGTGCCTACGGACTATATGGATTCACCTACTTTTTACAGGATATATGTTCCATTCACCCAAAAAGGGATCAAATTTCGGATGGAGGAAAAAGGTTGGATTTTTTGCCATACCGGAACCATGATGTTCGCTTTCAAAACTCTTGAGAGCTATAAATGGGGTAAGTCACGCTTCCAGGTTCCGGGTCATGATGTCTTGACTCTAAAGGATTCCTTGTGCCGCAAAGGTTCCTGGGTCTTGGAAACGACTGAAATATCAGATCGTTACAAAGCTCAAAGCCTGCAATTGGAACTGAAAAAATACAAAGATGAGATCCTGAAAACATGCAAAATTGAGACAATTGACTATTCCGGGCCTCATCCCACCCTTCGCTATTTTTCGCTGGATAAGGAACAAATTGAGCTAACTTTCTTCGCCCCGGATGAAGCTTATGTGGATCAATATCGGATAAATGGTGCCCCGGTCAAATTTAAGGATGAATATGTCTTCGATGATCCATTTATGAAGCAAAAGAACGGTTCGGATGAATTCTCAATTATCTTAAATAGTGGAACGAAGAAATTCTCCCTGAATGATGGTTTATCTGGCCAATAATAAAAACTTAAAAGGATATTTTCTGAAAGTTTAAAACCAACCGAAATGCTTAAAAATGCTTTTCTGATTATTTTATTGTCATTTCTTTTTGAACTCCATACAAGCTATGCCTCTTATAATATGGGCAATAGCAAGAAAGTTGTCTTCGAACTGACAGATCATATTAAGGATAAGAGATTTGAATGGACCCGCACCCTGTTGAGCTATCCGGTCAACTTCGGAAATCAGAAAATAGATTATAAAAATTTGATAGTTAAGGAAATATCTTCGGGTGAAATAATTCCATTCCAACTTTCGGAGTTGAATGAGGCAGAAGGTTTCTTAAAATCCTCTACTGTTAATTTTGTTTACGGTCTGCCATCAGGAGGATCCTATAAATTCGAGTTATCGGTTCAACAAAACCCCAGGAAAGCTGTAGCGAAGGATGTTGTTTCAGTTTTGAAGACGACAAATAGTTACGAGATTGGAAATCAACAAATGAAGATACGTATTCCTCTCTCCGGTTCGTTTTCCTCACAAGACATCGTTTCGGGTCCGGTAATGCAACTCTGCCGCAATGGGAAATGGGTTGGACAATCGCGCATTATTAGCCCAAGACATTCAGTAAAGAGCCTTTTGGTTGAATTGATAGAGCAGGGCGATTTGTTGGTCACCGCAAGATTGATTTACCGGTTTGATAACGGAGGGGAATATCTCGCGATCATTAAGGTTAAGTCTGAATGTGAGTATGTTGATTTTGAAGAGTCTATGTCAAATCTGGACAAAAATGATGAAATCAGGGCTGAGATGACCTGGAAAGATCTGAAACTGACACATCGTTCAAGCTCTTCTGAATATGGCAGCCAGGATCAAAAAATTGAAGAAAATATCGAGCTCGTCCATCGGGGAGAAGACCCTGCTTTTACTGGTCCGGGAAGGACAGAAAATACGAAGGAAGACTTCTTATATTCCTTATGCCCGCAAATGTTTGGAGATGGCATTGCCTACCGGACGGTCTCCTTCAGCAATGATGTGACGAAAGAGGCAATCGCAATCTTCGTCGAAGATGCTGGCAAATGGACATCCCCGGAATACTCTATCTGGAATTATGGTGCTACCCACCGCATTCATTTCAGGTATAACGAAGGTCAGTTATCGTGGATATTTCCGTTGTCTACGGGTTCAAGATCAACGGCATTTATGTTGTGCGACATAGATGATACCAGAGACGAAAGTTTGGGGGAATTGTCAGTATTTGGGAAAAAAGTGGATCATTCAACTTCAAAAATTAACCTGTTGCGAAACCGAAGTGCTGAGTTGTCATTGAACCGTATCAAGGATTATGATCTTACTTACAACGGAAGGTCGATTGTCCCGGATCTTGAAGGCAAAAATATTTTCATACAGGAAGCTTTAAAGTCTCCGGAAGCAGACCGGATCAAATCACCGCGCGAATACCTCGAAAAATTCTGGAACGACGGGTTTATAGGTGTTTGGAAAGGGGCGGTCCATCCGGTTTCCAATCGTTCACTTCCGCATTGGATCGTTCCGGGATATATAAAATTTCAATCTCAATTTACATCCGAAGAGCGCGAAAAGGTCAATGCAATGCTGATTCTGCTTGCCAATGTTGTGGCAGGCGAAGAAGTAGCACCCATAAAAACCATGCTGGGCGGACACCCGAATTTTATGGCCGATTGGCTATTCCCTTTAGCCGCTGCAACTTATTTATTTCCGGATCATTTGCAAGCCGATTCCTGGAGCGACGAATACAGCAAGTTTGTAGAGCTTACTGGACTTTACTACTCCCGTCCGGATGTTAAATCCTGGAATGCCATTGGAGGAAGGTGGACGGAAAGCCTGGGCGTTTACAACTTTGCATATCTTACTCCTACCTCGCAAGGTAATCAGCTGCTTGAGCTTCGCAATGGTGAGAATGTATTTGCAAATGAGTCGACCGCCCGTCTTGGAAAATATCTGGTCGGAGTGACTACCTCACCCGTTCTGTTAAAAGGCAATGAATCCAAGCAGGTGATTCATCCACCCATGGGTGCACATTCGGGAAAACGTGGAATGCCGGGTTCGGTTTATGCTTTAGGAGAGTGTCTTAAGAACTACGACCCTCTTAATGCGGAGTACCTGATGAGGATTGGAGGAGCAACGGCAGATGTGAAAAAAGAAAATGTTAATACTGGCACTGATCCGAAACTTAAGAGTGCAAAATTCACGGGTTTTGGGATCGTTTTGCGCTCGGGAGTAGGCACACCAGAGGAAATGTCTGTCTTCCTTCAACAAATTGATAAAGGACCGAACTATCGGTGGGGTTTTGCAAATGAGGGTGGTTGTGGCAATATTTATTATTATGCTGCAGGGAAAAGCTATAGTGGGCATCTACGGGAGGATGCAGGGGACCGAAGGGCCCAGGACGCAATGTTCTCTTGTAATACAGGCGTTTATAGAGATAAAAATTTCTATTCTATCGGGATGAACGATCTCACAGCTCCGTTTTATAATCTGGATGTCGCTCAATATGCAAAACTGCTTCCGAGAAACGGAAAGGATAATTATTGTACACCGGAATATAGATATCGGTCTGTAATGATGGTTGGAAATGATTATATCGTGATTTACGATGCAGTGACACATAATGCAAACACGCGATTGTCCTGGAGCGTTGGCGAAGACGATATTATGCCTGAAATCACCGTAATCAAAGGAGGAAGCGTCTGGCCTACGGAATATATCACCCGTGAAGGGAAAGTTGAAAGCAAAGGGGTTTTATATCAATCCCATCCTTGGGGAGGCGATCGCATGACACTCGTGACTCATCGAAAAGATGTTGTATATCAGAAACCCCGCAAAACTGAAGTCGGGGATCCCTGTGAAATTATTCGTACGGCAAAGAGTACGGATTATCTATTTAACGATCAGATATCAAAAAACTATTCGGTTGATGGCTGCTCATTCAACGGAGAGGTAGGTCTGGTCAGAAAAATGAATGACGGAAGTTGGCAGGTGGCCATACTCAACGGAACATCCATTAAAGCGGGACAAGTAGAAATTAGCTCTGATAATGCGGAGGCTGGTTTAAGCCTTAACTTCAAAACATCAGACGAGATTTCAGGAAAAACATATACGGAATCTCCTGCTAATGTGACAATCAACTTTAGCGATGGGTTCCCTCCAAACAGTTTGCTTTACATGGATGTTGAAGTCGTTACTGTTAAAAAAACAGGAAATCAATTGTCCTTTAAATTGCCTGTCGGTACTCACGCGATTCAATTTTCCAAAGAAGGACCACAACCGATTTCGCCGGAGATAATCTACTCCATAAATAAAAATTCGCAAGCTTTAATTTGTTATAAAACCGTTCACTCAGCAACTTCATACGAAATTGAAGTAAGCCATGACGGAGGGCAATCCTGGATTCCGGTTGGATCTTCCAAAAACAACCTTTTTACACTTAAAAACCTTGCCAATGGCACCAAGCTCCATGTGCGGGTCATTGCCTCTAACAAGTTTCGGAAAAGCCCTCCATCTCCTGATTATCCAATTTATGTAACAGGTAGTCCCCCTGAAGCCCCGGATGGATTGTATGTTGATTTAAGAAATGAGAATCCTGTATTGACTTGGGGTGAAGTCCTGGGTATTTCAGGATATAAATTGTATCGAAGGGCCCGGGGTGAAAAATCCTTCAGACCTATATTCACTGGACGTATAAATAATTACCGGGACAAAGAGGTATCGCTCAAAGACTTAAATGCAAGGGTATACGAATATGCAATTACCGCAATGAACGGTAATGGGGAAGGAAAATTCAGTCGGGTCAGGAATACGGATCCTGCTTCATGGAAAAATTTTACACCGGCAGTACCCTACAAATTCAAACGTCAGAGCACTTATTGGCAACCTCCTTATGTTGACAAAGATGCCGTTCCTCCAATGTATTATCCGGAATAAAAACAAAACCATGTTCAAAAAGAAGCTAATTTTTTCAATTACATTACTGATATATAGTATATTGTATACGAATCGGGTGGCAAGCCAACAGCTCTTTGACCCTATTAAAGGATTGAATTTCGAGATGCAGGATGTCCTGGAAAGTAAGCTGTATGATTGGCCGGAAACGCTGTTGAGCTATCCAATATTATTCAATAAGGAGGTGAATATTGGGAGATTGGTATTGCAAGATCTATCGACCGGTAGATCTGTTCCCTTCCAGCTTTCCGAAATAAAAATAGGAGAGGCAGATCTGACCAGTGCACGGTTGAATTTTTTAGCTACACTTCCTTCAGGAGGCAAATTCTCTTTCCGGCTGACCCAACAGTCCAAAGTTCAATTAGTCAACCTCGTTGATCCTGTAAAAGTAAGTAGTTCGGAAAAGGAAATTTCAATTGGTACAAAATTGATTCAGATCAAAATTCCAGACAGTCAGATGATTGGCAAATTTCTTGCCCCTGCTCCAATTATTGGTGTAAATAATGGAAAAGGTTGGATCGGTGACAATCGCCTGCATAGCCCCAGACAAAAAATCACCGAAATACAAACAAAAACAATCGAAAAGGGAGATCTTTTTACCGTTCATCAGATCGACTATCGTTTCGATAACGGTGGTTTGTATCGGGTGAACCTAAAATTAATCACTGGATACCCTTTCGTGATTATGGACGAAAAGATGGTAAATATTTCTAAATCAGATAGTGTAAAAGCAGAATATTCCTGGACAAATTTCCATCCGGCTTATCGGTGGGCTAATCAATGGGACCGGGCCGACGTTAGGCCACAACCGTGGATAGGTATTGATCAGCCTTTATACACCAATTACCTTCAGGAAGATCCGCACTGGAGCGGTCAGGGATGGGTGGAAGATCCTGCCAAAGAGATGATATACTTTCTGATACCCTTTGCAGGAAATGCGGTTCGCGAACAGAGTCCCCATATTTCGTTCTGGGAAACCGGAAAGGATGGGAACGAGCTGGGACTGTTTGTCTATGATTTCAATGCATGGAATGATAATGACTATGGAATTTGGCAAACAAGTACAACACTGGGAGTGAAATTCAGGTATGCTAATAAGGTTCTCTGCTGGAGATACCCGATCAGTAAAGGTTCACGATCTACTGCGATCTGCCTTTTTCCAACTTCAACAGGTGAAAAAAAGGTAGAGGAGATCAAATCAAAAATCGCTGAGATGAACAAGACCTCAAAATATCGGCCAGCCAACGAGTTAGTTTTTCGATACCCACAAATACTTCAGCAACAGTATGCTACCTTGAATCTGAACAAAGTAAAAGACTGGGATTTAGCATACGGGTTGGATAGAAAGAGACCTCAGAATCCATTTGCCTCCTCACAGGAGTCTTCATCAGATGAATTTTATAAATCCGTCACTACCGGGCTTTTTTCTTATTATCCTTTAGGAGTAAATAATTTTCCTGGTGTACATGCGATTGAACACAGGATAGTTTATAGCAACCTGGTGGAAGGGTATTTAAAACACTACAAAGAATTGGCTCCTGACAAAAGAAAAAAAGTCGAAGCATTATTTCTTCTCTCAGCCTACGTTAACTCCCAGGAAGATATGAATGCAATCAGAAGCGGACTGTCTGGGACGGCAAATATGGCAGCTGATGGTTGGTGCGTACCGGCACAGATGTCGTTTCTATTTCCCGAACATCCGATGGCTAAAGAGTGGCTGGATTTTTACAAGAAGGAACTTGAGATAAATGGGCTTTTTTATACACGTCCAGAGGTTAAGAACTTCGAATCGAAGGGTGGACGTTGGGTCGAGAGTCTTGCAACGTATAACTGGGCCTATTTACGTCCAACCAGTTTTTCAAATATTGCCGGCATATTGACAGATGGAAAGAATCGCTGGGCAAACCAGTATTTTGCAGAGAGAGGAAAATGGATGGTCAATGTTGTTACCGCACCTGTTTACAATCCGGATTATAACAAAAGAAGAACTATTTCACGAGAAGGTTTTAAAGCACCCAAAATGCCTGAGGGTTGGAGCCCTGGAGATTCATTAACGATCGAAAAAGGTTTTGAACGACACTATCCCGCACATGGAGCTCATGGAAATGGTACAACTGTTCCTCCATTTGCCTCAGCCTGGCAATTGGCCAACTGGATGATGTTTTATGATCCGATGGTGGCCGAAAATCTTTTCTGGATGGCCGGACCAAAGTATGATTTTGAAGGTGGCAACCATACTGATTGGGTAGGTATTACAAAAAAAATGTACCCGACTTTTAATAATGGAACCAATCCTGATCTGAAAAGTTCAAAATATACCGGACAGGGTATTATTCTGCGTTCGGGGGTGGGTACGACCGATGAAATCTCTCTCCATCTTGATCAGATTGATAAAGGCCCTAATTACCGTTGGGGACACCAGGGTCAGGGTGGTACCGGAAGCTTGTATTTTTATGCCGGTGGGAAGATATATACCGGGCACGAAAACGAAGCCAATGGAGATCTTAGTCAAAACAACACCGACTTTGTTACCAATTTTGGTGTAATGAAAAATGGGACCTTTACCAATATCGGCCCTAATGAATTGACTTCTCCACTATTCAATCTGGAAGTGGCCCAGTTTGGGGAATTGTTGTCGGATAAGGAGCACGACCGATATGCCTGGCCTGAATATGTTTCACGAAGCGCTTTACTGGTTGGAACCGACTATTTTCTTCTGTATGATCAGACCGGGACGAACTGGAGGTCAATCAATCGCTTTTCGTGGTTTATTGCGAAAGATATGGAGTACCCAAATATCATTTTTTTGAGTAATGGAGGCAGAAGTCAGACGACAACTGCCCAAACTATTACCTCCAGGGGTTTTTACCGCGACAATGATGGATCTTCTTTTGCCGTGGTCGCCCCACGGGGGAAGGAGGTCAAAGTTAGTGGGATCAGATTAAGTACCCCTTTACTTCTAAATGGTGAGCCTATTTATGAAAGCCAAAAGAATCCGGGGTATAAATATCCGGAAGGGATTTTTGAAATAAAGACTGCCAGTTCAACAGATCTAATATTCAGAAATGACTATAAAACGGTCTTTAGCGATAATGCAGTATCCATTAGCGGTAAAACAGGCGTTATCAGAAGATATAAAACCGGAGAAGTTCAGTTGGCGCTGGTCAATGGCTCAAAAATAGGGGTGGATAACCTGCTTTTTGAATTTGACCATGATCAACTTGGATGGTCCGCTATTTCTAGTCCTGACGGGGAATTACATGGGAAAGCCAAAATGCTTAAATCTGCGGTACTAAAGGTTTCAGGAGAAATAGTCGGATCAACTTTTTATCTGAATGGAAAACCGTTGACTGACAAAATCTCTTCAAAACAAGTGGAAGTGAAATTACCTGAGGGTGAATTTTATTGGGAAATCAGCACCAAAGGAGGAACTCCGCAATCCCCGGTTATCGAAAGAACGGAGTACCTGAAAAAGGGAGTAATGGTCTATTTTTCAAATCCGGCAATGACAAAGAAAATTGCTTTTGAAATTTCGAAGGATGGGGGGAAATCATGGACCAAAGCCGGATTAGCAACTAATTCCAGCTATCTGATAAACCCAATCGCCGGAGTCACTAAAATTCATGTTCGCGCCATCGCAATTGGGAAATTAAAAGAAAGTCACCCTTCGCAGGCGTATCCGGTTTATTTCGAAGCTGAAAAGCCTCATTTCCCTGAAGGTCTGGCGCTGACAGTGGACAGTAATTGCGTCCAATTATCATGGGGTCAGTTATTTGGAGTAAAAGAATACCGGTTATATCGTCGCACGAAAGGTGAAAAACAATTTGTGCAGATCTATAAAGGTTTGGGGAATCGTTTTGAGGACAAGACCTGTTCAGGCGTTGTGCCTCCTTTTTCTCTTCCAGGTAAACTGGATAATGCTGAAAAGAAACCTGCTGGTCTGATTATTTACGAATATTCCGTTACCTCCTTAAACGGTAAGGGCGAAAGTAAATATAGTCCTGTAGAGGATACCGATCCTGCCTCATGGGCAAACTGGTATCCGGGCACAAAATTGAAATTTAAACGCCAAACTTCTTTCTGGCTGCCCCCGTATGTTAATGAGAATATGGTTCCTGATAAATACTACCCTGAATGATGATTAAATTGTTTTGATAATAATTTTAATTCATTCAAAATCAATATTAAACAACTACCCATGAAGAGAATAAATGCTTTCCTGATTTGTATTTTGATGATTGTGTCCTTGACCTTCTGCGGAGGGGAAAAGACCAATAATTTGAGCAAATTTCCTAAAGATGCAGATCCGGTTGTTATTGGTAATTTGATTATTAATCGATTTTTAGAACAGCCTCATTCGCAGTATGGAAGCCCTTTACGCATAAGCGAACCCCGCACACAGATAACATATCCCGATGTATGTGTCTGGTTAGGTGGTTTGTGGTTTGCCAATGCAACAAATGACAAAAGACTTTTGGGGAAATTGGAAGACAGGTTTACTCCGCTGTTTAGTTCTGAAGCATATCTTTTGCCCAAACCAAATCATGTGGATAACAATGTTTTTGGAGCTTTGCCGTTGGAACTGTTCCTTCAAACGGGCAAAGAACAATACAAAACTTTAGGACTGAATTATGCTGACACGCAATGGAAATTGCCAAAAGGTTGGACACTGGAAGGGCAACAGAACAGGAAAAGTGACCTGTATGGTGCCTATGTCGATGCTGATATTTATCAACCTGAACAGAAAATGTGGGCAGAGACGGGGCTCACCTGGCAAACACGATTCTGGCTGGATGATATGTTTATGATAACTGCGATTCAGGCACAAGCCTATAGGGTAACTAAAGATACCTCCTACATTAATCGGGCAGCACGTGAAATGGTTGTTTATCTCGATTCTATCCAACAACCTTCAGGGTTGTTTTATCATGCTCCAACTGCACCATTCAGTTGGGGAAGGGGTAACGGCTGGATGGCAGTGGGAATGACTGAATTATTGCGGAGTCTTCCGAAAGATAATCCGAACAGACCAAAAATTATGAATGGGTACCTCAAGATGATGGAAAAGTTGAAAGCCTGTCAGGGAGAAAATGGGATGTGGAAACAGTTGGTGGATGTACCTGAGATGTGGGATGAAACGTCGGGTACAGCGATGTTTACCTATTCAATGATTGTAGGGGTCAAAAATGGATGGCTCAATCCCGATGAATATGGGAAAGTGGCCAGAAAAGGTTGGATCGCTTTGTCGAAAAATATAGAACCGAACGGTGATGTGAGAGCCGTTTGCGAAGGAACGAATATTGGCAGTAATTTGGAACACTATAAAAGCAGAAAGGCATTGACGGGCGACCTTCACGGGCAAGCTCCGGTGTTATGGTGTGCTTTTGCTTTGATAAACAATTAATTAAATAACAAACCTTTCTGATGAATTTAGCAAAGATATTATTCTTAAAGATTGTAGTAATATTGATGTTTGTCAATTCAAATTGTATTGTTCAGGGCCAGACTCCTCTTTCGGTCAGGCAGGTATCCGATACGGTAAACTGGTGGAAAAATGACCGGTTTGGTATGTTTGTTCACTTCGGAGTATCCTCCGCGCTCAATGGCTATTGGAAAGGCAACACGGTTAAGGGTTATTCCGAATGGGCCATGAGAACCTGCAAGATTCCACGTTTGCAGTATTTGAATGAAGTCATAAAACCCTTTAATCCCGTTGATTTTGATGCGGACGAATGGATCCGGTTGGCTAAAAACACGGGGATGAAATACTTTGTTGTTACAGCCAAACATCATGACGGTGTAGCCATGTATCCAACTAAAGTTTCTGACTTCTCGATAACAGCATCAAAATTCAGACGGGATATTCTTGCGGAGCTTCGTGATGCCTGCAGGAAGCATGGATTGAAGTTTGGTTTCTATTATTCACATGCCATGGATTGGGAAGACAAAGATGCTCCGGGTAATGACTGGGATTATGAGAATCCAGGAGGTGATCGGCAGTTGTTCGGAGGCAGGGAATGGCATAAAAAATATCCGGGGTTTTACCCTAATATTTTGAGCTATATGCAACGTAAGTCTTTGCCACAGATCAAAGAATTGATTGAAAACTATCAGCCTGATCTGATGTGGTTTGACACACCTTCCCGGATGCCTCAGGAGTTGAATGCATTGGTATTTAAATATGTACGGTTACTTGATCCTAAGATTCTGATCAATAGCAGGGTAGCGTTTTATCCATTGGCAGGTGTTGATTATGAAGATACGCAGGACCGGCCTTATGAGTTTTATCCTGTGGATGGGTTGTGGGAGGCATTGCCAACTACAAACAATTCGTATGGTTATTCCTTACCCGATAATTCACACAAACCCTCCGGTTTTTTTATCCGTTTAATCGTAAAAGCTGCTGCCCGGGGAGGAAATGTGCTCCTAAATATGGGGCCAATGGGTAACGGAAAGCCTGACCCCAGAGATGTGAAAATCTTCAACGGAATAGGAAAGTGGTTTGCCATAAATGGAGAGAGTATTTATGGTACAAATCAATCGCCGCTTCCTGTACAAAACTGGGGAGAAATAACAGCCAAAGGGAAGAAGCTGTACCTCCATGTTTTTGAATGGCCAAAAAATGGAGCGTTGATTTTAAGTGGATTAAAAAATACTATTGCTAACGCTTACCGGCTATCAGACATTGAAAAACAGACTTTGTCTTATACCCGAATCAATCAGTTTGATTATTTGATTAAAGCAGCGAAACTTACACCTGATGCAGTCGATGAGGTGTTGGTAATAGAACTTGCAGAACCAATTAGTACTGGTGATGGTAGACGGTTACTACTTCCGGGTTCAATCAATGAACTAAGGGTATTTGATTGCAATTTTAAGAGTCATGGAATTGAATTTGGCGACGGGATGAAGAACAATATTTATGCAAAGAAAATCACTTCTACCGATCAAACCATTTTGTGGTCAACCCGGATTAACGAATCTGCAAAATTTGAAGTTGTGGTGGAATATCAAAATTCAGGAAAAGTGATGTCGCAAGATTTTATTGTTGAGGCCCCGACGCAGTTAACAAATCGAATACCAGCAATTTCCGGGAATGGCAATCGTATTCAGGTGGTGATAGGGAAACAAAAGCTGGAAGGAAATCTGTCAGGTACGAGTGACACATCTTATGTTCAAACTTCTTTGGGAATCGTTCAATTGTCGAAGGGTAAATTAGATATCGTGATTAAGCCGGCAAAAATTGTAACCGAAGAATTTGCAAGGCCAAAAAGTCTTTATTTAAAACCAGTTAATTAAAAAATAAAATCTATGTTAATGAAATTTAGTTGTATTTTTTTGCTGGTTTTGGCCCCATCAATCATGTTTGATTTATGTGCTCAATCCTTGAATTCGGCAGACAAGCTGGCATTTGATCAACGAAGTAAGGCTGTGCTGGATTTGTTTGACGTGAGTCCTGCTCATTTAGCAAAATGCCAGCTAAAGCAAGCCGGTTATCTGATTGGTGCAATGGTGGCGAAAAATAGTCCGAAGAGTGATATCAATGCCTTTGCAATTCGTTTAATCGAAAATGGGAATGAGCAGCAATTAATCAATCGTGGGTTTGATTATGCTCCATTAATGGATGCCTATATTCGTTGGAATAACTATTATACGGACGAAACAAAAAGTGCATTTAAACATTTCTTTACCACTCAGTCGGGCTATAAAACTTCGGGTACATATAATGAGGTTGTGATGCTTGCAACAGCACGCTTTTTTGTCAGTCAGGTATGGGGTGAAGACAATCTACCCGATAGTACTGCATTCAAAAAGGATGATAGAAATGCGAAAAAATACCTGATGAAAGAAATGAACGACCTTGTTTATATGGGTATGAAAGAATACGGCTCAAATCCTTATGCTCCGTTTCCGATGGGTTGCTTTCTATCTCTTGCCGATTTGTCAACTGATTTAGAAGTGAAAAACATGGCTTCTATTGCCTATGAAGTAGTACTTGCACAATCCATTGTGCCGAGTTTGCAAGGAAACTATATGGCAGCAACAGGAAGAAGCTATCCTGATGTGTGGTTAGGAGATACCGATGGAACGATGTTAATGAGTTATGTTTGGCCATATATTGGATTAGGGGGCATATCAAAGAACAACTATTACATAATGATTTTGCCATGTGTTTCTAATTACCGATTGCCGAATAACTTGTATCAGATTGCCACAAATCGCAAGGTTAAAGAGGTCATTAAAACAAATTTTCAAAACAAATTTCAGTATTCCTACCTAAACAAAAACTTTGGGATTTACAGTCAGCAGGAGCCGGGAAATACTGGTGCACAGGCACAGCGATCAGGAGTTCTTTGGGTAAATAATGACAATACGAAGAGTAATCTACTTTGGATTACAAATCCAATGTGGGATGATTTTCTTATGGTAAGACAACGCCATACACATGGAATGACAGGATTCGAACGAATTGCTCAGTTTGAAGGTACAACTGTTCATACGTACAACATCCCAAATTCTGAAACTCATTCGGATGGCAAAATACCGGTCGCGATTAATAAATATGCTTTGGGTTGGGTTCCGGGATCTTATTTGGCAAAAATTGATAATAGTTCGACTTCCGGACGAATTTTTCTTCACTATGGAAAGGTTCTGATAGCAATAACAGCTACCAAAAAATTTGAATGGAACGCATCGGTACCTCCGTCATCTTTTAATAGTCCTTCTGACATAAAGTCTGGTGATTCACAGTTTAAAGTCGAAGGATTACAGTTTGGGGTGGCCATTGAAACTGCTGACCCGGATGAGTATTCTGGTACTGCGCAAGCACAACTGGAAGCCTTTAAAAAGGATATAATTAAACAGAATATTGGTTATGATGTAAATAGTTTAACAACTACCTACACAGACAGATCAGGAAATATTATCACTTGTTCATTTAACGGTGGAGACAGAATCAACAACGTACTAATTGCTTATGATAATTCTTGGGGAATACTAAATTGTAAAGGGGTATTTCAACTGCCCAACAATAATTTAACCATTACCTACAAAAATGAAAAGACGGTATATGACTTTGTCAACTGGAAAATTATCAAATAAATAAAATAAATGAGAACAGTTTTTTTTGCTGTAACTAAAGTACTGTTAATTAGTTTTCTTGCCTTAAAGAGTCTAAATGCACAAGAGGCGAAGTCTATTATTAAAAGCAAATACCTGATTGAAGAAAAATTCTCTCCTGATAATCATGAATATCAATACGTAACACACCAGACATTTACCCCAAATCCCGATGATGGGAAAACCTACTCTACTGTTCATTCGGACGATTATTTGTGGATACCACCTAATTGTAAAAGATTGAGAGGAGTACTTGTTTTTGCTCAGAATGTTCCCGAACAATGGCTGGCAGGACTTCCTGTAATCAGGGCAGCTTGTCAGAAAACCAATATGGCGATTCTCTTCGGTTGCCGCTCTCAGAGGTTGATGAGTAGTGTGTTGGGTAACAAAGGTGAAAAAACAGTTTATGACAGACCAAAGTATCAGATGATATACCTTCAACAAATACTCGATACCCTTGCAGTAGTATCAGGTTATAAAGAGTTGAGTACGGTACCTCTTTTGCCACTTGGGGAATCGATGTCTTTATTGTTGGTGTACGACCTTACTAATTTTGCTCCCGACCGTTGTATGGCAGGTATTTTAATTAAGGATGCCAATGTAGGCAACACCAAATCTCCTTCTGTTCCTATTTTGGCAACAAAAGGAACCGGGGATGAATGGAGTCAACAACAATTTGATGTACAGGAACATTGGAAAGTGCAGGCTATTGAAACCGCAAAATTGGTTCAGGAAATGAGGGCAAATATTCCGGAATGGCCCGGAAGTCTGTTGATTGAGGCGGGTAGTGCTCACTTTTCTTGCACTTACCCTATGGCAGAATATTTTGCTGAGTATATAAAGGCGGCTGCAAAAGCACGTCTGAATCCTGATGGTAGTGACAAATTGATTCCGGTAGATTTTAATAAAGGCTATGTGGCAGGTTTGGTTATTCCAAACTGTCAGCCTCTAAAGCCAAAGGCATATAGGGATTGTACACCTGAAGAAAAGAAATTGCCTTGGTATTTCACAAAGGAATTGGCAGAGGCTGCTTATAAGGAGTCGGCAAATACTGATTGGAATGCAAAGTCAGCAGTAGGGGCTTTTGCTGATAGCAACAATAGCCCGTTACCTTTTGATCAAAGTGGGATTACAAAACTTGAAAAGCCTGTTTATGAAAGCGATGGTGCTACTTTTAAAGTAAGTCCTATTTTCTTGGATTCCTTGCCTTCTGATTTCAAATATGGCGGCGGCATGGCAATTAGTCATCCTGATACCAAGCCTTTCACAGGCTGGTTGTGTGGTTGGTTGAAACCCTTGGGTGACGATCGGTTTCAGGTTTCACTTAATCGGACTTATGGGTATCTAGGCAATTTTTTATTGCTTTCTTATCCCGGAGGGGATGGTTATCGGCAAACTACAAGTCCGTTGAGTTTTACGGTTGAACCTCACAAAACGGGGACTCCTCAAATAATAGCTTTCGATTCAATAGGTACATTCTCTATCAAAAAGAAGGAAATAGCTCTTCATGCAAAGTCATCTTCGGGTTTACCGGTTCAGTTTTTTGTTAAGTCAGGACCTGCATTTATTCAAGGTGATAAATTGATATTTACTACTATTCCTGTACGGAGTAAATTGCCAATCAAAGTGACAGTTGTAGCCTGGCAATGGGGAAATATGACTGTACAGACGGCCCCTATGGTGGAAAGGAATTTTTATTTGACTAAATAAAAGTGATATTTAATATTTTGACAAGAATGATGCAATGGAGTCTTGGTGAAAGGAAAATCTATCAAATGACTTTTTCACAGACATAAAAATTAAACCAATGATAAAACGAGGATTGTTCATTCTGCTGATTTTCTGGATAGAAGCAACAGCTACCATAGCTCAGGAAAAGCCACATCATCAATATGCCTTAACCCCACCGATGGGGTGGAACAGTTGGAACTGCTTTAAACGCTATATTTCCGAATCCCAAATCAAAGAGATTGCCGATCTGATGGCTTCTAAAGGGCTTCGTGATGCCGGTTATGAATATTTGGTAATTGATGACGGATGGGCAATCGGGAGGCGTAAAAATGGAGAGGTCTATGCTGATTCTGTAAAGTTCCCGAATGGGATCAAGAAATTAGCAGAATATGTTCACAGCAAGGGGCTTAAATTTGGAATATATACTGGTCCAGGGAAAACAACCTGTGCGGGTTTTGTTGGAAGTTTAGGATATGAACAACAGGATGTGAATACCTATGCCCAATGGGGCGTCGACTTTATCAAGTTGGACTGGTGCAGTGGAGGCGATGATGAACGCGAAAAAATTGCCGCCAGGTGGCGCAAGGTCCTGGATCAAGTGAATCGCCCAATTGTTTTGAGCATCAATTTTGGACAGGAGGCCTACAATTGGGCTTCAAACTATGCGAATATGTGGCGTACAACCACTGATATTTCACCGTGTTGGGACCTTCCAATTACCGAAACCGGTGGATTACCTTGTTCCGTTTTAGGTGTAGTCGATCAACAACCCGGATTGGAACGTTTTCAATTTCCGGGTGCATGGAATGATCCCGATATGATGCAGGTGGGTAATGGCAGTCTGACAGAATCCGAGAACCGTTCTCACTTATCGTTGTGGGCCATTCTGGGTGCACCAATGATGATGGGGAATGATTTGAGGAAGATGACACCAGAAATAAATGAGCTATTAATTAACCGGGAAATTATCGCAGTTAATCAGGATAAACTTGGACTCCAGGGGCGCAAGATATCTGATTCCGGAGAAGATATTCGCAAAACAACGAATGCTTATGGACAAGAAATCTGGGTAAAGAAGTTACAACCCATAGGAGAATATGCAGTCGCTCTATTGAATCGCTCAGATTTTACAACCTATATGAAAGTTAACTGGAAAGACCTGGGCCTTGATGATCAGAATGTTTCTGTCAGGGATTTATGGAAACATCAGGATATGGGGTCGTATAATAATTTTTATGCCGGACATATTCCTCCTCATGAGGTACTGATGATCAGGGTAAAAGGGAATCAGCAAGGTACACTCCAACCACTTTGTATGGAGCTGAAAGATTCGATCACTGTCGAAGCAGAACAGGGGTTACTTGCACGTGCCGTAAAAGGATCTGCTTATGGTGGGAAATACAAAGGTGCCGGCTATGTGGAATTTTTATCATCCACATCCAGAGAGAGATATATACGATTAGTGGTCAATATGCCAGAGAATGGCACCTATTCGGTTGGTTTACGATATGCTAACGGAGAAAAACACGAAATGAAAATGATTATTTACACGGGTGGTAAAATGACGGATCTTATCTGCCCTTCAACCAAATCTTTTGGCGACTGGGGGTATGCCTTCACAAAGGTTGAGCTGGCAAAAGGGTTAAATGTCATCAAAATAATCTCTGACCAGGTGAGATGCCCCCTGATCGATCAGCTGATTGTGAAAAACTAATATTTGTATGAGAACCACCGATCTTGCAACATTTCGACTTTTATTAACAATTCTGGCTGTTTTTGTTGCTTTCATTCTTCAGGGACAGGCTTTTGTCCATCCAGCCGTTGACATGAATCGTGCCGATCTGGAGTTTATGAAACAGCAGATTACTTTGGAAAAACTTTTTACAAAGTCCCAATATTAAAGTCAACAAACAGCAAGATAATTTTAATCAAAAAGATTTTCAATTTGCCTTTGTGCCAATTGGAGAAGAATTGTTCGATCTACTTATTGACCTGGGGTTATTTAATTATTACGGTTCAAACAGCTTTATTATTGAACCAAACGTTTTTAACCTCAAATACCTTCAAGATTTTGCCAACAAAAGTTTTTCTTTCTTTTTTAAGAAATTAAAAGAAGTTAAACTAAATACTTAAAGCATTTTTGAGCACAAAAAGGGCACTCCAGCATTTATCTTCATTGACCATAAGAGGTTATGGAATTTTGTAAATCATTGGCAATAATTCATTCAAATAAACACTTCTACAACCATTATTTTTCAATCTAATAGGGTAGTGATCAATTTGTCGGCCGAACGTGGGCGGATTGCCAGGTTAATTCATTAACTTTGAATATCAAAAAAACATGAAACAGACTATTGACGTCAATCATAAATCAGATATTGAGGTGATTAATACTATTTGTAAAATTGAAGAACACACGTAAAAAGAGACAGTTTAATATCTGATTTTTCAAATTTTTAGGGGAAAATGCTACCGCCTTCGGCCAAGTCTGGGCCGGCCAAAAAGTTCTGGAAGGGCCCCACATGCCGGGTAGGTTTTCCATCAGCTGAAAGTATTTCATAGCGATTATGAAACCTAATATTTTATTCACATGAGAGCTATTGTAGCGATTGCTTTGATTTTTTTTGCGCCCTTTGCTTCAGGCATTCTGCTGGCTCAGATAAATTCCGCTACTCCGAAGCGACCTGTGCCACCGACCCGCGACCCTTACACGCCGGGATTTGTCGTGGCCACTGAGTGTCCCGATGGCACAGTACCACCGGTTGATGCCGACGGCAATTTCATTCTTGGTCCGACTCATCGGCCCATACCGGAGATGATTACCAATGCATTACAAGGCACAGTGATTCAATTTACCATGAGTTCGGCGGACAGCAAAATCTATCCCGGCATCGCGCGCGAGCCGGGCACCTTTGGCACACCCGATCCTGCCGATCCGGCCAAACTTATCGTGTCCACCTGTCATCCCGCGCCTTACACACGAATAGTGGCAGTGTATGTGCCCAAAGACTATGTCCCTGGAACACCTGCACCGTTCCTCGTCGGTGCGGACGGCCCGGACAAAATTCTCTTTTCCGCACTCGATTATTTAATCGCAGAGAAAAAGATTCCAGCGATAGTCGCCATTTCCATCGGCAACGGCAGCGGTGACGCGCAGGGCAGTGAACGCGGTTTGGAATACGACACGCTTTCAGGCCTCTACGCCGAATTCGTCGAGACCGAAGTCCTGCCACTGGTGGAAAAGAAATGTTCCGTCACGCTCACAAAGAATCCCGATGCCCGCGCCACGATGGGCACCAGCTCCGGTGGTTCGTGCGCGTTGAGCATGGCCTGGTACCATCCGGATTTATATCGACGTGTGCTTTCTTATAGCGGCACCTTTGTGAATCAGCAATGGCCGCCAAATCCTACGACGCCTCACGGCGCGTGGGAATTTCACAAACGTATCATCCCCGACTCTCCCGCCAAGCCCATCCGCCTTTGGCTCGAAGTCGGCGACCGCGATTTGCTGAACCCGAATGCCATGCGCGACGGCATGCACGACTGGGTGCTCGCCAACGAAAATATGGCAAAAGTTCTGGCTGCGAAGAATTATCATTACCAATTTCTCTTCGCCCGCAACGCCGGCCATGGCGACCGCGACGTGAAACAACAAACCTTGTCCCAGGCACTGGAATGGCTTTGGCGCGATGGCCAGCCCTCTGCCAAATAACTAAAAAAGCAAACCACGAATTGCCCTAAATAAGCGAACTGGCAAAAGAAATTTGATAAATGGCTGTTACTTATAGTAGAAATAATATCTAAATACTCTGAATATTTCCAATAACGCAAAAGCAATTACAGTAATACGGGATGCATTTGATAGCAATCAATTTTTTTGAAATTCCAATGGACAGATTTCAATGCAATACAGCAATTACTGAATTACTCCCAAGTTGATTTTAATTCATTAAATAGTGCAACAAATTGCACTATTTAATGAATTAAACACCCTACAACAAGTGAGTACACGAATTAGTGCATTAAACTACACTAATTGATACAAGTATAAAAAAATTACTTATATTTGTGTTAAAAAGAGCCATATAATGCACTCGGTAGAGATTATTCAAACAATTAAAAAACGCAGAGAAATGATGCGGGTAACGCAGGAGACACTTGCAGAACTTTCAGGTGTGGGATTGCGAACCTTAAAACAGTTTGAAAGCGGAAAAGGAAACCCCACCCTTCAGACCTTACAGAAACTGTTAAATGTACTGGGGATGGAGGTCTGCTTACAAGTGAAGAAAACTCAATTCATTAAATGAGAAAAGCAAAAATATTATACAAAGAGGAAGAAGCAGGAGAATTAGTGCAGCAGGACGATGGAACGTTTATATTCCGATACCATGATAGCTGGATGGTTGATTATAATAAAATGGGCATAAGCCTTACCTTACCCAAAACACGACAAGAATATCATTCCGAATACCTTTTCCCTTTTTTTTTCAACATGTTACCAGAAGGGTCTAATAAGCAAGTCGTTTGTAAGCATATGAGGATTGATTCGGATGACTATTTCGGATTACTAATGACCACGGCAAAAACTGATAACATTGGTGCGATTAGGGTAATTAAAATAGAACAAGAGTCATGAGTTTGCCAAAAATAGAATATTGTCCTGGGACACTGTCAAAAGGTTTTAATACGTACAGCAGAGCTTGTTTGAACAGAGTATTCAATGGGAAACAAGTTTTTCATGTGCTTCCCTATGAATCACCTGCAACCAATCAAGAAACGGATGAATTATTTGCAGAGAACAGAAGACATATGTCTATTTCAGGTGTACAGGAAAAATTCTCAGTTTTACTTGAAAAAAATAAACTCAGATTAATTAATGAAGGGGAAAGAGGAACCTACATTTTGAAACCAATTCCGGGTGCAGGGGAAAAAGCAGACCAAATGCCTGCTAACGAACATTTAACTATGCAAATAGCTCGGCAGGTTTATGGTATAGAAACAGCAGAAAATGCGCTTATCTTTTTTAAGAATGGAACTCCAGCCTATATTACCAAAAGATTTGATGTGAAAAAAGACGGGGGTAAATGGGCTCAGGAGGATTTTGCTTCATTGGCAGGAAGAACACCTCAAACCCATGGAGAACATTATAAATACCTCGGCAATTACCTGGAACTTTTTCAACTCATACAATCTCATGTTCCTGCCTATAGACTAGAAGTACCTAAGTTATTTAAAGTATTGATGTTTAACTATCTTTTTTCAAATGGAGATGCTCATTTCAAAAATTTCTCTCTATTAGAAACTCCGATGGGAGATTATCGTCTAAGCCCTGCATACGACCTATTAAATAGCAGAATACATATAGAAGATAAAGACTTTGCTCTTGATGAAGGGCTTTTACCTGTTAATTTAGCTCCAGGTAGGATAAGTCAACAATTCTACCAAATAGCAGAGCATGCTGGATTAAGTGAAAAACAGGCAACCGACACATTTAACCTATTGATATCTAGATCAGAACGAGTTGAAAATTTAGTTGCCGCCTCATTTTTAAATGATGGTACCAAACGTAATTATTGGCAAGCTTATCTGACCAGATTAAAACGAATGACCAAACAATGAAAATAAAAAAAAGGCTTTACAGAAATGTAAAGCCTTGATAATCAGGTGGAGAATATCGGAATCGAACCGATGACCTTTTGACTGCCAGGGATAAGAGCATATTTTATTACATTGATTTTTAAATATATAGAAATCGATAGTATCGCAAAATACAGCATTTTACAGCATTTTCGAGCGCAAAAAGGGCACTCCAGTATTTCGTTACAGATTTTGTCAATATTGACAATTTAGAGGATGATAATTTGGGATTGTCGTTGCAATGTCACGACATTTGACATCCCACTATGGTAGGAGCTTTGAGGAAAAAAGTCTGTGCAGGATGATGCAATTTGCTCAGATTTTCAAAGATGAACAAATTGTCGCTACGTTGTGGCGACGATTGAGTTGGAACCACTTTATTACGCTTATTCCTTTGAAAGTCAATAAATTAATTTGGTAATAGCCCTACAATTATGTCGTTTGCCTATTCAAACCCGATTACGCTGGAGGTATTGTTGAAATTGCTAAAGCGTTATACCAATCGAAAGATAAGATAAAATATATCACTTTACTGGATTATGTTGTCCGATTTAAAAGCCAGGCAGTGATGAAACGGTTGGGTTTTTTACTCGAAGAACTGAACATTGAAACAGATATAATTGAAAAGCTTCTGAGACTAATAACAGCCTCGTATGTGGTGCTGGATACTGAACTACCCGCATATGGAAATCGAAGCAGTAGGTGGCAAATACAAATAAACCTTGATGCGGAAACCATTAAATCTGCTATTTACTCATGATAAGATCAGGCGAAATTCAGAAATAAGCAGCATCGGCTGGAGTCAGAGACCCACGAGTTGAAAAGGATTATATTCTGAGCTGGATATTGAAAGGAATTTCTCAACACAAAGAATTATCCGAATTATGGGTTTTTAAAGGTGTCCAGTCTACTGTCAATACAATTATTAATGATTCTGCAACTAACCTCACAAATTAAAGCAAAACTGATTTTACTATTGATATATCTAAAATAATACTATATATTTGCCTAATAATATAGATATATCTAAATATTAATAAATTTTGAATATGTTTAATGAACTATATGAACAATCGGGTAGTGATATTATCCGAAAATTAGGAAAAAATTACGGTAACTATCGTAAAAGGATGGGATATACTCAAAAGGAAGTTGCCGAGAAATCAGGATTGAGTGTATTTACAATTAGTTCTTTTGAAAACGGTTCTTCTACCGGGGTTACATTGGCTTCATTTATCAAATTGCTACGGGCTATCGATAGTCTTGACGAAATTGAGAAACTGTTGCCTGAACTGCCAGAAAGTCCTCGGGCAATATTTAAGAAACAGCGAAAATCGAGGTAATCATGGAAACGAATGTTGTAATGGTAAAGTTGTGGGGGATGCCAGTTGGGTATCTTTCATGGGATAAAAAATCGGAGGTGGCTTTTTTTGAGTATGAACCGGAGTTTCTGGAAAGAGACTTAGATATTGCTCCTCTAACGATGTCCATTAATTCCCCCCGCAGTAGAAAGCAAATACCCTGGCCAGGTGATAAAGATAAATTATACATGGGACTTCCGCCAATGATTGCTGATTCGCTACCCGACAAATGGGGGCATTCACTTTACAAGGCATGGCTGCGTGATAATCATATTTCTGCAAAGAATGTAAGTCCGGTTGATCATCTTTCGTTTATTGGAAGTCGTGGAATGGGAGCACTCGAATATGAACCAGCTCAGAAATTAGGTGAGGACTCAGTTTTTTCGGTAGAAGTTGAGCATCTGTATGAATTTGCTAAACTAGTATTGAATAACCGGGAAGCAACATTACTAAATGCTGAAAATTCTATTTTGTGGCAAGACTTGATAAAAATCAGTTCGTCTCCAGGAGGTAAAAGACCAAAAGCAATTGTTGCGGTTAATAGGACTACGGGAGAAGTAATTTCAGGTCAGGGAAATATACCCGCAGGATTTGACCATTTTATTCTTAAATATGATGATAATTCATCGTACCCTTTTGCCAGATTGGAATATGTTTACTATCAGATGGCTTTGGATGCAGGTATTAACATGATGCCGTCCGAATTACGTTCATATGGGAATATCACCCATTTTCTTACCCGTCGGTTTGATCGTTTCAGCAATGACAGGATACACACGCAAACTTTTGCTGCCATTGCCCCGGGAGGTGCTAGTTATGAGGATTTATTTTCGGTAATTCGCAGGCTAAAATTGCCTTATGAGGATAGTCGCCAACAATATTTGCGAATGGTTTTTAATGTGCTTGCCCGTAACGTGGATGACCATTCAAAAAACTTCAGTTTCTGTATGACACCCGACGGAACATGGCGGTTATCTCCAGCTTATGATTTGACTTATGCCGTTGATCTTTCTGCACCTGCATTTGTAAATAGGCATTCAATTACCATTAACGGTAAAAATGAAAATATCACTCGCAAAGATTTGGAAGCAGTAGCTCAGCGGAATGACATTCAGGATCATAAGTCACTTGTTGAGATGGTAAGCCAAGCTGTAACTAAATTCAGGGTGTATACTTCGGAATTGCAAATCGACCAACAATTAATTGATCGTCTTGAAACTGATTTAGTTAGAGTTGGGTATTAAATCCAACAAATTGTCATCCATAAGTGTGTATAAAAGGGAATAGTTTTAACACCTAACTGGGCAAATTATTTTCAGTCATAAAAAAAGAGTTACAAATATTATTTTATAACTCCTTGATAATCAGCGTGGAGAATATCGGAATCGAACCGATGACCTTTTGACTGCCAGTGAAAAGAGCAAATTTGTATCGCATTGATTATTAAATACATAGAAATCAGTAACATCGCAAAACACAGCATTTTACAGCATTTTCGAGCACAAAAAGGGCACTCCAGCATTTCGCTTCAAAATTTGTCAATATTGACATTTTGAGGATGATAATTTGGGATTGTCGTTGCAATGTCACGACATTTGACATCCCAATATGGTAGGAGCTTTGAGGAAAAAAGTCTGTGCAGGATGATGCAATTTGCTCAGATTTTCAAAGATGAACAAATTGTCGCTACGTTGTGGCGACGATTGAGTTGGGACCATTTTATTACGCTTATTCCTGTGAAAGTCAATAAATTAATTTGGTAATAGCCCTACAACCATGTCGTTTGCCTTTCATATCATATATGTCAGCTTAAAGCTGACAGTAATGCTATAAAACAGATTTATTTTATCCCTAATTTTATTTTATAAATTATTATTTGTATCATTGTTGTCAGCTTAAAGCTGACAATTATACTATGCGAGACAAAAATATCTCTACACAGTCCAGCCGACTATTGACCTATTTCAATAGTAAGGAGATTCGTTGCTTTGATTACAACGAAGCGTGTAAAGCAATGCCAGATACTAAATTGGGTACAGTTAGAGAATTGCTAAGCGATATGACAAAACGAGGGCTGCTGATGCGCCTAAAAGAGCGTGTTTACCACATTATTCCTTACGAAACGGATGCAAATGCTTTTATGCCCGACTGGCATTTGATTGCAGAACACTTGGTAAATGGTGTAAATCATTATATTGGTTATTACTCTGCTTTGCAAATTCACAACCTGATAACACAACCTTCGTTGAAAGAACAGATTGTTGTTTCCAGACAAATCAGACCAACTGTTATCAAAATAAAAACTATTCCATTTCAGTTTATTTTTCACAACGATGACCATTTTTTTGGCGCAAAAATGATATGGGTAGATGATTTCAATAAAGTGCTGTGTTCTGATTTAGAAAAAACGATAGTCGATTGCCTATTCAAACCCGATTACGCTGGAGGTATTGTTGAAATTGCTAAAGCGTTATACCAATCGAAAGATAAGATAAAATATATCACTTTACTGGATTATGTTGTCCGATTTAAAAGCCAGGCAGTGATGAAACGGTTGGGTTTTTTACTCGAAGCACTGAACATTGAAACAGATATAATTGAAAAGCTTTTGAAACTAATAACAGCCTCGTATGTGGTGTTGGATACTGAGCTACCCGCATATGGAAATCGAAGTAGTAGGTGGCAAATTCTAATAAACCTTGATGTGGAAACCATTAAATCTGCTATTTACTCATGATAAGATCAGGCGAAATTCAGAAAAAAGCAACATCGGCTGGAGTTAGAGACCCACAAGTTGAAAAGGATTATATTCTGAGCTGGATATTGAAAGGAATTTCTCAGCACAAAGAATTATCCGAATTATTGGTTTTTAAAGGTGGGACAGTGCTGAAAAAATTTTATTTCGAAAATTACCGATTCTCAGAAGACCTCGATTTTACAAGTAAAAATACCAAAATAGTCAACGAACAGATTTTTGAGTGGTTCGATGAAATTTTTGAATACATCAAGGAAGAAGCAAATATACCGTTGAAAATTATTGATGACAATGAACACGAAGACGGTGGTATCAATTTCTATATCGGATATGTTGGATCTCTTGGCGGACAAGGCAGTAACAAGAAAGTGAAGGTGGACATTTCAAAATCTGAATTAATGCTATTTAATCCTGTCATAAATATTTCATTCAAAGAATATTCTGACCTCGAACCCTTCAAGTTAAGTTGTTATTCGCTCGAAGAAGTATTGGTTGAAAAGTTGAGAGCGGTGATGCAACGAATGCAAGCACGTGACTATTACGATATTTGGTTTCTGCTGGAAGAACACGGTATGAACGTTGAGTACTTAATGACCGAGTTTGCCGCAAAGTGCAAACACAAAGGATTAAATTCTGCTGACTTTTTTACAAAATTAGCTCAACGACTACCCCAATACAAAGCCCGCTGGGTAAGCTCTATGAAAGATCAAATAAAAGATTTACCCGATTTTGAACAAGTGGAAAGAGAGGTTCAACGGCAATTGAAAAAAATAAAATAAGCAAAATCCAACTCAACTTATTAGTCAATCATGAAAAAACTCAAAATGGAATCGGCAAACTTGACCGTGGGCACTTCAAAAGGGCACTCCTAAAAGCAAAAAAGAGTCACAATTTGCGTTGTAACCCTTTGATTTTCAGTGGAGAATATCGGAATCGAACCGATGACCTTTTGACTGCCAGTCAAACGCTCTAGCCAACTGAGCTAATCCCCCATTGAGTCGGCAAATATAAAAAATTATTTGGTCTGCAATGCTTTAACAAAACCTAAAAATTCAATTTTTCTCTTAGAAATCTGGCAGAATCAATGGCGGTGCCAGATTTTTGCCAGAAAAGGAGTAAAATGCGCTGATCCCTAAATCTCTATTGACATTTTCACGATGGTTGACCAGAATCCAATACTATCTGCGTCCCGCACTCTCCCCCGATCACAAATAGTAGCCATTTGAAGGATATTAGCCGGTCATACAAAGGCATCACAGGAATTTCTGGAACTAATCCCACAAAAAGCGAAGAAGTTAAGGAGGCTCAAAGATCTTTGTTATAACTTTACGAAGTAGTAGATTTCATATCAATTACCTGCTTTATAACGAATATTGGAAAAAAATATAAAAAATGCATAACATGAAAAGAAATTGTCTGGTAATGATCATAGCGCTTCTGGCTGTTACCTTCGTTTCGGCCCAAAACAAACAACAGGAAAACACTGGATCTTATTTGAAAAAGAGATGGGGAGAGGTGGCAACCAGGATGCCTTCACAATGGTATGGCTCTGAAGAAGCAAAACTGGTTGCCGAAAATTTACTCATCAGTCAAAAGGAGATAGGCGGATGGGCAAAAAACAGACCTTACCATCTTCCGTTTTCCGACTCCTTAAAAACCGTTTATCTCCAGACAAAAAATGAAAAAGGAGGGACCTTTGACAACAGTTCAACCATCACCGAATTAAGGTTTCTTGCCAAAGCATATGCACATTTCAAAGATCCGCGGTATAAACAGGCCTTTGAAAAAGGTGTGAACTACATTCTTTCTGCACAATATGAAAATGGCGGATGGCCCCAATACTTTCCTGTGAAGGATCCTCAGGATGAAATTCTTCTGGATAAAACCGTACCTTATTCGATGCATATCACCTTCAACGACGATGCCATGGTGAATGTGATGGTATTTCTCCGGGAAATCTACTCGGGCAATACGGAATTTGTTCCGTTAAAAATGGATGAAGTTACCAGAGGAAAAGCAAAAAAAGCATTTGACAAGGGAGTTGATTGTTTCCTGAAAACCCAGATCCGGGTTGATAGCAAACCTACGGTATGGTGCGCCCAGCACAACGAAATAACACTCGCCCCGGCCAATGCGCGTGCCTACGAACTAGCCTCGTTCAGTGGCTCCGAGTCGGTGGGGATCATCGGTTTGCTGATGGATATCGACCCTCCGTCGAAAGATATTATTACTGCAATAAATGGTGCCATAAAATGGCTTGATAACCATAAAATAATGGGGATAAAAATTGGAAGCGAAACAGATCAGCAGGGAAATCAAAACAAAATAGTGATGAACGACAAAAATGCACCACCACTTTGGGCGCGTTTTTATGATTTGGAGACGGGTAAACCATTTTTCTGCAGTCGGGATGGCATCAAAAGAAATTCAATGGCCGAAATAAGCTACGAAAGAAGAAACGGATACGGTTGGTACACCAACTCCCCGGCAAAGGTGATGACGCAGTATCCCGAATGGCAGAAAAAGTGGTCGCCGGACAGTAATGCCCTCAGCAAATGAGATGCCACTTAGTCAATCATTCATACGTAAATATCATTGTTAAATTATTGAAATTCAGTTCGTACGCATGGAACTCGCAGGGTTCATTTACATCGCCTTTTGTGAGATTTGCCCATGCTCGTTTCACCTGATTAAAAACAATTCAAATAACTACAAAATGAAGAAAATCCTGATAGGTATTGTTTTGATGATGACATCAGTGGTGCTGAACGCACAGGGACCGGTCGTACTGGATCTTTGGCCCAATGGCGCCCCTAACAGCAACGGACTGACAGGTGAAGAACAGGTGCTCGAAAACGGCCGCATCGCCAATGTAACAAAACCTACACTTACGGTCTATCCGGCAGCAAAAAGAAATGGGATGGCTGTGGTTGCATGCCCTGGCGGAGGATATGTTCGTCTGGCCATGATGCATGAGGGTCATGATATGGCCGCCTGGTTCAATGAGCAGGGCATTACCTATGCTGTCCTGAAATACCGGATGCCAAACGGACATTTCGAAGCTCCGTTAAGTGATGTGCAACAGGCCATAAGGATCATGAGGCAGCATGCCGGCGAATGGGGATTGGCCCCGAACAAAGTGGGCATCATGGGAGCATCCGCCGGCGGACATCTGGCATCTGCTGCTGCCACACACTTCACCTCAAACGAAGATCGTCCGGATTTCCAGATTTTGTTTTATCCTGTCATCTTTCTGACAAAAGTTACGGCAAAAACCATGTTTGGCAGCGATGCCACAGATGAATTACTGAATAAATATTCCAGCGACCTACAGGTAACGCAGAAAACCCCTCCGGCAATTATCTTCCAGTCGGGAGATGACCATTCTGTGGATCCGGAACACTCCATTCGATACTTCAAAGCCCTGATTTCCAATAAGGTTCAGGCCTCGCTCCATATTTATCCCGAAGGTGGCCACGGCTGGGGATACAAGGATAGCTTTACTTACAAACGTGAATGGACCGGTGAACTGGAAAAATGGCTGAGGGAAATCAATTAACGAGAGAAACTTGTTCGTTGTGCACCACGGGCGTTTCCGTTTCGGTAATGGTATTTCCTTCCAGGATTATGTTAAAAGGTGCGATATCCTGCTGAGTTCTGGAGGGATATCGCGTAGTGTCGAATTTCCCGGTCCAGTCGGCATTTTTGCTATCGCCGATTAATATTCCCTTCGTGGCATGTGAGATGTAATTGTTCTTAATCAGGCAATCACTCGCGGCAACATAAAAGCCGATTTCTTCCTTGCCTTTCGCCATTCCATACATCAACCGGATGGCAACCGGTAATCCTGTGAGGGTATTATTGGTGATGGTGTGATGAGTGCCGCTGATGCGGATTCCTCCGGCACCTCCCTTGAAACTATTGCTGTCAACCAGGCAATCGTGACCGCCGCGCATGACCAGTTCCCCCTTGCAATCCTCAAAATTGTTGTGGAGGTATTTATTGGCCGAACTCTTGTTGCTGATCACCTCAGCTTCTCCATTGCAACGGATGAAATGATTGTCGCGGACAGTGGTATACGATACCTGTGTTCCCAGCAGAATCGGATCCTGACCAACCTGAATGCACTCTCCTCCATTTACGCCTTTCCAGGTTACTTTCTCCTTGTCTTTGAAAAGATTATTGTCAATGGAAGTATAAACAGGAACTGCTTCTTTGGTGATTTTCACCTGAACCTCCTGATTGTCCTTGTTTCCGGTAAAGGTGCAATGATCCACCCTGTTGTATTCCCCTATTCCGGACATGACCACCAGTGGCATGTATTGTGCCTTTGCACTGTTATCACTGAAGATGCAATCTGTGACCCGGCAATGGAGACTCGATTTCAGTTCAATCAATACACCATTCTTGCCAGCTCCTTTGGAGACCTTGCATTCTGTAAAAAGCAGCCCTGAAATTTCCGTATAACTCCCGGTCAACAGAAAAATCGGGCCGTTTGAGTCTCCCGTAAAAATAACTTTGCCGGATGTCTCCGCACGAATGCTAACTGGTTTATCTGCAGTGCCATGACTGTTGATGCTTAATTCCCATCCGGAGTAACTTCCGTTGGCGATAATAATTTCATCACCTGCCTGGACCAAATCAGCAGCCTTTTGAAACTCAACAGGATTGGAAATAGGAAATTTCCTGGCCGTTGCTGCTGAAGCAAAACCGATCAGGCAGCTTATCAATAAAATCAGGCTTTTCATGAATTGGGTTTTAATTTATTTCTCCAATAGGGACATTGCTTTTTTGTGCAACCTTCCGCAAATTCACCTAAGTCCCAATTGAACCGCCAAATTAAATATAAAAAAGAAATCTGACAGAATTAAGTTACTGCCAGATTCTTACCAGGAAGGTGCCTCTTGGGGCTATATATTGGGATTGGAAGATTTAATTCAAAGAATTGGAGGGGTATGCGGAAAGTATAAATTGCTTGACTAAGAGGGTGGAATGCATGTTCATGCCGGATAGGGGTGAGGGCATCTTATATGCCAGCGTTTCATTCCTGTCATCGGTTGCTGCGATGCCCTGAAGGCTATTTGGGTTCCAGATATAATTTTTCAAGCTAACACTTTCTTGTTGCTTGACGGGTTGTGAGACAACCTGTGTTTTCTCGGGAGATTTTGAGCTCACAGTGGTCAATCCGGCTATGTTGGAAAAGAAAGTTACCATGGCATAGGCCAGGGCGGGAATCAGGTTAAGAAAGAGTTTCATGACAATTAATTTTGATTCAAAAATATTCCCAACCATTCTCTTCCGAAACAAAGAATCGGCGGATGGCGATAATTAGTCGGTGAACGCCGCAAAAATCAGACCTGAAAATTTGGAACAATCAGTTTTGCATATTAATTTGGCGGTATGACACTGAAGTAGAGTGTGCTGAACCATTACGAACAACCTTAATTGAGAGCTGGTATGAAACAAATTAACTCTGGGACGCTTGTTAAAAGGATCAGAATGATCTTTCCGTTGACAATTATTCTTTCGATAATAGCAGGGTCAACTTGCCTTTTTGCTCAAAATCTGAGCATTTCCAAAAACTATTTTAAACCGGGAGAGGCTATCAATGTGCAGTTTACAGCACCAGGAAGTTATCCGGCGAATGCCTGGGTAGGAATCATTCCGTCTAATATCAGCCATGGCAGTGAAATGGTGAACGATCAAAATGACCTGGTCTATCAGTATCTTGGAGGGAAGACCTCAGGAAGTCTGACTTTCACTTCGCCTGCGGAACCTGGAAAGTACGATTTGAGAATGAATGATGATGACAACAGTGGCCGAGAAGTCGCGTCGGTTTCATTCATTGTGTCTCTGACAATTCCTGACCAGGTAAGGAAACCCTCGACAGGAATGATTTCCATTAGTAAGTATTCATTTAGTCCGGGCGAAAAAATTGTGGTTTCCTTTTCAGTACCGTCAGGTCTGGATCCGAGCGCCTGGATCGGCATCATACCATCCGCCATATCTCATGGAGAGGAGGCTGTTAATGACCAGAATGACGTTGCCTACCAATATCTGAAAGGCAATTCAACGGGAACCCTCGAATTCAATGCCCCGGATAACGCCGGAAGCTGGGACTTGAGACTCAATTCAGACGATAACAGCGGAAAAGAACTTGCCTCTGTGACTTTTACCGTTGGGAGTGGGGCGGCAGTCGCTCCTTCATCCGGATACACTCAGCCTTCTCAACCATCTTTACCTCCTGCAGAGGGGGAGGTTATTTTTAACAATTGGAACAAAGCTTATGTTGATAATCAGTCAGCCGGTCCGGTCTATTTTTATATTTCCAGGCAAACTACCATCACCCGAATCAGCAATTATCACTGGAACAACGGAAGTGGCAGAATGGCCGGTGAGATTGGGCTTAGAGATTCAAACGGCAGGACCTACGGACCCTGGAGGGCAGTTGGAACTTCGGGAACCGGGGGCGCACAGAATGTAAACTGGGTAGTTGTTCCAAATGTTGCACTGTCGCCGGGAGTTTATCAGATCACAGACAGCGATCCGGGAACCTGGTCAAAGAATTCGGGTTCTTTTGACTGCGGCTTCAGCGTGGTGATGGGAAAATAACTTGCGTAAGGGTATTGAAAATCAGTGATATCCGAAAATTGCTCAATCAAACTTAAAACCAAATTTCGCAAATGCTCCCGCAAAATAGAGGGGTAAGAATACAATTTTTTCATTTTCCAGAATTCCCATTGGGCCGGCATGAAAAACGACAGAATAGTATGGTTGATAAGTTTCCCGATAAACATGCAAACTTCGAAGCTTCCCGGAAGGACCATCTTTAACTTCAACCGGATAGATCTTTCCTTCCAGCGCGATTACATAATCAATTTCAGCATTGCTGTTTTTGGAGTCCCTCGACCAATAATATAGCTGATTACTGGTTGATGTTGCAAATTCCTGTCCGACAAATTGTTCGGCCAGTTGTCCGCGGTAAATGGAGAGTAAATTATTATGGTTCAGAGCCTCATTATAGTCTATCCCCATCACCCTGTTCATTAATCCGATATCAAGAAATAGGTTCTTAAATCTCTTGTCTGAAGCATGAACTTCCAGGGGTATCCCGATACTACTCAACGATTTTATTTTTTTAGCAATTCGGGCTAATAACAGACTTTCGTAGGCTCTTTTAATCGTGGGAATTGTGAAATCAACAGCTAAGCCTGTATATTTTATTTGTTGTCCAACATTGGCTGCAATCGTTGAAAAAACTGCATTCAGGCAGTTAATATCTGTCTTAGGTTTATATTTATTGAAATCCAACCTATAAGTTTCACATATTTCATCTTGAACTTCGGCTGCTTGCTTAAGTGATTTCGTGTTTACGTACTCGTTAATACATTCGGGCATTCCGCCGACCATCCAATAGATTCTTAGCTGCTCCAAAAGAAAATCATGGATGGATTCTGAAACCTCCGTGATCTGTTTATTGCAAATTCCGGCTGCTTTTTTATAATTCAATGCCAGTAAAAATTCGGAAAAATTCAATGGATGAACTTCCATCATTTGAATACGCCCAACAGGAAACGAAATTTCACTAAAAGCAAATTCTAAGAGTGAACCTGCGGCAACCACGTGTAAATCCGGCATCTTCTCATAAAAATAACGAAGTGACATGATGGCATTTGGACATATCTGGATTTCATCAAAAAAAAGCAATGTTTTTCCGGCAATGATATCAATACCAGTTCTTAACTCCAGTTCAGAACATATTTTTTGTGGATTTATATCACCATTAAACAATGAAATGTATCCGGAATTTTCTTCAAAATCAACTTTTAAATAAAATTCAAACCTATCGTGGGCAAGTTTTTCAATCAGCCAGGTTTTACCTACCTGCCTTGCTCCACGCATTAACAATGGTTTTCGTCTTTTCTTTTCTACCCAATTTATCAGGTTTGAAAAAGCATATCTTTCCATAGAGATTTAGAATAACAAGGCAAATGTATGTAAAAATATTTAGAAAACCAACCCAAATTGACACAATATTATTTAGATTACCAACCCAAATTGCAAAACACCTGCTCTTTTTAGGGGCAGGTGTTCGAGGTAGAAGGTTGGCTCAGTGGGAGTTCACCCACTGAGCACTGGTTACAGGTAGGTAAAGCAACGAATAGGTTATAGGTTTGGTTGTACCTCTTTAGTCTTTCACACAGCGGATGGATGTTGCACGTGGTTGATAAACATTGGGCCATCTATATACGCCAGAGGTAGGTGATATAGTACGGACTATTTCCTTGTTATCATTGAAAATAGGGGAAGTCCAAAAATATGCATAAGAATTAAATCCAAAACCTACTCCATTATAGAGTTGGCCACCTGGAAGCGCATTGAATCCACTTTGTCCGTTAAAAATATCATCATCCCATCCTTCCTGTGATTTCAATTTCTTACCTACTGATCCAGATAATCGCTTAAGCGACCCTTCCTTCTTTAGGTCTTCTTCAGACATTCCCAGATTTTTTTCCAATATCATCCACTCTGTATCGCTGGGTAGATGCCATCCCTTAGGACAAATACCCTGCACGCCTATGGGTGCAGAATTGCCGGCTTTTGCACCGTTCAAAGCAGCAGGCAAGTTATACAGAACTCCATATTTCTGATAGTTCTCAGTGTTCTTCGCTTCTTTCACATCATATCCCTTATATCCATACACATGGTAGCCTTTTTCAACAAGTGATTTAGCTGAATCGGGACTTACTTCGGGAAGGTATGCCAGATTTTCGGTCATCCAAGTTTGTGTTCCAATTTTCTTGATTTTATAAACATGTCCATCACGGCTATCTGTAAATGTACCATCAGGGGGAACACCGCCTACAGGTAAAGAAAAAGCCTTGAAATCAAAATCTGTCGTAAAGCCTTTCTCCGTTCCCGGCTTCATTTTTTTCATAAAATCGTTGAGGTCGGCTTCCCACAAAGTACTCTCCAGGCGATCTCTTTTCGTACCATACGAATCATAGGATATCCACTTACTATCAGGCGACCATTTTGTACTTTCAATATATTCATCATAATTGGCAGCCAATTCTACTTTTTTCCCGTCTGCAACGTTAATAAGAAATATGTGCGATTTTAAGTCTGGAGCATATAGATATCCATTGACAACAATTTTCTTACCATCGGGAGAGTAAATTGCAGTCAACAACCCAATACTTGGAGACATCTCTTTCCAGTTCGCAATTTTTCGGGATTTGCCAGTTGTAATTGAAATGGCATTCAGTTGACCATCTTTAAATGCGATGAGGATCTCCTTTCCTTCAGGCGTCCAGCAATAAGTTTCAACCTTTTCTTGGGTCATGAGTACCTCTCCATTAGTTGCCTTAAGAATCCGAAGTTGACCTGTTGAACGTAATAATACTGAAATTTCATTTCCGTCAGGTGACCATGATGGGATGATTTCAATTTCCGGTGTTTTTGTTAATTGGGTTGGCGTACCTCCTTCAACTGAGCAAATGTAAACTTCCCCCTGATTACACGCAGCAACGGACTTTCCATCCGGTGACAACGAAAAATCATAAGATGAATTCCCTGCAAAATTTTTAAAGATTGGAATAGGTTTTCCTGTAATTTTGCCATCTTTTAATGATACGGGAATAATTGAAAGATCAATCTTTCCCTGAGATTTCAACCTCGTTACTACCATTGAACCATCTGGTGATAAGGAAGGAAATCCATAAATATTGTCAATTTCATCCAGAGATATGGTATCATGATTCATAAAATTAACTATTTTCAGGTGGTATTTTCCATTGGCTCCATTTTCACAGACCAATAGACTACCACTATTTTTTGCCCATCCCACTACATTTCCCTCTTTTAATTTATCCAATTCAAATACAGGTCCTCCAAAAACGGAAGCAACTTTAACAGTGTTATTGTCTACTGATGAAGAAAAAAATGAAAAAGCCTTGTTCTCTTTATCTGACCATGAAACAAAGTCTCCGACCTCTTTAGGAGTTGATAATTCCATCTCTTGTTTGTCCGACATACGATAAAGCATCTTTTTATCTCCAATCTTATTATACAAGATCCATTTGTTATCCGGAGATAAGACAAAGTGATTTACACCGAGCGCACACGAATCAAGAATTAGTACCGACTTTCCCTCAATGGATTTCATCTTGATGTTAAAACCTTCTCCAACGTATTGTTTATAAAGAAAACTTAACCCATTCTTTGAATAAACTGCATTATTTATTACCAATAAGTTACTTGGGTCGGTAAACTGTTTTAATGAATGATCAACAGCTGAAAATGTCCAGATGCTGTTCTTCGAATCCTTCCTTAATGGGAAAATAAGGTTATTACCATCAGGTGACCAATTAATATCATATCCATATTGATATGTTATGTCCAAGATTTTTTGAGCAGGTCCTGTTGATCTGCCATTTATTGGGGAGACAGGTATCACAGAAACTGAATTTTTCCCTAAGAAAGCAACCTTCGTCCCATCAGGTGATAATTTGCTGAATGTAAAAAGTGAGTCATTCAAAGTAAATGGTTCTGCATTCTCAAACGGGATTACTTTATTTTCAGCAAGCAAGAATTTGCGGTTCGGAATAATATCTGCTATTGAAGATGCCACTTTAACAACATCATTTTTCCCCGCCCATGAATTGATTTTGGTATACTTTATTCCTGTAACCGAGTCCAGAATTGTTTTATCGTCCAGCACAACCACAGAACTTTTTGGGCGTTCCTTGGCGATGGACTGCTTTACCTGGCTGATCATCAACTCTGCTACCGGCACCAAATTACTCCTAGGATTCTCTTTAACAATCGCATTAAATGATTTCAGTGCCAGGTCATTTTTCCCCAGTTTGAAATAGCAATGGCCGATCCAGAGTTGAGCTTCCTGAGCCAGTTGGGATTTGGGAGCCAGTTTGATCGCTTTTTCATATTCAGCAACTGCTGCCTCATATTTGAGTTGTTTAAACAGGTCTGCAGCCAGCTTTAAACTTTGTTCTGCTTCGGGTGTCGCCCGTAAGGAAAGGTTGTCGCTAAGGGTTATTTTTGCCTTGGCCAATGTTACTATTTCGGTTTGGTCGGCATAGTCGCGTACCACCCGCTCGTAAGCAGCACGTGCCTGGGCATTGCCTAATTTTTCGTAACATTCGCCGATGTAGAGCTGCGATTTTGCTGCGTACTCACGCTCTTTTGGATACTTTTTAATGAGATCGCCGAAGAGGGTGATCGCCGCTTTGAGATCCCCCTTGGTTTCCATGGTAAATTTTGCCTTTTCGAAGAGGATTTTGTGATCCTGCGAGGCCTGCTGTCCCAATGCGGAAAGGGTAAACGCAATGAACAGAATTAAAAGAAAGGATTTCTTGTTTTTCATAATGTTACCTCCTGTTTGTTCGTGATAGGTTTAAATTCACCAGCAAAGTTGCAGCGTTGGATTGTAGGCCTTGTCATGGAAATGTAACGCATTGTAAAAGATTGTCTCTATCCCATAAAACGATATCCCCCGCCATAAACTGAAAGGATATATTGCGGATGGGAAGGTTCCTCCTCGATCTTCTTTCTTATTTTGAGAATATGATTGTCGATGGTTCGGGTGGTAGGGAAGGTGTCGTAGCCCCAGATTTTGTCGAGCAGGGCATCCCGGGTGATCACTTCCTGGCGGTGCTGGACGAAATACCGGAGAATTTCCGTTTCGAGCGAAGTGAGTTCCTGCTCTAATCCTTTCCGGGTAACCTTGAATCTGATAAAATCCACCACAATCCCCCCAAAAGTATAACTGTCCGCGGGTTTGGTCTCGGTTTGTTCTGTGTTTCGGAGGCGGGCTTTTATTCGGGCCAGTAGCTCCCTGATGCTGAAGGGTTTGGTCATATAGTCGTCGGCACCTATTTCGAGTCCGACGACCTTGTCGATTTCCCCACCTTTGGCAGTCAGCATGATGACCGGGATGGAGCTGTTTTTTTGCCTCAGTTTCCTGCACACTGACAGCCCGTCCATCTCCGGAAGCATGATGTCCAGCAGGATCAGATCCGGATGATCCTCCAGCGCCTTGCGAAGGCCTTCCACCCCGTTAACAGCCCAGTCGACTTCATAACCTTCATCCGTTAGGTTGATTTTCAGCCCTTTAATCAGATCTGTTTCGTCTTCGATGATCAGGATCTTCTTTTTCATTTTAATGGGGTACTAAAATCTTATTCATTAATTATATTGGAGACATCTAATTGTCAATTACTTAATAGCGGAAGTTGTACCGAAAAGATACTTCCCTGTCCCGATTCACTCTCCACGTTCACTGAACCATGATGTGCTTCGGCGATGTGTTTGACGAGCGTGAGGCCCAGTCCGCTGCCCCTCCTTTCGGAAATCACCTTGTTTTCTGCCTGGTAAAATCGCTGGAAGATCTTTGATTGCTCAGCTTTCGAAATTCCTACACCCTTGTCGGCAACCTGCAAAACGATATTTCCCTCAGCGGCAAAGAGTCTCACCGTAACCTCTTTTTCGTCGAGGGAAAACTTCATCGCGTTGCTCAACAAATTGATCAGCACGCTGGCCATTGCATCACTGTCAAAGCTGATCTGTGGAAGGTCCTGCGAAAGCTCCTTGCGGATCACGAATCCCTTTTTCTCGAGGTGGTAGCGATAGGCTTCGAGGGTTTCATCGATCACCACAGCCAGGTCACCCACTTTAAAATCGAACTCTTTCCTCCCCATTTCAATTCTGGAAAAATCCAACACGTTGTTAATCAGATGTGTCAGCCGCTCACTCTCCTTGGTGATGATCTCATAACAATCCTGCCGCTCCTCTTCCGCCAGGTTACCTTTCCGCTGAAGGGTCTCCCCATACAGGCGAATCAACGTCAGCGGGGTCTTCAGTTCGTGGGAGATGGTGTGGACAAATTCCGTTTTCTGTCGGGTAGTTTCTGTTTCGCGGTTGATGTCCCGGACGATGAGAACGACGCCCAAAAGCATCAGTCCCAGAATAAAAAGCAAGAGCACCCCGAAGAAAATCAACTCGCGGTAGGAGGTGCCTTCCAGCGTATTAGTCTCCGGATAGGCAGCTACGAGCTTCCACGGTAGTGGGAACTGACGGAAATTCATTTGGAGGGCTCCATCGGAGGTGATAACTTCCTGGCCTGCCAGGATATTGACACCCTTTTCATCCATGATCTGAATGGTTAGGCCCGATTCTTTGGAGATATTTTTTATTAAGGCAGGAATGAGCTGATTCTTCAGCTTGTTGGCATCCCAGCAGAATCCCCCGTAATATGACTGGCCGCTATTTAAACCAGGAAACAGGGTATACGAGACCAGCGTAAAATCACTTCCAGCATGGATCAACAGCCGGCCGGCCTTATCCGGTTCGCGGTATTGAGATTGTTTCTCCTTGATTCCGGGAATGACCGATCGTTGTACAAAGTCTGCGAGCTGTAGTTTCCGCCGGTAGGGAGATTCCTGGCTAACGATCTCTTTGAATGCATTTTGCAGCGCAGGATATTTACCGTCTTTCAGCTCCAGGGTGAGAACCGTTTCCAGTTCTGCGGTATAAAAATCAAAGACCGCGCGACCGACCGGCCATAGACCCTGATTGATTTGTCTGTAAAGGTTGAGGACAGATTTCAGATACGGTTCCTCCCCTTTTTGGCTTTTATTTATTTCGCAAAGCTGAAATTCCGAAAGGAGCCCATAAGGATGGCCGGCATTGTTCGATAACTGTCCATAATTCCGTTCAAGTTCCTGGTAAACGGCAGCGGCTTCCTCTAAATTTTTAGACTGAAAAAGGCATCTTCCGGTTCTTTCCAATAGTAAGGCACGCTGCTGGTTGGTGGTAGCTTTGGACATACACTCACGATATGCAATTGCTGCTTTGTGATAATTTTTCGAGGAGAATTCAAGGGATTCAGCCCTTTGCAAATCTTTGCTAAAGGTTGCAGTCGGTTCTTCCTTCGACCACGAATTCATGGTTTCGGGATTTTTTCCGGTCTTCGGACGGATGATGTTAAAATCGGCATCCAACAAAAATGAATTTCCAGGATCGTTGGTTTGCACAGAATCCGAATTTGTTTTGAGGGCTGTTAACCCTTTTCTTTCGTATTCGATGAGTCCGTTTTCGAGGGAGTTGACTGCAGATTCGCCGGCTACCCAGCGATTCGATTCCAGCAATTTCTTGACTGCTTCGCGCCGTTGGGAGAAGGATCCAATACTTAGAAATCCGACGATCACGGTAGGCAGAAAGATCGCAAAGAGGAAAATTAGGACGATTTTCCGTTTGGAAAGAATCTTATGGTTTAGTTTCAACACGATTTATCTAAGGTTCAGGATTTGATAACCGCTCAACTTTCTAAAGTACAGTAAATTTAACTATTAAAATGTCAAATAAATGTCAAAGATTGTCTGAGGATTTAATTTTGAAATGCTTTATTTTAATGCATAAAAAAAACTTATGAACATGTGCCTCAAAGCTTCATCCAGGTTACTCTTACTTTTTGCTATTTTATTATCAGCAATTAGTTTGTTTTCGCAAACCACGCTGAAACGGGATCCCGGGATTAAAAAAATGGTAGATGACATTTCGAGAGATAATATTGAAATGTATGTTCGAAAATTGGTCAGTTTTAATACCCGAAACAATCTGAGCGAACAAAATAATCCGAAGCAGGGTATTGGCGCTGCGTGGAACTGGATCAAGTCGGAAATGGAAAAATCTATTCCAGCTTCCAATGGCCGACTGAGTGTCGCATTTGAAAATTATAAAGCCGGAGGGGGTGAGCAACGAATTAAAAATGAGCTGGAACTGAAAAATGTTGTGGCTACTTTAAAGGGCGTTGATCCCAACGATAATCGTATTTTTATCATTAGTGCGCATCTTGATTCAAGAGCTGAAGATAATAATGATGGTGTAGTGACTGCTCCGGGAGCCAATGATGATGGTTCTGGTATTGCGGCAATATTGGAGCTTGTGCGCATCATGTCGAAGAAAGAATTCCCGGGTACCATCATTTTTGTGGCAGTTTCCGGCGAAGAACACGGACTGTATGGAGCTTCTCACATGGCTTCTGTTGCAAAAAGTGAAAACTGGAACATCATTGCCATGCTCAACAATGACATGATCGGGAATAGCGGTTCCAGCGGCACCTTACTCAATGACAATATGAGAGTGCGTGTGTTTAGCGAAGGGGTTCCGGCTTTTGAAACGGAGCAAATGGCCAAGGCAAGGGTCTATTCCTCCATGGAAAATGACGGAAAAGCCAGGCAGTTGGCACGTTACATAAAGGAAATTGGCGAAAGATATGTCGACCAACTTACCGTGTCACTCATATACAGAAATGATCGGTTTGGGAGGGGCGGTGACCACTCTCCATTCTGTAAACTAGGATTTACGGCGGTTCGCATTTGTGAGTTTAACGAAAACTATGACCGTACCCATAAAGTAGTTGAAGTGAAAAATGGCATTCATTATGGCGACAACCCGGAATTTGTAGATTATGAATATGTGAGGAAAAATGCCGGCATCAACCTGGCCACACTGGCTAATCTGGCTTCTGCCCCTTATGCTCCTCAAAATGTTGGAATAAGTATTGTAGGGCTGAGTAATTCGACTGTTCTAAGCTGGGAAGAGCCGCAAAAAGGTAAAAAACCAGCAGGTTATTATGTTCTTCTGAGGGAAACCTATCAGGCGCTTTGGGAGAAAAAGATATTTATCGAAGGAACCTCCATCACCTTGCCGTATTCTAAGGACAACTACTTTTTCGCTGTTCAATCGGTCGATGGTGAGGGTCATGAAAGCGAGATTATTTTCCCGTCACCAGCCCGAAAATAGCGCCACACTTCGCTTCTCTCTTAAGTTTGGAAAGGTCCGATTCTGAAATAATTAAATAAATGCACATCCGAATATGCAATTATTCACTGTTTTTGCACAATAGGATGTGCATTATGACAGCATTAACCGTCCTCTTGCAAAAAGATATTACTAATTCATTGTTATTTTTTTACCTTAAGAGGATAATCATTTTTCAGGATAAATTTGAATATATTTCTAAAATGCACTATATTTGCTGCAAAACAGAAATGTAATGTTATTTTTAAATATGATTTCTGAGCGATGAGTTATCTGGAATTTAAAAACAAAATGTTTGATCTTGGATGTTTCAGCATTCATCAGGTATACGCGTGGAAGCCAACCTTCGACCGAAACAATTTTGTCCGCTGGGCTAACAAGGGGCTGCTGATCCGTCTTCGGCAAGGCTACTATACATTCCCGGAGTACAGGAGCAAGGCTGATTTCGGGCTTTATTTTGCTAACCGAATTTATCGCCCCTCATATGTGAGTCTCCATACCGCTCTGGCATTTTATGGAATGATCCCCGAAGCTGTCGTTCAGATAACTAGCGTGACAACCCTGAAAACCATCAATTTCAAAAATGACTTTGGAGAGTACAGTTACAAGAGTGTCAAAAATAGCTTGATGTTTGGATATGAGCTCAAGCCAATATCTGATGGACGGACTTTTCAACTTGCGAAACCTGAAAAGGCCCTACTCGATTTGCTTTACCTTTATCCATTCTACAATACAATGGATGAATTGGTAGAGTTGCGTCTGGATGAAGATTTTTTGCACGATGATCTGGATCACAATCTATTGAAGGAATATTCTTTGAAGTTCGAAAACAAAGCCCTGGAAAGCAGGGTTCAACTTTTAATCAACACCTACAGTTTATGATACAATTGGAACTTATTAAGAAATACTTTCCTGCAGAATTCAGCAATAATGCTTTATTCCAAAAACACATGTTGAAAGAATATCTCCAACTATTAATCCTCGATTTTCTTTCTGGGACCCCTTACATTGGAAAAATTGTCTTTATCGGTGGAACAAACCTTCGACTTGTCAAGGGGATAGATCGTTTTTCCGATGATTTGGATTTTGATTGCAAGGAGCTCTCCAAGCAAGATTTTTTGGAGATGACGGATGCTGTCTTACAGTTTTTGCTGCGAAGTGGACTTCGCGTTGAAGTGCGTGACCGTGAAAACGAACGATTAAAGGCATTTCGAAGAAGCATTCATTTTCCTGAATTGCTTTTTGATTTAAGCTTAACCGGGCATCGGGATGAACGGTTTTTGATTAAAATTGAAGGCCAGGATCAGAAAATACCCTATCAAAGGGTGATGGTAAATATTAAGGGATGTGGATTTTATTTCCCTTTTCCGGTTCCCTCAGATGGTGTACTGTGCTCGATGAAACTCTCCGCCATGCTTGCGCGGCAGAAAGGACGCGATTTTTATGATGCCATGTTCTTACTAGCCCATACGAAACCCGACTATTCATTTCTTTCAGCGAAACAAGGTATCCGCAATCTTGACGAACTGAAAGCTGCTACAGTTGAAATATTAAAAACGGTGGATCTGAACATGAAAAAAAGAGACTTCGAGCACTTGTTATTCAACAAAAGAAACAGCGAACGAATTCTTTCTGTCGGAGAATTCTTCCTTGATTTATGATTGGCGACAACCCACTATTCCTTCAATTTTGAGTCGCTTAAGGTTTTCAATAAATTCTTAGTCAGGATATAAATATTGTTAAACAGATTTTCTTCAATCCCCAAAAATTGCCTACATTTGTATTAACATCAAGAACCCTTCAATGGGTACCAACCGAGAGACAACACTCCACGGTGGTCAGAAGATGAGGACATTCGTCAAAATAAAATGAGCAATCATTTATCTTTCTTCTTGGTGTTTGGTTTAACAATTTAAAAAATCAAACATGGAAAAATTACGTGTTTCTTACAGTGCCCAGGTTACCCTGGTGATCGAGAATTACAATGAAATCGTCTGGTTTTCGCATGCGGTTCACGACCCTGGGTGATGAGATCCTTTCGAGAGGATTTGATTCATCCACCATCATTACACTCTATAAATATGGCTCTATCCAGAGTACTAGTTATTCAAGAAGAGTCAGGCTGATCGACAATAAGCTGGAGTTTGAGACGGAATAGTTGTTGAAGTTCATTTCGCCAACTCCCGTGCTTTGACTTTTACTATTTTCCCATTTCTCGAAATAACAAGTTCTGCGTCATCCTTTTGCTTCGATAACAATAGGCGACTGTATGCTAATTCAATTCCTTGGAGAATTTTTGCACGCAAATCCTTTACATTTTCTTTTGTCATAGTTTTACGATTTGATTGTAAATGATTTGATTATTTATCTCTATATTTTCTGTTTTAATCCCTTCTGCAATAATTTGGAATGGCGGTTCAGAATTATCGATAATCAACCAATAATCACAAATCGGCAAATACAATTTTGAAAGGTTTTTGATTCCGGAACTATATCTTCGAAAAATGACATTTTCCGGAATATTATGCCCACCAGAAATAACACGATTTTTTACACGCTCAACAGCAAGCAATGGTGAATTAAGCCAAAAATAAACCAAAGTTACAAAATATCCTTTTGACTGAGCATTTTGAATTAATTTAACATATGATTTCGTTGCCAAGGTTGTTTCAAATGCAAAGTCAACATTCTGATTAACTAAATCCTTGATCCTATTTAACATGATGCGACCAGCCATAATTGCAACATTATCTGGCTGAAATGGAGACAATCCTTTTGCTATTTCATCTGCGTTTACAAATTCCTGGCAATTAAGCATATCTGGTAATATAGAATATGATGCCGTTGTCTTTCCAGCACCATTACACCAGATATAACATAAAGATTCGCCATCCGATATTTTTAACCTAAAGATAGATTTTATTTGAATAAATCAATTCTACTTCTCCTGAAGGTAAGAAATTGAAATTCGCTATATGTTAATTCTTGCATTTTGAATATACTCCACACTTTATTTTTTGAAATCACTACCTTAGTGAACAACAATTCCCCACCATGGCCGACGTTCACGAACCCGAAGTAAGTAGCTACAACATGGGCAGGATCCGGTGCAAAGACACCAAGCCGGGAATGCTTGTGCGAAAGTTTTTGTTTAAAAACGGATTCCGGTACCGGTTACATGTGAAAGACTTATCAGGAGAGCCGGATATTCATTCTCAATTTGAAGTCTGCAAAACGGCGCAAAGCATGCTACCTCTAAACTCTCTTTTTCAAAATTTTCATGTCTCGTCCAAAATGAAGAATGCCAACAATTTTAATCTCCCTGGTCTCCATAATTACCTCGTAATATATTCCATAGGGAAATTTCCTTATTAAAGCCCGTCTGAGGTTTCTATAAAATACAGCAAAGGTCAATGGATTTTCTTTAAATATCGGACAGATTCATTTACTTATTCATAGAACCTCTTGCCCAAACCGATTTGATGCAATTCATACCAAATAAAAGCATCGTCAAGATCATGCTCAGCTTCGGAAAGAATTGACACTTTGTAATGCATCACATATTATCAAATTTCTTCTGAACTTCGGACCATGGTTTATAGATGGCCTCACCTTCTGCTATCTTCTGAATCCTTTCGTCAAGAATTTTTTTATGTGCTTCGGGAAAATCACCTATTGATTGCTCTTCCGCAATATCGTCCCACAAAGTTTGTACAACTTCCATTTTATCCTTTACAGATAATTTATGCAACTCCGACATTTGAATACTTGTCATTGCTTTCCCTTTTTAACAAAGATAATCTATTGCATTTAGAAAGTCAAATTGGTTCTGAAATCACTACCTTAGTGTTTCACAATTTCCCCGCCATGACCGACGTTCACGAACCCGAAGTAAGGAGTTACAACATGAGCAGAATCCGGAGCAAGGATACTAAGCCGGAACTGCTCGTGTGTTAGTACCTATTCAAAAACGGTTTTCACTGCCGGTTGCATTCGAAAAACTTACCGAGAAAGCTGGGTCAGCTAATTCCGATTTGAAGTCCGCTGATCCTTTTGTATTGACTCATGTTCGTTGTAAGGATCGACAAGATTGCAGCAAGCGTTTGAACTGTTGAGCAATCTCGAAACTATAGGCAGAGAATTAGTGATTTTGCCTCCTTTTTTTTATCTTTCCAAAATGAAAACAAAAGTAAAAGAACTTGATATAGACTTTATTGGTGGACTAGAACCTATGAGCAAGGAAGAAGAACAAGTAATTAGCGAATTTTTAAAAGCCCGGAAATTGCTGATAGCAAAGAAAAATGTTCGAAAAACTAATACATCACAACAGAAAAGGGTAATTGCTTAACCAAATAGTCGGATTTTTTTGACCACCCAGGCCATGTTAAGGACAAATGCAACTTGAAGCACAAGCTAATATTTCATTTCCGTTTCTCTTTCCTGAAATACAAACAAAACTAAACTGACCAGAATCATAATTCCGTGTTTGTGTGATTTTGCAAATCGCAGCACGTTAATCCTTCCATTTGCACAAATGCTCCTCACATTTTCTTGTCTTAAATTTCTACCTTAGTGGACCACAAATCCCAACCATGTCCGACGTTCACGAACCCGAAGTGAGGAGCTACAACATGAGCAGAATCCGGAGCAAGGATACCAAGCCGGAATTGCTTGTGCGCAAGTTTCTATTTAAAAACGGATTTCGGTAACTGATGAATTTGGCTGACTTAATTTCTAATAATAGAATCGATATGCAAATAGTGACTCAACAAGGACTTTATGAGCAACTAATCAATAAATTGGTTTTGTCTAAACTAAATGAACTTGATAGAAGTACATTCTACGTAAAAGAAAGTCCAATCGATAAAAGTGAGGCTGCAAGGGTACTTTCGCAATATTTAGTTGAAGTAATCAAAATTGCTCTAAATCTAATAACAGAAGAGAATTGTGTTGAAAAACAAATAGAGCTTTCAAACAAAATAATATCCCTTTTGAGATTTGAATTGAACAATGAAGATTTTAGCGGAGATTTGATTGCAACTGAAGCGAAAATTCTTTCAGCAATTTTTTCAAAGGTTGATTCAAGTTTTTCGGATTTTGAGAAACATCTTAAAGAAATTACTCCCTACACTAGGCTTTCTCAAAGTGAACTGTTTACTGGAAATAATTCAGGAATCTCACTTGAAAGTGAAATAAAAAAGGAAATTCTTTCTTCTGATGAGATCAATTTTCTTGTTTCTTTTATCAAGTGGACAGGGATTAGAATATTTGAAAAGGAGTTATTTGAGTTTACTGAACGAGGTGGAATTCTTAGAGTTATTACGACTTCTTACATGGGGGCAACTGATTTGAAAGCAGTGGAGTATTTATCTAGTTTGAAGAACTCCGAAATTAAAGTTTCATATAATGCTGATAATGAGAGACTGCATGCCAAGGCATACCTATTTATCAGAAACACAGGTTTTAATACTGGATATATTGGTTCATCCAATATTTCACGCTCTGCCTTGACAAATGGCTTAGAATGGAATCTTAAAGTCACTACCAAAGAAGTTGGACACATCATTGACAAATTTCAAAAGACATTTAAAACTTATTGGCAGGATAAAGAATTTGAATCGTTTGATATTAGTCATGACTGTGAGAAATTGAGAGTTGCGCTTAAAAGGGAGAGAGTACTTGACCGAAATAATCCTTCATTATATTTCGATATTAGACCTTATCCTTTTCAGGAAGAAATTTTAGAAAAGTTAGCAACTGAAAGGATTGTTCACAATCGATTTAGAAATTTAATAGTAGCGGCAACCGGAACAGGTAAGACCGTTATTTCTGCATTTGATTTTAAAAACTTCAGAAAAGACAACCCGAGCTCTAAGCTTTTATTTGTTGCCCATCGGAAGGAAATATTGCAACAATCACAAGCAACATTTCAAGGCATCTTAAAAGATAATAATTTCGGAGAGTTGTGGGTAGATGGTATAGAACCGGAAAAATATGATTTTTTATTTGCTTCTGTTCAGACACTCAATAATAGGATAAGCTCATTAAAGCTTCCTGATTCTTTTTTTGATTTTATTATTATTGACGAAGTCCATCACATTGCTGCTTCAAGTTATCGTCCAATACTTCATCGATTCAAACCGAAAATTCTTTTGGGCTTAACGGCAACGCCTGAAAGAATGGATGGAGAAGATATTTTAAAAGATTTTTCAAACATAATTGCCGCAGAAATCAGATTACCAGAAGCTTTAAACAGGAAGTTGCTATGCCCTTTTCAGTATTTTGGAATTACTGATAGTATTGATCTTTCAAATGTTTCCTGGCAAAATGGAAGATATTTACCAAGTGAACTTACAAAGATTTATACTCATAATGATAGCAGGACGAGTGAGATTATTTATAACCTGAACAAGTATCTCAGGGATATCAATGAGGTTAAAGCATTGTGTTTTTGCGTTACTCAAGAACATGCTCAGTATATGGCCGAGAAATTTTCTTTAGCAGGCTTAAAAGCTGATTATTTAGTTAGTTCAAGGAATGAATTAAGAGATGAATTGAGAAGTAATTTTCAAACTAAACAAATTAATTATCTATTTGTAGTTGATATTTTTAATGAAGGCATAGATATTCCTGATATTGACACAGTTCTATTTTTAAGACCAACCGAAAGTTTAACTGTTTTTCTTCAACAGCTGGGAAGAGGGTTGAGATTAGCAGAAGGTAAAGAATGTTTAACAGTTTTGGATTTTGTTGGCAATTCAAGACCCGAATATGATTTTGAGGGAAAATTTAGAGCACTGGTCGGCAAAACCAACACGTCAATTCAAAAAGAGCTTGAAGATGATTTCCCTCATTTGCCTTTGGGCTGCACAATAAATTTAGAGAGAAAAGCAAAAGATTTCATTTTACAAAACATTCGTAATGCAACTTCATTAAATATAAATCAATTGCTCAATAAAATTCGAAATTTCAAATACCAAACTTCTTTGCCTCTTACATTAAGAAATTTTTCTAGCTTTTATCACATTCCTCTTCAGCTAATATATAAGAAAGGGAATTGGATGAGATTATGCGTAATGGCGGAACAGGAATCTGATTATTCTGTAACCAATGAGAAAGAAATTCATAGAGCAATAAGCAAGAAGTGGTTATCATGTAATTCGAATTCTTATTTCCAATTTATTTTATCATTAGCGCAAAAGGATTTTAAAATCAGTTTCAACAACTTAAGAAATGAAGAAAAATTAATGTGTTTGATGCTGCATTATGATGTATGGCAAACTGCTGGAGGCTTTAATTCAATTGAAGAAAGCATTCGTGCAATTGGGCTGAATAAAAAGCTGACAAATGAGATAATTGAAGTGCTTGAAATCCTAATTGATAGAATAGATTTTTTAGAAATAGATTTTTCCTTTTGTTATTCACAACCACTTAAAGTCCATGGTCGATATACGAGGGAGCAAATTTTAGCGGCATTTGGAGATAGTACATTTCAAAAGAAATCGAGTAATAGAGAAGGAGTTGTTTATCTTGAAAATATTAAATCGGAGCTGCTTTTAATAACACTTGAAAAGACTGAAGAGAATTATTCCCCAACGACAATGTATAATGACTATGCGATTAATGAATACTTATTTCATTGGCAATCACAGAATTCCTCAAAACCTGATATTGGCAAAGGATTATCATATATAACTCATCAGTTGAATGATAAATCAATTTTACTTTTTATTAGAGAGAAGAATACGGATGAATTTGGGAATACAATTGGGTATGTTTTCTTGGGACTGGCAAACTATAAAGATCACTATGGATCAAAACCAATGAGTATTAATTGGGCTTTAAAAGAACCAATTCCTCCCTTCCTCTGGAAAACTTCGGCGAAGATGGCAATAGGCTAATTGAATATGATTTTCTGAAATGGTAGAAACACAAGATTGAATTTAAGAAACCGAGAAAATTATGTTGTCTTTTGATAATATCGTTTAACTAGTATAAAAGGTATTTGTTTATTATGGTCCAATCTTTAAATCTTTCCGATCCAAATAAAATCAGCTCCCCTTCAAACTTTCCTGCGCCATTCTTTTCGCGGTCGTTGACCAGGTAATGGCCTTTGTTCAGGTCATTGCTAATTGGCACCATTGTCAATAAGTAGAGGTGAGATATACCAGAAAAATTCTGAAAATATGTTATTTTCCCGCTGGTTATTAGTACATTTGTTTAATGAAGCATAATCCTCATTATATTGATATTGAAATCGATAAGTTGACAAATTCTATTGAAAATGTCATTACTGGAGAGGGTTTTCAAACTGATATATCCTTAATTGGCGCAAAGGATTTAACATCAGTTACCAAAAAGAATGGATGGCTTTTTAATTGGAAAACTGAAAGTAAGCAACCGGATAGAGACGTTTATAAATTGACAATTTCAGGTAATCATGAGATAATCCAGGGTTTGATCAGCATTACAGAGCGAGAAGAACATGTTTATATGCACCTGATTGAAAGTGCTCCTTTTAATCTCGGAAGAAACAAGATATATGTTGGTATTCCCGGTAATTTAGTGGCATTTGCTTGTAGGATTGCTTTTCATCGGGGATTTGAGGGATACGTTTCATTTACTGCAAAAACCATGCTGTTCGAGCATTACCAAAAAACACTTGGAGCAAAAAATATTGGCGGTAATCTAATGGTTATAAATACTGAAGCGGCATCAAGATTAATTGATAAATATTTTAAAAATTGAAAGCTATGGGACTGATAAAAGAACCTTTAGAGGTAGATTTCTTTGTTGACCCAAAACCGTTAACCAAGCAAGATCAAAAGATGATAAGTGATTTCATAAAAGCTGATAAAGCAAAAGGAAACCCAAAGAAAAGTTCCCCAAAAGCTACAAATGCAAAACCCCGGCTAGCCAAAAGAAGGGCAGAAGTGCTCAAGTGAAATTTTCTTCAAAGTAATTTGTTTCAATTTTGGTTGATCCGACGGGCCAATACCTTTAAACATTTGATCATATTGCCTTCCTGGAAAAATTTTCCTATTGCACCGTCACTAAACCTTTCAGCGCGGATCAGGGCAGTAAATATCTTGCAAATGTCGATGGTGGAGAGGGTGGTATAATCTACCTCAGACCAATTGTTTGAGAACCCCCTTTCATAGAGCCAATCTCCCCATTGGTATGGGATCATTAGTTCGCTTCCATCAAAAAATCTCATCCATTGATTAACCACATCGGCATAGATAGGATAGGAAAAAGTGAAGGAGCCATCTTCTTTGCGTTTGGGTATATGCCATTTCATCAGTTCATTAGCATCCGTTTTTTCAAGTATGGGTATCAACCTGAACATCTCGTTCCAAGTACTTTCCGGAGTGATCCTGATTTGTGCGAAATATTTGGCATCATCAAGTTTTACTGTGAATTTTTTCCGAAACAGGGATAAGACATCGGTGATTTTTTCGGGGAGGTAATTTTGATTTTGGCTGCCTGCAGAGATTTTTTATACTTTGATTTACTTTCCATTTACTTTCCCTTGCAACAACTCCTCCCAATCGTTGAAACGTCTATATTCTTGATGATCTCTTCGGGAACAGAACTCCCGGTAATAATCCATCACCTTCATCCTGTAGTCCGGATGAACGGAAAGCGGAAAGAGCTCAAAAATGGGATGTTTGTCTAGCATGCCGGCCAATGCATCCTCGAAAGTGGTGAATACATCTGATTCTGATTTCAATTCCTCCAATGTCAGTTCGGGAACAAATTCCATTAGCGTTGTCTCATCCGTCGAAAAGAGGAAATAGTCATTGATTTGTACAAGTTGGATCGATCCGCCCTCGCCACCGGCTTCCAGCAAACATGTCCAATCTTTCCTGTAGATTGCTCTTACATACATTTTGGAATATTCCATGATCATTCTTTCCAGCCTTCCCGCCAGGTAGTCGTTCCCTTTCCGGAGGGTGGCAAGGATTAGAATGGCCTCATCACAGTATTTGTTGATCTTCCACTGGTCCCAGTGCGGGGGTGGAGACTGCAGGTTGGTGATACGATCGGCCAGCTTGACGGCCCACACTTCCGGCCTTAATTTTTTGATGCGCTTCAAGCTGTCGGCCATCTGTTTCGCCTTGGGTAGTTTCAGGTTCTTCGACAAGGCTGAGACGGCTTGCGCCACTTCTTTTCCAAACCTGGTTTCCAACTCCTTCCGCGTCGTGGAGGTATCTTCGAGGGTATCGTGCAGCAAGGCCACTTGAACGGCGAAGCCCGTTTCGAATTTGTCCGTCTGCAATCCGGCCACCAGGATCTCCATGGCCACATTGCTCAAATGAACGACGTAAGGAAGTTCGGTTCCGGGAACAAGTTGCTTTTGCTCCAAATGTTTGGTTGTGGCAAATTTGATTGCTTCCTGGTAAGAGGTTTGTAATTCCATGATTGCGTTTTAGGAAAGGTTATAGGCATCACTGCAAGATCGGCATTATTCAACTTCCCGGCAAGGTTAGGGATTCTTTCATACCAACTCAGCTATACCAATTTAATTTCGGCAAATTCATGCGCAATTTGATGCAGGGCTGATTCAATTTTTAGTACTTGATTTTCTGAAATATACTGATTCCCTGACTTGTATTGCCTCATCAATGAGGCATTGATCCCCGCCTTTTCCGCGAATTTGCTGACATTTAATACGTAAGCGTGGGTTTGTTATGCAATAAATCGTCCGATCTCTTCAATAAAGCTAGACAATTCACTCAGCATAATTTTGACTTCCTCCTTGTCGAAATTTACAAATGCGTCATAGTCGCCTTTTGTCCTATTTTGAAAGGCATTGCGAAGAATCTTGCCAAATTTCGGATCAACCTTGTTCGTGGAGACATATTCTTTGTTAAACCATCCAATCAATTGACCATGCTTGGAGGTTTCAAAACTATTTTTCAAAGCCAGGGCAGTTAACGCATAATACATGCTATAATAAATGCGGTTCACAGCAATCACGAGCTTGTCATTATTGACAAGAAATATAGCCAGTTCATTCGTTTCAATGGCTTGATTTAAACGATATTTCACTAAGGCATTTCTGTCTGTATCCTCAATCATGCATGTATTCCATTAGAAATTGCATTAACAAAGATCGGTTGTTTCCCTCTTAGTGTTGATAGCTCAGATTCACCAATTATGTGGGTATCAGTAATTATGTGATACTTAAGGTCGATTTCATAACAGATATCTGAAATCTCTCGTTCCGTCTTCCAATCGGCTTTATTCTTAAGAATGATTAAGAAATCGTAGTCAGAATCAGAACGAGCTTTTCCCACGGCGTGAGAACCGAAAAGCACAACCTCTTTAAGATTATCTGAAAGTCTTGTTCTCAAAAGATTGCTTAAATCATTTAATACTAGTTGCTTATTGATTCTCATTTTGAAAATTTTATTCAAATATATATAATATCGGCAACAAAATTCTTTTGTCTTATGAAATCTAAGCTGAGAATGGGAATAGCTTTTTCCCAGCAACTCAATCAGGTGGTGCTATTACAAATCCTCACCGGCATGCGTGCCTAATGCAAAAATTTTTATCCGAATTTGACGGTTCTTTCAAGGATTTCCGTAAACTCCGCCGGCGCTCTTCTTGGTTTTCCGGATGCCGCGTCCATAAATCCAAGCGTGACCTCTCCTTCATTGATCAATTCCATTTTCTTGTTGTAAATTTCTGAAATCAACCTGAATTTTACCTTAGGTATTTCTTTAATGATGGTCCTTATTGTAAGAAGTTCGTCATAATTGGCAGGTTTAGGGTATGATTTCCAGATCGTTCTAATCATATCGGTTCTTCCAATCTCATACAACCCAGGATAATTCCCATAATACATAATCCCCATACGATCCGTATCTGCGTAACACACCCGGTAAGGAGTTTCGTAGCTAATCATATTTTTCTGAAATCTGAGTACTTATGTGAAAATAGTCGAAATCAACAAATCCTCCCGGAGTTTTTGTAGAATAGTTAAATAAGCCAAAACGATAACCCATAAAGTGGGGCATAGAATATTCCATCTTTAATTGCGAACCGATTGCCATCCATGATTTCCCGTTTAGGCTGTAGAAGAAATGAGCTGTATCTGTTTTTTCCCTGAAATCGCATTCTGCTTTCAGGTAAACCGTTTTTTGAGTGAGTCGAATACTCTCAACCTCAACAGGCGTGCGGGTTTGGGCATTAATCATCACAATCATTTTAGCTCCATTGCTGTATTTTACCCCCACTTGTCCGAATTTGCTCTGAAGTAAGGCCAGGCCTGCAAAATCGCCTTCTTTCATATTGGATACATCCATACAGGTAGATCCGGAAGAGACAGGCCCAATGGTGCGTTGGGTCAGGATGTTTCTTGCCATCACAAATTGTGAATCAATTCGGCTGGTAGTCAGGCGCAGAAATCCTTTGCGTTGAGTGACAGACCAAAGATTGTTATCTGGATTGTGATTCCATTGCCATACCAATGGTAGTGCAGGGTCTTTTTTACGACGGGTGAAATCGTCATTCGCTACTATACCGGGGATTAATCCCTTGCTGGCCGAAAGATTAAGAATTTCTGGTAATTTACCATTGTCCCCGATAACTGGCCACCCATCTTCCCATTTCATTGGAACCAAATAAGGGATACGGCCAACGGATCCAAAATCGCGAAATAAATAAGCAACCCATTTACCTTCGGGAGTGTCAACAATTCCTCCCTGTGCCACACCTAAATCCTGGAAGGCAAGCTTGCCTTCATAAGGACCGGTAATCTTATCTGCCCGATGTACAACAACTGTGCGCATGCCTCCCCTGGGCCAGGTAATATTGAACAGATAATATTTATCCTTCACCTTAAATAATTGAGAACCTTCAGCGCCGAGCATAATATTATCACCGGCAGGTGCGCTCGCATTTTCGATGAGTACCCGTTCCGTTCCTTCTTTTACGCCAGAGAGATCTTCTTTCAATTCCAAAATCCTGAGTTTTCTGACCCCAAAAATCATATAGATTTTTCCATCATCATCGAAAAAGATGGTATGATCATGATAGGCAGGCTTGAAGGAAACCTCTTTCCAGGGTCCTTTTTCAATATCTTTTGTCGAATAGATATACGTTTTACCGGTTGTCTGGGCAAATGTGGACACATAAAATGTTCCTTTGTGGTATCGGATGCAACTTGCCCAGGATCCTTTGCCATAGGTACTTTTGCCATCGGTAAGATTCATGGCATCCACGTTGGCAAGGGTATCATAAGCGTAGCTGATGATTTGCCAGTTAACCAAATCTTTCGATTTCATGATGGGTACCCCCGGACTCATGTGCATGGTGGTGCTGCTCATGTAATAAGTGTCGCCCACCCGAATCATTGACATGTCAGGGACATCGGCAAAAATGATCGGGTTATGAGACGGATTTGTTTGTGCAGAAGATGTGGTGCAGCAAATAATTAATCCTGCAATAAAACATAAATATCTCATATTCATGAGGCAAAGATTTAGAATTTCAATTTTACGCTGATTGTTGTCAGTGCCGGCTTTTACCGGAAAGTCGGTTCGGCTTGGGTTCCTGAATATGAGATTTTCTCGAAAACTGTTTGATCTACAGGTTTAAATAGCAATTGTGAAAACATATAGAGACCATTTTTCCATACCTTGAAATCATGGACACCAGGTTCGATGTAGTAAATGTGTGGAACATTGTTGGTTACCAGGTAATCATGCGTGCGTTTGCTAAATGAAATGAGTCTGTCCTGGTCGCCGCACGAAATCCAAAGCAGTTTTAGCTGTGCTTTTGCTTTTATCGGGTCGGGAACCAACTCTTCCGGTTTCTTGGTATTTGGGGCAGAGGAAAACCCACCCACCCAGGCAAATTTGTCGAGATTTCCTAAACCAAAATTCAACGATTGGCCTCCACCCATGGACAATCCTGCAATAGCACGATGCTCACGGTCGCTGATTACCGGAAAAGTAGCTTCGATGAAAGGGATCAGGTCGTTCAACAGGTCCTGCTCGAATGCTGCAAACGCCTGAACTTTGTCGGGGGCCATGATGTTGCCTGTTGCCCTGTCGTCTTTCATGGCACGGCCATTCGGCATCACGACGATCATCGGCTCAACCTTTTTCCCGGCGTAAAGGTTGTTGAGAATTATTTGTGGCTGGCCACCTTTCAGCCATTCTTTTTCATCGCCGCCGATGCCGTGCAACAGGTATAACACCGGGTATTTTCTTTCTTTTGAATAGCCCGGAGGAGTATAAATCAAGGCCTTCCGGTTGGTACCAACAGTTTTTGACTGGTAGGTTACTGTGTCAATCCTACCTTGAGGCACACCAGTTTGTGGAACATCAAAACCCGATTGGGCTTGCGTAATTGGGTTTTGAGCAACAGCCCAAAATCCCGACAAAATGAAAATTGTAACTAAAGAAAAGATTTGTCTCATTTTTGCTGTTTAGTTTATTTCAACTGCTTCAATAGTACGTCTATCGCCTTGTCTAACTGAGGATCGCGCTTGTTGATCTTGTCTTCGAAAGTATTGATGACCAGAATATCCGGTTTGACCCCGGTTTTTTCGAGGTCTTTGCCATCCAGGGTGTAACAACCCCAGGCCGGCATACGGACGAAGGATCCATCCACCAGTCCGACGCCGGAAGTGAAGATAATCCAGTGATAGGTCTCGTTTCCAATGATCTTGCCCAGCTTCAAGGCCTTGAATCCCGCTGACGTCATCTCGGCATCGCTCAAAGACTGCTCATTGATAAGCAAGACGATAGGTTTGTCGGAAGGGGCAAAATTGGGTTGCGGACTCAAACCTCCCTGTCGGTATTTCCAATTCAGGTAATGCCGCTGCGATAAGAAATTCAGGACTTCATTGTGCACGTTTCCTCCCGTATTGTAACGTAAATCGAAGATCAGTGCATCCTTTTTGTTTAGTTCCTGGGTCATGTCGATGATGAATTTCTCCAGCTCGCCCTGTCCCATGTCCTTCATGTAACCATAAGCGATGCGACCCTTACTTTTGGAATCCACCCGCTTCTGATTTTCGTCGATCCAGGCATCATACAGGTTATTCCGCAGACTGGCTTGGGGATGTATCTTTGTGGTAATCATCTTACCAGCCCTGCTGACGGTCAGTTTCAATTCCTTGTCGATCGATGGTACCGTGAAATAATAGTTCCGGTCTTGCGAGGTATCGACGGTCTTGTCATTCACCTTTACGAGCACATCGCCTGGCTTGATGTCGACCGAAATCTTGTCAGCAGCACTGCGCTTCAGCACGGATTTTACCTTAAACGGCTCATTGTTTTCAAATACCAGACCCGTCTCCATGGTCTGATTGGTCAGCGCAATGTTTTCGTCGTCGCCGTTCGTGCTGAACCCCTGGTGTGAGGAGTTTAATTCGCCCAGCATGTCGTTCAAAAGAATCCTGAAGTCGGCCCGGTTGTTGCAAAACGGCACAAATTGCTGGTATTGCAACCTGGTCTTGGCCCAGTCATTACCATGAAAATGCTCATCATAATAGTTCTCATTCATCTGAACCCAGGCCTCCTGAAACATCTGGGCAAACTCTTCCGACATATTTCTCCGGAAGGTAGAACTCAGATTGACCACATCGGCCTTGTTCCCATCCAGACTGATCTTGTTGATGTTTCCATTGAAAAGCGCAAACATCTTGTCGCCGGCTTCGGCAACATCAAAACCATACGCCCCTTCTGTCCCGGCGATTTTCTCGGTTTTATTGGATTCGAAAGGCTCGATGACCGTTTTCCATAAGGCACTTTTCCCCTCTGAATGGTCGCTTCGGTAGAGCACGGTGGTCTTTTCGGCTTTTTTGGTAACATAGGCTAACGATTGGGTGCCAAAATTCGGACTAATCTGCTCCAGCCGCTCCATGATCCCGTCCATGTCGATGTTGATGAGCTTGGTATCTACCGTCGGGGCTTTCACGGTAGTGACTTTTTTAGTCGTATCTTTCTTTGCCGTATCCTTTTTTTCTTCCGCAAAAAGCTCATTGAACTTGTCTATCCTGAAGGGTTCATCGATTTTTTCCAGCGGGAGGCGGTACACTTTCGCATTCGGCATCCCGGTAGGGTAGGAGGGTTTAAGTCGTTGAGAGGTGAAAAAGATGTACTTCCCATCGGGCGACCACAACGGATCGGACTCCGAAATGTCGGTATTGGTGATATTGGTGGTGGTACTATCCTTGAGGCTGTAAACGAAAATATCCTCTTCGAAATTCCGCTTGCCCGTGAACAGGATGTACTGGTCGTTGGGCGAAAAACTGGGTGCACTATTCTGAAATCCCCACAATTCCTGCGTCACAAGGGTCTTGACATTCAGGGATTTAGTGTCTAGTAATCGTACTTCATCCCTCCCACATAAAAATACTGCCTTGGATCTGTTCTTGTTCAGGACGAGCCCCCGACAATTTTTCTCGCCTTTTGTGAGTTGTTTAGCAGCAGTATCCTTGCCTGCAGGAATCATGAAAAGATTGCTGTAACCCTTGGTCGTCTGGGTGAAAAGCAGGGTCTTGTTATCGGCCATCCACTTTACTTCCTGCACCCGCTCCTTGTTGGATTCATGGATGTTTTTGATGAATTTTCCTTCCACATCACTGACGAAAAGGGCGCCTCGGCTCACGAAGCTGAGTTTTTTCCCGTCCGGGGAAACATCAAATGCAGAGATTTTTCCCTTGACATCAAAATCCTTGTCTTTAGTTAAAGTGTTGTTTCTGAAGATGTTGATTTTAAGCTTTTCGGCTTTGTTGCTCGCCACGTCGAAGAGCCAGAGTTGATAATCCTTTTCGAAGACGACCTTTCCGCCATCGGCATTCACGAAAGGGGTCTTGATGGAGGTTGGAAACTGGGTGAGTGGACTCTTCTTCCCATTCGCCAGACTGTACAAATTGTATTCATCATTGCTTTCGTCTGAAATGAAATAGATGTTCCCGTTCTTATCGATGGTGGCTCCAAAGTCCTTCCCTTGCCAGGTGGTGTATTTGGTGTATTTTTTTGTCGTTGGGTTATACGACTGGATATCAGGATTATAAGGTCCTTTATAGCGCTTGCGCTGCACCTGGTTACTGCTCTCCCAGGTATCGTTGAAAAATATCTCTCCGGTAGAAGGATGTTCTACCAGGTTATGATCGTTCTGGAAAAAATTATCACCGAAGACCCGAATGGGTGTGCCCCCGTTGAGGCCTACCTTGAATCCGGAAAAATTTCCGGCTCTGTTACTCGAAAAGTAGATGTACTTACTGTCCCAGCTCCAGCTGTTTACCTCGTCTGAACTGCTGTGGAAAGTAAGTTGTCTTACCTCGCCCCCTTCTGCCGGCATAACATAAACATCGCTGTTGTTAAATTGACGACCGGTAAATGCGATCCATTTTCCATCCGGGGAAACTTTCGCCCCATTCTCATTGCCCTGCATGGCGGTCAACCTGGATGCGAGTCCGTCTTTTACGGATGCTTTCCATATATCGCCTTCGAAACTAAATATGACGGTTTGACCATCCGGCGTTAGCGAAGGACTGGACAAGAAATAGGGCTCAGGATTTTGTGCTTTTGCGGTATATAAAATAAATAATAAAGCGAGGACCATTAATATTTTCATGGGGTCGAAATTAAATTTGTCATTAGGAGGATGCAATTTAAACAAGATTGTCTGAACCTCCATAATAGTTGGACAAAAATTATATTGGTATCTTTACGCTGCAAGCCGTTTGAGGTGAAAAGAGCGGTATAAGTCATTCTGATTTTATGAAAGAGAAAAAATTGAGCCTGATTGGGGAGAACAGTTCTCCGCTGTTCAGAATCATGTCGACCTATAATCATGACCTGCCCAACAAGGCATTTGCCAATAATGTCTGTGCGTTTCATGTGGGGAAGGGCATCATCATCAGTGTGGCCCATAGCCTGAGGGTATTCGATAACCTGCCGATGGTCATCTCGGACAGTTACTATCAGAATGAGTTAAGGAATAAAATAAATTCATCCGACCGACCGCATTTCGATAAAATTTATCCGCTTCAGGAAGCAACTGGTCAGCGCATTTTGACCGATGTCAAGAAGGAGAGCATGGAGAATTATGTTAAAAGACTCGACCAGGCGAAAGTCGACAGGAGCTTCGGAAAACTTTACAGCGAAAATTGCTGCAAACCTTTTCTTGTCACAACTTTTAGAAAGAACGCTTTCTGTGATGATATGGCACTTAATGAACATTTTCCGGCACATCATTCATTTGCGGAGCCTGCAATTAACAGGCATACCTTCATCATTGAACTGGAACTGCTGGATCTGTTGATTAGTGAGGATATTGCCATCTACCGAATCATTCATGCACCAGCCGAAATCATTAACAAACTACCCTATATCGAAATCGACTATCAACTGCATGATACGGGAACCCCGGACTTTTATTGCTTGCAGTCCGCACCCTACAACAGTCTGGGCAGAATCCTGAATGAAGTGAAAATCGAAGGGCTTTTGGATGATTTTGCTAATGAAAAAGACCTTTGCGGCAACGAGTATATTTTCGAGGGATTGCGGTATTTAATCAAGGGATATTTTCGCTTCGGTTCCTCCGGCGCCCCTTATTTGATCTATGACCGTGAAGAGGAGGTTTTTAAAGTCAACGCGGTGCAAAGTCAAGCCAGTTTCATCCAGTTATCCATCAATGGGAAGATGGAAGGGAACCTGCAGTATGTCAATGGCATCGCGACGCCCTTGTCGATCGTTGAACAGAAGCTAAATGACAGACTCTCCGAAGTATAAGGATCATTCTTCACTTTCGATCTCGATGTCGTATTTTTCCAGTAGCCCGGAAACGTTCAGCAGGGAGAATTTCGCTTTCCTGATAAGGTTAGCTTCCGGGTCGATGGAGAAATTGAATGAAGTCCGGAAGTCGGCTTTTACCAGGATGGTATGGTCGAAAGTAGCCCTGGAAAAGTCACATTCATCGAAGATAGAGCCCGTCAGATCGCATTCCGAGAAATCCACCTCCTGCAATTGTGAATTTTTGAAGACTGTTTGTTTGATTTTCGTCTTGTAAAAAAGGGAATAATTGAGTGCGCAATTTTCAAATCTAAAGGAGAGGCCAAACTGGTTACAGGTGTTAAAATGCAGTCCCAGCATCTTACACTTCTTGAATTTTATCTCCCTGAATTCTGTTTTGGTCAGTTTTGCCAGACTCAGATTGCACCCATCAAATTCACATTCATTGAATTGAAATTCTGAAAGGTCGGTACTTGAAAAGTCACAATTTCTAAATACACATTTTTCATATTCACCTTTCAGCAAAGGCTTTAGGATGAAGTTTTCGGCCTCAAAAGTCTTGTCTTCGATATATACCTGTCCCATGATAATTGTTTTTCCCGGCTACGTGATGGCCTGGACGAAATTAGCTATTTATACTCAAACGCGGTTATCATTATGTTTTGATTTACCTTTTTCGACCCGGAGGATCCTCTTGAAATTCTCTTCTGAAACCCAATGTTTAATTGATAGAAATCATCATTTGAATCTAAAATAAATTCTATTTTTGACGATACATAATAATTGCCATTGATACCTTAGCCCGAAATCCATCAAATCATTTTGAAACAAATAGTTATGAAAAAAGATCTGTTGAAACTAGCCAGTTTTGCAATTGTCATATTATTGACCGCGATTGTTTTTAGCTGTACGAACAAGGATACCTTGCGACCACCCAGTGTCATTATTGGAACCGATGCACTCACAGGTGCTAAAGATGGGGGTAATGTTGTACTGGCTATCGTGGCCAATACAGATTGGACCGTCGAAGTTCCTAAAGATGTCACCTGGCTAGCCGCCGCGCCTCTTAACGGCACAGGCAGTGCATTCGTAACTTTTACTATGCTGCCAAACCCTGCGCTTCCCCGCGAAACGACTGTGATGGTCAAGAGTGGAGCTACGGTTCAAAACGTAAAAATCATGCAATCCGGCGTCGTGAAAACTTATATTTCGCTGACTGAATTAAGGGCAAAAGGTGAAACGACGATTACCCAGGACATTTATGTAAAGGGTAGCCTGATCTGCGACCAGGTAGGCGGAAACGCTACTTCTCTCAAAAACTTATATATTTCGGATGGTACGGCAGGCATGTGCATTCGCCTCGTGGCAGATGCTTCCACCATGGCAGTGGGTACAGAGCTTGAATTCAAATTAAGTGGTGCGCAGTTGGCAAAATTCAACGGATTGCTTCAACTCAATAATTTTACCAACGCCAATATGAGCGTCACCGGTAAGACCATTGTAATTCCGCCCAAAACGATCACAGCCGCTCAGTTTAAAACCGGCAACTACGAATCGATGTATATCGCCATTCCTAACGTTCAGGTAATCAATGCCGATCTTTCCAAGACGATGGTAGTCGGCGGCGCGCATACCTCCATACGGATGGAATCCACTACCGGGGAAGCTTTCGAGATGTTCAATGCCTCCTATTCCGAGTTTAAATCCGTCAACGTTCCCCAGGGAAGTGGAACGGTGAAAGGCATCGCTAACATCAACATTACCACCTTTCAGTTACTTCCTCAAAACCGGGCCGATTTTGCTGATTTGACGGGTGCCCGTTTCGGAAGCGCTCCGGTGCTGACCTATGGAACTCCCGTGCTCGGTGGCACCATGAAGAAAAGTACTGCCTTCACGGTAGATAATGCTATCACGATTCCTTATACATTGGCCAACGCCGGACAGGCCTATAACCTTTCTGTGGCTGTGTCAGGTGCAGGTGCAGCGGGTATTACCACGCCGGCAGTGGCTTCCGGTAGTTTTACCACAGCAGCGGGAAGCATCACCATTCCATTGGCCGGAACTCCTACCGGGTCAGGAAATATCACCCTCACCATTACCGGAACCGGTATCTCGACTCCAATTGTCCTGACCGGCATTGTCATCGATCCCGCGAGTGCCATGACCCTGGCAACCTGGACTTTTGACGCCCAGCCCGCAGCCTTCCCGATCCCTTCATCGACTATTTCCTCCGATGAGTCCACAGGAGGTTCTCTCACTTTGTCCGGTTTTACCGCTCCGCTGCCAGCCATCAGTTATACTGCATCTTCGAAGACCATTTACCTCGGCTCATGGGATCAGGGCAAGGCATGGCTCTTTAGCTTTACTCCGAAACAAGCAATCGCCTCAGGCAAAACCTTGTCTATGGTTTTCAAAGCATACGGCAGCAATACCGCTCCAAAAGACTTTGTAGTAGAATATTCAAAAGATGGAAACACCTGGGTTCAGATGGGTGCGGCCATTGAACATTTGGCCACGATTGCGACCTTTACGCGTATTGCCGTTCTCGATCAAACACTTAGCGGACAGATTCAGATACGCATAAAAGTTAACAGCACTGTATCCATCAATTTGGGTGTGACGGCCTCAACGGGTAACTCCCGCCTTGCAGACGTTATCATCTCAGCGTTTTAAATTAGAAATTACCATGAAGATTCTTTTCCAGCCATTTTTTCGATTTTCAATTGTCTTGTTCTTCGTTATCATTTTCTTTTCCTGTTCAAAGGATTCGAAGACTGAAACAGTTACTGACCTGGTAGCCCAGACGACCGCCTCCATTCCAAATACCGCGACGAGTCAGTTTCTGACCATTCAGACGACCGGGCAGTGGAAAATCGCCGTAAATTATATCACCGGCGGCAGTGGCTGGGTGAGTCTCTCTTCTTCTTCCGGTACCGGGGATGCCAATATTATCCTGCAGTTTACCCCGAATACCCTGCCGGATAACAGGGTGGCCGAGCTGCTGGTTACCGCCGCCGACAAGGAGGTAAAGATCCCGTTAACCCAGCAAGCAACCATCATCACAGGAGGCCGGGCAACGAATCCACTCTGGACTGAAATTCCGACAGGCGGATCAACGGCCGATTGCGTCACCTTTACCCATGAAATTACCATTGGAACCAAGACTGTCCGCAATTATTCGATGATGTACGACAAGAAGGAAAAGATTGCGTACTGGGTGGCCTATCCTCATCACACCAGTTACCTTGGAAGCACCGCACGGACTGATAACTGGCAACCGGATCCCATGGTTCCGACAACCTCTCAACCCGACTATTTCTCCGGAATATCGGGTTATGACAGGGGGCACCAGATTCCTTCTGCCGACAGAACCTCCTCGAATACAGCTAACAGCCAGACCTTCTTCTTTACTAATATGACTCCGCAGCTGAGCGTCCTGAATGGTAATGTATGGGCAAGCCTTGAGGGTCAGGTCAGAACCTGGATGGCCGCATCGGATACCTTATTTGTTGTGACAGGCGCGATACTTAAGACGGTCGGCGGAACTGAGGCCGTGACCTATGCGACAGACGCGAAGGGAACAAAAGTGGCAGTCCCCAACTATTATTACAAGGTCCTGCTCCGGCTTAAATCGGGGAAATACGATGCCATTGGATTCTGGTTCGAGCACCGCACCTATGGAACCGGACTGGCCACCGCTGCCATGACAAAATCTGTCAGGCAGATAGAGACCCTGACCGGTTTTAACTTCTTTGCGAACCTTCCCAAGACGACCCAGGATGATGCGGAGACGACCAGTACCCCAAGTGCCTGGGGGCTCTAACGAAATGTATTTACCTTCCTATATTAAGAAAATTGGAAAGCTCACCGATCAGACAGAGCAGTATATCGCTGCTTTGTTTCAACGGGATGAGTTTCCCAAAGGGCATATGCTATACAGTCAGGGAGATATCTGCCATCACATTTATTTTATGGAGAAGGGGATCGCCCGGGTCTTCTATCATACCGAAAACGGGAAGGAAATTACCCAATGGTTTTTCGCTGAGGATTCATTTTTTACCGCCATCGACAGCTATTACAACCACAAACCGACGATGGTCAACTGTGAATTGCTGGAAGATTCTGTGGTCTATTCCTTGCGATATTCCGAGATGGAAGCCATGCTGGATGAGAACCACGACATGGCCAAACTCTCCTTTCATGTAGTCTACGCCATTGCAAAACAGCTCTCCCAATACATCATCGGACTGAAATTTCAGAGTGCCGAAGATCGTTACAACGCACTCATGAAAGAGTATCCACAGATTTTTCAAAGGGTCAAACTGGGATACATCGCCTCCTTCCTGGGCCTCACCCAGGAGACTTTGAGCCGCATCCGGGCAGGCAAATAAAATTCTGCTGCGCTTCATTTTTTGATCCAGATCAAAAAATTTCAGTTTTTGGCGACCGTACTTTGCATCAAATATTAATTATTGATGCAATGAAAACTAAAAGAATTTTATCAGCACTATTTATCTTACTGGCTTCAACAGCCACTTTCGCCCAAATCAATTACGGAGTTCGTGCAGGCGCAGCCGCCACAACTTTTGCCAACAAGGGTGACATCACCGATAACAATAATGTTTCCATCTCGCCTGTCGTGGGCGCTTTTCTGGATCTCCCACTCAGCAAGACCTTCTTCCTCCAGCCAGAGGTCAACTACCTTCGCAAAGGCCGCAGTGACGAATCCACCGAGCTAGGCTCGATTGCCAAAACGGACTTCATGATCCATTACCTGCAGGTGCCGGTCCTGCTGCAATACAGGGATGATCATCTGATGGATAACCACAAGTATGCGTTTTATATCAGCGCCGGTCCTTATGCTGGCATTGCCCTTGGCAACCAGATGAAACCCGATAACAACATGAACCTGGCAGATAGCAACAAAACAGATTTCGGAGCCTCTTTCGGTGTTGGATTCCAGAAACCATTCTTCAGCAAGAATATTCGCTTCGACCTCAGGTATGACATGGGCGTCGCCGAAATCGCCAACCAGCCATCCGACTACCGCACGAAAGCATTGAGTCTGACCGTCGGTATTGTACTTTGAAATAATATTGGAGGAAAACTATCATGCGTTTTTTGTTGAACCGTACCGCTGGTGTTCTCTCTCTTTTGATGCTCTCTTTTGGTGTCAGCGGGACTCCGGCAGAAGAACCCAGAAAGATAACCTTCGAGGAGGCCCTGCAACTCACCTTTCAAAATAATCACCTGATCCGGCAATCTGAACACCATTTGCTTCAGATGGATCAGGAGAGGTTGGCAACCAGAGGATTACGTTATCCGAAGATATCATTGAATGCCGGTTATACGATGATGCAGGACCGGATCCATTTCGATCTCTCTCCCGTTCGCGATGCCATCACTCCTTTATATCAGACACTTGGCAGCTATGGCGTCTTCAGCGGGGTACTGAATCCTGATCCCGCCACGAATGGGATCTTGCCGGTACTGCCCGATAATATTTCGACCCAGGCAGTGAGGAAGAAGATGCAGGATGGTCTGATTGCCGTCAACAACGCCGAATGGGATCTGACCATTCAGGAGAAACAATTTGCGACCCTCTCGGCGGGTTTTATATGGCCACTTTTTACCGGTGGGAAGATCAACGCAGCCAACAGGGCGGCACAACTCAATTACAAAGCGGTAGAGAAGGAGAACTTGCAGAAATCCTACGAGCTCACCAACGAATTGATTGAAAGGTACTTTGGAATGGTATTGGCCGTGCAGTCAGTGAAAGTCAGGGAGGAAGTGAGAGCTACCATGGAACACCATTACCGGGATGCTGAGAAACTGCAGCTCCAGGGGCAGATTGCCAATGTGGAACTCCTGAATTCAAAACTTAGTCTGGCCGAGGCGGACAGGGAATACCAGAAATCGCTCAGGCAGGTCAGCATGCTCAATGAAGGACTGCTCAACACGCTGGCTGTCGGGGGAAATTCGGAATTTCAGCCGGTGACGGAGCTGTTTTACCTGGATTCTATTGAGAAGGTCGGCTATTTTTTCTCCCAAGCCGGGACGAAGAGTCCGCTGCTGGCACAGATCAGCATGAAGAAGGAGCTGGCAAACGAAGGCTTAAAGGCAGAAAGAGCAGGTCAGCTGCCAACGATTGCCCTCACCGGCATGTACGATATCGCGAACAAGGATCTTTCTCCTTATCTGCCGGGATATGTCGTCGGTGTTGGATTGAAATGGAATCTCTTCGAAGGAGTCTCGCTTCAGAAGAAAATCAAGGCATCCTGCTTTCAGAAGATGCAGGCGGACGACTATTACCAGAAGGCATCGGCCGACATTCATTCGGCGGTCTTCAAGCATTATCAGGAACTCGGCATGTACCGCGAACAGTTGAAAATGCTGGATGAGGCGATGAAACTTGCCGTTGAGTATTTCAGGGTACGAAACAAGGCGTTCAGTGAAGGAATGGCAACCTCCGCGCAGGTGGCGGATGCTTCCCTTCTGCTTGCAAAGGTCCGGATCGACAGGCTTCAGGTCCTGTATGGCTACGATGTTTCGCTTTCGAAACTGCTTTATTATGCGGGAATCACGGATCATTTCGTCGATTATATGAAGAGAACGGATGTAAAAATGGAAAATCTTGCCGGGACAGGCGTGCTATAAAAGATGGAAGAAATGAACAAGACAAAAGGATTTATCATTGCGGGAGCCTCGTTGTTGCTCCTGATTTTTATCGTTTACGCGATCATTGTGGTGAGCAGGCCGGTGCCGCTGGAGATCCAGGGGGAAGTGGAGGCGACGCAAATAAAAGTTGCCTCGAAGCTGACCGGCCGCATCGACAGTCTCCTGGTAAGGAAAGGGGATGAAATCTTACCCGGAACGCTCTTATTTACCATTAGTTCGCCCGAACTGGAGGCGAAATTCAGTCAGGCTTCGGCCGTGCGCGAGGCAGCGGGAGCCCAGCGCGACAAGGCCTTCAACGGCGCGCGGAAGGAGGATGTTCAGGCAGCTATGAACAGCTGGCAGACCGCCCTGGCCGCGGCAGAATATGCCACGAAGACTTTTTCCCGTATCCGGAACCTGTACAAGGAAGGGGTGGTCACCGAGCAGCAGAAAGACGAAGCCGAGACGAAGATGAAGGCGGCTGTGGAGATGGAGAAGGCGGCACATTCATTAAGCGAGATGGCCCGGAAAGGGGCCCGTTACGAAGATAAGAATGCCGCCGGGGCGCTGGTGATGCAGGCCGACGGGGTGATCAGCGAGGTGGGTTCGTATATGAAGGAACGACGCATCAGCTCCGGTATCAAGGCAGAAGTCGCCAATGTGCTGGCGGAAAAGGGAGAACTGATTCCGGCAGGTTATCCTGTCGTCACCCTCGTCGACTTATCCGAAGTATGGGTGAGTTTTAACCTTCGGGAGGATCTGCTCTCTGCGATCAAAAAGGGAAGCCTCATCCCGGCGAAATTTCCGGCCCTCGGGATGAAGGAAATCTTGCTGAAGGTCACCTATATCAATGTTCTCGGTGATTTCGCCACCTGGAATGCCACCAAGACCCGGGGTGATTTTGATCTTAAGACTTTCGAAGTTCAGGCCGTACCCGTAGAAGCTGTAGTTGGATTAAGACCCGGAATGAGCGCGGTCGTCAACTGGGATCAGGTTCGTAATCGTAAGTAAGCGAATGAATCCCCGACAAAAAATCAAAGGTGTTTTCAGGACCTCGCTCTTCAGGGTAATCCGGAGGGAAATAGACCGGATATCAGCTAGTTGGATACTTCTTTTTACCACCACGGTGGGTCCGGCCGGCGTGTTTTTTCTGGTAGCCTGGATTTTCTCTGCCGGGGTTGTCAGGGATCTGCCTGTTGCAGTGGTAGATCTCGACCAATCCCAGCTTTCCCGCAAGATCACAAGGATGGTGGACGCGACTCCTGCAGCCCGCGTGATCGCCAACCCATTGTCACTCGAAGAAGCCAAGGCCCAGATGATGAAAGGCGGGACAGACGCCGTGCTCTATATTCCGCAAGGGCTGGAGAAATCCGTTCAACGGGGTGGTCAGGAGGAATTGGCGCTATATATCAATAACACCAACGTAGTGAAGGGCGGAGTGTTACAGTCCCAGTTGACGACTACCATGGGAATGATTTCGGGTGCCATCAAGGTGCAGACCATGGTAAAGAGTGGAATGGAACCTTCGGTGGCTGCTAAAAAAGCGCAACCCATCCGGGCGGACCTGCACCTTTTGTATAATCCGTACGGGAACTATGCCTATTTCCTGATGATGGGGTTGTTGCCGCTGCTGGCGGTCGTATTTATTTTCATGGGCACCTCGTATTCCATTGGTATTGAGATGAAAGAAGGTACCAGCAGCGAATGGCTGGTGGCCGCCAACGATAGTACCACGGTTGCCATCATCGGTAAACTGATTCCCTATATCGTGCTTTTCTTCGCCAATATGATGGTGATGAACCTCGTGCTGATCAGGGTGATGGGCACTCCGCTGAACGGATCGCTGGCTATCATTCTATTCTCGGAATTGCTGCTGATCCTGGATTACATGGCGATGGCCATCCTTCTGCTGACTTTCACCATCAACCTGCGACTGACCCTCTCGCTGGGAAGCGCCTATACCATGATGGCGCTCACGTTTTCCGGCCTGACTTTCCCCACAATGGGAATGCCTTTGATCGCAAAAATTTTCTCCTGGTTGTTCCCTTACACTTTTTGGTTAAAGGTTTTTTTGAGTCAATCGTTGCGAGGAGAGCCTGTACATGAGGCGATTGGTCCACTGTTGATGCTAATTCCGTTTATCCTGACGGTACTGCTGGCATTTCCTGTATTTAAGAAACGGCTGACCGACGAGCGTTGGCAGACGAAAAAATAAAAATTACCATGAAGGTACTGGATCAAGTAATTAAGGCTTTTGAGAATGAATTGAAGGTAATCTTCAAAGACCGGGGGGCCATCCTGATCCTGCTGATCGCAGTATGGGTCTACCCGCTGGTCTATTCTATTGCCTATCAGAACAATGTGATAAGGAATATTCCCATGACGGTCGTCGACAGAGATAATACCAGCCTGAGCCGTCAGCTGATCAGGATGATAAAGGCTACCCAGGAGATAGAGGTAACACAGGAAACGGGTGATTTCAAAGAGGCTGAGCGGCTCTTCCAGGATGGTGATTCGAAAGGGATCATCCTGATTCCAGAGGATTTTGAAAGAGATGTCCTGCGCGGCGACCAGACGCATGTCGGGTTATATTGCGATGCCGGGTATTTCCTGATTTACAAGGAGAGCCTCCGTGGGGCTTTCCGGGCTACCGCAACGCTCTCGGCTGGGATAGAAATTAAGAGGTTAATGGCCACTGGTATGCCGCCTGAAATGGCCAAACAAAGGCGCGATCCGGTTACGTTGAAAAGCTACTCACTCTATAATCCGGCGGGTTCTTATGGCTCGTATGTGATGCCCGGCCTCATCCTGGTGATCCTTCAACAGACTTTGCTGGTCGGCATCGGCATGATTGGGGGCGGACGCAGGGAGAAAAATACCCTTCTCGGGAAATCGCTCGCCTACTTTTTGCTCTATTCCTTCAACCTTATTTTTACCCAGATCATCCTTTACGACTGGTTTGGATTCCCTTCGAAAGGGAGCCTTCTGGATGTGTGGCTCCTGATGATCCCTTTTCTTTTCTCCGTCATCTTCATGGGATTTATCGTTTCGCTGTTGATGAGGCGACGGGAGCATTCCATTATGATGCTGGTGTTCCTTTCGCCGGTGGTGCTCTTTGTGAGCGGCGTGTCGTGGCCGGCAAGTTCCCTGCCACCCTTGCTGAATCAACTGGCGCATATTTTCCCTTCAACCTCCATGATCCCCGCTTTCCTTCGCATCCGAACGATGGGTGGAACCCTGACTGATGTACGTCCGGAACTGCTTTTTATGACTGGTCAAATGGTCGTTTATGGCGTGATTGCCACTTTGTTTTACAGGCTGCTTCCAGTCAGAAAGAGATAAAATCCCCGAATCCGTCTATGAAAATGGCTGATTGGTATATCGGATTAGTACTCCGCAACCCGGCGATCTATCTTTGAGCATAATTAAAAAAAACAATTTAAAACAAATCGTCATGAAAGCAAAAACATTATTCTTAGGGTTAGCAATTTTCGTATCAGGTGTAGCTTTTTCAGTCGGAGTACATTCCAGCAACAGGCACCACAATTTACAACATGCAAGTGTGATTGGCAAGAAAGCAATCATCGAAGTAGGCGCACCTTTAACTGTTGCTCAGTTAAAAATTCAGGGGTTCATTTAATCTTCTGAGCCCTTTGGAAGATTGAAACCTGAATTTCTTCTCTCCACTTACCAGGATTATTTCAGAATCATTGACGGCCAGACTCATGTTTGGCCTCCCTGGTTGATGGTGGAGGAAGTTTGCCAAAAGGATCGCTTTTTCGATGCCGTCACCACGGCCAAAATTCCAAACTTCATCGGGCTGGGCCAACCGCTTTCCGTCGTAGATGGATTCGTTCGGCAATCCCTTCAGCAGCTCAAAAACGTCATCAATCTCTTTATCTTTAAGTCCATCAAGCGATACGGGATTTCTTTCCAAAGCAGCCTTGAAGAAGGGTTTCCAGTCGACCAGGTCCATCTGCCGGTAGCTGTAAAGTGTAAGATGTGCCAGTTCATTATCGCTGGCTTTCTTGGTAACCAATTCCAGGATCTCTTGCCTCGATTGGTTCACATGAATATTTAAGGTCTCTGTTTCAATGAATTGCTTATCCGTACCCGGAAGTCGCGGGACGACAGTCAGGAACTCCTCCAGTTCAGTGAAAAGCAATTTGATCGTCTCCTGGGTAATTTCGCTGGTCTCTTCCGCCAGCTTCAGGCAATGAACCATCAGGTCGTGACCCGAAGCATCCGGTTGCACTTTGAGTAGGGCCAGCACATCTTGCAGAATTAGCTGATTTTTCAACGGAGTCAGGCTAAATTCCTCGTCATCAATATCATACAACAAAGGGTCGCAGGCATTTTCTGAGAAGACATGCTTGGCGGAATGTTCATATTCGAAGAGCGTCTCCAGCGATATATAATGACATCTGGCATTCATCAGGTGCCTGTACTGAAAGCACTTCTTGAACTTCATGTGATAACGCAGGAAATTAATGAACAGCTCGGCCGACAAATGCGTGGAGAGAAATTGATTCAGCTTTTCAGAAAAACGCTTGTAGGAGTGCTTGTTAATGGTGGCAGTTTCGTATAATTGATGAATGTAACCACTTATATGAGAGACAATTGTCACCTTCTCATGCTCGAGGGCCCTGCGTGCGCGGGTCGAAATAGAGGTGCCGTTGAACCACATCCTCTTGGTAACGATTCGCCGGTTGTTGGTCAGCACGCCTTCGTTGATGTCGATAAAATTCTGCGAATGCAGGGGAGTGCCCATCAGAAAGATATTTTCGAGTGGGATGCCGCCGACTATGAAGAGTGCAGCCGCATATAAAGCTGACAATGAGACACATTCGCCAGCGCCATACTCAAAAGAATCCTTATAGCGGAAGGCCGTCATAGCTTCAATGGTTTCCGTTTTCCAGTAAGGGATGATATCGGTGTTGTAATTGTCGAGGCCGAAATGCCTTCTGATATCGATATCAAAATAATATTTATCACCCTCATAACCGAACAAGGCATTCGATTTCTTCAGGATCTCGATATCCATGGAATCCTTGAAACGGTTAATTTCTGTCTCCTTATCCGTCAATCCCCAGGTCTCCAAATCAAGATTGAATACATAGTGTTCCATGATGTACTGCTTGATCCGGTTGATTTTGAAGTTGAAAGATTTCTTGCCAATGCCCTTGAACCAGTCGTCGTCCCTCCATTCCCATATCACCGGACTCATGATATTCGCGATCACCAGGGAGTAAAACAACTCGGGGAAGACGAAGATCTCCATGTCGGACAAAGTAAAAGCGGAAGAATATTTCTCCAGTATTTTAGGATCAGAAAAATCGGGGGCTAAGGACATAACATAATTATTCGTGGCAGAGGTCAGATTTTATACGCTCAACTAAGGGCAAAGTTAGCGGAATCAGTTAAATTTGTGAAAATTTCGATCATGCTTTACGATTATTTAATTATTGGTGGAGGCGTTGTCGGCCTAGCCATTGCCAGAGATCTGAATGCCCGTTTTCCTGATGCGAAAATTGCCGTTTTGGAAAAGGAGCCTGATGTGGGTTTTCACAGCAGCGGCAGGAACAGTGGAGTCCTGCATGCGGGTTTTTATTATACCGCGGATTCGCTGAAAGCGAAATTTACGCGCGACGGCAACAGGCAATTAAGAGAATATTGTTATGCCAATAACTTGAAAATCAATGAGTGCAAGAAGGTTGTCGTAGCAAAGGATGAAAGCGAATTGCCGGCTCTTTTTGAACTGGACAAGCGAGGAAAAGTCAATGGCGTAGATGTGACCATCATCGATGAGAAGGAATTGTATGAGCTGGATCGCAATGTAAAGACTTTCAAACATGCCCTTTACTCTCCGACCACGGCTACTGTGGATCCGGTTGAAGTCAACCAAGCCATCAAGAGGGAGATGCTTGCAAAGGGGGTCCAGATATTTTTCGGCGAAGGATACGCGAAGAGAATTGACGGCAATACCATCCAAACAACGAAGAGAAATAAATTTACCGCCACCAAGGTCATCAATGCAGCCGGGTTGTATGCGGATAAGGTGGCCAATGATTTTGGCTATTCGAAGAAATTCACCATCATCCCTTTCAAGGGGGTATACCTGAAATACCATGGCAATGAGAATCCTGTCGCGATGAATGTTTACCCGGTGCCGAACCTCAAGAATCCATTTTTAGGTGTGCATTTTACTGTCACTGTTGACGGAATTGTTAAGATTGGTCCGACCTCGATGCCTGCCTTCTGGCGGGAAAATTACCAGGGTTTCGACCAGTTCAGGATTTCTGAGACCCTCAATATCCTATCATGGGAAGCAAATTTGTTCATCAGGAACTCCTTTAACTTCCGTTCGCTGGCCTTTGATGAGATAAAAAAGTACAACAAAAAGTACTTCGCCGGACTCGCGCAAAATCTTGTTCATAAGATTGACATCAAGGGTTTCAACGAATGGGGCAAACCCGGCATCCGTGCCCAGTTGCTAAACAAGGAAACGAGGGAACTGGTAATGGATTTCGTTGTGGAAGGCGACAAAGACTCGATACACGTGCTGAACGCGGTGTCACCGGCCTTTACCTGTAGTTTCCCTTTTGCCAAATGGGTCGTCGAGAATCACGTTCTCAAGGCATAAATTTCATCCTGGTTACTGAAGCTTGCTCTACTTTCTCCTTCGCGAAAAAATCACTGTGATATTGATTGTGCATGTACATTTCTGTCTGGTCGCAATAGTATGGACTGCCAGGAATACCTGATGTTCCGGATGGTATGACCGTTTCCGATCGATCCCATGAGCCCACGTCGAAGACATGCCTTTGCGACGGTCCATGGTCGGCTGTAAAGGCCTCATTGAACGACCAGGAATAGGGGCAAACCGTAGATGACCCACCCGGTACACCATAAGTTTTCGAGTTTAAGCCGAAAAGAACATCCAGCATTTTTACTTTGCCCATGGGGTGGGTCAGCGTGAGGGTATGGACTTTCTGCCATTCCCATTTGTCTGGATTAGCCCCGAGTTTTTTCGTCAAATCCGTCACCGTATTTTTTAGGCTTTCAGCCAGGATGTCTTCGAAAGTCTCTTTCTGTTTAGTCTTGATATTGTCGAACCATACCGGATTTGTGGACGCTAAAGAAGAGGCCAGCAAGTTTTCGCAAAGCGTTCGGTCGCCTAAAACATCCTTGACGAGTTGCTCATCCAGCTCATCCGAGACCATATTCCTAATCAGGTTCAGGTAAAGTGTTTCGAAAATGGTAGTGGCAGCACTTTCCCGCTCCATCTGGCCATCCCATTTTCGTAAGATTCCGAGCGCTTTCAGTTCTGTTTTGTCAGTCAGATTCTTGCTTTCCAGGGCTTTTACGAATTTACCCAGATAGGCGACGGCAATTTGCGATTGGTGGTCTGACTGTATCTGCTGGAAATCGGCGATGGAGAGTTTCTCTTTTGCTTCCAGCAGCTGTCGGATTCTTTGGATTCGGTAAGGCATCGCGAACCAGCTACTGATATAAGGGAAATTTTCCGAAACTGTCTTGTTATTGGCGGAGGAGACATATCCCCTTTCCGGATTGTATTCGTAGGGCAACTCTTCGAATGGAACATAGCCTGTCCAGTCGTATTCGGAGGTCTCGCCGGAGTAAATGGAGAAACCGTCACCCTTTCGGAGAGGGATTCCCGCACTGCACTGCAGTCCGATGTTGCCTTTGACGTCGGCGTAGACAATGTTCTGGCTTACGGCCAAGAAGTTGGAGGCCGCCTGGCGCAGGTCGTTCCAGTTTTTGGCTCTGTCGAGCAGGTAGACACCGCGAACCTCGTTACTGTAATCCAGCCCCGACCACCTCATGGACAGTTGTTTGTCCGTGATCCCCTTCAGTTCAGAAATCAGCGGTCCCCGGTGGGTTGAACGCAGGGTCCTTTCATAGACGTGACCCTCTTTGGTCTTTATCTTGAGTATCTCACTTTTGAGAGGCTTCCATTCGCCGTTGAAGAAGTATTTATCCTGTTGCGGATTGATTTTTTCCTGGTAAAAATCGAGGTTGTCGACCTCCACATTCGTCATGCCCCAGGCGATGGAATCGTTGTGCCCGCAGACTATCATCGGCTGTCCCGGTAGGGCCACTCCGGTTACATTCAGTTTCCCCGGAACTACCTGGTGCATTTGCATCCAGATGCCGGGAGCGTTGAGGGCGAGGTGCATGTCGTTGGCCATGAGTGGCATCCCGGTTACGCTTTTCTTACCGGATACTGCCCAATTGTTGCTCGCGTTAAAGACTTCTATACCGAGGTCGCCGAGTTGATTGATTGCCGAAAGCGGACTCCCCTGAAGCGCTTTCAGCTGAAGTTTGAAGTCCGGAAAGACAGAAAAAGGATGATTCTTCATGTCAGGAGCGATCTGCTTGAAATGCGTTGAGTCGACCTGGGCAGCGAGTCCGGTCAACAGCACGTCTTCGGTCCAGCCGTGACGAAGGTCCCAACCCATGTAGCCCACCATGTTGAAAGAATGTTCGATCTCCCATGGCTCTGGTTTGTAACCAAGAATAACAAATTCGGGAGGAAGATTTTTTTGGTGGGTTTCGATGTACTGGTTGACACCCCAGGCAAAATCTTTGAGGGCTTCGAGTATTTCCGGATTGGTCTTTTCCATCACACTCCTCGATTTGGCCGGAATTTGCAGGGAACGCATGACGTAATCGGCCTTAACCATGCTCTCTCCGAAGATCTCTGACAGCCTACCAGTCGTAACATGGCGAAGCAGGTCCATCTGCCACAGGCGTTCCTGGGCCATTACGAAACCCGTCGCTTTATAGAGGTCGGCTTCGTTTTGGGCATAAATATGAGGGATACCGAACTTATCGCGGAGGACTTGAACCTCAGCGGTTAAACCCTTGAGTTTAAGGTCGGCCGAGTAGTCTGGAATGGCTTGTCTCCTGATGCTCCGGATGAAGAGAAATCCACCAAGAAGGCAAACAAGAAGCAATAAAACAACGGCCAGCATGATTCGCTTAAAGATTTTCATAACATTTTAGGATTAGTTATTTACCATCGGAAAGTCATCGCTGCTATAAACTTATGAAAATATTTAGAATTTTACAATTTCCGAATGATAGGGAGGGG
>JBAXKJ010000011.1:0-141784 GCA_037137375.1 Prolixibacteraceae bacterium
TACAACCCATATTCAGCCAGGATAAATTTCCCCGCATCCAGCACCGGCAACATCATGGCGACAAATTCGTCTTCGCTATCGGGGATGCTGTTCAAATCATCACGGAACATTGGGAGATAACCGGTTTCCAGATCGGAAAGCTGTAATTGGCCGGATTGATAGGCTTCCTCAATAATATCCAGTGCTGCCAGCGCTCCATTCCGGGCATTGGCCACATAGGAGTCTCCCCGGATCAACTCTTTCGAGATGCGAATCACATTCTCGGGGGAGAGAATCAAAGCTTGCGGATCCGTGTAAATATCCGATCCAACCAACAGCTGCTGCAACATCAGACAATGTGTTTTCCCCAGTCGGAGGGCCTCGTTCATCAGACGGGCATCGTATTCGAGCTGTTCGAAATAAGCAGTAGGGGCCATGCCTGAAAGCAGTTTGATATTTTGTACGGACTCATTGCTCCAAAGGTCGGCGCAGGCTGAGGCGATGTTTCCAATCGGACTCAAATGGGCGCAAGCCGCAGTCTTTCCCTCCATGCTAATCGGGATGCCGGTAATGGCCTTCAGGAATGGTCCTTCGTAACCACAATCCTTGTCCGGTCCTACGGCACCCTCTTCCATCGCGACGATGGAGCGGACGACCGAGATGACACGTACCAGGGCTGCGAAGACTTTTGGGATATATTTCTTCTCTGCCAAAACCATAGCTGTGTTGGCGAAACCGCAGGCGGAATCCCCTGCGGCGATCTTGCCGTGTTGGTTGGCAAGCGTGACGATTTTGTTCCACAAGAACCGCATATCCCGCACACCCAAAACAGAAAGGGCGAACATGACGCCCTTCAGGTCGCACATCATCAATGCCTCGTCAGAGACTTCTTTTCCTCCCGTACTTTCGATCGAGAGCAGGTCGCCACCGGCGATCATGCCCCTTTCAAAAAGTTCCATCATTGGATTTAGCCAGGCTGAAGTGCGCTGATTGGCAGGACGTTCAAATTCACGAAGATCATTGGGCGTCAGACGGATTTCCGAGGCCAGACCGAAGTTCCGGTAATATTTTTCGCAGATTTCATTCATGATTTTCACGATCTCCACACCGATGTCCGGTGTTTTGGTCATCTCCAAAAGGGTCTCGAATTCGAGGACCACCCCTTTGGAATTCAGGTGCACGGCGCGTTCGAGTGCTCCTTCGGCGATTTCACGGTAGTGGGCATATACTTCCTGGAGGGTATTACTGTTGATGCTCATCATCGGAAGGGTGAAATTTAATTCGGCATAAACCTGTCCGCCGCCAATGTTTAATCCACGGGGGGTCTTTACCGGTTTCGGTGCCAGACCGAACATCAGGTCTTCAGCATTGTTGATGATCAGACTCTTGTACTTCATAATAATAGTAATTTGTAATAGTGTAAAATTTCAGACAGACTGTAAAACGTCGATGTGGTTAAATTCTTTAAGCGCGGAGAAAAATGCCCTGATATTTTCTGCAGGAACCTGGGGCGGAAGATCGCATCCTGTTGAGAGGACGAAATTACCAAAGCCGGCTGTTTTGTCCAGGAGATTGCTCACGTAAGCCTCGACTCCTGAAGCAGAAAGTTGTTTCAAGATTCCGACAGGATCCACATTTCCCAAAATCAGTTTGTCTTTCGGACAAGATCGGAGGGCGTCAACCATATCGATGGCGTTGCCAAAATGGTAGGCATTTGCGCCGGTGTAAAGCATTGCATCCGTGCAGTGTCCGGTATTTCCGCAGTTATGCAGAATGACCAGAAAGGAGTTATCCTGCAAGGTCTCCACGATTCGTTTGATATAAATGGAGGAAAAATCTATGCAATCCTCGTTGGAAAGCAATCCGGCGGCGGGTTCCGCAATCAATACCCCGGAGCATCCAATGCGCTTGAGTTCAGTGCAATATTTCAGGATGAACTCGGTGCATTTATCTAACAGAACATGAATGGTTTCGGGTTCAGTATAGCAGGCCACCATGATTTCAGACATGTCATACAGTCTGCCTGCGAGCGAAAAGGGACCAATCACTCCTGCGAATACAGGCTTGTCGTGGTTCCATTCGACAGTCAGCCTGTTGGCTAAAAGGTATTGTGGAATGCGTCCGGCTGAAAGATCAGGCACTTGCAATGCTTCAACCTCTTCTGCATTTGATAATAGTCTTCCAAGCAAGTGCGGCATCTCGTCTTCCTGAATGGAAACGGGAGCTCCGAATGCCTCGGCTTCCACGGTCAAGTCCATGATTACGGTAGTTGCCGCGGAGGGGTATACTTCACTCAGTTTCTTAATTGCTTGTGCATGCACCTCGCCCGACTGCACCGCATCTTTAACGGATCTTCCAATCATTTCGATTCCGGGATGAGTCATGATGGGCAAGGCAATCCGTTCCGGACTACTTATTATCTCGCTGACCCAATTATTAATATCAATCATAATATGCTGCTAAATAACTGAAAATGAAATGTATAAAAACGAAACATGGTTTCAAAACAGGACATAAGAATTACCGATCCTGGATTCAGGACCTTATTCGGAAATTTGAATAATCTAAATTTTAAAGAATTCTGAAAGCTAAGACGCCAACCTGTTGAGGTATTCGACTGCTTTTTGCGGATCCGGTGCGTAAAAGTCTGCACCGATGCTGCGGCAGAAATCTGCGTTGACAGGTGCACCACCGATCAGAATTTTCGTCTCGGGTACGATTCCCCTGATACCGGAAACAATCTCACCCATGTTCACCATAGTTGTGGTAAGCAGAGCGGAAAGTCCAACGACGGCTCCCGGATTATTCTTCAATGCCTCGATGAAACGCTCTGAGCCAACATCCACACCCAGGTCGACGATCGTCCATCCGCCACCTTCCACCATCATGGCAACAAGGTTCTTGCCAATGTCATGAAGGTCGCCTTTCACGGTGCCGATGATGAATGTCCCCTTGGATTTCATCTGACCGGATGCGAAAAAAGGTTTCAACTGGACCATGGAAGCGCCCATTGCCTTGGCTGACATGAGCATCTGCGGAACAAAAATCTTGTTTTCCGAGAATTTCTTGCCTACGTTTCCCATGGCAGGAATGAGTGCATCTTCCAGAATACGTTGTGGATCAATGCCTGTTTCGAGGGCTTTCTGCGTTAACTCGAGCGAACCATCCATCCCTCTGAGTTGAGGAGGATACGGAGATTTTTGGTCAATTTTTCCCAGTTCGACGGCTTCGAGTAGTTTTTCGATAATCTCACTCATACTATTCTTGTTTAGTCGTTTGATTTAAAAGATAATAACAAATATAAGATTTCTTTCAAACTTTATTCTACTTCAATATTTACTAATTTTGATGCGATATTCACATAATTCGTCAATTTTGTGCAATATTTACCAAAATGCCGGCAAAATACGAACAAATAGTCTTACGGGAGGATGAATCTTTTTTCATCGGGATTTTTCAGGATAACCTGGAGAAGAGTACCTGGCATTATCACAACAACTTCGAAATAAGTTTCATTACCGAAGGTTCCGGAAAACGGATCGTTGCCGATTCGATTGAGGAGTTTCAACCCGGCGACCTGGTTTTCATCGGCAGCAACCTTCCGCATGTGTGGATAGCCGAACGGGAGCATAGCCTGCCGTCTGAACGAGCACTCGAAATGGTTTTTCTCCAGTTCTCCGCTAATATTTTCTTTCCCCAGATGCTGGCGCTTGCTGAATTCAGGAATATCAGGCGGGCGCTCGAGTTGTCGGAGAGGGGGATTCAAATCGTCGGTCAGACCCTGAATGAGGTGAGCGAAATCATGCTGCAGCTTCCGTATCTGAAAGGCTTCGACAGGATGAATAATTTCTTCCGGCTGATGGATATCATCGGAAAGAGCAGTTCAAACATCAGTCTGGCCAGTGAAGAATTCATGAGAAAACGGTTCACCACCGGGAACAGGCGCATCGCCATGCTGCACGATTACCTGATGAACCACTACCGTGAAGACATCGACCTGAAGAAACTGGCCGATCTGGTCAGCATGGCGGAAGGATCACTCTGCCGGTTTTTCAGGATGAATGTCGGAACTTCCATCTTCGAATACCTGAACAGGATAAAAGTTGATTTTGCCTGCAAACTACTGATGGATCCCGATATTGGGATCATGGATGTCTGTCTGGACAGCGGATTCAACAACCTGAGCCATTTCAACAAACAGTTCAGGAAAAATACCGGTGCGACGCCGACGGAATACAGGAAACAGTTTAGGTGGCTAGTGAAGGATCAGTCCAAGATATTACAGTAAATCGGGTATCCAGCGGTGCGTCATCCGGCCGGAACAGGGGACTAAATCAGCCCAGTGACTGATTCCAAATTCGATGACGACCGTCGAACAGGTCGGAACATCCAGTGAAAATCCCGGGAGCAGCATATCCAGGTAATTGTAGACGGTCGGGTTGTGGCCAACGACCATCACGGTAGTGTGACTGTCGTCGATCTCGTGAAGCATGTTCAGGAAGGTGGCGGTCATCATGCCGGAGTAAAGTTTTTTCTCGTACCTGACGTTCCCGGTAGGGTAGCCGAAGGTGTCGGCGAAGATACGGGTGGTTTGAGTGGTACGGACGGCCGGACTGGAGATGATCAGATCGGGTAAAACGCCGCAACACACCATCTCAAGGCTGGTTCTTTCTGCATCATCCCGGCCACGGTCTGTCAGCGTCCGGTCATAATCCTGGTCGTATCCGTGCTGGATGGTCTTGGCATGACGAACAATAATCACTCGTTTCATCGGATATCAGGATTTGCTTTTATCTAACTCTTTCCATACCAATGCGCTGGCACCCACAATAGCGGCTGAACCTGCCTTGAGTTTGGAAGGAAGGAGTTTGATCTTGTTGCGATAGAAAGGCAAAAGGTAGCGCTCCAGACTCTCCCGGGTCGGTTTAAATAGGATTTCGCCGGCTGCTACAGGACCACCAAAGAGGAAAATTGCTTCCGGACTGAGATAATGAACGGCATCGGCCAGACTGCGCCCAAGGATTTCGCCGGTGTAGGCGAATACTTCGAGTGCCAGGGTATCATGTTGTACCGCAGCATCGAAGACCATTTTGGAGGTCAGTTCGTTGAAGGAAACTTTAGCCAAAGGGCTGTCGCTGTAATTCTGTTTTGCCAATAGTTCGAATACCGTTCTCCTGATTCCGGTAGCAGAGCAATAGGTTTCGAGATGACCCTTGGAGCCACAGCCACATTGCCGGCCATCGGGCACCGCAGTGATGTGACCCAGCTCTCCGGCCAGTCCGTCGTGACCATAGACCAGATCCCCATTGACGATGAGGCCACTACCCAGTCCTGTTCCGAGCGTGATCATGACAAAATTGCGCATGCCGATAGCGCCACCGTAAATCATTTCACCAAGGGCAGCCGCGTTGGCATCGTTGGTGACTTTGATGATGCTGTATTCAGGCATTTGTGACTGGAGAAGATCCGTCAGCGGAACGACGTTGACAAACGGGAGGTTGGCGGTGATTCCCATGGTGCCGTCGTAATAGTTGGCAAAAGGTGCCCCAATACCAATTCCCATGACTTCTACATCCGGAGTGGTCGACCTGACGGCCGCGACTGCCAGACTAATTTCCTTAGCGATCAGTCTGATAAATTTGTCGCGTAGCTCATTCGAAACCTCCACGCTCGCATCTGGATTTTCCTTTTTCTGAGGCGTTGGCAGCTGAGGGTGCGTTTCAAATAACACGTTTCCCTCGCGGTCGACGACTCCGATTGCGGTATTGGTTCCGCCGATATCAAGGCCAATGGCGACTTGTCTCATTTTTTAAACCGTATATTAAAGCATCAAATGCCACATTTGTATAAGTAAAAATACACAAATGTGACATCTGAAAAAATTATTATGGATAAACTCTTAGCGTATCTTGCTGCCTTTCAGGGCGAAGAATGTGATGTAAGCGTAACAGAGAATTGGGATTAAAAGGGCTCCACGAGCACTGAAAGCATCTGTAAATCCTCCAATCAACAGTGGAATGATTGCCCCGCCTGCGATCAAGGTATTAATAATACCAGAAGCCAATGGCATTTCAGATGGATCGAGGTCATTGACAGAAAGGGCAAAGATATTCGGGAACATGATGGAGTTGAAGAAGCCGATTGAAAGCAGGCACCACATACCAAGGGTAGCAGGCAATATAACAGCAGCGAGGATAAGCAGTACGTTCACGGTACCAAAAATGCCAAGCGCCACATTTGCTTTCCCTTTACCCAACATCATCAGGAAGAAGTTAACAATTGCAATACCAAGGAAGATTAATCCGTTCATTGGTTGTGATGTAAACACAAACTGACCGCCAGTTACAGAAGCGGAAGTGATAAACCAACCTACCAGGAAGGCAAATACCATCACAACGGCAGAATATTGCATGCTTTTGGCTTTGGGAAGATTGCTCAGAAGAATAGAACCGAAGAAACGGCCAACCATCGATCCACCCCAATAAATAGCCGATAATTTTACTGCCAAATCAGGTAAAACTCCATCGCTCTTTAAATAAGGTGCGATTTGGGAGGCGGTACCAACCTCGGCGCCAACATAACAGAAAATTGCCAAAGCTCCTAGCCAAACCTGTGGTTTTTTGAAAACAGAATTGGATGAGATAGTGGTATCACCTGTTATTTCTGGTAATTTGATAAATAGGATACCCACAGCAATTATCACAACAATCGTTCCGATGATGACAAAAGGCATCTGTACAAATTTGGCTGCATCGGCAGGTGTTGCTCCGGCTTTAATAGCCAATACTGCAGGTGCAAGAACCAGGACACCGGCCAGGAAAGGTGCGATTGTACATGCTACGCCATTCAATGCCTGGGTAAGGTTCAAACGTGCCGGGGCAGTTTCTTGTGGACCAAGAGCTGCAACATATGGGTTAGCAGCAGTTTGGAGAAATACAACACCCGTTGCCATTACAAAAACGGCTGCAAGGAACAGGGGATAGGACAAAGCAGCTACTGCCGGGAAAAACATGTAACTTCCAACAGCTACCAATACAAGACCAGCGATGACGCCGTTTTTGTACCCAATCTTTTTGATGATGTAACCACAAAGAAAACTAAAAACCGCGTAAGCAATAAAAAACGAAAAATTGACCAATTGGGCCTCCAGGTTTGTCAGGGCAAATGCCAATTGCACCTGATCTTTCATGGCGATGTTGAAGTTGGTAATAAATCCAAAAATGAAGAAGATCGACGCCATGAAGATCATTCCTAATTGGAGATTGCTGTTTGTCTTCTGTTCCATTGAATAATTTTTTTTATGTTTAATAATTTGGTTGGCAGCTCTTATTATCGAGTAAACAAATATAAATATAATTATGACCTTTGGAAATTTGCGTAATCGTAAATTCACCTTTTGTGAGGTCAAAATGGAGCAGCCGTTACCTATTTTGCTATTTTTACGATAAATTTTAAATCCAGAACCATGTTTTATTCAGCCTCTCCGGATCGTTACAACAATTTATGCACCTATCGCCGCTGTGGTCGCAGTGGACTCCAGTTGCCGGTCATCTCATTAGGCCTCTGGCACAATTTCGGTGGTGTCGACAATTTTGAAACAGGTAGAAGCATGCTTCGATATGCTTTCGATAATGGGATCACTCATTTTGATCTGGCCAATAATTACGGTCCGCCGCCGGGTTCTGCTGAAGAAAATTTCGGTGTCATCTTTCAAAAGGATTTCAAACCCTACCGGGATGAGCTCATTATCTCGACCAAGGCAGGCTACCTGATGTGGCCCGGTCCATACGGCGAATGGGGTTCCAGGAAATATCTCCTTTCCAGCCTGGATCAGAGCCTGAAGCGGATGCAGCTCGACTATGTGGATATTTTCTATTCTCATCGTCCGGATCCGAATACCCCACTGGAGGAGACCATGATGGCCCTCGATCAGGCGGTCCGTTCGGGGAAAGCGCTCTATGCGGGAATCTCCAATTATCCGGCTGATAAGACCCTCGAGGCGGCTGCTATCCTGCGCAGGCTTGGCACTCCCTGCCTGATTCATCAGCCGAAATACTCAATGTTTGAGCGATGGGTGGAAAGAGATCTTCTGGATGCCGTAGAGAAAGAAGGTATAGGCGTGATCGCTTTTTCTCCGCTGGCACAGGGATTGCTCACAGATCGTTACTTGCAAGGCATTCAGGAAGGATCCAGGGCTTCGAAAACGTGGGGTTTTCTGAAGCCTGAGCAGGTTGCTCCGGCTCTTGAGAAAGTGAAGGAGCTGAATGAAATCGCGCAACAACGCGGTCAGTCGCTGGCGCAGATGGCTATTGCCTGGTTGCTGAAAGATGAGCGGGTCACTTCGGTATTAATCGGCGCTAGTTCGGTTAAACAGTTGGCGAATAATCTACACGCACAAACGAATCTCTATTTTTCAACCGAGGAACTAATCAAAATTGAAGCTGTTCTCAAGAAATGAAAATGAATTTTTCACTTCATTTTGTTAAAGTACTTCAGGGCACACTCTTGTAAAATTTTGTATTTGCGCTCTTCCGGGATGTTAGGCGCCAGAGATTTCTGCCTGAAGATAGGCCATCCATCTTCATCGGTTCCTGATTTCTCTAGCAGTCCCATCTCCAGAAAGAGCGTGCAGCTGCCCAAATTGATCAGGTTCATCTTCTCTTCCTTGGTAAAGGGCTGTAAAGTCAGTCCACGTTCACGGACACCTACCAGGAAGAGGACCCCGTTCAGATCGACATCCAGCTTGAACTGTTTTCCCAGTGAATCACACAACTCTGTCCAGTTTGAAAATTCCATCCCATCAAAATTTTTGTCAAAGGTAGAAAGAAACTATCAGGAAACAGGAGTAAGCAGCTGAATACCGTCAATTGTAAACCTTTTTGGAGATCAATTTTTCAGCATAAATCTGATTATCTTTATACAATGTGAAATCTTTCATTTTACCATGATTTTCGTCGATTAACTTATGCGGGGAAAGATATTTATCATCGCGCTCTCTTGTTTTTTTCTCTCCACGATTTGTCAGGGATTAACTTTCAGGAAATATGACATGAGCACCGGTCTTTGTCATAATTCGGTCCTGTGTATTACGCAAACCAAAGACGGCCTAATCTGGATAGGTACCAGGGATGGACTCTGCCGGTTCAATGGAAATACCTACTCTGTCTTCAAACAGGATTTTGACGATAAAAACAGCATTTCAAACAACTCAATCAATTGCATTTTTGAGGCATCCAATGGAGACTTATGGATTGGTACCACCATGGGTCTCAATCGATATTCGAAAGAAAATGGGGTTTTTCAAAAATATTTCATTCAGGCCGATGGCAAAGGATTATCCCACAACTACATTCGTTCAGTCATCGAAACCCCGGAAGGGAAAATCCTGATAGGTTCGCCTTTCGGGATTGATATTTTTGATCCTGTCAGCAATTCATTTGGCAGGCTGCCAATTCCTAAGAGAAAAGATGGTTTGCCCAACAGTATCACATGCTTCTACAAGGATAGCAAAGACCGCATTTTGGTTGGCCTTCGTTCGGGACTCTGCCTCTATAACCATGAACAACTGGAAAATATTTCAATTTCTAATCGGCTAAAATACAAGATTGACGAATTCGAAGTAAGGGATATAAAAGAGGATTTGAATGGCCAGTTTTGGTTGGCCACTGAAGAACATGGGGTACTAAACATCGCCATTCATTCAAATGTTGCTGAAATAGCCAATGTAATTTGCGTGGAAAACAGTAAAATAATTTCCAACCATGTTAGAAAATTATTTCTCAGTAACAAAGAGATTTGGATCGGAACCATGGAGGGATTAAGTATTCTTGACCGCACCAGTCAAACCTTCTCAAATTTCCAATATGATGCCGAAACACCTGAAGGCATCAGCAACAATTCTATCCGCGACATTTTTGCTGATAACCAGGGTGGGATCTGGTTGGCAACCTATGCGGGAGGGATCAATTATTATCACCAGCAGAACAATCTTTTCCCTCATTTTAAAATGAAAACCAAGGACAGGAATCTACTTACCTCCAATGTCATATCAGGATTTCTGGAAGAGGAAAATGGAGATCTGTGGTTGGCAACCGAAGGGGGAGGGTTGGTCCTTCAAAAGTTCCCAGACAAAAAAAATATCCATTTCTTGTTTCAGAGTAATAATAACAGTTTGGTTCATAATAATGTAAAGTCAATTTGCCACGATAAGAAGGGAAATTTATGGATTGGGACATTCAACGGACTCAGCTATCTGGATATTCAAACTAACCGTTTTACCAACTTCCAGAATGAACCCGGTAACCACAATTCACTGATGAATAATCAGGTTCATTACATTACGGTTGACGATGATAATTTAGCATGGATCGGGATGAATGGTGGAGGAATACAAACCCTGGATTTACCGTCGCATACTTTTAAAACAGTTACAGCAACCGATGTTAGAAATGTAAATGTGATCCTGGCCGGACGTCATAATAAACTGTGGATTGGCCATCAGGGTGGTTTGAGTTGCATTGATAGGAGAACGAGGAAGGAAATTGATCTTACTCCCTTATTGAAACAACTACCCTTAACTGTGCAATATGTTCAAAGTCTGTATGAAGATCACCTTGGTCGAATTTGGATCGGGACCCTGGGATATGGCCTTTTCCTGATCCAGGGTGAAAAAATGTATTGGTTCAATGCCGAAAAAGTTCTTCAGAATAATACCATTAATGCTGTCATGGAAGATGATCTGGGGAAGTTCTGGATTTCCACAAACAAGGGTCTTTTAAAATTGACGATTTCTGATCCGGATAGCAACATCCCTCAGCTAACTGTAAAGACTTATACAAAAGACCAGGGCCTGCAAGGATTACAATACATGCCCATGAGTGTGTTTAAAAACAAAAAGGGAGAAATATATTTTGGGGGAGTCAATGGTTACAACCTGGTAAATGCCGCTGCTATTAATGAAAATGATTTTTTCCCGGCTCTCATGTTAACAGACTTGTTGGTGCGAACAAATAGTAAAGAAGGAATCATTCATTGGCCGCTTCAAAAGACAAAAAGCAGAAGTAACCCGATAAGGTTAAATTATATGGACCGGGATATCACGGTAGATTTCTGGGGAATCAATTACATCAACCCAACCGGCACCTTTTACCGGTACCGGCTGCTTAACCTGGATAATGACTGGATTAATCTGGGAACACAGCATTCGATTAACTTCAATTACCTCCCTGCGGGAGCTTATGAATTGCAATTACAATCGACTACGAATCCTGAAAAGTGGGACAAAAATTATGAATCCTTGTCGATTACCATCCTGCCTCCATGGTGGATGACAACTTGGGCTTTTGCAGGCTACCTGATACTCCTGATCGTATTATTGACCATCTTTTTCCGCTTATCGAAACGATGGGCCAATTTAACTAATCAGTTGGCAATGGAACATTTTCAGCGGGAGAAAGAAGAAGAACTGCACCAGATGAAATTAAAATTCTTTACCGATGTCTCGCATGAATTGCGCACCCCTTTGACCTTAATCGTTTCTCCGCTTGAGCAAATAATTAAACAGCCAGACCTGAACAGTCGTCTAAGGAACCAATTAACCCTGATTCAACTGAATGGAAGCCGGATGATGAGATTAATCAATAAGATATTAGATCTCAGGAGATTGGATGCCGGTTTCGACAGATTGCAGGCTGCTTCTGGCGATTTGGTAAAATTTTTGAAGGAGACCAGTCTTGCCTTTAAGGAAACGGCAAACATTAAGGATATTGATTTTCAATTTGAAACAGAGGAGTCTTTCCTGGAAGTCTTTTTCGATCGGGACAAAATGGAAATGATACTTTATAACCTTTTGTCAAATTCCATCAAGAACACGCCAAAGCAGGGCAGCATCCGGCTCAGGCTAAGGAAGACAGAGAACCTTTCAGCCCCACCCCGGAGTGTTAATTTCCTGGGAAAGCAGGGTTTCGCTGAAATCACCGTCTCAGACAATGGAAGAGGTATCCCTGCCGATCTGCTCGATCGTATTTTCGAGAGATTTTTTATATCCGGACAAACGGGAAACCGATATCCCCTGGATTCGGGTGTCGGACTCGAACTGACCAAGAGATTGGTCGAACTTCACAAAGGAAAAATTACAGTGGAAAGTCAGGAGAAAACACTTGAAAAGGAAGGCTATTCACGATTTACCGTATTATTGCCCCTTGGCAAAGAACACCTGACAAAAGAAGAGATAATAGTTGGATTCAAAAACAGCGAGGATTCAACCATCTATCCATTGTCCATGCTTTCCAATGAGTTCTTCGATGAGACCCGCGTCCTGACTGAAGAGGTGGAACAACCTGAAAATATTTCAACCAATGAAGAGGAAATCAGAATCCTGATCGTAGAAGATAACACGGAAGTAAGGAATTTCATCGTGAGTCTGTTTTCTGGTAAATATAAAGTTGACGAAGCAGCGAACGGGAAAACAGGTTTGGAAAAGGCTATAGAAGTTGTGCCGGATTTGATTATTTGTGACATCATGATGCCTGAAATGGATGGAATCGAACTCTGCAAAAGAATCAAAACGGACATCCGGACCAGTCATATTCCTGTGATCTTACTCACTGCCAGAACCGCCATCACCTTTAAATACGAAGGACTGGAAACGGGGGCGGATGACTATATTACCAAACCTTTCAGCGCTGAATACTTACAGCTTCGGGTTCAGAATCTTATTCGTCAACGTGTGACACTTCGAAATCATTTTGCCTATGAGATGATTTGTGATCCCGCAAAAATATCGGTCACCTCAGTCGACGAAAAATTGTTGAAAAAAGCCGTTGAATATATCGGAGAACACATGTCTGATGCATCATTGAGTGTCGAAAGTCTGAGCAGTGAATTGGGGTTGAGCAGGGTTCATCTCTATCGTAAAATTAAGGCGTTGACCAATTTGACTGCAGTAGAATTTATCCGGAGCATCAGATTAAAAAGAGCAGGAGCCTTGCTTCAGGAGAATAAATTAAATGTCAACGAAGTCAGGGCATTGGTTGGATTTGACGATATGGACTATTTTCGAAATTGCTTCAGGCAACAATATGGAACCTCCCCATCCGAATACGCTAAAAAATTCAGAAACGAAACGAACGTGGGCTAAGTGTTACATTTGACGGGTATATTTGTAACAACTTTATTCCGATTTGTAACATCTGCCCTCCTTTTCTGATACACTTCATTCTCCTATCCTGAGTTCACCTTTCCTACCTTTATGGAACCAAACTCAGGCTTTAAAATTATGGAGAGAAACAGAAAAATAATCTTACTTCAACTAGCCTTTATCACGATTGTCATCTTGCTCCTCGGCATCTTTCTAATCAACATAATTATTCATTTTAATTAATCAAATTAAACAGTATGAAGCAAAAACTAGTATTGAAAAAAATTGGATTGTTTATACTCTTGGTTTTTGGGGGGATAAGCAGTTTTGCACAACTCAAAACCATTACCGGCAGGGTCTCTGAGATCAATAGCGGAACGCTTCCTGGGGTCACGGTATTTGCGAAGGGATCAACGAAAGGTACCATAACTGATGTGAATGGGAACTATACTTTATCAGTAAGTTCGGACGTGAAAACCCTTGTTTTCTCTTTCGTGGGTATGAAAACAGAAGAGGTACCAATTGGAACTTCATCCAACATCAATGTTGTATTGAAACCTGATGTCGTCAATGTAGATGAAGTCGTTGTTGTTGGTTACGGGACACAAAAAAGAAGTGGAATTTCCGGCGCCGTTGCAACGGTTAAAACGAAAGACCTGGTAGCCCAGCCTACATCCGACTTACAAGGGATGTTGAAGGGTAAAGTGCCCGGCTTGTATGTGACCTTGAATGATGCCCGGCCGGGTGGAAGCTCAAATGTTTTGTTGAGGGGAGTCAAATCCCTGAAGGGCGGAAATTCGCCTTTATATGTAGTGGATGGAGTAGCGATATCGAATATTAATGAAATAAATATCAATGATGTCGAAAGTATATCCGTTCTGAAAGATGCTGCTTCCCAGTCAATTTATGGTGCACGTGCTTCTAACGGGGTTATTCTGATAACGACCCTTAAAGGTTCGAACACCAGCAATAAGGTAAAGGTAGCTTTCCAGTCTTATTATAGTATTCAGAATGTAGATCCTAATTTCACTATATTCTCCCCTGAAGAATACATTCAAATCAGACGGGAAGCTTACAGAGGCGATCTCTCTAACGCCACAAATGGTTGGAAAGGGAGTTATCCAAATGATGATCAGATGTTTACACCAAACGAACTGACAAGTATAAAAAATAAGGAATATGTAAATTGGACAGACTATGCTTTCAACAAGGATGTCCCGCTGATGAAAAATGACATTTCATTGTCCGGTGGAAACAGCAACACACAATATTCAGGTTCACTTGGTTATTTAAATCAGAAAGGGATCAGGACCGGATCGGATCTGCTCCGTTATTCCGGCAAATTATCCCTCGATCAAAAAATTTCCAACATCTTTAAAATTGGAATGTCGGCCTATTACACGACCTACACGCAACAACAGGAAACGAACTCCTGGCAGGATTTCCTCACATTTACGCCAATTGCCAAACTTTATGATGCCAATGGTGAACTCATACTTTATCCGACAGGTGATGGAAAATCTGTTAACCCTTTGTACTACGACAAAACCAGAAATTACAGCTACAAAGCTGAGCGAATTATTCTCAGCGGATATCTGGAGATAACGCCTTCATTTCTCCCGGGATTGAAGTATAAACTCAATGCAAGCATGAACAGCCGTCACCGCGAGACGGACTATTTCAGGTCATTTGAGGATCCGGGTGTATTGGGCAAAGGTTACGCCAGCGCGGCTTTTTATGACACACGGGAATATCTGCTCGAGAATATTCTTACTTATGGGAAGGAATTCGATGCCAAACATAAATTTGATGTTACGCTCATGCAAGGTATCGAACCAAGGAAAAATACTTCAACAACCAGCACAGCCACCCAGTTGGGGAATGACTTTTTTGGAATCAACAGTTTGGATTCATACATCGCATCCGAGGTGGCCAGGGGGCAGGATGAACGCAAAATGATTTCCTATATGGGAAGGGCCAATTACAGTTTTAAGGACAAGTACTTCTTTAATTGCGCCATGCGTATTGATGGATCCTCCGTATTTGGGGCCAATAATAAATGGGGTCATTTCCCTTCCGCCTCCCTTGCCTGGAACCTGCAGAAAGAGAATTTTATGACATCCGTTAACTGGCTCAATGAATCTAAAATCAGATTGAGCTACGGCCAAATCGGGAACCAGGCAATCTCGCCTTATGGTAGTCTGGCCACAGCCGATAATTATTTCTATGTTACCGGCACGACGCCAGTTGTAGGTTACCTTCCGGGGACATCCCTTCCCAATCCGGATTTGAAATGGGAAACAACCACGACCGCAAATATTGGACTCGATCTGGCTTTCTTCAAAAACAGATTGTCTGCAACGATGGATTTTTACCAATCAAATACAACGGACTTATTGGTAGATCGTAAAGTTCCAACTGTATTGGGTTATTCCACTATTCCTACCAATTTAGGGGAGATTCAAAACAAAGGTGTTGAAATATCTTTGACGGGATATATTGTATCGAAAAAAGATTTTGCCTGGTCAGTTTCAACTAATTTCTCTGCGAATAGAAACAAGCTATTAAAAGGCGTATTACAGGATCCTGTTACAGGTGGGTACATCGACGATCTGTCCAATAATTGGTTTATTGGACAACCGGTCAATGTCTATTATGACCAGAAGTTTGCCGGGATATGGCAATTAACGGATGATATTGCTCATTCCCCTCAGCCAAATGCCAGACCTGGTGATGTGAGAGTGGAGGATATTAATAAAGACGGGGTCATTAACTCAGACGACCGGGTTATTATCAAAAGGGATCCAAAATGGTTGGGCTCAATCACCAATAATCTATCGTACAAAGGGATTGAATTTAGCGCTGAATTTTACACTGTTCAGGGTGTCGTAAGCCAAAATCCTTTTATGCAGGAGTATAATTACGGCGGAAGACTGGATGGCGTGCTGAATGGAATTAAGCGCGACTACTGGACACCTGAGAATCCTTCAACTACCATGTTCAGACCTCACCAGACCAATTATTCAGACTACAGGGGAACGATTGCCTACAAGGATGCCTCCTATATCAGACTTAGGAATATATCATTATCCTATAACCTTCCCAAGAAATGGATAGAACACTTGAGTATGTCGAAGGTTCGGGTATATATTTCGGGCGACAACGTATGGACAAAAACAGACTTCTTGTCATATAGCCCGGAAGCACTGGCTAACAGCTATCCTGAAACGAAGAATTATACATTCGGAGTCAATATAAACTTCTAAATTTCTAAAAATGAAAGTACATTCTATTCAAAATAAGATCTATATTTTCTTACTCCTGTCAGGATTTTTCTTTTCAGGATGCGAAAATTACCTTGTTGAAAAAAATCCTTCAGCAGTTACGACTGATTTTCTCTACACTACTCCGGATGGATTGAAATCAGCTGTAAGCGGACTTTACGCCATAGAAAGGGCCCAGGTAAACGAAAATGAATCCAGCAACTTTGCAAACATCATTGGAGATGGTGGTACAGACATCGACTTTAACCGCGCGTCCGCTCCCGACATCTCCCGTTACCGTACAGATATTGACCTAACAACCCAGGCAACTATTCGTAGCTGGTGGCAAAAATGGTACAGGATTATTGAACGTTCGAACAGCATCATCTCCTTTGGAGAAGCGCTGACCGTCACGGACAAGGAGAAATTCGCTATTCTGCGCGAAGCCTATGTTTATCGGGCTTATGCCTATTTTTGGCTGGTTCGGAAATTCGATAACATTTGGTTGAATACAGATCCCACGACCTACCAGAACATCGATGGCAGAAAATTTGCAGCAGCAAGCCAGACAGATGTTTACAAGCAAATAATTGCCGATTTGGACAAGGCGATCTCTTATTATGGAACCGACTGGTCTGTCGTACCCGGAAGATTCAACCAGGGTGTTGCCCGCCTTCTGAGGGCAGATGTTGCTCTTTGGCTCAAAGATTACCAAACTGCTGCCACTCAGTCAGAAAAAATCATCAATGAAGGACCATTTGTCCTGGAGAGTCCGGATAAAATCTTCCTTCAGGATCGGAAAAACAACACCAAAGAATCCATGTACGTGATGCAATTTGATGAAGTTGCTTCAGGAGGAGGTCCTTCGCACCGTCTTCCTTTGGTATTCACCGCTCAATACCGTTCCGTTCCGGGATGCATAACTGCAACAGCCTTTGGTGGTTATGGCTGGGCCCGTATTTTCCCAAATCCTTATCTCATCAGTCTTTATGATTCAAAAAATGACAAACGGTGGAATGCATGGTGGCAACATTATTATACCTATAACGATCCAGCTTACGATTTCAGCAAATTGAAATACAAGATGGGAGATACGTTAAAACTGGGTGATAATAGTACGTTGACCGGCAGCAATTACTACAACAACGCCAACATTTCATGTAAGAAATACTGGGATTGGGTAAAACTTCCGCTGGTGACGACCTCCTACAATAATATTTACATCTACAGATATCCGTATGTGCTTCTCATGGCTTCGGAAGCCTATATGCGTCTCGGTGATAATACCAAGGCTCTTCTGTACATCAACAAGATAAGGTCCAGTCGGTTGCTTGCAGGTACGACTCAGCTCTTAACCACCATCAATGAGAATACCTTGCTGGATGAATCTGCCCGCGAAATGGCCTTTGAGGGACATCGGTGGTTTATGCTAAAGAGGCTTGGAAAATTGGTCGAAAGAGTTCAACTGTATGGAGGAGTCTTGACCTTCAGGGGCGTAGCTTCCCCGAATCCGTTGTACTATTCCTGCCGTACCAACATTAAGGATTACCATGTACGATGGCCGATACCTCAGGCTGAGCGTGATGCGATGGGAGGATTCCCGCAAAATCCGGGGTATGCTCAGTAGATTGATTTTGAAAACCTGGCCGGCATGGTATACTATTCCGGCCAGGTTTATTTATTGTTTGGGTTTTTTTTCTGTTGTGTCGTGTTCGAAGAATAATGCGCAGTCGGAACAACCAAATTCCAATCAATTTTCCTTTAAAAATGAGGTGGCTAATACCAGCAAGAATGGGTCGAAAGCCGTCAGGTTACTGAATCCTGTTTCATCCGTTGCAACCCTTGGTGCTTACGGTGGTGATAAAAATTCAGCAGAGCAATCAACCGGCTTTTTTTATACAAAAAAGACGAATGGAGTGTGGTCTCTGATTGATCCTGAAGGGCACCGTTTTTTTACTATAGGTGTGAATTCTGTCTCAGTAGGAGGTGGTATCAAATTACCTGACTTTATTAGGAATATTGGCGCCAACACACTAGGTTGCTGGTCTGATGAGACAATTAATCCTGGCGCTCAGCAAAAAATGGCCTGGTGTCCAAGGTGGAATTTCTTGTTGACCTATAAAAATCTTCAACAGCGGACGAAGGATCTCTATGAACTGGGGATCATACCAGTTTTTGATGTAGAGTTTGTCTCATTTTGTGATACTCACGCGAAACAACTGGAAGCCCTGAAAAATGACCACTGGATTCTGGGACATTTCTCCGACAACGAATTGCCACTCTATGACAATACGACTTATGGAAATCTTCTGGATCGTTTCCTGGCAGTAGCAGATAAGAAAGATCAAAACTACGTGGCAGCTAAAAACTGGATGATTGCCCGAAAGGGAGACAACTTCGTGGTAACAGATACCGATAGGGCAGATTTTCACGGCTACGTGGCAGGCACGTACTATAAAATTGTTAACGAGGCAATTAAACGCTACGATCCAAACCATCTTTATTTGGGAAGCCGGTTACATGGTGGCGCAAAAAGTAAAACAGCAATTTTCAAGGAAGCCGGAAAATATGTTGATATGATCAGCATCAATGTCTATGATGTTTGGACACCTGATAAATTGACGATGGATATGTGGAGTGGAGAAAGTGGAAAGCCATTCTTTGTGACGGAGTTTTATGCAAAAGCAGAAGATTCCAAACTTACTAATGACACAGGGGCCGGGTGGCTGGTGCCTACCCAGACCGATCGGGCTAAATTCTTCGAAAACTTTACACTCGCACTAATCGAACATCCCGGGTGTACTGGATTCCACTATTTCAAATACCAGGATGATGATTCAAACAAAGGACTCATTGACAAGGATTATAAGTGGTGGATTCCCCTGCATGACTCTTTCTACAAAGTTGCCAGGGATATCTATTTACTTAGGGATTTTATGACTAAGAACTAAATGGAAGATTAAGATTTTTGATGAGTTTCCAGCCAATAAAAGAAAATAATTATGAAACATTTTACCCCCCTTTTTCTCCTCTTTGCTTTATTTTCAAGCATTCAAGTTAGTGCGCAAAAAGTTGCCAATACCTATATTACTGTTGAGGCACAAAGAAGACATGGCAACGGGCCCACCGCCACTTACTCGCCTTACGAACCGTTTCAAACACGGACAGTGAATCTGCTGCCCGGTTATCTCCAGCCTAAGAGCCCTGAAAAAATGAGCAAATATGGAGGATGGCTAAAAAAACAGGTCAAAGCGACCGGCTTCTTCCGTGTTGAGAAAATTGGTGATCGTTGGTGGGGAGTTGATCCCGAAGGTTATCTCTATTTCAACGTTGCTCTTAACAGTATATCTACCGGAAAGTCAGAGCGAAATGAAAAAGCCCTTCTGGACAAGTTTGGGTCGGAGACGGAGTGGATCAAACAAACTATCGGAATGCTGGAAGCGAATGGATTTAGTTGCGCAGGTTCATGGTCTGATTATAAAACAATTATCGAAGCAAATAAATCCTCAAAACAACCGTTTGCCTATACGATCAACTTGAATTTTATGAGCAGTTATGGAAGGGAAAGAGGCGGAACTTTTCAACAACCAGGCCATACGGGTTATCCCAATGACGCCATTTTTGTATTTGATCCCGGTTTTGAAACTTTTTGCAACCGTCATGCCCAACAGATAGTAGCTTACAAGAATGATCCGAATTTGTTTGGCTATTTTTCAGACAATGAAATGCCTTTTAAGGTGAAGGCGCTTGATAATTATCTGTCACTTCCCGAGAAAGAAGCCGGTTACAAAGCCGCTGTTAAATGGATGAAAGATCAGGGGATCACCAAAGAACAGATTACGGACCAACATCGTGAAGCCTTTATGGCATTGGTGGGAGAGAAGTATTTTTCCATCATTTCGAAAGCAATAAAAACACAGGATCCAAACCACATGTACATCGGGGCACGGTTTTACAATGAAGAAAAGAATCATGAATTATTCATGAGAACTGCTGGTAAATACCTGGATATTGTATCCAATAATTACTACAATTATTGGACTCCTGATTCTACTCAAATGGCCAACTGGGAAAAATGGACAGGGAGACCATTCATTGTCACCGAATATTACACGAAGGGAGAAGACTCGGGAATGCCCAATCAGAGTGGTGCGGGATGGATCGTGCGTACCCAAAAGGATCGGGGACTTTTCTATCAGAATTATAATTTGGCATTACTCGAATCAAAGAATTGTGTAGGCTGGCATTATTTCAAATACCAGGACAATGATCCAACGGCCAAAGGAGTTGATCAATCCAATACGGATGCAAACAAAGGTGTAGTTAATAATTTTTATGAAGTATGGACCCCGATGATGGATTTGATGAAACAGATCAACTTGCAGGTATACAGTTTGATCCAATATTTTGACAAGAAATGGGAAAAATCAAGAACACCAGACAATTCTATAAAGAATTTAAATGAGTAAATACTTCAAAACGCTTCTGCTTCTGATTCTATTCGGAGCCGGCATCTTCCTCTCTTCGTCTGCTGCCGATAAAAATTTGTTTCAATTTCAAGTCACGACAACCTCGCATTCGATTCATATCCAGGCAGACTGCCCGATGACAATGTCGTCACCAACAGTGGAAATGCAGATTAAATCTGCTTCCGATCAACAGATCCTATGGGAAGGAAAACCGGATGTGCTTTTAAAAGAAGGTAAACTGTATCTTGCCAGAGAAAATCTATCCCCGGTTTTGTGGTCCCCTACTCAACCCCGTCTTTACCATGTAACAATCACAGTTAGCGATAAGGGTAGCCTTCTTCAAAAGAGTGTTTTTCGTGTAGGATTTCGTGATTTTGAAACAAAAAACGGTCAGATATTTTTAAACGGTCATCCGATATTTTTGCGTGGTATCGCCATCAATCCTCCCGGGCGCGGAATTCCCGAAGCAGTAGAGACCAGCAGAGCATTTGCGGAAGAGTACGTCCGTTTCATGAAAAGCATCCATGTTAATATCATCCGAATCCCGGATGATCAGACCTGGTATGACGTCTGTGATGAAATGGGAATGCTGGTCTTTGGAGGAAACTATTCGGCAGTTGTCAATGGACAAAGTCCTCCAAAGGATTATGATAAAGCTGTAAAATGGTACTGCCTGGAGAAGTTCGGACCAATCATGCACCATCCATCCCTGGTAATTTATGCCCTGACCAATGAAGTTCCTTTTAATGGGGAAATTGCCAAAAAGTGGGTTCAGTTTCTGGATGATGCCTTTGCCAAATTAAGAATCTGGGATCCGACCCGTTTATATATTGGCAATGCCGGATATGGACTCGGGAAATCTGGCGATATCTGCGACCTTCACCGCTATTGGGGGTGGTACTACGCCTCCCCGTTTACCTTCTTACATATTCGTGATTATGATCAGATCACTTTCCCTGATAAAATGCAACCACTTACTTTTACGGAATGTGTGGGAAATTATACGGGACCGGATGGCCGTTACAATCTAACGCCGGATCATAAGAATCCTGTATCTCAGCAAAATTGGACGGGTCATGCACCCCAGGATCAACAGGCTCAACTGGCCGATGAGCACCAATGTTTTACCTTCAAACAGGCCACCGAATTGATGAGACGACTCAGGCGAATCAATCCGGAGTCTTCAGGAGTCTTCCCATTTACCATCTTGTTCAGAAACTGGCACACCATCTCAACTTTTACCGATATGGTTGCCAAACCGGTTGCCTGGCAAGCGAAGTTGTCCTATTCACCAGTATTATTGAGTTGGGAGAATTGGCAAACACAGGCCTATGCGGGTTCTGAGGTAAAACCTGTTGCCCATATCATCAATGAATCTGATGATTTCTCCGACTTGAAGAATGTCAGATTAGTTGTCAGGTTACTTGACAAGGCTTACACTCACTGGACGGCCGATACTATTAAACTATCGGATATTCCTTATTATAAAATCCATTCACAGGAGGTAAAAGTTAGACTACCGGAAACCCTTTTTGAGGGCAATTATCAATTGGAGGGGGTGATACTTTCAGGAAATCAGGAGATATCCAGAAATGTTACGAATATTTTTGTTGCCAGAAAGAACCCTATCCCATTGATCGGTTCATCAAAAGTCAAACTTTATGATCCTTTAGGTTTATCAGCCAACGCACTGCGCCTTAACGGAATACCCTTCGATCTGATCAGCAATCCCAGTGAGTTAAAGGCCACAGACTGTATCGTGATCGGCGAAAACGCCGCAGATGCAAAACTGGCAAAAGAGGAAGTACTCCTCAAGTCGCTGCTTGGGAGTGGCACTAGGATGATTGTATTGAGACAAGATTCTTCACATCAGCGTTATATTCAAAAGATATTACCATTTTCTGTGAAGTTCCCCAAGATGGATATCGATGATCCAACTTATCCTTCCCCCCCCCGTCCATCCCGAAACTCCTTCAATGTCAATCCGGAACGTCCTGAACACCCGGTTTACAAAGGAATTTCCCGCAGTGAACTAAGGGTATGGAGTGATTATAACGGATTTCGGGAGACACAAAAAGGCTTTCCGTCCATCTATCCGGTTACGGATGGGTTCATACTTGCCGACAAGAATGATGCTGGAAAGATGGCAATCCTAGCCGATTACAGTGTCGGACTGGAAGGTATCGCCCTTGGAGAGTACTTTTATGGTAAGGGTTCCTTATTGCTATCCGGTTTCGATTTAGTCAGGAGGGCAGATATTGATCCAATTGCTGACCGGCTGTTACGCAACATGATCAAATATATGGCAGGCATTCAACCACACGAAAACCACGTCCTACTGGAATCTCCTGTTCTTTGGGGAGAATATGAGACAGAAAAAGGAATAATTGTGGGAGTTTACAACGGATTGATGATCAATTCAAAACCTGCTTTGTACGGTTCCTACGAAAATTCGCCCATTTTTCTTAAAAAAGACGGACATATGTTTGCCGAAAAGGGCGGAGGCTGGAACAATGCGGCCGGGAAAGAATATGTGCCCTATGGGCGTAGAATGTTCGGGCCATATTATCATAAAGACTTCGGCGGAGTACCACAACCGGTTGATGCGGAAGGTCTCACAGGGGAAGGATTTTTCTGGTGCAAGGTTCCCGTGGGTACCCGGCTGATGACAACCGTCATCTGGAATCCGTCACCCAAAGCCCTGACAGTGCAAATTAAAATCAATGAAGTACTTGTCACGGATGTTCAGGTTCAACCTGGAGAATACAAATCGATTGAAAGTAGTATCCCGGCAAATGCAAACGACCTTAAAGTAGGTCTGAAGGGTGATAGATCACTGGTAATTCTCCAGACAAATTTCAATTAACATGAAAAAATTTCTGGTACTTTTTAGTCTTGTCCTGAGCCTGGGTGCGTCTGCCCAAACAAGTTATTTTGTTGATAATTTGTCGGGGAAAGATACCAACAAAGGAACTTCTGTTTATGAACCATGGAAAACGATCGCAAGGGTAAATCAGATGAAATTCAAGGCCGGCGATTCTTTGCTATTCCGTCGTGGAGGTTCATGGGTGGGAAACCTGAAACCCCAGGGTTCAGGAGTGGCTGGCAGGCATTTCGTTATTGGAGCTTATGGCCGGGGCCCTTCACCGGAAATCGATGCAAAAGGCATTGTGGCAAACGGGGAAAGAGTCTCAGTTACCATCCGTTTACTCAATCAGGAATACATCGAAATCCGTGATTTAAAAATCAAAAATTTTCTGGCTTTTGAAAAACCCAGAAAGTTGGAAGGCAAAGGAAATACTTCATTTGTCAATTCAGAAAAAATGGGGATTTATGTGGAGGGAAAAGATTGCGGAACCCTTCACCATATTTATTTGGTCAACCTCGAAGTCTGTGAGGTAAATGGCGACATGAGCACCAAAGATAATGGCGGAATTTTTATCGAAATAACCGGGAATGAGGATCCTTCCAAGCGAATAAAATCGAATTTCGAAGGGTTGTATTTGGAAGGGTGTTCAGTTCATGATGTCGACCGCACGGGATGGTCGAATTCTTCCATCTGGTGGGATCGTTCCCTTAATAGTCATCGGGGCGACACCTTGGCCAACGGTAAAATTCACAATTGGATCCCTAGCAGACAGGTCGTTATCCGAAACAATAAATTTGAACGCACAGGGGCTAATGCATTGATTGTCAGGGCTGCTGATTATCCAATCATCGAATACAACCTGTTCTCCCATTGTGCAGTAAAAGGAAGCGGCAATGCCTCTTTCCCTTTTAATTGCGACCATGCACTCTTCCAGTACAATGAAGCCTGTTACACTGTTTATAATTCTGAGGCCGATAGTTGGGACAACAAAAAGGATGCCGATGCTGGCGGGTTCGACAGTGACTGGAATTGTAAAGAGACCATCATACAATATAACTATAGTCATGACAACGGATTCGGTGGAGTACTGATCTGTCGGGACGGAGGAAGTAAAAATAGTTTCAATGATGGGACAGTCATTCGATACAATGTGTTCGAAAATAATGGAGATCACATGATCCGGTTATCGGGACCTGTTACCAATTCAAAAATTTACAACAACCTGTTTTATAGTGGCGCCGATCAGGATTCCGTCATGTTTGTATTCCATAAGAGTTGGGGTGGCTACAGCGATTCAACACTTTATCAGAATAACCTGTTCATTGCCAGAGGGAAAGGATGTTATTTTGATACAGGAAAAAGTACCCGGAATTTCTTTCATGCCAATTTGTATCAGGGAGCTTATTCTAATAAACCCTCAGATCCGGAGGGCATAGAATCGAATCCAATGTTCCTGGGTGAAAATGGGAAAACAGGCCTAAACCCCTGGCTGCGTTATCTCCTGCTGCCAAATTCACCTGCAATCCATTCCGGGTTACCAATGATGAAAAATAGGGGTCGTGATTTTACCGGCAATTCAATCAATGCTCAACCCAGTCGGGGTCCGTTTGAATTTCATTGAAAAGATTTAATCCTGGATTCTTGCTGAAATCAGGTGTACAGGTATCTCTTGATGTTTCGTTTTGGGGTCTTCTCAAACTCTTTATCCACCAGAATGATGGAATTTAACTGACCAAATTTGGGAAGTTCCTTATTGACCAGCCTGCAATTTTCTTCCATGATTGCCTTCAGTTGCTGCTCATCGGGACTTTCCAAAGCGATTCTGTCAGGATCAGGGTATACCAAAGCGACTAATTTTCCATTCCGTTCGGTAATCACACACTCAAGAACAAAAGGATAATTACTAAGCTTGGCTTCCATTTCTTCGGGATAAATATTCTGTCCGGATGGCCCGAGAAGCATATTTTTGCATCGTCCACGGATGTAAATAAAGTTGTCGGCATCGATTATTCCGAGATCGCCGGTATGAAGCCAGCCTTCACTATCAATCGCGTCGGAGGTGGCTTTTTCATTTTTATTGTATCCCAGCATCACATTATCACCTCTTACCAGAATTTCCCCTACTTCGTTGTAAGGATCTTTGGAATTAATCCGGACTTCCATCCGGTCGACCAGTCTCCCGGAGGACGATGATCTGAAACTGTTCCAGGGTTCATATGAGATGAGGGGACCGCATTCCGTCATTCCATAGCCGATGGTGAAAGGGAATTTAATTTTCCTGAAAAAAGCTTCAACTTCGTGATTGAGTGGAGCCCCGCCAATTACTATTTCATGGAAATTTCCCCCGAAAGTTTCAACCAGGGAAGCCCTGACTTTTTTGAACAAAATCTGTTGAATAACAGGAACTTTTAAGAGAAATTTCACGATAGGTTTTTCAATAGCCGGCAGGATATTCTTCTTGTAAATTTTTTCGATAACCAGAGGAACAGATAAGATCAAGGCCGGCTTTATCTCTTTGAAGGCTTTGATTATTAACTGCGGAGTCGGAGCTTTAGAGAGAAAAGTAACATGGCAGCCGACAGATATGGGGAACAAGAATTCAAATAATAATCCGAAGACATGCGCCATAGGCAGGAAGGAAACAATGCGATCGCCCGATTTTAAGGGCATGTGATCCTGTGCGTAATTAATATTTGACAGTAAACTGCGTGCAGGCATCATGACTCCTTTTGAAAACCCTGAGGTGCCGCTTGTGTAAGAGATGATGCTAACATCTACCATACCATAATCGACTAGTTCGAAATTCTCAGGGGTAGATATTCCGGCATGCTCTGCACTAAAACAATTTACCCAAAGCTCTTTGTCTGTTGCAGAACTGAAATATAGACCTGAAAAATCGGTCAGGCTGACTATACCTTTTAATCCTGGAATTTTCTTTGTATCGAGTTTTTCCAGAAAATTATCGGCTGCAAATAAAAACTGAGAATCTGAATGGCTGAGGATATGGTGAATATCATCTGGATTAAAATCCGGCAAAATCGGCACGTTCACTGCACCATATCCGGCAACAGCCAGAAATGAAACTGCCCAGTTGGATGAGTTTCGTCCAAGAATGGCAATCTTATCTCCTTTACTGATGCCGCTTTCAAGGAAAAAACAGTGAATCTGACGAATCAGTTGCGCAGCTTCGCCATAGGTGATTGCAGTTCCCTGGAAATCAGAAAAAGCATTTAAAGACCAGTGCTTACGAAAGGATTGCGTGTAAATACCAATTAGATTATCTTGCATGGAAAGTAGAGATTAAGTCAATCGTGAATTCTTATTTATTACCGGAAATTCCTTAAAATTAATCAAACATTGTATAAATTGCAATCATCACTTTACTCTTTCTATACAAGAAATTGAGGGCATTATTCATCCAATTTCGAAAATAAAATGATGGAACTAAAAATCGACTTGATTCAATATAGGAAAAAATCTACGTTTACGCTCGTCATGGGAATCATCGGGGTTGTTCTACCCATCATGTACCTTGTCGCCCAAGGTTTTAAGGATGGGGAATCCTCTTTTTCCCTGATGCCGATCATGGCTTACATGTTTGTGAGTGGAATCCTCCAGATTCTTAACGGATTGGGTTTTACCTGGGAAAGATACTTTGGATCAGCGTATGTGCAGGTAAATAATGATCTCATCGCTATCAAAACCGGTGTTTGGAAAAAAGTACAGGTATTTCATTGGGATAAAATAAAATCACTCACCTATAAAACAAATTGGTTTGAAGTTTGTACTTCAGATGGATCCACATCAAAATTACTATTATCGGAGCTGGAATTTAAGACTCTGATAGAAACCAGGGAAGCAATCATTTTTATTGCTTCAGAAAAGGGTTTATTAAAGGTTTGAACAGACGGCAAAATGTGTAATTTTGTACAAAACACAATATATCACACGGAAGTACAATTAAGAAATGAAAAAGATTCAGATAGCAGAGATATTGAAGTCGGGACAGGTTGGGGCAGAAATCACTATTAAAGGTTGGGTTCGCACCCGTAGGGGAAGTAAAAACGTCAATTTTATCGCATTAAATGACGGATCAACTATCAACAACCTCCAAGTAGTCGCTGAAGTAGAAACTTTCGGTGAGGATTTTTTCAAGAACATCAATACCGGTGCCGCTATCGGTGTAACCGGTTCCCTGGTTGCATCGGCAGGATCCGGTCAATCCGTTGAATTGAAGGCAGATAAGATCGAGATCATTGGGCTTTCAGACCCCGACAAATATCCTATTCAGCCTAAACGTCATACCCTCGAATTCTTGAGGGAAGTCGCGCATCTTCGTCCCCGGACCGCCACCTTCAGTGCCGTTTTCCGGATACGGCATGCCATGATTTTTGCCATCCACTCCTTCTTCAATGACCGTGGATTCTTCAATATTCATACCCCGATCATCACCAGTTCAGATGCCGAAGGTGCCGGTGAGATGTTTCGCGTAACGACTCTTCCTGCCACTGATGCCCCGTTGAATGAAGAAGGGAAAGTCGATTTTTCCCAGGATTTTTTCGGTAAAGCAGCCAACCTGACCGTATCCGGACAGCTGGAAGGCGAGCTTTTCGCCATGGCACTCTCCAGAATTTATACTTTTGGCCCCACTTTCAGGGCCGAAAATTCTAATACTTCCCGTCACCTGGCCGAATTTTGGATGATTGAACCAGAGGTGGCCTTCTTCGACCTCAACGATAACATGGATCTGGCCGAGGAATTTTTAAAATACCTGATCACCTATGCGTTAGATCATTGCATGGACGATCTGCAGTTTCTCAGCAACCGTCTGGCGGAAGAGGAAAAGGTAAAACCTGCAGACCAGCGTTCCATGGAGCTGATCGAAAAGTTGAGGTTTGTGGCGGACAATGACTTTGTCAGGCTGACCTACACCGAAGCCATCGAGATCCTTAGAAATTCAAAACCGAACAAAAAAGGAAAGTTCCAGTATCCGGTAGGTGGTTATGGTACAGACCTTCAGAGCGAGCATGAGCGTTACCTGGTCGAGCAGGAGTTTAAGAAACCTGTCATTCTGACCAATTATCCCAAGGAGATCAAGGCATTCTATATGCGCCTGGACGATAATGGCCAGACCGTTTCCGCCATGGACGTCCTCTTTCCGCAGATCGGCGAGATCATCGGCGGTTCCCAGCGTGAGGAGCGGCTCGAAGTGTTGGAAAGCAGGATGGAAGAGATGCATATTCCCAAAGAAGATATGGAATGGTACCTCGATACCCGTCGTTTTGGAGGTTGTCCGCATGCCGGCTTCGGTCTTGGCTTCGAACGCCTGATGCTTTTCGTTACGGGTATGGGAAATATCCGCGACGTAATACCTTTCGCCAGGACACCAAAAAATTGCGAATTTTAGTCTGAAAAATGCAACATCTTTCTCTCCAGCAAAGGCTACTTCAAAAACTTTCACCTCAGCAAATTCAGGTAATCAAGCTGTTGGAACTACCTATGCTCCAATTGGAAGCGCGCATTAAGAAAGAACTCGAAGAGAATCCCGTACTGGAGCTGGAAGATAATGAATTTGGAAAGAGCGAAGAGGAGCTGCCCGACGATCTGAAGACAAAAGAAGATAATGACCACGAAGAATTCTCGGTCGACGATTACCTGAACGAGGAAGATTATCCCACCTACCGTTACGAAGCCAATAATTTCTCCAAAGACGAGAAGACGGTGGACATGCCTTATTCTGAAGCCTCCTCTTTCCATGAATACCTTCAGGAACAGATTGCCATGGTGATGCTTAACGAAAAGGATGCCATTCTTGCGGAGCAGATTATCGGTAATATTGATGAAGACGGATACCTGCGTCGGGAACTTGATTCTATCGTCGATGATGTGGCCTTTGCACGCAATATTCATACAGACATGAAATCCCTTAACCGGGTCTTGAAACTAATCCAGGAACTTGATCCCCCCGGTGTTGGTGCCAGAGACCTTAGGGAATGCCTCCTGATCCAGCTTACCAGGAAAGATGGGGGGCGTGAAGAGATCCGCTGGGCTTATAAGATTCTTGATGAGATGTTCGAGGAGTTCACTAAAAAGCACTACGATAAGATTCAGCGCAAACTCAATTTAGAAGAAGAGAATATCCGCGAAGCACTCGATGAGATATTGAAACTAAATCCGAAACCCGGAAGTTCCTACAGCAACAGTCTTTCAAGAGGTACCCAGACCATCATCCCCGATTTCATACTGGATATCGTCAACGACGATTTGATCCTGAGCCTCAACCAGCGAAATGTACCGGAGCTTAACATCAGCAACTACTACACCAACATGCTTAAAGGTTTCCGCGACAGCGGAAAAGAGATGTCGACCGACCAGAAGGAGGCACTCTACTTTGTCAAGCAAAAGATTGACTCAGCCAAATGGTTTATCGATGCCATCAAACAAAGACAGGAGACTCTGATGCTCGTGATGAAAGCCATGCTCAGGTTTCAGAAGGCTTTCTTTCTAGAAGGTGACGAAACGAAGCTGAGGCCAATGATACTTAAGGATATAGCCGATATGACAGGACTCGATATCTCCACCATTTCCAGGGTATCTAATAGCAAATACATTCAGACCCATTTTGGGATCTATTCGCTGAAGTACTTCTTTTCCGAATCGATGCAAAAAGAGGATGGCGAAGAGGTATCAACCCGCGAAATCAAATCAATCCTGAAGGAATGCATCGCCAATGAGAACAAATTAAAACCTGTCACAGACGATGAACTGGCTTCCATCCTGAAAGACAAGGGTTATAACATCGCAAGGCGCACGGTAGCCAAATACCGCGAACAGCTTGATATTCCGGTAGCCCGGATGCGTAAGGAGCTTTAGAAAATCAGACTACAAATTTATAGCCGATGCCTTTGAGGGTACGGATATGGTCATTGCCGATCTTCTCGCGGAGTTTTCGGATGTGAACATCGATGGTTCTGTCGCCGACGATGACATTATCCCCCCATACAGCCTTGTAGATTTCATCGCGCAGAAAGACTTTATCGGGCTTGGAAACCAGTAGCGACAGCAGCTCGAACTCTTTTCGCGGTAGCATCATCTCGTCGTCATCGACCCGAAGGGTGAATTTCTCCTTGTCGATAACCAGGTTACCAATATGCAAAACTTTCTCCTGCTCTGCAGCTTCTGCCATGTTCCCACCAGTCCTTTTTAACAGGGCTTTTACCCGGCTGATCAATACCTTCGGACGGATGGGTTTGGTGATATAATCGTCGGCGCCTGCATCAAAACCTGCAATCTGGGAATAATCTTCTCCCCTGGCCGTCAGAAAAGCGATCACCACATCCCGGCATCCCGGTAGTTTTCTGATCTCTTCACAAGCGGCGATACCATCCATTTCGGGCATCATCACATCCAAAATTACCAGGTCTGGCTTCACTTTTGTGACCATCTGGATAGCTTCCCTGCCATTGCGTGCGGTGAAGACTTTAAATCCTTCCCTCTCGAGGTTGTAACTCACAAATTCCAGGATGTCTTCTTCATCGTCTACCAGCAAAATCCGCGGAACATTCTCTTTTTCTGTCATAACAGTTGTCTGAATGAAAAATTAATAGGTAAATTCTATTTCGTCGGCTTCCCTTTTTCGAGGGCAAAAGTGAAGGTCGTCCCATCTTCCGGGGTGCTCTTCACGTGAATCTTCTGTTTGTGCGCCTCGATAATATGTTTGACGATCGACAAACCCAGGCCGGTGCCTCCTTGCATCCTGCTCCTACTCTTGTCGACCCTGTAAAAACGTTCAAAAATCCGGGGAAGGTCCTTCTTCTCAATACCAATTCCATCATCACTCACCTCAATCAGCAGCAGGTTGTTCATGTCGTAAAAGCCGACCGTCACCTTGCCTTCTTTTCTGCCATATTTGATGGCGTTTCCAATCAGGTTTCGCATGGCTTCGAAGATGCGTTTCTTGTCGGCCCTTACCAGGAAAGGCTTCCCTGATGTAAGGTTCAGATTCATGGTAATGCTTCGCTCTGTTGCTTCCCTTAACTCGAGCTCGAAAACCTCTTCCACCAGCTTGCTGATATCGAAGACTTCCGGATTAAGTTTGAGTTCACCCGATTCGAGTTTTGTGATCGATTCGAGGTCCTCCACGACATTGATCATCCTGTCGATGCTCTTTTCCGTGCGTTCCAGGTAAAGCCTGTTGATTTCCGGATCCTCCAGTCCGCCGTCCAGCAGAGTCAGGATGTAGCCCTGGATGTTGAAGATCGGCGTTTTCAGCTCGTGCGAGACGTTTCCCACAAAATCTTTTCTGTATTTTTCGAGGTCTCGGAGGCGCTCGATCTCAGCCATCTTATCGTCGGCCCAGATCTTGACATCATGCTCTACCTCGGCCAAAATATCCTTCTGACTGGCCTTTTTTTTGCGCTTGTCTTTTCCCGGAATCCCACTGATCGTCTTATAAATTGGGGTGATCTTCTCGTTGATCAGGTAATTTAAGATGTAGCTGGTTGCCATAAAAGAGAGCAGAAAGATGACCGGAATAATAATAAAAAGGTAATACGCATGACCGTATAAGTAATTTATCGTCAGCAGGATTCCGGCAAGTAAGGTCGTGACCAGCGAAGAGATCAGAGATAATTTATTCGGCGTATAAGTTCTGAGGATTCTCATTTTGTGTCATCACAACCCAATAATTCTAAATGAGTAATAGACAAGCGCTGCAATTGCCATCGAAACGGGAATGGTTAATATCCAGGCCCATAAGAGATTGATTGTTACTCCCCATTTTACTGCAGTCAGCCTTCGTGGTAACCCGGTACCCATGATTGCGCCGGTAATGGTGTGCGTCGTGCTGACAGGAATCCCAAAAGCATCGGTGGCGAAAAGTAGCGTAGCTCCTGCCGAATCAGCTGCGATAGCTTCGAAAGAGGTCAGCTTAGTGATCTTGGTCCCCATGGTCTTTACGATCTTCCAGCCGCCCGAAATAGTTCCGGCACTGATGGCAAGGTAACATCCAAGGACAATCCAGTGAGGTATCGCGTGGATCTTTCCTCCAACCAAGGTGATGTGTGCCCAGTCGGGAATGCTGGCTGGATCGACACCCTTATAATAGACCATCAGCGTCGCTGCGATCAATCCCATTACTTTTTGGGCATCGTTTCCTCCGTGTCCCAGACTCAGCAAGGCTGATGAAAGGAGTTGGAATTTTCTGAAATACCGGTTCACGATATGAGGATTGGCCCTTCGGAAAATATTAAGCAATAATATGGAGTAGATGTAAGAAATCGTCATTCCGAGAATCGGGGCGAGGAAAATAAATGAGGCGATTTTTAGGATGACATTCGTGTGCACCACGCCCCAGCCTGCATGAGCGATAGCGGCTCCGGCGAAGCCCCCAACCAGTGTGTGCGATGAACTTGAAGGGATGCCAAGGTACCAGGTAAGGAGGTTCCAGAGAATTGCCGCAATGATGCCGGCGAGAATTACCTGCAGATTGATAGCTCCGGTGTCGACAGTCTTGGCAATGGTATCCGCGATCTTCAATTCGAAGATGGCATAAGCCAGAAAGTTGAAAAATGCAGCCCAGAGCACGGCCTGAAGTGGAGACAGCACCTTGGTCGAGACAATGGTCGCTATTGAATTCGCAGCATCGTGGAACCCATTGATAAAATCGAAGGCAAAGGCAAGAACGATGATGACAATCAGTAAATTAAAATCCATTATCAGAAGGTTAATCAGTTTTGTTTACTATCCCATTTTCACAATGAGGGAAGAGAAAATATTGCCTACGTCATCACATTTGTCGATGGCTTTTTCAAGCGTGGTCAGGATATCCCTCTTCTTAATCAGATCGATGGCGTTGATCTCTGTATCAAAAAGTTCGGAAAGATATTCCTGGTAAATATCATCTACTTCACTCTCGTATTCACTGATTTTTTCGCAGCTTAAAACATGGTTCTTGAAGTCGTTTACCGAACGGACGCTGCGCAGGACGTTCTGGATTTCTTTGTTGGCCGAATGGATCCGGTCGGCGATCTGGACAAATTCTTCCGGGAAATTGGAAACTTTGTAAAAGTGAATCCTCTTGGATGCGGCATGAATATAATCGACAATATCATCCATGTTGTTGATCAGCTCATGGATATCTTCACGGTCGAAAGGCGTGATAAATGTGCCGTTCAGTTCCATAAGAAGACTTCTTGTGATATCATCCCCGATGTGTTCCACATCCTTGATTTGCTTCATGTATTCAAGCCTCTGCGTCAGGTCCCTCTCTCTTACCAGCTTAATCAGAAGTTCAGAAGCAAGCACCAGGTTGTCGGCTGCATCGTTGAATAAAGGGAAGAACTTGCGGTCTTTCGGCACCAGGAAACTAAAAATTTTGTCGAGCTTCATAGGTAAAAATTTTGTCGCAAAAATATACAATAAATTCTGATTTTTTGCAGTCGGAATTTTAATAGTTCGTTGGTAAACTTAAACTTGCGTTAAATCTTCCCTAACTGAATATTGATTCCGGCGAATGCTGTTGTCAGGGGCATTGGGTAATAACGGTTGGGTTCATACTGCTGTCCGAGCAAATTTTCCCCGCTCAGCGTGAGTTCAAATCGCCTGGAGATATTCCATGCAGCCCTTGCATTCAGAAGGGTGTAACTGATCAGATTGACCTTGCCGGAAATATCATTGTTCAGATCCGAAATCTCCCTGAGGGAACAATTGATCCTGAAATTATCCCAATGATAGGTGCCGCTCAGGAAGAGATTATTCTTCGGAGTGCCAAACAATGGCTTCTTCATGTCGATATAACTGTAGGAAAGCAGCATCTCAAGCCGTCTGACCGGCCGTGCTGTGACGGCCAATTCAACGCCCTTGTTGTCGATTGATCCGGTATTGTAAAGATTTCCCATCGCGCCGGTCACAATCAAATTATCGCCCTTGACCATATAACCCGTTAATTCAACTTTCAGTTTACTTACCAGGAAATTGCGGGCCACACCCGTTTCATAGCTGAAAATCCGCTCGGGTTGCAGATTGGGATTGTGGTTGAACATGTAAAGCTCGCGTATCGTCGGACTGCGGAATCCTTTGGAAAAACTGGCCCTCCATGTAGTTTGCGGATTGAGCTGCCACGCGAAGCCGGCAGAAGGAATCCATTCATTGCCGTATTTGCTGTGGTTTTGCAGCCTTAATCCTCCGTTTAGGGTGAGGTCTTGAAAGAGCGTCTGCTGCAGGAAGGCATATACCCCGGCTTCCCGGACTGTCGTATCCGCGAAGGTGATGCCTTTGCCATTCATGGCCTTGGTATTTTCTGCCTTTCCTCCGTATTGTGCCAGGTCGGCGCCGAAGGAGAGGCTGCTTCCCTCGCAGATTCTAAGTGTCTGGTAAAGGTTGATGCCATTGTTTTTATCGGTCGAGTGAAATCCGTCTGTGATCGTGTGCTCGCCAAAATTGTTGTATAATTTGATGGCGCCGGAGATCTTCTCATAATCGTCGGATACGGACAGCGCCCAGTAGCCGCGGGTGATGTCGATTTTACTTCCTGGTAAGGCTTTGAGGGTATCGGCTCCCGGGTCCTGTGCCTTGAATTTAGCTAGTGAAAAATCGGCATCTGCCTTGAGGTGGGAGTTGATTTCGTAACCGGCCTTGAGGTAACCGTTCTCGATTTCGAAGTCTGAATTGGGCCGGTGACCATCGGTCTTTTCGTGGTTAAGAGAGGCAAAGATGCTGAACTTATTTTTCTTTAGTCCGGCTGAAGCCGCCTGTTTCTGGGTGTTAAAGGAACCGTAGGAAAGTCTCGCATTGGCGCTGAGCCCATCCGCGACACTCTTGCGGGTGATGATATTGATCACGCCCCCCATGGCATTGGAACCGTAAAGAATGGAGGCCGGACCGCGGATCACCTCCACGCGCTCGACATCTGAACTTACATAGCTGTCGGCCAGCGGATGACCCATCAGTCCCATAAACTGGGGATGGCCGTCGATGAGCATCAGTACTCCTGTGGTGGGATTTCCGCCGATGCCGCGGATCGAAATCTGACCAGCCGCGCCTGCCGCGACGCCAAAGCCGGTTACGCCGCGTTCTGTTACGTATAGTCCTGGCACACGACCACTTAACATAGGCAGGATGGTCGATTCACTTCCCTCTGAAATCTGCTTTCTATCCAGTACCGACACGGCCAGAGGCGTATTATTCCGGTTTATTTTGGTGGTGGAGCCTGTGACGATGACCTCCTTCAGGTTGATGGTGTCCTTCACAGATGGAGTTTTTTCCTGGGCTTGAGCGGTAAAATATTGGGCGAGAACGATAAGAATCAATATAAATTTTTTCATTAATTTTTGTTTTTGCGACATTGATAAATCTTTAAAGTTGAAACCGGCAAATGCTGTTTCCCGGTGTTTAGTATTACGATTGTTTAAATTAGTATTACTATTTAGGTAAAAAATTTACCTGACCTTGCTCATGATCAGCTTACCATGTTCGATACCTTTGATGCCTATGAGCTGGTCGGATAATTCGGTAAGGGTATGAGCGCTCCCTTTAACGGTAATGACCTCCATGGTATGATCATTTTCGATGAAGAAACGCTGGGAGGAAAGTACCACTTCTGAATATTGGGTTTGTAACTCGAATGATCTGTTCCACACCTCTTTCCTGCTGTTGGGATGTACCAGCACGATGGCGCCGGCAACCAGGTTGTTGCACTGCCATTTCTTTTCGACCCTGTTTTTTTCGATCAGGGCACGGATGGCCTGCGACCTGTTAGGGAACTGATTCTCCTTCACATAGGCGTCGAGCGCTTCCAGCAACTCCTCTTCGAGCGATACACTGAATCGTGAGACTGTCATGGTAATAATACGATTTGTTTAAATCGTGTGCAAGATATAAAAAAAAGGGAAGATGAGAAAATGAGAAAATGGGAAAATGAGAAGATGAGAAAATGGGAAGATGAGAAAATGGGAAAATGGGAAGATGAGAAAATGGGAAAATGGGAAGATGAGAAAATGAGAAAATGGGAAAATGAGAAGATGGGAAAATGGGAAGATGGGAAAATGGGAAAATGGGAAAATGGGAAGATGAGAAAATGGGAAAATGAGATTGATTCCTGAGAGATTTGCGCTCCAATGGATTTGTCATCCGTTGGCAAAAGAAATGCAAAGATGACCAGCAGATTGCAAATCCGCTGGAGCGAAAAGGCGCGAATAGGTGCGAAAAGGCGCGAAAAGGCGCGAATAGACGCAATAGCTGCAAAGAGAGGCAATATTACTTGGCTAAGCTTTTTCTAATGACGAAATACATTTTGATGACGCCGTACATTAGCACGAGGGCGAAGATGATGGCGGCGCCCGACGGGATATCGTAAACATAGGAAAAGATGAGGCCGGCCAGGGATCCAAGAAATCCAAACAGGATAGACAGGAAGATCATGATGTGAAAATGGCGGGTGTAAAGGTTGGAGATGGCCTGTGGAATGGTGAGCAACGACATGACCAAAATAATTCCTACGACTCTGATGTTTAGAACAATAGTAAGTGCTACCAGGCAAATCAGGATGATATTAAAGAGTCTGACAGGGGTGTTGTTGGTGAGAGCGTACTCTTCATCGAACGAAATAAACAGGATCATCCGGTAGAAAAGGATGAAAAACGCTGAGATGCCAACTGTCAGCAGAATTAAAAATATCAGGTCGGTGAGCGAGACTGTCAGGATATTTCCGAAGAGGTAGCTCATCAGATTAGGGGCATAACCCGGCGTGAGAAAGATGAAGATAATTCCGAGCGCCATACCAAGCGCCCAGAGCATTGCGATGGCTGAGTCTTCACGGAGGTCGGCTTTCCTGGTAAAGAATTCGATTCCCAGTGCAGAGAAAATTCCGAAGAAAACGGCTCCCAGAATCGGGTCGAAACCCATATAGTAGCCCATGCCGATGCCTCCGAATGAGGCGTGCGTGATGCCACCACTGATGAAAACGATGCGTCTGGAAACGATGTAAGTTCCAATGATACCGCAGGTGATACTTGCGAGCAGGGAAGCCAGCAGGGCATTCCGAAAGAAACTCATCTCCAGGAGCGATAGCAGGTTCTCCATTATTGCTCGTGTTGTTTTAAGACGGTGTGCGGAATTCTTCCGTGCGTGATGATCTGAATCGGGCATTCATAGGCCTCCATCAACTCGGGCGTAATCTTGTTCCCGGGATGGTAATGCAACGAATGGTTCACGCAGGCGATGGATTTAACATAGGTGGAGATCGTCCCTAAATCGTGAGATACCAGCAATATAGCGATGTTTTCGTTCAGCTTTCTCAGCTTTTCGTAAAGTTCTTTCTCGAACCGGTTATCCACGTAGGTATTCGGTTCGTCCAACACCAGCAGCTTGGGCTGGTTCACGAGGGCCCTGCAAAGCAAAGCCCGCTGAATCTGTCCGCCCGAAAGTTCGCCGATGGCTTTGTTCCGAATTTCGTTGATTCCCATTTGTTCCATCAGTTCCCCGGCAAATTCGAGGTCTTTCTTTGAGTACGCCTTGATAATCTTCTTTTTAGACATCAGTCCCGACCTGACCACCTCACTCACAGAAATCGGAAATTTACGGTCTATGTTGTTGATCTGCGGTAGATAACCAATGCGGTGATGATTGCCTTCCGTCATGCAATCGTGGAAAACAACCTCCCCGCTCAGGGGCGTCAGGAGGCCGAGAATGGCCTTCAGAAGAGTCGTCTTACCTCCGCCATTCGGACCGATCACCCCAATAAAATCACTGTCGTGGATGGTGAGGGAAACATCCGTCAGAATGATGTTTTCCTCATAACCTACCGTGATCTTCCGAATGTCGACCAGGGGAACGCTATATCTCAGATTTTCCAGGTTCATAACGGGTGCAAATTTACAAATAAATCGGTGGCAGTGGTGCTATTTTGCCGCCGCCATTTTCCTGGCAAGTGAGATCATCTCGGTGGGCCAGTCGTAAGCCAAAGGATCAATCTGAATGATCTTGCTCCCCGTTTCATTGGAGATGATTTCCGCATTTTCGACATCAAACTCCTTTTGAATCATGACATAAGCGATCTTTTGTGCCTTGGCTTGCAGCACGATATTCTGCACATGTCTCGGCGTGGGCACCTTGCCTTCAAACTCAATTGAAAGCTGCTCCAGCCCATATTGCCTTGCATAATACCCGAGGGCCGGATGAAATACCATGAAGGTCCGTGATGGAATATTGGTCAGGATGGTTTTAACCGCACCATCGACACTGTCGATTTTTGCAAGCAGCCTGTCGAGGTTTGCCTGAAATTTCTCCTTGTTGGCCGGATCGATTTTCACCATCCCGTCGAAGATATTCCGGGCGATAATTTTGGCCCCATCCGGGGATGACCAGGTATGAGGATCTACTCCTTTTTCATGCTGAATGTCTCCGTGACTATGGCCCTCCGCTTGAATCAAATTCACACCGGTTGAGGTATTGATGAAAGTGAGTCCCGGGTTGATGGATTGAAATTTGTCCAGATAAGCCTCCTCGAAGCCGAGGAAACCATTGGCAAAATAGGCTCCAGCCTTCGACATTTCGGCCATCTGCCGGGGTGTGGGATTGTAAGTCTCTGGTCCGACGCCGGGAGGGACCATCACCTCGCAGGTATATGATTTGCCTGTGATCTGGTCGGTAAAATACTGCAGCGGAAGGATGCTGGCAAAGACAATTTTCTCTGACATCTTCTTTGGCCTGGTGCTGCAAGCAAAAAGGATTGGCAGCAGAATCAGTATCGATAAAATATTTTTCACTCGTAATCTATATTTGTTAAATCATTGAATTTCTGTAAGTACTCATGGAACTCTCAAAAGTATTGTCATCGCCTTTTGTGGGCTTTGCCCGTGCTCGTTTCGCTCGCAACATACATTTAATACATTAACATTTTCGGGCTCTGTCCCGCACTTTCATGAGCAGGCGGTTTCGATTAATTAATTATTTTTTCCCTGGTGGCACCGGATCATATCCGCTCGTACCCCAAGGGTGGCAGTGCAGGATCCGGTTGGTCGCCATCAGGAATCCTTTGAACGGCCCGTGAATCTTCACCGCTTCGATGGCATACTGAGAGCAGGTGGGTATATGTCGGCAGGAGGAAGGTGTCATCGGGGATATGGCTGCCCGGTAAAAATAGACCGGAAACAATACCAGCTGCACCAATATCCACCTGATTCCCCGAATGATTTTTCTGATCATCGTTTAAGCTAAATGAAGCTCATTATACATTTAAATCAGGACAAAGTTATCTAAATGTGGCTATTTTTTTATAACTTTCCTAGGTTTCTTACGTTTAGCTGACAGGTAACCAAAGATTAAACCGTTCATTTACCATGCCCTTAACAAACCCCAAAAGTATTCATCCCAGTTTGAATCCGGTTCAGATTATTGCCAACCTGGAGATCTCGCCAAACGTATACCTTATTTCGTGGAAGAGGAAGAGCACTTTTACGCCTGGACAGGTAATCAAGATTTCGCTTAATTTGAATGACGCACCCCGTATTTATAGTATCTGCAGCGGAAATATGGAGGAAGATATATCTGTACTATATAATATTAAGCCGGGTGGTGCACTTACTCCACATCTGGCAGACTTGAAAGCAGGAGAGGAGATCTTTGTCTCCGATCCTTATGGAAGTTTTTTTTGTGATGAGTCACCTGCCTACTGGATCTCCACGGGAACAGGAATCGCACCTTTTCACAGCATGATACAGTCGGGCAATACCAAAAACAAGATATTACTACACGGCGTAAGTCATGCCAACCAGTTTTATTTTGAGAATTTTTTGAGCTTGGCTCTCGGCGACAATTATGTCCGCTGTTGCAGCCGCGAAAAGGAGGGAGTTCAGTTTCCCGGTAGGGTGACGGACTATTTGATGAAGGCCATCGACCTGCCCAAAGGTTATAAGTACTATCTTTGTGGTCAGGCATTGATGGTTGTAGAGGTCAGGGATTTGCTGATCCAAAAAGGCGTCCCGTACGACCAGATTTTTGCCGAGATATTTTTTTGATATGATGGAAGAAGTCAGGGAGCCGCTTTTCGGTAAGACGTTGGATGAGTTGGTTTTACTCACTGTAAAATTGGGATTGCCCGGCTTTACGGCTAAACAACTGGCCGATTGGCTGTACAAAAAACCGGTCAATTCGATCGAAGAGATGACCAATCTCTCGAAGAAAACCAGAGATCTTCTGGCAGAAAAATACGAATTCGGCACAGCCCTGCCGGTGAAGGTCCAGGTCAGTGCCGATGGTACCAAAAAATACCTCTTCACTACCGGGAAGCATCAATTTATAGAGACGGCTATGATTCCGGACGAGAACCGGACTACCGTCTGTGTCTCTTCGCAGGTAGGCTGCAAAATGGGCTGCCTCTTTTGTATGACTGCCAAGCAGGGATTTCAGGGTCAGCTTTCGGCGGGCGAAATCGTCAACCAGATCCGCAGCATCGAAGAAGCCGATTCTGTATCGAACATCGTCTACATGGGCATGGGCGAGCCCTTCGATAACCTCGATGAGGTGCTGAAAAGCATCGAGATTCTGACCTCCGACTGGGGTTATGGGATGAGTCCGAGGCGCATCACGGTCTCTTCTATTGGGATTGTCCCGGCCATGAAGCAATTTCTTGAGAAGAGTGAGGCCCATCTGGCCATCAGCCTGCATACCCCTTTCGACGAGCAGCGCAAGAGTCTGATGCCAGTGCAGATAGCCTATCCGATCCGCGAAGTGATCGAAGAGATCAAAAAATGGGATTTCAGCGGACAGCGGAGGGTTTCTTTTGAATACATCCTCTTCAACGGACTGAATGATACACCATTACACGTGAAGGAGCTGGCCCGCTTGTTGAATGGGATCAAATGCCGCATCAACCTAATCCGGTTCCATCCCGTTCCGGGTACGCCATTGGTAAGTCCGGACGAGGAGGCCATCCTGCATTTCAAGAACCAGCTCAACGACAAGGGTATCTTTACATCCATCCGCGCCTCGCGGGGGCAGGACATCTATGCCGCCTGCGGTCTGCTCTCCACAAAAGAACAGAACCTGACCAATTAGCAAAAAAAATGATTTGTATCTTTACAAATCATGAGAAAGAGTCGTTTCCTTCTAGCCTTCCTTTTAGCATTGAGCTGTTTTTCGTCGCCGCTGCGGTCACAGAATTCGGATGCTTCGAACCTTCTTTTTCAACATATTTCACTAAAGGAAGGATTATCCCAAAGCACAGTTTTTGATATAAAGCAAGACCGACTGGGTTTTATTTGGATTGCTACTGCTGAAGGACTTAATCGATATGATGGTTATAAATTTGTGGTTTATCTTCATAATCAAGCTGATAGCCTGAGCCTTCCTTCAAATTCCACGACATCCTTGCTATTGGATGACAATGGTGATATGTGGATCGGCACAGGTGCCGGCCTGGCAAGATATAATCATGAGCTAAATTCATTTACGACCTTTGTTCCACAGGTAAGCGGTCCGAAGATGCGTGTATTTTGCATGAAGAAGTGGAAAGATGAAGAGCTTATCATTGCTACCAGTCTTGGATTATTTCGCTTTTCTATCAAAAAAGGGTTCAAGGTATTGAACTTTCCAACCATGAATTTCGGGAATACTGCCATACTCAAGATGGATAATAAACTTTTGATAGGTGCCGATCGGGGACTCTATTTTTATTTTCCCGATACGGATACTTATGGTTTGGCGAACAATCAATTTGACGGCAAATCCATCGGTGTGATGCTACCGGAAAATAATGGAGGAAAGAGGATCTGGGTAGGTACAGAAGGATTTGGATTATATCTTTTCGATATCAGTGAAAATAAGCTGATAAAATATAGTCATGAGAAAAATAATCCAAAGAGTATTTCCTCAGATTATGTCCGGTCATTGTGCTATGATAGTCAGCAACGATTGTGGATTGGTACATTCGTTGGTTTGAATGTATGGAATGAAAGACAAAATAATTTCACCCGGTTTTATAATAATTATCAGGATGGTGAAACAATCAGTCAGAATTCCATCAGAACCATTTTTTCAGATATGCAGGGAGGATTATGGTTCGGCACCTATTATGGCGGATTAAACTACTATCATCCGCTAAAAACACAATTTGAACACTTGTATTTTGTAAAAGGGAAAAATTCCCTGAATGACAATGTGGTGAGTTGCATGCTGGCTGAGCCAGACGGTAAGGTCTGGATTGGTACAAATGACAAAGGTTTAGATTTGTACAATTTAAATACCAATCTTTTTGAGCACTTTATTAATGAAGAAGATAACCCTCTATCTATTAGCGGGAACAATGTAAAAGCACTACTGAAACTTGACGGTGGAAATTTGTTGATTGGAACGCATGGCGGCGGCTTGAACTCTTTTGATTCGAAATCCCGCAGATTTCATAGAATTCATTTATCGCCGGATCCAATGATTAATGAGAATGTATATGGATTGGTGAAGGACAAGAATGGGATGATCTGGATTGGGACACTCAACGGAGTGGTGCGCTATAATCCTGCGCTGAAGCAAGCGACGCTATTTGAGCAAATTGTACCGTCGTCAAAATCTATGAATAATAAAATTTTGGGTCTATTCATCGACTCAAAAGAGAGACTTTGGATCGGAACCGACAATGGAGTCTGGGTTTATTCAATTCAGAGCGGAAGATTTGAGGAGATAATATTCTCAGACAAAGTTCGGACAGAAAAGACCGTTTATTGTTTTTATGAACAGGAATCAGGAATGATCTGGACAGGTACCAATGAGGGCTTGTTCTATTTTGATGGAAAAAAATTAATTAGTTACAGGGAAGAAATAGGTTTCCCGGATTTATTGGTTTGCTCGATTCAGGAGGATCATTTGAACCGGCTATGGATTAGTACCACCAGGGGACTAATCTGTCTTTCGACAGATACTTCAAAATGGCGTGTATATACTGAATCCGATGGTTTGCAAAGCAATCAGTTTAATCAATACTCGTCCTGCAAAACAACTGATGATAAAATGTTTTTTGGGGGAATAAACGGGATTTCGACTTTTTATCCCGAGCGATTGATCGACAATCCTTTCTCACCCTCTCCGATCATAGATCAACTAACCGTTTTCACAAGGACTGTCACTCCTAATGACAACACCAAAATCCTAAAAAAGAGTATTGAACTTACCCGTTCCATCCAACTTGAACCTGAATATAATGTTTTTGGGTTGGAATTTGTCGTGCCAAATTATTTAGCAGGTACTAAGAATACTTTTTCATACACGTTGGAAGGATTTGACAATGAGTGGTATACAACGGAAAAGAATAGTGTGGGCTATTCAAACCTAGCTCCTGGAAAGTATACTTTCAGGGTAAAAGCAGCAAACAATAACGGAAAATGGAGCTTAAGGGAGAATCAACTTGAAATAGAGGTCTTGCCTCATTGGTATAACACTTTGTGGGCCAAAACAATATTTATTGTCCTGTTCCTTGCAATTGCTGTTTTCTTGATCAGATTCTATCTTAGCCGGCAATTTATCGCCAAGGAACTGGAGCTGGAAAGATTGAACAATGAACGGTTAAAGGAGATTGATCAGGCTAAAATTCGATTTTTTGTAAATGTTTCCCACGAATTCCGGACCCCTCTTACTTTGATTTTGTCGCCTGTCCGTGAGATGTTGGAAAGGGGAGTAAAAGAGCATCGCTGGGTAGAGAGGCAATTGGATTTGATCGAGCGAAATGCTGAGAGGATGTTGCATCTGGTTAACCAGGCCCTCGATTACAGAAAAGCAGAATTGGGTGCAATGCTTTTGCATGTGAAAGAGCTGGAAATTGAATCTTTTGTGAAGAAAAATTTTGATTTATTCTCGCAATTGGCAAAAAGGAAAGAATTTGAGTACACTTTTCAATCAACTGTTTCAGACCAAAAAGTATATTTTGATCCTAATTTCCTAGATAGGATATTGGCTAATCTGCTAAGTAATTCTTTCAAATATTCACCAAAGGGGGGAAAAATTACAGTAACTCTGACTACAGTTGGTAAATACATCTGCATTGAGGTTGAAGATACTGGAGTTGGAATTTCGAAAGAAAAATTTGACCGGATATTTGATCGTTTTTATCAGGAGGATGACAATACGCAAGGGACAGGTATCGGACTTTCATTGGTGAAAAATTTGGTAGAAAAGCATCATGGTAATATCAAACTGGAGAGTGAGATAGGGAAAGGCTCGAAGTTTACGGTCTTGCTACCCGCAGAAAAGGGTTTTTACGCAGGGAATGAATTATCACCCAAGAAAGAGGATGAAATTCATGAAAATCATATTGAAAAAGACCTGCTATTTGCTGATGATGAGAAACAGCAATCAAAAATGGATGATTTCATTCGATCGACAGAGAAGGAAGATGCAAATTTAAATGCATCCGGGAGAAGGACCATCCTATTGGTTGAAGATGATGAAGAAATCAGAGGTTATCTATTGGATCATCTTTCTGCTTCCTACCACATTATTGAAGCTGAAAATGGAGATATTGCCTGGAAAATTCTTCAAAAAGCGGAGAATATTGAGCTGATCATATCCGACCTGATGATGCCGGTACTCGATGGATTGGCCCTGTGCAAGATGGTCAAGCAGAATATCCATTATTGCCATATTCCATTCCTGCTTCTGACTGCCAAGAATGAAGTTGAAGACCAGCTTAAAGGTTTGCAGACCGGAGCGGATGATTATATTGGCAAACCCTTTATTTATTCCATCATAGAAATCAAAATCAGAAATATCTTCATGCAGCATCATCGTGTCATTCAGAGATATGCTTCGACCATAGAACTGCATACTCAAGAGCTGGTGACAACAGGATTGGATGAAGAATTTATGAATAGAGCGATAGAAATTGTAGAAAAATACCTTGACAAGCAGGAATTTTCTGTTGAAGATTTTAGTCGCGAAATGTGTATGAGCCGATCTGGTCTGCATCTAAAACTGAAAGCCATTACAGGAGAATCGGCAAGGGATTTCATCCGAAAAGTGCGCCTGTCCTTCGCTTGTAAATTATTGAAGGAAGGCAGGTATAATGTCACTGAGATAAGTGAGATGATAGGATTTACCCCAGCCTATTTTTCCACCTCTTTTAAGAAGTATGCAGGCTGCATTCCCAGCGAATACCAGAAGAAAATCCAGAATCAACATAGTTGAAAGAATTTTCAACACAAGCGAAAGTCCATGAAACTGTGTTTGCTTAATTTTGTTGTTGGGTAATTTTCTTAGAGGTCATGAAATTAAATAGCCTTTTCCTTTTTTTTGCATTCCTAATATCACTTCCGTTACAATCACAAACATTGGATGCAGATCTGTTTTCGCTGTTAAATCCAGGTTTTAAAGGTCTGGAGGAGGTATTCAAGTTGCACCGGTCCGGGAAAGACCAAGAAGCAACTGAGGCCCTATTACAATATTTCAAAAAACGGACTTCAGTCATAAATCCTGAAGTGAATCTTGAGAGGATTCACATTTCCTCGGAGGAACAGCAATATGCCGATGATGCCATGGATCACAAATTCTTCTCTCACGAAGGTTTTAAACCCTCCTTGTTCTATGGGAAGGATATTAACTGGAACTATTGGCCGGTACATGATAACGAACTGCGCTGGCAGTTGCATCGGCAGAAATGGTTTATCCCAATGGGTAAGGCTTACCTCCTGACCGGAGATGAAAAATATGCCAGAGAATGGGTATTTCAATACCTTGATTGGGTAAAAAAGAATCCCATTATTGAGAAAAAGAAAGGGAGCGCTCAGAAACTGACCAAAGAACAGGCCCTGAAAGAAGACAATAAAGTCGATGATGACAACATGCGTTATGCCTGGCGTCCGCTCGAGGTGAGTGCCCGTTTACAAAATCAATATGCATTCTTCCAGTACTTTAATTCTTCCAAAAATTTTACCCCCGAATTCTTCAATCAATTTCTGGTAAATGTTTACAGGCATGCGAATTACATCTTAAAAAACTATTCGAAGGATGGAAATCATTTACTCTTCGAAGCCCAGCGTGTATTGTATGCCGGTATCCTTTTCCCGGAATTTAAGGATGCACCAGTCTGGAGAAAATCGGGTATTGATACCTTGAACAATCAAATGGGAATCCAGGTATACCCCGATGGAATGCAATTTGAACTGGATCCGATGTACCATCTTGCTATGATCAACGTTTTTTGTAAAGCGTTGCAGGTTGCCGATGTCAATGGCTATCGGGCAGAGTTTTCGCAGAAATACAAAGACACCATCGAAAAAATGATTGCCGCTTATTATTCCTTGCTGTTGCCCGATTTATCGATGCCAATGTTTAGCGATACCCACGAACTTAAGGCGGCTGAAGTAATAAAAAATTCGAAAGATTGGGCCTTGTTATTCCCCGGCAATCAACAGATCCGATATTTTGCCACCAATGGGAAAGAGGGCATGCCGCCGCAAAAACTGTCAAATGCCCTGAAGACCTCTGGTTTCTATTCCTTGCGAAATGGTTGGGACAAAGATGCTACCGCGATGGTCCTCAAAGGCGGTCCTGCCGGTGAATGGCATTGTCAATTAGACAACGGAACCCTCAACATAATGGTAAGAGGCCGCAATTTCTTCCCGGATGCCGGTTCTTATTCCTATGCAGGTGACGAAGAGGTGATGAAGATGCGCAACTGGTTTCGTCAGACTAAAGTACATAACACGTTGACATTGAACGATGCTAATCTTGAAACCGCGGATACTAAATGCCTGTTTTGGGAACCGGACGGATCAACAGTAATACTCGTAACCGAGAATCCGAGTTATAAAGATTTGCGGCACCGGCGATCGGTATTTTTTGTAGAAAAAAAGTTCTTTGTAGTTGTTGATGAGGCTGTTGGATCCGCCATTGGGAAGGTAGGGATTCATTTTCAAATGTGTGAAGGCGATGTCAGGCTGGATCTTGCAAGTCAAAAGGCCTACACTAATTTTGATGATGGCAACAATCTGATTTTGAAAACAGTGTCCGGACAAAAACAAGTCATGGAGGAAGAAGAAAGTTGGGTTTCTTATCAGTCCAAGCAAAAATCAGCCCGGAAAGCCTTTTCTTTTAATACAGAAAAACAATCGAATACTGCAGTCCGGTACATCACCGTGATTTGGCCTGTCAATATTGCTTTAACTGCTCCTGATATTAACGCTGCATTCGATACCCCTTCATTTAATGAAAAGGGATTAAAAGTTACTGTCCAAATTGGGAATAAGGAATATAAACTAAATTATCAGCTCTAATAGACCCTATATGATTGCAAAAATTACAGGATTAGTCCTGGTGACATGTTTAATTGTAACCGGGTTGAATGCCCAGGTTCAAAGTGAAAACCATATTTATTTCGGTGATATCCACAACCATTGTAACCTGACTTACGGACATGGTGATATGAAAGATGCATTCGAAGCGGCCAAACAACAATTGGATTTTCTTTCGGTCACACCTCATGCCTTGTGGCCGGATATGCCAGGGAAAGATGACCCTCGGCTTGCCTGGGTAATTGATTATCATTCTCAGGCTTTTATCCGGTTAAGGAAAGAAGGATGGCCCAGGTATGTGGCCATGACCAAGGAGTACAATGTAGAAGGTAAATTTGTGACATTCATCGGTTATGAATGTCATAGCATGGTTTATGGCGATCATGTGGCCTTGAATTACAGTCTGGATGCACCATTGGTCGAAGCCGGCTCGGTGCCGGATCTGATGGAAAAGCTCAAGGATACAAAGGCCTTCGTCACCCCACATCACATGGGCTATCTAGAGGGTTACAGGGGTTACAACTGGAAATATTTTAACCCAAAAATGACCCCTTTTGTCGAAATATATTCCCGTCACGGATTGGCCGAAGATGATTTGGGCGATTACCAGAATCTTCATGATATGGGTCCCCGAAATTATGAAGGGACGATGGTGTCCGGCTTAAATAAAGGCATAAAATTTGGGGTCATTGGTTCAACGGATCAGCATGCCGGTTATCCGGGCAGTTATGGTGACGGTTTGATGGCAGTGATTGCCCGCGCAAATACTCGCGAAGCGCTTTGGGATGCTATTTCGAAACGCCATGTGTATTGCGTAACCGGGGATAAAATAAAACTTGATTTCAGGGTTAATGAGGCCTTGATGGGTGACGAAATATCGGGTAACAAGCGCAAAATATCCATCAGGGTGGAAGGCCAGAATTTCATTGATTATGTGGATATTGTAAAAAACGGCAAACAATTTGCCCGCATAAATGCCCCGTCTACCAACAAGGAAATTCAGGGGGACTCCATTCATGCCAAAGTGAAAGTTGAATTTGGCTGGGGCCGGGAGGATGCCTACATTCATTGGCAGGGCAATTTAAAGTTGAGTGCTGGCAGGATCGTCTCCGTAACTCCCTGTTTCAGAGGAGCTGCCTACACTTCACCGCAGAAAAGCCAGATTGGTGACACAGATTTGTTTAAGACACAGGTAAACCGGATTCTTCATCACGACAACCAAAAAGTGGACCTCGACCTTTTTACTTCTAAGAATCCGAATACCTTAACACCTGCTACACAAGCAGTTATTTTGGAAGTCAAGATGCCTCGAAATGCCAAATTAATTGCATCCTTTAATGGTAAAACCTTCGAACACAGCATGCAGGAGCTGCTGGATGGGACCTATTCCCATTTTATGATCGGATGGCTGAGTGAAGCGATCCAGTTTCACCGTGCCGCAACGGAATCGGTTTACACCCTGGAATATGAGATGACAGACAATATGCCAGAAAAAAATACTGATTATTACTACATCAGGGTACGTCAAAGGGACAATAACTGGGCTTTCAGTTCTCCAATTTGGGTCAATAAGAAATGAGTTCGCCGAACTTCCTAAATTATGGACTATGAATAAAAAGAAAATCATTGGGTTAACCGTTCAGATTCTGGCTATTGGGGGAGGTCTCTGTTGGACGATGATTGCTTGTAAAAAAGAACCGCAAAAGCGTCCCAATATTATTTTGATTATGACCGACGATCATACTACTCAAGCTATGAGTTGTTATGGAAGCAGGTTAATTCAAACTCCGAATTTGGATAGGATCGCTAACGAGGGAATGCGTTTCGACAATTGCTATGTATCAAATTCACTTTGCGGACCTTCGAGGGCCTGCATATTGACCGGAAAATTAAGCCATATCAATGGATTTACCGATAATTCCAAGACGTTTGATGGCAATCAGTTGACTTTTCCAAAGCTGTTGCATCAAAACGGGTATCAAACGGGTGTTGTCGGGAAATGGCACCTGACCTCAGATCCACAGGGGTTTGATTTTTGGAGTGTACTGACAGGGCAGGGCGAATACTATAATCCTGATTTCAGGGAAAATGGAAAGGAGGTAAGGGAAACTGGATATGTGACGGATATCATTTCCGGCAAAGCGCTCAATTTCATCAAAAACAGGGATGTCAATAAACCTTTTGCACTCTTGTATTACCACAAAGCGCCGCATGGAAACTGGATCCCCTCACCGGAGAAACTCGGGGTGTTTAACAATACCAATTTCCCTGAGCCTGAAACACTTTACGACGATTATTCCTCTCTGGGAACAGCTTCGAAAAGTACTTTGATGCAGATTAACAATGATTTGTGGGAGGATTACAATCTGAAAGTTGCCGGGGTCAAAGAGCTGGAAGGGGGAGATGAGATCAAGGGAATCAATGCCAACAAGGCTGACGCTGACAGGGCCAATCAGAAGGAATTAGGCCTGCCTCAGTTAAAGGCTGAATACAGCAGAATGTCGACCAGTGACCGTTTGAAATTTATTGAGGCCTTCAAACAACGTAACCAGGAGTTTAAAACAAAACAGCTGAAAGGAAAGGAATTGACAGCCTGGAAATACCAGCAGTTTATCCGGGACTATCTGGCTACACTGCTTTCTGTTGATGAGAGTGTGGGGAAGTTGCTCAGTTATCTGAAGGAAATAGGCGAACTGGACAATACCATTATCATTTATACATCCGATCAAGGACTGTTTCTTGGTGAGCATGGCTGGTTCGACAAGCGGTTTATGTATGAAGAAAGTCAGCGTACTCCGCTGTTGGTCAGGTATCCAAAGCTTATCAAACCGCTTACAACAACTTCGGCTCTAAGTATGAATATTGATTTCGCACCGACTATTTTAGACCTGGCCGGAATTGAGGTTCCCCAGGAAATGCAGGGAAGGTCGTTGAAACCAATTCTTGAATCCTCGGGAAAGGAGCCGAAAGACTGGCGCAAGGCCGTATATTATCACTATTATGAGTATCCCGGCTGGCACAGTGTAAAACGACATTACGGAATACGCACGGAGCAGTATAAGCTGATTCATTTTTACTACGATATTGACGAATGGGAACTGTATGATTTGAAGGGCACTACCACAGAACGTAAAAATCTGATCGATGATCCTGCTTATTCAAAAGTAAAATCACAAATGATGGACCTGCTCTATAAAACTTGCAAAGAGTATATGGACTTTGATCCCATGGAGAAGAATCATGCCTTTAATTCCAATAATTGAATCTACCTAACAGAATCATGAAAATTCAAAAAAAAAGGTACCTGCTTGGCATCTTGCTTATTTTTACCACCTTTTTTACCTATGCCTCTTCAGACGAAATACAGACTATAGCGGATAAATATAAGGCATGGATCCTTGGGTCGGTAAAACCAGATTATTCGAATCCACTGGTATCCGAGAGGTATGGAGCGATTTTGAAATCGGCCCAAAAGGCTCACCTAACTTATGCAGATGTTGATTTTTCTAAATTGGAAGCAATTAATCCAGTTGCCGAAAAGGAGGCAAAAGCGGTAGAAAAAGTGCAGGGCAGGAAGGCGGCATCAAAGGTTGACCTTTCCCCAAAGGAGCAGGCTATTGATGTGAAAAAAATATTTCATGAATTGCTGTTTCCGCTTTCGTTGGCTTATAATTTCAAAGGGAGCAGAGTCAACCCCAATCCAGACTACCATAATCCCTCCACCTTGAAGGATATATTGCATCTGTTTGAGTATTTAAGAAAAAGAGGATGGGTGAAAGGATTGGATCTAGCGATCAAAACTGTCAATTATCCAGAAACCGGATTCGTTGAATATGGAGGGTCTAATGTTGGATTGGATGGGTTAAGTTATGCATTGTCCGTGTTTTTAATGCGCGGCGAGCTGGAGGCAAAGGGATTGTTAGATGCAGAACTAAGCATGGTTGATTGGATGAGTTCAAGCGTTGGTCCAGCTTATGACACGCCTGTTTTGTGGAAGGAACCCGGGTTTAACTCCGATGGAATACGTGCGATTTTCAATCAACGGCTCTGTTACATCTTCAGTTTGCCACAAAACCATCCCGATCGGGAGAAAGAGATGCTTCATTTTCAGAAAATGCTGGATAAATCGCTCAAAATTGCCACCAGCTGGAATGATATGATCAAGCCGGATTATGTGGGATACCATCATAAAAATCCCTACATGAGCGCTTACCCGGTCCATGGGTTTCATTCGGCGGCTATCTATTGCTACCTGCTCAATAATACGAAATACCACGTCAACGACGAATCGGTTACAAATCTTTCGAACGCGCTGCTCAACTACCGGATTTACTCGAATAAGTATGATGTACCACGAAGCGTTACCGGAAGATTCCCCAATAAACTGAACACCTTACAGGAAAATATGCCAGCCTTTATGTATGCGGCAAACCTGAATAATAATCCCCTCAGCCAGCAGTTGAAAGCAGCTTTTATGCGTCTGTGGAATCCGGATGACGATTCCTTCAAAACAGATTTTCTGCTAAAAGCGGATCCCTTTATCTGCTATTTTGGTTCGATGGGAGCGCTCGAAGAATGTATCAAACTGCTTGCCGAAAAGGTGAAACCGGAATCAACGCCAAATGGATATTGGTTTTACCCTTACGCAGGAATGACCATTTATCGTCAGCAGGAATGGATGGCAGCCTGGAAAGGAATTAGCAAATATATTTGGGATTACGAAGGAACAGCCGTTCAGAATCGGTATGGCCGGTTTAACGGCTCAGGTGTGCTGCAGATTTATGCATCCGGCCATCCGATATCTGCTTTTGAAAGTGGGTATGAAATAGAAGGCTGGAACTGGTGCCGACTGCCGGGAGCTACCACTTTTGATATGTCGGCTGAAGCAATGTTTACCGGTAAACACCGTAATTTTGTGCCCGAGACCTATTTGGGAGGGGTAAAATTCAGTGAGCGTTTTGGTTTGAGCGCCATGTCTTACCAGGATCCGCAAAGTTCACTGCGCGCCAACAAGACTCTTTTCTTTGTTGATAATTTCATCTTTGCGCTTGGGAGTGATATTCGTTGCATGAACGAGCAATATCCGGTTCAGACCACCATTACCCAACTGGGAATTGGCGATGGAAAATCTGCAGCTTATTTCAATCACAAGTCCGTTAAAGGGACAAATGCCAATATTGAAACCACCGGCGAAAATGCTGCAACTTATGTGGATACAAAAGGACATTGCTATTATTTCCCCAAAGGGCAGGGTTTGACTTTTGAACGAAAAGTTCAGAATGAGCCACTGGAAAGAGGCAACGCGGTTAAATCTGGAAACTACGAAACATGTCGAATTGTTCACGGCTTAAATCCGCAATCTGCAAAATATCAGTATGTTATTGCTGTTAATGGCGGAGGAAAAGGAGCGACTAGCCTGGAGCAGAATTTCGACAAGCTATTTCGGGTCGAACAAATGGATTCCATAGCTCATGTGATAACCTTCTTGCCGGAGAATACTACAGCCTATGCATTGAGAAAAACAGGAAAAGTTTTTGTGAATGGTCTGGTAAAAAATGTTGACACCCCTTGTTTACTCATCTTGAAATCCGACGAGCGACACTGTACCCTGGCGATCTCCAATCCTGAATTCGGGAGGACGGATAAATTTTATACTTTTAGTGAAGTTGACAGGGAAAATCCTGATATTTTTCGTGCTACCAGTAAAGTTTGTCCCGTTCAATTGACGCTGAAAGGCAAATGGTCCTTAGACAAGGAATCGGCGGAAGCCAAAATCATTTCTGCTGTGGATGCCGAAACAGTGGTTCTGTTCAATTGTTTCGATGGAAAAACTATATCGGTCAATCTTTTACATAAATAATCAAACTAAGATGAGAAAAGAAATTGCCATCGGTTCGGCCCTGATTTCTGTTGCAATAGGGCTCAACGCGCAGGAAAACAAGCAGCGCCCAAATATATTGTTGTTAATGAGCGATGAGCACAATGCAAGCATCCTGGGCTGCGATGGCAACACTTTGGCGCGGACCCCTGTACTCGACAACCTGGCAAAAACAGGAATCTTTTTTAAGTCGTTTTATTGCAGCTCTCCCCAGTGTGTGCCTTCCCGTCAAAGCCTGACAACAGGCAAATATGTATCCCACCACAATGTCTGGGGCAATACGCTTGGCGTTCCGGAGGGAACCCCCTCGCTCGCCCGTCTGCTCAATTCGGTTGGTTACGAATCCTATTTGTCTGGCAAAATGCACTATATGGGAATTGCAAATCATGGTTTTACGGTGCTGGATGGAGACGAAAAACAGAAAAATGATGGGAGTGCCGAACCGGATACTAATGTGAAAGGAAAACGTAAAAGGCTTCCCGCAGATCTTTTCCCATCCGATAATGGAGAGATTGGAAAAGAGTTCCGCGACCTGGGTGGAGTGGATAAAGAGGTAGGGCCTTCCGACAGAAGAATTGCCAAAACAGTTAGTGAGTTTCTCAAAAACCGGAAAAGGAGTGACAAACCATTTTTCCTCACCATGGGCCTATCTGCTCCCCATTACCCATTGACGGTACCCAATACATTTCTCGCAAGGTATAAGGGAAAAGTCCCTCCGGCAGATATTCCTTCAGGTTACCTGGAAAGCCTTCCTTTGAATTATCGTCACCTGCGCAATGACCGCAAACTTGAACATCTTCCTGCCAGTACGATTCAGTTAGCCCGGGAGAGTTACTATGCCAAGGTGGAGTGGATGGATTCCATCATGGGGACGGTCATTGAGACCTTGAGGAAGAGCCCGATTTATGAAAATACGATTGTCATCTATATGTCTGACCATGGTGAAAATATGGGAGAACATGGAATGTGGTGGAAAAACACACTGTATGACACGGGTAGCAGGGTTCCTTTAATTATCAGCTATCCCAGGAAATGGAAGGGTGGACAGGTGCGGACAGGTGCTGCCGGAACGGTTGATTTTGTGAAGACTATCGCGGAAATCGGGGGAGCGAAGACACCCAATGACTGGGATGGGGATTCGATGCTGGAATGGATTAATAATTCCGGTTTTAAATGGAAAGATTATTCCATCACAGAATATTATGGCCCTTACCTCTCTTCGGGAATGTCGATGATCCGGATGGGGGACTGGAAATATGTATATCATACACAGGCAGATGAAAAACATCCGGCAGAAAAAGAGTTGTTTAACCTGAAAAGCGATCCCAAAGAACTACACAACTTGGCAGGGGATCCTGTCCAAAAGCAACGGATGCTGGACATGCATACCTTCCTGGTAAGGAAATTGGGAGAGGATCCTGAAAAGACGGAACAGCGCTGGAGCAAGGGAGCAACACCGGCAATGCCAAATTTGTAAAAAATATGCAGATGAAAAATCTACGCCTAATTTTTCTCGTCTATGTTATAGTGATATTTTCACCTTCCTTGGTTTTATTGGCTCAAACTCCTGTCCAAAAAATCGAGCCCATTAACTTTTCCCAGGTAGAAATTCAAGACAATTTTTGGAAGCCCTGGATCAACAAAGTGAGTACAGTGACCATTCCTGTGTGCATCAACCAATCAGAAGTGAAAACTGCACGCATTCGAAATTTTGAAAAAGTAGCCGCTAAAAAGGGAGAGCAACACGAAGGGAAATATTATGATGATTCAGACGTTTACAAAGCCCTGGAGGCAATTTCCTACTCATTAAAGAATCATCCCGATCCGGTTTTGGAGAAAAAAGCAGAAGAATGGATCGATAAAATTGCAAAAGCCCAGTTGCCGGACGGATATTTGAATACCTTCTATACACTTGGCGATTTCAATAAAAGATGGACGGACATGGATAAGCACGAAGATTATTGTGCGGGTCACCTGATTGAAGCAGCAGTTGCCTACTACAACATCACTGGTAAGCGAAAATTATTGGATGTCGCGATTCGGTTTGCCAATCACATTGATTCTACTTTTCGCCTTCAAAACCGGCATTGGATTTCAGGCCATCAGGAAATCGAACTTGCTCTTGTAAAACTATACAAAACTACGGGAGATAAAAGGTATCTGGACTTATCAGACTGGTACCTGCAACAAAGAGGTCATGGTTATTTTGTTTCTGAGAAGTCAAGAGACCAGAATTATTGCCAGGACAAATTGCCCCTTAAAGATCAGACGCAAATAACCGGTCATGCAGTCCGCGCGATGTATTTATATACAGGAGCGGCAGATGTCGGCGCTGCCAAAAGTGACACCGGATATTTGCAGGCCATGAAACAGGTATGGGAAGATGTCGTTTACAGGAATATGTATCTGACCGGAGGTATTGGAACTTCTTCTGGCAGAAATGAGGGCTTTAGTATTGATTATGATTTGCCCAATGAACAGGCTTATTGTGAAACATGCGCATCTGTAGGCATGGTATTCTGGAACCAGCGAATGAATTTGCTTACTGGCGAAAGTAAGTATATAGATGTCATGGAAAGGAGCCTTTACAATGGAGCCTTAGACGGTTTATCTCTAACAGGGGATCGATTTTTTTACAGAAATCCATTGGCATCAACCGGAAACGATTCAAGGAGCGAATGGTTTGGCACGGCTTGTTGCCCATCAAATATTGCCCGTTTAGTTGAATCAATAGGCAATTATATTTATGCAAAATCAAATGATGCGTTGTGGATCAATCTTTTTATTGGCAGTTCAGGAACTTTTGTTCTTAAAGAGAAAAATATTCAGGTGAAACAGGTAACGAATTATCCTTGGGATGGAAGAGTTCAGATATCAGTTATTCCTGATAAATCAATGGAATTTGACTTGAATATCCGTATTCCGGGTTGGGCAAATAATCAACCGGTCCCAGGAGATACCTATCGCTTTTCAGATAACGCTTCCGAAAAGTTTTCTTTATCATTGAATGGAATTCCTGCAGCATACAAAATGGTGAATGGTTATGCTGTGATAAAGAAAACTTGGAAAAAAGGGGATGTAGTTGAATTGAACCTTCCTATGCCTGTGCGAAGGATTGCTGCTATCGATGATTTAAAAGACAACCGCAACCGCATCGCACTTCAAAGGGGCCCCTTGGTTTATTGTTTTGAACATGTTGATAATGAGGGTAAAGCAATGAATATTGTGATACCTGAAAATATCACTTTCACCACTGAGTTCAAACAAGATTTATTAAATGGAATTGTTGTATTACAGGCAGAAGCTCCTGTTGCAACAGTTTCAGCTAATGGTTTAAGCCTCAGCTCAGTGCAAAGAATAATTACAGCGATCCCTTATTATTCTTGGGCCAACAGAGGCAAAGGAGAGATGCAGATCTGGGTGCCCCAAAATATTGCAGGATATGTTGGCCAAAATAAATATGTAATTGCCCCGAGTCCGCTGCTAACGCCTTTTGCAGAAAAGGTTGATCCGGAAAATCCGCTTCCTGAATATCCGCGTCCGCAGATGGTCCGGTCGGAGTGGTTGAATCTTAACGGCCTTTGGGATTATTGCATCAACCCCATTGGTTTTACACCGGTGCAGGGTCTCACCAAAGAGGCAAGCTGGACCACGGGAAACATCCCTGGAGATTGGGAAGGTAAGATTCTGGTTCCTTTTGCAATAGATGCTCCGTTATCCGGAGTTGGCAAGATCCTCCGTCCAAATCAAGTGTTGTGGTATCAGAAAACATTCCAGGTACCTAAAAATTGGGACGGACAAAAGGTGTTGCTTCATTTTGAGGCGAGTGACTGGGAGACGAGTGTTTACATTAACGGCAAGCGGATCGGTCAGCATCGTGGGGGTTATGATCCTTTTTCATTTGACATCACGGATTTTTTGATTTCCGGTAAGAATAAAATTAATGTTTGCGCCTGGGATGCAACAGAAGGGCAGAGTCAGGCTATTGGAAAACAAATTATGCCGGAAAACCGGCAGGGTTTCAGATACCAGCCAACCGGGGGGATCTGGAAGACTGTTTGGTTAGAGCCTGTGTCTCAGCAATATGTCCAAAAAATAAAGATCGTTCCAGATTTTGACCATTCGAGTGTAAAGATTGATACAAGAATTGAAGGGAAGGTATCTGATGTGGTTGTAAGGATTTTTAATGGGGATAAACTGATTGTTGAAAAGACGGGTAAGAGTGAGGAGGAAATTGTCGTACCAATCGGAAATTTCATTGCATGGAGTCCTGAAAATCCTTTCTTATATGATATGAAGATTAGTTTAGTCAAGGATGGCAACATAACCGATCAGGTTGGCAGTTATTTCGGGATGAGGAAGCTTGAGGTGAAGACCGCAAAGGATGGATATAAAAGAATACACCTGAACAACAACCCTGTCTTTCAGTACGGCCCGCTTGATCAGGGCTACTGGCCGGATGGTGTGATGACTCCCCCCTCGGAGGAAGCGATAAAATTTGATCTCGAATATTTGAAGAAAATCGGCTGTAACATGGTCCGGGTCCATATTACAACCCATCCGGATCGGTGGTATTATTGGGCCGATAAACTAGGACTGCTTGTTTGGCAGGACATGGTTTGCATGCCCAAATTCGGCCAAACGATTGATGACGCTTCCGCCAAACAGTGGCAAAGTGAATTCAAGAATATGGTTGATTGGTTGCAAAATCATCCTTCCATTGCCATGTGGATAGTTTTTAATGAAGGATGGAGCCAGCATAATACCGAATTATATACCAACTGGATAAAACAGTATGATCCTACCAGGATCGTAAATTGTGCAAGTGGATGGCAGGATAAACCGGTGGGTGATGTGCTCGATGTGCATGACTACACATTTTATCCAAGGAACAATCTGGCAGACTATAAGCTGAAGGGTCAGAGGGCTTTACTGATTGGCGAGGCTGGTGGGACGAACCTTGCAATTCCCGGGCATACCTGGTATTCCGGCACGAATGTACCTCTTCAGGCGGCACACAATAATTTTATTCCCAAAGACAGTTATAGTTTTACAGAAGAGGCAGGCAGAAATACCTACGGTTCTCCTGAGGCACTTAAAGAAGGTTATGCCAGATTCATAGAAACCATCCGTTGTTTAAATGCAGGGAGTGGTTGTAATGGATTGGTATATACTCAATTGTCAGATGTTGAACACGAACTGAACGGCTACTTAACCTATGACCGGAAAATTTCGAAAATTCCTGTTGAGGAGATGAGAAAAATAACTCAGACCATTTACAACACGCCTGTTTTAATCCCGATTTTTAAATTCGGCTCGGATTGGAAAACCCCTGACGGCAAGAGAATTGCCTTCCCAATAGGAGAGAAAAATGATTTCATGGAAGTTAAGAATACCATGAATGACCTTGTTGTCTTGAATAAAAGCTTTGACTTGAAAGATGTCCCTTCCAAAGTCGCCATTGCTGTGAAAGGTTTCACTGATTGTGTCATTCGTATCAATGGGGAGACCGTTAGAAAAACCAAGTTAAATGCTAGGGATGAACCTGCCATCAACTTTTATCCATTGTGGGGGGAAGAGCTGAAGCTAATAAAAAAAGGAGAAAATACGATCAGTATCCAATTAAACAAGAAGGATAAAAACAACCTGATCGATGTCGCCTTGTTCCAATATTAATATCAGGGAACTTTAATTTTATAACCAGAAACGAGTGAAAATGAAAATCAAAATACTATCACATGAAAGTTATATCAATGAAAAAAAATTACTTATTCTTTGCGCCAATTATTTTTATTGGCACATTTTTGCTGTCTTCAAATCAAGTGTTTTCGCAAGTACAGTCCGATGTGGTGTGGAAAGAGGTGAATGGCGTGTCGATGCCAATACCGCCGAAGGTTCATCCGCGCCTCTATTTGCGATCGCAACAGGTTGCTGAATTACAGGCCCGCAAGAGTAATCCCGCCCTTCAAAAAGTTTGGGACGAATTGAACAAGATGCAGGAAGACCGCAAACCGGAAGATAATCCTGAAGCAAAAGACTGGCGTTATTATTTTGATCCTAAGGGTCTGTTAACCCGAACGGAATTGAAGGCCATGGATTACCTGGTCAACAAAGATCATAAATTGGCGCGCGAAGCGATAGCAATGATTATGGACACCCTCGAGCGGGCGGAATATCCAAAGGTTCAGGATATTTCGCGGGGCATCGGCCGGCTCATGGTAACAGGTTCGATTGTCTATGATTGGTGCTACGACCAACTCAAGCCGGAAGAGAAGACCCGTTTTGTGAAAGCGTTCGTACGTTTAGCCAAAATGCTTGAATGTGGATATCCTCCTGTCAAGGACAATTCAATCGTTGGCCATGCCTCAGAATGGATGATCATGCGTGACATGCTATCTGCGGGAATTGCCATTTATGATGAGTTCCCCGAAATGTACAACCTTGCAGCCGGGCGTTTTTTTAACGAACACCTGCCTGCCCGCAACTGGTTTTATGCTGCTCACGGCTACCATCAGGGTATGTCCTATCTCAATGTGAGGTATTCGAACGATCTTTTTGCCCTTTGGATTCTGGATAGGATGGGGGCAGGAAATGTCTATAATACCTCTCAGCAATTTGTATTGTATGACATGATTTATAAGAGGAGGCCGGACGGTCAGGTGATGGCCGGTGGCGATATGGACTACACGAGAAAGCGTTCCAACACCTATACTCTGCCGGCGCTTTTAGCCGGTAGTTATTACAAGGATGAATACATCAATTTTGAATATTTGAGAGACTCCAAAATTGAGAATCAGTGTAAATTGTTCGACTTTCTTTGGCGCGACACCCGTTTGGGCAGCCGCAAACCAGATGATCTGCCGCTTACCCGATACTCAGGATCGCCTTATGGCTGGATGATTGCGCGAACCGGATGGGGCACTGAAAGTGTCATTGCCGAAATGAAAGTCAATGAATACAACTTTGTGAACCATCAGCACAACGATGCCGGATCCTTCCAGATTTATTACAAAGGCCCACTGGCCATTGATGCAGGAATTTACCAGGGTTCTTCGGGTGGATACAACAGTCCTCACAACAAAAACTTCTTTAAACGCACCATCGCTCACAACAGTTTGTTGATTTTTGATCCCAAAGAGGTTTTTGCTGCCTCGAGTTATGGCGGTGCAGACAAATCCGATTTCGTCATGAATGATGGAGGTCAGCGCTTACCCGGTGATGGATGGGGGCCTGCGAAAGATTTGGAGGATATGCTTCATGGTAATTTTAAGACAGGTAAGATATTGGCAAATGGGTTCGGACCTGGCAGTCAGTCACCCGACTATTCTTACCTGAAAGCGGATATCACAGAAGCTTATTCCTCCAAAGTAAAAGAGGTCAAACGTTCTTTTATGTTTTTAAACTTGAAAGAAACAAAAATCCCTGCCGCCTTGATTGTTTTTGATAAAGTGGTCTCCTCCAACCCTGATTTTAAGAAATTCTGGTTGCTGCACAGCATTGAAAAACCTGAGATATCAGACAACAGGATTACGATCATGCGGACGAAAAATGGCGACAGCGGCATGTTGGTAAACAACGTTTTACTCCCCGAATTATCCAACGCAGAGATTGTTCCGGTAGGTGGCAAGGGCAAAGAATTCTGGGTGTTTGGCACAAATTATCCGAATGAGCCCAAAGCTGGTACGGATGAGGCAAATGAGCGGGGTGAATGGAGAGTTGAAATCTCACCAAAAAAACCGGCAACCGAAGATTATTATCTGAATGTGATGCAAATTGCCGATAATGCACAAAAAAATCTGCCTAAAGTAAAGCGTATTGACGGAGAAAAAGTCATTGGCGTTCAGATGGCAGATAGGGTAACCACATTTAGCAAGAACTTTACGACCCTCGATCGTTCATTCAGTTTTTCAATCGAAGGGAAGGGTACTTTTAAATTTGTATTGACCGATATGTTGCCCGGTACCTGGCAGATAATGAAAGAAGGGAAGGTCTTTTTGCCTGCCTTAATAGTAAGGAGCGATGATGGAATACTCTATTTCGAAGGAGAAGCAGGAAAGTATAGCTTGATGAGATAACTTTTTCACACGTTTTATTCGGAATCAACGTGATCGAAAGTTTTTTCAACAAGAGAAAAAGTCTCTTGGAATTTGTCGGTTTAATTTTGATGGTGAAATAACATTCATTACCCCATTAATATTAAACTGCCGAATGAAAATCATAAGGTCATCATTTGTTTTTGGGATCTTTCTTTTAGCAGCCGCATTTAAACCGGTTACTAAAAACGAAGAGACCGACTGGGTTAAAAAAGGAATTGACCGGGCACATTCTCAATTGATGGCGATGGCTAAGTCCATCGAAGGGTTGAAATCTGACACAGCCGTTTTCCCTCGTTCCTTCTCGAAAGAGGGAAAAATGCTATGGGTCGGAAAGCACGATTGGACAAGTGGTTTTTACCCTGGCAGTTTATGGTACGCCTATGAGTTGACAGGAGATTCCACCCTTGGGAAATATGCCCGAAAATTGACCAACCAACTAAAGAGTATTCAGAATTATCGTGGCACGCACGATGTAGGTTTCATGATGTATTGCAGTTATGGCAATGCTTTTCGGTTAAAGCCACAGGTATCCGATGAACCAGTATTGGTCAATGCAGCCAAGAGTCTTGCCTCACGGTATTCCCCGGTGACTAAAACTATACGTTCCTGGGATTTTGGGAAATGGAGTTATCCTGTTATCATCGACAATATGATGAACCTTGAGTTGCTCTTTTGGGCTAGCCGGACGACTAAGAACGACAGCTACAAAAACATGGCCATACAGCATGCGGATGCGACCATCAAAAACCACTACAGGAAAGATTTCAGTTGCTATCATGTTGTCAGCTATGACCCAACAACCGGAAAAATAGAATCAAAAGAAACCCATCAGGGATTTTCAGATTCATCCGCATGGGCACGCGGACAAGCCTGGGGCCTCTATGGTTTCACTTTCTGCTACCGGGAAACCCACGAGCATAGGTATTTGGATCAGGCCAGGGCTATTGCCTCTTTTATTATGAATAATTCCGCAACACCAGCCGATTTAATACCCTACTGGGATTACAATGCCCCCGACATCCCAAACGCACCCCGGGATGCTTCTGCGGCAGCTATAACAGCGGCTGCCCTATTAGAATTAAGTAAGTTGGTTCCGGACGGAAAACCTTATTTTATGTATTCCGAGAAGATATTAAAGACTTTGTCAAGCGATGCATATCTTGCCCGGCAAGGAACAAATAATGGTTTTATTCTGATGAATTCTGTAGGATCATTTCCAGAAAAATCCGAAGTCAGCTCAGCCATTAATTATGCAGACTATTATTACCTGGAAGGAATAAAGAAGTACCTCGAGATCACCAAACTAAAAAAGTGACTAAATATTTTCTGATATCGCAAACAGCTATGATTATTAATTTAAATCTATGAACAATCAAATGAGAAAAATTAAATTCATTCTTTTAATGGTTGCTATCCAGCTATTTAATATAGCTCAAGCGCAACAAAAAAATGAAATTACCGGAAAAGTCATCGATGAAACAGGACAAGGTATGCCCGGTGTCAATGTTCTGGTTAAAGGGGTAAAGACCGGAACGGTTACTAATTTTGAGGGTAACTACGTTCTAAGGGTTGATAATCCATCAACAGCAATTCTTGTTTTCTCTTTTATCGGGATGAAGACCAAAGAAGAAAAAGTTGGGAATAGGAAAATTATCAATACAATCCTGGAAACATCCCTGAATCAGCTGGATGAAGTGGTAGCAGTAGGCTACAGTAACATGAAACGAAGAGACATTACGGGCTCGGTTGTTTCGGTCGATGCAGCTGAAATGGCCAAGACCCCGACATCGGATGTGGCTCAGGCATTGGCAGGAAGGGTTTCCGGCGTAATGGTAAGCCAGGCGGAAGGTAGTCCGGATGCTTCCATTACTATCCGCGTACGTGGAGGAATCTCCATCACGGGGAATAATGAACCATTGTATATTATTGATGGGTTTCCAACCGAAAACGGCTTGTCGAGTTTAGATCCTGGAAGTATAGAATCCATCGATATCCTGAAAGATGCATCCTCTACCTCCATCTATGGCGCCCGTGGTGCAAATGGAGTTGTTGTGGTAACGACAAAATCAGGGACCCCAACAAAAACTACCGTTAACTACGATGCATTTTTCGGAGCAAAGCAATTGGCGAAAAAGTTGTCTATTTTGAGTCCGTATGAGTTTGTTATGTTGGATTATGAAAGAAGTAACCTGACCCTTCCAGCAGAAATAGCCAGTTTTGTCACACGTTACGGGCCATATTCTGATATCATTAAAAATTATGCCAATCGTGCAGGTATTAACTGGCAGGATGAAGCATTTGGAAATACCGCCTACACGCAAAATCACAGGTTCAGTATTGATGGAGGGGCAGGTAAAATGAAATACAATCTTTCCTATTCTCACAACAATGATGAAGGACAAATGGTCGTCAGTGGTATCAAAAAGAATAATATCAGGTTGAAAATCGACCACCAGATCAGTGATAAATTCAGTGTTTCTGCCACAGCAAGCTATACTCAAAGTGGTGTGCATGGGCAGGGTTCATCCGATGGCAACGTCTATTTTAACCCGTTAAGCCAGATTTTACAATACCGGCCTACCATTGGCATCAATGGCAAAGATCAGGATTTACTGACCATGAACATCGATCCTCTTCTTCAGGACGTAGCCGGAAATGTGATGCAAAATCCTGTTACTTCAGCAAAATCTGAAGACAAACTAACCGAGACCCGAATTATTCAATTGAATGGCGGATTTTCCTATAAAATCATGAAAGGATTGACTTTCAAGAATACCATCGGTATGATGTATCAGACGCAGCGCAATTCAGATTTTTTTGGAGCTCAATCCATGACTGCTATACGTGCCAGTATTCAGGGTTTTATCAAGAATGCAGATAACCAAACGACACAAACGGCGAACACCTTTACCTATGACGGTAGCATTAGAAAAAATAAATACAGTCTGATGATTGGTCAGGAATACGTAACCACCTGGACGCGTTACGTTCAAGCCAGTACTCAAAATTTTCCGAATGATGATATTGGCTTAAACGACATGTCGCTGGGAGCGACTCCGGGTATTCCAAAATCGTATTATAACAACGACAACAAGTTACTCTCCTTTTTTACCCGGGGATATTTTAATCATGCCGACAAATATATGGTCACAGTTACCATGCGCGCCGACGGTTCCTCAAAATTTGGTAAAAAATGGGGCTATTTCCCCTCCGCTTCAGTTGCCTGGCGTGCCAGTGAAGAGCAGTTTATAAAAAAGCTGAACATCTTTTCAGACTTGAAAATTCGTCTCGGTTACGGTGATGCAGGAAACAACAGGATCAGCAGTTATGGGTCGCTTGCTTTGATGGGATCTGTTACTGCACCATTTGGGACGACCACGACCAGTGGATATGCTCCGATTCAAATCCCTAACAAAGGATTGCAATGGGAAGCAAATGAGACCATGAATTTAGGTCTTGATCTCGGCTTTTTTGGCCAGCGACTGATTATAGCACCCGAAATATATGTCAACCAAAGTTCTCAATTGCTTTTACAATCAACTTTGCCACCCTCTGCCGGATATACGAGCATGATTCAGAATATTGGTAAAACTGAAAACAGAGGATTTGACCTTACCATTACCAGCATAAATTTGAAATCTAAAAATTTCCAATGGTCCACGAATCTGAATATCTCGCAAAATAAAAATAAGGTGGTGGCTTTGTCAGGAGAACAATCTTTTCTGGTGCAATCTGGATTTGGGTGGGATCAAAATGATCACATCGTCAAGGTTGGTGAGCCAATCGGTCAGATTTTCGGATATAAAGTAATCGGATTGTATCAGGTGAGTGATTTTGCCTACAATTCCGCAACTCAAGCTTATACTTTGAATGCCGGTGTTCCTTTTGATTCCAGGAAAGCGCCACAACCCGGATATTGGAAATACCAGGATAATGCCGGAGCATTAGATGCGAGCGGGAATCCAATCCCCGATGGAAAAATTACCGATGCCGATCGTACCGTGATTGGAAATGCCACTCCAAAATTTTACGGAGGTATGAATAACACTTTTACGTATAAGAATTTTGACCTGAGTGTATTTGTCAATTTTAGTGTCGGAAATGATGTATTGAATGCGACCAAGATGTACAACTCGATGACGGGATTGACAAATAGAAATACACTTGATTTGGTTAATTCATCAATTCGTTGGGTGACTGTCGGTGCGGATGGTAATAGAATAACCGATCCGACTGTTTTAAATACCATGAACTCCGGTAAAACAGTAGCCCAGTGGGCCAACATGGCAAATAGTGATACCTACATCACCTCATGGGGCGTTGAGGATGGATCTTTTCTGAGGATCAACAACGTAACACTTGGCTATTCGATTCCGAAAAGCATACTTAAAAAAGTAAAACTGACTAAATGCAGATTATATACTACGGCAAATAATCTATATACGTTCACGAAATATACCGGTTTTGACCCGGAAGTCAGTACGCGAAATTCCACTGGATTAACTCCCGGCGTTGACTGGGGTGCCTATCCGCGAAGCCGGACTTTGACTGTGGGTATTAATTTAAGTTTTTAATTGTAAAACGGATAAAATTAATTCTTTATGAAAACAAGATATATATTTGCCAGCCTTCTGGGCTTCTTTAGTGCCCTGGTTGTATCATGTAAAGACCAGCTCACGGAAGAACCCGCCTCCTATTATGCCACCGCAAATTTCTTTACCAAACCTGCTAATGCCAATATGGCCATTGTTGGGATTTATGATACCTTTTCAAAGCTTAATCATTATGGTCAGTCAGAACTGGCCATGCCAACTTCGGATGATAATTATGTAATTACTGGTACTGGTAGTGACAATACCCGACGGGATATTTGCCATTATATGGTTACTCCGGCAAATACCTGGTTAGCTGGAATATGGGTTTTGAAATATCAAGGTATTGATCGGGCAAATTTCGCAATTGAAAATATCAGCAAAATACCGTTCAAGACAAGTTCAGACTCTATTTTATTGACAAAGTATGATGGGGAAGCCCGATTCTTGAGGGCCGTGTTAAGTTATGACCTGGTGAAATATTGGGGAGATGTCCCATATAAGACAACCTCATCGGCCTTAATCAGCGATGCCTATAATGCCAGGGTTGACAGGGAAAAGATTTACGACCAAATAGTTGCCGATTTGAACATCGCCAAGGCAGAACTACCCTGGGCAAGCGCCGGAAGCACTCCTGAACGTGCTACCTCCGGAGCAGCCAGGGCCATGCTGATGCGAGTCTTACTATCCAGGGCCGGATATAGTTTAAAAATGGATGGTCAACTAACCCGGCCTGATGATACGAAAAGAAAAGAATACTTCAATGCCATTATTGCTGAATTTGCAGCTTTTCAGCAGAATGGGTATCATAATCTATTCCCGAATTATTACCAGTTCTTTAAAAATAACAGTGCCGGAGTCTTAAATTCTTTGGAAAGTATCTTTGAAATTGCTTTTTACACTCCCGACGGAAATGCTGAAGATGGTGGGGTTTGGGGCTCTTTTATTGGTCCATTGACAGATATCGCCAGCAAATATTCAAGGGCCAATGCATTCTTTCGTGCTATTCCGGAATGGGATGCGTGGTACGATGTCAATGATATCCGTAGGGTAACCAATATCTGCAAATATTCCATCAATGCAAATAATGACTCGATTCCTCAAGCAAGTAAAACGAATTGGTATCCCGGAAAATGGAGGAGGCAATGGATTACAGCAGCACCCAAAGATCCTAATAATACGGATGTGAATTTCTGTTTACTCAGGTATGCCGATGTCCTTTTGATGTATGCCGAAGCGTTGAATGAAACCGGAAACACAGCTTTGGCCGTGACCCAGCTGAACCTCGTACGGGCACGTAACAAAATAACACTGCTTAGTCCTGACTTTTCAAATTACGCTGCCATCTATAAAGCGCCAAAGGTAAAGGATTTACCCTATATCAGCGACGCCGACCTCCAGGGCAAATTTCGTACAGCGTTGTACTGGGAAAGGGGTTTTGAGTTGTGTTATGAAGGAACCCGTAAATATGACTTACTCCGCTGGGGAATTTTGAACGCAGCTATCATGAATACTACAACCGCATTGGGAACAGGTTACGCAGCCAAGGTCAATTTTGTAACCGGAAAGCATGAGTTGTTTCCTATCCCTCAGGCGGAAATGGATGCCAATTCGAAATTGGAACACAAGAATAACCCGGGTTATAATTGATTTGTAATTTTATTCAATAAACTACATCAGGTCCCGATAATTATTTCTGTTCAAGGAATGATTAACGGGATTTTTTGTGCTCAATTTTTACACTATTTTTACTATAAGAGCAAATTTGCCGGCAGGTTAAAAAGTATTTTTGTAATGCTGAGGTGGCTCAATTAATAGTGAAGAGAGGCCATCAGGAATATTCTAAACAAGAAAATTCACATGAAGAAAATGCGTCTAAATTCAGGTATATTATTTGTTATCTGTTCTCTATTAATTATTACATCCGACTTATTGGCAGGGGAAATCATTGTACCCTGGCGGGCAAAGAAGGAGATCGTTAAACAAGGTAACAGCTTTGAGATATGGTTTAAGAAAGAGCCTTCGGAATCCATTAATTCAGTTTCCCTCGCCGGACCCTTCAATTCCGTTCCACTGCGGATTAAACAAAACAAGACCGGCTTATGGTATTTTGACGAATATACAAAGGCAACCTATAATTGCAGTCTTTCTGTTGCAGTGCCTTCAGGGACTCCGATGGAATTATACGATCTTCTTGTCAAGACCTCTTCGGGAACCTATACCTCAAGAAGTGCCGTCAAGGTAATTAATAAATACCTGAATCATTATTACATCTGCCATTTTACCGATCCACATGTTGCGGTCTCGTGGGCGAATAATGGCAATGCAACGGCCCCGGTCATGCAGGCGCTCGGAGAGATCATATCTGTTATTGATCCGGAGCTTGCGATATGTACCGGTGATAATATCATTGGTTTCAGCAGGACGAAAGAAATTCCCGCCAGCTTTAGTCAGCGATGGGATGCCTTTTGGGATGGACCGGCGCCGAATGGATTTGGAGGAGTACACAACATCAGGGTACCGGTTTTTGCCACTACCGGGAATAACGATTATGATAAATTTAAGGCCATCCAGGATACGGATAAGATGTATAAGCTATCCGATTGGAATATTTTCTGTGGCATGCGGGTCTTTGGGTTTTCTTACGACCAGACAAGATTTTTGGCCTTCGATGATTTTCTGGGCGAGTTGAAAGACCATGCTCCCTTTACTGGCACCTGCAAGGACTTTCCGGAATTGCAGGTTACAGCGCTGGATAAATACCTATCAGTTGCCGGACCCGGGAAATTGCGAATCGTTTTGCAGCATTCGCCCGTCCGGGTCAATGAAGCATTTTGTAACGATCATCAGGTACCATTGGTCTTGAGTGGTCATATTCATAAAGACCAGGTGACAACCATCGGAACAACACCCACGAAAGTCTGCGCAACTGAAAACGTTTGCTTTGCAGAATACTGGTCGCCGGGGTATCCGCCACCTGCTTCAGCCTTTACCAAAATCCGGATCGTTGAGGTAAATAACAATGCCATTGTTTCTAATCAGACGGTGAACGTCATGGACTACATTCATGTCATGAATGGCCTGAAGGATGGGAAATTGCTGACAGTCTCCTATGATAAGCCAAATAATGGCAAGGATTCTTCTGTGACGGCAACAATTGTCAACAAAACCGACTACAGTTTCTCCGGATGCAAAATCAGATTCATTATGCCCAAGGGAAAGTATTCTGTTGACAAGGGGACGATTCAGCAATCATTCAGCAATGATCTGGTCACAGTTTATGACGTTAAAATCCCGGTAGGTTCGTCCTCCAGCATTTCTGTAACGATGAAATAATAGTGACTTTAATATACCATATCCTCTCAATATGAAAACTAATTTCCTGATTCTTGCTGCATTACTACTATTTGCGGCAACCCTCCAGGCTGCTGATAAAGCGGCAGTAAAATCGTACGGACTGCCTGCCATTGGTCGTAATCCGGGAATAGGACTTTACCAGGGAAACCGTCCGCCACTCCAGGCCAGCGCCTATATTAAACTTCCAGTGACCGCCATCAAACCGGAAGGATGGTTGAAGGAAGTATTGGTTCGCCAGCGCGACGGACTCAACGGAAATTTGGGAAGCATAAGTTCCTGGCTTCAAAAGAAAGACAATGCATGGCTTTCCAAAACCGGAGAAGGACTGTTCGGATGGGAAGAAGTGCCCTACTGGCTGAAGGGTTATGGAAATACTGCTTATATTCTAAATGATACTAAGATGCTCGCTGAAACCAAAATCTGGATCGAGGCTGTATTAAGCAGTCAGCGCCCTGATGGTAATTTTGGACCAATCGTTTTCAAGGAAAAATTCCAGGATTTTTGGGGCAACATGATCATGTTATATTGTTTGCAGTCTTACTACGAATATTCGGGAGACTCGCGTGTCATTGATCTGATGACCAAATATTTCAAATACCAACTGAACGTACCGGATGAAAATTTTTTGAAGAGCTACTGGCAGGGGTTGCGCGGGGGCGATAACCTGCACAGTGTGCTATGGTTGTATAATCTTACAGGCGAGAAATTTCTTCTGGAGCTGGCTGAAAAAGTGCATCGCTGTACCGCCAACTGGATCGGAAGGGAAGCAAAAAGCCATGGAAAGAACCATCCCCAGACGGGTAATCCTGACTGGTACCAACTACTTCCGGATTGGCACAATGTCAATGTGGCCCAGAGTTTCAGGGAACCAGCGACCTATTTTCAACTGTCGAAAAACCCTTCCGACAAGCAGGCATCCTATGAGGTTTTCAACATTATCCGCAAGTACTTTGGTCAGGTTCCTGGAGGAATGTTTGGTAGTGATGAAGTTGCACGACCAGGTTATTCGGATCCTCACCAGGGGGTCGAGACCTGTGGATTGGTTGAACAGATGAACTCTGATGAGCACATGTTGCGCATCACAGGAGATATGTCGTGGGCCGACCATGCCGAAAATGTCGCTTTCAATATGTACATGGCCGCCTTAACGCCCGATTTTAGGTCCCTTCATTACCTGACGGCTCCCAATATGGTGGTTTGTGACAATAAAGATCATTCTCCCGGCCTCAAAAATAAGGGACCCTTTCTGATGTATAATCCGTTCAGTAGTCGTTGCTGTCAGCACAACCACGGACAGGGTTGGCCATACTACATCGAGAATCTTTGGATGGCTACAACAGACAAGGGAGTCCTTGCTGCACTCTATGCTGCAAATAATGCGAAAATAAAAGTTGGTGACGGGACTGAAGTCAGTTTTAAAGAACAGACCAATTATCCTTTCGACGAAAAAATTGTGGTGAGTCTCACGATGAACAGGCCGGTTGAATTTCCGCTTTATCTCCGTATACCGGGATGGTGCAGGAATGCTTCCGTGAAGGTTAATGGGAAAGCTTTCAAGACAAAGATGATAGCAGGTCAGGCGGCTATCGTCAATCGAAAGTGGAACAGTGGCGATCTGGTGGAATTGAATTTGCCTATGGAAATTACGGTGATCCGATGGGCGCAGAATCACGATGCGGCCAGTGTTAATTATGGCCCCCTGACTTTTTCCCTGAAGATTAAGGAAGAGTACATAAAGAAAGAGAGTACCCAGACTGCCATCCGTGATTCACGATGGCAGGAAGGTGTAGACGTTACCAAGTGGCCATCCTGGGAGATACACCCTACTTCGGACTGGAATTACGGTTTAGTTCTCAATTCCGGGAATCCGTCAAAATCCTTTAAGGTGATTAAAAGTGGATGGCCAGTCAGCAATTTCCCTTTCGTTGCCGACGAAGTACCAATCGTCATCAAAGCTAAAGCCCGACAGATTCCGGAATGGAAGCTCGATGAGCACTTCCTTTGTGGCGTGCTGATGGATAGTCCGGTGGTTTCTTCTGCGCCGGACGTGGAGGTTGAGCTCATTCCGATGGGAGCGGCCAGATTAAGGATTAGTGCTTTCCCGGTAGTTAAATAATTTATTCTGCAATTTTTGGGCGAGGCAGGACGTTTGTTCGTTTAAACTCCTTCATCATGAGCTCCTTTAGTTCCTTTACTTTCTCCGGATGCTCGAGGGAAAGATCCCTGGTTTCGGAACGGTCTTCCTTGATATTATAGAGCTCGAATACGGAATTTTCTGCAAGGCTATTTCGCTCTAGGGCCATCTGCCGACTTACCAATTTCCAGTCGCCGACCCGGATGCCGGCATGCCCGGAGTGTTCGAAGGGAAGGATACGGGTTGGATCGCTTTTACTTTTCAGCGTCTTAAAAAGACTCGTTCCTTCCATAGGAGTGATCGCATTGCCCTTGAAAGTGAGTGGATAGGCAGCGCCTGAAACTTCCACGCATGTGGCCATAACATCAACGAAATGAGCGTATTGCTTTGTGATAATTTGGGATTTCCTGATTTTATCGGGCCAGTGTATTATTAGCGGAGAGCTTATTCCACCTTCGTGAACAAAGTGCTTGTATAAGGTGAATGGTGTATTTCCCACATTTGCCCATCCCGATCCATAACTAAACAAGGGACCTTCGGGGCTACCCAGCTTTTCAAGCGATTCACCTTTGTGAAGGACATTCGGGAAGGCCCCGGTTCCTCCATTAACCCTTGCGTCGGGGGTGGGAAATTCAAAACCAAATGGTTCCCATTCCGCACAGGAGCCATTATCGCTCATGAACAATATCATGGTATTGTTTAACTGACCGGTCTTTTTAAGATAATCAAGAACACGACCGACGTTTTGGTCCATGTTATCGAGCATGGCTGCATAGACTGCCATCCTGCGGGCCAAATCGGTCTGGCGATCTTTATCAAGAATATCCCATGGAGGATTATGGATGCCATCGCCCGGAACACCGTTGCGTTTTGCTAGTTTTGGTTGTGGAATATCGCTCCTTTCAGACAATTTAGTATTCTTCGGAACGACACCGATTTTCTTCATCCTGGCTAGTCTTTCAGAACGAATGACATCCCAGCCGACCTGATAAGTCTCCTTGTATTTTTCGATATCCTTGGCGGGAGCCTGCAGCGGAAAATGAACGGCCTGATAGGCAAGGTATAAAAACCAGGGCTTCCCGGATGCCGGTTCACTCATTTTCAGAAAATCGAGGGCATAATCTGTAATGGCATTGGTGGCAAAAAATTCTCCCGGCGGATACTTTCTTTCGGTCCTTCCTTCGGGATAGCGCTTCATCCATTTTGAGCGCCAGCCATCTATGCCATAATCTGTGAGAAATCCATAATATTCATCGAAGCCCCTGTCGGTTGGTCCCGGAAAATTAACATGCCATTTCCCCGAACCATAGGTGCTGTATCCGGCGGTTTTTAAAACTTCTGCAAGCGTAACAGCATTGGATGTCAGGCTTCCTGTGTAACCATGCTCACCCAGGGGAGCCCCGACAAACGCGCCAATTCCGGCCTGGTGCGGAAATAAACCTGTAAGCAGAGAGGCCCTGCTTGGGCAACAACGTGCTGAATTATAAAACTGCGTAAATCTCACTCCGTTTTTTGCCAGACGGTCCAGATTTGGAGTCTTTATTTCACTTCCATAACAACCAATATCTGAATAACCCAGATCATCGGCCAGGATGATGAGTATGTTTGGCTTTTGTGCAAAGCCGGTCATCGCAAAAGCTGTGATGCATGCTGTCGAAAATGACCTAAAGTGAATTTTCATATCTGTTGTGGATTTGCAAGTCGTTGATTGTTCATTTGTCCAGTCTGTCGAGCATGAAGAGATCCGGATTTGGAATATCCTCCCAGTAGCGCGCATCTTTCCTGTCGTTCACCACAGGCAGAACACTCATGCGCAAGTGGGCACAACCCATTGGGATCATCTCTATCGTAACGGTAGGTTCATCTGATTTGACAGGACCCTCGCGAACAGCATCGACTGTGTTTTGAATGGTTGCTTTCCATTCCTTGATCCTTCTTGCAGGGACTTTCAACACGATTGGCGAATTCTCCTCACTCCAGGGTTGATAGGTGAGCTTATCATTGATTTCAGCAGTGATCTTTCCGGCAGGATTCTCCGGATCAATGGCGAGTCCGAAGTTCCAGTCTGATGCAGGGCTTAGTGACCATCTCGGCCAGCCGGAAGGACCTGCCTGCTCTTTATTCCACGATTCTTTGATCCGCACAGAATAGCTCAATGGACCGCGATCGATCGTGACGGCGCTGGTTCTGGGCCAGGTCTTTGCTTTTACTTCCATGTCAAATCTAAGCTCTATACGGTCGCCGTTCTTCCATCTTTTATTGATCCGGATTAGCTTACCTCCCTGATCCTTCACTTTCTGTTTTTCACCGGAGACTTTCAATTCGATATTGTTACACCATCCGGGTATCCGGAAATAGAGGGGGAAAGTTACTTCGTTTTCACATTTAAGGGTCATCGTGATTTGGTCGCCAAAAGGGTATTTTGTTTCGCTGGCGATTTTCACCACATGGCCGGTATCTCCCACTTTCGCGGTAACGGTATTCGGTCCGTAGAGCCAGGCTATCAGTCCGTTGTCGGGTGAAGCCTGCCATAGATTCCGAACAAACCAGGGCCATCCCATTCCAGAATTGTGCATGCAGCACCGATGCAGATCAGCGGCAAAAAGCGGATGAATCCCCTGGTTTTTGAAATCCATTTTTGGTACCGAATAGACCATGTTACTGGCTGTCAGGTAACGCAATGATTTATGATCAGGGGCATGCGATGCCGGCAGATGGTTGAATGTGATATCCTCAACACGGTCGGCATAAGTCGTGTCTCCCGTGATTCTTCCTAATATATAGTGGCTTTTGTTCAGTTCGACCAATGAACAGGTTTCAATAGCCTGACGTGGATCAATTTTCCCCGCGCGAATGCGTTCATCTGCGGCATAGGTACCCCGAGGCATCTGACCCCAGATTTTTATCCAGCTATCGTAGAATATCCAGGTATTCTCAAGATAGCGATGGTCGCCAATGATTGGGTACATCTGGGCAGGATAACGGAATCTTTGTGCAAAATGGACCGTGTGATTGTCCAGCCACTCATTCATGGCGGGTTGAGTCTTTTGATAGACTTTGATAGCCAGGTCAAGTACCCACTTGTCTCCGGTGTTGTTAAACAGCCAAATTATTTGCGGCACGAAGTCACCGGCTCTTTTGACTTGTATCCGGGGTTTCCATGATCCGAAATGCTCTGCATAGTTCTCATAATATTCCCACGACATCTGTGGAAGAAACTGCTCTTTGGGCAGGTCCCGGCAGAAAGCAAAAAATCGGGTCATCATTGGAATGATCCGCTTGTCGCCGGTAGCTTCAAAATGACTGATCAGCACATCGTTCATGACCATTTGAGGCCAAACGTCCACAACCTGCTGCCCATCCTTTCCCTTTATCAGCCGATTATGGCTACTTCCATAATACCCGTCTTCTTTCTGAGATAGAATGATCGTTTCGATCCAGCGGTCTGTAGTCTTTCTTAGCCGCTCATTCCCAGTAAGATGGGCAAGGTCGTAAAATCCTCTGAACCAGTAGGCAGCCTCCTCCCATCCTTCCTCTTTTCCACCCAGCCATCCGCTGTCAGGCCTGAGGTAGGGACTGAATTCTTCCAGATGACCAGTCTGGCCATCAGCCATGAGTTCGAGCTGATTTTTGACCCAACCCTCCGGCTGAACTGCCCCCAATGGCAAGCTTGTCATCGGACTGGGTTGCAAAGGGTCCTGGTTTGATAAGTAATATTTGTTTTTAGATCCGGTGGATGGACGATCAACGATTTGTATGCCCGAACCTGTTCTTTCGGTTCGCATCGTTTCTGCAGCAGGATTTTCGAAATTCAGTTTGCTGGCTGGAGGCAGGTTGCCGGGATTGGCAATGGCATTGCCGCGAAGAACCGTAATCCCCGCAGCGGCAGTAGCTGCAGCCCCCATAAAGGCCCTCCTGGAAAGGCTTTTCATTCCGTCCTCTTGCTTGTTTGCGGATGAATTTTCATTCATGGATTGAGGATAAAGTTATTTCTGGGCTTTTGGTTCCGGAGCGGGAAATACATGGGCCCTGTTGGCCCAGGTCTCCCACATCGCCGCAAGTTTTTTGGCAACATCGGGTTGCTGATTTGCCAGGTCGCTTTGCTCAGTCCGGTCTTTGGTCAGGTCGTAAAGCTCCCAAGGCACCGTCAAGCCTGAACGAACCAATTTCATGTCTCCGACACGAACGGCGGCATTTTTTTCATGCTCCCAATACAGGGCTTCTCTTGTGACGGGTCTGTTTTTAAAGGCCGGAACAAGGCTTTTACCTTCCATTGGCAAAATTTCATTGTTGTTAAATAAGGTTGGATATTTGGCACCTGAAAGTTCTACGCAGGTGGGCATAATATCAATCACATGACCAACCTGCGAGCGAAGTTCCCCTTTTGCCGAAATGCCTGCGGGCCAATGTATAATGAGTGGAGTAGAGATACCACCCTCGTGCGTAAAATGTTTGTATTTCCGGAAAGGAGTATTCTCGAGAAAAGCCCAACTTTCACCACAATACCAGGTCGAATTTGCCTCTGTAGGATCACCTTCATCTCTTCCTTCGGGACCACTTTCCGCGTTTCCTCCGTTATCACTCATAAATAGAATAACGGTATTTTCAAAGATGCCACGCTTCTTTAATCCGTTAACAAGATCGCCTATTGACTTATCCATGTGGTAGACCGCAGCAGCATAGACGGCCATCATATGGTCGAAGCGATCCTGTTTTTCGGGGGATAGTTGATCCCAGGCACTGATTTTATCGATCCTTGGAGTGAGCGGCCAGGCGTTATTTACGAGGCCTAATTCGATTTGCTTGTTATGCCTTGTAATGCGCATTTGATCCCACCCTTGTTTGTATTTTCCCCTAAATTTTGCAATATCTTCAGACGGCGCCTGCAACGGGAAATGAGGTGCGTTGTGGCAAAGATGCAGATAAAAGGGTTTCTTTTCGGCTAGCGCCTGATCGATGAATTTTAATCCAAAAGTGGTCCAAAGATCTGTCGTATACCAGTTTGCCGGTAGTTGGCTGTCGTTGTTTTCAAGAAGCTTTCCATTTAGGTAAAGTCTGGCTTTCGGACTTTTACTGGCATAATAGAAGCCTCCTGCCGCAGCATTCAGACTACGGTCAAAACCTCTTCCCCAGGGTGTGGCACCCGCATCCTGACCCACATGCCATTTTCCGGACATGGCCGTAAAGTATCCTGCCGGCTTCAAAACTTCGGCTATGGTGACACATTGGTTGTTAAGGAAGCCCCGGTAGCCGATCTGGCCCTGATCATCCATCATATGGCCAATGCCCGTCTGATGTGAGTACAATCCGGTCAGCAATGATGCTCTTGTCGGGCAACAACGGGCGCAATTATAAAATTGTGTGAATCGCAAACCCTTGGAGGCCAGCGCATCGAGATTTGGAGTAGGGGTCTCGGAGCCATAGCAGCCGATGTCAGAAAAGCCCATGTCGTCGACCAGAATGACGATGATGTTTGGTCTTTTTTGTGCTACGGCAACCTGTAAAGATAAAACTGAGGCCAGGGTAAGAAATGGTGCAGCTTTCATATTAATATTCATTTAGTCAGTTTATTTTATAGCAGAAGGAAGACCCTTTCTCCAGCTCAGCAGTTTGGATTTGAGTCTTTCGGCTTCTTTTGGATTCGACGAAACGAGATTGGTGGTTTCCTTACTGTCAATTTCCATATTATAGAGCTCGGCGCCAGTACCATCAAAGTTGATGAAAAATTTCCATTTCCCTTCGCGGATCGCAAGATTTGGGCTCCTGTCCCGTCCTTCAGGAAATTTGAAGGCAGTATCATTACGGCCGTATTCCCAGTATAAGGTCCGGATTTCAGAAGATGATTTTCCGAACAATACCTCACTCCTGTCTTTTCCATCGAAGGCAAAACCTCCGGGGATCTTAGCTCCGGCAAGCGCACTGAAACTGGGAAGTAAATCATTGGCAGAGAGGATGGATTTCTCATCGATCCTACCTGAAGGAATATGGCCGGGCCACCTCACAATAAAGGGCATCCGGGTACCTCCTTCGTACAGAGAGAGCTTTGAACCTCTGAAATTCCCGGATCTGGAACCTTTAAAACTTGGAAGCGGTCCGTTGTCGCTGGTAAATATTACCAGTGTATTTTGGTCGATGCCCAATTGTTTCAATCCTTCGAACAGCCGTCCCATCTGCCTGTCGTATTCATCCAAAACTGCTCTGAATTTCCGTTCCTCTTCAGGTCCGTTGGGGTAAAGACCAAGACGCTCTTGTCCGGGTACCCAGGGTGTATGAACATCGTCCGGCCAGAGGTTGATAAAACAGGGCTGATCCTTGTGCTTTTTCAAAAAACTGAGTGTTTTGTCTACAAAGTAGGCAGTCCTGTTCCACCTCTTAATGCTGTCTGTTTTAGCCCAGATCCAGTTTGTTGAGGTCAGCAGTGGATCGGGATCCGGACTTTCCCAGGTACTGGCATGTTCGTCGAATCCATAAGCTTCAAATCCCGGAGCCTCCGTCACATCGCGTCCACCTCCCATGTGCCATTTGCCAAAATGACCCGTAGCATAACCTGCAGACTTAAGAATTTTGGCAATTGAGGGTGCAGATGGATCCAGGAAATCGGCTTGTTCGCATTTTCTGTTATCCGCTTTTTTCTGTAAAAAACTGGCAATATTCCATTTTGCGGGAGCCATTCCGGTAAGTAAACCTGTACGGGAAGGAGAGCAAATTGGTGAAGCGCTATAATATTGAGTGAACTTTATTCCTTCGCGGGCCATTCGATCAATATTTGGTGTTGGGGCAAATTTGCCTCCATAACATCCAATGTCACCGAAACCCATATCATCAGTCAGAATAATAATGATATTTGGTTTCGTATTCTGCGCTTGTTTGGCAGGCACAGTACCCTGAAGGGAAAGAAGGATCAGTCCGCCCCCTGTGGTCAGAAGTATTTTCCTGGTAGGTTGAATGCGTATCATCTATTAATTTTTTAATGTACGATTTTTTCATCAGCCCGGGCCTGTGCATGCCAGCAGGAACCGTCCCATATTGTCGTTTCTCCTTTAGCCCTCGGATCATTGGTTTCTTCCATCCACTTTTTGAGACATTCACGCATTTCAAGAAGAGTTTTTCTTTCACTGTCCCGATCGGCAAGATTTGTCAACTGGAGCGGATCTTTTCTGAGATCATATAATTCTTCTGCCGGACGTAAGTCGAAGCAGAGTTTATAAAACTTGGAATATTCTGGTTGGTTCTTGTTCTGTATAATAAAGTACTTTGATGGCCCCTCATCGCAGTCTACATGTCCAAGTGGGGTGCTGTTCTTCCTCTTAAGGAATGGATCCCCGGCAGGAAACAGGTAAGGCCGAAAATTCCTGATGTATAAATAGTCTTCGTTACAGACTGCTCTGACTGGAAAGCTTTTCCCTTCCGGCTGGCACCATGTGTGACGTTCCCGTTCAGCAAATACAATGTTTCTGGTTGGATCAATTCTTCCGGTCTTATCTGAAAGCAAGAGATTGAGAAAACTCTTTCCCGTCATGCAGTCAGGTATTTTAATTTCTGCTGCCTCCAGGAAAGTTGGGGCAAAATCTGTGAAACTGATAAAATCAGTTACGACACGATCCGGTTTGCACTTTTTGGCCCACTTTATTGCCAAAGGAGCTTTAATTCCATGAAGATACAGATTTCCTTTACCTCTTGGAAATGGCAACCCATTGTCGCCGGTCATTACGATGATGGTATTGTCCAGTTCTCCTATTGAATCGAGTTTCTGGAGTAATAGCCCGACTTCATTATCGAACTGTTTGACTTCGGCATAATAGTCAGCCAGATCGTTTCTTACCTCGTCCACGTCCGGGAGGAATGCGGGAATATTTATTTTCGATGGATTGATTTTGTATTGATTCCTGAGATCCTTGTTATAAGGTCGGTGTGGACTGTTACTTCCAAACCAAAAACAAAATGGCTGGTCTTTTTTTCGTTGGATCAGAAACTCGCTGAAGTCTTTATATTTCCTACCTGCGGGATTGATCGCTCTTCCGGTATTGATACCCGGAGCCCAACCTTTCCCGGTAAAACCGACAAGAAATCCATTGTCGGATAACAAGTCAGTATACAAAGGGGGAATGCTCAACCAGTCTGAAGAAAGATTGATGGCATTTTTCAACCGGTGAGGCATTTGCCCGGATAAGATTCCTGCACGGGAGGCAGTGCAGGTTGGCGAATTAACAAAGGCATTCGTAAACAAAACTCCTTCTTTTGCGAGCCTGTCAAAGGAAGGAGTTTCGATGACCGGATCTCCCGGAATACTGGCGGGAAATAGACCCCAGTCATCAGCTAAACAGAATAGAATATTTGGCTTCTTTTTCCCATAAGAAGACAGATTAAAGGCAAAAACCAGTATTCCAAGTACTGAACTGAATATTATTTTGAATATTCTCATATACTTCTTACAAAAATCAGACCTTAGAAATAGTATTACTATGCTAATTCAGGATCCTTTTGATGCCATCTTTATCACATCTCAATTCAGCTATTTGAATGAATGCATACCGCTGATGCGGTTCGAGGCGTCCCTTTAATACGTCTGGTCTGAACGGTTCAACATGGTAAACAATATACACTTTTTTCCCTTTAATCAGTACGCTGGGGTGGCGGGCCTGCGACCAGTCGAGTAGTCTGGGAGAGGTTCCTCCCTGCATGATCTGACCATGATATTTCCAGACAACGCCATCTTCTGAACTATAAGTTGAAAGTCCTTTATGCGGGTCTGCAATCATATAATATCGCTTATTGTAGAGGAAGACATAGACACCTTCCTGGTAAGGTATACTTGTTATAGATTCTTTGTTTACATCACCTTGAACTTCACCTTTGATGGTCCAGCTCATTAAATCGGGGCTTTCTGCATAACGTATGGTTCTTCGGCCCTTTGACTCAGGGTTATTATATCCGCCAACATAATACATGCGAAATGTCCCATTAGGTAATTTTATTACATTGGCATCCAAGCAGTTGTCTTCACTAATGGTGACATCGACCCGTTTCCAGCCATTGATCATATCGGATATTGGAGCAACGTAATGGGCAATGCATCCTCCTGTTCCCCAGGGAGGTGTGGCATCTGCTTTATAGGTGACAAACATGTGGGCATTTTTTCCTGAGACGATTACACCGGGTGCCCAGAAGGTCTGATCACCGTCTGGTAAACCGCCTTTCCCATCGAAAATGCAGTATCCTCTGAAAGTCCATTTTTTCATGTCTTTGGAACTCGCCACTCCTATAGGATTTCCGCAGGAGGAGGACATCCCAAGTGCAGGCCGGCGACCGGTATAATAGATGCTCCATACTTTTTCGAATGGATTCCACACCACTTCAGGATCGCAGGAGCCACAGTAATGAGGGTCTGCAAAGGCCGGAACCGGCAGGAAGTCGCGGCCCTGTCCAAGAGCTGCTGACAGACTCGCAAAATACAAGCTTATCAGTCCAAGAATAAATATTCTTCGGTTCATCATCTCTGTCTGTTTAAATAGCTTATTGCCAGCCTGGATTTTGTTTCAACTCAGGATTCAGGGTAAGCTCCTGGCGGGGTATTGGGAAGAGATAGTAAGTATCGAGCCATCCTTTACCCGCTGCTATTGGATCGGGTGACAAATAAACGTAGCCTTCTGTACCACCTCCATTGATCAGGATCGTAGATTTCAAACCACCAAGATCGGTGCGACGGACATAGACGCCGAACTGCTGTTTGTTGATAAACCATGGGGCAACCTTCCATCGGCGAATATCATAGAAACCGAAGCCTTCGACCATCAGTTCACATATTCTCTCGCGACGGATTTCCCACATTAGCGGTGTAACAGAAGGATCGCGGGCAGGATCGAAAGTTGCATTAATATTGGCAACTACCATATTGGCAACTTTAGCCCTTGGACGTAATTTGTTGATAGTCGCGTCAGCAACGCTTTGATCAAAGGCTCCCATTTCGCATTTCGCCTCGGCGTAATTAAGCAGTACCTCTTCCATTGCAAAGATTGGCTTGTCAAATGTATTTTTTGCACCACCACCCTCTTCCAGGTTAAAGCAAGGCCACATATAGTACCCGGAAGAGCAAACCAAAGCAATTTGAGCATCCTGCCCGGAGAAGTGAGGTGAAGATCCGATGACATTGCCAATTGTGGGAGGTGATCCACCAGTCATTACCGGAAGCTGTTTGCCGGTAGGACGGCTGTTTGCCTTCATGTAGTCAATATATTCCCTCTCTTTTGGATCAGTTGTGTAGCCCCAAATTCCTTGTGAGTTACCTGCTCCCGTCACCCTATAAGGTGGAGTTACGCGGCAGAGGAGACGGAAATCGCGATCCCGGAACTCGTCGTACATGGTCTTATCTCCCCAATACTGGGTGTTGGCCGCATTTTTAATTGGAAGACCATTTTTAGTCAGATAGAGTTCAACAGTTGCTTTATGCATCTGGAAATTTTGAGTACTCGAACGCTCTGTGCCAGAGTTATTAGTCATCAGCACCTGCGTAACGTACTCCTTGTAGAGAATCATTCCAGGGTAAGTTGCGAGGCTTTCCGAGTTGAACTTGAAGTCATAATCGACTGTTCCGACCGAAGGATAAAGGGTCATCAACTCTTTGCCTGCATCAATCGATTGCTGCATTGGAGTTTGCCAGTCGCCCAATGAATAGTATTTGCGCCAGGTACCTTCCCAGAGTCCGAAACGGTTGAGAAGTGCCAGTACCACATTTTTATTGATGGTGTTTGTTCCGTCGACTGTCAGAGCCGAACTTTTATTGATATTATCAGACGCCCATTTTAAGTTGGCCAGTACCTTATCGGCCGCTTCTTTGCGGGGTATACGCTTCACATTTGTCGAGAGGGCATCACTCTCTGAGAATATTTTGTCAATCCAGGGGACATCGCCAAAACGCATAATCAGCTCAATGTAATTATAGGAGTGAAAAAAGAGTCCAACAGCTTTCCAGTGATCTTTTTCGTTTTGGGTCATCGGACTAGTGTCAATATTCTGAAGCATCAGGTTGATGTTACGAATGAAAGTAAAATCCCAACCGCCGCCCGTTGCCGGAACTGTAGCGGTCTGAAAAGCATACTGTTGGAGATAAGTGCTTCCACTACCATTTTTGGTTAAATACCCAGCCATCTCGTCACCGTCATAATAACCAATAAGCACTCCCCCGCTGGGTGCCGGAAGCGAACGTGTTATCACGCTTGTTTTGACACTGAAAATATCATACAGCGACCAGGCATAGATCTTAAATCCATTGTAGTTTTTAAAAATCGTCGCTTCAGTCTGTGAATCGAGCGGCAACAGATTCATCGAAGCATCGTTACAGGCACCCAAAACCAGGAGCGCCAAGAGTGATAATATTATTTTTTTCATCTGTTTGTAATTTTTGTTTTTTATTTGCCTGATGGAATACCCACATACTCATTTTCGGTTGGTGTGAAAATTGCCACATGGGTATTTCATGGTTCAATTATAGCGTAACATTAATACCAAAAGATACAGTACGATAGAATGGATAACCCCAATTCAAACGTTCAGGGTCATAACCCTCCGGCAGGTGGTGAAAAGTGTGGAGATTTTCGATTGAGCAGAATACTTTCGTCCCTGCCAATCCTAATTTTTTATATATTAATGCTGGTAATAAGTAACTTAGGCTTAGATTCTTCACACGCATGTAGGAGGCATCTTTCAGATATTTGGTTTGGATCCTGTAATTCGTGCCAGCATTTCCGCTGCCACCATAGATACGGGCAAACTTTGCATTGGGATTAACGGCATTCCAGTTCCCGTTTGCCAAATCAACTGGTTTCCAATAGTCCAGCTGATCGGCGTATACAGTACCGAAAACATCATATTGGAATGGACGGTCAAGCGAAGTGTTTCCATAATAATCCCGTTTGCCGACCCCTTGAAGCATGATTGATAGGGCGATACCTTTCCAGTCGAGCCCGGCTGTGATACCATAATTGTAATGTGCCTGGCTGTTTCCGATAATCTTCCGGTCGCCCGGATTAGCCACAGTACCCTCTCCATCATCGATTTGGTTGGCACTTCCGGTCCAGTCGCCAAGATTTTTGAACATCATGTCTCCAGGTTTGGGATTAATACCCTTGATTGTTGTGACCCCATCTTTTAGATTCCAGATGTTATTTTGCCAGCCCAGAACGCCATTCGCCGTTGGTTTAAAGTCATCGATTGTATAGTAACGATCCGTTGTATAGCCCCATATTTCACCGTATTTCTGTCCTTCGTACCAATTGGAGAGGAGCTTGTTGGCATTGTTAAATTTGGTGATAACCATATCCGAATTGTATAGGTTGAAGCCAATATTGTACCCAACCTTACCAATCTTATCCCGCCAGCTCATCTCCAACTCGAATCCCGAAGTCCGAAGATCTGCGGCGTTTTGTAGAGGAGCTGCAGTACCGACTACTGCCACAAAGTCCATACCCTTCGTTAGCATCCCCTTCGTGTCGCGTTGATACCAGTCAAAAGTTCCTCTCAGCCGATTCTTAAACATCGCCATATCAACACCTGCGTCTAAAGTTTCAACAACCTCCCAGGTATAGTCCGAACGGACCATTGACGGTGAATTTAATGAGATAGGTTGTGCACCGCTCTGGATCCAATTGGCCTTGTAAGTATCCATGGAAGGAGAGTATCCGTAGTTGGCGATATCCTGGTTTCCGATCTGACCCCACGATCCGCGAAGTTTGAACTCGTCGAGCCACTTACGACTCCAACCCATGAAATTCTCTTTGGCAACCTGCCAACCTACCGAGAAAGAGGGAAAGAAACCGAAGCGGTTATTGCTTGGAAATTTTGATGAGCCATCGTAACGCCCATTTGCCTCGAATAGGTACTTATCTTTGTAGTTGTAATTAAAGCGGTAGAAACCACCGCGGATAATATACTGGTCAAAATTGTCGTTAGTAGTCAACACGCCAATGGCTCCCGATATCGATGGCAAATCCTGATTGATAAGGTCTGTGCGCGATGAATTCATTCCATAAATATTGCGTGTCTCCTGCGAAAAACCAGCCATAATCTTGAAGTTATGCTCCTTTTTTATATCAATCTGGTAGGTACCATAAGTGTTAATCGCATTGTAGGCGGTGTTCGATTTATTGTTGGTATAGGAGGGTATAAAATTCGCGTTTGCAATGGTCAATCCCCTGTTAAGAAAGAGTAATTTCTTTGTCCCTACTTTATAATCGTAACCCTGGGCATCATAAGTATAATCGAAAATCATTTCCAGTCCCTTGACCGGATGTAAGGAAGAGTGGGAATAGATACGTGGATTTTCGTTTAATGCAACAGAGGTGGGAGTTACCATTAACATATTTTCGCGCGTAGCTGAAAGCATCTCTTCGCCATTGAAAGGGACCATTCCCCTGGCGACAAATGGTTGTATATCAGACCCCCATATTCCGCCGCCATCAACGCTCATATCCACCGGAATGGTTGTTTTACTCTTGGAATATTTAATATCCAGTGAAGTGCTTAGCCAGGGTGTAATGCTTGCATCAACATAGGAGCTAAGCGTAATACGATTGTATGAGTCTTTGTTGGTCTTGAGAATACCGTCATTGTTGGTGTATCCAAGCGAAATACGATAGTTAATCTTATCGCTGCCACCCAGGGCCGAGACATTGTGGTTCATTTGGAAACCATACTTATCCATCATATCGCGGTGCTGGTCATTGTCGTTAACATAGTAGCGCGATGAAGGCAAATTTGGGTCGAGCCCGGTGGGCACAAAGATGTCCTTGTATTGACCAAGAAATGTACCTGAAGCCTCCAGATCTTTTGGGTTTTTGTTATACGTATCGAGGTATTTGATCCATTTTGTCATGTCCTGTCCTCCTCCATTAGGCATGAAGATCCCTCCCCCGAAATCTGCATCAAGGAATGCTTGCAGAATCTGTTGCGGAGTTGCGCGGGCAGTCATATTAAGGGTCTTCTCGAAGCCAAAGTTGTTATTATAACTAAGCTGAAGCCTGGTGTTGTTCTTCGCTTTTTTAGTCGTGATTAATAACACACCAAAGGCGGCTCGTGCGCCATATATAGCAGTCGAGGCGGCATCTTTGAGTACGGTTACGCTCTCAATATCTTCCGGATTGATCATCTCAATGTTTCCCGGAACGTTGTCAACTAACACCAATGGTACACCACCGCTGATGGAGGTGATACCACGAATATTGAACGATTTGGCATCTCCTGGCGAAGCTCCTCCTGTGACAGTAAGACCCGGTACTGCCCCCTGTAAAGCAGTGGCGACGCTCGTTACCGGGCGATCGGCAAGAACGTTTTCCATATTGACCTGCGAAACGGCACCCGTCATATTGGCCTTCTTCTGTTTGCCAAAGCCGACAATAAGGACTTCATCGATAGAAAAGTTTTCTTCGGAAAGTACAAAATTATAGGATGTACCCTGGCCAACGGTAAGCTCCTGACTATTTAAGCCAACGAAATTGATTTTTAGCACTGCGCCAGACGCTACAGAAAGTGATGCCAGGCCATTGATGTCGGAAGTCGTAGCATTGTTCGTACCCTTCACCATGACAACAGCCCCTACAATAGGATTACCTGTGGCATCCTTGATGGTAACCTTGATGGTCTTGTCCTTAGCTTGTTGTGATTCAGTGCGTTCGCCCCTGGTTATCTTGGCAGTCGCGACCGAATTACCTCCTAAAGCAAACAAAACAAAGACTAACAAGCGAAGCGATCCGGCTAATCCTCTTTTCATCTCCAACTGAAAAATTGTTCTTTTCATTTCTAATTGAAAATTGGTTAATTAATGGTTATTTGAAAATCCAAAATTAGATTTTCGCTATGCGACAAATTTGCTCTTGTGGTAATAAAAATGTAAAAATTGGGACCGTGATCCCTTTTCCCAGGGACTGATCAGGATATTTTATTTTACCTGATTTTGTCGGGAGAACTCCTTTGGCGTCACACCAAAGGTGGCTTTGAAGCACTTGGTGAAATAGGAATGGCTTGAGAAGCCTACCATATACAGAACTTCCGATACTGAAAAACCTTTCTGTGTCAACAAAAAAGCTGCGCGACGCAAACGATACAATCGGATGTAGTCTGTCGGCGATAAATCTGTGGCTTTCTTGAAATGGTGATAAATTGCTTTTGTGGACAAACCGCTTTTATTACTGAGGTAACTCACGCTGAGCTCTACTTTGGTAATATCCTCCGATATAATCTTATTCATATCGTCCAGGAATTTGTCGTCGTGACTCAACGCTGGCTCCTCAATTTTATTAAAGGGATTGGATTGCGTTGAAAGTGCATCCAGATCATCGGCCAACGGTTTGGCCACACGTGGCAATACCACGTTAAAATTCAACGACGGCGAATGTCTTTCCCAGGTAAGATGCCCGCCGCACTGCTCAATAAATTCGTTCGACATCTCGAGCCCGGAATTTCTCAGCTTATCATAAGAGTAAAATACACGATGCCAGAGCTTGTAGATCGCCGATCGATTACTTGTACTCGAAATGACAACGTTTATCTTTTCCAGATCCGCTTTTAAGCTGAGCATGATATTGGAATCCACCTCTGATAAACTTAAAACGTGCGAGAGAATATTGGTAAAGGCTAACCTGAGGGCTATGACATCCGTCGAAATTACAACACCCGGATTATTGGACTCAAATGAAACGTTTACCCTTTGTTCTAGAGCCAATGGACGAAAATTGTCAATAATCTCCGTACAAAAATCTATCATGTTAATCGTACTTAACTTCGAACTATCGATAGGGCTGGTTTCCGTCACATCCTTTAGCTGTAGCAAAACGCGCTGTAATTTTTGTGCCTCCGCCCTTTTCTCACTGCTGTCTTCCTGCATCGAAATCACCCTGGCAAGCGGCGAGCTGAGTTTGTTAAAAACACTGCTCATATAAGCAATTCTCATATTGGAAAAATGCAGGCTCTTCTCGCGCCTTATTCTTCTCAACTGACGCTGGTGACGCTGATGATTGTTGATAACAATCGCACCTATCCCCGCAAGTACAAGCAACACATAAATTATATAGGCTACCGTGGAAAGATACCATGGCGCAAGTATCCTGAGATTGATGGAAGCCGGATTGGAGGAACTCTCACCAAGTGCATTGAGCGCCACGACTTCGAAACGATACTTTCCGTATGGCAGATTAAAAAAACATGCCGCAGCCGATCCACCCTCTTCAACTACCCAACTATCGGAAAAGCCTGCTAAACGATACTTATAATGGCGTGTTGTCAGAGGCGAATAATCAATGAGGGAATATTCGAAAGTTATGGTATTCTGATTGGAAGGTAGAGTCAGCGATGGTCCAAATTCAAGAGCTTTACATAGAATTTCATGGCCTTCGAACTGTTCGAAAGTAGCCACATTTCTGTCAAATATTCTTAGTCCGTCAATGGCAAGCCGATGGGCGGAATGCACATTCATCGCACTTTCGGTGTCGATATAACCATAAGTACTTCTCGTTGCCCAGTAAAGTTTTTTGGTCTCTTTATCAAAATATATATCGCTCATTTGACCAACGGTGTTGGACAAACAATCATACACCTCCGTAATCGAAGCTTTCGCGACAGAAACACGAAAGATCCCGGTTGAAGTGAGCACAAAGAGTTCATCACTGTCAATACCAGGGCTGATGGCTACAACAGGAGGGACAATTGAATTAATTCTCAACTCCCTGGCAGTGTTATTTTCAGGGTTGATTAAAGTAAACCCTGATACAGAAGTTGCAAGAAGTTCACCATTCCTGACAGGCAGAATCCCAAGTACCTGATTGCTGCCAAGTTTGCCGTTGGACATATTTGTTGAAGCAGATTTGTTTTTAGGATTTTTTGGAAAACGCTCGACTCCATTATGCGAATAGTAAACCCATAGCGAGGTAGAGTCGCCCAAATAAACTCCTGGTAGTTCATTTACTATCTTGATACGCATTCCATCTCCTTTGTCGCTGAGGTGACGCTTTGCCTTGATTGCCTGATCCGGTTTGGAAGAAAGAAGTGTCGCACAGTCGACTACAAAAACGCCATTCTCGTAGGTGGTGAGATAAAGCTCTCCCTGCTTACTCTTTTGAATGGCATAGATCCAGGTTGAGCTAAAAGCAAGATCTTCAGTGGTAATAGTATAACTGCGCACCTGATCTTTTTTGAGATCATAGCTATGAAGTCCAAGGTTGGTGCCCAGCCAAATAACCTGTGATTCATTATCAAAATAAAAATCATGTACATTGTTATTCAGTAACCGATGTTTGTCAGCGGCTGAAGCTGAAAGAAGAATTGATTCTTTATTCTTCTCATCATATATTACCAATCCATTATCTCCCGCCATCAGGAGCTTTCCCTGCCTGGTTCTGGAAATTTTTGTCAGGTAATTACCCTGCGTATTTCCGGTAATTTCAGAAAGATCCACCCGGATGGTTCCACTGCTTAACTCGGCCACTGAGACACCCCTCTTCGTTGATAACCATACATTATTCTGGTTATCAAATGATATATTATTGATAAAGTTATCACAGATGGAGGATGGATCGTTGGAGGAATGGACATATTGCTCGAAGAGATTACAGTCTTTATCCGACACGAAGAGACCCCGTGAAGTCCCCACAAAGAGCCGGCCATCCGGGTCATATTTGAGTGCATCAATTCTATCTGCCTCAAGCAACAGCTTCGAATCACCATTTTTCAGATTATACAGGAAAAGTCCCTGCTCGGTGCCCAAGTAGAGGAGATTCGCATCATTTTTGTGTTGTATAATCGAGCCGCAATGGTTGAGTTTTGAGTTATTGAGGCTGGGTACCTTGAACGAATTGAAATTTTGCCCCTCCCTGCTGTAATACAAACAGTAACCGAAAGTGCCTGTGAAAAATTGACCATCCGGTGAAAGATATCCATACATCGAATAGTGGGGCATTCGCGCACCATAGTGGATGATGCTTTCCGGATTGGTCTTCCGGACAGTTCCATTCCTCGTATTATATAATAGTATGTCGCCGTTGGTCGAAAGCCAAAGATTATCCTCTCCGGCAGGGAGTATCCTGTATACACGATAGGTCTCTGTGCCACGACAGGGGGTAAATTGTTGGGTAAGCTTGTTGAAGATAAAGAGTCCCCTTCGCGTTGCTACCCAAAGCGTTAGGCTATCCCGCTCCAGCGTGGAGGAGAAGATTAAATTATTTGCAAGAGAATCCTTTATGAAGAAAGGTTGAATACGGGTTCCATCGTACCGGCAAAGTGCATCATAAGTTGAGAACCACATATAGCCGGAGGAGTCCTGCATGGAAAAGAAAGAGTTGCTGATATGGGGGTTGAGCCTGGCGTCGATAGTCCTGAATTTGAGTCTTTCGATCGATTGTGAAGCGGGTATAGTTTTTAGAATCCCAAACGAAAAGTTTGAAGCAAATAAAAGTAACAGAATAAGGAGAGCTCTCTCTCTTTTCATCTTCCCGCAGAATATTAAAGTATGAAGTGCGAAACTTTTCCTCTGTCAAATTTAGGTTAATTTTCTTCATTATGACCGGGATTGGCTATTGATTACTTACCCGGAATCTGCTCGATCAGAAAGTTATTTTTATCTTAGTATATGCCTCAAGGAGGCAGGGCATCTATGCCGCCTGCGGTCTGCTCTCGACAAAAGAACAGAACCAGTAATTACGCTGCCGGTTTAATCTTATTGATGATAACAAATGCCATTTCAAACCCTGAGGAAATGACTTTTGAGTCTCTTGTCCCATCGTAATAGCCGTACAAGTGAAGTGTATTATAGGCTTCTACGACGTAATTCAATAGTTTTTTATCTATTTTGGACACTTCTTCTTCGTAATAGCTAATATCTTTTCTTCCTTTCTTCTTCTCGATACCTTTAAGCAATAAATAACCATCAAGCGCAAGTAATACAGCATTATAGGCAGTTCCACAGGCAGTTTTTACATACTTTTTATCAACGTAAAATCTATCCTCTTTACCGGCTTTCTTCAATGTTTCTTTGGCATTATCCATGTACCGGATTGCCTCCGTGTAGTACTTTGTTTTAATCTTTTCGGGATCGACGATTGCCATAATTTCGTACTTTTTACAAAGTTACGGTATATTCAATTCAATCAAGAATTCTAAGAGTTAAAATTTCCTGTGTCGACCCACTCATTTTTCAGGAGCGACCACCATTCGACAGCCAATCCCTTTAGAACGTAATCATAAGGCAACCAGCCATATCCGTTGTCTCCCCACTCTGCTCCCCACGAATTTCTTACCAGGATTGCCCCGGTTGTTTCCCTGGCACCCGCCGCCGCATTCCTGATCTTCATGCCATCATCGTAGCCGGCCGCAACCACCGCATGACCACCCTCCACTTTGTCGCCTCTTTCAGGGTACGGGATTTTTCCATGATTTGTATTGGCCTGTGCGATAGAACTATAGACCGTCAAGCCAAACATTAGCGGAAGCGAAGATGCCAGGCTCTTCTTGATGCTGGCCAGCAAATCTGCTGACGTTATTCCCTGCGGATCGAGCCTGTAATAGGTCAGCGCCTGGAAATTCTGTGCAAAGGCATAGCAGAAAGGCGTCGGCTCTTCATCGAAACGCGCCTCATCATAAGGCCAATACTCCTCAGGTGGTACGCCAAAAAGCGTCATGGCACCCATCATACTGCGCATAAAAGTGCCGTTGTCACCGGTTTGATGCATTAAAGTACGGGCAGTTTTATACAGAAATAACCTGGATGGCGCCACCGATTTTCCAAACGCACGCTGCTCGAAATATTCGACCAGGCTTACCGCCGCATTGGCAGCACAAGATCCCAGGTTGCCCTGATCCTTCACCGGTGGAAACCACTGGGTTAAATTTACCGCAGCAGCACTCGTGGCACCTGAAGGAACCAGCTTGGAACGCATCTTTTTAACTGAATCTTTCTGTCCGAGGGCAGATAACTTTGCAGAGATTTGATCGTCTTCGGAAGTTTTGTCGCGGAAATCGGGCCAATCCGGCAACCAGCCATATTTTGGCGTAAAAATTGGGTTTGTCATAAAAGGGAGGGATTAAAATTTGGTAAGTTTGTACTATTGCAATCGGAACAAAGTAAGATGGGAAAAGTTGCAAAACCAGAATTAATAAATATCAACACACATTCAATGAGAAGTTTAATACTTTCCTGTGAGGTCCTACTCATCTTGTCCATTTTCAGCACCAACCTTTCAATGGCTCAAAATTCAGAGAAATGGAGCATCCCGGCAGGGGGAAACAGTTACCTCGTCAAACAACAGTCAAATGAGCAGGTAACCAACCCAAGGTCCGGTCTGGCAGGCAAAACTAATAACCAGGCGACCAGCCAAGGATCTGGCAAGACAAGCAAACAGGCAACATCTCCAGGGGCCAGCGGGGAAAGCAAACAGGCGGCCAATCAAGTGTCTAGCGGCGTAAAAAACCAGACCACCACCCAGTCAGCCGGTCGGGAGGATAGGAATACCTGGAATTCGGCCGACGACAACTACCTGATCTTCTTCAAATCAGACAAGTCCGGAAAGGCCGATCTGTCTGTCAACCTGGCTGTTCCGGAGGGAAAATCGAATCTAACCGTAAGAGTTGGTGACAAGAAATTCAATCTCAACGTGACAGGCTCCACGGTACATCCAGTAAAAATTGGGCGTGCCGACCTCAGAATTGGTTATAACAAAATTGAGTTTCAAGGTACGAAGAAGGAAGGAAAAGTCTTTGCAACCCTGTCAGATCTGGAAGTGATGGCGCCCGGCCTTGCCCTCGTTTATGTAAAAGACAACCTGGAAAACAGGTTTTACTGGGGCAGGCGCGGACCCTCCGTCCACCTGAATTTCGGTATGCCGAAGGATGCCGATATCGAATATTTCTACAACGAGATTACGGTTCCTGTCGGCATGGATCCGGAGGGCTCCTATTTCATGGCCAATGGCTTCGGCGAAGGGTATTTTGGCATGCAGGTGAACGGTCCGCAGGAGCGCAGAATCCTGTTTTCCGTCTGGAGCCCTTTCAAAACGGATCGCCCGGGCGATATCCCCGAGGCGGAAAAGATCGTACTGCTCGACAAGGGTGAAGGGGTGCATACCGGCGAGTTTGGCAACGAAGGTTCCGGCGGACAGAGTTATTTCCGCTATCCCTGGAAGGCTGGTAATACCTACAAATTCTTGCTAAAAGGCACCCCGGACGGGAAAGAAAATGCCGTTTTTACTGCCTGGTTCTTTGCTCCGGAAGCGGCAAAATGGCAGTTGATTGCTAGTTTCAAGAGGCCAAAAACGGACCATTGGCTGACGAGATTCCACTCTTTTCTCGAAAATTTCAACGACCGCAACGGTTACCTTACCAGGAAAGGACTTTACAACAACCAGTGGTGCCGTGATAAAAATGGGAAATGGTTCCCTGTTACCAGCGCCAAATTTACAGCTGACGACATCGGCCGCCGCGGCTACCGGATGGATTACGCAGGCGGCGCGGAAGGGCAGGGGTTTTACCTGCAGAACGGAGGATTCTTCGATGTAAATACGGAGATTAACAGCATCTTTGAATTAAAAACTACTCCTGTAACACCACCAGTGATCGATTTTGAGGCCCAATCCAATAGTTACAAAGCAGATCTGATCATCTATGGCGGGACCTCCGCGGCAGTGGTGGCGGCGGTCGAAATGGTAAAATCAGGCAAATCCGTGCTGATCGTTTCACCGGAGACACATCTCGGCGGACTCTCCTCCGGCGGACTGGGTTTTACCGACACCGGCAACAAGTCTGTAATCGGCGGACTGTCACGCGAGTTCTACCATCGGGTATGGAAGTATTACAACGATCCTGCTACCTGGAAATGGCAGAAGCAAAGTGAATACGGCAACAAGGGTCAGGGCACGGTGGCGATGGATGGTGAAAGCCGGACCATGTGGATCTTCGAACCACATATCGCTGAAATGGTGTTCGAAGATTTCATTAAGGAGAACAATATCAAGGTATTCCGCAATGAGTGGCTGGACCGGGCAAAGGGGGTCGTCAAAAAGCAAGGCAGAATAGTCTCTTTCAAAACCTTATCAGGAAAGACTTTTTCCGGCAAAATATTCATGGATGCCACCTATGAAGGGGATCTGATGGCTTCGGCAGGCGTCTCCTACGTCACGGGGCGCGAAGCTTGTGATGTTTTCAACGAGACCTGGAACGGGGTTCAGGCGGATATAGAACCGAGGGGCCATTTCTTCAAAATGAAGATTGATCCCTACCGGATTCCTGGTAAGAAAGAGAGCGGACTGATATATGGTATTTCCAGCGGGCCGATCGCCCCCAACAAGACGGGCGACAAAAAGGTGCAGGCCTATTGCTACAGGATCTGCATGAGTGACAATCCGGACAACAGGGTACCATTTCCGAAACCTGAAAAATATGATCCGGCCAATTATGAGCTAATGGGCAGGTTGCTGGATACCGGATGGAAAGATCTCTTCGGCAAGTTCGACCTGATTCCGAACAGGAAGACGGATACCAATAATTACGGTCCGTTCAACAGCGATTTCATCGGGATGAATTACGACTATCCTGATGCATCTTACGAGCGGAGGAAAGAGATTCTGAAGGAGCATGAGAACTACCAGAAAGGGTTGTTTTATTACTTGTGTAATGATCCGCGAGTACCTGCAAGTGTGCGGGAAGCCTACAGTAAATGGGGCCTGGCTAAGGATGAATTTGTGGAAAACGGGAACTGGCCCTGGCAGCTGTACATCAGGGAATCCCGCAGGATGTCGGGTGTATTTGTAACGACCGAAAATGAAGTAACCAACAAGAATGTTGTAAAAGATCCGGTGGGAATGGGTTCGTACAACATGGACTCGCATAACATTCAACGGTATGTGACACCCGATGGCTGGGTGCAGAATGAAGGGGATGTTGAGGTTCGCCTGGCGAAGCCCTACCTGATTTCTTTCGGCTCCCTGCTTCCGAAAAAGGCGGAATGTTCCAATTTGCTGGTCCCGGTTTGCGTCTCTTCCAGCCACATCGCTTATGGTTCAATCAGGATGGAACCGGTCTTCATGATCCTGGGACAGAGTGCGGCCATTACGGCATCGATAGCGATCGACAAGAAGCAGGCGGTTCAGGATGTGGATTACAATGTGTTGAAACAGAAGTTATTGGAGAAAAAACAGGTCATCACAATGCCGTAAATTTGAATATACGAGCCGTACCCGGAAGCCTGGAATTACTGTACTTCCTTCTTAAAGGAGTCTTGTCATTTCGAATTATATTCGTAATCCTCTAATTATAAGGTAGATGCCGAATGAAGTTCAGCATAACACGGGATACAAAGCATATAACAAACAGATTTCCAAGGTTTCGATGCCAGGAAGTATCTAAAGAGTTTAACAAATGCGAACAGTTTCTATTCCCAATATCATTCCCAGTTTGCTGATGGATGAGGCAAGGTGTCCGACGCCAATAGCACAGTGGTGGGCGGGCCCCTGTTTCGACCATTGATTCATGAATTCCCTTGCGCCCGGGGCAAAGCGGTAGCGGCTGTTGGTATTTCCGATCTCGAGAACCGGTCCGGGTACGGATTCGCCTTCCGCCACCAGAAAGAAAATGCCCTCTTTACTTTCGACAACCGACAACAACGTCACCGGTCCGTGTTTGACACTCATCTGGATGGAGAGTCCCTTGCCGGGTTTGCCATGGTAGAGGGGGAGAGGAACCAACCGGACACGGCCTTCCGCAATGGCGAAATGGGCAGGACCATCATGACCCAGCATCACGATGTCATCGTCGAAATCCATCAGGTAAAATTCAGAGAAGGAACCACCCGCGCCAAATTCCGCCATGATTTTCATGGCCTGGGCATTTTTGACTTCGCATTCCCCGGCTACGGGAATATTTTTGCCGGTCAGCAGGGTATTACCAGCGATGACAGAGGTGACGATATTCTCGTAATCATTGCCGGATTCGCCTTCGTAATAATAGGCCATCGAGCCGAGTCCATGAGCTGAAACCAGCTTGTCGAGAGCCACCGAAGTATGCGCGGCACGCGTTATTTCGAATGGTTCACATTCGGACGCGACTTCGAAAACGGTCTGAAATTCTTTAATCTTAGCGGCAATTTCAGTTTCTGAGACTTCATCCCGGTATTTCTTCAGTTCGCACATTTCCAGCAGTTCGATATGGGTGCCGAAGACTGCCGATTGCCGGGTAACATCCGTGTAAACATCCAGCATTCCGCCATAATAATGCCCCAGGATCCCGAGCCGGTTGTTGCGCATACTGTTAGCCACGCCGGCTGCCTTGACAAATTCCTCAATTTCTTTCCAGGAAGCCACTTCCTGCAGATATCCTGTGACAATATCATATTTTATGCCGCAACGGTTGAAGACACCGGCAATCTCGGGCACCGAACAGGCCTGACAATGTTCCAGCCAGAGACCGGTCATCTTGCCGCGGTCGTTCAGTTTGTTGAATGCGGCGTAATCGAGTGTGGCGACCGGTTGCAGATTAAGCAGAATTACCGGAACCTTAACTTTTTGCGCCACCGGTAACACAGTGGAGGAGAGGGCATAAGTGGAGATGTAAAGAAATAGCACCTCGATCTCATGGCTGGCCAGGTAGGAGGCAGCCTCACGCGCCCGCAAAGGATTGTCGACCATCCCGGCATCGATTACCTCTGCGCCAAAACTTGCAATCCGTTGATTAATTTCACCCTGGTAACCCTTCAGATGGTCGAGTAAACCGTCGAACTGGTCCCAGTACGTGTCTAATCCAATCCCCATTAATCCAACTTTGGTCTTCATATTGATATCGTAATAATTGTATATACAGTCAAGCTTGAAAGTAGAGAATTCAAAATTATAATAAATACAAACTATTCGTTTATATTTGGACGCTTGATCAAACCTATTCTTAAATGGATTTGCATTTTTTTAAATGGTCGAAGTTTAGGATGCTTCTCGCCGATCTCACCATCGCATTTTGCATTCTTTTATCATTTTCAATATTTAAAGGGAATGCAGATCTTGTGTTGGCTTATTCCTGGATATTTATTCTGTTATATGTGATCGTGACAGCCAGAATTCTTGCCCTGACGCATTTGATTATTGCCACCCTTGTGGCCATCTTTTGGCTAAATTATGCGAAGGATTACTACGGCTATATGTATACTTATCACAAAATTTTGGGGATGAACCTGCTACCGCTGATGGCCTGGGCGCTTTCCTTGTTTGGACTGAGTGAGGTATTTAATTATCTCACCTTGTCAAAAAAAAGGTACAGGTTTCTGCTGTTCATCCCAGTCTTTTGGATTTTTCTGATCACTTTTGAAACGATCGCTTACCACGTGCTCGAAATCCGAAATACCACCACGGGAAGTTTCGTCGGACTTCCATACTGCAATTGCATCCATGCACCAACCTGGATGAAGGTGGTATATTTTTCAATGGGCCCGGCTTATTATGGGGCCACCCTTCAGGCAGACAACTTCATTGCGAAAATGAAGTAGTATAATGAATAAACGACGAGCGCTGCCGGTTTTATTCATTGTTCTTTATTCGCTTATTAACTAGATTAATGGCAGATAGTTCAGGATAAAAGCTCTCAGCGAGCAAACTCTTATTTTCTCCTTGTAAAAATAATCGTCTGAGGATGGAGTAATGACATAATTGACCGGAGCATTGAGGTCCTCAAAAGCCAAAAAATTCCCTTTCGAAAGGTGGGGCGAATTGGAATATTTGATTTCAGCGGTAGCTACCACGTTTAATCCCTTAGCAAAAACCAGATCGACTTCAGTACCCTGATGCGTGCGATAGAAATAGAGTTCAGTTTGATTCGTCTTTATCGCCAGAAGTTGATTGATTACGAATGATTCCCACGAACTTCCTACATTTGGATTTCCTGCCAGACTGTTTAACCCATTTATCCCGATTAAATGGTGCAGTATACCCGTGTCCGTCAGATAAATTTTGGGTGTCTTGACCAACCGCTTTTTCATGTTCCAAGAATAGGGATACAGGCTCTTAAGCAGGAAGGCGTCTTCCAGAAAATCAACGTATCTTTTTACCGTTGGTGTTGTAACGCCCAGTGAATTGGCAAGTTTTGTTGCATCAAACAACTGACCGTTTAGATGTGCCATCATGTTCCACAGGTTGCGAATGGTAGAAGGTGAAGCGCTCAATCCAAGCTGCAATAAATCACGGTTCAAATACGTGTTGACAAAATTTTCCATCCATTTTTGTGACAAATCCTTGCCCGGAGCAAAGAGTGATTTCGGAAATCCCCCTTTCATCCAGAGATCATTTTGGCTCACGGATTCCGGTATTTCGGTCAGATCGAATGGAAAAAGTTGATGATAGGCTATCCGGCCGGCCAATGATTCTGATGCATGCCGGATCATTTCCGGAGAGGCAGAGCCCAGCAAAAGAAATTGTCCGGGATTTCCGGTTTTATCGACCAAAGCACGCAAAAGGGGATAAAGCTCCTTTTTGTTTTGCACTTCATCAATCACCACAAGTTTGTCTGTATGGTAGGAAAAGAACAGCTCAGCATCACTGAGTTTGATTAAATCAGATTGCAACTCCAGGTCAAGATAGATGGATTGTTTACTCATCCCAGCCATTATTGTTTTGGCAAGGGTTGTTTTGCCTACCTGACGTGGGCCAATAATCGCTACAACTGGGAAAAACCCCAGTGAATCAGTGATTTCAGAACTAATTCTTCTGATGATTGCCATGGTAATTATATAAATAGTCTTTATAATTTCATGGTCTTAAAAATAATTTGTCCATGAAATTATAAAAATGAATTTTAATATTTCATGGACAAATGTATTTATTTATTTTCATACTGCCATAGAATCGGCATATATTTTTCCTGATAACTGGGTTCCTCCCGGTTAAGCATGATATTTACAAGCAGAAATAATCATTTAAGCTCCACGATCATCGCAGAAAATGCTGGCAATTTCAAAGCCGACAGATCATCAATATTTTTGCCTGAAACCACGTCGGCCCCTTTCGTTGCTCGTTTGAGGCCTTCGCGGTAGTGAGCGGGATTAAAAGATTTTTCCTCGGCATTGTTGTTAAAAATTACCATGATATTCTCCTTCTCATTGTAGCGGAAGAATGCATAAACGCCTCCTTTTGGCAGGTAATGCAGCATCTTGCCGTTGTGAATCACCTCTTTGCCTTTGCGCCAGGTGATTAGTTTCTTTAGATATTGCTGGGCTTCTTTCTGTTGAGGGGTCAGCCCTTCGCCGGTAAATGCATTGACTTTATCTCCTGCCCATCCCCCGGGGAAATCCTTACGCAACATCCCATCCCCGTCGCTTTTGCGACCAGTCATCAGGATATCGCTACCGTAATAAATCTGTGGGATGCCCCTGATCGTCATCAGATAAGCCATAGCCATCTTGAATTTGCTGAAATCTTCGTGGATAGCGGTAAAGAAACGCTCGGTATCATGATTGTCGGCAAAAACCACCAGGCTCTTTGGATCAGGATAGAGAAAATCCAATGCCAGCACATCATACAATCTGTTGATGCCTTCACTCCAGCCCTCTTTCTCAGAAAAAGCCTTTACGATACCATCCTGCAAAGGGAAGTCCATCAGACTCGGCAGATAAGAACGGTAACCGTCGGGGTTAACCTTGCCTCTTTGCCAGTAAGCCACCTGAACCTGATTGGTATTCCACTCTTCTCCCACGATGTTGAAATGCGGATATTCGATCATGACTTCACGGGTCCACTCGGCCATCATCTCCGGGTCGGGATATGGGTAGGTATCCATGCGGATGCCTGCCAGTCCGACGTATTCAATCCACCAGATGGAGTTCTGGATCAGATACGTAGCCATCAATGGATTACGTTGATTAAGATCGGGCATGGAAGGGACGAACCATCCGTCGTTAAACCCGGCCTTATCTATTTGTGTGGCATAAGGATCCTGTCTGACCGACTTGCGGTGGTTGGTGATGGTCTTGTCGTCGGCATTGAGCCAGTCTTTGGAAGGCAGATCAGCCATCCACCAATGGCCTGCCCCACAATGGTTGAAGATCATGTCCATAATCATCTTGACCCCTTTCTTCTTTGCTTCAACGGCCAGCTGACGGTAATCTTCGTTGCTGCCATAGCGCCGGTCGACCCGGTAAAAGTCGGTAGTGGCATAACCGTGATAGGAAGCTTGGGGCATGTCGTTCTCCAGCACCGGATTGAGCCATAAAGCAGTGTAACCCTGATCCGCCACATAGTTTAGGTGGTCGATCATTCCCTTGATATCCCCGCCATGACGGCCGTATTGTTCCTCTCTGTTGAGCTTATCGGCCATTAATGGATTCGAGTCATTCGACGGATCGCCATTGGCAAAACGGTCGGGCATGATGAGGTAGAGTACGTCAGAACTGTTGAAGCCAATCCTTTCGGCTGACCCTGCCTCACGGGCTTTTAGCTCATAGCTGAAGGTCTGCACGGCCTTGCCGTTGAGCATAAATTTAATATCGAACTTTCCTGGTAAGGTATTGGCAGCCAGTTTAAGGTTCAGGAAGAGATAATTCGGACTCTCGACTGATACGACAGATTCAATCGTCACACCAGGGTAGCTGATGATAGGTTTGGTCAGCGAGATCTGGTCGCCGTGTACCAATAGTTGCAGATTTGGATTCTTGAACCCGACCCACCAGAAGGCAGGCTCGACGCGCTCCAGCATTGGTTTTGGGACGGCAGCATTAGCAAAGACAGACATCATGCTCAAAAGCAGAAAAGTTGTCCGCAAGATAAGTGAGTTTAAATTCTTCATGCTAAATAAGTATAAAGTTCTGATTTAATTTGACTTAAAGGCAAGAGAACCTGTCTGTTGCCGTATACTTCCAACTCAATTTCATGGTCTGAATGATTTTCAAAGACGACCTTCTGACGATTGACATCAATCCTAATGGTGGCTCCTCTGAAATTGATCCGGAAGGAGTAACCCTCCCATTTTTCGGGCAGGACGGGCGAAAAGCACAGGCATCCGTTTTTCACCCTCATGCCTCCAAATCCTTTGACGAAAGACATCCAGGTTCCACCCATGGAGGTGATATGGCAACCATCTTCGGTGTCGTTATTGTAGTCGTCCAGGTCCAGACGGGCCGTGCGGAGATAAAGTTCATAGGCTTTTTCAGGGTATCCGATGGAAGCGGCCAGAATGGTATGAATGCAGGGAGAAAGCGAGGATTCATGCACCGTTAACTGCTCGTAGAAATCAAAATGACGTTTGATGGTAGCCCTATCGTATTCATCTTCGAAGAGATACAAACTCTGAAGGGTATCGGCTTGCTTGATATAGGGGGAACGAAGAATCCTGTCCCACGACCAGTTCTGATTCAGTGGACGTTCACCGGCAGGCAATTCAGACGCCGGTATCAGCTCCTTGTCGAGGAAGCCATCCTGCTGAAGGAAAATGTTGCGGGTGCTATCGAAAGGGAAATAAAGATTTTCTATGATAGCTTTCCAATGGGAGGTCTCGGCTGCTTCGTCGAAATTCCATTTGGTTTTCAACTTTGAAAACTCTTTTGGATGATCTTTTTTAATGCTTGCGATGACTTCAAGGGTATATTTCAGAGTCCAGAGTGCTATTCTGTTGGTGTGAAAATTATTGTTGACGTTATTTTCATATTCGTTGGGTCCGGTAACGCCCAGGATCACATATTTTTTCTTGTCGGCCGACCAGTTAACTCTTTGTGTCCAAAACCGGGAAATCCCGAGCAGAACCTCGAATCCCTTTGGCAAAAGGTAAGTGGTATCTCCGGTGTAGCGAACGTAATCGTAGATGGCAAAGGCGATGGCACCGTTTCGGTGGATCTCTTCAAAGGTAATCTCCCATTCATTGTGACACTCCTCTCCATTCATGGTAACCATGGGATAGAGCGCTGCACCGTGATTAAATCCTAGTTTTTCGGCATTTTCAATAGCTTTTTGCAAATGTTTATGGCGGTAAGCCAGGAGATTCTGAGCGATCTGCGGTGGGGCCGTAGCCAGGAAGAACGGAATGCAGTAAGCCTCAGTATCCCAATAGGTTGAGCCGCCGTATTTTTCTCCCGTGAACCCCTTCGGTCCGATATTAAGGCGTTCATCTTCACCTGTATAGGTCTGTTGCAGCTGAAAAATATTGAACCTGATACCTTGTTGCGCTGCCAGATCGCCGTTGATCAGGATATCGCTGGTTTCCCATTTTTTGTGCCATTTGTCTGCGTGCTCCTGAAGCAAGCGGTCGTAGCCAGTTTTAAAGGCTTCACCCAGATGTTTGGCAGCTGTATGCTTCAGTTGATTCTTTGGACAATATTCGGAGGAGAGGTTGATGCCGAATTTTTCGATGGTGAGACGGTCCCCTTTTCTCAACTGGACGCTCACGATATTCGATACAAACTTCTGACGCTCTTCCAGATCGGCATGAAACCTTAGATTTTCACCGTTCTTTGTCAATTTAAACTTCATTCCGGTACAAACCTGAAAGAATGTTTTTCTTACTTCTGCTGTGATAAATCCTTCGCCTTGAGAGACTGATTTACTGACTTCATCCCAGAATTTTTCATCGTAGTTGGAGTCCATATTGACAACATCAAAATTGATGTAGGGAGAGATGGTTACCTTGTCAGAGAAGTTTAGGGCTTCGATGGTGTAGCGGATGGCCCCAATTTCAGAGAGGGCGATGCTGACAAATCTCTGGGCCGTGACTTTTATCTGTCGGCCGTCGGAAAGTTCAGCAGTAAAATTCCGGTTAAGCAAGCCGTTCATCATATCGAGTTCACGCCTGAAAGACAATATGTTGCACTGATGAAGGTCCAGGACGGTATTTCCAATCCAGATGTCGATTCCGATCCAGTTGGCCGAATTCGGCACTTTGGCGAAATATTCGGGATAGCCGTTTTTCCACCATCCTACGCGGGTCTTGTCGGGGTAGTAGACACCTGCAACATAACTTCCTGGTAAGGTCTGGCCAGTATATTTTTCCTCAAAATTTGCCCGGTGCCCCATGCGTCCGTTTCCCAGACTCATCAGGCTCTCGGTGATCTTATTGTGATCGGGATGGAATCCTTCCTCGATGATTTTCCATCCGTCATGTATAATATAGTCCTTCATTTTCTGTTGATTAAGCTTGTTTTATTCGCTTCACCTTTTATCACATATATCAATGACCTTTGATTTTGGGTGCCCACGCAGGGCCGCCCGTTATCTTTATTCGAACCACCGAGATAGAATTTCGTAATCCATTTCCATGAATCCGGGAATGACATGATCGGCTCCTGACAAATTTTCCGAAGATCCGATACCTATGACACTCATTCCACCATTGCGGGCAGCATCGATTCCTGCCTGAGCATCTTCAAATACCAGGCACTCATTTGGCTCCGCTTTCAATAATCCGGCACCTTTTAGAAACACTTCGGGATCTGGCTTCGCCTTTGATACCGAATTTCCATCCACGATCACGTCGAATTTTTCCTTCAGGTGAATGCGTTCCAGTATCAGGGGAGCATTTTTACTGGCGGAACCCAATGCTATAAGAATTCCATTGCTCCTCAGATCATCGAGAAACCTGGTCACCCCAGGCAGGATCTCGGCTTCTGTCATTTGTTTGACATGTTCGAGATAACGCTGGTTCTTTCGTTCGGCCAGCTGCAATTTCTCGGCTTCAGTCTTGTGTATTTTCCCAAGTTCAAGCAGGATTTCCAGCGACCGTGTTCTGCTTACTCCTTTCAGCAGTTCATTCTCTTTTTCGGTAAAGACAAAGCCCAGCTCATCGGCCATTTCTTTCCAGGCGATGAAATGATACCTGGCGGTGTCGACAATGACCCCATCCAGATCGAAAAGGCAGGCCTTGATTTTCACGTTAGTTTTCTGTTTTTGCTTCTTTAATAAATACTACCGAGACGCCGGCGATGATCATACAAATACCGGCAAGTCCAAGCATGTAAACAGCTTGTCCTCCCAATAAGGAGAAAAGTACTCCACCCAAAAGACCGGCGGTGATCTGTGGAATGGTGATGGTGGCGTTGAAAATGCCCATGTAGACACCCATCTTATCTGCTGGAAGAGAGGCAGATAGCATCGCATAGGGCATGGCAAGAATAGCGGCCCAGGCGATTCCAACTCCCACCATGGAGACGATTAACCCATATTGGTCCTTGACAAAGACGATGGACATTAATCCCAATCCCCCTGCGATAAGTGCTGAAAGGTAAACAGGCTTGCGTCCGAAATCCGTTGCCAGACGGGCCATTACGAGGGAAAATAGTGCGCCAAAGACGCTATAGGCTGCGAAAATTATGCCTACCCAGTTTCCTGCTTCATTGAATGCGGGTGAAGTCGCATCTCCCGGTAGGGTATTCCAAACATTTTGGGCAATGGCTGGAGTGGTATAGACCCACATCATGAAGAGCGAAAACCATGAAAAAAATTGCACGAAGGCAAGTTGCAACATGGTCTTGGGTGTGTCTTTTAACAGGGTAAGAAAAGAGCTTTTCTTCTTTTCTTCCTCTTTCAGGTTATTGTAAAGGGCATGCTCCTTTGGTGTATATTCTTTGGTCGTAAAAGTGGTCCAAAGAACAGTTAGCAGGAGTGCACCTCCGCCAATATAAAAGGCCCAGATCACTGAAGAGGCGACTTTTTCACCCTCGTGGGGTACATTGGAAACGCCAAGCCAGGTAAGTAAAAATGGCAGGATTGAACCTACCACTGCACCCGAATTGATCAAAAATGCCTGTGTGGAGAAACCAATGTTCCGCTGTTCTTCAGACACCATGTCGCCTACCAGAGAACGGAAGGGTTGCATGGTGACATTGAAGGAGGTGTCCATCAGTAATAACATCGTTGCACCAAAAAACAACGCCGGAACCAAATGTGTAAAGAATTCCGAATTAGGCATAAAAAACATAGCCAGGGCAGAAACGATGGCACCTGCCAGAATAAATGGGATTCTTCGTCCCAGACGAGTCCAGGTTTTATCACTGGAGAGTCCGATGATTGGTTGTACGATCAATCCGGCCAGGGGTGCGGCCAGCCAGAAATAACTCAGATGACCGACGTCGGAACCCAGCGCAGAGAGTATCCTGCTGGTATTCCCGTTTTGCAGGGAATAACCGATTTGTACACCCATAAATCCGAAACTCATGTTCCAGATTTGCCAAAATGAAAGCAGTGGTTTTTTTGCCATAACGATGAAATGTGTTAAAACTCGACACTTTTGATATCACAAAAGTTCAAACACTGAAATGGCTTTATGTAAAAAGGGAAATCATGCCTGAAGGGGCACGATAAAGGGAGGCACTAAATAAATGATTTTCGAGTACAAACGTATAAAAAGAATTATACAAAAAGCAAGATATTCCTTTTTTTTTCAAATATTCCTTTTTCAGATCTTTCTCTTCGTCGATTCACGGATGACCAGATCAGTATCAATATAGGTGGTTTTATGCTGGCCATTAGCAGGTCTTTCTATTCTTTCGAGCAGAAGCTTCGCGGCCTCAACTCCCATTTTATAGCCGTGTTGATTGACAGAACTTAAGGTCGGAGTGGTGATATCTGAGAAGAATCCTGCAGAGAATCCGATAATAGCTACTCTATTTGGTACGTCTATCGACATGCGTTGCAATGTTTTCATGGCTCCAACAGCAGTCATGTCATTGACGGCGAAAATGGCATCCGGAGGTGTGGACAGGTGCATCAGGTTCCTGGTCGCATTCTCGGCCAGTTCGAAAGAGTCGGCAACAATGACCCACTCTTCCCGGAAGGGTATCCCATGATCTTTCAACGCCTGTTTATAACCTTCAAGTCGCTTGAAACCAATCCCAAGCGTTGCCGGGGCGGCCAGGTGCGCAATCCGTCTGCATCCGGTTTCAATGAGATGCCTGGTGGCATTATACGCAGCTTGCTGATCATCAATAATAACCCGGTCGACCTCTATATCTTCCGGCGCACGGTCAAAAAAGACGATTGGAATGCCTTTTTCCTCCAGATTCTGAAGGTGTGTCAACGTCTGAGTCTCCTTTGATATGGAAACAAGCAAACCTTCAACCCTGTTGGATTCAAGCGCCTGGGCGTTGATAATTTCGCGGGCATATCGCTCATTGGACTGACAAACCATCACATTATACCCAGCATCATAAGCTACATCCTCAATTCCGCTGATGACAGTTGAGAAAAAATAGTGAACGACTTCGGGAATGATTACACCAATGGTATTGGTCCTGCTGTTCTTCAGCGAAAGCGCCACCGCATTGGGTTTGTATTTAAGTTTTATGGCCAGTTCATTGACAGCATCCTTGGTTTCCCTGCTGATATCCGGATGGTCTTTAAGTGCCCTTGAAACCGTTGAAGCAGAAATATTGAGCGCTTTAGCGATGTCTTTTATCGTTATAGGACTACTCATTGAAAACGTAAGTTAGTATGGTATTTTTCTAGCTGCAAGTTAGTCAATTTTCGAACATTTTACTTATTCTGACAAACGCTAAAAAATGCCGAAATCTTAAAAAATGAGTTGAAAACAAAAAACATGTTGTAAAACATTTTTGATGCAAACGTAACCGCAAACGATTGCATAACATTTTTTTCGGTGCGCGTAAAAAGTGATGTTTAAGTAATTGTTAATTTATATTTATTTGCAGCATTGAAATGGTTTTAATTAAAGGTTTCAGGCACTAAACAAATTGATTTTCAACGTTCTTATGACAAAAATAATGCTGCTTGACGCATTTAAATCTTTAACCATGATTTATGAACCCATAATTTGATTCACATGAAAATTGAGTTAGCAAAGATGAAGATTCTTTGGTTTTTCCTACTGGCGGTACTTACACTACCAGCCTTTGCTCAGGAAAAATCCATCTCCGGAACTGTCACAGATGCTTCCAGTAAGGAATCTCTGATCGGAGTGACCGTGCAGGTGCAGGGTACGACTATCGGTACTGCCACAGACATTGATGGCAAGTTTAACCTCAAAGTTAAGCCCGGACAAAAATTAGTATTCTCATTTGTTGGTTATGTTTCCCAGACCATTGATGTCGGCCAGCAGACTTCCTTGAAAATCGCTTTAAGTCCTCAGACCCAGGGATTGGATGAAGTTGTTGTGATTGGCTACGGTACCGTCAAGAAAAATGATGCGACAGGGGCCGTTAGCACTGTCAGTTCCAAAGATTTCGCCAAAGGCGGAATTACTTCTCCGCAAGATCTGATCGTTGGTAAGAGCGCCGGTACGGTAATCACCTCATCTGGTGGTGCACCGGGAGCCGGATCGACCATCCGCATCAGGGGAGGTTCCTCTATGTCAGCCAGCAACGACCCGTTGATTATCATTGACGGATTTCCTGTTAGCAACTCTGGAATCTCAGGATTGGCAAACCCATTGTCCACCATCAACCCCAATGACATTGAGACTTTCACAGTCTTGAAAGATGCATCCGCTACCGCGATTTATGGTTCCAGGGCCTCCAATGGTGTCATCTTAATTACCACTAAAAAGGGAACAGCCGGCAAACCAATGAAAATTGAATATAACGGAACTTTCTCTGCCAATACCATTCCTGCCTATATGGATGTTTTGTCGGGTGATGAGTTGAGATCACTGGCCCTTACCCTTGCGCAAAAGAGCGCTGTTGGTTTGAGCATGGGAGCACTCGGCCGCTTAGGCAACCAGAATACCAACTGGCAAAAAGAAATCTATCAGACGGCTCTTGCCCACGATCATAATATCAGTTTGAGCGGTGGTGTCAAGACCATGCCTTACCGGGCTTCGCTCGGGTATACCAATCAAAATGGTATTTTGAAGACTACCAATATGGAGCGTTCCACGCTGGCAATCGGTCTCGATCCTACCTTCCTGGATAAAACTTTGAAAGTAAGTTTTAACGTCAAAGGAAGTTATACCAAACAAAATTTCGGAGACCAGGGTGCTGTTGGATCAGCAGTATTCTTTGATCCGACTCAGCCTGTCATGAACGGAAATACCAAATTTGGAGGCTATTATACCTGGATCAACCTGTCAGATGTGCTTCCAGATGGTTCTATGGATCCAAACGGAAGCCCAAACCCGATTGGTGTTTCCAACCCGGTAGCTATGCTGAATCAAACAGATAACAAATCTTCTGTAAAACGCGTTTTAGGAAATATCCAACTGGATTACAGATTTCCATTTCTGCCTGATCTAAGGGCTAATGTGAACGCAGGATACGATTATTTTTCTACCACTGGGCATAATAATGCTCCTAATAATGCTGCATTTACTTTCAGAAACGGTATCGGAAAGGTCAACGATTATTCACAGACCGGAAAAACCTCACTATTCGACTTCTATCTGAATTATGTAAAGGATATTAAGTCAGCTAAGAGTAAAATTGACGCTACCGCCGGATATTCATGGCAACACTTCTACAAGGACGGCACCTCATTCTCAAGCAATGGCGACGGTACCCAGATTTCAGATAATCACTCCTCTTTTATCAACGAGAACTACCTGATCTCCTTCTTCGGTCGTTTAAATTATACTTTCATGGAGCGTTACCTGCTGACTTTTACAGTTCGTGACGACGGTTCCTCCAGATTTTCAGAGTCGAACAGATGGGGTATCTTCCCTGCTGCAGCAGTCGCATGGAAAGTTAAGGATGAGTCCTTCCTTAAGAATGTGAATGCAGTTTCAGATCTTAAACTTAGACTGGGCTGGGGTATCACTGGCCAGCAAGATATAGGTAATGATTTCCCTTATCTGCCAGTTTACCGCGAGAGTACTGCAACGGCGCAATATCAGTTCGGTAATAATACATTCTACAACACGCTTCGCCCAAATCCTTACGATGCAAACATCAAATGGGAGCAAACAGCTACATACAATCTCGGTCTGGATTTTGGCTTCCTAAAAAACAGGATTACAGGATCAATCGATGCATACAAGCGTGAAACGAAAGACTTGTTAAACTTTATCCCGATTGCAGCCGGAAGTAACTTCTCCAACTTCCTGACAACCAATGTTGGTAACCTCGAAAACAAGGGTATTGAACTTTCATTGACAGGTCAGATCATCACTTCAAAAGACTTGAACTGGAGTGTCGGATTCAATGCTGCATATAATGAAAACAAGATCACCAAGCTGACAAAAACTGATGATCCAAACTACGCAGGTGTGGATGTAGGTGGAATCGGCGGCGGTGTCGGTAACTTCATTCAGAACCAAAGCGTTGGATTTCCTTCCAACTCCTTCTTCGTATTCCAGCAGGTATACGGATCAAACGGCATGCCTATCGAAGGTCTCTATGTGGATCGTACAGGCACCGGTGGTACCATCACCAGCAACAACCTGAACAAGTACCATTACAAGAAACCCGCACCCGATTATACAGTAGGTATCAATACCAGATTGTCTTATAAACAAGTTGACTTCTCCTTCTCAGGCAGAGCTAATATTGGGAACTATGTTTACAATAATGTCGCCTCCGGAGCACTTTATTCAACAGTTTACAACCAGTCAGGTTTCTTTAATAACTTACCTCAGCAGGTCAACGACGCTAAATTCACCAACACCCAGTATTTCTCTGATCTCTATGTCGAGAACGCTTCCTTCTTTAAAATGGATAACATGAGTGTCGGATACAATTTCGAGAAATTCTATAGAGCCAGGTTGAGCCTGACAGTACAGAATGCCTTTACAATTACCAAATACAAAGGACTCGATCCTGAGGTTAATGGAGGTATCGACAATAATTTTTATCCCCGTCCGAGAGTATATGTACTTGGCGTAAATCTTACATTCTAACTTTATTAAGAATACGACATGAAAAGTTATAAAATTAAATCCATAGCTGTACTCTTTGCCGCACTGATGGTTACTTCCTGCGTCAAAGACTTGAATCTTACGCCGAAAGATCCAAATATCGTAACCTCACTAACAGTTTACAGTACCCCAGCTGCTTACAAAGAGGGTCTTGCAAAACTGTATGCGACTTTTGCCCTCAGCGGCCAGCAGGGCCCTTCAGGGCAGGCCGATATCGCCGGAATTGATGAGGGTTTCTCCAACTACCTGCGTCAATACTGGAATGCTCAGGAATTATCTACCGATGAAGCCGTTATGGCATGGAATGATGCATCAATCAAGGACTTCCACTGGCAAACCTGGGCTCCCAATGACGTGTTTATTGCCGCAATATATTCTCGCATCATGTACACCGTTGCCCTATGCAATGAGTACGTTCGGGCTACCGCAGGCAATACCAACACCGATATCATGAAATATGCTGCCGAGGCAAGATTCCTCCGCGCATTGGCATATTCCCACGCAATCGACCTTTTCGGCAATCCTCCTTTCGTAACAGAAGCAGATTCACCAGGCGCTTTCTTCCCAACACAGACTACCCGTACTGCCCTATTTACCTATATCGAATCGGAACTCAAGGCGATTGAAAATTTGCTTGGAGCGCCAAAATTTGAATACGGCCGTGCCGATCAGGCTGCTGCTTGGACACTCCTGGCAAAACTCTATCTGAACGCCAAGACTTACAATGGCTCAGATAAAAATGCGGATTGTGTTACCTATTGCAATAAAGTTATCGCTGCCGGTTATACGCTGAATACAAAATATGCCAATAACTTCACTGCAGACAACAACATCAGCCCTGAGATGATCTTCCCTATCACCAACGACGGCGCACATACCCAATCTTATGGTGGAATGACTTACCTCATCCATGCTCAAATTGGCGGATCTATGTCTCCAGCGAAATTTGGTGTCGGTGGCGGTTGGGGTGGCATTCGTACCACGAAAGCCCTTGTTAACAAATTCCCAGATGTAACAGGAGCTGCCGACAAACGTGCGATGTTCTGGACGGACGGTCAGAAGCTGGATATTTTGGATATTGGTCAGTTTACAGACGGATATGCCATTACGAAATATTCAAACCTTACTTCAACTGGCGCGGCTGCACCACACGCACATCCCGACTTCGTGGATACCGACTACCCGATGTTCCGCCTTGCCGACGTCTATCTGATGTATGCCGAAGCAACTCTTAGAGGTGCCTCTACCGGGAATGCCACGACTGCATTGGGTTACGTCAACGCAATTCGTGCCAGAGCTTATGGCAATGCCACTGGTAATATCACGACCGCTCAGTTGACTCTGGATTTCCTTCTGGATGAACGTTCCCGTGAACTTTACTGGGAAGGTACCCGTCGTACAGACCTGATCCGTTATGGAAAATTCACCGGCGGAACCTACTTGTGGCCCTGGAAAGGAAAAGTTGCCGCAGGAGCTTCAACCGAGGCCTTCCGCGATCTATATCCTATCCCATCAAATGATTTAGGAGCAAATCCGACATTAAAACAAAACACTGGTTATTAATTAAACCGCTAAATTTTTGAGCAATGAATAAAAAAATATTTATATATCTGACTTTCATTGGGTTGACCGGACTTTTGTTTTCTTGCGAGAAAGAAGGAACAAAAGCTGTATTGTTGGACAACCCTGTTGCCCCAACACTTGTCAGCGTTCCGGACCTGACCCTGAAAAGGACCAATGGCACGAATACGCTCGAGTTTGTTGGTACTGCCGTAGATCCAGGCTTCCAGGCCTCCATCACCTATAACCTGGAAGCAGCTGCAAAAGGAACAAATTTTCAGAATCCTATTTTGATCATGAGCGATAAACAGGATCTCTCTTTGAAAATAGCAGTAAGTGACCTGAACGGGATCTTGCTGAAATACTTTCCTGCCGATCAGGTTTCCTCCCTGGATTTCAGAATCAGATCTGTACTTTCACTCAGTAGCGGAACAGGATCCTATGTGTATAGTTCGATTGCCAAATCTGTTGATGTGACCACTTATGGTTTGCCTCGTCTCGACCTGGTTAATTCGGGCATTACGCAGAAAGTTGAATCCGCATTAGGGAACGGTGTATATGTCAACTTTGTAAAACTGGACGCAACCAAGGCTTTCACTGTGAAAGATCCGGATTCCAATACAGTTTATGGTGGCAAGACTGGAGTATTATCGGTCAATGGCACTGCAATTTCAGCTCCTGCCAGCGGCTGGTATAAACTCACCGTCGATACCAAGGGCTTGACTTACAAACTGGATCCTTACATGATAGGCCTGGTTGGAGATGCAACGCCAAACGGATGGAATGCACCGGATTCTAAAATGGATTACAATGCTGCTACAGGAACATGGTCCATCAAGATCACACTGATTACCGGAAGTATTAAATTCAGGCTAAACGACGACTGGGGATGGAACTTGGGTGGTACCACGGATAACCTCACACAAAACGGTGCAAACTGCTCTGTCAATGCAGGTACCTACACGATTACCCTGACTATCATCAACGGTACGACCGGAACTTATAAAATTGTTAACAGCTAAAGATGGTTGGTAGGATTGCAGGCTGTAACAGGCCTGTAATCTTCCATTCTGACAGTATTTTATACTATAACAGATTATTTTGATCTTAAAAAAAAATCATATGAAAATAATGTCCAAATACAGATTATTGGCCATCCTGGTAACAGCAACCATCTTTTTTGCGACTTGTACCAAGGAAACTTCGAACGTCAGGTTACCTGCCACGATGGCTACTTCACAGACTCTGAACATCAAATCTGATGCTGCGACAGTAGTTGGATTTGTAGTAGCGCAGGGTGATGGCGTTGTGGAGAAGGGGATTTGCTACAACACTTCACCTGCACCGACCACTACCAATAACAAGGTAGCTTATGCCGGAACTGCTACCACTGCCGCATTTAATGTTACACTTCCCGGACTTGCTTATGCAACCAAATATTACGCAAGGGCCTATGCCACCACTTCCGGTGGTACGGTCTACGGAGAAGAACTTAACTTCACCACATTGCCTGTAGTACCTACCGTCACAACGACTGCCATCACTGCGATTACGGGCAATGCAGCTGCCAGCGGCGGTAATGTAACAGTTGCGGGGGGTGCTGATGTCACTGCACGTGGTATTTGTTTCAGTACTACCAATCAGACACCGACAATTGCTGACACCAATACTTCTGATTCAAAGGGTACTGGTGTATTTTCAAGTGCGCTCGCCAGTCTGAAAGGCAATACTACCTATTATGTTCGTGCTTATGCTACCAATAGCGCAGGTACAGGCTATGGGACCGTCTTATCTTTTAAGACCCTGATCGACCTGCCTGTTGTTACCACGACCGATGTAACATTGATAACTAAAGTGTCTGCTGTTTCCGGTGGAGCCGTTACTTATGATGGTGGTGGAACCGTTACCGCGAAGGGTCTTGCCTGGGGTACTGGTGCCAACCCGACAGTCGCTGGTTCAAAGATTGACGGTGGAACCGGATTAGGTGCCTTCGTCAGCAACCTCACCGGATTGGCAAAATTCACGACCTATCACGTACGTGCTTATGCAACGAACAGTGCAGGTACAGCTTATGGTTCAGATGTGACATTTACAACACTCGCTGACATTATTACCTGGAACGTTCCTGGTGACTATGTTGCCGCCAGCTATCCCGGTTCAGCTTATGCCGACTGGTCTCCTGATAAATCACCTCAGGTCATCAGTACCATCGCAGCTCCGAATAGCCTGGAAGGATATGTCTATATGGCCAACGCAAGCAACAATTGGAAATTTGCATCCCAGCCAAACTGGAATGGTCCTAATTATGGTGATGATAACAAATCGGGCAAACTTGATCCAAATGCTGCCAACAATATCGCTTCACCAAAAGGATACTACAAATTGAATGTTGATGCAACTAAAATGACCTACACTGCCGTGGCCACCACCTGGGGTCTTATCGGGGATGCAACGCCAAACGGTTGGAATGACGAGACAGCCTTAACTTTCGATCCTGCACAGCAAATCTGGTGGGGTGCCATGCACTTAACAGCTGCCAGTATTAAATTCAGGGCTAACCATGATTGGGGTTACAATTATGGAAGTGATAAGGCAGATGGTACCTTAGGTGCCGGTGCTGCGAATATTCCTGTTAGTTTGGAAGCCGATTATGTGATTAACCTGAACTTAAGCAAACCAAATGCATATACCTATAGCGCAAACAGATGGGGTATTATCGGTGATGCTACTCCAGGCGGCTGGAATACAGATACCAACATGACCTGGGATGCTACGGCTAAGGTTCTTAAAGTAACACTGAATCTTACCGCAGGTTCCTATAAATTCAGGGCCAACGACGACTGGGCCGTAAATGTTGGAGGTAGTCTGACTGCCCTATCACAGGGAGGTGACAATATCCCTGTTGCGGTTGCCGGAAATTATACCATTACGTTGAATGTAAGCAAAGCGGTTTATACAGCAACCATTACAAAGAACTAATTCACACACTTAGTTGATAGAGAGGGGGGGTAACTGCTTGACAGGGTCCCTCCCTTTTTTTGCACTGCAATCGTATACGCTGAACCCACCAAATTTTTTTAACTTCATAGTTCTTAATCTCCTTCCAATGAGAACCTGTACGCTTCTTTTTGCTTTGCTTTTATTTTTTAAAGTAAGTGTCTCCCAGGTCATTACATCAGTTCCAGCTCTGCCGGTGGACAACCAGCCGGTGACCATTACTTTCGATGCATCCAAAGGAACTGCAGGTTTGAAGGATTATGCCGGTGATGTCTATGCTCATATCGGAGTGATCACAGATAAAAGCACCTCTTCCGGTGACTGGAAATATGTCGTAGCCACCTGGGGAACAAATGTTGATAAGGCAAAAATGACCAGGATAGGCGCAAACCAATATCAGATAACTTTGTCGCCTGATATCAGGCAATATTTTGCCGTTCCCGCAGGTGAGGCGATTCAAAAAATTGCCATGGTATTTCGCAGCGGCGCTCAGGTCAACGGCGCTTTCCTGGAAGGGAAAGATACCGGTAGCAAAGACATCTTCCTCGACATCTATGCCTCGACCGGACTAAATTTCGTCATCCAGCAACCTGCTAAAAACCTGGTTTTCCAGCCATACGCCAACATTCCGTTCTCAGCCTCTGCCTCTGCAACAGCTGATTTTGAATTGTATCTGAATGCCAATAAAATCCTTGCTTCAACCGGAACAACAATCACTTACAGCTTTAATCTTCCATCCGGGGATTACTGGATCAGGGCCAAGGCCACAGCCCAGGCAAAGACCCTCTGGGACTCGGTCTATTTTCATGTGATTGGCGCGGAAGTCAGGGAGACACGGCCTGCAGGCGTGAAAAAGGGCATCAACTACCCTGATTCGCAATCCGCTTTGCTTGTTTTATGGGCTCCACTAAAGCAAAATGTGTTCGTTCTTGGTGATTTCAATAACTGGCAGGCTTCCACTACTTCCAGGATGAAACGGGATGGCGACTATTTCTGGTTGAAAATTGACAAGCTTACCCCCGGCAAAGAATATGCCTTCCAGTACCTGGTCGATGGTAGCCTGAAAATCGCCGATCCTTATACCGATAAGATTTTGGATCCATCCAATGATAAAGGAATCAATGCTTCAACCTATCCGAACCTCCTGGCATACCCTACCGGGAAGACCGACGGCATCGTTTCTGTTCTCCAGCCTAATAAGACAAAATACAGCTGGCAGTCTTCCCAATTTACCCCGCCAGCCTCCGACACCTGTGTCATCTATGAGGCGTTAGTCAGGGATTTCGATGCAAAACATTCTTTTGCCGGTGTTGTCAGCCATCTGGATTACCTCAAAGACCTGAAAATAAATGTACTGGAACTGATGCCGGTCAATGAGTTCGAAGGCAACAGCAGCTGGGGCTATAATCCTTCCTTTTATTTTGCAACCGACAAATATTATGGTCCGGCAGATGAACTTAAGAAACTGGTGGATCAATGTCATCAAAGAGGCATTGCCGTCGTAATGGACATGGTTCTGAACCACTCCTACGGACAGAGTCCTTTCGTACAGCTCTATTTTGATGGCACCAATCCCAGCACACAGAACCCCTGGTACAACGTAAAAAGTAACTTTACCAATCCCGATGCACAGTGGGGTTATGACTTTAACCACGATAGTCCGGCGACCCGCGAACTCGTCGATAGCATCGCCTCCTACTGGATGTCAGAGTTTAGGATCGATGGCTTTAGATACGACTTCACGAAAGGATTTTCCAACAATATTAAACCAAGCTCAGACACCTGGGGAAGTAAATATGATGCCCAGCGCATCTATAACCTCGAGCGGATGGCAGGCGAAGTGAGGAAAAGGAAGAATGGAGCCCTCATCATCTTTGAACACCTGGCCGACAACAACGAGGAGAAAGAACTCGTTGAATCAGGCAATGGAATTCTCCTCTGGGGCAATGCCGCCTTCAATTCACAGGAAGCCGCAATGGGCTTCAATGACAGCAATAATTCAGATTTAACCTGGGCAAGTTATACCTCCCGTGGTTGGAACAAAGCCGCTTCAGTAGGTTATATGGAGAGCCACGACGAGGAAAGAATCGCCTATAAGTGCCTCACTTTTGGCAATAGCCAGGGAAGTTACACCACAAAGGACAGTACGACAGCTTACAAAAGGGCGGCCCTGACTGCAGCAATCTTTTTACCCATACCGGGACCGAAAATGATTTGGCAATTTGGTGAGCTGGGATATGACTATTCTATTGATTATCTTGGTCGTTTGGCGGAAAAGCCGATCCGTTGGGATTATGTCGACAAACCTGCCCGGACCTATCTTTTCAGGGTGATGGCCAAACTAAATTACCTCAAGAAAACCTATCCGATCTTCAGAACGACAGATTTCACTTTCGCGCTCACAGCTGATATTAAGTGGCTGAAATTGAATCTTAACACCGACAATGTGCTGATCATCGGGAATTTCGGAGTGACTTCCGCTTCCCCGTCAGTAACGTTCCCGAAGACGGGCACCTGGTACGAATATTTTTCGGAAACCACTCTGAATGTAACAAGTACCAGCCAGACCCTCACGCTTCCTCAGGGAGAATTCAGACTCTATTCGACGCAGAATTTCGCCAAAGCCAATATCACCACAGACGTTTCTGTCTTGCCAAAAGCCGAAGCCGGTTTCGTCGTCTGGCCCAACCCGTTAAACGACTACCTGAATATTTCCTCTGTTTTACCGCTTTCGCGGATTGCGGTTTATTCCATGGCAGGCAGCTTAATCAAGGAGCTAACTTTACCAGGAACAGAATCCACCGCAAGGGAACTTTTCCTTGGAGACCTGCTTCGTGGTAACTATCTGATTCAGGTTATCAGCAAGGATGGGAAGAAGGAAACCAGGAAGATTGTCAAATACTAAGGTATTGCAGCGCAGATTAAACCTTCGGAATTTTCTGACGTCAAACAGAATCTTAGTTATGTTTTTGAAAGTCAATAATTGTGAAGAATACCTTTAGGTTTCTCTTGGTGGGACTGTTTTTATGCTTGTCTTTTGCATCCTTCGTTTCCAGCAACAAAATAGAGGATTATTCAAGCATTATCATCAGTCGATTTAATAAGATCTGGATTGGTGAGCCACAGGAAAAGGTTTATATTCAAACAGATAAGCCTTATTACAGCTCCGGGGAAGATATCTGGATGAAAGGATTCGTGGTAAATGCCACCACCCATCAGTCTCCATCCCTGAGCCGGTTTCTTTATGTGGAACTGACTAATCCCTCAGATTCCCTGATTACCAGGATAAAAATCCGCCGCGATTCAGTCGGATTTGCAGGGAGTATCAAGCTGAAATCAGATTTGGCTGAAGGGTATTATACACTGCGGGCATTCACCTACTGGATGCAGAATGAATCCTCAGATTTCTTCTTCAGTAAGAAGATTTTCATTGGAAACAGCATTTCTGCGGGGTCGAAGACTGCTAATGTGCCGAAGTCAAAGAAAGGTGGCAAGAACCAGGTCCAGCAAAAGGCGGTCAATGATTTTGATGTACAGTTTTTCCCGGAAAGCGGACCGCTGCTGACAAATAGTTTACAAAATGTGGCGTTCAAAGCCATTGGAAATAACGGATTATCAGTTGAAATAACCGGAAAGATATTCAATGAACAAAATGAGGAGATCCTCTCATTTAGATCTCTGGACAAGGGAATGGGGAAGTTTATTCTTAATCCCGATCGTGGGGTGAAATATCATGCCATGATAACCTCGTCAACAGGACTCGAAAAACGTTTCGAACTTCCATTATCCCAGACCGAAGGAGTGGCCATTCACCTGGCCAATTACGGTGGAAATATCATTTATGAGGTAATCAATCATACCACCAAGCCAAATTCTTCGCTTTATCTTCTGGCCCATTCCAGGGGGAAAGTTTATGTAATTTCTCAGGTTGCCAAGTTGAACGGGAAAATCCCTGAATCCGCCCTGCCCGCAGGTATCAACTCCTTTTCAGTGATCGATTCCATTGGAAACACTCTTTGTGAAAGACTTTTGTTCGACTGGACCATTAATCAGCCGAAGATCAGCATGCAAAGTAGCAAGAGCTCTTACGGCCGTCGCGAGCCGGTCGATCTGAACTTCAATATCCGTTCCGTAACCGGGAAATCCAATACCGGTCAATTTGCGATAAGCGTCACCGACAGCCGGACTGTCCTCCAGGATACACTGGCCGACAATATCCTCAGCTACCTGTTGCTGTCTTCAGATATAAAAGGTTACGTCGAAGAACCCGCATCCTATTTTTCAGGAAATCAAGCGGCAGGAAGGGCGAAGATGGACCTGTTGATGATGACGCAGGGCTGGCGAAGATTTAGCACTCCTCAAATTGTGAAAGGTGTCTATCCAAATCTGGAATACTACCTTGAACTCGGTCAAGCCCTCTCCGGAAAGGTCAAAAATGTCCTCGGAAAGCCTTCCAAAAAATGCGATGTAATCATGCTCTCCGCGTACAAGAATTCGATGAGAATATCCCAGACGGATAGTCTGGGCCGTTACCTGATCGAAGGGCTCGAATTTCCTGACAGCACTTCCTTCATCCTGAAAGCCAACAAGAAAAAATCAATTTTGGACGTGGAAATTATTCCTGATTCCGATTTCTTCGCGAAATCCAGGAAAATAATTCCAATACCGGTTGAGGGTTCGGCAAAGATCCCTGCCGAATATCTGCAGCAGAGTCTGGACAAATATAACTTCGAGGGAGGCATGCACGTAAATTTGGCTGAAATCACGGTCGAGGCCAAAAAAATTGAAGAGAATCCCGGGGGCCAGTATTATTCAGGAATGGGAGATGCCAGGATTTCCCGTAAAGATCTTGACAGATTTCAAGGAATGAGCATCATGACAGCCATCTCAATGTTACCGGGTGTTCAGGTATTAGGCGACAAAATCTCTATTAGGGGCAGTATGGAAAATCCGACGATCATGGTCGATGGCTTTGCTGCCAACAGCATAGATGAAATTTCTTATCTGACCACCTTCGATGTGGAGCAAATTGAAGTTTTTAAAGGGGCCAGCGCTGCAATTTTTGGTTCACGCGGGGGCAATGGAGTCATCGCCATCACACTGAAAACGGGCGCGGATATGACTGCACATTCAACAATGCCTATCAGTCTGAGGCATATATTCCCCCTGGGATACCAGAAACCGACTTACTTTTATACCCCCAAATACGAAGTCGATTCCATCAGAAGGAATCCGGTACCCGACCTCAGGACTACCATTTACTGGAATCCCACGCTAAAGACAGATAGCACCGGAGTCATGCATGTGAAATTTTTTACGGCCGACAAGGAGAATAATTACCAGGTAGTACTCGAAGGAATCACCGATGAAGGCGATCTGTGCCGCTACCTAGGTATCATAAAACGGGAAAATAATTAAGGTGCCTGTTTGACCACAATGGTCTTAATATTCACAAACTCCCTGATGCCAAAGGCTGAGAGCTCGCGTCCATAGCCGCTCTCCTTGATGCCACCGAAAGGAAGCCGTGGATCCGATTTAACGAAATCATTGACAAACACGCAGCCTGCCTCCAACCCTTTTTCGGCCAGGGCTTTTCCCTTCTGAAGATCTGATGTGTAGACACCCGCACCCAGACCAAAAACTGTGTCATTGGCAATTTTGATGGCCTCTTCTTCCGTCCTAAATCGATACAAAACAGCTGCCGGACCAAATAATTCTTCATGGTAAGCAGGCATTCCAGGAGTTACATTTTCCAGCACCGTTGGCGGATACAAAGCAGCAGACCCTACCGGGATATACCCACCTAGCAAAACCGTCGCTCCCATGTTCCGGCTTCTTTCAACTTGCTGGTGAAGCTCATCGCGGAGATCCGTGCGGGCCAGCGGACCCAGCGCGGTCTGCGGATCGAGTGGATCACCAAAAGCCGCTGCTGCCATCAGCCGCACAAATTCATCCTTGAAAGCATCATATACCTTGTCTGCCACAATAAACCTCTTGGCTCCGATGCAACTCTGTCCGGCGTTCAGCAGCCTGCTGGTTACACAAAGTCTGGCTGCAGTCTCAACGTTGGCGTCTTCCAGGATCAGATGTGGATCGCTGCCCCCCAGTTCGAGCACGGATTTTTTGAGGCTGGCACCTGCTGCGGCGGCTACCGCTTTCCCGGCAGGTGTGCTTCCGGTAAGGGTGACAGCCTTGATAAATGGATTTTCGATGACAGACTGAACGGCCGAAGAACCGATCAAAAGGGTTCTGAATATATTCTCCGGGAACCCGGCCTCCATCACCAGATGCTCAATGGCCAGTGCACAACCGGAAACATTGGAGGCATGTTTCAGCACCCCCGTATTACCTGCCATCAACGCCGGCGCCAAAAAGCGGAACACCTGCCAGAACGGGAAGTTCCAGGGCATCACCGCAAGGATCGTCCCGATGGGTTGATAAGAAATATAGGATTCGTAAGCCTCAGTCGGAACCACCTCATTTTTCAGAAAGGACGCTGCATTATCGGCGTAATAACCGCAGCAAAGGGCGCATTTGTCAATTTCCCCCAAAGCCTCCCGCAGGACTTTCCCCATCTCAGAAACCATTAAATGAGCCAGTGATTCCCTGCGAAGCGTCAAAGCTGCCTGCAGATTCCGCATCTTGAGGGCCCTGAATTCAAAGTCCGTATGCTTCCATCGTTGGTAAGCAGCGTCGACCTTATGCAAAATGGAATCCACCTCGCCGGAAGAGTATTCCCGGTAGGTTTGGATTATTTTTCCTGAAAATGGATTGATTGATTGCATGGAGTTATATTTTAATAAGGCTATGAAAGGCCAATCCTTTTTGTGTTATCTGGTATTTTTGTTTTGAACTTGTTGCTGAATCCTGTTCTTTTGTAAATGATGTTCTTAATTCTATCTATCGTAGTATTCTACTGTATAAAATCTCCTGCTGTAACTGCTGCAACTCGTGCTGCTGTTGGTTATTGGTCATCTTTTTTCTATGATTGCCCTTAATCTGGACAACAAGTACAGACAACGGGCATTTTTGATCAGAAGAGAATCGAATTCAAAATGGTATTTGTATAAGTTCAATAGGATAAATTTTTCCTTCATAAATAGCACAAGTATTAGCGTTATTTCTAACAAGTTCTAATAAAATTCTAATAAAATTATACCTTATTAGATCTTTAAGATTCAGAAAATCAGCAGCTTCAAAAGTACTATCAATTTTTGAACTACTAAATGATCTACTAATTTCACGAATTATTAGATGCCCAAATTGTTCATCAAATTTCTTTCAAGTGTTTTAGAGAACCAAGACATCATTACTTCTGTATTTCTACTAAAAGATTTACAATCTCATCAATATGAGACTGATCAGTAATAATGATCTGTGCACATGGTCCATTATAGAATTTCTGGACGCTATCCGTAAGTGTCACTATCTTATGATGTTTTATTTTGCTTTCAATGGTAGCCTGATCAAGCATGGCTACTATAGTCATTTTCTTTTTCCGTACTTCAATGAAAGCAAAATTCCGTTTCTTCCTTAGTGAAACATAGTAGCGTTGCGGATTAAATTTGATCTCTTTTATTTGTTCCGTAAGCTCATCGTGCAATATTCGGTATGCTTCCTTTATCTCCGGCAAAGCATCTTCTAGATGATAATCTTCAGTATATGGACCAACTTTGACTTCCTCGTCAGAAGAAAGTTCCACTGTTACAAGGTTTGCAAATTCAGGAGTTAAACTGATGATGCTTTCCCCGTTGTTGCAGTATTCTTTCAGCAAGGTCAACTTAACAATTTTACCCCATGTATCGGTATAGGTATTAATGATCTCCGGCAATTCGGGTTTCTCATTGTCGAGTATCAACAAGATGTTTTGACTGTTTTCAATGGTATCTTTAATGAATTTGAATATTTCCTTGTTCCCGATACGGTCCTTAAACTGTTTCTTTAGTCCAGCATCCGCATTGATCAGCGAATAAAGTTTCTCAATCAATTCACTTTGGCTTACCGGATTCTTGAAAAAAGCAAAGAACTTGGTGATCTGTGGAAAAATGTGGTTGAAGAAACTGTGGCTGACCAACTCTACTTCAATGAGATAAAACTCTGGATTCTCCGGGTCATTGAGGTCGAACAGAAAGGCATCGGGAATAGTTCCGCCTAACGTCTTGTGGTCGATCTTCTTTTTTGCTTCGATAATGATGCTATGTTGACCGAACAGGTTTTTGCTATTCTGAAACATCAAGTCTTCCAACTCTTTTTCTTTGGAAAATTCTTTTTCGGTGAACCGCTTATTGTTGAGATAGAGGGCTGTTTGCATTGGTTAATGGGTTTTTAGAATATCCAAATGATCATATAATTTCGGAAGTAAATTTCTATCAAATTCAAATTGTGTTGCATGTTCAGGTAAATTTAATGCATCCATATTCATAGCTTAATTTCCCCACATACAAGGTTGTGCCTTTTCATTGTAAAGTTTAATCGCACCACGAGTCTCCAGCCATTCAAAAATTAGTCTACCTAATGTGTCATTAGTATATGAACACTTCGATGTTTTCCTGATGTAGAGGATAAACTCATCATTTCCCATTTGAATTTTTGTTGCCATAACTTTAATATTTAATGATTTAAACTGTTTCGACTTCTGGCTCTTCCAATGCCAATTCATTCAACTTTAATTTTAAAAGCTTAACCTTTTCAATAGCTTCAGCAATTTCTTCTTCAAAAAAGGGTGCCTCCCCAGCGTGTGCTCCAGGATTTAACACTCGGTCCTTTATTCCTTTGATGTCATCAACAATCTCATAAATAGGATTTATCCTAAGATCTTTCTCCGCTATTATAAAGCTGTATAAACGTTGGCGGTATGTATTAAGTCGTCCGATCAATGCCTTGCTTTCAGCAGTATCGACAGGTGCTCCCAAGTCGCTTTTCAATAATTCGAGTTCTTCTTTTGTAATAGTCTGATTCACAAAGCGAGCAAAATCATTGGTTGCATAAGTATCCAATTTCTTACGTGTTCTTGCAATAAAATCAGCCAAACTAATCCATTCTTTTTGTTTCCAAAAGAGCTCCATTTCCGGATCAAGAAACTTTATCAATATCGCTTCTGTTTCTTTCCTTAAATATAATGCGCAAGCTTCAAAATCTCTTCTTAGAAATGCTGAATCTGCCATTGCCATATATCCTTCATCCTCATATTTTATTTCCGGATTTTGCCCAGTCTCTTTAGGTTCGTATAATTGTATGACTTGCCAGAAGTGTTTCTGGGATTCAATTTGTCGTAATACTTCATTATAAAAACCTTTATCGTGAGTAAAAATGAAAAGTTGATATTTTTCTGAATATTGCTTAAGGATGAGTTTTATTATTTTCACACGATTTTGCATATCCAGACTAATCAGCAAGTCATCCAATACCAAAAACTTCACTGTAGTAACTGGTGGTCGGTTTTCCATTAACACAAAACGGATAGCAAGAGCGATTGCATTAATCCTGGCTTCATTAAAAAATGATTGCGGACGATGTATTTCTGTTTCCGGATTGCCGTCGGGCTTAAATTTTGCCTGTAAGCGAATAACAGGCTCTTTTATTCTTCGATTACCTTTACTCCCTTGAATTTCCAACAATTCAGGGAAATGGATTTGAATATCAATTTTTTCACCTTTATATGACAGATTATCATTGTAAAACTTACTTGCATCACCCCGCCGAATCGACATAATCAAATCTTCAACGCCATCATTAAACTCTTTAACCCATGCACCCAAATTTGATGTAGTTTCTGTATTTAAAGATTGTTCTATTTTTTTTAGTATTGATTGAAAACTGTTGCCTCTGGGGGTATTGAAATATGGGAAGATGTCACGGTAAAAAATAGGGAATAAATCAATTTGCTGTGAATTTCGATAATTGTAAAAATTGAGTAAAAGCCGATGTGTAATGAACTCACTACCTGAATTGACCGATGGTATTAGCTCTCCTTTTGTTTCGTCTTTAGTTGAACTTAGTTCAAAGACTTGCTCTTCTCCCCCAGGTTCTTTGAACCCTAATTTTATATATGATTCCAAATCTGCCGGAGCATGGATGTTGTGCAAACTTTCATCTCCTTTGTTGAAATACTTCTTTTCCTCATCAACCGCTTTGCCGCTGCATTGTAGAAAGGTATAAAGTGACCAGTAAAGAGATGACTTGCCACTACCATTTACTCCCCAAACTAGTACGTGTTTTTGCTCTATCGGGATATTTACGAGTTCATTGAATATTTTGAAGTTTTGTATTTTTATGGAATTAAGTCTCTTCATTATATGTGTACAATTAGGTTCTATTTCAGGTTAATATTCAACTATTTCAATAAATATATTTCCATGCGCTCTGGCATTTATCCCCTCAAAAGCTTTAGCATGACCATGCGTTTGACCATGCCCTTCTTTATTCGATTGATCAGTACAATAAGGACTACCTTCACCAATCTATCTATCAATCCTCCCCAAATGTCCTTCTTGAATCAATTTCTTTATCGTTGCATCCTTAATCTGGTCATCAACTTGTTCTTTATGTCCAGATTCATCATTTGCAGTATGTGTTCTGTTATCAATCTGGACATCATGTCCTGATTTATGTCCTGATTTATAACCTTATTTTTAATCAACACCAGCAACTCGATAAGCAGAAGAAGGACCAGCACCTTCAATAATAACAAGACCTAAATCTCTAAACTTAGCTAAATGACGCTGGGCTTTTTTATCATTAAATCCAAATGCATCAATATATTCTTTCTTTGTTACAAGTTCTTTTGATTTTACAAACTCATATCCGGCAAACTCTTCATCAGAAAGTTTCTTTCTGATTTCTTCATCTAATAACATCTTCTTGCTTTCGAAGCTTGTTGCAAACTGGATTTGTAGAAACGGTTCTTTAAAAGAATATTCCGGAATAGGAAGGTTGTATTTCTGAGGAAGTGTACTCCAAGTTTCCATTCCAAATCCCCGTCTTTCCACCATTTCAAATTCAGCAAATATTGAAAATAATACAGGATTACGACTCAAACTTGGTGCATTGAAACGGTTAAGATCGCTCAGTGTTAAAGGAGAAACCGGACCACCTGGACTTTTGATGGAAATAAAATCAGGTGTAATATCTAAATGAATGGAAGCTCCAACAATGTCATAATCACGATGAACAATTGCATTAACAATAGCCTCACGGATTGGCTCGTACGGAAATTCAGATTCACGTTGCCGCTTGGTAGAAGAACGATCAATACTGTGTGGCATGACCTTGTACCACCACTCTTCAATCAGGTTGGGGATATTGATTATTGGTCCCTTAAAATCCCTTATTTCTGTTTTACCTCCCGGATAACGAACCGTCGCTTTTATAATGGATTGGGGATGAAAGTCCTCGGGTGATTTACCAAACAAGAGTAGTCCTAAGCCTGATGGCAAAAAGATATTGTCTGTTTTTTGAAGGACTCCCTTTCTCCATAGCTTTCTTTTAAATTCGTCGGAATGGATGTCAGATTTCATTCCTATTTTATCCCGATATTTGTCTAATACGTCGATCGACAAGTCGGTATAATCGGCTTTTGGCTCAGCATTCTCCAAAACCGTCAAAACAATATCTTTCTTTTCTGCCTCTTCTTTTCGTTCGTTTGCTTGTTTTAAAAAATCAGCATTGGCATCTTCAATTTCTTGCTGAAGGTCTCTGTCAAAAAGATGTACCGTAATCCCGTTTTCTTCCAGATATTTGATTCCTTTCCGGTCAACCGTCGGATCGGGGTCTTCAATTCCAATCCAAACTTCTTTGATCCGGGCATTTACAATTCGTTCGGCACAACCCAATTTGGGATGGCGCCTTGAACCGGGAGCACATGGTTCAAGCGTTGCAAACAATATACAACCATCGAGTTTTTCTGATCGATTCTTTCGTTCGAGTAGCGTAAATTCTGCATGGTCACCATATCGAAGTTCTCCTCTGGAAGCGGTTTGGGTCGTACCATCGGGTTTAATCAGAACAGAACCAACTAATGGGCTCACCTTTTTATCAGAACGAGGTTCGGGAATTGAGGCATGCATGGCTTCAATTGCCATTTCCATGTATTGTCGGGAATCCTTTCTGTCCATTATGAACTACAATTTTAAGGTTAACGATCAGTCAATTAATTCAAGTAGGTTTTAAACTCTCCTAAATATTCCTCCATATTAAACTTCTGGCTTTGAATTTCTAAGGTAAAGTCCTGAATCCAGTCGCCTGGTTTATTGTAATAGCTATTTATGTGAGAAGAAAACAATGGAATCGTCTTGTAGTCCTGCTGATGTGAAATTAAATCAGTTACAATATTTAAAACTGCATATGCAGTTGGTTTTAGCTCCTTGTAATAGATATCTGTGAGTTCATTAATCAGGGATTTGGTGTCCGAAAACCTTTCCAACTCCCGGTCTCGGATTTTGGGATTGTTGTCATTTAACCTGAACCTGTGATTTAGTGCTTTCAAAACTAAAGGTAAAACATAGATTGGGTCAACATAAAAGCGATTCAGGTTATTCAGATGATTGACAAATTCAATTTCATATTTGCGAAGTTTTGAAACATCAACTTCAAATTTTACCGGAATTTGTCCTCTTGTATGTGCAAATTTTACCTTGATGGATTCTTTATCGAAAATGAAACCATTTGAACACAGTTCCCTAACGAACCCAATTTCAAACGAAAGAGCAAAAGTACGGTTATAACTATTTGATATTCTTAAAAATGGCAACCAAGTATCTTGTTCCCATTTTTCAAGTGTCACATCTTTATGTATTAAATCTATATGACAGGATGTTTTTTTCTTAGTTGAAATAACTTTAAAAGGAATTAAATCACTTTTTTTAACCATAGGAAACAATTCGCAAAATACATTTTTACCTATTTCCAAGGCTTTTTCATTTGTTACCAACTGATAATTGTTGGTTACCACACTTAGGAGTGTTTTGTCACTACCGTTAAACAGGGCCTGAAAATCAGGAATACCTATTTCTTTCAGACTATTCGTACTATCCTTTATTTTTGCGAACAATGGAATGCGTTCCACCTTAAATAAAGCACTCTCCAATGAATGAGTCGCAGAGGTGTAATCAATTTTCTTTCTATCCATTTTGAATCACATTTATGATTTCGGAACTTTTAATGGGGAAATGCAACATTCTCTGCCTGATGGGACTGTCGGTTGCCTTGTATTGATCGTACACCCGGTTTATAATGGTGTCGATTTTTTGTTTTTCGGTTTCTTCGTTGAGGTTGTCGATGGGCTGAAGCAATGGGGTAACAAACTGCAATACATCTATTTCCTTCTCCAGCATGTGGTCTTTAAAATACAACTCATACACACAAGCATCGACCAATTCTTCGAAATTGGTGGCCATGTGGCTGTTGGGTGTGTATGGGCTGATGATTTGCTCCCGCTTTTTGATGTAGGTAATGTAATCGACAAGTATTTCAAATGGCCGCATTTCGGATTTTGGAATTTCTGGAATAGGTATTTGATCAACATACGTCTTCTCCCATCTATTTGTACCAACACCTGAATGTGTTGCAATAAAGTTGAAATACCATTCAACAAGTTTAGAATTAAGAATTGATGTAAAATATTTCAAATTCTCGCCAGTAAAGAAATAAGCACTATTGTTTACAAAGTAACCTTCATTATCATATAGAAAGTTTGCTTTGTCTGAAAGCGTAATCCAGGTTATCTTTTCTTTCTTAAAATCGTCGATATAAGTACAGTTTCTTAGATTTGACCAATGCCAACCCTTATCTCCTCGCTTTTCTAACTGTGATTTAAATTGAAATAAATATTCATAAACTAATGGGAAATCCTTTTGAACATCAATTGCTGAATGACCTGAATAACCATTATGCGTGTTTAATAACCAAGTATCAGCAAAATTTGCTTTATATCTTTTGATATTCCTTCCACGGAGAAGTTTTTCAATAAGAATTCTACAATTAGGTTCCTTCTCAATAAGAGACTCCATTGTATTTTTGTCTAGATAAAAAGCTTCATTAAATCCAGTTTTGATACCAAGATTTATTTTAATTCCGAAGTCGATGAGTTTCTTATTATTAGTTTCAATGTACTCAATTAGTTTGCCTTCCTTTTTCGGCGCAAAAGACCATGAATCAGGATTTAATGTCCTTACGTCAATTCTCCATCCGTTTTTATTGATATAATCAATTAACGGAATATTTCCTTCTAAATCATTTCCTACAGTGCAAAATAGCAAGTTGTAATTGTCCTTTCTAATTGCTTTAGTTTGATAAAAAATGATGGATGTATCTACGGTCGCACCAAAAACCTGAACTTCGTTGAAATCTATATAACCTGATAATTCAGTATTGTCAAGTAAATATTCGCGTAGATTATAGCCAAAGCGACCTCTTGTATATTGTTTGGAACAGATAAAAGAAAAGACTCCTTTGTCTGATTTTAAAATTTTATGTCCCAACTCGAAAAAGTAGGTATATAGGTCACTTACACTATTATAAACATCGTACTCTTTTTGTAAAAATGGTTTAATAGATGTTATTAGCTCTTGCCTGACATACGGCGGATTTCCGATTACAATATCAAATCCACCCTGGTCAAAAGCATCCTTGAAAAACAAATGCCATAGAAAATAGGGCTTTTCATCCTTTTTCAGATATTGTTTAATTTCCTGCTGCGATCCTTTTAAGTCTATAATTTCCTGCAACAATTGAGTGCGTTTCTTTTGCTGTTGCGTGGTGGGATGCGCCGACAGGTTTACCTCAAATTCTTTCAAAAGCTTTTCTTTCTTCTGGACTTCTTTAGCAATTGAATTTTCAACGGTTTTAGCAACTAGTTCGTCAATCGAATTTCGGATTTCTTCTTTCCGGTGGTTGTTGACCGGGTCGTACAAATCTTTTTCGAGCTTTACCAAATCTTTTTGGATGGCCTGAAAAATATTCAATTGTGGATTAACGATTTCTCCAAACAGGTTGCGCTGAATTTCGGGTTTTGCCGGTTGTTCTTCGTATTTCAGTGGTATTCCTTTAAACGACTCGAATAGCGAATTTCCCTGCATGATTTTGTAATCGAAATTCGGGAGGGCTTCGGGTATTTCTCCGGGCTCCACTTCTTCATCAACAATAATTGACAACCAAAAACGAAGTCGGGCAATGTCAACAGCTCCCCGGTCGAGGTCGACCCCGTAAATGGAGTTTTGTATAATCCGGCGTTTTAATGCTGCTTTATCGGCAATGGTCCAGTCGAGGGCCAGTTTTGCATGAAAAATTTCCTGTAAAAGCCCCATCGGGAAAGCTCCTGAACCAATAGCAGGGTCACATATTTTCACCTCGTCAAGCAGTTTCTCAATTTTAGGTGCCTGGTTACGAATGAAATTGCTTTTATCATTCAGATCACCAATTTTGTTATAGCGAATAAGCTGTTCAATTTCGCTGTGATCGCCCAAATGCAGTTTCAAGTATTGGATCAACGTCTCCTGGCACATGTACTGCACAATCATTTTGGGCGTGTAATAAGCGCCCTTCTCGTGGTTTTCTTCCAATAGGTTTTCGAAAATGTGTCCCAACATTTCGGGGTCAATCCCAATATCCAAATCGTCGGGCGTACTTTCGTCGATGGTGAAATTGTATTGTGCAAAAAACTCAAATAAATCTTCAAAGAGTTCGGGCTTAAATGTTAAACCGTCAGTTTTCCCTTTCTTTTCCAATTCGTCGCGTTCAAAAAGTCCACCGTTCAGATAAGGAAATTTATTTCCGGTTACTGAATAGTTTTTATTTCTTGGATCATTAAGTGTATCAAAAAACAGCGGAACCAAACAGGTGGTATAAAATGCTGCATTGTCGTATTTTCCAAACAAATCTTTGATAAACGATTTGGGGCCTTCTCCAAAGTTCTTGTCTTCAGGAACATCAAGCCAGCCTTTTTTTTGCAGATAATGCAGAAACACGATGCGTCCCAGCATCTTCTTTACAAAATCCCTTACCGTTTTTTCCTCTTTGCTGAAAGCCCAGATAAATGCTGTTGAATTAATCAATTCGTCAACAAACCTCTGGTAATGTTTCTTATAACTTACAAAGAACTCTTTAGATACTTTCTCGACCGAAAAAGCTTCCAAAACATCTTTAATCGTTCGTTTTTGTCTTTCGGCCAGTAAAAAGAAACGGTCTCGCGGAGTAACGCAGGTTTCTCCGGTTTCGGGCGGTCCCAATACATAAGTGTATCGTTTCGGATGAGTTTCTTTCCTGACCTGTTTTCCTTCTTCGTCCCAGAAAACTGATTTTGAGAAAAAGGAGAAACGCCATTCGGGTATTCCTTCCTGAAAATAGCAAATCAGGGCACCGTCAACAATGCCCGGAATTACTTCGGCAGTAATCAAATTGCGTAACCCAACTCTGTTTTTTGCAATGCGGACAGACTGATTGTCGTTTTTCAGTTTTACTTCGTATAGCGCGATCAAAGCTCCATCGTCCAGCTCAATATTCCCAAACCTGATTATGCTTTCCGTTAATTCGTATTGCGCATCTTTTGTAAAATCAACAAGTTCATCGTATGCAAAAAAGTCACGGCCCGGAAACATGGCATCAACAATTTGCTTCCAGTTAGCACGTGTATATTTTTGTCGGAGAAGGTTATGCAGGGTTTCTTTTTCCATAGGTCGGGTTATACAAACGATTCGGAGATAATGATTTTTGGTGTGTTCGCTGGTGAAAATACTTTAGCCTTCTTGTTTTCCTGTTGTTCTTCGGAGGCATGTTCGAGCAACGGATAGTTTTTCAGAATATCCATGAGTTTTGAAAACCTATCAATCAGCTTAAATTGTTCTTTGTTAGCGTCTTTGATCAACTTATTGATTTCGCGCGGAAGTTTCTGGAATCGCCCATTACGAATCGCCATCTTTGCAGCATTCAGTCTGTCTTTTTCCAGATCGTTTGCAAATTCGAGGCGATAACAGTCGTTGACAAAAGCAATTGCCCGTTGTTCGTTTGGCCCCAGTTTCACTGATCCTTTTTCACCCAAAAGCAAAAGGCTCTCTTCCGATCTGAAACTTTCAATGGCCTGATTGATTTGTTTATGGTGCTTTTCGTGCAACGGAACCGGCTTCTCTGTTTCATGGGCTTCGAAAATTTGAGCAGCTTCAATAAACGTTAGCTCTTCAAGTTTCAAGTCCGGGTACAGGTAATAAAAACAATCGCGTTTCTTGTTTTTGATGTATGCCAGCGTGCAACCGTGGTTTAGTTTGCGTTTCCGCCCAGTACGCGCCCGAAGAGGCATGGTATCCCTTATTATCTTGAACCAATCGGGATTATGTTCCCTGAAACTTCTTAAATGGTTGAGGTAAATTAGTCGTTCATCACGGTCTTCATCAGGAACTTTCTCAAACAGTCCAAATGATTCAAATTCTTCATCCTGCGAGTAAATCTGACTATCTTCTCCCAATGCAGAATGAAAAGCCTGCAATTTCATGAAAGCTTTTTTGTTAAGTTCGATTTCACTATCGGCTTGCGAGGTTGGGAAGAAATTATAAATGTATATTTTGGAAGCATCAGTACCTATCCGGTTAACCCTACCAATCCGCTGCATCAAGCGCGTTGCATTCCAGGGAATGTCATAATTCAGGATAACATTGGAGCGATGAAGGTTTACACCTTCAGCAAGTACTTCAGTAGTAATGACCAAATCGTAGTCATTTCGTTGTTGTTTATAGTTGGCATCAAAGTTTTCAGCAATTACATCCACCAAGTCTTTCTGATTAGAACTATCAACACATAAAATTCTTTGGACTCCGTCGGCAATTAACCGATCTTTCAAGTAGTTGGTTGTCTCCTTCGATTCTGAAAATACCACCAGTTTATGATTGTCGTTGATAGATTCAGAAAACAGGCCATCTTGTAACCGTTTTAAAAATTCATCATATTTGGGATCATATTCTATCATTTTCCATGCCTTATCTAATTCTTCCAGAATTTGTTGGTCATGCTCAATACCTTCAATAAACTTTACATCGAAATCGTCTTTTGAAAATGCCTGTATTTGCTCTGGGTCTTCTACTTGTTTTAAAATTTCTTCCAGTAGATCCTCTTCTTCATTCAAAATAAATTCATTCACATTAATTTTTGGAGCAATAAATACACGGTCATTATCCAACATTTTCTTCATAGCTGTATTGGCCAAAAGAAATCGGTGGAGGCTTTTCTTAAAAGCAAAGAAACTGCTATCGATCCGTTTCACTAAGAGAGTCTTCATAATCTTTGCTAAGGAATCTGAAATCAGCTCTGCTCGTTTGTTAAAGAGCTTATCCTTTACCTCTTTGGGTAAAAACCGGATGGCCTGATAACGATAATACCCCAAACCCGAATTTGTATTTTTAAGGTAAGCAAGTGTTTTGTCGTAAAGTTCGTTAAGCGGATCATCCAACTGGTATAGCAATTGACGGGGAGGTACAATGTCAGGAAATGAAATCCCCTGGCTGACTATATCTTTCCAATATTCTTCTGTGTTGCGTATGTCAGTTCGGGTGCGTCGAACAATGATTGGCTCAAGAATCTTCTCCCTAATTTCTTTGTATATTTTCTTAATCTCGTTGGAAATGTGTGTATTGTCTTTTGATTTCTTCAGGCGGTTATAACGATCAATAAGCGGACGGAAAAAATTCTGTAAGTTGCCCACAGGCAATGTTGAATTTTTGGAATCCTGAAACAGATATAACTGATTTCGAATATCGTCTGGCTTGTTGTTTAATGGAGTTGCAGTAACCAGAATTACTTTTTTTTGGGAATTACCTTCTGCATCAGGCCGTTTTCTTGCTGTCTTGCAAAGCTTCTGCAACTGATTAAACATTTCGGATTCATCGCTTCTGAATTTGTGCGCTTCATCAACGATAATTAAGTCATAATCTTCAGGGTATTTAATTTTATGTAAGCTACCATTTGTAATGAAACTTACATTTGGAACTTCAAAATCGCGCATTGTCTTTTCCCAATTGTACTTTAATAGTGGCGGGTGAATCACCAAAATTCGGGAACGATAACCGTTAATAAAGTAGAATTTTTTTGCAATGATGGTTGCAATAATGGTTTTCCCTAATCCCACAACATCTGCTAATACAAATCCGTTGTGCTGTATTAGTTTGTTATAACCGTCATTTACTGCATCAATCTGATAGTGCAATTTTTTGTATCCTTTGGGCAAATCGGTGATCGATTCCGGGTCGTATTCGATACTGTTACCGAAATATTCAATCAGAAATTTAATGTAAATCTCGAAGGGTGTAAATTCGTCGTTTAAATAGGTTGATTTTTTTAGGTTTGATAGGTCCCCCGGAAGAATATCAACAGATTCTTTCCATAATTCCTCAAACGTTTTCAGGGCGAAAGCCACATCATCAAAATCCCTCAGTTCAACATTGAACTCAAAATTCTTTTCTAAACCTGCTTCAGACAAATTACTAGAGCCTGTAATTACTGAACCTGAATTATGCTCATTAAAAATCGGGGGACGGAAAATGTAAATCTTCGAATGGAGTTCTCTGCTTGGATGGGCTTTAATAATCAGCTTTTCCTTTACAATATCTTCTATAAATTGGATAATCCCATTTTCGACGGTCAAGCTATATTCCGCGTCCTGAATGTCTTCTTTGATCTTCGCAATTAATTCATCCTTAGTTAGATCGACATTAAACTTAAATTCCAAGCCTTTACGGGCGGCCTCACTCATCAAATAATCAACATCGATACCAACCAATATTCGCACTTTTTCAACCTTATCTAATAAGGGTTGAATCCTAAAATAGCCTGAAGATCTGAAGAAACCTACCAAAGCATCAAAGTAAAAAACATTGGTGTGCTCAAAAATACCTTTGAATTTTTCAAAGAGTGTATTGTTGATTTGGTTAGTGAAAAATTTCGTGCTCATTTGTTCTTCTTTGAGGTTAGGTATTGGTCTTCAGCTTCTTTAAGTCCATATACGAAAAATTCCAATTGTCCGTATTCACGATTAATAGCATCAGCTAAAAATTTTATTTGAATTTCTTTTAGATCAATTTCAAGTATCTGACTCAGTGGTTTCAAATATTTAATTGAGATAGGTCTGTCTCCCCTTTCAACTTTGCTTAGGGTTGAAGTATCAATATCAAGTTGAGCAGCAACCTTTCTCAAAGGAAGGTTCTTTTCCATTCTTAATCGCCTGATGTAATTGCCGAAAGATTCAGTTCCCATTTGACCAATCGATTTGGACAGTTTTGTCTAATATACAGTTTTTTTATGATATTTTTGTTTGTGTGTCAATAAAATTAAATTACACAATAAAAACTCTTTAACGTAATGTACATTAATAACGCATTAATACACAATCGCTTTATCAAGAAAGTATAAAATTCACCTCTGCAATACATGTTTCAATTGATCAAAAAATTTCAGCAACTGATCTCCTTTACAATGTAAATTTGAGCAACGTTACACTTGGAGTAATCATGACTTCGTTTCAGAGTTGTAAAATTGATTTGACCGATCTCTGTTAAATAAAAAAAGCGCAATATTACTACTGCACTTTTTGATTATCAGATATATGGATGAGATCCTTTCAGCCTATTCTTCTTTAGCTTTTTCACTGGTTACAGCTTCTTCGTTGGTGACAGTTTCATTCTCTGGAGCAGCAACTATTTCTGATTCGGCAACTATTTCGGGGACTGCAACCTCTTCCTTTTTCTCGTCGAAATGACTCCTGTAGAAGATGAAAATGGCTACGATACCAACAGAAATTGAGGAATCTGCGACGTTAAAAACCGGTCTGAAGAAAACAAACTCCTGTCCGCCCCAGATCGGAAACCACGTGGGAAAGTGGGTGTCAATCAGCGGAAAGTAAAACATGTCGACGACCTTGCCCAGCAGAAAAGTGGTATATCCACCGCCGGCAGGCAGAAATGAGGCCACTTGCCCGTGTGAATTATTGAAAATCAGTCCGTATACGGCGCTGTCGATGAGGTTACCGGCCGCTCCTGCCAGGATCAGCGAGAAGCAGGCCACGAGTCCGAAAGGGATATCTTTTTTCCAGAGTTTGGTGAGATACCAGCCCAAAGCGCCGATGGCGACTATCCGGAAAATTGAAAGGAAATATTTACCGATGTTGTTGCCAAACTCAAAGCCGAAAGCCATCCCGTTATTTTCAACAAAATGAATGATGAACCAGTTTTTGAAGATCACGACCTCTTCGCCCAGCATGAAATGGGTCTTGATAAAGATCTTCAGCACCTGATCGGCAAGGAGGATCAAAAAAATCAGCAGGATGGACTTGTTTTTTACACTCATGGGTTTTTCTCAGACATAAATTGGCCAAAAGAAATCCTTCCAGCCCTTAATAAACGAACCGGCAAGTACTCCTGTCCAGTTAAAAATGGATCAATGTTGTGAATTTTTGGCGTCAATAGATAGCGTAGCGTGCGGAACTGCACGAAGCCGTTCTTTCGAGATCAGGGCTCCTGTTTCACGACAGATACCATACGTTTTGTTTTCGATGCGAATCAGGGCAGCTTCCAGGTGCTGGATAAATTTCTGCTGACGCTGTGCGAGCTTTCCGGCTTCTTCCTTCGACAAGGTTGCAGCACCTTCTTCCAATACCTTGAAAGTCGGGGAGGTGTCTTGCGTATCGTTGCCATCACCCTGGGTAATCGCGTTTTTGTATAGTTCATAATCCTGACGCGCTTTGTCTAGTTTGCCCAAAATCAAAGCCTTAAACTCCTGGAGTTCATCGTCTGAATATCTTGTTTTCTCTGCCATAATGTTAAGCTTTTTGTAAATATAATCTAATTAGGAACTGTTTCTACCGGCTTCAGCAAAAATTTATGAACAAGCCCGGTTAATCAATTTTATATTTTCCTTACCAGGATCAGGGTCTCTAATCCGGGTTCTATCTCAACCAGCTGATCGGTCTTCATTTCTGAAATATCAGCCAGACTTAGTTTTATTGCAAGTGTCTGATTGCAAATGTATTCACCGTATTTTTCCAGTGCTGCAGCCAGCTCAGGATGCTGTCCAACCGTGAGTTCAATCTTGTCCGTTACCTCGAACCCACTCTCCTTGCGGAGATTCTGAATCCGGTTGATAAGTTCGCGTGCAATACCTTCCAGTCTTAGTTCAGGAGTCACGTTGATGTCGAGCGCCACCGTTAGATTTCCTTCGCTGGCAACCTGCCATCCGGGGATATCCTCCGTCATGATCTCCGCATCTTCTGTAACAAGTCTGACGGCCTCTCCCTCAATGAACGTATCGAACGAACCGGTCCGCTCGAAAGCAACGATCTGCTGCTGATCCATGGAAGAGACAACTGCGGCAATCTGTTTCATCAGCTTGCCATATTTGGGCCCAAGCGTTTTAAAATTGGGCTTAATCTTTTTCTTGATGATACCGGACGAATCGGTCAGATACTCCACTGTCTTTACATTGACCTCCGTCAGTACGATGCTCTCGATGGCTTCAAACTGTTTGCGGAAATTCTCGTTTAGGACCGGGACGATAATCCTTGCCAGCGGCTGGCGTACTTTAATTTTCTCCTTCCGGCGAAGTCCGAGAATCATGGAAGAAGCCGTCTGCGCCATCTCCATCCGCTCCTCCAGCGCCTTGTCGACCAGCTGACTGTCAGTCTTCGGGAACAAGGTGAGATGCACGGAAATATCCTGCTCCTTTTTGGATACCTTATTCAGGTCGCGGAAAAGCTGGTCGCTGAAGAAAGGCGCGATCGGCGCCATCAGTTTGGACACAGTCGAAAGTGCGGTAAACAAAGTCTGATAGGCCGAGATCTTATCGGCATCATATTCGCCACCCCAGAATCTCTTGCGACTCAGGCGCACATACCAGTTGGAGAGGTTTTCCGACACAAAATCGGAAATTGCCCTTCCCGCCCTGGTGGGCTCGTAGGTCTCGTAGGCTTCTGTCACTTCGCCAACCAGCGTATTCAGCAGCGATAGGATCCAGCGATCCAGTTCCGGCCGTTGAGAATAAGGTATTTCGGCTTCCCGGTAGGTGAATCCGTCTACATTGGCGTACAAAGCGAAGAAACTGTAAGTATTATAAAGCGTTCCGAAGAATTTTCTGCGCACCTCATCGACGCCGCCCAGGTCAAATTTCAGGTTGTCCCAGGGCTGTGAATTGGTGATCATGTACCAACGCACGGGATCGGAACCATATTTTTCGATGGTGGCGAAAGGATCGACGGCGTTGCCCAAACGTTTGGACATCTTGTTGCCGGCTGCATCCAGCACGAGCCCGTTGGAGATGATGTTTTTGAAGGCGACCGAGCCCCTGGCCATGGTGGCGATGGCATGCAGTGTGAAGAACCATCCGCGTGTCTGGTCCACCCCTTCCGCAATAAAATCGGCCGGGAAAGCAGTGTCAAAAGTTTCCTTGTTTTCGAACGGGTAGTGAACCTGCGCGAAGGGCATGGCGCCGGAATCGAACCAGACGTCAATCAGGTCGGCCTCGCGGACCATTCTTACCCCATTCGGGGAAACCAGTATAATATCATCGACGAAAGGACGGTGCAAGTCTATCTTTTCGTAATTTTCTTTGGTGTTTTCACCCACCACAAAATCTTTGTAGGGGTTGGCTTTCATGAAACCGGCCGTGACAGATTTCTCGATCTCAGCCATCAGCTCTTCGGCCGAACCGATGCATATCTCTTCCGTTGTATCTTCGGTACGCCAGATGGGAAGGGGCGTTCCCCAGTAACGGGAGCGGGAAAGGTTCCAGTCCACAAGGTTTTCGAGCCAGTTGCCGAAACGTCCTGTGCCGGTCGACTGTGGTTTCCAGTTGATGGTCTTGTTGAGTTCGATCATCTCATCCCTCACTGATGTGGAGCGGATAAACCACGAATCCATCGGATAATAAAGCACCGGTTTGTCCGTTCTCCAGCAATGCGGATAGCTGTGTTCATATTTCTCTACCCTGAAGGCCCTGCCTTCTCTCTTGAGATGCACGGAGAGGTCGATATCGAGTGTCGCATCACTGTCGGTAAGCTTTTCGTCGTAAGCGTTCTTCACGAAACGGCCGGCGAACTCTTTATAAGCCTCCTTGTTGAGGTTCGATTTGACAAATTTGGGATCCAGATCCGAGATTCTGAAGAAACGGCCCTGACGGTCGACCATCGGTTGGCGTTTGCCTTCATTGTCGATCAGCAACAAGGGAACGATGCCGGTTTGCTTGGCTACCCGGTCGTCGTCCGCGCCAAAAGTAGGCGCGATATGCACGATTCCGGTACCGTCTTCCGTGGTAACGAAATCACCCGGGATTACCCTGAAAGCCTCACCCATCGGTTTCACCCATGGGAAAAGTTGTTCGTAATTGGTGCCCACCAGCTGACTACCGTTCAACTCACCGAGCAGTTTATACGGGATGTTTTTACCTTCGCCGTTAAAGCTTTCCAGCGTTAGCGACTCATTCTTTTCGGGGAAATAATGGTGGAAAAGATTCTTGGCCAGGATCACCGTGATGGGTTCTCCCGTGTATGGATTGAAGGTTTGAACCTTCACATATTTAATGTTGGCGCCTACTGCAAGGGCGGTGTTGGAAGGCAGCGTCCAGGGCGTGGTCGTCCAGGCCAGGATGTAAAGATCGGTGGTAACCTGATCAAATAACTTGGCTGACTGCTCATTGCGGATTACCTTGAACTGTGCGATACAGGTGGTATCCTTCACATCGCGGTAGCAACCGGGCTGGTTAAGCTCGTGCGAACTCAGTCCGGTACCGGCAGCGGGGGAGTAGGGCTGAATGGTATATCCCTTGTACAACAGGTTTTTATTGTAGAAGGTCTTCAGCAGGTACCAGAGCGTCTCGATGTAGCGGCTGTCGTAGGTGACGTATGGGTCGTCCATGTTGACCCAGTAACCCATCTTGTGCGTCAGGTCTTCCCAGAGATCCGTATATTTCATCACCTCGCGGCGGCATGCGGCGTTGTAATCGGCGACTGAAATATGCTTGCCGATATCCTCTTTGGTGATGCCTAGTGACTTTTCAACACTCAATTCTACAGGCAGTCCGTGGGTGTCCCAGCCTGCTTTCCTCTTCACTAAAAAACCTTGCTGGGTCTTGTAGCGGCAGAAAATATCCTTAATGGCCCTCGAGACGACATGGTGAATTCCGGGCTGGCCATTGGCCGACGGCGGTCCTTCGTAAAAAATAAAAGGCTTCCCTCCGGCCCTGGTCGAGATCGACTTGTGAAACGTGTCGTCCTCTTCCCAAAACTTCAGAACATCCTTGTTGATTTGCGAAAGACTAAACTCCTTATATTCCCTGAATTTCTTACTCATAGCGTGCTCCAACTCCCTTTTTTTGAAGAGCACAAAGATAGTAATTATCAAATAAAAAAGTGTCAAATCAGGATCTCAAAACATAACATGATAATGTACTCCGGGGGCTGTACACTTTTTTATACTTTTGTCGTTTATTCGATTTATGAATACACCCGATTCAAAGATTACAGCTTTCCTTAAAAAGCATCACGTACTCACACTTGCTACTGTTTCTGGCATTCAGCCCTGGGTTGCTAATTGTTTTTATGCCTTTATTGAAGAACAGATGGTTTTTGTATTTACTTCCGGTTTTGAAACCAGGCATATTCAGGAAGTTTCCTCAAATAACAAAGTAGCCGGGAATGTCGTCCTCGAAACAAGTATTGTTGGTAAGATTCAGGGTGTACAGTTCTCCGGAAATTTGCAATTGGCCGAAAACGAAGTGCTTGCTACCGCGGAAAAAGCTTATCTAAAACGCTTCCCTTTTGCTGCTCTGATGGATACTACGCTCTGGATCCTGCAGATTGACTACCTGAAGATGACCGACAACCGACTGGGATTTGGAAAAAAACTAATTTGGGAGAGGTGATTGGGATAGGAGGTTATAGTATGTTGAAATATGAATTTGATTCGGCATTTATAAAATCCCTTGAGGATATTGACAAGTTAGATCTTACTATCTCGTCTATTGAAGAAAATCTCATAGTATCTGAATTAATGCAATTCAAGCTTTTGCATTTCGCTTTTAACAAAGTAATTCCATATTTACAAAGACTGACGATCAATAAAAAGTTGCCAAACATTAATAATGAAACCATTACTAAGTTGGATGATCTAAAAAATCCGCCAGACGAGATAGTGAAAAAATTGAATAGGTATGGAAGGGCAAATCTTAAAAATCAAAGTGTCTTATATGCATCATTTATTTTACCTACATTGATAAAGGAAACCAATCCTGATGTTGGTGATTTGGTTACTATTTCCAGATGGAAAGTGAAAAATGAAGAGACCCCATTAATTGTATCTCCAATCATTGATTATACAAAATGTAAGGATTACCAACTTCGCACTGAATTTGAAAAGGCTTTATCACAACTGCCAAATGAATTACAGAAAATTACTTTTCAACTTTATTGCTTGACAGCTAAGCATTTTGGCAAGTATGTTGAAAGAGGTAAAGATATTAATTACATTTTCAGTGCACATTTCGCCGATAAAATATTCCATGAAATATACGATGGAAAAATAGAAGCTATTATTTACCCAAGTGTTCAAGACTCCGGAGCTACCAGTAATATTGCCCTAAAACCGGATGTTTTCAATGAAAAATATGAAATAGATGAAATTACAGAATGTCTCGTAGTTTCCAATTACGATCATGCCCTATTCTTGAAAACAATCAAATCAACTCTCAAGGTAGATTCATCCGGAATCATAATCTGGGGATGATCTTATGGGATTAGTGGTTGAATATTTTTTTTCTACAGCCCAAAAGCAATGAATTATGATGAGTTTGACTCAACAATGCAGAAATATTCTGAGAGATTTCGCCCAATCGTTGCAGGCGCCGACCCATTCAAAACATGCTAAATAGCAGCGATAATAAATAAACGTTCTTTACTCTATTGCCTTTTATATTGATACATTTGTAAGACAGGTGTTTTACTATATCGCATTGAATGCTAGACTGAAACCTTAGTTGCCTAAACAGAAAATGCCACCAGTATGCAAATAGGCATATTACAGATTAACTCGAACTAATATGGATGCTATATTTAATAACCCTTTTCGTGTACTGGGCCTATCAACCACTGCCAGTGATAAAGAGATTGCAAAAAGAGTCTCCGATTTGCTTATCTATGCTGAGATGGGGAAGAAGGTCAGTTACGATACCGATTTGCCTTTTCTTGGTGAAATCGATAGAAGTGCTCAATCAGTCAAAAAAGCAGTCCAAAAAATTGAATTACCGGAGAATAGAATCTTTTATTCGTTGTTATGGTTTGACCTAAAGGATAGTATAAGTAAAAAAAGCATCAATTTCTTACTTACTGAAGTTTCGCATTAGAAATTAGACACTAAAAAAGATAGGTTTTGAGGTCA